>NZ_SRLB01000060.1 GCF_004745635.1 Methylobacterium nonmethylotrophicum | reverse complement strand
AAGAGGCGCCGCAAGCACCCCACTTCAGCCACTCGCCGCCGCCGCGCCACGACCGAGCCCACCCCCTGGGTAATTACACGACGCCCGCCCGGCTCTCCGCCCGGCGGGCGTCGTCGTGTTCGAGGCTCCCTTCCCTCACGATGGCCGCTCCATCGCGGCGCCGGCGCGGCGCAAGGTCTCGTCGAAGGGATTCAGGCGCGCGGCGATCCCGGCGGCCTCGCGTTGCAGCATCCCCGCGATGGCGTCGCGGCGCTCGCCGGCGAGGCGATCGACCGTGCTGCCGACGCTCAAAGCCGCGACCGCGCGGCCATCGGTGTCGAGGACCGGCACCCCGAGCCCGGCCATGCCGGGGATCAGGCCGGAGGCCGCCGCGCAGTAGCCGAGACCGCGGGTGCGGGCGATCTCGGTGCGCAGGAAGGCCTCGTCGAGGCTCGTCACCTCGCGCATCCGGGGAAGGTTGTAGCGGATCACCGCCTCCTGCTCGTCCTCCGGCAGATGGGCGAGGATCGCCATCGCGCCCTGGCCGAGGCCGAGCATGACCCGGCCCCCGATGTCGCCGGTGAAGGAGCGGATCGGCAGCGGGCCGGCCGTGCGGTCGATGCAGACGGCGTCGTAGCCGCTGCGCACGAGGAGGAAGACCGTCTCGCCGAGTGCGCCCGTGAGGCGCAGCAGCGCCGGCCGGGCGAGATCGCGCAGGCCCAGCGGATTGCCGGCCCGGGCGGCGAGACGAAACAGCCCGAGGCCGAGCCGGTAGGTCTTCGTCGCCGGATCGAGGTCGACCAGTTCCTCTGTCACCAGGGCCCGCAGCAGCCGCAGGGCCGTCGGTGCCGGCAGGCCGGTCGCGTCGGACAGGGCGCTCAGGCGTGCGCCGCCCGGGCCGGCCTCGCCGAGATGACGCAGCAGCCCGGCGATCCGGGCCGGGCCGGAGCGATCTGATTTCGTTCGAGGGTGGTCCGGCATGTTGATCGCGCGTGTCGATTTCAGTGAACGGAAGAACGCTGGCAAAATCCTTCGCCTGGCGAAATAGATGTTGCCGAAGCTGCGGCAACGATCAATCCTCCGCAACCGTGAACGGCAGGGGATGATCGGCGATGCGGCGATCACCGGAGGAGCGGGGCGGCGATGCTTGAGCCAGCGGGACGCGTCGCGATGGTGTCGGGCGCTTCGCGCGGAGTCGGGCGGGCGGTGGCCGAGCGGCTGTCCCAGGCCGGCTATCGCATCAGCGCGGGCCTGCGCGAGCCGCGCCGTGCTCCGGCGGAGTGGCACGCCTGCCGCTACGAGGCCGAGGAGCCCGGCAGCGCCGAGGCGTGGGTCGCGGACACGATGGCGCGGTTCGGCCGTGTCGACGTGCTGGTGAACGCCGCCGGCATCAACCCGATGGCGCGCCTCCTCGATCCGGATGAGACGGCCCTCGACGCGCTGCTGGCCGTCAACGTCAAGGCGCCGATGCGCGTGATCCGGGCAGCCTGGCTGCACCTCGTCGCGTCGGGCTCGGGGCGGATCGTCAACCTCGCGTCGCTCTCCGGCAAGCGGGTGCGCAACGACAACGCTGGCTACGCGATGGCGAAGGCGGCGCTCGTCAGCCTCACCCAGGCGGTGCGGCGCGAGGGCTGGGAGCACGGCATCCGGGCGACCGCCTTCTGCCCGGGCTTCGTCGAGACCGACATGACCGCCCACGTCACCAAGCAGCCGCGGGAGCTGATGTCCCGGCCCGAGGACGTCGCCGCCGTCATCGAGACCCTGGTGCGCCTGCCCAACACCGCGAGCGTCGCCGAGTTGCTGCTCAACTGCCGGCACGAGGACATGCTGTGACCGGGCTGTTCCAGCGCCTCGCGACGCGCCCGGGCGCGGCCATCCCCTTCACCATCGACGGGGCGCCGGCGGAGGCGAAGGCCGGCGACCTGCTGATCGGAGCGATCCTGCTGTACCGGCGCTCGCTGCGCCGGTTCGAGTTCGGTCCGGGCGAGCGGGCCGGCTTCTGCCTGATGGGCGCGTGCCAGGATTGCTGGGTCGGGCTCGCGGACGGCCGGCGGGTGCGGGCCTGCACCACCCTGGTCGAACCCGGCATGGCGGTCATCACGGGAGGCGCTGGTGGCTGAGGCGACCGTCGCGATCGTCGGCGCGGGCCCGGCGGGCCTGCGGGCCGCGCAGGTCCTGGCCGAGGCGGGGTTGCGTCCCCTCCTCATCGACGAGGGTCACCGGGCCGGAGGACAGATCTACCGCCGGCCGCCGCCCGGCGCCGAGCGACCCGCCGCGGACCTCTACGGCTTCGAGGCCGGCCGGGCGCGCGCCCTGCACGACCTCGCCGAGGCGCTGGCCCCGAGGATCGACTACCGGCCCGGCACGATGGTGTGGGGGATTGCGCCGCGGGAGCCCGCGGGCTTCGACCTCGACTGCCTCGGGCCCGCCGGCCACGGGCGGATCGCCGCCGACCGGCTGGTCCTCGCGACCGGCGCCATGGACCGCACCCTGCCGTTCCCGGGCTGGACGCTGCCGGGCGTGTTCACCCTCGGGGCGGCGCAGATCGCCCTGAAGGCGCAGGGCATGGCGATCGGCCGGCGCGTCGCCCTCGTCGGGGCCGGGCCGCTGCTGCCGCTCGTCGCGCACCAATACGCCAAGGCGGGAGCGACCGTCGTGGCGGTGCTCGACGTCACGCCGCTCGGGGCGAAGGTCAGGGCGGCCCCGCGCCTCGCGGCCGTGCCGGCGACCCTGGCCAAGGGGGTCTGGTATACCCTGGCATGCGCCTTGCGCGGCATGCCGGTGCGCTCCGGCGTGCGGGCCCTCGCGGTCGAGGGAGACCATCAGGTCGAGGCGCTGACCTTTGAGGATGCAAGCGGTCGTCGGCACCGGGTGGCCTGCGACGCGGTCGGGGCCTCGTTCGGCCTGCGCAGCGAGGCGCAGGCGGCCGACCTCGCCGGGTGCCGCTTCGTATTCGAGCCGCTGACGCGGCAGTGGCAGCCCGTGCGCTCGGGCCAAGGGCACTCCTCGCACCCGCAGGTCTACCTCGCCGGCGACGGCAGCGGCATCGGCGGGGCGGACGTGGCCGAGCTGCAGGGCGAGCGCGCGGCCCTGGCGCTGCTCGCCGATCTCGGCCGGCCGCGCGACACCTCGCGAGAGGCCCGGCTCGACCGGCGTCTTGCCCGCCAGGCCGGCTTTCGGGCCGCGCTCGAAGCGGCCTATCCCTACCCGCATCACCTCGTGGACAGGATCGGCGACGACGAGATCGTCTGCCGCTGCGAGGGCATCACCGCCGGCGCGCTGCGGCGGGCCGCGACGGAGCGGGAGGCGCGCGAGATGAACCGCCTCAAGGCACTGACCCGGGCCGGGATGGGCCGCTGCCAGGGCCGGGTCTGCGGCCACGCCGCCGCCGAGATCCTGGCGAGACGCCTCGGCGTGCCCGTCGAGGCGGTCGGCCGCCTGCGCGGGCAGGCGCCGATCAAGCCGATCCCGCTGCGGGAGCCGGCGTGATGGAGCACCTCACCGTCGACGTCGCGATCATCGGCGGCGGCACCGCCGCCTGCGCCGCCGCCGTCGCCCTGCGCGAGGCCGGCCTGACCGTCGCCCTGCTGGAGAAACGCCTGTGCGGCGCAGGCGCCAGCGGGGTGAATTTCGGCGGCGTGCGCCAGCAGGGGCGCGATGTTGCGGAGCTGCCGCTGTCGCGGCGCTCCCGGGCGTTGTGGGACGGGCTGAACGCCAAGCTCGGTGAGGATGTCGGGTTCGAGGCGACCGGCCATATCAAGCTCGCCCGCTCCGAATCCGACATGGCGGTGCTGGAGGCCTATGCCCGCGACGCGGCGGAACACGGCCTCGATCTCCAGCTCCTCGGGGCGAACGCGCTCAGGGCCGAGATGCCGTGGCTCGGCCCGGCGGTGGTCGGCGCCTCGCTCTCGCCGACCGACGGCCAGGCCAACCCGCGGGTGGTCGGGCCGGCCTTCGCGCGGCTCGCCCGGCGGCTCGGCGCCGAGCTGCGCGAGCATAGCCCGGTCCGCCACGCGGCCCATGACGGCGCCGGCTTCACGGTCGAGGCCGAGGGGGTGACGGTGAAGAGCCGCAGCCTCGTCAACGCCGCGGGCGCCTATGGCGGCGCGGTGGCGGGCTGGTTCGGCGAGGCGGCGCCGGTGGCGCCGCTCAGCCCCAACATGGTGGTGACCGAGCCCCTCGCTCCCCTCGTCACGCGGTCGATCGGGGTGGTCGGCGGGGACGTCTACCTGCGCCAGACCCGGCGCGGCAACGTGGTGCTGGGCGGCGGGCGCGGCACGGCGGACGTCGCCGACGGCCTCGCCCGGCCGGTCTCGGCGACCTCGCTCGCCGCCGGCGCCAAGACCCTGGCGCTGGTTCCGGACCTCGCCCACGCCCAGGTCATCCGCAGCTGGAGCGGCCTCGACGGCGAGATGCCGGACCACATCCCGGTCATCGGGCCGTCCTCGACCAGGCCCGGCCTGGTTCATGCCTTCGGCTTCTCCGGCCACGGCTTCCAGCTCGGCCCGGCGGTCGGCGAGATCCTGGCGGAGCTCGTGACGCAGGGGCGCTCCACCTCACCCCTCCATCCGTTCCGGATCGAGCGGTTCGCCGGCTGGCGCGGCGGCCCATACCGGTCGGAGGGCGAGATCGAGCATTGATGACTCACCGAACGAACACAGGGGGATCACCACGATGAGACGCTTCCTCTTCGCAGCAGTGGCCCTGCTCTCCGGCGGCCCCATCCTGACGCAAGATGCCTCGGCGCAAGGCACGAAGACGCTGACGATCGGCATGGCGGCGGCGGACGTCAGCCAGCTCGATCCGTTCCGGGCCACCAGCACCCAGGACAAGCCGGTCGTGTCCTGGATCTTCAACGGCCTGGTGCGGTTCAAGCCGGGCTCGACCAGCCTCGAGACCCTGGAGCCGGACCTCGCCGAATCCTGGACCCGCTCGGAGGACGGCCGGACCTGGACCTTCGCCTTGCGCAAGGGCGTGAAGTTCCACGGCGGCTACGGCGAGATGACCGCCGATGACGTCGTGTTCTCGCTCAAGCGCGCCGCCGATCCCAAGACCTCGTCGTTCTCGACCGATTACGCCGCCTTCGAGACGATCGAAGCCGTGGACCCGTACACGGTGCGGATCGCCCTCAAGCACCCGGTCCCGTCGCTGCTCGGGCTCGTGGCGAACTACCACGGCGGCAACGTGCTGAGCCGGAAGGCCGTCGAGGCGCTCGGCAACGACTTTCGCCTGAAGCCCATCGGCACGGGTCCCTTCGCCTTCGCCGAGTACAAGCCGAACGAGAGCGTGCGGCTGACCGCCAACCCCGACTATTTCCGCGGCACGCCGAAGCTCGGCGGCATCCTGTACCGGCTGATCCCGGCCGACGCCGCCCGCGACCTCGCCTTCACCTCGGGCGAGCTCGACATCGTCTACGGCCGCCAGGACCAGCGTTGGGCCGAGCGGTTCGGCCGCGAGTCCGACGTCTCGGTCGACATCGTGCGGCCGGCGGAACTCTCGTTGCTGCATCTCAACATCAGCCACAAGCCGCTCGACGACGTGCGGGTGCGCCGGGCCATCGCCCACGCGGTCAGCCAGGGTCAGATCGTCCAGTTCAAGGGCGCCAGCGTCACCGAGCCGGCGGTGTCGATCATCCCGAAGGGCTATCTCGGCACCGACGACAAGGCGCCGCTGCCGGCTTACGACCCGGCCAAGGCCAAGGCGCTGCTGGCGGAGGCTGGCCAGCCGAACGGCATCACCATCACGGCGATCCAGACCAGCCTGCCGACCATGCTGACCGCGATGCAGATCGTGCAGGGCCAGCTCAAGAAGGCCGGGATCGAATTGAAGCTCGACGTCGTCGACCACCAGACCTTCCACGCCCAGATCCGCAAGGACCTGTCGGACGCGGTCTACTACGCCGCCGCGCGCTTTCCGGTCGCGGACACCTACCTGACCCAGTTCTTCGATTCGGCCTCGACGGTGGGCACGCCCGGCGCCGTGACCAACTTCTCCCATTGCAGCGCGGCCGATGCCGAGATCCGCAAGGCGCGCACCGAGCCCGATCCGGAGAAGCAGAAGGCCCTTTGGAAGGAGGCGCAGGCAAAGATCATCGCGCAGGTCTGCGCCGTGCCGCTCTCCGAGGGGCTGCAGGTCTGGGCGCACAGGAAGACGGTCGATTACGGGTATGATTTCAAGGGCGCGATCCACCTCGGGCCGGTGATCACCGAGGCGACAGATAAGAAGTAAGTCTTTCTCGGCGCGCGGCTTACCTGATTTTCACGGCCGGTCGCGTGCATCCCCTCCCCCCTCTGCGGGGGAGGGTGGCGAGCAGAGCGAGCCGGGAGAGGGGACGCCGCTTCCGGATATGGCGGAGCCGTTGTGAGGGGCGCTACCTCGAACAGAGTCGCGCTGCCCCTCTCCCGCCCCACTCCGTGGGGCACCCTCCCCCGCAGAGGGGGGAGGGGGAAAAACCCGCGCGTCATTCGGTGATGCCGCGATACCTCCCTCCAACCCCGGCCCACCATGCTCCAGTTCATCCTCAAGCGCCTGCTCCTGGCGATCCCGACCCTGGTGGCGGTGCTGACCGTGGTGTTCGTGCTCGTGCGGGTGGTGCCGGGCGACCCCACCATCGTGATCCTGGGCGATCAGGCGAGCGCATCCGCCCGGGCCGACCTGCGGGCCAAGCTCGGGCTCGATCAGCCGATCGTGGTCCAGTACCTCGCCTTCATGGGCCAGATCGCCACCGGCGACATCGGCCGCTCGCTCACCACCAACCGGCCGGTTCTGGAGGACGTCGCCCACGTCCTGCCCTACACGATCGAGCTGACGCTCGCCGCCGTCGCCATCGGGGTCGGGATCGGGGTGCCGCTCGGCGTCGTGGCGGCGCGGCGGCGCGACGGGCTCGCCGACTGGATCGCCCGCATCGTGTCTCTGGCCGGCGTGTCGTTCCCGGCCTTCGTGTCGGGAATCCTGCTGCTGATCGCCTTCGCGGTGCAATTGCGCTGGTTCCCGGTGATCTCGACGCCGCGCACCGGCGGGATCCTCGACCGGCTCGGCGCGCTCGTGCTGCCGGCCCTCAATCTCGGCCTCCTGATGGTCGCCTACGTCACCCGCGTGACCCGCTCCGGCATGCTGAAGGCATTGGGGGAGGACTATGTCCGCACCGCCCGGGCCAAGGGCATGCCGGCGCGGGTCGTGGTCTGGCGCCACGCGCTGCGCAACGTGCTGGTGCCGGTCGTCACCGTGGTCGGGCTCTATCTCGGGGTGCTGATCGGCAACGCGGTGCTGACCGAGATCGTGTTCAACCGTCCCGGCCTCGGCAAGCTGATCGTGACCGCACTGACCCAGCGCGACTACAGCCTGCTCCAGGGCCTGATGGTCGTCTCCGCCTTCGCCATCGTGGTCGCCAACGTCCTCACCGACATCGCCTACGGCCTCGTCGATCCGCGGGTCTCGGCCCAATGAGCGCCGCAACCGCCTCCGCCGCCCCGAGCGCCTGGCGCCGGGCCACCCGCTCGCCGGGCCTGGTGATCGGGCTCGCGATGGTGCTCACCGTCGTCGCCCTGGCGATCCTGGCGCCCTGGATCGCCCCGCACGATCCCAACGAGCAGGACCCGGTCGCCGCGCTCACGGGCCCGTCCGCCGAGCACTGGTTCGGCACCGATTTCTTCGGCCGCGACGTGCTCTCGCGGGTGATCTGGGGTGCCCGGATCTCGCTCTCCGTGGGCTTCCTGGCGACGGCCATCGGGGTCGTCGTCGGCACGGCGATCGGGGTGCTGGCCGGCTATTTCGGCGGCTGGACCGACCGGCTCATCACCGCGGCGACCGACGTGCTGCTCAGCTTCCCGCAGCTCATCATGGGGCTGATGCTGGTGGCGGTGCTGGGCCCCAGCCTCGGCAACCTGATCCTCGCCATCGCGGTCACGGCGGTGCCGGCCTTCATCCGCATCGCCCGGGGCTCGACGCTCGCCATGCGCCAGCGCGACTTCGTCGATGCCTGCCGGGCGCTCGGCTATGCGGACCTCCGCATCATGTTCGGCCACATCCTGCCCAACATCCTCGACGAGGTGGTGGTGCTGGCCTCGCTCTGGCTCGCCACCGCGATCCGCACCGAATCGACCCTGGCCTTCATCGGCCTCGGGGTGCCGCCGCCGACGGCCACCTGGGGCAGCATCGTGCGCGAGGGCTTCGACAACCTCCTCGACGCGCCCTGGCTGTCGATCTTCCCGAGCCTCGCGATCCTCGCCGTGATGGTCGGCCTCAACCTGATCGGCGACGGCCTGCGCGATGCCACCGACCCGCGGGGGGCGCCATGAGCACCGCCATGAACGCTGCCATGAACGCTGCCATGAACGCTGCCATGAACGCCGCCACGAGCACCGCGATGCCGGACCTCCTCACGGTCGACGGTCTCACCACCCAGATCCGCGTCGCCGGCACCTGGCACGACGCCGTGCGCGAGGTCTCGTTCTCGGTCTCCGGCGGCGAGACCCTGGCCCTCGTCGGCGAGTCGGGCTGCGGCAAGAGCCTCACCGCCCTGTCGATCATGGGGCTGCTCGCCCCCAAGGTCGGCCGCGTCGCCGCGGGCTCGATCATGGTCGACGGCACCGACATGCGGGCCGCGACGGAAGCCCAGCGCGAGGCGATGCGCGGCGACCGCCTGGCGATGATCTTCCAGGAGCCGATGACCTCGCTCAACCCGGTCCTGACGATCGGCTTCCAGATCGCCGAGGCCCTGCGGCGCCACCGCGGCCTGTCGAAGGCGGCGGCACGCGAGAAGGCGATCGCGCTCCTCGAGCGGGTGCGGGTGCCCTCGGCGGCCGAGCGGATCGACGCCTATCCGCACCAGTTCTCCGGCGGCATGCGCCAGCGGGTGATGATCGCGATGGCGCTCGCCTGCGGCCCCCGCGTGCTCATCGCCGACGAGCCGACGACGGCGCTCGACGTCACCATCCAGGCGCAGGTGCTGGCGCTCCTCGCCGACATCCAGCGCCGCGAGGGGCTGGCGGTGCTGCTCATCACCCACAATCTCGGCGTCGTCGCCTCGGTCGCCGACCGGGTGATGGTGATGTATGGCGGCGACGTGGTCGAGAGCGCGCCGGTGCGCGCCTTCTTCGCCCGTCCGACCCACCCCTACGCGGAAGGCCTGCTCAAGGCGATGCCGCGGGTCGACCGGGTGCAGGACCTCGCGGCCATCCCCGGAACGGTGCCGACCCTGCCGGAGATGCCGGAGGGCTGCCGCTTCCAGGGCCGCTGCCCATTGCGGGAGGAGCGCTGCCGCGAGCGGCCGCCGCTCGTGCCCCTGGCGGGGGCGCCCGGCCATGCGGTGCGCTGCTGGGTGAGGGCCTCATGAGCACGTCGTCGTCCCCGTTGCTCGAGGTTCGCGACCTGTCCAAGACCTTCGCGATCCGCCGCGGCTTCCCGGTCGCCAAGACCCGCCTGGTGCGGGCCCTCGACCGGGTGTCGTTCACCGTCCAGCGCGGCGAGGCCCTCGGCATCGTCGGGGAGTCGGGCTGCGGCAAGTCCACCACGGCCCGCGTGGCGCTCCGGCTCACCGAGGCCGACGGCGGCTCGGTGCGCTTCGACGGGCAGGACGTGCTCGCCGCACCCGGATCCGCGCTGCGGCGCCTGCGCCGGCGGATGCAGATCGTCTTCCAGGATCCCGCCTCCTCCCTCGATCCGCGCCAGCGCATCGGCGACGCGCTGGCCGAGCCGCTGCGGGTCCACGGCCTCGCCCGCGGGGCGGAGCTGCCCGAGCGGGTCGCCGGCTTGCTCGCCGAGGTCGGCCTGCCGGCGAATGCCGCCGCGCGCTTTCCGCATGAATTCTCCGGCGGCCAGCGCCAGCGCATCGGCATCGCCCGGGCGCTGGCGCTCGGGCCCGACCTGATCTTCGCCGACGAGCCGGTCTCGGCCCTCGACGTCTCGGTCCAGGCGCAGATCCTGCGGCTGCTCGAATCGCTGCGCCAGGCCCGCAACCTCGCCTTCGTGTTCATCTCGCACGACCTCGGCGTGGTGCGGCATTTCTGCCAGCGGGTCACCGTGATGTATCTCGGCCGGGTGGTGGAGAGCGGCCCCGTGGCCCCGCTCTTCGAGGAGCCGCTCCACCCCTACACCCAGCTCCTCAAGGCCTCCTCGCCGGTGCCCGATCCCGAGCGGCCGGTGGCGATGAGCTTCCAGGAGGGCGAGCCGCCATCCCCCCTCTCGCCCCCGCCGGGCTGCCACTTCCATCCCCGATGCCCCCGCGCCTTCGACCGCTGCCGCGCCGAGGCTCCGGCCCTGCGCGAGGCGGCGCCGGGCCGCGCGGTGGCTTGCCATCTCTACGGCGAGGCGTGACGAAGGGAGCGGACCATGACGGAGCCCGCGATGACGCCGGAACAGAAGCTCGCCGAACTCGGCCTCACCCTGCCCGCCGTGCCGGTGCCGGTGGCGAACTACGTGCCCTACCGCCTCGTCGGCGACCTGCTCTACCTCTCGGGCCAGGGCCCCAAGCGCCCGGACGGCACCTACCGCCCCGGCCGGCTCGGCCGCGACGCCACGATCGAGGAGGGCTACGCCGACGCGCAGCTCGCCGGGTTGCAACTCCTCGCCGTCGCCAAGGCGGCCCTCGGCGACCTGTCCCGCATCAAGGCGGTGGTGAAGCTCCTCGGCATGGTCAATGCCGAGCCCGATTTCGCCGACCACCCGAAAGTCATCAACGGCTGCTCCGACCTGCTGGTCAACGTGCTGGGCGATGCCGGCCGCCACGCCCGCTCGGCGGTCGGCATGGGCTCGCTGCCGAACCGCATGACCGTCGAGGTCGAGGCGATCCTGCAGGTCTCTCCGTAGACGGCCACGTGTGCGGCCGGAGACCGCGCTATCCCCAACCGCCCCCGGTGCTCTAGCTTCCGCGGCGGCGACGATGCGCCTTGCGAGGAGAGCACGCGAGATGAAGACGTTTGGGGTGGTGGCGGTCATCGGACTGGGCCTGGTCTGCGCGGCGGGAGCCGCCTCGGCTCAATCCTGGGGGCCCGATTACGGCTCCCGTGACCGAGACCGGGACTATCGCGATCGCGACTACCGTGACCGGGGCCCGGATTACGGCCGCCGCGACTACGACGGTCGCGACCGGGATTACGGTCGTCGGGACTACGATGGTCGCGACCGCGACCGTGATTACGGGTACCGGGACCGCGGACCGCGGCAGCAGGGCGGGATCGCCTTCGACGAGCGCGAATACCTGCGCTGCAATCCGGACGTGGCCCGGGCCGTCCGCAGCGGCCAGATGGAATCCGGTCTCAAGCACTTCCAGGTCCATGGCCGTCGCGAGGGCCGCAAGCTGGCCTGCTGACCGGTCGCGCCCGGCCTCCAACCATGAGACGCTGCGCCGGGGCCGCGCCCCGGCGACGGCACCGCGCCCGCCGCTGCCCCCGCTATCCACCGATTCGGATCGACTCCGCCGGGACCTCCGGCAGGTCCCGCGCGTTCTGCCCGTGATCGCCGCACCACGATGTGGCGGATCGGTCGATTGACCGACAGTCAATCCGGAGCGCCTGAATGACAGCGAAGCAGAAAAACTTGCAGGACGCGTTCTACGAGACGCTGAAGGACGTGTACTATGCTGAACGGCAGTCCGTCCGTGCGCTGAAGAAGGCGGCGAAGTCGGCGCAACACGAGGAATTGCGGCAGGCCTTCGAGACCCATGCCGAGGAGAGCGCGACCCAGGTCGAGCGGCTCCAGCAGGTCTTCGACATCATCGGCAAGCCCGCCCGCGGCAAGACCTGCGAGGCAATGCAGGGGCTGACGAGCGAGATGGAAGAGGATCTGGAGGATTTCGGCGAGGGACCGGCCGCCGATGCCGTCCTGGCCGGCTGCGCCCAGGCCCTCGAGCATTACGAGATCGCCCGCTACGGGACACTCAAGACCTGGGCGCTCCAGCTCGGCCACAAGGATGCGGCCAAGCTTCTCGACGAGACGCTGCAGGAGGAGAAGAGGACCGACCAGCTCCTGACGACGATCGCCGAGCGCATCAACGTCGAGGGTGTCGAGAGCGGCCGCACAGCGTCCGGCAAGGCCGCCTGAGCGATCGGTCAAGGGCGGCGCCACGGCGCTGCCCTGCACGCGCCAGGGCAAAGTAAGATGGGAACTTTTCTTTCACAGATTAATTCGACGGTCGCAAACTTCAAGCTGAGCCGAATTACCAGATCACCGAACGATATTAAGCAATAAATCCTATTTTTAACCTGTGATTGGGCCTAAGGAATTTTTCATCTGTAGTTTTTCGTGGTCGCAGTTCCTGTCCAGTTCATGGAAGGATGAAGCATGGCCACGATCACAGGTACGAACGTCAACGACGCGATCACCGGGACACCCGGCAACGACGTCATCCTGGGCCTCCTCGGAGACGACACCATCACCGATCCGGGCGGCTTCAACCGCATCGACGGCCAGGACGGCAACGACCTCATCACCGGAGGCGCCGACATCGACTACATCGCCGGCGGCCCGGGGAACGATTCCATCCTCGGCGGCAGCGGCTTCGACCAGATCATCGGCGAGGCTGGCGACGACGTGATCTACGGCCAGGACGGGGACGATTACGCGGCCGGCAATCCAGGCAACGACACGCTGTTCGGCGGGGCCGGCAACGACTTCTTCGTCGGCGAGCAGGGAAACGACACCGTCTACGGCGAGGCCGGCAACGACTTCGTGGCCGGCGGCGAGGATGACGATCTCGTGAGCGGCGGCGACGGCGACGACCTCGTCGACGGTGATCTCGGCAACGACAGGCTGTTCGGCGACGCCGGCAATGACCTTCTGTTCGGCGATTACGGCGACGACCGCATGACTGGCGGATCGGGTGACGACCGCCTCGACGGGGCGATCGGGACCGATACGGCCGTCTTCGACGCCCGGTTCCAGGACCTGCGGGTCACGTCCTCGGGCGCGCTCGTCGCTTTCGACGGGTCGACCGGGCACGACGAGGCCCGGAACACCGAGGTGTTCGCGTTCGCCGACCGCACCATCGTCCAGGCCGACGGCGCCCCGGCGGTCGACGACCTGTTCTACCTGAGCCGGAACACCGACGTGCTGCTCGCCGGCCTCGATGCCGACGCGCATTTCGCGCAGTACGGCTGGAAGGAGGGCCGCGACCCGAACGCCTTCTTCGACACCCGGGGCTACCTCGCGGCCTATGGCGACGTGGCGGCGGCCGGCATCGATCCGCTCCAGCACTATCTCACCTACGGCTGGAAGGAGGGCCGCGACCCCTCCGCCAACTTCGACACCAAGGCCTACCTGGCGGCCAACCCCGACGTGGCGGCGGCCGGCATCGATCCGCTCTCGCATTTCCTGCAATACGGCAGCGGCGAGGGCCGGTCCGTGGAAGCCGGCGACGGCGCCTTCGCGGCCGTGACAAGCCCGGGTGTCTACGTCTGAGCGAGACGGGACGCGGCCTGACCCGCGGCGTCCCGACCCGGCCCGTCCTGCCGGCCGCGTCGGCATGCCGGCAGGATTCCGCTTCCATCTCGCGGGCATGCCCTCGCGCGAGCGGGCCATTCCCGACGGGCGTCCCGCCGCAGGCCTCCTGAACCGGCTCGGTCTCAAGACTGAGGAAGCGCCCGGCCGAGCGCGGGCGGGCCCCGGGCCCGTCCCACCAACGATGTCCGGCCGCGAGGGAGGAGATGCCGCCGGCGCGGCAACCGGCGCTGCCCTTACGGGACCGTATCGGATCGATCCTCGCCGGCGAACCGCCCCACGTCCCGCACGTTGGGGCGTGCGGAATGCGGGGCGATCCAGGGCGATCCCGTGGGATCCGGCCGCCGCACCGGCGCAGTGACCGTCGGCACGTCCGAGCCTGGATCGCGCCGTGCCCACGACGACCGGGCCCCATGCGCCGCATCCGTGACCCAACGTCCCTCGTCGGATCCGGCCCGCGCCGCCTCGGCGCCCTTGCACGGAGACCACCCGGATGTTGAGCGGGAACGACGACAGCGCGACCGACATCCGGACCTATCCGGTCTTCGAGCAGCGGTGGAACGGGTTCCAGACCATCGTCCAGGGCCTGATCGGCCTGATGATCGCGGCCGGCCTCGCCGGCCTGTTCGGCGACGGGCCCCTCGCCCATGTCGAGCGCCCCGTGCCGGGGACGCCGGTGGTGCTGCGCTACGACCGCTTCCTGCGCGCCGGCTTCCCGGCCCAGATGCGGGTCGCGATCACCCGGCCGCTCGACGACGAGCACGTCGCGGTCGACCTCAACGGCGACTTCCTCGCGCACGTCTCGGTCGACGCGACGCAGCCGCGGGCCGAGGCGGTGGATGCGACGCCGGCCGGCGTCACCTACCGCTTCCGCCTCGGAGCCGAGCGGCGCGGCGACATCACCCTCATGCTCTCGCCCCGCGCGTACGGCGCCACGAAGGCGACCGTCTCCGTTCTCGGCCGGACGGTCGAGGCGCCGATCCTGATCTATCCGTGACGCGAGCCCCCGATGCGCACCGTCCTCACCGCCGCCCTGATGTACGGCCTCGTGCTGATCCTGCTGCGGATCACCACCCGGCGCATCATGCGCTCGGCCACCCCCCTCGACATGGCGGTGGTGTTCCTGTTCGGCGGCATGGCGGTGCAGCCGATCCTCGGTGCCGACCGCTCGATCACCGGCGCGCTGCTCGCCGCCTGCACGGTGGCGGGCATGCACCTCGCGGTGTCGCGGCTGAAGCTGTGGTGGCCGGTCGTCGGGCAGGTGGCGGACGGCACGCCGGTGGTGATCTACTCGAACGGCACCTGGGACTGGAAGCAGATGCACCGGCTGCGCATCGACGAGCGCGACGTGGTCGCGGAGATGCGCCAGACCGGCATCCGCAGCTTCGCGGAGGTGCAGTCGGCGAGCATCGAGCATACCGGCGGCATCACCATCGTGCCCAAGGACAAGTGATCCCGGACGCAAGCCGGTTCTGCCTTCGGGCGTGCCGGTGTTCGAGCCTGTCGTGATACGAGGGCCGGGCCGATCCGCCACCGGGACGCCCCGCCATGCCCGCCTCCCCTGCTCCTTGCCTCTCCGACACCGAGGAGGGCCGCCGCCTCGCCGCCGTCGAGGCCAAGGGGTGGCACCGCTGGGGGCCGTACCTCAGCGAGCGGCAATGGGGCACGGTGCGGGAGGATTACAGCGAGGGCGGCACCGCCTGGGACTACCTGCCCCACGACCATGCCCGCTCCCGCGCCTATCGCTGGGGCGAGGACGGCATCGCGGGGTGGAGCGACGACCGCCAGCTCTGGTGCCTGGGACTCGCCCTGTGGAACGGCCGCGACCCGATCCTGAAGGAGCGGATGTTCGGGCTTACCAACAGCGAGGGCAACCACGGCGAGGACGTCAAGGAGCTGTGGTGGTACCTCGACGCCACCCCGACGCATTCCTACATGCGGATGCTCTACAAGTACCCGCACGCGGCCTACCCCTACGCCGACCTCGTCGCCGAGAACGGCCGGCGCAAGGGAAAAAGCCTCCCCGAATACGAGATCGCCGAGACCGGCGTGTTCGCGGGCGGGCGCTACCACGACGTGACGGTGGAATACGCCAAGGCCGCGCCCGACGACGTGCTGATGCGGGTCACGGTCGTCAACCGCGGGCCGGAGCCGGCCGAGCTCCACGTCCTGACGCAGCTCTGGTCGCGCAACACCTGGTCGTGGGGGCGCGAATCCTGGGAGCCGGACCGGCCGCGCCCGCTCCTGCGCCTGACCGAGACCGGAAGCGTGGAGGCGACGCGCAAGAGCCTGCCGCCGATGCGCTTCGCGAGCCTGCAGCCGGCCGAGTTCCTGTTCTGCGAGAACGAGACCAACGCCCGGCGGCTGTTCGGCACGGCTGGGCCCGCCCACCCGAAGGACGCGATCAACGACCGCGTCGTCGAGGGCCGGCGCGACGCCGTGAACCCCATGAACGAGGGCACGAAATGCGCAGCCTGGAGCCGGCTGACCGTGCCGGCCGGCGGGGTCGTCACCTTGCGCTTCCGCCTCGCCCCCGCGGCGAGCCCGGACGACCGTGATCCCGCGGCCTTCGACGCCGTGATGGCGCAGCGCCTCGCCGAGGCCGACGCCTTCTATGCCGCGCTCCAGCGCGACGTCGCCGACCCGGATGCCCGCCTGGTCCAGCGCCAGGCGCTCGCCGGCATGCTGTGGTCGAAGCAGTTCTACCATTTCGACGTCCGCCGCTGGCTGTCCGGCGACCCGGCCCAGCCGGCCCCGCCCGCGGCCCGCCGCCACGGCCGCGACAGCGACTGGACGCATCTCAACAACGCCGACATCGTCTCGATGCCGGACAAGTGGGAATATCCCTGGTACGCGGCCTGGGACCTCGCCTTCCACTGCGTGACCTTCGCGCTGATCGACCCGGCCTTCGCCAAGGGCCAGCTGATCCTGCTCACCCGCGAATGGTACATGCACCCGAACGGGCAGCTGCCGGCCTACGAATGGGCCTTCGGCGACGTGAACCCGCCGGTCCATGCCTGGGCGGCGCTCCGGGTCTACCGCATGGACCAGGCGATGACGGGGAAGGATGACCGCGCCTTCCTGGAGCGCGTCTTCCACAAGCTGATGCTGAACTTCACCTGGTGGGTGAACCGCAAGGATGCCGGCGACCGCAACGTCTTCCAGGGCGGATTCCTCGGCCTCGACAACATCGGCATCTTCGACCGCTCGGCGAGACTCCCCACCGGCGGCACCCTCGACCAGGCCGACGGCACCGCCTGGATGGCGATGTACAGCCTCAACCTGATGCGCATCGCCCTCGAACTCGCGATCGAGGACCCGGTCTACGAGGACATCGCCACCAAGTTCTTCGAGCACTTCCTGACCATCGCCGAGGCGATGACCCATGTCGGCGACGACGGCACCGGCCTGTGGGACGAGACCGACGAGTTCTACTACGATGTCCTCAGCCTGCCCGACGGCCGCCAGGTGCCGCTGCGGGTGCGCTCGCTGGTCGGGCTGATCCCGCTCTGCGCCGTCGAGGTGCTGGACGACGATCTCGCCCTGCGCTTTCCGGCCTTCGCGCGGCGCGCCCGCTGGCTCCTGACCCACCGCCCCGACCTCGCCGCCCAGGTCTCGCGCTGGGAGGAGCCGGGCCGCGGCAACCGGGTGCTGCTCTCGCTCCTGCGCCGCCACCGCATGAAGGCGCTCCTGCGCCGGATGCTCGACGAGACCGAGTTCCTGTCCCCGCACGGCGTGCGCTCGGTCTCGAAGGCGCACGCGGCGGCGCCGTTCCGCTTCCCCTGGGACGGGCAGACCTTCGCGGTCGATTACGAGCCGGCGGAATCGACGACCGCGGTGTTCGGCGGCAACTCGAACTGGCGCGGACCGATCTGGCTGCCGATCAACTACCTCCTGGTCGAGGCCCTGACCGAGTTCGGCCGCTTCTACGGCCCCGAGTTCAAGATCGAGTGCCCGTCGGGCTCAGGGATCTACCTCACCCTGCCGGAGATCGCCGACGCCTTGTCCGCCCGGCTCACCCGCCTGGTGCTGCGCGGCCCCGACGGCCGCCGCCCGGTCCTCGGCGACAACGCCCTGTTCCAGGACGACCCGCATTTTCGCGATCACGTCCCGTTCCACGAGTACTTTCACGGCGATACCGGTGCGGGCTTGGGGGCAGCGCACCAGACCGGGTGGACGGGGCTGCTGGCGCTGCTGCTGCAACCGCGGCGGAATGTGGCGGGCGGCCAGGTGCCGGCGGCGCCGGAGGGGTGAGCCGGGTCGCAATCAAAATTCTCATCAATTTTTCAAAGCAGAGCGCAGTTCCCCTCTCCAGGCGATCGACTGAATTGGGTCAACGCTTCTTGCCCGGCCGCCGAAACACACCGACGATCTCGACATGCGGCGAGTGACGGAACTGGTCGACCGGGGTCACCGCCTCCAGCCGGTAGCCGCCACGCACCAGCAACGCCGCGTCGCGGGCGAAGCTGCCGGCGTCGCAGGAGACGCCGACCACGACCGGCACCTTCGACTCGGCGATGCGCGCGCTCTGCGCCTCGGCGCCGGCGCGGGGCGGGTCGAAGACGACGGCGTCGTAGCGGTCGAGCTCGGGCGCCAGCAGCGGGCGGCGGAAGAGGTCGCGGCGCTCGGTCGTGACGGTGCGCAGGCCCGGCGTCTCCCGGAAGGCGCGGTCGAGGGCGGTGAGCGCCCCGGCCTCGCCCTCGACGGCGTGGACGCTGCGGCCTTCGGCGAGCGCCAGCGAGAAGGCGCCGGCGCCGGAGAAGAGGTCGGCGACGCGTTTCGCCTTGCCGACCCCTTCGACGACCAGGCGGGCGAGCACCGCCTCGCCCTCCGCCGTCGCCTGCAGGAAGCCGCCGGCGGGCGGCACCAGGCGGGCGCGGCCGGCCAGGATCTCGGGGAGACGGCGCACGATCAGCACGTCGCCGTGGAGCGACAGCCGGGCGAGGTCGAGGTCGCCGGCAAGCCGGACCAGCGTCTGGCGCGCCCGCTCGGAGGCCGGGCCGTGGCCGCGGATATCGACGTCGAGGCCCCCCGCGGTGGCGGTCACCTGCACGTCGAGGGGCTTTCCGCCGCCCAGCGGACGGCTCAACGCCCGGGCGACCTCGGGGGCGCGGTGCAGGGCGGCTTCCGTGATCGGGCAGTGGTCGATCGCCACGAGGGCGTGGCTGCGCGCCGCCATGAAGCCTGCCTGAGGCCCACCCTCCGCGGCGCGCACGTGCAGGGTGATGCGGCGGCGCCCGAGGCCGTGGGCGTCGAGGAGCGGTGCCACCGGCGCCTCGATCCCGGCCCGCGCGAGCGCCCCGACCACGAGGTCGCGCTTCCACTCGGCGTAAGGCGCCGGCGCGAGGTGCTGGATCGCGCAGCCGCCGCAGGTGCCGAAATACGGGCAGAACGGGTCGATCCGATCGGTCGAGGGGTTGAGCACGGCATCGAGCCGGGCGCGGGCGGGGCGGGTCCCCTCCTCAGGCTCCGCCCGCACTGTCTCGCCCGGCAGGGCGCCCGGCACCACGATGCCGTCCGGCGTCACCCCGTCGCCGCGCAGGCCGAGGCGGGCGATCTCCATCACGTCGCTCATCGCCCGGCCTCCCGCACGGCGCCGATCAGGAACTCGCGGTTGCCGTCGCCGCCCTCGACGGGCGACGGGATCAAGCCCAGCACCGCGAAGCCCAACGACGCGACGAGCGTCCGGATCCGGTCGCAGACCGCCTGCTGCACCGCCTCGTCGCGCACCAGCCCGCCGCGGCCGACATGCGCGCGCCCGGCCTCGAATTGCGGCTTGATCAGTGCCACCAGGGTGGCGCCGGGCGCCAGGAGCGGGACCACGGGCGGCAGGACCAGCCGCAGGGAGATGAAGCTCACGTCGATCACCAGGAGGGAGGGCGGCTCGGGGAAGGTAGAAAGGGCGCGGGCGTCGGTCGCCTCCAGCGCGGCGACCCGGGAGTCGGCGGCGAGGCTCGGATGGAGCTGGAAGCGGCCGACATCGACGGCGTGGACGAAGGCCGCGCCGCGGCGCAGCAGGACGTCGGTGAAGCCCCCGGTCGAGGCGCCGATATCGAGGCAGGTCCGGCCCGCCGGGTCGATTCCGAAGGCGTCGAGGGCGGCGGCGAGCTTCAGCCCCCCGCGGGAGACGTAAGGATGCGGCGCCTCGGCGACGATGACGGCGTCCCGGGCGATGAGGTCGGAGGCCCGTCGCACCACCTCGCCGTCCGCCCGCACCAGCCCGGCCTCGATCGCGCCTTTCGCCCGCGCCCGGCTCTCGAAATGGCCCGCCTCCACCAGGAGGCGGTCGGCCCGCAGCCGCTCGCCCGTCGTCATCACCCTCGATCCTTGGTCGAATAAGACCGGTTTCGTCGCGGCTCCGCCCTCGGCAGGCCGTCCCCGCCGGCACGGAACGCCCTAGCTATCCGGCGACACACGAGGAGAGTGTTCCCCATGAGACGACACATCGTGCTCGCGAGCGCCCTGGCCTTCGGCCTCGCCGCCCCCGCGCTGGCGCAGGACAAGCCCGCTCAGGACAAGCCGGCGGCGCCGACGACCTACGACGCGCCGATCGTCAACAACAAGGGCGAGACGATCGGCAAGATCGCGCTCCGGGACGGCGCCAACACCCTGGTGATGCGGGTGACGATCCAGGCCGGCGGCCTGCCGCCCGGCTGGCACGGCATCCACTTCCACGCGGTCGGCAGCTGCGCCGACACCGACAAGTTCCAGGAGTCGAAGGCGCACGTCAATCACGACAACGCCAAGCACGGCCTCCTGAACCCCGAGGGCCCCGACGAGGGCGACCTGCCCAACGTCTACGCCGCCGCCGACGGCTCGGTGAATGCCGAGGTGTCGAGTGACACCCCGCTCACCGGCGAGGGGGGCCTGAAGGACAATGACGGCTCGGCGCTGATCATCCACGCCAACGAGGACGACCACGCCACGCAGCCGATCGGCAATGCGGGCGCCCGCATCGCCTGCGCGGTCATCAAGTAGCGTGGAGCGGGCCGCGTCCTGCGGACGCGGCCCGGGACCCGGTTCAGCGCTGGCGCCGGGCGACGCTCACGACGTTGCCGTCGCGCGCGGGCTTGGCTTCCTCGCGCGCCGGCAGGGCGGCCTCGACCGCCTTGACGATCGAGGCTGCGTCGAGACCGGCCTGCGCGTACATCCGCTCCGGCGT
>NZ_SRLB01000006.1 GCF_004745635.1 Methylobacterium nonmethylotrophicum | reverse complement strand
TGCGGCAGTACCGGATCATCAGCGACAACGCCCGCACGATGCTGGGGACGATCTACCTGCCGGCGGGACGGCTCATCATCGACAGCAGCAAGCCGGTCGCCGACCAGTCGGCCTATACGGTGATCGTCGCCCGGCTGATCAACCTCTACGAGGGCCCCAACCTCTACCTCAACGCGAATTACGGCGCGACCTCGGTGCCGGTGCCGGACGGGTTCGGGCCGAAAGCCGGAAC
Source organism: Methylobacterium nonmethylotrophicum (assembly GCF_004745635.1). Lineage (GTDB taxonomy): Bacteria > Pseudomonadota > Alphaproteobacteria > Rhizobiales > Beijerinckiaceae > Methylobacterium > Methylobacterium nonmethylotrophicum. Next base: position 376,680 of record NZ_SRLB01000006.1, on the reverse strand, counting down.
GGCGGCCCTTCGGAGCTGAGGGGCGCGGTCAGGCGATGCCGAGCCCCCGCACCAGCGCGATGCTGACGAGGAGCAGGACCGCCAGGGAGGCGGTGACGGCGAGCGTCACCCGGGCGCCGACCCGCGCCACCACCCGCACGTCGACGCCGAGGCCGAGCGCCGCCATCGCAATCACCGTCAGGATGCCGGCGACCCGGGTGAGCGGCGCCAGCGCCGCGTCGGGCACGAGGCCCAGCGAGCGGGCGGCGGCGAGCACCAGGAAACCGAGGATGAACCACGGCACCAGCTTGAAGAAGCCGAGCTTTTTCCGCGCGCCGGCCGGGACGCCGGGCTCGTCGCGCAGGCGGGAGGCCAGCAGCGACAGGCCGAGCACCACGGGGCCCAGCATCAGCACGCGGACGAGCTTGACGAGCGTGCCGACCTGGGTGCTGACGAGGCTCACCGGCACCGTGGCGGCGAGCACCTGCGGCACCGCGTAGACCGTCAGGCCGGCGAGCACCCCATACTCGGTCGGGGTGGTGCCCAAGAGCGGGATCAGCAGCGGCAGGCCGAGCACCACCAGCACGCCGAGGATCGCCGTGAAGGCGATCGAGGAGGCGACGTCGTCGCCGCTCGCCCCGATCACCGGGGCGACCGCCGCGATGGCCGAGTTGCCGCAGATCGCGTTGCCGCAGGCGATCAGGATCGACATCCGGGCCGGCAGCCCGAGCAGCCGGCCGATGGCGTAGCTCGCGAGAAGCGCGATCGCCACGGTGGCGACGATGCCGGCGAGCAGCGCCGGCCCCGAAGCGACGAGGGCCGAGAGGCTGATCGAGGCGCCGAGCAGCATCACGGCGACCTCGAGCAGCTGCTTGGCGCTGAAGGCGATGCCGATGCGCCAGCGCGGTCCCGGCTCCCAGACCGAGCGGATCGCGATGCCGGCCAGGATCGCGATCACCAGCGCCTCGACGTAGGGGTGGTGCACGAGGCGCTCCTCCGCCGCCTGGACGAGGCTCGCCGCCGCCGTGACGGCGACGCAGAGGGAGAGTCCGGGCAGGACCGCGAGCGCGGTTCGCCCCATCGTGTCAGGCCGCATCGCCGGGGCAGCTCGCTTGGGGAGGAGGCGTCGTCTCTGCGGGAGGCCGCGGGCGCTCCGGTCGTCCGGCGGTCACGGGCGGAAGCTCGTGCCGATATCGACCCGCGGCGGCTGGCCGAGCCAGAGCAGGAGGAGGCCGAGGACGAGGGCGATCGGCGCGGCCGGCGAGAGCGTGAAGGGCAGGCCGAGAAGTTTCCACAGGGTCGGCTGCCCGCCCTCCGCCATCGCCTGGAGGCTCGCGGCCCGGTCCTTGAGCAGGGCCACCGCGACGTCGCTGACCGAGGTGACCAGCACCGCGTTGTTGGCGATCGAGCGGGCGCCGTCATACACGATCCCGACGAAGCCGGCGGCGAGGAGCAGCAGGCCGAGGCTGCGGCACAGGAAGCGGATCATCCAGGGCTCCGGACCGCGTCCGCGGGGGACGCGCGGAACCTTGAGTAGAGAGAGGGCCTTGCGGGCGCAAGCAGGTTGCGGAGGCGCGAGCGCGGCGCCGCGGCGGGTTGATCCTGCCGCCTGCCGCGTGCAAGGGCCCTCCCCGCACGGAGGCAAGCGAGCGGCATGGACGGCAGGGTGGACGGCGCGGGCGCGCGGCCGGAGCTGGTGATCTTCGACTGCGACGGCGTGCTGGTGGACAGCGAGCCGATCAGCCTCGTGCGCCTGACCGAGGCCCTGCAACGCATCGGCGTGCCGATCGATCTCGAGACGGTGGCGCGCCGCTTCACCGGAACCAGCATGACCTCGATCATGGCGCACATCGCCGCGGATTACGGCGTGCCGACGCCCGAGGGCTTCGTCGACGCGGTCCGGGCTGACACCCTGCGGGCCTTCGATGCCGAGCTGACCGCCATCGCGGGCGTCGCCGAGGTGCTGGCGACGATGCCGGAAAGCCGTTGCGTCGCCTCGAGCAGCGATCCGCAGCGCCTGCGCCACGCGCTCTCGCTCACAGGGCTCCTGCCCCATTTCGACGGGCACGTGTTCAGCGCCACCATGGTGGCGCGGGGCAAGCCGTTCCCGGACCTCTTCCTCTACGCGGCCGCGCAGATGGGGGTGGCGCCGGGCGCTTGCGTGGTGATCGAGGACAGCGTGCCGGGGGTCACCGCGGCCCGCGCCGCCGGCATGCCGGTCCTCGGCTTCTGCGGCGGCGGACACTGGGGGCACGATCGGGCCGGGGCGGCACTTTTGGCCGCAGGGGCCCTCCGGGTTTTCGACGAATTTACCCAGCTGCCCCATCTTCTCCGGGAGTGGGACACCGCGTCCCGTTAAGGGACGGGGAGCCCTGGCACCGGTTTCGCATTGACCTCCCGCGCGCACCCGGCACAGTCGGGATCGTCGCGACCGGCCGCGAGCCCGTTTCAGGGAATCCCCGTCCGCCAGCCAACCGGAGCCCGCCGTGAGACACGCCCGCATCGTCGCCTTCTCGGGCAACGTCCGCCGCCCGTCCCGGACCCGCACGCTGGTGGAGGCGGTCGCGGCCGAGCTGTCCCGGCGCCGACCGATCGACCTCAAGGTCTTCGACCTCGCCGATGTCGGTACCGGGCTCGGCGCCACCACCCGGCAGGCCCTCCCGCTGCCGATCGCCCACATGATCGAGGCGATCGAGGGCGCGGACGGGGTGATCGTCGGCTCGCCGGTCCATAACGGCTCCTATTCGGGGCTGTTCAAGCACGTGATCGACTTCCTCGACCCCGCCGCGATGGCCGGCAAGCCGGTGGCGCTCACCGCGACCGGCGGCGGCCCGCGCCACGCCCTGATGGTCGAGCACCAGCTGCGCCCGCTCTTCGGCTTCTTCACCGCCCATGTGGCGCCGACCGCGGTCTATGCCGGCGAGGCGGAGATCCAGGATGGCGCCGTGACCGACCCGCGGGTCGCGGAGCGGGTCGCCGCCGCGGCGAGCGAGCTCGGCCATCTCATCGACGTGGCGGAGGCGGTGCGCCGCTCCGGGTCGGGGCGGGCAGTGGCGGGGTTGTAGGACCCACCCGGCCTTCGTTCACCCCCGCGCGCTCAGCCGGCCCCGCACCAGCAGCGCCGCCCCGGCGACCAGCACCGTCCCGGCGATGAACAGGAAGGCCGCCGCCGCGATGGCCGGGCTGATGTTCTCGCGGATCGTCGAGAACATCTGGCGCGCCAGCGTGCGCTGGTTCGGGCCGGCGACGAACAGGGTGAGCACCACCTCGTCGAGGGAGGTCGCGAAGGCGAAGACCGCGCCCGACAGGATGCCGGGCAGCGCCAGCGGCAGCGTGACGGTGCGCAACACCGTCGCGGGGGCGGCGCCGAGGCTGGCGGCCGCGCGCTCCACCCGCCGGTCGATGCCGGCGAGCGCCGCCGACACGTTCACGAGAACGAACGGCACCGCCACCACCGTGTGGGCGACGATCACCCCGAGATAGGAATTGGCGAGGCCGAGGCGCACGAACAGCACCTGCATGCCGACGCCCATCACCACCGCCGGGACGACCATCGGCAGCAGGCAGAAGATCCGGACGATCCCGGAGAGCGGCAGGAGGCGGTCGCGCAGCCCAAGGGCGGCGAGCGTGCCGAGCACCGTCGCGAGGAGCGTCGTGCCCGCGCCGACGATCAGGCTGTTGACGATCGACCGGCGCCAGATCTCGGCGGTGAACAGCTCCGTCATCCAGCGCAGCGACAGGGCCGGGATCGGGTATTCGAGGAAGAGGCTCGCGGTGAAGCCGAGCGGCAGGATCGCCACCAGCGGCGCCAGCAGGAAGAGCGTGGCGAGGAGGCCGAAGACGAGGCGAACTGGGCGCAGCATGCTCACGCCCTCCCCGGCTCGTCGACCGACAGGCGGTGATAGACCGCGTAGAGCACGATCGTGATGGCGAGGAGCACGAGGCCGAGCGCGCTCGCCATGCCCCAGTTCGCGGTCTGCAGGGCGTAGAAGGCGATGATCGAGGAGATCATCTGGTCCTGCGGGCCGCCGATCAGGGCCGGGGTGATGTAGTAGCCGATCGCCGCCATGAAGACGAGGAGCGCGCCCGCGACGATGCCGCGGGCGCTCAGCGGCAGCAGCACCTCCACGAAGGCGCGGATCGGGTGCGCCCCCATCGAGCCCGCGGCCTGCATCAGGTTGCGGGGGATGCCGAGCAGCACGCTGTAGATCGGCAGCACCATGAACGGCAGCAGCACGTGGGTCATCGCCACGACGACCCCGGTCCGGTTGAAGATCAGCGGCAGCGCCCCGATGCCGACCGCGCGCAGGAGGCCGTTCACCGGGCCGTTGTCCTGGAGCAGGATGAACCAGGCGGCGGTGCGCACGAGGAGCGAGGTCCAGAGCGGCAGCAGCACCGCGGCGAGCAGCACCTGGCGGCGCCAGCCCTCCAGGCTCGCCATCAGCATGGCGTAGGGCAGCCCGATGAGAAGGCAGGCGAGCGTGACGAGGCCGGCGATCACGAAGGTCCGCACGAGGATCCGGCGGTTGGCCGAGGCGCCCTCCGGCAGCGAGCGGATCGTGCCGTCCTCGTCGCGGCGCAGGTCGAGGGCGGCGAGCAGGTTGGCGTCGGGCCGGGTATTCGCGGTCTCGGCGGCGATCGGGCGCCAGAAGGCCGGGTCGGCCCAGCGCCGGTCGATCGCCGCGAGATCCGCCGGCCCCTCGCCCCCGCGCAGGGCGGCGACCGTCCGGGCGATCAGCGTACGGTAGCCGCTCTTGGCGCTGTTGAGGGTCTGGACGACGCCGGCGAGCGCCTGGTCGTCGGGCGCGGCGCGCAGATCCGCCACCAGGGCCTCGCGCATGGCCTCGGTCGGCGGCGTGGTCCGGTCCCAGGCGGCCGCCGCCGCGGCCGTCCGGGGCAGGCCGCGGGCGACGACCGATTGCGGGATCGCCTCGGCCGACATCGTCACGAGCGGCCAGGCGAAGAAGACGCCGAGGAAGAGCAGCAGGGGCAGGACGAGGGCGAGGGCGACGAGCCGCTGCCGCAGGCCGCTCATCGCGGCAGCACCCAGCAATCGCCCGGCGCGAAGGTGGCGAAGGTCCGGGCACCCCTGTCCCATTCCGGCGCACCGCGCGGCGTCCGGGCGATCAGGCTGCCGGTCGGCGCATCGATCCGGACCCGGATGTGATCGCCGTGATAGACGCTGTCGGCGACCGCGGCCGGCAAGGCGTTCGGCGCCTCGGCGGACGGGCTCAGCCGCAGCCGCTCGGGCCGGAGCGAGACGGTGACGGCCTCGCCGGACGCGAGCGCGTGGTGCGTCGCCGCCTCGATGGCGGTCCCGTCGGCGACCCGGATCGTGGCCGTGCCGGCGCCGGCCCGGTCGACGACGCCGTCGATGAGGTTGGTCTCGCCGAGGAACTCGGCGACGAAGCGGGTCCGCGGGTGGTCGTAGATCTCCCGCGGGGTGGCGATCTGCTCGATCCGGCCCTTGTTGAACACCGCGACGCGGTCCGACATCGTCAGCGCCTCGCCCTGGTCGTGGGTGACGAACACGATGGTGAGGCCGAGCCGCCGGTGGATGTCGCGGATGTCGAGCTGCATCTGCTCGCGCAGCTGCTTGTCGAGGGCGCCGAGCGGCTCGTCCATCAGCACTACGGCGGGCTCGAACACCAGGGCGCGGGCGAGCGCCACCCGCTGCTGCTGGCCGCCCGACAGCTGCGCGGGCTTTCGGTCCGCGAAGGCGCCGAGCTGCACCATGTCGAGGGCGCGGGCGACGCGCCCGGCGACCTCGGGCCTCGCCATCCCGCGCATGCGCAGCGGGAAGGCGACGTTCTCGGCCACCGTCCGGTGCGGAAACAGGGCGTAGCTCTGGAAGACCACGCCCATGTTGCGCCTGTGCGGCGGCAGGCGGTCGATGCGTGCCCCATCCAGGGAGACCGTCCCGGCGGTCGGGCTCTCGAAGCCGGCGAGCATCATCAGGATCGTCGTCTTGCCGGAGCCGGAGGGCCCGAGCAGGCTGACGAACTCGCCTCGGCCGATCGTGAGGTCGAGGTCGTCGACGACGGTCACGCCGCCGAACGCCTTCGACACCCGGTCGAGGCGGATGAAGGGATCGGTCATCGGAAGGCTTGGTTCATGCGGCGGTCCCGGACGCCCGGCCGGGGCTTACTTCGCCAGCCAGGCGTTGAACCGCTTCGTCAGCTCCTCGGTGTTGTCGACCCAGAAATCGGCGTTGATCGGGATCGCGCCGGCGGTGTTGGCGGGGTCGGTCGGCAGTTCCTTGGCGTAGGCGGCCGGCACCAGCGCCCCCGCCGCCTTGTTGGGCAGGCCGTAGGCGATGTACTCGGGGAGCTTCGCCTGATTCTCCGGCTTGCTCGCGAAGGCGATGAAGTCCTGGCCGGCCTGCCGGTTCTCGGCGCCCTTGAGGATCACCCAGCTGTCGACGGCGTAGATGCTGCCGGGCCAGACCACCTTGAAGTTCTTCTTCTCGGCGCGGTTGAGGCCGCTGATCCGGCCGTTATAGGCCGCCGTCATCACCACCTCGCCGGAGGAGAGCAGCGACAGGGGCTGCGCGCCGGATTCCCACCAGACGATGTTCGGCTTCAGCTCGTCGAGCTTCCTGAACGCCCGGTCGATCCCGGCCGGCGTGCCGAGCACGGTATAGACCTCCTCCGGCTTCACGCCGTCGGCCATCAGGGCGAATTCGAGGGCGTATTTCGGGCCGCGGCGCAGGCCGCGCTTGCCGGGAAACGTCTTGACGTCCCAGAAATCGGCCCAGGAGGTGGGCGCGGTCTTCAGCCGGTCGGCATCGTAGCTGAGGGCGGTGCTCCACACGATCGCGCCGACGCCGCACTCGCTCACCGCCGAGGGGATGAAGGCGTCCTTGCCGCCGAGCTTGCCCCAATCGAGCTTCTCGTAGAGCCCGTCGGCGCAGCCGAGCGCCAGCTCCTCGGCCTCGACCTGGACCACGTCCCAGTTCGGGTTGCCGGCCTTGCCCTTGGCCTGGATCACGCCGAAGCCGCCGTCCCAGCTCTCGTCGAGCACCTTCCTGCCGCTCGCCTGGGAGAAGGGGGCGAAGTAGATCTTGCGCTGCGCGTCCTGATAGGTGCCGCCCCAGGACACGACCGTCAGGTCGCGGGCCGGCGCCGGGCCGGCGGCCGCGAGGCCGGCCAGCACCGTGCCGAGGGAGACGAGGGTCCGGAATCCGCGCATGGGTGTTATCCTTTGATCGCCCGCAAGCTTCGCCAGGACGACGCGATTTTCAAGCCTGCAATGCCGGGGCCAGCGGCGGGCGCAATCGTGTTTCGAGCGGCGGCTTCCCGCGTCAGCCAGCCCGCGCCTGGAGCTTGCGGTAGGCGCGGCCATAGGCGGCGTAGCTCGCGACGGTGCGGGCCATCATGGCGCGGCGGTCGGCGTCGAGGCGCGCGAGCGGCCGCGCCGGGCGCCCGCCCCAGAGCCAGCCGGAGGCCAGGACCTGCCCGGGATCGGTGGCGCTTCCGGCGGCCACGAGTACGTCGTCCTCCACCACCGTGCCGGGACCGAGCCGCGCCCCCATGCCGATCAGGCAGCCGGACCCGATGCGGCCGTCGACCGCCAGCACGTTGTGCCCGAGCGTGGTGTCGCGGCCGATCGCCAGGCCCCCGCCCCGGGTGTGCAGCGCGCAATTGTCCTGCACGTTGACGTTGGCGCCGACGACGATCGGGCCTGCGGTCGCGTCGAGGATGCAGGAGAAGAACACGCTCGCCCCGGGCGACAGGCCGACCCGGCCGTGCAGCCGGGCGGTGCGGGCGACGAACACCGCCGGATCGGGCGCGAAATCCTCGGGCTGCCCCGCGACCGCCTCCGCGGCCGCGGCCTCGCGCAGGCGCTCGGCCCGCTCGGCGAGTTCCCCGGGCTCGAGCGCCCGCACCGGGCGGGCCGGGCTTCCGGCACAGACGAAGCCCGCCGACAGGGTGGTGCGCGGAAACACCGTGCTGCCGGCCTCCAGGAGCACCCCGTCCTCGATCAGCGACCCGTCCAGGACCACACAGGCATCCTCGATCACGCAATCGTCGCCGACCGTGCAGGCATGGACCACCGCGTCGCGGCCGACCGTCACCCGGTCGCCGACGATGCAGGGATAGACCTCCGCGGCGATGTGCAGGGTCGAGCGGGCGCCGAGCCAGAACCGGTCGCCCACCACAACGTCGTGCCCGTCGGCGCGGATCACCGATTCGTCGCCGAGCCAGGCCTGTGCGCCGAGGCTCGCCCGTCCGATCACCGCGCTGCCGCGGCCGCACCAGACCGGCCGCGCCGCGAAGGTGGGCTCGATGTCGTCGAAGGCAAGGAGGAGGTCTGGGGTCACGGGTCGGTCCTCCATCCGGCGCGATCCGTGTGGTCCGGCCGGCCAATCGTCCTTCATCTACGCCATTGCGCCGCCGCCGGCAGCCCCGGTCTCGGCACGGGCGGGGCCGATCGTGCTAGAAGGCCGCCCTGTCCCCGTGAGCCCGGAGCCGTCATGACCCCTCGCCTCTCGATCCAGCCCGAGCCCTTCGACGTCGCGGCGGAGATCGCCGCCCTTACGGCGGAACTCGGCGGGCGGGCGGGCGCCATCGTGAGCTTCACCGGCCTGTGCCGCGACGAGGACGGGCGCCTCGCCGCCCTCGAGCTCGAGCATTACCCCGGCATGGCCGAGGCCGAGATCGGCCGCGTGCTCGACGAGGCCGTCGGCCGCTGGCCGCTCCAGGGGGCCGTCGCGATCCACCGCCACGGCCTGATCCGCCCGGGCGAGGGCATCGTGCTGGTGCTCGCGGCCTCGGCCCACCGCACAGCCGCCTTCGAGGCGGCGAGCTTCCTGATGGACTACCTCAAGACCCGGGCCCCGTTCTGGAAGCGCGAGCACCGCGCCGACGGCAGCCTCGGCGGCTGGGTCGAGGCCACGGAGCACGACGCGGCGGCGGCAGCGCGTTGGTGAGCCGTGCGAAGCGCGGATTGACGAGATGACTTGTCGAAAATCCGAACGATCGGGCTGAGGAAACGCTGATGCCCCTACGGCATCATCGCGGCCATGCTTCGCGATCACCGCTCACCCGATCCGCTGCCGTTCAACCCGCCCAGCGCGCGCAATCTCGCGGCGGCCTGCGCCGTCGTCGGGCTCGGGACCGTCCTGCTCTCCGAGCGGCCGACCGCCGGGGAGGTGCTCCTGGCGTGGGGCGGGCTCGCCGGCTGGGGGCTGCTGCGCCTCGTCGGCGCGCGCCGGATCCGGCCGGCGCACCGCGAACCCCACGCACCGCCGCCGCTCATCGGGGTCGTGGAGGTGGCGGAGGCCCCGCCCCGGAACCCGGCTGCGGTCGTCGCTCTGCCCAAGCCGATCATCGTGGCCCCGACGGCGACCGACCGGTCTATCCCCCCGCATCCCGCCGTCCTCACCGGCTTGCGGCGCCGGCGCCTGCCTGAGGAGCCAGAGGAGAATCCGGGTGCCGCACCGCCGCCTTCGCGGCGGCGAGCGTCCTGACGGGTGATCGCGAGACCCGCGCGCGGTTCGGGACGCGCGCGCCCCGCGTCGATGGCAGCCTCGCGGCTGGGCTCGGTCCCCACGGGTCAAGCCGTGGGAAACGGGGATTACCGAGAATTCGAGCGATCGGGCTGAGGAATCGCTGACGGGCCTGCGGCACGATCAGGGCATGCTCCGAGATCCCCGCTCCCCCGATCCGTTGCCGTTCGACCCGCTCAGCGCGCGCAACCTCGCCGTGGCCTGCGCCCTGATCGGGCTCGGGACCATCCTGCTCTCCGAGCGGCCCACCGCCGGGGGCGTGCTCCTGGCCTGGGGCGGGCTCGCCGGCTGGGCGGTGCTGCGCTTCCTCGGCGACCGCCGGGCACAGCCGGCGCGCCGCACGCCGCCCGCACCGCCGCAACCGCCGCCGCAGATCATCGAGGTCGTGGAGGTGGCGGAGTGGGCGCCCCGGCGCCCGGTCCCGACCCTTGCCCTGCCGAAGCCGATCATCGTGCCCCCGACGGTGACCGATTGGTCGACGGCCCCTCACCCCGCCGTCCTCGCCGGCGTGCGGCGCCGGCGCGAGGAGGGGTAAGCGCGAATCCCGGGCGTCTGGCGGTCGCCGAACGGCTGCGCGGGGCTATCTGTCCGCCTTCGGCTCGCGAGCCTGGCGGAGAGATCATCGCCCATGCCAGTTGTCCCACCCCAGGACGTCCACGGCCAGGACGCGATGCGACCCGCCCGGGCGAGCCCGCGGCCGCTCATCCTCGCGGGCATCGCGGTGGTGGCGTTCACGGCGTTCATGCTGCTGGCCTGGCGCTCGGCCGACACGCTGCTGCTGATCTTCGCCGGGATCCTGTTCGCGGTCTTCCTCGACGGGCTCGCGCATTACCTCGGCCGCGTCGTGCCCCTCGGCCACGGGCTGCGGCTCGCGATCATCAGCCTGCTGCTCGCGGTGCTGGTGCTCGGCATGGTCGGGTTCGGCGGCGCCACCCTGGCGGCCCAGGCCGAGCGCCTCGGCCAGACGCTCCGGCAGCAATCCGGTACCGTGAAAACCTGGCTCGACGCCCGCGGGATCGACACGCGCTTCCTCGATCTCGGCAAGCTCAAGGAGGCGGTGCCGCGGGGCGGCGAACAGAGCGAGGAGCGGCAGCAATCCGGCGGACCGGGCGGCCTGCCGAGCCCCGGCACGCTCTTGTCGGGCGCCGGCAGCGTCCTCGGGCAGGCCTCGGCGGTGGCGCTCGCGGTGTTCGGCGCCATCGGCAACGTCTTCATCGTGGTGGTGCTCGGCCTGTTCGTGGCGGCCGATCCGCGGACCTACCGCGACGGCCTCCTGCGCTTCGTGCCGTCGCGCCACCGCACCCACGCGGCCTCCGTCGCCGACGACATCGGAACAACCCTGCGCCACTGGCTGTTCGGCCAGCTCGTCATCATGGCGGCGATCTTCGCCTGCGTCTGGCTCGGGCTGACCCTCGTCGGCATCGACGGCGCCCTGATCCTCGGGCTCCAGGCCGGCCTGCTCTGCTTCATCCCGACCATCGGGGCGCTGGTGGCCGGCATCATCATCGTGCTGGCCTCCCTCGCCTCGGGGCTCAAGGGGGTGATCGCGGGCCTCGCCGTCTACCTCCTCGTGCAGACCCTCGAGAGCTACGTGCTGACCCCCTTCGTGCAGAAGCGGGCCCTCGACATCCCGCCCGCCACCCTGTTCGCCGGGCAGATCCTGCTCGGCGTGCTGTTCGGGCTCTGGGGCGTCGCACTCGCCCTGCCGCTGATGGCGGTCGCCAAGGTGCTGCTCGACCGGCTCTACGTCGAGGACACGCTGGGGGAGGATGCGGGCTGACGGCGCCCCTCCCCCCGGGCCAGGGCGTCAGGCCACCTGCGGCTTCGTCACCTTGGCCTCGATCGCGTCCCAGACCGCGACCGCGAGGTCGGGGCCGCCGAGGCGCTTGATGGCCCGGATGCCGGTCGGCGAGGTCACGTTGATCTCGGTCAGGTTGCCGTCGATCACGTCGATGCCGACCAGGATCAGGCCGCGGCGGCGCAGCTCCGGGCCGATCGCAGCGCAGATCTCCTGCTCGCGGGGCGTGAGCGCGGTGGCCCCGCCGGTGCCGCCCCGCACCATGTTGGAGCGGATGTCGTTGGCCGCCGGCACCCGGTTGACGGCGCCGAGCGGCTCGCCGTCGACCAGGATGATGCGCTTGTCGCCCTCGGTGATCCGCGGCAGGAAGCGCTGCACCACCCAGGGCTCCCGGAAGGTGACGGCGAAGAGGTCGTACATGGACCCGAAATTCGGGTCGTCGGGGAGCACCCGCAGCACCGCGGCGCCGCCATGGCCGTGCAGCGGCTTCATCACCACGGCGCCGTGCTCGGCGCGGAATGCCTCGATCTCGCGCTTGTCGCGGGTGATGAGCGTCGGCGGCATCAGCTCCGGGTAGGCGGTGACGAACAGCTTCTCGGGGGCGTTGCGCACCTCGAACGGGTTGTTGACCACGAGCGTCTGCGGATGGATGCGCTCGAGGAGATGCGTCGCCGTGATGTAGGCGAGGTCGAAGGGCGGGTCCTGGCGCATCAGCACCACGTCGACCGTGGCGAGGTCGATCCGCTCCTGAGCACCCAGCTGAGCGTGGTCGCCCTCGATGTCCTGCACCCGCAGGGGCTCGACACGCGCGGTGACGCGCCCGTCGCGCATCGAGAGCCGGTCGGGGGTGTAGTGCAGCAGCGTGTGGCCGCGGGCTTGCGCCTCGAGCAGCAGCGAGAAGGTGGTGTCGCCGGCGATGCGGATCGCCTGGATCGGGTCCATCTGGACCGCGACGGTGAGGGCCATGTCGGGGTGTCTCCGGTCGCCCGGGTTATCGGGCGGGCCGCGCGCGATGGCAACGGCCCACACGAAGGAAGGCCCCGCGCGCGATGCGGCGGGGCCCCAAGTCGAGGGAGGAAACGCCCATGAGGGCCCGGGGAGGTCTGGCAAGCCGCGTGCCAAGGCCGGCGGCTTGCCCAACCAATTCGTCGGCGCGCTCAGGCGGCCTTGCGGTTGACCCTGCTCTCGGCGAGCGAGGTCAGCTTCTTGTCGGTCGCCTTCTCCTCCTCGAGGGTCTGCTGCAGCGGCCCGATCACGTCGGTGCGGCCGAGCTGCTGGGCATACGCGATGATGGTGCCGTAGCGGGTGATCTCGTAATGCTCCACCGCCTGGGCGGCGGCCAGCATGGCGGCGTCGCGCACCTCGGCGTCGTCGGTGTCGCCGACGATCTCCTCGGCCTCCGCGATGATCCCGTCCATCGCGGCGCAGCGCACGCCCTTCGCGGGCTGGCCCAGGGTCTGAAACACCTGGTCGAGGCGCCGGACCTGGCCCTCGGTCTCGCGCAGATGCGTCTCGAAGCCCGCTTTCAGCTGCGGGTCGCTCGCCTTCGCGATCATCTTCGGCAGCGCCTTCGTGATCTGCTGCTCGGCGTAGTAGATGTCCTGGAGCATGTGATGGAACAGGTCGTCCATGCTCTTGATCGGCTTCGAGAACAGGCCCATGGCGTTCTCCTCGGGCACGCGCCCGTGCTCGCGCTGAACGTGGCGATTCGCGGCGCAGACCATCGCGGGCAGGGCCTCGATGAAGGCGCTGCGCCGCACTGCCGGGGAACGTCGGCTGCCTGGGAGGGTTCCTCAAAAACTCCGGGCGGGTATCATTTCCCGTCCGGCGGATCGTCCGGGTCCTGCGGATCCTGCCCAGGCCACGCCACGATCCGGTCCGGCAGCTCCTCGGTCTCGAACTCCTCCTCGGTGCCGCTGACCTTGCCGCGGACCGAGATGCCCGCCTCGTGCACGGTGCGGCGGGTGCCGGAGACGAGCGGGTGCCACCAGGGCAGATCGCGCCCGTCCCGCACCAGGCGGTAGCCGCAGGTCGGCGGCAGCCACGGCAGGGTCCGCACCGCCTCGGGCGTCAGCCGGACGCAGTCGGGAACCTTGGCCTGGCGCCGGGGGTAGTCGCGGCAGCGGCAGGTGCCGGCATCCAGCAGGGTGCAGCCGATGTCGGTGTAGTGGATCTCGCCCGTGTCCTCGTCCTCGAGCTTCAGCAGGCAGCAGCGGCCGCAGCCGTCGCACAGGCTCTCCCATTCCTCGGGGCTCATCGCCTCCAGGCTCTTCTCGCGCCAGAACGGGGTCGCGGCCTTGAGGGAGACGGGCGAGCGCGGGGTTTTGCGGGCTTTGGCCACGGAGGGTTCGGCCTTGAGGGCACCGGAGCGACGGCGCGGATGCGAGGAGGACGGGAGGCCCCCTCCTCTGCCGCGCCCCGCGCCCGCGGGCAAGCGGGGCCGCCCGGGCCTCCGCACTCCTGCGACGTCGTGTCGGCGGCCCGCCGCCCCATATAAGACGGAGGAGCCTGCGATCCGTCTCTCGGCTCCGCCGGTCTCGCGCTAGGATGCGGGGCTTGCTAGACCTGACTTCGCGCCATCCGAGGATCCGCCGCCCGTGCCCCTGAACCGGCTGACACAGATCCGGAACCGCCTGTCCCGCGGGCTGCTCGGCTTCGACGCCTGGCTGAATGACGGCCTCTATAGCGGCAGCCGGTCGTTCGGGGAGGCCTATGGGCGCGTCTCGGAGCGGATTCAGCGGCGCTTCCGCGCCCGCGGCGTCAAGCGCCTCGTCCTCGACCTGACGAGCGAGGCGGTGACCCTCGGCGTCGCCGGCGGCATCGTGATGCTGACGCTGGCCCAGCCGGCCTTCAACCAGACCAGCGAGAACTGGCTCAAGGCCCCGGATCTCGCCGTCACCTTCCTCGACCGCTACGGGACGGAGGTCGGGCGGCGCGGCATCAAGCACGACGATTCGCTGCGCATCGACGAGTTTCCCGACATCCTGGTCAAGGCCCTGATCTCGACCGAGGACCGGCGCTTCTACGAGCATTGGGGCATCGACCCGATCGGCACGCTCCGCGCCGTGACGGTGAATGCGCGGGGCGGCGGCCACGTCCAGGGCGGCTCCTCGCTCACCCAGCAGCTCGCCAAGAACCTCTTCCTGTCGAACGAGCGCTCCCTCGAGCGCAAGGTCAACGAGGCGTTCCTCGCGCTGTGGCTCGAGTGCCACCTGAGCAAGAACGAGATCCTGAAGCTCTACCTCGACCGGGCCTATATGGGCGGCGGCACCTTCGGGGCGGCGGCGGCGGCGGACTATTACTTCGGCAAGAACCTCAAGGACATCACCCTGCCGGAAGCCGCGATGCTGGCCGGCCTGTTCAAGGCGCCGACGAAGTACGCGCCCCACGTCAACCTGCCGGCGGCCCGCGCCCGCGCCGCCGACGTGCTGCACAACATGGTCGAGGCCGGCTACCTGACCGAAGGCCAGATCCAGTCGGCCCTGCGCAACCCGGCGACGCCGGTGACGCGCTCGCGCGACATCAACGCCGACTACTACCTCGACTGGGCCTTCAACGAGATCAAGAAGCTCGTCGACGAGGGCAAGCTGAAGAAGGAGCGGGTGCTGGTCGTGAAGACCCCGCTCGACCTCGCGATCCAGAAGCGCGCCGACCAGGCGGTCGAGAACGTGCTGCGCCAGTTCGGCGACGCCTTCGACGTCGAGCAGGCGGCGCTGGTGACGATGGAGCCGGACGGGGCGGTGCGGGCGATGGTCGGCGGGTCCGATTACGGCCAGAGCCAGTTCAACCGCGCGACCGATGCGCTCCGCCAGCCCGGCTCGTCGTTCAAGCCCTACGTCTACGCCGCGGCGCTCTCCACCGGGCAGTGGCGGCCCGATTCGAAGGTGGTCGACCGGCCGGTCTGCATCGGCAACTGGTGCCCGGCCAACTATGGCCGCTCCTTCTCCGGAGCGATGCCACTGTGGATCGCGGTGGCGAAATCGATCAACTCCATCCCGGTGCAGTTCTCGATCGCCATGGGCAAGCAGCTCGGCGAGACCCACGACGCCCGCGCGGCTAAGCTCGGCCGGGCCAAGATCATCGAGCTCGCCCACAAGATGGGCATCACCACCAACCTGGTCGATTCGGTCTCGCTGCCGATCGGCTCGGCCGAGGTCACGGTGATCGACCAGGCCGCCGGCTACGCGGTCTTCGCCAATGGGGGTAAGCGGGCCAAGCCCTACGCGGCGACCGAGATCCGCACCGGCGCCGGCGAGGTGATCTACCGCCACGATACGAGCGAGGCGCCGCCCGAGCAGGTGCTCTCGACCCGGGTCGTCGCCGACATGAACTACATGCTCAACAAGGTCGTGGACGAGGGCACCGGCCGCAAGGCGGCGGTCGAGGGCGTGCGCACCGCCGGCAAGTCCGGCACCACCAACGCCTACCGCGACGCCTGGTTCGTCGGCTTCACCGGCAACCTCGTCACCGCCGTCTGGTACGGCAACGACGACCACACCTCGACCAAGAACCTCACCGGCGGCTCGCTGCCGGCGATGACCTTCCACGAGGTGATGGCCCCGGCCCACCAGGGCATCGAGATCAAGCCGATGCCGGGCTTCGACGCCGACAAGCCCGGCGCCAAGACCGCGCAAGGCCCCGCCCCGACCGCACCCCCGCCCGGCGCCCCGGCCGGCGCCCTGTCGCGACGCTCGTTCGAGGTGCTGGGCGGCATCGGGACCCTGTTCCGCTCGGTCGAGAGCCCGCCGCCGGGGCGGGCGGCGTTCAATATGATTAATAACTCTCAGTCACGGAGTACATCGAGCCAGTAAGGAACGCATCGCCATCGACGCGACCATGCACTTGAGATGATCCAAATATCTGATCTTTATCCACGACTATAAATTCTTCTGCTGGAGAAATTTATTAGCAAAGACAAAAATTGTATCTTCTACACCGCATGACTGGCCTGGCAATTTGCAACCGACTTCGCGCCCCCCCCGATGACCTCCAGGCTGCAAATTCCTATCGTTTGATAGGCTTATAATTTGGGGATTCACGCCCAACAATCTTTGCCTAATGTTGCGTCATAAAGTCATAGACTGACATCTGGATCTAAATTATTACTAATGTAAACACAAACTTTATCCATATAACTCATTCGCTTATCTTCCGACTTGCGAAATGGTCCTTTGATGAGACGAGGAAGTGCGTCGCGCGATGAGTGCACCTTGGAACATGAGAGATATATCGGGGATCTCCGGATTGTGGATTTCTGACGATTATAGAACGACCTGCCTCAGCAGGTGCGGCCGTCCAGCCCTTGCTGGTTTCGCTGAAATGTGTAATGTGCGCGCGATCAGAGCCGCCAAACTGCGCTCTCGCTTATAGAATTCGGAAGCGCATGAGACATAGAAAGTCACTATAAAACAATGATCGACGAAAATTCGTGCACTGTAGCTGCAATTGCAAAAAATGAAGGAAAATACATTGTTGAATGGATTGCCCACAATATAGTTATTGGCTTTGACAAAATCATTATATATTCAAACGAGACTGCCGATAACATGTTCGAGATAGTGGAAAAAATTTCGCGCTCGGATGATCGTGTTCAAATTATTGACTGGCCGTCGATCCCTGAGACATCTCCACAAGTCACCGCGTATACCGACGCGCTTAGGCGAGTTCGTACGGAATGGATTAGTTTCGTCGATATTGATGAATTTATTGTACCCTATGTCGACAAGAGCCTTAAGAAATTTTTATCTAGGGTTCCGAATGACGTTTCTAGCGTGCATCTGAATTGGCGCAATTTTGGTTCTGGCGGCATGCAAGAACCTAATTACGATTTGGTGACTCGGGCATTTACAAAATGTGCTCAACCATTTTGGTCAAATCATCACCATTTTAAGACTATCGCTAGGGCTAAGCTGGCTCTCGATGCTCATATCCATGATATCGGAACAGTGAGTGGACACCGTGTTTTGTCTGACTTGAGGCCATTCGGTATGGACATTAGAGGTGTTTCAGACAGGATATGTCATGAAAATATATTAATTAATCATTATCAAAGCAAAACTTACATTGAGTTTCGAGAGCGTATGATGCGTGGCGATGCAAACTATTCTTCCCATCAAGTGCGGGTGCATTCGATAGAACGGTTTGAAGCGCTGGATCGAAACGAAGAATCAGATACGAAGATTTTGGAATTCTCTGATCTACTCGACTCAGAATATCTGCGCTTGAAACAAATTATCTCAGCGTAACAAAGTAGCCGTCACTCATGATCGAATTTTCTGTATTGTCATCTAGTCGCCATTGATGATGTCTAAATTTGAAGACTGCTTGCTCATTGCAAATCTTCTTACGAAGCGATATAAGTTATCTAATGCGAAACGACCTTCAATAGTCCGGCGCCAATTCTGGCGTATCGAGGAGGGGTGTCTATAATGAATGCTGATCCGGTTTTACACAAAGACATCCCAACTCATTATGCGAATCTGATGATTCAATACATGGTAGCACGAAGAATTAAATTAATTATCCCAAATTTGCGACTATCAAATTTTATAATGCCTTATTGGAATATTTGTCACGAGCCAATCTTAGAAAATGATGCTAGTAAAATATGTGCAATTAGCGACGAAAATCATTTCAACTTTCAAAGAATTTCCTATCTCGCAGAATCAAAAATTTATGATTACTTCAAGTGGAGGGGCTACGGACAACGTCTGGATAATTTTCCCAGTAAAGACGAATGCAGAATGATGTTCTCTCGTTCTGATATTCAGGTTGTCAAATACGGTCCTGAATGTCTTGTTTGCCCCGTGCGAGGAGCTGAGATACTTGACGCTATACATCCAGGATATACGGTGATTCCAATCGATTTTTATTCTGATATAGTAGAGCAGACTGGTCTTTATCCAATTTTTATGGGTCAGATTGCTGATAATCCTTACGTTAGAGCTCTTCGTGCCAGATTTCCGAGAGCAGAATTTATTCCTCACATGGGAGCAATCGAGGATTTTCAGACTATCAGGTCCGCCGCCAACATTGTTGTTCCGGTGAGTACGTTTGGCTGGCTCGCTGCCTGGCTCTCGTATGCCCAACGTATTATCTTGCCTGTTTTTGGTATGTTTAATCCAAAGCTGTTTTCTCTCCACGATCTTCTACCCCTGGGCGATCCGGCATACGTGTTCTACGAGTTTCCGCCTCAACCGGCCGTTGCCATGGACAAACTGCTGGATGCGCATGCCGCAATCCGAGGCCTGTGGCGCCGAGTCGACCGAGAAGAGTTGGCTCGGCCTTAAAAATAGCTACGCCGGGAAGTAATACCAGCGGCCGCTGAGTTCGTCTTGGCGGGTTTCATTATACTCCAGGCTCTGATTCGTTAAAGGGATCAGGATAGACACCGTAGCCGAGATCCCTGTCACCCGCACCGATTGGGCGGCTGAAGAGTTGCGCGCAACCAAATCACAGGCGTCGGCATACTGACGGCCCGTCGATGCTATTGCTAGCGCTCGCCCCGGCGCTGGATAGCGCTGATCGCAGGCTTGCCGGCTCCCACCGGATGAAGCAAGGAAGCGTAAGAACGGCAGAGCCTCGATCAGCGCTATCGTGGCAGCCTCTCCTCTGGGCGGGCATGCTCCTCTGCCGGGATGACGAACTTCCCGCAGCCGAAAACGCGCTGCGAACGCGATCTCGATCACCGCGCGATGAGGGCTGAACCTGTCACGTCTCTCGATGCCTTGCTGGGCACTTTGCGACGCGGTCCCGCACGCCCGGCACTCTGAATATCGAAGGAGCTCAAGCCTTTGCGGAATGCACCGTGCCGTGACGCCGGCGCCGGCGCATCCCCCGCCTCGTACGCGATCACACGAGCCCTACGGCGCACCCCCCGCCGATCCGTGCGGGCTCCGCCAGGCCCCCTCAGTGCCGCAGGCCCGGCGCCTCGCGGCCGGTGCGCGCGACGTAGTCGGCGTAGCCCCCGCCGTACTGGTGGATGCCCTCCGGCGTCAGCTCCAGCACCCGGTTCGACAGGGCGGCGAGGAAGTGCCGGTCGTGCGAGACGAACAGCATCGTGCCCTCGTACTGCGCGAGCGCCGCGATCAGCATGTCCTTGGTGCCGACGTCGAGATGGTTGGTCGGCTCGTCGAGGACGAGGAAGTTCGGCGGGTCGTAGAGCATCCTCGCCATGGCGAGCCGCGCCTTCTCGCCGCCCGACAGCACCCGGCAGCGCTTCTCGACATCGTCGCCCGAGAAGCCGAAGCAGCCGGCGAGCGTGCGCAGCGAGCCCTGGCCGGCCTGCGGGAAGGACTCCTCCAGGAACTCGAACACGGTGCGCTCGCCGTCGAGGATGTCCATCGCGTGCTGGGCGAAGTAGCCGAGCTTGACGCTCGCCCCGATCGTCACGCTGCCCGAATCCGGCGCGGTGGTGCCGGTGGCGAGCTTGAGCAGGGTCGACTTGCCGGCGCCGTTGACGCCCATCACGCACCACCGCTCGCGGCGGCGGATGCCGAAATCGAGCCCGTCATAGATCGTGCGGCTGCCGTAGCTCTTGCGCACCGATTTCAGGCTGATCACGTCGTCGCCCGAGCGCGGCGCGGCGGGGAAGTCGAAGGCGACGCTCTGGCGCCGGCGCGGCGGCTCGACCCGCTCGATCTTGTCGAGCTTCTTGACCCGGCTCTGCACCTGCGCGGCGTGCGAGGCCCGGGCCTTGAACCGCTCGATGAACTTGATCTCCTTCGCCAGCATCGCCTGCTGGCGCTCGAACTGCGCCTGCTGCTGCGCCTCGTTCAAGGCGCGCTGCTGCTCGTAGAAGGCGTAGTCGCCCGAATAGGTGGTGAGCGCGCCGGCGTCGATCTCGATGATCTTGCCGACGATCCGGTTCATGAAGGCCCGGTCGTGCGAGGTCATCAGCAGGGCGCCGTCGAAGCCCTTCAGGAAGGTCTCGAGCCAGATCAGGCTCTCGAGGTCGAGATGGTTGCTCGGCTCGTCGAGGAGCATCACGTCGGGGTTCATGAGCAGGATGCGGGCGAGCGCGACGCGCATCTTCCAGCCGCCGGACAAGGCGCCGACATCGCCCTCGATCATCTCGGACGAGAAGCTCAGGCCCGCCAGGACCTCGTGCGCCCGGCCCTCGAGCGCATAGCCGCCGAGCTCCTCGAACCGGCCCTGCACCTCGCCGTAGCGCTCGACCAGCGCCTCCATCTCGTCGGCCCGGTCGGGATCGGCCAAAGCCGTCTCGATCGCCCGCAGCTCGGCGGCGATCGCGCTCACGGGGCCCGCGCCGTCCATCACCTCGGCGAGGACGCTGCGTCCGGCCATCTCGCCGACATCCTGGCTGAAATAGCCGATGGTGATGCCGCGATCGGTCGAGACCTGGCCCTCGTCGGGCGGCTCCTCGCCTGTGATCATCCGGAACAACGTCGTCTTGCCGGCGCCGTTGGGTCCGACGAGCCCGACCTTCTCGCCGCGCTGGAGCGCCGCCGAGGCCTCGACGAAGAGGAGCTGGTTGCCGTTCTGCTTGCCGATCTTGTCGAGGCGGATCATGGGAGAGGGATGTCCGAAGTGAAGGTCGCGCCGGGTCGCGCGCGGTGACGTGGAAGAACCGTGCCACGCCTTCGTGGCAGCGGGGTGTCAGGCGGGTTTCGCCGCGGCTTGGAGGCGCTAAATTCGGAGGAGGTGAAGACGACTCATCCCACCCACGACCTCATCCTGAGGTGCGACTGAAGGGAGCCTCGAATGAGGGCTCCAGGGATCACGGAGATTTCTGGAGCCCTCCTTCGAGGCTGCCGCAAGCGGCAGCACCTCAGGATGAGGTCGTGGGTGGGATGGAAGGTTCAGACTGCCGCTCAGCCCCTCTCGCCGCCCCGCCCATCCACCACCCGGGTCGCGGCCCGGAAGGCGGCCTCGGCGTCGAGGCTCGTGGTATCGATCACCACCGCGTCCTCGGCCACCCGCAGGGGAGCCGCGTCGCGGTCGGCGTCGCGGGCGTCGCGGCGCAGGATGTCGGCGAGCACCGCCTCGTAGGCCACCGGCTCGCCCCGTCCCCCGAGCTCGCGGTGACGGCGGCGGGCGCGCTCCTCCGCCGAGGCGGTGACGAACAGCTTCACCGCCGCGTCCGGGCAGACCACGGTGCCGATGTCGCGCCCGTCGAGCACCGCGCCGGCCGGGGCTCCGGCGAAGCGGCGCTGCCAGTCGAGGAGGGCGGCGCGCACCGCTCCCTGCGCCGAGACGATCGAGGCCGCCTCCCCCATGGCGCTGCCGCGCAGGCGCGGATCGCCCAGGAAATCGGGGCTGAGGCTCTGCGCGGCCGCCGCCGCGGCGGCCTCGTCGGCGAGGTCGCGGCCCGCGTCGAGGAGCGTCAGCGCCACCGCGCGGTAGAGCAGGCCGGTATCGAGGTGCGGCAGGCCGTAATACAGCGCCAGGCGCTTGGCCAGCGTCCCCTTGCCGGAGGCCGCCGGCCCGTCGATCGCGATGACCATCGTGGCTCCCACCGCGGATCTCACTCCCGGAAGGCGGCGCCGAGCGCCCGCATGTCGGCGAGGAAGGCGGGGTAGCTCGTCGCGATCATCGCGCCGTCATCGACCGTCACGGGCTGGCGGGCGGCAAGGCCCAGCACCAGGAACGCCATGGCGATGCGGTGGTCGAGATGGGTCGCCACCGTGCCGCCGCCCCGGGGCGCCGCGCCGTCCCCATGCACGACCAGGTCGTCGCCCTCGACGGCGTGGGGGACGCCGTTGGCCTTCAGGCCCGCCGCCACCGCGGCGAGGCGGTCGGATTCCTTGACGCGCAGTTCGTGCAGGCCCTGCATCCGGGTGGTGCCCTGCGCGCAGGCGGCCGCGACCGCGAGCACCGGGTACTCGTCGATCATCGCCGGGGCGCGTTCGGGCGGCACCGTCACGCCCTTGAGGCGGCTGTGGCGCACGCGCAGGTCGGCCACGGTCTCGCCGCCCTCCTCGCGCGCGTTCAGCCGCTCGATGTCGCCGCCCATCTCGAGGAGCGTGGCGAGGAGGCCGGTGCGGAGGGGATTCATCATCACGCCCTCGATCACCACCTCGGAGCCCGGCACGACGAGGGCCGCCACCATCGCGAAGGCGGCCGAGGACGGGTCGGCCGGAACAACCACCTCGGCGGCCCGCAGGGTCGGCTGGCCGGTGAGCGCGACGCGCCGCCCATGGCCGAGCACCTCGACCTGAACGTCGGCGCCGAACAGCCGCAGCATCCGTTCCGTGTGGTCGCGGGTCGCCGCGGCCTCCACCACCGTGGTGACGCCCGGCGCGTTGAGACCGGCGAGCAGCACCGCCGACTTCACCTGCGCCGAGGCGACCGGGCTCTCGTAGGTGATCGGCACCGCCTCGCGCGGGCCGCGCAGGGTCAGCGGCACCCGCCCGCCCTCGGCCTGCTGCACCACCGTGACGCCCATCTGCACCAGCGGATCGAGGATCCGCCGCATCGGCCGCTTGCGCAACGAGGCGTCGCCGTCGAAGGTCGCGGTGACCGGGTGGCCGCCGACCACGCCCATCATCAGGCGCGAGCCGGTTCCGGCATTGCCGAAATCGAGCACGCCCTCGGGATCCGACAGCCCGCCGACCCCGACGCCGCGCACCCGCCAGCGCCCCTCGCCGTCGCGGTCGATCCCGGCGCCGAGCGCCTTCGCGGCGGCGGCGGTGCGCAGCACGTCGTCGCCCTCGAGGAGGCCCTCGATCCGGGTCTCGCCGAGGCTGAGCAGCCCGAGGATGATCGCCCGGTGCGAGATCGACTTGTCGCCGGGCGGCCGCAGCCGGCCCCGCAGGGCCGTGCCGGCCTGGGCGGTGATCGGGGACGGGGTGGAATCGTGCGACACGGGCAGGCGGCCTGGTTCTCGAGGGGCGCGAGGAAGCGTGGAAAACGGCCGGGTCGTTAGCACGCGCGCGCCGCGGCGTCATCCGGCGGACCGCCCGGTATTTGACAGGGCTGGCGGGCGCGACTAACCGAACCCACTCTTACCGACATCGACAGGAACGTGATTACCGTGGCCAGACCGGAACTCGGCTTGAAGCGCCAGTGCATGAGCTGCGGCGCGAAGTTCTACGACCTCAGCAGGGACCCCGCCGTGTGCCCGAAATGCGGCACGGTCTATCAGGTCGCCGCCCTCTCCACCACCCGCGTCCCCGCCCCGGCGATCGCCAACCGCGCCCCGCGCGAGGAAGAGGCCGAGGAAGAGGCCGGCGCCCCCGAGATGGTCTCCCTCGACGAGGTCGAGGCCGCCGAGGACGGAGCCGACGTGTCGGTCGACGACGATGCGGATGTGGGCGATGCCGGCACCGACGACGACACCTTCCTGGAGGAGGACGAGGAGAGCGGCGACGACGTCTCCGACTTCATCGACGGCGACATCGAGAGCGACGAGGAATCCTGAACCTCCCGCGGGCGGACCCTCCCGGCTCGCCCAACTCCCTGTCGGACAAGCGGGATTCGCGACAGTCACGAAAACTTCGCGAAGACCCGCCCCGAGGGCTTGTGTCGGGCGCCGCACCCTCCTATACAGCCGCTCACCGGCGGCGGCGCCCTCCCCGAGGGCTTCGAGCCGGTCCCGTGACGGATCCCAAACGTCCGGCGAAGTGGGGCTATAGCTCAGCTGGGAGAGCGCTTGAATGGCATTCAAGAGGTCAGCGGTTCGATCCCGCTTAGCTCCACCATCCCTCGAATCAGACTGATGCAGGACGGCCGCCTCCGCGGCCTTCGTCGTCTCTGGCGTTTCGCCGGTGGAGCCGCGCGACGCGTCGAGGTCGTGGCTGCGCGCCGGACCAGCCCCACCCTGTCGCCGACGAGACGCGCGGAAGGCGTGCCGGTTCGCCGCGCACCATGCGGTCCGATCACGGAGGCCGGATCGCACGTGATCGCGCCACTGGCAGGCTCGGCCACGGGGATGCTTTCGCGCCGGCTCCTGAAATTGTTTCCATCGTGTTTCAGATCGGTCCCGTCGATCGTCGGCGCTCTGTCGCGGGTCCGCATGCCCCAGAGGGCGGCAGCGATCTTCGTCGCGTCAGAATGTTGCGCCGCAACGCAGATCGGCATTGCCGCCGACCATTTTCGCCCTCGATGTGAAACTCTCCCAGGGTTGGGCGGTGAAGGTTCAGATCAGGCGCGGCAATATTTGCGACAGAAATCTCATCATTCGCCCGCAAAAACGCGACCCAACCGTCGATCACTAACCTTTGTTAGCTCATTGGTTGTCTATAGGCAGACTCAGTGATAGCTGCAAGCATTTACAAACCGAAACACCTAATCTCTATAGTAATAAGCCAATAGCTTGCAGTGTACACATGTTAGAACGCAAACGATAGTCGCTGATCGCGGCGGCGCCGCGAGTGCACGCGATCCCATTCCCCTGTTCACGTGGCGATTGAAGAACCAGGTTACCCTTGGTAATATGACCTCAGGGAGCCGCCTGGGCGAGGGGATGTTGATGTTGACGGAGGCGCAGTGGAGCGTGCTCGCACCTTTGCTCGAGGGCTGCCGGCCCCGCGGCAAGACACAGCCTCACGACCTGAAGCGAACCATCGAGGCGATCCTCTGGCGCCACTGGCACGACACCAACTGGCGGGCCGTGCCGGCGCATTACGGGCCGTGGTGGATGGCGGCCCAGACCTTCATCCGCTGGTCGCGCCTCGGTGTCTGGCAGCAGCTCCTCGCCCGTCTTGAGCAGTATTTCGCGGAGGCCGGCCTCCCGGTCCCGGTCATCGACCACGACGAGTTCGCGTTCGGCGGCGCCCGCAAGAAGGAGCTGCAGGACAGCGAGCTGCAGGTGCGCCAGATCGCCAACATGCTGCTGAGCGTGCAGCAGCAGGCGGCGGTGGCCTGAGGGGCGCGATCGCTTCGGCCGGCGGGGCGCGGCCACGGGCGCAGGATGGATCGCTTCGTCGAGGAACGGACACCGCCATGTTCGTCGCCGTGAACGGCGTCCGCCTTTTCTTGGATGTCGAGAATTCCGGGCTGGTCCCCGCGGGCGGCGGCATGCGCGAGAAGCCGACGCTTATGCTCCTGCATGGTGGCCCGGGCTTCGACCACAGCGCCTTCAAGCCCCTCTTCACCCAGCTCACCGACCTGGCGCAGGTGATCTACGACGATCATCGTGGCAACGGTCGCAGCGAGGACGGCGACCGCTCCGCCTGGACGCTTGGACCAGTGGGGCGACGACGTGAAGGGCCTGTGCGACGCCCTGGGCCTCGTGCGGCCGATCGTGCTCGGCGTGTCGTGGGGCGGCTATGTCGCGCAGGCCTATGCGACGCGCCATCCGGATCATCCCGGCAAGCTCGTCCTGGTCAGCACGGCGGCCAAGGTCGAGTTTCCGGCGATCGTCGAGGCGTTCTTGCGGCTCGGCGGACCGGAGGCCGCGCGGATCGCCGAGGCCTACTGGATGGCGCCGACCGCCGAGCGGCGGGCGGAGTACTTCCGCGCCTGCGTGCCGCTCTGCCGTCGGACGCCGCCGGACCCGGACGCGCTGCGGCGCGTGCTGATTCGCCACGACACCGCCCTGCACTTCAACGGCCCCGCCAACGAGCAGGGGCGGATGGATTTCCGGTCGACGCTCGCGCGCCTGCGCTGCCCCGTCCTCGTCATGGCGGGCGACCGTGACCCGATCATGCCGATGGCCTTCAGCGAAGCGCTCGCGGCCGCCCTGCCCCCCGACCACGTGCGGTTGGAGCGTTTCGCGGAGTGCGGCCACGGCGTCTTCGGCGACGCGCCGGAGCGCGCCTTCGCGATCCTGCGCGACTTCATCGAGGCCGCGTGAGCTGACAGGCGCGACACCGGAGGCCATCCTCCGCTGGCCGCGGCTCTCCGGCCACGGCTCCTCGGAGACCTGAGCCATGCCTCACCGGATCACGTCGCACCCGATCGGCATCGTCGCCTGCTCGGCGGAGGGGGCGGCCCTGTGCTACCGCACGATCTGCGCCGAGGGCGAGGCCGCGTTCGGTCCGCACGGGCATCCCGATGTGGCGCTGCACGGCCATTCGCTGGCGGAGTACGTCGTTTGCCTGGAGGCCGGGGATTGGGCGGGTGTTGCCGCGCTGATGCTGTCCTCCGCGGAAAAGCTCGCCGCCGCCGGCGCCACCTTCCTGATCTGCCCGGACAACACCATCCACCAGGCGATGCCGTGGGTCCTGCCGCGCTCGCCGCTGCCCTGGGTTTCCATCGCCGAGGTCGTGGCCGAGGAGGCCGAGCGGCGCGGTTACCGGCGGCTCGGCGTCACCGGCACGCGCTGGCTCGTTGCCGGCGATGTCTATCCCAAGGCCCTGGCGGCGCGCGGGCTCGAACATTACCGGCCGAGCGACGCGGAGCGGGACGAGATCGGCCGCATCATCATGGACGAGCTGGTGCGCGGCATCGTCACGCCGGAGGCACTGGCCTATGGCCAGGGCGTCATCACCCGGATGGCCGCGGCGGGATGCGACGCCGTCATCCTGGGCTGCACCGAGTTGCCGCTGCTCCTCGACGACGACACCTCGCCCCTTCCCACCCTCGATTCGACCCGGCTCCTCGCCCGGGCCGCCCTGAGGCGCGCCTGCACGCCGTGACGGCCCGCCCTACTCCGCCGCCTCGCGCATCTGCGGCGGCGCCTCGTCCTCCGGCGTCTCGTCCTGCGCGTCCGGCCGGTGCGAGCGCCCGGACAGGAAGGCCGAGAGCTTGTCGAGATAGATGTAGATCACCGGCGTGGTGAACAGCGTCAGCACCTGGCTCACCGCGAGGCCGCCCACCATGGCGTAGCCCAGCGGCTGGCGGATCTCCGAGCCGGTGCCGGTGCCGAACATCAGCGGGATGCCGCCGAGGAGCGCCGCCATCGTGGTCATCAGGATCGGACGAAAGCGCAGCAGGGCGGCGCGGCGGATCGCCTCCTCGGGGCCGATCCCCTCGTGGCGCTCGGCCACGATCGCGAAGTCGACCAGCATGATGCCGTTCTTCTTCACGATGCCGATCAGCAGGATGATGCCGATGAGCGCGATCAGGCTGAAGTCGTAGCCGAACAGCAGCAGCATCGCCAGCGCGCCGACGCCGGCCGAGGGCAGGGTCGACAGGATGGTCAGCGGGTGGATGTAGCTCTCGTAGAGGATGCCGAGGATCAGGTAGACCACCACGAGCGCGGCGGCGATCAGGAGCGGCACCGTCGAGAGCGATTGCTGGAACGCCTGGGCGGTGCCCTGGAAGCCCGTCGCCAGGGTCGGCGGCACGCCGAGTTCCTTGGCGGCCTTGTCGATCGCGTCGGTCGCCTGGCCGAGCGCCACGTTCGGGGCGAGGTTGAAGCTGATCGTCACCGACGGGAACTGGCCCTGGTGGCTGATCGAGAGCGGGCGCACCGGCTCGGTGGTCCAGGTCGCGAAGGCGGCGAGCGGCACCTGGCCGCCCGTCGTCGGCGACTTCACGTAGATGTTGCGCAAGCTGTCCGGATTGCCCTGGAGCGAGGGCAGGATCTCCATCACGACGTGGTAGCTGTTGAGCTGCGTGAAGTACTGCGCCACCTGGCGCTGGCCGATCGCGTCGTAGAGCGTGTCGTCGATGAGCTGCGGCGTGATGCCGAAGCGCGAGGCGGCGTCGCGGTTGATCGACAGGGTGAGCGTCGTGCCGCTGGTCTGCTGGTCGGTGGCGACGTCGCGCAGCTCCGGCAGGGTCCTCAGCTTCTCGAGGAGCCGCGGCGACCAGGTGTTGAGCTCGTCGAGGTTCGGGTCCTGCAGCGTGTACTCGAACTGCGTGCGCGAGGAGCGCCCGCCGGTGCGCACGTCCTGCGAGGCTTGGAGGAAGACTTTTACGCCCTCAAGCCGGTCGAGCTTCGGCCGCAGCCGGTTGATGATCTGGAACGCGTCGGCCTCGCGGTGGTCCCTCGGCTTGAGCGTGATGAACATCCGGCCGGAATTGAGCGCCTGGCCGTTGCCGCCGATCGACATCGCGACGCTCGCCACGTCCGGGTCGGCCTGGATCACCTGGCCGACCGCGCGCTGGCGATCCTCCATGGCCGAGAACGAGATGTCCTGCCCGCCCTCGGTGATGCCGATGATCAGGCCCGTATCCTGCTGCGGGAAGAAGCCCTTCGGGATGATCACGAACAGGTAGCCGGTGAGCGCCACCGTGCCCAGAAAGGTCAGGAAGGTGATGACGTGGTGGCGGAGCGCCACGTCGAGGGCGGACTCGTAGGCGTGCAGCATCCCGTCGAAGACGCGCTCGCTCCAGCGGTAGAGCTTCCCGTGATGCTCGGCCTTGTGCTCCTTCAGGAAGCGCGAGGCCATCATCGGGGTCAGCGACAGCGACACGAAGGCCGAGACGCCGATCGTCATCGAGAGCACGACCGCGAACTCGCGGAAGAGCCGGCCGATGATGCCGCCCATGAGCAGCAGCGGGATCAGCACCGCGATCAGCGAGACCGAGATCGACACGATGGTGAAGCCGATCTCGCCGGCGCCCTTGAGCGCCGCCTGCATCGGCTTCATCCCCTCCTCGACGTAGCGGGCGATGTTCTCCAGCACCACGATCGCGTCGTCGACGACGAAGCCGACCGCGATGGTGAGCGCCATCAGCGACAGGTTGTCGAGGGTGTAGCCGGCAAGCCACATCAGGGCGCAGGCGCCGAGCAGGGCCAGCGGCACCGTCACGCTCGGGATGATGGTGGCCCAGACCGAGCGCAGGAACACGAAGATCACCGCCACCACGAGGGCGATGGTGATGAGCAGCGTGAACTGCACGTCCTCGACCGAGGCGCGGATGGTCTGGGTCCGGTCGCTGAGCGTCTTCACCACGATGCCGGCCGGGAGCGCCGCGGTGATGCGGGGCAGTTCGGCCTTGATGCGGTCGACCGTCTCGATGACGTTGGCGCCGGGCTGCTTGAAGATGACCAGGAACACGCCGCGCTGGCCGTTCGCCCAGGCCGCCTGCTTGGCGTCCTCCGGCCCCGCCACCGCCTGGCCGATGTCGCGCACGCGCAGGGGCGCGCCGTTGCGGTAGGCGATGATGACGTCGTTCCAGTCCTTCGAGGCGGTCAGCTGGTCGTTGGCGTAGACCGTGTAGCTGCGGGTCGCGCCGTCGAAATTGCCCTTCGGGTTGTTGACCGTGGTGAGCGAGAGCTGGGTGCGGACGTCCTCCAGCGACAGGTCCTTGGCGACGAGCTTCGCCGGATCGATCTGGATGCGCACCGCCGGCTTCTGCTGCCCGCCGATCAGCACCTGGCCGACGCCCGAGACCTGGCTGATCCGCTGCGCCAGCTGCACGTCGGCAGCGTCGTCGACCTCGATCAGCGGCAGGGTGTCGGAGGTGGCCGAGAGCAGCAGGATCGGCGAGTCGGCCGGGTTCACCTTGCGGTAGGTCGGCGGGCTCGGCAGGGTTTTCGGGAGCTGCCCGCCGGCGGCGTTGATCGCCGCCTGGATGTCGTTCGCCGCCGCGTCGATGTTGCGGTTGAGGTCGAACTGCACCGTGATCGACGAGATGCCGAGCGCGCTCGTCGAGGTCATCTGGCTGACGCCGGGGATCTGGGCGAATTGCCGCTCCAGCGGCTGGGCCACCGAGGACGCCATGGTCTCGGGGCTGCCGCCGGGCAGCTGCGCCGTCACCTGGATCGTCGGGAAGTCGACCTGCGGCAGCGGCGCCACGCCGAGCAGCGGGTAGGCCACGATGCCGATGAACAGGATCCCCGCCATGATGAGCGAGGTCGCGATCGGGAATCGGATGAAGTAGCCGGAGACGCCGCTGCGCGCGCTCTCCTGCCCGGAACCGAACTGCATGTCAGCGCGCCTCGCTCTGCGCCAGGGCGGCGTTGCCCGCCTGCCGGGCTTCCTGCGGGTGCGCCTCTTGTTGTCGCGCCTCCTGGCCCGCGGGCTTCGACTCGCCGACGAGCGCGCCCTCCTGCACCCGCGACTGGCCGCGCCAGATCACGGTCTGGCCCGGCGTCAGGCCCTTGAGCACCTGGGTGCGCCCATCGGTGGAGCGCCCGACCATGACCGCCTGCATGCGGGCACGCTTCTGGTCGTCGACCACGAAGGCGTAGAGCCCCTTCGGCCCGTGCTGCACCGCGTCGTCCGGCACCGTGACGGCATCGGGGATCGTGCCGGTGCGCATCCGGGTCGAGACCGACAGGCCCGGCCACAGGGCGTGGTCCTTGTTGGCGAAGGAGGCCTTGAGCCGCACCGTGCCGGTGGCGGTGTCGACCTGGTTGTTGACGAGGTCGAGGCGCCCGTCGGAGAGCTTCGTCAGGCCGTCGGTGCTCCAGGCCTCGACCGGCACCGGGCCTGCGGCGAGCGCCTTCGTCACCTCGCGCAGCTGCTCCTCGGGCGCGGTGTAGACGACGAAGATCGGCTCGACCTGGGTGATGGTGACGATCGCGGTCTGCTGCGCCGCGTTGACGATGTTGCCGACATCGATCTGGCGGAAGCCCGTGACGCCGTCGATCGGCGCCTGGATCGTCGCGTAGGAGAGCTGCGCCGTCGCGTTGTCGATCGCCGCCTGGTCGGAGGCGACCTGGGCGGTGAGCTGGCTCACCTGCGCCCCTTGCGTCTCGGTCTGCTGGCGCGAGGCGTAGTCGCCGAGCTTGGTGTAGCGCTCGAGGTCGGCCTTGGCGTTCTTCAGGTTGGCCTCGTCCTGGGTCTTCTTCGCCCTCGCCTGGTCGAGGGCGGCCTGGTACTGTCGCGGGTCGACCTGGGCGAGAAGGTCCCCCTTCTTCACCACCTGGCCTTCGCGAAAGCCGATCTTCAGGATCTCGCCGTCGACCCGGCTGCGCACCTGCACGGTGTTGTAGGCCTGCACCGTGCCGAGGCTGCCGAGCACCACGCCGAACGGCCCCTGCTCGACCTGCGCGAAGGTGACCGGCACCGGGGCGGGGGCCCGCGCGGCGGGTTTCGGAGCCTCCGCGTGCGGGCGGTGCTGCCACGCATAGGCGCCGCCGGCCCCTGCCAGGACCACGAGGGCCAGCAGCCATCCACCGCGCCGGCGCGTCTTCGGGCCAGCGCTGTTCTCGGGGCCGACGCCCTGATCTGATCTCATCGGTCGCGCGCTTCCACAAGTCCGGAGCCGGGCCGCGACAAGCCCGAGGGCAAGATCGATGGACCCTCGGGGACGGCCGCGCGGACCGGCATCCATCAGACGTATGACAGTCGACTGTTTCTGCAGTATGCGAGGCCCGTGCGTCGTTTCTGCGCGGCGAGCAAGCCTGGCATTCGCGAGCCCGGGACGGCGTCGCGCCGTCCCGCCATCGTTCCGGTCCGGTCTTCCGACGGTCTCGTCAGGCCCGCGCCATCGCGTCGGCCTTGCCGATCAGCGCCTCGGCCATGCGGATCGACGCGATGTCGATGAGCCGCCCGTCGAGCGAGACGGCGCCGCGCCCGGCCTTGGCCGCCTCCTCCATCGCCGCGAGGATGCGCCGGGCCTTGGTCACCTCCGCCTCGCTCGGGGTGAAGACCTCGTTCGCGAGATCGATCTGCGAGGGGTGGATCGCCCACTTGCCCTCGAAGCCGAGCGCCGCGCAGCGGCGCGCCGCGGAGCGGTAGCCGTCCGGATCGGAGAAGTCGCCGAACGGCCCGTCGATCGGGCGCAGGCCATAGGCCCGGCAGGCGACAAGCATCCGGTTCTGGGCAAACAGCCACGGATCCTGCCAATGGGTCTGGCGCCCGCCCGCCTCGTCCTTGTCGGTCAGGACGGAATAATCCGGGTTGACGCCGCCGATCACGGTCGAGCGGGCGCGCAACGAGGCCGCGTAGTCGGCGACGCCGAACGACATCGCCTCGAGCCGCTTCGAGGACTGGGCGATCGCCTCGACATTGGCCATGCCCAGCGCCGTCTCGATCAGCACCTCGAAGCCGATCCGCTTCTCGCGGCGCTTCGCCTGCTCGATCTGGCTCACCAGCACGTCGATCGCGTAGACGTCCGCCGGCACGCCGACCTTCGGGATCAGGATCATGTCGAGGCGCGGGCAGGCCTCCACGATGTCGATCACGTCGCGGTACATGTAGTGGGTGTCGAGCCCGTTGATGCGGATCATCATCGTCTTCGTCCCCCAGTCGATCTCGTTGAGGGCCTGGACGATGTTTTTCCGCGCCTGCTCCTTGTCGTCGGGCGCGACCGCGTCCTCGAGGTCGAGGAAGATCACGTCGGCGGCGGATTTCGCCGACTTCTCCATGAAGGTCGGGTTCGAGCCCGGCACCGCCAGCTCGGAGCGGTGCAGGCGGGGCGTGGCCTGCTGGACGAGGGTGAAGCTCATCGGGGTTCCTCGGTGTGGTTGCCTGGCATTCCGCAAGGGACGGTTGGGCAGCGTAGCAGAAGGCGGAATTTCTCCACCTCGCCTGCGCGAAGGTGTCCGGAAAAAGAAAAGGCGCGGGTTTTCCCCTCTCCCCGCGGGCGGGGAGAGGGCTGCGTCTCCGTTCAGGAGATGCGGCGAGCTGCGAACCGCAGGTTCGCCGCGAAGGTGAGGGGGTGTCTCCGGATGAGGCTCCTTCGGAAGCACCCCCTCACCCTCGCTCGGGCCTCGCCTCCGCTTGCCGCGTTCCCTGGACGGGAACACGGCCCTCTCCCCGCCCGCGGGGAGAGGAGAAGATGGCGCCTCATCCGGCAACGGATCGGGTGCCGCCTCACCCCGTCGCCCCGAACCCGGTCGCGACGCAGTTGATCGACAGGAGCAGGGCGGATTTCAGGGTCTCGCGCCTGGCCTCGTCGGTCTCGGCCCTGAAGCGGCGCAGGAGGTCGACCTGCTCGCGGCTGACCTGGTTGAGCACCGGCAGCCGCTCGGTGAGCCGGCCGCGATAGAGCGGGAAGCGCTCGGCGAGGGTCGGCGCGCCGCTGACCTCCAGCGCCATCGCGCAGGTCAGGCGGTACTCCGCCTCGATCATCCCGAAGATCGCCTCCCGCGCGTCCTCGTCGGGACAGAGCGCCGCGAAGGCGCGGGCGAGGTCGAGGTCGACGGTGAGCAGGGTCTTCTCCACCTCGTCCATGATCAGGCGAAAGAGGCGCGACTCTGCGAACATTCGGCGCAGCAATGCCCGGCCGGCCTCGCCCCGCACGTCGAGGAGGCTCCGGAGGCCGCTGCCGACCCCGTACCAGCCGGTGATGCCGTGCCGGTTCTGGCTCCAGGCGAACACCCAAGGGATCGCCCGGAGGTCGGCCAGGCTGCGGGCGCCGAAGCGGCGGGCCGGCCGCGAACCGATGTTGAGAAGCGCGATCTCGTCGAGCGGGCTCGCGGCGCCGAAATAGGTCACGAGGTCCGGGTGCGTGAGGAGCCGGGCATAGGCCGCCCGCGAGGCACCGGAGAGCGCCTCCATCACGTCGTCGATTTCGGGGTTCGCCGCCGGAGCATCGTCGTCGAGGGCGTGGTCGAGCACCGCCGAGGCGAGGAGCTCCATCTGGTAGGCGGCGGTGCCCCGGTTGGCGTACTTGAACGACACCACCTCGCCCTGCTCGGTGGTGCGGAAGCGGCCCCGGATCGAGCCCGGCGGCTGGGCGGCGATGGCCCGGGCGGTGGGCGCCCCGCCCCGGCTGACCGAGCCGCCGCGGCCGTGGAAGAACGCGATGCCGATCCCGGCCTCCTCGCCGACCTGGGTCAGAAGACGCTGCGCCTTCGCCAGCTCCCAGTTCGCCGCGACGAAGCCGCCGTCCTTGTTCGAATCCGAGTAGCCGATCATCACCTCCTGCACCCCGCCCTGGCGGCGGGCGGAGCGGCGCACCACCGGGATCCGCAGCAGCGCCCGCATGATCGCGGGCGCGGCGCGCAGGTCGTCGATGGTCTCGAACAGCGGCACGATCGGCAGCGGGCAGACCTCGACGCCGGCCGCGTCGAGGAAGACCCCGGCCGTCTTCGCCAGGAGGTAGATGCCCAGGATGTCGGGCACCGAATGGGTCATCGACAGCACGAAGGCCCCGAAGGCCTCGCGGTCGAGGCTGCCGCGCATCTCCGCCACCAGCCGGAACGTTCGAAGCGTCTCCTGCGCCTCCTCCGGCAGGTCCGCGAGGTCGGGCAGGCCGTCGAGCGGACGGGCGAGCTCGGTCTCCAGCCAGTCCGTCCAGGCCGGGGCGTCGACGTCCGGCGGCTCTCCCCCCTGCTCGCGGCGCCAAAGGGCCTGGAGCGCCCGGGTGGTGCGGGTGGTGTTCTCGCGGATGTCGAGCCGCACGGTCGAGAAGCGGAAGATCTCGACCATCCGGCGCACCGGCCGCACCATGTTCCCGGCGAGCGGCGGGCACCCGGCCTCGGCGAGGCCGCGCTCCAGGCTGCGCAGGTCCTCGATCAGGTCGTCGGCATCGGCGTAGCCCGGGCACGCCGCATCCCCGGCAGGCTCCTCCGCGAGCCCGGCGATCGTCGCGTCGAGGCGCCGCCGCAGGCAGGTCAGGAACTGCCGGTAGGGCTCGCCCGGGTTGCGCCGCGCGATGGCATCGCCGTCCGGCTGAAGGGCGAGCTGGCGGGCGAGGGCGGCCCGGAACTCGTCCGGCACCGGCAGGGCGCGCTCGCTGATCGACAGGGTGCGGCCGAGGCCGGTGAGGCCGTCGCGGTAGCGCCGAAGGCTCGCGAGCGCGTTGCGCCGCAGCGTGCGCCGGGTGACCTCGGCGGTGACGAAGGGATTGCCGTCGCGGTCGCCGCCGATCCAGGAGCCGAACTGGAAGAAGGCCGGCACCTCGGCGGTCCGGGCCCCCGGATAGGCGCTGCGCAGAGCCTCCTCGAGCGAGACCAGGGTCTCGGGCAGCATCTCGAACAGCGTCTCGTCGAAGAAGTGCAGCCCCCAGGCCACCTCCCGATCGACGGTCGGCTTCTCGAGATGCAGTTCGCCGGTCATCCAGACCAGCTCGATCTGGTCGCGCAGGTCGTCCATCAGGGCGTGGCGCTCGCGCTCGGTCCAGCGCGGCATCTCCAGCTCCTTCAGGATCAGGTAGATGCGCCGGAACTTCTCCAGCACCGTGACGCGCTTGGCCTCGGTCGGATGCGCCGTCAGGGTCGGGCGCACCCGCAGCGACCCGAGGAGCTGGTGCACCGTCTCGGGCGGCACGCCCCGCGCGGCGGCCCGGGCGAGGACCGCGCTGAAGGAGTTCTTCAGGTGGTCGCGCCCCTCCGTGCGCTCGACGTGGCGGCGCCGGCGCATGGCGGTGTTCTGCTCGGCGATGGCGATCAGCTGGAACCAGATGCCCTGGACCTGCAGCGCCCGCGCGGTCAGCTCCGGCGACATCCCGGCAAGGTCCGCCTGCCCTTGCAGCACCGCCTCCAGCTCCGGCTGGTGGCGCCGGCAGACATCGACCAAGGAGCGGAAGAGCACGTCGAGGGCAGCCCGGTCGTCGGTGCCGGTGATCACCGGCGGGACGAAGGGCGTGTCGGGGGTCGGGATGTGGGTCATCGGGGTCTCCCCGGTTGGGGCGAGGGAGGGTCTTTGGGGGTATGCGCTGCCTCCCCTCTCCCGTGTGGGAGAGGGGAGGCAGCGCTTCACGGGTTGCCTGTCACGCCGCCTTCCGGCGCCCCGCCATCACCTTCGCCATGGTGGTGCCGAAGGCGCCCGGGCTCGGCGCGACGGTGAGGCCGTAGGAGCGCATGATCTCGGCCTTCTCGGCGGCGCTGTCGCCGGCGGCCGAGATGATCGCGCCGGCGTGCCCCATCTTGCGGCCCTTCGGGGCGGTGAGCCCGGCCACGAAGCCGACCACGGGCTTTCTCATGTTCTCCCGGATCCAGGCCGAGGCCTCGGCCTCCTGGGGGCCGCCGATCTCGCCGATCATCAGCACCGCGGCGGTGTCCGGGTCCTCCTCGAACAGGGCGAGGTGGTCGAGGAAGGACGAGCCGTTGATCGGGTCGCCGCCGATGCCGACCGAGGTCGAGATGCCGAGGCCCACCGCCTTCATCTGGGCGGCGGCCTCGTAGCCGAGCGTCCCGGAGCGGGAAATCACCCCGACATTGCCCTTCAGGTAGATGTGGCCCGGCATGATGCCGAGCATCGCCTTGCCGGGCGAGATGATGCCGGCGCAGTTCGGCCCGACCACCATCGGGCGGCGCTCCCTCGGGTAGCGCCGCAGGTAGCGCTTGACCCGCATCATGTCCTGGGCCGGGATGCCGTCGGTGATCGAGCAGATCAGCCGGATGCCGGCATCCGCCGCCTCCATGATGGCGTCCGCCGCGAAGGGCGGGGCCACGAAGGTGATGCTGGCCTCCGCCCCCGTCTCGCGCACCGCCTGGCGGACCGTGTCGAAGACCGGCACGCCGTGCTCGGTGCGCCCGCCCTTGCCGGGGGTGACGCCGGCCACGACTTTGCTGCCGTACTCGATCATCTCGCGGGCGTGGAAGCTGCCCTTGTCCCCGGTGATGCCCTGGACCAGGATCCGGGTCGTCTCGTCGATCAGGATGCTCATCGGGCGTCCTCCTCAATGGGTGGTGCGGACGGCCGCGACGGCCTTCTCGGCCGCCTCGGTCAGGGTGTCGGCGGTGATGAGGTCGAGGCCGCTCTTCTCCAGGATCGCCTTGCCGGCCTCGACGTTGGTGCCGGCCAGCCGGACCACGAGGGGCACGCCGAGCCGCACCTCCCGGGCCGCCTGGACGACGCCCTCGGCGATCCAGTCGCAGCGGTTGATGCCCGCGAAGATGTTGACGAGGATCGCCTTCACGTTCGGGTCGGAGAGGACGAGGCGGAAGGCCGTCGCGACGCGCTGGGGCGAGGCGCCGCCGCCGACGTCGAGGAAGTTCGCCGGCTCGCCGCCCGCGTGCTTGATCATGTCCATGGTCGCCATGGCGAGGCCGGCGCCGTTGACGATGCAGCCGATCTCGCCCTCGAGGCCGATGTAGTTCAGGTTGTGCTCGGCGGCCTGGGCCTCGCGCGGGTCGCTCTGCGAGGGGTCGTGCATGTCGGCAATCGTGCGGCGCCGGAAGAGCGCGTTGTCGTCGAACGACATCTTGGCATCCAACGCCAGGACCCGGTCGTCCCGGGTCACGACGAGCGGGTTGATCTCCAGCATCGTGGCGTCGCAATCACGGAACGCCCGGTAGGCGCTCAGGATCGTCTTCACGGCGGCGCCGACCTGCTTGGGCGACAGGCCGAGCTGGAAGGCGAGCTCGCGCGCCTCGAAGGGCTGCAAGCCGACCGCCGGCTCGACCACCACCTGCAGCAGCGCGTCGGGATCGGTCGCGGCAATCTCCTCGATGTCCATGCCGCCGGCCTTCGAGGCGACGACGCGCACCCGCTCGACCTTCCGGTCGAGGACGATGCCGAGATAGAGCTCGCGCTCGAACGGATCGGCGGTCTCGACATAGACCCGCTGCACCGGCTTGCCCTCCGGGCCGGTCTGGTGCGTGACGAGGCGCCGGCCGAGCAGGTCCTTGGCAGCGTCCCGGACCTCGTGGGTGGTCCGGCACAGCCGGATGCCGCCGGCCTTGCCGCGGGCGCCGGCATGGATCTGCGCCTTCACCGCCCAGTGCCCGCCGCCCAGCTCGGTGGCGGCGTAGACCGCCTGGTCGGGGCTGAAGGCCACGGCGCCCTTCGGGATCGGCACGCCGAAGCTCGCGAGCAGTTCCTTGGCCTGGTACTCGTGCACGTCCATGGCGTCCTCCTGTCGTTCGGGCAAAGGCCTCCCGTTCCGGGCGCGAGGGACCTCCTCGCGCCCGGCTGAAAAGCTCGGTGCGTTGTTGCGATGACCGTCTCGCCCGATCGGCCGACCGGGCGATTTATGACACTTAGGTCAGCTTCGACTTCACCAGGCCATAGACCCGCTCGGTCAGGGCGTCGGCGCCGTCGAGGGCCCGGGCGAGATCGGCGAGGCGCTCTTCCGCGAAGCCCCGGTCCTCGATCGCCTTGGCGTTCACGTAGACGTTGAGCGCCGCGCTGCGCAGGCCGGCCTGGGCCGCCAGCACCGCGACGCCGGCATCGCTCACCACGTTGGGGTTGCCGCGCTCGGCCACCCCCTCGCAGAGGTCGATCACCGCCCGGCAGGCCTGGGCGCAGGCGAGCGGCACGTCGGTGGCGAGCCGCAGGGCGTCCTGGATGGCGGCCGCGCGGGCCGCCTTCTCGTCGTCGCTCGCCTTCGGCAACCCGTAGGCGCCCATCACCGCGTCGAACGCGGTCACGTCCTCGGCGATCATGCCGGTGAGCCGGGCCCGCAAGGTCTCCGCGCGGTCGCGGGTCGCGATCATCTCGGCCTCGACCTCGGCGTACTTCTTCTTGCCGATGGTGAGGTTGCAGACCATCGAGACCAGGGCCGCCCCCATGGCGCCGGAGATCGCCGCCGCGCCGCCCCCGCCGGGGGTCGGCCGTTCGCTCGCCAGCGCGTCGAGGAAGCCCGGGATCGTGTCCTCGGAAGCAGAATCTTGCGCCATCACGCCATCTCTTTCGCGAGCGCGTAGATCTCTTCCGCGTCGAGGACCAGCTCGGTGCTCTCGAACAGTTTCGCGATGCAGGCCCGGTGCAGCTTGAGCTTCAGCCCGCCGATGCCGAGCGCCCCGAACACGGTCCGGCCATGGCGCTCCTTGCCCTTGTCGGTGGCCTCGATGCCGGCAAAGCCGAGCGGCGGCTGGGCGTTGTAGTCGGCGATGAAGCGCAACGCGTGCGCACCGGTCCACTGCGCCTCGGAGGCGAGTTCGAGCCCGATGGCGCCGGCCGCGAAGGCGACCTCGGCCTCGGCCAGGGCCGCGCCGCGGGATTCGGCGTCCGGGGTCTCGATCGCCCGGATCGCGACCTTGAAGCGGGCCTCGATGGCTTTTGCGGCTTCCTGCGCCTTGCCGAGCTGGCGGCCGGCGAGGGTCACGCTGGCGCCCTCCTTCGCGAGCAGGGCCGCCGAGCGCATGCCGACCGGGCCGGTGCCGGCGAGCACCAGGGCGCGCTTGCCCTCGAGCGAGCCCGCCGCCTTGGCGACGAGGGCGACGCCCGCCGCCGCGGTGGTGTTCGAGCCGTTGGAATCGAGCATGCACGAGACGCGGAACGGGCCGAAGAAGCGCTTGCGCACCGCCTTGAACACCGCCTCGCCGGCCGCCATGCTGCCGCCGCCGACGAAGATCGCGGTCGACTTCTTCTCCGCGCCGCCGCGGGTGTAGATCGTGCCGTCGACGAGCGCCCCGACGTTGTCGGGCGTGACGTTCGGGTAGCCGGTGATCACGTCGGCGCCGCCGTCATAACCCACCACCACGTCGAACACG
This sequence comes from Methylobacterium nonmethylotrophicum, assembly GCF_004745635.1. Classification (GTDB taxonomy): domain Bacteria; phylum Pseudomonadota; class Alphaproteobacteria; order Rhizobiales; family Beijerinckiaceae; genus Methylobacterium; species Methylobacterium nonmethylotrophicum. The sequence goes on along the minus strand of NZ_SRLB01000006.1, from coordinate 337,317 downwards.
CTCGGCATCGGGTCGGTGTCGAACTGGAACAGGAGTTTCTTCATCATCATCCTTTCCGCCGCGGGGCCGTCACGCCCGCGCGGGGCATCCATTCTTGCGGATCGGAAGCGGGTTAGCTCTCCCGCCCGTCCTACTCCACCACGTTCTGCGGCCGGCCGGCCACGAAGGCCTCGATGTTGTCGACGAGCTGGTCGGCCAGGATCTGCATGGCCTGCCTGCTCGCCCAGGCGACGTGGGGGGTGATGATCAGGTTCGGCAGGTCGAGGGCGAGCAGCGGGTTGTCGTCCCGCGGCGGCTCGCTGGTGAGAACGTCGAAGCCCGCGCCTCCGATCGTGCCCGCGGTCAGGGCCTCGGCGAGCGCCGCCTCGTCCACGAGGCCGCCGCGGGCGGTGTTGATGAGGATCGCGTCGCGCTTCATCCGGGACAGCTCGTCCCGCCCGATCATGTTGCGGGTCTCCGGGGTCAGAGGCGCATGAAGGGTGATGACGTCGCTCTCGCGGATGATCGTGTCGAGGTCGACGAGGCCGGGCTGGGGCATCACGTCGTAGGCCAGCACCCGCATGCCGAGCGCCTCGGCCCGCTGGCCGATCGACTTGCCGAGCGCCCCGTAGCCGACGATGCCGAGGGTCGAGCCGGCGACGTCCCGGATCGGGTAGTCGAAGTAGCAGAAATGCCGAGCCCGCCCCCAGTCGCCGCGCCGGACCGAGTTGGCATAGGGAACGATCGCCCGGCGCAACGCGAAGATCAGCCCGATCACGTGCTCCGGCACGGTGTTGAAGGCGTAGTTGCGGACGTTGACGACCGTGATGCCGCGCGCCTTGGCCGCCGCCTTGTCGACCACGTCGGTGCCGGTCGCCGCGACCGCGATCAGCTTGAGGTCCGGCAGCTGCGCCAGGGTGTCTTCCCGCATCGGCACCTTGTTGATGATCGCGATGTCGGCGCCCTGGAGCCGCGCGACGATCTCGCCCGGCGCCGTCACCGGGTGCTCGACGTAATCGTGCGGGAAATCCGGGCGCCGCAAGGTGGCGTCCAAAGTTTCGCGGTCGAGGAAGACGATGCGGTGGGACATGTCGGTCTCCGGCGGGCTTCCGAATCATCGCTCCGGCGCGGGAGCGGGGCGTGGCGCGTCAGAATGGCATGGCGGGCCGGGGCGGGGCAGCCGGTTTCACGGATAGAGCGCACTCCCCTCCCCGGGCGATCCCGGGCTTGCCCGGAATCGCCCGGGGAGGGAGAAACGCCTAACCCTCCCGTCCCTTCCGGAACTGCTCCTGCGCCGCCGCGACGCCGCTTCCCGGCTCGATCCGGATGCCGGCATCCCGCATCGCCATCTCGCAGCCGGAGAGCGCGCCGAGCAGCATCAGCTCGTTGAGGTCGCCGAGATGGCCGATGCGGAAGAGCTTGCCGGCGACCTTCGACAGGCCGGCCCCGAGGGCGAGGTCGTAGCGGCGATAGGCGATGTCGATCACCTCGGCGCCGTTGATCCCCTCCGGCACCATCACGGCGCTCACCGTATCGGAATGCCACTTCGGATCCTTCGCGCAGAGCGTCAGGCCCCAGGCCCGCACCGCCGCGCGGGCGCCGTCGGCCAGCCGCCGGTGGCGGGCGACGACCTGCTCCAGCCCCTCCTCCGACAGGCAGCGCAGGGCCTCGCGCAGGCCGTAGAGCAGCGGCAGCGGCGGGGTGTAGGGGAAGTAGCCGGTGGCGTTGGCCTTGGTCTGGTCGGCGAAGTCGAAATAGGCGCGCCGGCACTCGGCGGTCTTGGCGGCCTCGAGCGCGCGCCTGCTGGCGCAGACGATGCCGAGGCCCGCCGGCAGCATCAGCCCCTTCTGCGAGCCGGTGATGGCGCAGTCGACGCCCCATTCGTCGGCGCGGAAGTCGATGCTGCCGATCGACGAGACGCCGTCGACGTAGAGCATCGCCGGATGGCCCGCCGCGTCGATCGCCCGCCGCACCGCGCCGATATCCGAGGTGACGCCGGTGGCGGTCTCGTTGTGGACCACCAGCACCGCCTTGATCCGGTGCTCGCGGTCGGCCCGCAGGGCCTCCTCGATCCGCGCCGGATCGGCGCCGGCGCCCCATTCCTCGTCCTGGATCACGACGTCGAGGCCGACCCGCTGGGCGAGGTCGATCCACAGGGTGCTGAACTGGCCGAAGCGCGGCGCCAGGACCCGGTCGCCGGGGGAGAGCGTGTTGGTGAGCGCCGCCTCCCAGGCGCCGGTGCCGCTCGACGGGAACAGGAAGATCTGACCCTCGCGGGACTTGAAGATCGCCTTCGTGTCCTCGAACAGTGGCCGTGTCAGCTCGGGAAAGGAGGACGAGCGGTGGTCTTCCATCGGCACGATCATCGCGCGCTGGACCCGCTCCGGCACGTTGGTCGGGCCCGGAACGAACAGGAAGTTGCGGCCCGGGCGTCTCGATCCTGCCATGGTGTCCTCCAGCCTCTCGTGTTCGGACGGTTTCCGTCGTCCGCTTCCTGAAAATCGGCGCGCTCGGTCGTGTCGGCCGTGCGAGGAGGCGGCCGACGAGTGTCGTCATGGGTGTGTGACGGACGCAATGCCCCAAAGGTCACCGCGTCGTTCATCGCCGCCCGTGCCGCCGGCCCGCCGCGTCGGCGCGACTATGCGGGCGCGGAGTCCAGAAGGAAAATTGAAAAAACTTGGGCCCATCTTCAAAAATTTGGAATTCGCGGAAATTCGGAATTCGCAAAGACCGGACGCGTAGGCCACTAGGCTTGGCCGAAAGGGGTAGGCGGTTGCGCCTTCCGCCGCAATGGCTTAGTCAAGGCTCGGCCGTACAGGCAGTATTGCCCAGAAAACAACGAAAACTTATCGAATGTGATCAGCGGTTCCGGGCTCGACGGATATGCATCGGCCTCAAGATGCAGCGGGCCGGAACCGGGGGGAGACCGCTCATGATTGCGAGCAGCGTGGGCTCTGGAACCACACGCGCGCGGCCGCGCACGGTGCGGCGGTGGCCGACCTACAACCTGTTTCGCCGGCGCGCGGAGCCGGAGCTGGTCTGCGCGGTGCCGAACGACTTTCCGGTGCCGGCCTTCATCACCGGCGAGGCCTGGAGCTACGCCGGCAGCATCAGCGCCCCGTCCGAGGCGCCGCCCGGCTTCTCGGCCGCGGTGGCCGAGCACGGCGCCGAGACCTGCGGCTTCCACCTCTTCCACCAGCTGCCGGCCGTCGCGTCCGTGCCGGACCAGGGCTGGCGGGTCGCCGGATAAGCTTTTTGCGAGAACCGCGGCCGAGGTTCGTGCGTTGTCTTGGCGAGAGTTGCGTTGCCCCGATAATCCACGCACCGGAGACCCGGAGATGCTTGTCAAGACCGTCATCGCGGCCGGCCTCGTCCTGGCCGGCTCCGCCGCCGCCCGCGCCGGGGGCACCACCCTCGATCAGGCCGGCATCACGCCCGTCGACGTGCCGGGCTTCTCCGAGAGCGTGCCGGCCGGACTGCCGCTCTTCGCCGCCCTGCCCCGCATGGCGCCGGGCGCCGAGGTCGACATCCGCGCCGTCGAGACGAGCGGTCTCGTGGCCTTCACCCCGTCGGTGCCGCAGATGATCGACCCGATGGCCGACATCGCCACCGGCACGCTGCGGAAATAGGCGCGCGGAAGCCAAGCGGCATGGCCGGGGCGGCAGGCTCCGGTCGCTCAGGCGCTGAGCGAGGCGACGCGCGCCGCCGCCTCGAACTCGGTGCGCCGGCCGGCGAGACGCGCCTCGGCCTCCGCGTCCCGGCCCCACACCTCGGCCTGGAAGGTCTCGTCGACATGGGCCGCCGCCCAGGCCTCCTGCGGCGTCAGCCGGCCGTGCAGGACGGCGAGCGCGATCAGGACCGAGCCGGTCAGCGTCGTCATCGAGTGCAGGGCCGCGAGCGCGATCGGGCTCTCTACCGCCTCGACTGCCCGGCGCACCGCCTGGAGCGACGCCTCAGGCTGGGTGACGTGCATCACCCCCTCGCTCAGCATGAACCGGGCCCCCAGAACCTCGTGTGCCCAGGCCAGAACCGGGTCCCAGGCCGCGCCCTGCGCCGCCACCAGGCGCGCCGGGTCCCCGGCCCGGTAGACGACGAGGTCGGACCCCGCATAGGCCGCAAGGTCGTCCACCACCGCCTCCCGCCGCTCCGCCACCCCGTCGAGGGCCGAGTTGACGAGGCGGGTGAGCGGCATGCGCGCGGGATCGATGAACTCGGCCTGGGCGCTCCATTCCTCGGCCAGCGCCTCGGCGAGGGCCGCCTGCGGCACCGCGAGGCGGCGGCGGGCGGGAGTGTGGGCCGGGCGGCCGTCGAGGACGAGGCGGTAGCCGTCCTCGGCCGGCGCGACGCCGGCCGCCGTGTAGAATCGCTTCGGCAGCGCGGGCTTGGCGGAGTGGCGGGCGGCGCGGACCGGGTCGGGCTGAGCCTCCGGGTCCCCGAGCCAGTCGCGGGTCACGTCGTTGGTCGTCGGCTTCGTCATGGACGAAGAGATAGGGTTCGGTCCCGGCGGTTGCGAGGCGCGCTCAGGCTGCCGCGATCCGCTCGCTCAGGGCGGCCTCCAGGGCAGCGAAGCTCTCCACCACGGCCTGCGCCCCGGCGGCCCGCAGGGCCTCGGGGGTATGGTAGCCCCAGGCGACCCCGAGGGCGGTGACGCGGGCGCCGCGCGCCATCGCCATGTCGTAGGTCGAGTCGCCGATCATCACGGTCGCGGCGGGCGCGATCCCGGTCTCGGCCATCGCCTGCTCGAGCATCGCCGGATGGGGCTTCGAGGGGGCGTCGTCGGCGGTCTGCACGGTGGCGAACCAGCCCTCCCAGCCATGCACGGCGATCAGGTGGTCGACGCCGCGGCGGGACTTGCCGGTGGCGATGCCGAGCTGCACGGCCGGCTCGCGGTTGAGCCGCGCCAGCAGCCCGGCGGCGCCCGGAAACAGCGCCTCGCGGATCTCGGCCCGCATGCGCAGGCGGCTGAAGGCCTGCTTGTAGGCCTCCGACAGGGCGGCGACCGGCCCGTCGGCGCCGACGAGGGCGGTGAAGGCCTGCGGCAGCGACAGCCCGACCACCGACAGGGAGCGCTCCCGCGTCGGCGCCGGCAGCCCGACCGCCGCGAAGGCCTCGGCTTGCGCCGCCACGATCATGTGCTGGCTGTCGACGAGGGTGCCGTCGACGTCGAAGACGATCAGGATCATCGGTGCAGGATCACGGGTCAGGGCCGCCTCGTTCCGCGCGGGGCGTGGGGCCCGGCCGGTCCCTCAGGGCTTGGTGGCGCGGGCCGGCTGACCCGGCTGGATCCGCTCATAACCCAGGCGGCAGCGGATCAGGAAGCGGCGGCGTGCGCCGCCCTTGAGGCTGCGCCGCTGCGAGGCGCGGTTGCAGGCGGCGTAGGTCGGGCGGCGGCGGCGCGGCGTCGCGGCGCGTTCCGGCGCGGCCGGCCTCGCCTCGGGCGCCCGCCCGTCCGCGGGCGCCGCGCGCCCGTCCGCGGGCGCCGCGCGCCCGTCCGCGGGCGCCGCGCGCCCGTCCGCGGGCCTGCCATCCGGCCGGGCCGCCGCGGGCGCGCCTTGGGCCGGGGGCGCCCCTTGGGCCGCGGCCGGCTCGGGCTTGGTCGCCGGAGACGCGGGGGCCGGCTGGGCCTGTGCCACCGCTTGAGTCGCGACAGCGAGGAATCCGATCAGGCCGAGGCTGGCGAGCGCGGCGGGTCTCATCTGGCTGGTCTCACTCCGGACGGGCCGCGAGCCCGCGCTGACGCCGTGGTCGCGACGGCCCGCACGAGAATAAGGCGCGGGGCTATCCTGCCAAGGGTTCCCCGCAGGGCAGGTCCCCGCGGGTGACCTCCGGGTCACGCCTCCGGCGCCTCGACGATCGGGTCGTAGCGCGCGGCGTCGAAGCCGAGCAGGTTCCAGCTCTGCGCCATGTGGGGCGGCAGCGGCGCCGTCACGTCGACCGGCTTGGCGGTGCGCGGATGCGGGATGACGATGCGCCGCGCGAGAAGATGAAGGCGGTTCTGCAGGCCGCCGGGCAGCTCCCAGTTCTCGATGTCGAAGTATTTCGGATCGCCGACGAGCGGGTGGCCGATATGGGCCGCGTGGGCGCGCAGCTGGTGCGTGCGCCCGGTGACCGGCTTCAGCGACAGCCAGGCGAGCTTCTGCCCGGCCTGATCGACCACGGCGTAGTAGGTGAGCGCATGGCTCGCGCCCTCGTCGCCGTGCTTGGCGACGCGCATGCGGGCATCGGCGTCGCCGATCTCCTCCTTGGCGAGGTAGGTCGAGATCCGGCCCTGGCGCACCTTCGGCACGCCGGCGGCGAGCGCCCAGTAGATCTTGCGCGCCGCCCGCGACCGGAAGGTCTTGGCGAGCGTCGCCGCCGCGAGCCGGGTCTTGGCGACGATGAGGCAGCCCGCGGTGTCCTTGTCGAGGCGGTGGACGAGGCGCGGCTTCTGGCCGTCCTTGTCCCGCATCGCCTCGAGCAGGCCGTCGACGTGGCGGGTCGTGCCCGATCCGCCCTGGACCGCGAGGCCGAAGGGCTTGTTGAGCACCATCATGTCCTGGTCCTCGTAGAGGATCAGGGAGCGCAGGAAGGCGAGGTCGCCCTCCGCCCGGGCCGCGTTCGGGGCCGGCGGGCGCGCCTCGAGGCTCAAGGGCGGCACCCGCACGCTGGCGCCGGGCTCGACCCGGTCGGCGGCCTTGGCGCGCTTGCCGTTCACGCGCAGCTCGCCCTTGCGCACCAGGCTCTGGATCCGGGTGAAGGGCAGTTGCGGGAACCGGGCCGAGAGGAAGCGGTCGATGCGCATCCCGGCCTCGTCCGGCGTCACCTCCAGGGTCTGCACCCCGGTGGCCAGCGCCTCCGCGGTCGCCTCGCGCAGGGCCCGCCGGGTCGGGGCTGGAGTCTTCGGCGCCGCGGCTCCGCGGCCCGGAGCCTCGACGCCGTCCGGCCGCTCGTCCCGGCGCGGCCTTGCCGGCGGACGGCCCTCCGCGCTGCGGCTCGGGCCGCGGGTCGCCGCCCTGGCGGCGGGTTGTTCGGCGGGCGGCTTGCTGGATCGCGCTCGGGGCCGTGCGGCGCCCCCGGGCCCGGCGGACGCCTCGTCCCGCGCCCAGGGATCCGCGTCGCTCATGTCGCGGCCGTAGGTGACGGGGCCGGCGCCGCGCTGGGCGGCGTCGCGGGCGGTGTTGCGCGGTCCCGTGCGGGCCCGCGGCGGGCGGCCCGAGGCTGATCCGCCCGGGCCGGTCCGCGACCGCCCGGACCCGCCGCGATGGGGAGGTTTCGTCATGCGCCGGCTCGTAGCACCCGCGGCGGCGTCCGTCACGCCGGACGAGGCACGGGCCGGCGGCTCAGCTCCGGGAGATTTCCGTCATCGCCAGGAGATGCCGCGCGAAAACCCCTCCGGCCGTCCGTAGCCCGGCTCCGCGAAGGCCGCCACGCAGTCGATGCCGAAACGCTGCACCAGGTCGTCGGCGAGGCCGGAAAAGTCCTCGGCGGCCCGGGCGCGGCCGCGGTAGCGCCGCACGGGCTGACGTCGGGCGAAGGCCTCGCTCACCGCCACGTCGGTACGCACTCCCCGTACCATCTGGCCGGGCCCGAAGGCGGTGCGGAGCAGCCCCAAGGTCTCCTTCTCGACATTGGTGCGCAGGTCGATGCGCATCGGCGCGATCGCCAGGCCGAGGGGCGCGGCGCGGAAGCGCAGCATCGTGTCATGGTAGGAGCGGGCGAACTGGCGCACGCCTTCGAGGCCGAGCGGATCGAGGGTGGTGGGGATCACCACGCCGTCGCTCGCCATCAGGGCGCAGACCGTGAGCGCGGCGGCGGCCGGCGGCACGTCGATCAGCACCAGGTCGTGCGCGTCGCGCAGGGGCGCCAGCGCCGCGGCGATGGACCGGATGTCACTGTTGGCGAGCTGCCCGTCGAAGCTGCGGTCGGCGGCCACGATGGCGACGTTGTCGTCGTCGGTCCCCTGCACGGCATCGGCGTAGCTGGCCCCGGACCGGCACAGCGGCGTGTGGGCGTTGGCCGAGCCGAGCTGCGCCGCGACCCCGAGCCCCAGTCCCGCATGGCCCTGCGGGTCGAGATCGACCACCAGCACCCGGTAGCCCCTGGCACCCAGCTCGGCCGCGAGGTTAACCGCGGAGGTCGTCTTGCCGGTGCCGCCCTTGCAGTTGGCGATGGAGAGCACCCGTGCCGTCATCGCGCCCGCCGGTGCGGGAGATTCTGTTTCATTCCCGCAGGCTGACCTAAGGACCGGCGCAGCGTCAACGGCGAAGTGTCGGGTTGTTCACATAACCGTCATCAGCCCTCGCCGGCGCGCTCCCGGCGGGCGGCCTCCCACCAGTCCAGGCGCTCGGCGATGCGGCGCTCGAAGCCCCGGTCGGTCGGCGCGTAGAAGCGCTGCCGCCCCAGCCGCTCCGGCCAGTAATCCTGGCCCGAGAAGGCGTCGGGCTCGTCGTGGTCGTAGCGGTAGCCCTCGCCGTAGCCGAGCCGGCGCATCAGCTTGGTCGGTGCATTGAGGATCGTGCGGGGTGGCGGCAGCGAGCCGTGCTCCTTGGCGGTCCGGGTCGCGGCCTTGTAGGCGGTGTAGAGGGCGTTCGATTTGGGGGCCGTGGCGAGATAGACCGCCGCCTGCGCCAGCGCCAATTCGCCTTCCGGCGTCCCCAGGAAGTCGAAGGCGTCCTTGGCGGCATTCGCCACCACGAGGGCCTGCGGGTCGGCGAGGCCCACATCCTCGATCGCCGCCCGCACCAGCCTGCGGGCGATGAACAGCCGGTCCTCGCCGGCATCCAGCATCCGGCAGAGATAGTACAGGGCGGCGTCGGGATCCGAGCCGCGGATCGTCTTGTGAAGCGCGCTGATGAGGTTGTAGTGGCCCTCCTGCGCCTTGTCGTAGACGGGCGCCCGGCGCTGGATCAGCTCCTGCAGCAGGGCGGCGTCGAGGATCTCGTCGGGCCCGACCGAGCGCCAGACCTCCTCGGCGAGCGTGAGCGCCGCCCGCCCGTCGCCGTCGGCCATCCGCACCAGCACCGCGCGCGCTTCCTCGTCGAGGGGCAGCGCCCGGCCGGTCACCGCCTCGGCCCGGGCGAGGAGCTTGGCGACCGCCGCCTCGTCGAGGGCGCGGAAGACCAGCACCCGGGCGCGGGAGAGGAGCGCCGCGTTCAGCTCGAAGGACGGGTTCTCGGTGGTGGCGCCCACGAGCGTCACGGTGCCGTCCTCCACCACCGGCAGGAAGGCGTCGAGCTGGGCCCGGTTGAAGCGGTGGATCTCGTCGACGAAGAGGAGCGTGCCGCGTCCCGCCGCCCGCCGGGCCCGGGCGGCCTCGAACACCTTTCGCAGTTCGGCGACGCCGGAAAAGATCGCCGAGACCTGCTCGAAATGCAGGTCGGTCTCGCCGGCGAGGAGCCGTGCCACCGTGGTCTTGCCGGTGCCGGGCGGCCCCCACAGGATCAGGGAGCCGAGGTTGCGGCCGCGCAGGAGCCGCGTGAGCGCCCCGCCCTCCCCGGTCAGGTGCTCCTGGCCGACCACCTCGGCGAGGGCCGTCGGCCGCAAGGTATCGGCGAGGGGGCGCGGGGCGTCGCGGTCGAGACCGGCGGAGGCGAACAGGTCGGACATCCCCGCATCAACACCCGTCGCAGGCGGAGCCGCAAGGGGCCGGACGAGCGTCGCCCGCCGCGGGCCCGCGCCGCCGTCCCGGCGGGGTGATCTCACCCGGCGGAACTGCTACCCTCGCCCGGACCGCCGCCGGCGCGCTTGCCGAGACCCGGTGCTTCAGCCTAGCAAGCAGCATGCGATTCAATTTCAACGTCGTCGGCCCGGCGAGCTTCAGCCTCTGGATCGCGCCGGACGACATGCGCCGGACGCCCCGCATCCGCGTCGTCATCGACCGGACGCGGGAGACCGTGATCGAGGCCTGGCTCCACTTTCCCCAGCTGAAGGAGTTCGGCTGGCACGTCAACGGCGTCTGCGGCTTCGCGCTGAGCGACGCCAGCTGCCCCGGCCTGGACCAGGCCCAGAGCTATGACATCTACGACGCCGATACCAACATCCTGCTCTACCGCTACCGGGCCGGCGCCCCGTATCGTCCCGCCCGGGTGCTCTCCCTCGACTACACGATCAACCAGGACAACGTCGCCCGCGACATGCTCTTCCCCGAGTTCGCGCTGGCGTATTTCGGCATCGACGACATCCACTACGATCTGCTGCGCTGCATCTTCGACATCAAGTACAGCGACTCGATGCTGCTGCAGGGCAGCGTGCTGCTCAAGCGCTACGAGGACGTCATCATCGACGGCGGCTACGTCAAGACGATCCTGGTGGTCGATCCCTACGTGGAACTGGCCAAGCGCATCCTGTGGCTGCGGCGCATGGCGGAGATCGGCAAGGATCCGGCCCAGAGCTGGCGCGTCGACCACCTGCGGGGACCCTGCGCCTTCGCGGCCGGCCTCGACCTCGGCAGCGTCTCGGCCCTGCGCAAGGGCTTCGACCGCCTCGACGTCTCCACCTTCACCTGGCTGGAGAACCCGCTGACCCGCCACCTCTCCTGCTCCGCTCCCGGCGAGACGATGAAGCCCGGGCACTGGACGGTCGCCATCGAGACGCTGTCGCATTTCCACGTGATCGGCCACCAGCATTTCTGGGGCGCCTACACGGCGATGCTGGGCGACGTGCTGGGCCTCCAGGGGCCGGCCGTCCCGGAGCGGCGGGTGCCCGGGCCGGTGCTCGAGCTCGCCGAGACCCTGAGCCGGGTGAAGAACACCCTCGGCCTCGTCGAGATGGACATCAACCTCAGCGACAAGGTCTACACGATCATCGAGAAGCAGTGGGAGAAGGCGTGAGCCATCGGGGCAGGCCCTCCCCCCGGGACGCCGGTGCGCCGGGCCGTGTCCGGCCTCAGGGCCGGCGGTACACCCAGACCCGCGCCGGCGGCAGGTTCAACCAGACCTTGTTCGATCGGCTCGCCGTGTAGGTCGAGGACTTGGCCGGGATCGGCGGCACCACCGCGTAGGTGAACTGCACGAACGGCGCGTCCGGGTGCATCAGGTCGTGGGCGGCGCTCAGGAGATCGAGGCGCTGCTCCAGGGGCTTGGTGAAGAGCGGAAGGCTCGAGATCGTGGCGCAGGCCGGCTCGGCGACCACGTCCGCAAGCGCGGCGCGGATGTCGTAGGCGTCGCCCTGCAGCACCGTGGCCTTCGGGAACCGCCGGCGCAGGAGCTTGCAGAAATCCGGGTTGTACTCGACCAGCACCAGGCGCTCGGGGGCGATGCCGCGGCGCACAAGGGCGTCGGTCACCGGCCCGGTGCCCGGCCCGAGCTCGATGACCGGCCCGGACAGGCGCGGGTCGACATAGGACGCCATCGTGCGAGCGAGCATGCGGCCCGACGGCGTCACGGCGCCGGTGACCAGGGGCCGCTCGAACCAGGAGCGCAGGAACCGCGCCTCGTCCTCCAGGATGTCGCGCCGCTGGGGCTGCGGATGCTGCAGCGGGCTCGAGACCGCGATGGCTTTGGCCCTGGATCGGCGAGGCAAAGGCAAGACCGAAGACCCTTGAACACGCGAAAGGAGAGGTTGGCGAACGGCTGTCGTTCAAAGGCGCGCCGCCGTCAAGCCTGAGCGCCCCGGACCCAGACCCGCGAACCGCGCAATCCCGTCGCGCGTGAGAACGCGCGACGGCTGCTCCGGTTCGCCGGCATCCCGGATTATGCGCGGCCCGAGCCGCTGAGGCCGTCGAAGAACTCCTTCACCCGGGAGAAGAAGCCGGCGCTCTCCGGGTGGTTGTCGGCCTGGCTGCCATGCGTGTCGAATTCCTGCAAGAGTTCGCGCTGGCGCTTCGTGAGGTTCTGCGGCGTCTCGACGAAGACCTGGATGTAGAGGTCGCCGACGTCGCGGGAGCGCAGCACCGGCATGCCCTTGCCCTTGAGGCGGAACTGCTTGTTGGTCTGGGTGCCGGCCGGGACACGGACCGAGGTGTGCGAGCCGTCGATCACCGGCACGGTGATCTCGCCCGAGAGCGCCGCCGTCACCATCGAGATCGGCACGCGGCAGAACAGGTCCGCGCCGTCGCGCTGGAAGAACGGGTGCGGCTTGATCGACAGGAAGATGTAGAGGTCGCCCGCCGGCCCGCCGCGCAGGCCCGACTCGCCCTCGCCGGCCAGGCGGATGCGCAGGCCGTCGTCGACGCCCGCCGGCACGTTGATCGACAGCGTGCGCTCGCGGGTGACGCGGCCGGCGCCCGCGCAGGCCGGGCAGGGATCCTCGATGATCTCGCCGCGGCCCTGGCAGTTCGGGCAGGTGCGCTCGATGGCGAAGAAGCCCTGCGCCGCCCGCACGCGGCCGTAGCCGGCGCAGGTCGGGCAGGTCTTGGGCTTCGAGCCGGCCTTGGCGCCGGAGCCGGCGCAGACCTCGCAGGTGACCGAGGTCGGCATCCGGATCGTCTCCGTCTTGCCGGTGAAGGCTTCCTCGAGGCTGATCTCGAGGTTGTAGCGCAGGTCGGCGCCGCGCTCGCGCCCGCCGCCGGGCCGCCCGCCCGGACCGGCGCCGGGTCGTCCGCCACCACCGCGGGCGTCGCCGAAGAAGGTGTCGAAGATGTCCGACATGAAGTCGCCGAACTCGTTGCCGAATCCGGGACCGCCCTGCCCCCCCTGCGAGAACGCGGCATGGCCGAAGCGGTCATAGGCGGCGCGCTTCTGCCCGTCGGAGAGGCACTGGTAGGCCTCGTTGAGCTCCTTGAACTTGAGCTCCGCCTCCTTGTCGCCGGGGTTGCGGTCGGGGTGGTAGACCATCGCCAGCTTGCGGAAGGCCGACTTCATCTCACCGTCGGTCGCGGTCCGGGCGACGCCCAGCACCTCGTAATAGTCGCGCTTCGACATTCCCGTCCCCAGGCCGCCCCGTCCTCTCGCCCGCCCCGTGCCAGCCCGGTCGGGCGTCATCCATACACGTCCGGTCCCCGGCGCGGTCGGCACCGGGGACCTGATCGGTCTGCAAGTTCCCGGCCGCACGGATCCGGGATCCGTGCGGCGTCCTCACGACGCGGTTATGCCCGCTTCTTCTGGTCCTTGTCGTCGACTTCCTGGAAGTCGGCGTCGATGACGTCGTCCTTCTTGGCCTCGGGACCCTTAGGCCCGCCCGCGGCGGCATCCGGGGCGGCCTGGCTCGCCGCGTACATCGCCTCGCCGAGCTTCATCGAGGCCTGCATCAGGTCGGTGGTGCGGGCCTTGATCTGCTCGACGTCCTCGCCGGCCAGGGACTGGCGCAGGGCGTCGATGGCGGTGGTGATCGCGGCCTTGTCGGAGGCCGGGACCTTGTCGCCGTGCTCGGCCACCGACTTCTCGGTGGCGTGGATCAGGCTCTCGCCCTGGTTCTTCACCTCGACCAGCTCGCGGCGCTTCTTGTCCTCGGCCGCGTTGGCCTCGGCCTCCTGCACCATGCGCTGGATGTCGGCGTCGGACAGGCCGCCCGAGGCCTGGATGCGGATCTGGTGCTCCTTGCCGGTCGCCTTGTCCTTGGCCGTCACGTTGACGATGCCGTTGGCGTCGATGTCGAAGGTCACCTCGATCTGCGGCAGGCCGCGCGGGGCCGGCGGGATGCCGACGAGGTCGAACTGGCCGAGCAGCTTGTTGTCGGCCGCCATCTCGCGCTCACCCTGGAAGACCCGGATGGTGACCGCGTTCTGGTTGTCCTCGGCGGTCGAGAACACCTGCGACTTCTTGGTCGGGATGGTGGTGTTGCGGTCGATGAGCCGGGTGAACACGCCGCCCAGGGTCTCGATGCCGAGGGAGAGCGGCGTCACGTCGAGGAGCAGCACGTCCTTGACGTCGCCCTGGAGCACGCCGGCCTGCACCGCCGCGCCGATCGCCACGACCTCGTCCGGGTTGACGCCCTTGTGTGGCTCCTTGCCGAAGAAGGTCTTCACCTGCTCCTGGACCTTCGGCATGCGGGTCATGCCGCCGACGAGGACGACCTCGTCGATCTCGGCCGCCGACACGCCGGCATCCTTGAGCGCCTTGCGGCAGGGCTCGATCGTGCGCTGCACCAGGTCGTCGACCAGCGACTCGTACTTGGCGCGGCTGAGCTTGAGCGCCAGGTGCTTCGGGCCGCTCGCGTCGGCGGTGATATAGGGCAGGTTGATCTCGGTCTGGGTGGCCGAGGACAGCTCGATCTTCGCCTTCTCGGCGGCCTCCTTGAGGCGCTGGAGGGCGAGCTTGTCCTTGGTCAGGTCGATGCCCTGCTCGCGCTTGAACTCGGCCGAGAGGTACTCGACGATGCGGTTGTCGAAGTCCTCGCCGCCCAGGAAGGTGTCGCCGTTGGTCGACTTCACCTCGAACACGCCGTCGCCGATCTCGAGGATCGAGACGTCGAAGGTGCCGCCGCCGAGGTCGTAGACCGCGATCAGGCCGGACTTCTTCTTGTCGAGGCCGTAGGCGAGCGCCGCCGCGGTCGGCTCGTTGATGATGCGCAGCACCTCGAGGCCGGCGATCTTGCCGGCATCCTTGGTCGCCTGGCGCTGGGCGTCGTTGAAGTAGGCCGGGACGGTGATGACCGCCTGGGTGACCGGCTGGCCGAGATAGGACTCGGCGGTCTCCTTCATCTTCTGCAGCGTGAAGGCGGAGATCTGCGACGGGGAGTAGGACTTGCCGTCCGCCTCGACCCAGGCGTCGCCGCCGCTCGAGCGGGTGATCTTGTAGGGGACGAGCCCCTTGTCCTTCTGCGTCATCGGGTCGTCGTAGGTCCGGCCGATGAGACGCTTGATCGCGAAGAAGGTACGCTCGGGGTTCGTCACCGCCTGGCGCTTGGCCGGCTGGCCGACGAGCCGCTCGCCGTCGTCGGTGAAGGCGACGATCGACGGGGTGGTGCGCGCGCCTTCCGCGTTCTCGATGACCTTGGGCTGCGTGCCTTCCATCACGGCCACGCAGCTGTTCGTGGTGCCAAGGTCGATGCCGATTACTTTACCCATGGTGGGATCCCTCGTTGGTGTTTTTTAAGCAGACCGCCGAGCCCCGAAGCAGCTCGGCCCATGGCGGTACGTGTCAAAGGTTTGAGCCGGGGCGGGCCGGACCGGACCGCGCCTCGCCGGGAACCCGGCGAGCGGGGGCGTTGCCCGCGCCGAGCCGGATATAAGAAGGCCGTCTGGGGGCCGCAAGGCGAGCCGGGCCGGCCGCGCAGGCCGATCGGCGAAGATCGGCGGACGCCGCGAGGCCCCGTCCGGCCGCTCGCCTGGGATCCTCCGTGCGGCCAAGGCGCCACGACAATGTTGCGGGCTTGCCACGCCCGTGCCACGGACCCCATGCTAGGACCGTGCGGGACGACCATCCCGCGCCTTCCGTCTGGAGCCTGATGCAGCCCGTTCGCCTCCCTCCCCGCCCGGTGGTCCGGCCCGTGCTGGCGGCCCTGCCCCTCGCGGCGGTCCTGATGGTGGCGCCTGCCCCGGCCTCGGCCCAGTCCTTCCTGGAAGAGCTGTTCGGCATCGGCCGCGCCGCGCGCCCGCCGGTGCCGCCGGCCCCGGTCCCCGGCGCCCGCCCGCCCGCCGCGCCCGGCGAGGCGCCGCCGCCCGAGGCCGCCCCCCGGCCGGCCCCGGCGCCGCCGGCGCCGCCGAGGCCCGTGGTGATCAAGGCGCCCAACGACGACGCGGTGGTGGGTCAGGAGCTGCAGCAGAACGGCAATGCCGGGTCGATGCGGCTGGAGCGGGCCGGTTCCGGCTTCACCGCCCGGGTGACGCTGGCGGGCACGAAGGTGTCGCAGCCGACCGAGAGCTGCAAGGTCGCGCTCGGTGACGGGCAGCCGCTCGCCCTCGCCGACCAGGGCAAGCCCAACGGCGTGACGCAGCTCGCCACCTCCGGCCCGGCCTGCCCGATGCGGCTCGAGATCCTGGAGGGCGGCGTCATGGTCACGCCGATCGGCGAGCCGGATGCCTGCGTCTTCACGGCGTCCGACTGCGCCACCACCCCGAAGGGCCTGTGGGGTCCGGGCGCCGCGGTCCTGCTGCCGCGGGCGCAGGAATTCGACGCCGCCCGGGGCGCCGCCGACAAGGCGGTGCGCGAGAACTACAAGGTCATGACCCAGCGCGCCCGGCGCGAGGACGTCCGGCCGATCGTGACCGAGCAGGCCGCCTTCTCGGCCGACCGGGAGCAGATCTGCCGCGCCTATGTCCGCGAGGGCTCGCACGGCTTCTGCCACCTGCGCTTCTCCGAGGCGCGGGCGCTCTCGCTGGCGACCCGCCTCGGCCTGTCGGGCGCTGCCCCGACCGCCAGCAACGCGCCGCGGCCGGCGGCCCGCAAGCGCCCCGCCCCGGCGGTGGACGGGATGAACCCGGGCTTCGAGGCCGGCGCGCAGGACCAGTAGTACCGCGCCTGCGCGCTCAGGCGTGGCCGGCGGTGGTCGAGAGCATCGCAGGCTCGATCCCGATGCCGCGCAGGGCGCGGTCGTACTTGGTCTCGAGGGCGCTGTTGAAGATCAGGTCCGGATCGGCCGGGCAGTGCAGCCAGCCATTGGCCTGGATCTCGCTCTCGAGCTGGCCGGCCTGCCAGCCGGCATAGCCGAGTGCCAGGACCGCGCTCGACGGCCCCTTGCCGACCGCGATCGCCCGCAGGATCTCGATCGTCGCCGTGAGGCAGATGCCGTTGTCGATCAGCAGGGTCGACTGGTCGATGTGGAAGTCGGGCGAGTGCAGCACGAAGCCACGGCTCGCCTCGACCGGCCCGCCCATCAGCACCGGCATGTGACCGACGCGGCTCGGAAGCCGGATGGCGTCGTCCTGGGCGATGATGTCGAGCTGGACCAGGAGGTCCGGCATGTTGAGGTCGGCCGCAGGCTTGTTGACGATGATGCCCATCGCCCCTTCGGCCGAGTGCGCGCAGAGATAGATCACCGAGCGCGAGAACCGCTCGTCGGCCATGCCCGGCATCGCCACGAGGAGTTGCCCGTCGAGGTAGCTCGGCGCGCCCTGGGCCGGTGCTCCCCGGGCGGCCGGCGCGTCGGCGCGCGGGTCCGGCGGCCCGCCGGCGGCGTCCTTGGAGAGAAGGTCCTGTGGAAATCTGCTGCGCATGATGCCCATGCTACGCCCCGCCCCGGCGTTGTCCATAGCCTGCCTGTCCGGGAACGCGCGCGCAGGCCCGCCGGGTCCCCGCGCCGCTTGCCGCGGGGTCGGCCGCGACCGGGCGACTCGCCTCGACTTGCCGCCACGGCCGCGCTAGACCCCGCCCGGACTCGGGGCCCCGGCCGGAGCCGGCCCGGGACGTTTCCAGGAGAGCCACGATGACGATCAAGGTCGGCGATCACCTGCCCCAGGCGACCTTCCGGGTCATGGGCCCCGAGGGCCCGGCCGCCAAGACCACCGACGACGTGTTCAAGGGCCGCCGGGTGGTGCTGGTGGCGGTGCCGGGCGCCTTCACGCCGACCTGCCATCGCAACCACCTGCCGGGCTACGTCACCCGCCGCGACGACATCCTGGCCCGCGGCGTCGATTCGATAGCGGTGACCTCGGTCAACGACGTGTTCGTGCTGGACGCCTGGTCCAAGGCGGCGGGCGCCGAGGGCATCGAGTTCCTGGCCGACGGCAACGGCGACTTCGCCAAGGCCCTCGGCCTCGCCATGGACGGCACCGGCTTCGGCCTCGGCGTGCGCTCGCAGCGCTACGCCATGCTGGTCGAGGACGGCGTGGTGCGGATGCTCAACGTCGAGGACGCGCCCTCGAAGGCGGACCTGTCGGGCGCGGAGACGCTGCTGAAGGCGCTCTGAGCATCAGCCGCCGGACGCGGTCGCCGGTTCGGCGAGAAGGTGCTGACCAGCGTTGCACGGCGCAACTCTGCCGAGGCCCGTCCCGCATCCGCGGGGACACCGGGAGATGCCGGCGCGGCGTCTCGCGCGGATGATGCGGAAAGCGCCCGCACCGGAACCAGGTGCCTTCCGCGCGAGACCCTGGGCGCCTAAGCGGCACGCCTCAGCAACCAGGCCTCGTGCTTCTCCAGGAACGCCATGAGACGGGCCGGGTACTCGGCCGTGACGGCCGCCTTCACGCTCGGGCGCTCAGCCAGTTCCTGCCGCCAAGCTCGGACCCGGGGCAGGCCGTCGAGCACCCCGGTCGGCGCGATCGCGTCGAACACGTCGAAGTACCGGAAGATCGGTCCGAAGACCGCATCGACGAGGCTGAACCGGTCGCCGGCGAAGAACGGGCCCTCGCTCAGCTCGGCCTCGAACCGTGCGAATTTGTCGACCAGCGCGCCGCGCTTGGCCTCGTAGGTCGCGATGTCTCTGGCGGTCTCGAAGCCCCACAGATCGGCGAGGATGGACGAGCCGAACTCGATCCAGCCGCGATGACGAGCCCGCGTCAGAGGATCGCTCGGGTGGAGCGGCGTCCCGCGCTGCGTTTCCTCGATGTACTCGCAGATGACTGCGCTCTCGAACAGGACGGCTTGCGTCCCGTCGGGCTCGGTCACGAGCAGCAACGGCACCTTGCCGAGGGGCGAGATCGCCGAGAACCAGTCCGGCTTCTGCGAGAGATCCACCTCGCGCCGGTCGAAGGCCACGCCCTTCTCCGACAGGGCGATCGCGGCGCGCTGGACGTAGGGACAGAGAGCGTGGCTCACGAGAGTGAGATGGGGGCCGGACATGGCGAGGGTCTCCGTTTGCCGGTTCGTTGGCGGCTCTCGGCGCGAGGCGCCCCGATCGATATAGATGCAGTTGCATTTATATCCGGCTTGCTCGCTGCGTCAATCCGGATGTAGATGCATCTATGTCCGGCTGCTCCCCCTCCGTGCGATGACGCCGTCCACCTCCCTCACCCGGGCCTGGATCCGCCTCATGCGCGCGCAGCGCGTCGTCCTCGGCGCGATCGAGCAGGATCTGAAGAGCGCAGGCCTTCCGCCTCTCGGCTGGTACGATGTCCTGCTAGAACTGTCCCGCGTCGAGGCCGGACGTTTGCGTCCCTACGAGATCGAGGATCGTACGCTGCTCGCGCAGCCCAATCTCTCACGGCTCCTGGATCGCATGGAGCGGATGAGCCTCGTTCGCCGCGAGGCCTTCGCAGGGGACGGCCGCGGCCAATGGGTCGTCATCACCGAGGCCGGACGGGTCATGCGGGAGCGCATGTGGGTGGTCTACGCCGCGTCCCTCCAGGCCCATGTCGGAGCGAAGCTGGCTGATGCGGAGGCGGATGGGCTGGCGGACCTGCTGGCGAAGCTGTCGCGCTGAGCCCGGGCGCAGCGGATGTCGAGGTCGGGGCTCGGTCCCATCCTCGCGCGTGGGTCTGATGAGACACCGTGCCGGTCACGTCGAGACACGTCGACGGTCCGCTTGTTTCAGGACGGGAGACGCAACGAGGAACACAGCCTCACGGTGCCTGCCGCAGCCTATCTTGGGAGATCTGGAGCGGGCGAAGGGATTCGAACCCTCGACCCCAACCTTGGCAAGGTTGTGCTCTACCCCTGAGCTACACCCGCTCGCGCGAGAAGGCCTGTCGAACTTGGAGCGGGCGAAGGGATTCGAACCCTCGACCCCAACCTTGGCAAGGTTGTGCTCTACCCCTGAGCTACACCCGCCCAAACCCGTTCGGCCTTTGCTGGAAAACTGGAGCGGGCGAAGGGATTCGAACCCTCGACCCCAACCTTGGCAAGGTTGTGCTCTACCCCTGAGCTACACCCGCTCGCTGCTTTCCACGGCGACACCGTGGCGGCGCCGATGACCGGGATAAACACCATTCCGCCGGGGAGCGCAAGAGGTTGCGGCTTCGGTTGCGCAGCCGGCTCCGGACGCCCCTACCAGTCGATCGCCGGCGGCAGGCCGTCCGTGATCTCGGCGAGGCGGGCCCGGGTCGCCGGGGTGGTGTCCGGCGGCAGGGCGTCGAGGGGGAAGAAGCGCGCGGCGGCGATCTCGCGGTCGGGACGCTTCTCCGCCCGCACCGTGAAGGCGCGGGCGACGTAGAGCACGACGTGGTCGCGCCGCGAGGCGCGCCGGTTGAAGTAGAAGCCGTGCAGGGCCGGCGCCGCGCCCGGATCGAGGACGATCTCGGCCTCCTCGCGGAATTCCCGGTCGATCGCTTCCAGCGCCGTCTCGCCCGGCTCGACCCCGCCGCCCGGCAGGTGCCAGCCGTCCATGTAGGTGTGGCGCACGAGGCAGACGCGGTTCTCCGCGTCGATCGCCGCCCCGCGCACCCCGAGGGTCATGCCGCGCGTGAAGCGCCAGACGAAATGGGCGCCCCGCATCAGCAGGGCCTGCCTTCGCGTCATCCCGCGGCCTCCCCTGACCTGACCGCCTCAGACGACCGTCAGGCGGATCTCGCCGACGCCCTCGATCGACCCGACCATGGTCTGGCCGCGGGTGACCGCGCCGACGCCCTCCGGCGTGCCGGCGAAGATCACGTCGCCGGGCTCCAGGGCGAAGTAGGTCGACAGGTAGGCGATCTGCTCGGCCACCGACCAGATCATGTCGGAGAGGTCGCCCGTCTGGCGCACCGCGCCGTCGACCGAGAGCGTGATCGCGCCCGTCGCCGGGTGGCCGATGACGGAAGCGGGTTTCAGGGTGCCGACCGGGCCCGACAGGTCGGCGGCCTTGCCGAGCTCCCACGGGCGGCGCAGCGCCTTGGCCTCGTCCTGCACGTCGCGGCGGGTCATGTCGAGGCCGACCGCGTAGCCGTAGACGTGGTCGAGGGCCTGGTCCACCGGGATATCGCGCCCGCCCTTGGCGAGCGCCACCACCAGTTCGACCTCGTGGTGGTAGTTCCGGGTCTTCGGCGGATAGGGGTGTTCGACCGTCTGTCCGTCCGGCACCACCTGCAGCGCGTCGGCAGGTTTCATGAAGAAGAACGGCGGCTCGCGGGTCGGGTCGGCCCCCATCTCGCGGGCATGGGCGGCGAAGTTGCGCCCGACGCAATAGACCCGGCGCACGGGAAACAGGTCTTCGGTGCCGGCGATCGGGAGCGCGATGCGCGGCGGATTCGGGATCACGGAGAGCATGGATCTGCTGTCTCGGGCGGAGTTTCGCGAAGCGGCGGCCCATCTTGGAAAAGCGGCCAACCGAGAGCTATCTAGAGGGTGGCACCGCGGCGCGCCATCCCGCCCCGCCGCAACCCCCGCCTGACGCCAGGCCCGAGAACAGCCGCCCGCGCCCCGTGACCCACAGCCTCCTCGACACCCTCGCGGCCCGCCTCGGGCCCGCGCACGTCCTCACCCGCGAGACGGACATCGCCCCCCATCTCGCCGAGACCCGCGGCCTCTACCGGGGCGAGGCCCTGGCGGTCGTGCGCCCGCGCAGCACCGAGGAGGTCGCCTTCGCGGTCGCGGCCTGCGCGCAGGCGCGGGTGCCGGTGGTGGCGCAGGGCGGCAATACCGGTCTCGTCGGCGGCGGCGTGCCGTTCGGCGGGGTGGTGATCTCGCTCGCCCGCCTCGACCGGGTCCGGGCGGTCGATCCCCTCGACGCCACCATCACGGTCGAGGCCGGCTGCGTGCTGGCCAACGTCCAGCAGGCGGCCGACGAGGCCGGCCTGCTGTTTCCGCTCTCCCTCGCCTCCGAGGGCTCGTGCCGCATCGGCGGCAACCTCGCCACGAACGCTGGCGGCACCGCGGTGCTCGCCTACGGCAATGCCCGCGAGCTGACGCTCGGCCTCGAGGTGGTGCTGGCGGACGGGCAGGTCTGGAACGGCTTGCGCGCGCTGCGCAAGGACAATTCCGGCTACGACCTGAAGAACCTCTTCGTCGGCTCGGAGGGCACGCTCGGCATCATCACGGCGGCCGTGCTGCGGCTGCACCCGAAGCCGGTCTCGAAGGCCACCGCGTTCCTCGGCCTTGCCTCGGCCCGCGCCGCGCTCGACGCCTTCGGGCGCCTGCGCGACCGGCTCGGGCCCCGGCTCACCGCCTTCGAGTACGTGCCGCGCTTCCCCCTCGAGGTGGTCCTGCGCCACCTGCCCGGCGCCGTGCGCCCGCTCGCGGGCGACCACGCCTCCTACGCCCTCGTCGAGATCTCCTCGCCGGCGCCCGACGCGTATGACGAGCTCGAGGCGCAGCTCGGCGAACTCCTCGAGGCCGGGCTCGCGGAGGACGCGGTGCTGGCCCAGAGCCAGGCGCAGGGTGCGGCCCTGTGGCGCCTGCGCGAGAGCCTGTCGGAGATGCAGGGCTTCGAGGGCGGCTCGATCAAGCACGACGTCTCGGTGCCGGTCTCCCGGGTGGCGGAGTTCCTGGAGCGGGCGACCGTCGCCTGCGAGGCGGCCCTGCCGGGGGTACGGGTCTGCGCCTTCGGGCATTTCGGCGACGGCAACATCCACTTCAACCTGACCCAGCCGGTCGGGGCCGAGACGGCGGCCTTCCTCGCCGAGTGGCCGCGCTTCAACCGCATCGTCCACGACATCGTGCACGCGATGGACGGCTCGA
Organism: Methylobacterium nonmethylotrophicum; assembly: GCF_004745635.1. Classification (GTDB taxonomy): domain Bacteria; phylum Pseudomonadota; class Alphaproteobacteria; order Rhizobiales; family Beijerinckiaceae; genus Methylobacterium; species Methylobacterium nonmethylotrophicum. Next base: position 315,013 of record NZ_SRLB01000006.1, on the reverse strand, counting down.
TCGCCGCCGAGCACGGCGTCGGGCTGATCAAGCGCGACGAGCTGCCCCGCTACAAGGACCCGGTCGCCCTCGACCTGATGCGCCGCCTCAAGGGCGCCCTCGACCCGCAGAACATCCTCAATCCCGGCAAGGTGCTGGCGGCGGAGAGCGGGCCGGAGGCGCTGCCTGTCGCGCCGGCCCGGCCGGCGGGGGCGGCCTGATCCCTCCCCGCTCGATGCCAGGGAGCCGGACGGTCGCGGCGCGAGCCGTGCCTTCCGCGCCGGGGTGGGCTGCCTGCCCGCGTCTTGCTTGCTCCCGCCGAGTTGTTAGCTGAAGACGACAAGACTCCCGGAGAGCCCCGGCATGAACGCCCGTCCCGACGCCCGCGACTTCGCCACGCCTCAGAAATTCGGCATCGGCCAACCGGTGCCGCGGGCCGAGGACCCGGTGCTGGTGCGGGGCGAGGGCCGCTACACCGACGACCTCGCGCTCGCCGGCCAGGCCTACGGCGTGTTCGTCCGGAGCCCGATCGCCCACGGCATTCTCCGCGGCATCGACGCCGAGGCGGCACTCGGCCTGCCGGGCGTGCTCAAGGTGATCACCGCCGCCGACCTCGAGGGCTACGGCACGATCGGCAACGCCCTGCCGTTCAAGAACCAGGACGGCACGCCGATGCGCAAGCCGGCCCACCCGTCCCTCAGCATCGACCGGGTGCGCTACGTCGGCGAGCCGGTCGCCCTCGTGGTGGCCGAGACCCTGGCCGAGGCCCGCGACGCCGCGGAGGCCGTGGTGCTCGACATCGAGGACCTGCCCGTCGTCACGACGCCCGACGAGGCCGCGGCCGAGGGCGCGCCCCTCCTGCACGACGACGCACCCGGCAACCTCGCCCTCGACTTCCGCACCGGCGACCAGGCGGCGACGGACGCGGCCTTTGCCAAGGCGGCCCACGTCACCTCCCTCGACCTCCTCAACAACCGCCTCGTCATCAACCCGATGGAGCCGCGCTCCGCGATCGGCGTGTACGAGGCGGACAGTGAGCGCTTCACCCTCCATGTCGGGTCGCAGGGCGTGTTCGGCCTGCGCAACAACCTCGCCGACGGCGTCCTGAAGCAGCCGCGCGACAAGGTGCGGGTGCTCACCGGCAATGTCGGCGGCTCCTTCGGCATGAAGGCGCCGGTCTATCCCGAATACCTGCCGCTCCTGCAGGCGGCCAAGCTCCTCGGCCGGCCGGTGAAGTGGACCGACCTGCGGTCCGAGAGCTTCCTGTCCGACCATCACGGCCGCGACGTCGCGGTGACGGCGGAGCTGGCCCTGAGCGCCGAAGGCGACTTCCTGGCCTTCCGGGTCAAGGGCCGCGCCAATATGGGCGGCTACCTCAACCCGCTGGCGCCGCTGTTCCAGACCGTCAACATCGCCCGCAACATGGTCGGCGTGTACCGCACTCCCGTCTTCGACGTCGCGGTCGCGTGCCTGTTCACCAACACCACGCCGATCGGCGCCTATCGCGGCGCCGGGCGTCCCGAGGGCAACTACTTCATCGAGCGGCTGATCGACACCGCCGCCGCCGAGATGAACCTCGACCGGGTGAGCTTACGCCGCCGCAACCACATCCGCCCGGCCGACATGCCCTACAGCGCGCCGTCGGGCCTCACCTACGACAGCGGCGACTTCCCGGCGGTGCTCGATCGGGCCCTGGCGGCGGCCGACTGGGACGGCTTCCCGGCCCGCCGCGCCGAGAGCGAGGCCAGGGGCAAGCTCCGGGGCATCGGCATCGGCGACTACCTCGAGATCACGGCGCCGCCGCAGAACGAGATGGGCGGCATCCGCTTCGAGGCCGACGGCACGGTGACGATCATCACCGGCACCCTCGATTACGGCCAGGGCCACCTCACGCCCTTCGCCCAGGTGCTGCACGACCGCCTCGGCATCCCGATCGACCGCATCCGCCTGCTCCAGGGCGACAGCGACCAGCTCATCGCCGGCGGCGGCACCGGCGGCTCGAAGTCGCTGATGGCGAGCGGCACGGCGCTGGTCGAGGCCGGCGACCTCGTGATCGCCAAGGGCCGCGAGGCCGCGGCCTCGGTGCTCGAGGCCGGCCCCGCCGATATCGAGTTCCGCGAGGGCCGCTTCACCATCGCGGGGACCGACCGGGGCATCGGCCTCCTCGAGCTTGCCGCCAAGGTGCGGGCCGGCCTGCCCGACCCCGCGGCGCCGAAGAGCCTCGACGTCGCCCACACCCACAAGGAATCGCCCTCGGCCTTCCCGAACGGCTGCCACGTCGCCGAGGTCGAGGTCGATCCCGAGACCGGGGTCGCCACGGTGGTGCGCTACACCACCGTCAATGATTTCGGCACGCTGGTGAACCCGATGCTGGTCGAGGGCCAGCTCCATGGCGGCGTAGTCCAGGGCATCGGCCAGGCGCTGATGGAGCGCACGGCCTATGACGAGCAGGGCCAGCTCGTGACCGGCTCGTTCATGGATTACTGCCTGCCGCGGGCCTCCGACGCCCCGTTCATGGGCTTCGAGAGCCACGCGGTGCCGGCGACCACCAATCCGCTCGGGGTGAAGGGCTGCGGCGAGGCGGGCTGCGCCGGCTCGCTGCCTTCCGTGATGAACGCCCTCGTCGACGCGCTGCGTCCCCACGGCATCCATCACATCAACATGCCGGCGACCCCGCAGGCGATCTGGTCGGCGCTGCAGGAGGCGGGGGGCGCCGCGTGAGCGATCCGGTCACCCTGGCGGCACAAGCCCGCGTCGATACGGCGAATGGCAGCCGCTACCTGACGCAGCTCTGCAAGCACTGGAGCCACAATTTCCCCGACACGACCTTCACGCCGGAACGCGGCGTGGTGCCGTTCGGGGAGGGCCGCCGCTTCACCGCGGAAGCCGACCCGGAGGGGCTGACCCTGCGGGTCGAGGCGGCGGACCTCGAAGCCCTGACCCGAATGCAGGGCGTGGTGGCCGAGCACCTCGCCCGCTTCGCCTTTCGGGAGGATCTGGGCGGGATCGCCTGGACACGGGCGGGGTGAGCAGATGCTGTCCGCGTCCCGACGAGTGACGCGACAGCGTTGAAGCCGATCGCGTCATCCCTGGACGGCCCGGTTCCGCGAGGGGTTGCGAGCATCGGCTTCGGGCCGGATCGGTTCAGGGGCGTCGTGTCTCCGGCCTCTGGTGGCGGCGAGGCGACGGCGGGCCGGCGAGGGGTTCGCACACGCCTTGTTCGTGTGAGGACCAGGCTCCCGACATCCCGACGCGCTGCGACGCGCGATGGCGGGGCGGGGTGTCCCGGCCCCGGGATCCCTCATCCTGGTCCGGCCTCGGCACCGAAACGTCGGTCGGGAGGGGACGCTCCCCCACCCTCTCGATTCCCGCCGCAAATCCCCCGCTCCGCCCCCTTTCGCAACCGCCCCCTCGGCGCTACATGAGATCGGCGGGGCTGCGGTTCTCGTCAGGAGACACATATCCCCGGGGCCTTATCGACTCCCTCGGGAGCTGTCACTGCCCTGGTCCGTGGACCGGGGCATTACGGCGCCCACCTACTTCGTAGGTTTCCCGGGATCGATTCTCCAACGGTTCTCGTGGCTCCGCGCTGGACTTCGATGACGACGGACTCACTCCCCGCCCCCCTGCCGAAGGCTGACCTGAGGAAGGCGGCGCTGGCGCGGCGGGACGGGCTGGCGGCGGCAGCGCGCGAGGATGCGTCGCGCCGCATCGCCGAGATCGTCCTCGCCCTCCCGGAGCTTGCGGAGACCGATCTGGTGGCGGCCTACTGGCCGATCCGCAGCGAGGTCGACGTGCGGCCGCTGATCAACGCCCTGCGCGCCCGCGGCCAGGCGGTGGCGCTGCCGCAGGTGACGCCCGACGGGCTCGTGTTCCGCCGCGCGGCCGAGGGCGACGCGCTCGCTGCCGGCGGCTTCGGCCTGAGCGAGCCGGGACCCGACGCTCCGGCGGTCGAGCCCCGCGCGCTCCTCGTGCCGCTCGCCGCCTTCGACCGGCGCGGCCACCGCATCGGCTACGGCAAGGGCTATTACGACCGGGCGCTCGCCCGCCTCGACGCCGCCGGGCCGGTCCTCGCGGTCGGCGTCGCCTTCGCGGCCCAGGAGACGCCCCGGGTGCCGGACGGCCCGCACGACCGGCCCCTCGACCGCGTCGTCACCGAGGCGGGCCTCATCCACCCCACCGGAGCCTGACCCCCGCCATGCGCCTCCTCTTCCTCGGCGACGTCGTCGGCCGGCCGGGTCGCCTGGCGGTGAGCGAGCGCCTGCCGGCCTTGCGGGAGCGCTGGCGCCTCGACTGCGTGGTGATCAACGGCGAGAACGCCGCCGGAGGCTTCGGCATCACCGAGAGCATCTGCGACGAACTGATCAATGCCGGCGCCGACGCGGTGACCCTCGGCAACCACTCCTTCGACCAGCGCGAGGCGCTGGTGTTCATCGCCCGCCAGCCGCGGCTGGTGCGCCCGGCGAACTACCCGCCCGGCACGCCGGGCCGCGGCGCCGCGGTGGTCGAGACCCGCGCCGGGGCCCGGGTGCTGGTCGTCAACGTGATGGGGCGGATCTTCCTCGATCCCCTCGACGATCCCTTCGCGGCGGCCGAGCGCGAGCTGTCCGCCTGCCCGCTGCGCGACGCCGCCGACGCGGTGATCGTCGACGTCCACGCCGAGGCGACGAGCGAGAAGGAGGCCTTCGGCTGGTTCCTCGACGGACGGGCGAGCCTCGTCGTCGGCACCCACACCCACGTGCCGACCGCCGACCACCGCATCCTGCCGGGCGGCACCGCCTACCAGTCCGATGTCGGGATGTGCGGCGACTACGATTCGGTGCTCGGCATGCAGAAGGACGAGCCGGTGCGCCGCTTCCTGCAGAAGACTCCGGGCAGCCGGCTCGAGGCGGCGACCGGCGAGGGCACCCTGTGCGGGCTCGCGGTCGAGACCGACGATGCCACCGGGCTCGCCCGGCGGGTGAGCCCGGTGCGCCTCGGGCCGCATCTCGAGGAAACCTGGCCGCTTCACTGGGACTGAAGCGCCACGGGCGCTGGACAAGTCTGAGGGCCGGCCGCGCCCCGGCTTGATCGGCCGGACGCCACCCGGCACAGTGCCGCGAGGTTCCGGTCGGTCCGCCCGGCGGAGAGAACCCCGACGTCATTCCGCGCGCGGGCTCTGAAGTCCCGCGCCGCCCGCGAAAGTGAGTACGGCCCGCGATGGCGGCGAGCGCTGCGTCCCCTCCCCTGACATCGCCGCGGATCTACCTGATCCGCATGGCGGTGTTCCTGACGCTGGCCGGCTTCCTGGCCTTCGTGCTCTACCGCCAGATCGTCCCGGCCTTCATGGCCAATCCGGGCCTCAACGGGCTGATCCTCGGGGCCACGCTGATCGCCGTCCTCATGGCGTTCGGGCAGGTGCAGCGCCTCTTTCGCGAGGTGCGCTTCGCCAACCGCACCGCCGCCGGCGCGCCGGATGCCGGCAGCCCCCGCGTGCTCGCCGCGCTGGCGCCGGCCCTGCGCGAGGCGAGGACCGGGCGGGCCCACCCGCAGGCCCAGTTCCAGCCGCTCCTCGACAGCGTGGCCTCGCGGCTCGACGAGGGGCGCGAGATCCTGCGCTACATCGGCGGCCTGCTGATCCTCCTGGGCCTCCTCGGCACGTTCTGGGGCCTGATCGACACCCTGTCGGCGGTCGGCGGCGTGATCCGGTCGATGCGGGCCGGCGGCGGCGACGCCGCGGTGATGTTCGACGAGCTGAAGAGCGGCCTCGCGGTACCGCTGTCCGGAATCGGCCTCGCCTTCTCGGCCTCGCTGTTCGGGCTTGCCGGCTCCCTGGTGATCGGCTTCCTCGACCTCCAGGCCGGCCAGGCCCATACCCGGTTCTACAACGAGCTCGAGGACTGGCTCGTCACCGCCGCCGGGCCGGCCCCCGCCCCGGTGCCGGTCCCCGTCACGGTGCCGGCCGCCGCCCAGGCGGCCTCCTCCCAGCCCGCGGCGGCCCCGCGGCCGCCCGAGCCGGTGCCCGTCCTGCGGGATCCGAGAAGCGAGGCGGTGCTGAAGGACCTCGCCGACGCGATGACGCGGCTCGGCACGCTCGTCGGGGACAGCACCACCCACGGGCGGTCCAGCACCCAGGCGATGGCCAACCTCGCCGAGGGCATCCAGGGCCTCGTCCAGCACATGCGGGCCGAGCAGCAGATGATCCGCGACTGGGTCGAGGCGCAAGCCAACCGTGAGCGCGAGCTCAAGCAGGTGCTCGAGCGCCTCGCCCGGGAGAAGGTGGAGTGAGACCCTGATGGCCGGCCGCCTCGTCCGGCGCGACCGCGCCCTCAACGTCTGGCCCGGCTACGTCGACGCGCTGACGACGCTGCTGCTCTCGGTCGTCTTCCTGCTCACCATCTTCGTCACCGGCCAGTTCTTCCTGTCGCAGGAGCTGTCGGGCCGCGACACGGTGCTGGAGCGATTGAACCGCCAGATCTCGGAGCTGACCGACCTCCTGGCGCTGGAGCGCTCCGGCAAGCGGGCGCTGGAGGAGTCCGCCGCGTCCTTGCGGGCGAACCTCTCGGGCTCGGAGGCCGAGCGCCGGCGCCTGCAGGGCCTGCTCGCGACCGACCAGGGTGCGCAGGGGAAAGCCGCCGAGCTCGGCCGCCAGCTCGAGGCCGAGAAGGGCGCGGCCGCCCGGGCGCTGAGCCAGGTCGACCTCCTCAACCAGCAGATCTCGGCGATGCGCCAGCAGCTCGCGGCGCTGGAGGACGCGCTCGCCGCCTCCGAGACCCGCGACCGCGAAAGCCAGGCCCGCATCGCCGATCTCGGCAGCCGCCTCAACGTGGCTTTGGCCCAGCGGGTGCAGGAACTCGCGCGCTACCGCTCCGACTTCTTCGGGCGGCTTCGCCAGATCCTCGGCAGCCGGACCGACATCCGCATCGTCGGCGACCGCTTCGTGCTGCAATCCGAGGTGCTCTTCTCCGCCGGCCAGGCGGTGCTGAAGCCCGAGGCCGGGCCGGAGATCGACCGGATCGCCAGTGCCATCCTGGAGCTCAACCGCCAGATTCCGGCCGACATCCCCTGGGTGCTGCGGGTCGACGGCCATACCGACGCCCGGCCGATCGCCTCGTCGCAATTCCCGTCGAACTGGGCGCTCTCGGCCGCCCGCGCCATCGCGGTGGTGCAGTACCTCGCCGCCAAGGGCATCCCGCCCCAGCGCCTGCTCGCGGGCGCCTTCGGCGAGTTCCAGCCTCTGGATGCCGGGACGACCGAGGAGGCCTATGCCAGGAACCGGCGGATCGAGATGAAGCTGACGGAACGGTAAAGAAAACCTGCCGAGGACCCTGGGGAAGCAAGCGGCCGATCCTGACACCCTCCGCGTCATCCCGGGACCGCGGAGCGGAACCCGGGATCCAGACACGCAGGCGGGACAGAATAAATTGGAACGCTTCGCGCGCTATTCCTAAACATCCGCGGCTCTGGATTCCGGGCTGCGCTTCCCGGCCACGGAACGACACGCAAGATGTTCGGTCTGGCTTGAAAACCCCATCGAGGTTCTTTCACACCTCCGCCACCTGCCGCTCCCCGGTGAGGTCCACCCCGGCGCCGAATTGCAGCGCCGCGAGCTGCGCGTAGAGCCCGCCGCGGGCGAGAAGCGCGTCGTGGCTGCCCTGCTCGGCGATGCGGCCGTCCTCCAGGACCAGGATGCGGTCGGCGGCCCGGATCGTGGCGAGGCGGTGGGCGATGACCAGGGTGGTGCGGTCCTTCATCAGCACGTCGAGGGCGGCCTGCACCGCCCGCTCGCTCTCAGCGTCGAGGGCCGAGGTCGCCTCGTCGAGGAGCAGGATCGGGGCATCCTTGAGGATCGCCCGCGCGATGGCGATGCGCTGGCGCTGGCCGCCCGAGAGCGTCACGCCGCGCTCGCCCACCAGCGTGGCGTAGCCCTGCGGCAGGGCGCGGACGAAGCCGTCGGCATGGGCCTGGGCCGCCGCCCGCTCGACCTCGGCCTCGCTGGCCTCCGGCCGGCCGTACCGGATGTTGTCGAGGATGCTGCCGCTGAAGACCGTCGGATCCTGCGGCACCAGGGCCATGCGGGCGCGCAAAGCCTCGGGCTCGACCGCGTCGACCGGGACGCCGTCGATCCGGATCTCGCCGGAATCCGGATCGTAGAAGCGCAGCAGCAGCTGCAGCACCGTGCTCTTGCCGGCGCCCGAGGGCCCGACCAGCGCCACGCGCTCACCCGGCGCCACCGCGAAGCTGAGGTCGTGGAGCGCCGCGTGCTCGGGCCGGGTCGGGTAGTGGAAGCGCACCCGCTCGAAGGCGATCTCGCCGCGGGGCGGCACCGGCAGGGCGCGGGGCCGGTCCGGCGCGGCGATCACCGGCACGGTGTCGAGGATCTCGGCCAGGCGCTCGGCGGCGCCCGCCGCCAGGGTCAATTCGCCGTAGACCTCCGAGAGCTGGCCGAGCGCGCTGGCGCCGAACACCGCGTAGAGCACGAACTGCGACAATTGCCCGGCCGAGATCGTGCCGGACGCGACCCCTTGCGCGCCGTACCACAGCACCCCGACGACGCTGGCCGAGATCAGGAAGATCGCCACGCCGGTGAGCAGCGCCCGCGCACGGGCGGAGGCCCGGGAGGCCAGGAACGCCTCCTCGGAGGCGCCGGCAAAGCGGGCGGCCGTCACCGAGGCCATGCCGAAGGCCTGCATGGTGCGCACAGCGCCCACCGCCTCGGTGGCGAAGGCGGAGGCGTCGGCGAGGCGATCCTGCGCGGCCCGCGAGCGGCGCCGCACCCCGCGGCCCGAGAGGATCAGCGGGAAGACGATCAGCGGGATCGCGGCCAGCACCAGCACCGACAGCCAGGGGCTCGTCCAGACCATCATGCCGACCGCGCCGGCGAACAGGAAGAGGTTGCGCAGGAGGATCGAGAGCGAGACGCCGAAGACCGACTTCACCTGCGCGGCATCCGCCGTGAGGCGCGAGACCAGCTCGCCGCTGCGGGCCCGGTCGAAGAAGGCGGGATCGAGGGTTGTGAGGCGGGCGAACACCGCGGCCCGCAGGTCCGCCACCACCCGCTCGCCCAGCGTCACGACGCAGTAGTAGCGGGCGGCGCTTGCGACCGCGAGCACCGCCACCACGCCGATGAGCGCGCCGAAATAGGCGTCGATCATTCCGACCTCGCCATGCGCGAAGCCGAGATCCACCACCCGCCGCACCGCCACCGGCACCACCAGGGTCGCGCCCGAGGCGGCGACGAGCGCCACGACCGCGGCGGCGATCCGGCCCTTGTAGCGCGCCGCGAACGGGAAGAGGGGCTTGAGCGCTCCGAGGGACGCGCGGGGGCGGGCGGTGTCGGAATGGGCCATCTGAACTGTCGTGCTGTCCGGGTGCCGGCGCTTGTTTGGCGCTCGGAGGTGAGGTATAGGCCGCCGCTCATCCGATAACGCGCGATCAATGGCCGCGGCCCGAGGCGGAGCGTTCGGCGCGGGTCGCACTCTTAGGATTTCGTCATGGCAAAGCAAGCAGCCCCCGCCGCCAAGCAGGCGGCCCCCGTCCCCGGCAAGTCGGTCGCGACCCCGAAGGTGGCGCGCACCGCGACCGAGCACCCGGACTACCACTTCATCAAGGTGGTGCTGACGGACGGCAGCTCGTTCACGACCCGCTCGACCTACGGCAAGGAGGGCGACACCCTCAACCTCGACATCGACCCGAGCACGCACCCGGCCTGGACCGGCGGCGAGCAGAAGCTGATGGACCGCGGCGGCCGCCTGTCCCGCTTCAACTCGCGCTTCGGCAACATGTCCTTCGGCAAGAAGTAAGCCCGACGGCCCTGCTTCGCGCGAAAAAAGCCCCGGCCTCGCGGCCGGGGCTTTTTTCATGCCGAGGAACCAGGGAACAGGGTGGGGGAGCGCGCGCTCCCCCCGCCGTCAGCCGAAGGCCACCCGCAGCATGTCGTGCTGGGCGGAGACCGGGCTCACCCGCGGCTCGGGCGTCGGGCGGTCGTCGGAGATCAGGCGGTCGAGGTGGAGGATGCGGGCATGGAGCCGCTTCGACTGGGCGATCAGGGCCTGGAGCGACAGCGGCAGCTCGGCGACGAGCACCGGGTTGGCCTCGTTCGGCTCGGTCGCCGACAGGCGCACCCGGGTCTTCTCCTCGGCGGCCTCGCTCAGGCTCAGCTCGCCCTCGGCGACGGCACGCTGCACGAGGAGCCAGGAGGCGATCTGCATCAGCCGGGTGGTGAGCCGCATGCTCTCGCTGGCATAGGTCAGGGCGGCGTGGCGGGCGAGCAGGCGCGATTCGTCCCGGCCGGGCCCGTCGAGATAGGCCGCGGTCTCCTCCACGAGGGTCATGCCCTCGCGAAACAGCAGCTTGAAGCCGTCGGAGGCCACGAACGTCTCGCCGAAGCGCACGGTGGGCTGCTCGTCTCGAAACATCACGTCCATCCCGCCCATGATCCCTCCTGTGCCACCGCGACGCCGGTCCCGCCTGATTTCGGGACATTCACGGTGCGCTCGGGCCGTCCGGCGCAACGATAGCGCCAGTGCGCGGGCGGCGCGCCGTCAACGAATGATTAACGTTAACGTCAACGCCGGCGGGGCACGGACGATCCCGGGCGCCGCGGAAAATCGGAGCGGGAAAAAAGAAAGCCGCCCCAACGGGGCGGCTGAAAGAGTCGTACAGGGAGGCATCAAACAGAGTGGACAGAGACCACTCGACATCCAGAAAGCTGGACGGCCTTGGTTATCGCCCGGAAGGCTTAAGAAATGGTTAACGCGGGTCGGGCAGGGCCGGGAAAGCGGCCGCGGCGCAGGCGGATGGGCCGGGGGCCCTCGTGCCGGAGAGGCTCGTTGCGGCGGCCGATCGGTGGATGCCGGACGAGGCAGGTGTCTCCCCTCTCCCGTGTGGGAGAGGGGCCGGGGGTGAGGGTGCTACGGTCCTGAGTCATGCTCGAACCATCGTGCTGGCAGCGTGACGGTCGAGCTACATCCTGACGCGTGTCACCCTCACGTGCGATCTTCGATCGCCATACCCCTCTCCCACACGGGAGAGGGGATCCCGCGCCATTCTTAGCTCCAGCAGAGAGGCACGGAAGTGAACGATCAAGCCGCGAAACCCGCGACCGCCCCGAAACGGGACGCGTCCTCGCCCCTGCCCCGCTTCAGAACTTGAACGCCGCCCGGGCCGCCTCCTGCGAGGCCTGCTTGCGCCGCCGGTCCTCCTCGAGCCGGGCGATCTCGCGGCGCAGGGTCTCGATCCGCTCGTCGAGGTCGGAGACCGACAGGGCGGAGAGGTCCTGGCCGATCTCGTGATGGGCCTTCGGCCGGGGCCGGTTGTCGGCGTCGTCGAACATCGGTGTCTCCCTCGCGCACGCCGTCGCGGGCGCCCCGCACGGCCTCGCGCGCGATCCTTAACGCGATTGACTCGGGGGGACCATTCCGCCATACACCGGCGCGACGTGACCGCGCCCGCTTTCGGGCGCGGTTCGCTTTCGCCAAGACATTCTGGACCACGAGGGCCTCGGCGGCGCGACGCGCGCGGCCGGCCCCGGCCTTCGGAGAACGAGCCGTGAAGAGAACCTATCAACCGTCGAAGCTCGTGCGCAAGCGCCGCCACGGCTTCCGTGCCCGCATGGCCACCGTCGGCGGCCGCAAGGTGATCGCCGCCCGCCGCGCCCGCGGCCGCAAGCGCCTGTCGGCGTAAGGCTCGCGCGCGGTGCCGGAGAGCGCCGCGATGAGCGCCGCGGGGCCCGGCGGCGACCCGCCGCCGATCGGCCGGATCACCCGGCGCCCGGACTATCTGGCGGCGGCCAAGGGCCGCCGTTTCCATACCGAGCGCCTGACGGCGCAAGGCCGCCTGCGGGACGACGGACCGCCGGGCGGCCTGCGCGTGGGCTTCACGGTGACGAAGCGCGAGGGCCACGCCACCGAGCGCAACCGGATCCGCCGCCGCCTGAAGGTCGCGGCGAGACAAGCCGGCGAGGCGCACCGGGACAAGGCGGTCGACGTGGTGCTGATCGGCCGGCGCGACGCGCTCGCGGCGCCCTTCGCCCAGCTCGTCGAGGATGTCCGCCAGGCTCTCGGCGTGGTGACGAAGCCGAGGGCGCCGAAACCTCCGGCCGCGGAGGGCGGTCAGCCCGCCCGGAAGCCGGGACGGGGGAAGCGGGGCTCAGGCGGGTCCGGGAAGGCCTCGCGCACGGGGCCGGGAGCCCCGGAACGGAGTTCGTGAGGCGATCCCGGGCAGCCGGAATCGCCTCGTCGTGTTGGTCGTGAGGGCCGAGCGATGCGGGCCGCCAGGCCCGCCCGCTGGTCCCGCTCTTTAGGCGGCAGGCGTCGCGGGTCCATGGGTAACGACAAGACGAACATGATCATCGCCGTGGTGCTGTCGCTGGCAGTGCTGCTCGGCTGGAACTACTTCGTCAGCGCGCCGCAGGTGGAGCGCCAGCGCCAGGAGCAAGCCGCCAGGGAGCAGGCGGCCAAGCAGGCGCAGGCGGCCAAGGACGGCCCGGCGGCGAGCCCGCGCGAAGGCGGTCCCGCGGCGCCGGTGCCCGGCACCCTGCCGGGCGCGCCGGCCGGCAGCCCGGCGCTGGCCGCGAACCGCGCCGAGGCGCTCGCCCGCTCGCCGCGGGTGCGCATCGATACCCCGGCGCTCGCCGGCTCGGTGGCGCTCAAGGGCGGCCGCATCGACGACGTGTCGCTGAAGAACTACCACGAGACGGTCGACGACAGCTCGCCGCGCATCGAGCTGCTCTCGCCCACCGGCTCGGCCAACCCCTACTACGCCGAGTTCGGCTGGGTCGGGCAGAATGCCGGCCCGCTGCCGGGCGGCGACACGGTCTGGACCGCAGAGGGCGACGTGCTGACGCCGCAGAAGCCCCTGGTGCTCACCTGGGACAACGGCGCCGGCCTCACCTTCCGCCGCACCATCTCGGTCGACGACAAGTTCATGTTCACGGTCGCCGACGCGGTCGAGAACAAGGGCAGCAACGCGGTCACGCTCTATCCGTACGGCCTCGTCTCGCGCTGGGGCAAGCCGCACACGCAAGGGTACTACGTCCTGCACGAGGGCCTGATCGGCGTGCTCGGCGACCAGGGCCTGCAGGAATACACCTACGACAAGCTCGCCAAGGAGAACCCGCTCGGCGCTCCCGGCACCCGCGGCCATTCCTGGACCGGCGTGACCGGCGGCTTCCTCGGCATCACCGACAAGTACTGGGCGGCGGCCGCGATTCCCGACCAGGGCGCGCCCTATACCGGCTCGTTCACCGAGCGCGACGAGGGCGCGACCAAGGTCTACCAGGCGAGCAGCCTCGGCGAGGCCAAGCCGCTCGCGCCCGGTGCCACCGTGCAGGCCAGCCAGCGCCTGTTCGCCGGCGCCAAGGAGGTCGGTGCCATCGACGGCTACGAGAAGTCGCTGAACATCAAGCGCTTCGACCTGCTGATCGACTGGGGCTGGTTCTATTTCATCACGAAGCCGATGTTCAAGGCGCTGGACTTCTTCTATCGCCTGTTCGGCAACTTCGGCGTGTCGATCCTGGTCGTCACCCTGATCCTGAAGCTGTTCTTCCTGCCGATCGCCAACCGCTCCTACGTCTCGATGGCCAAGATGAAGGCCGTCCAGCCCGAGATGACCGCCATCCGGGAGCGCTACGCCGACGACAAGATGAAGCAGCAGCAGGCGATGATGGAGCTGTACAAGAAGGAGAAGATCAATCCGGTGGCCGGCTGCTGGCCGGTGCTGGTGCAGATCCCGGTCTTCTTCGCGCTCTACAAGGTGCTATTCGTCACCATCGAGATGCGGCATGCGCCGTTCTTCGGCTGGATCCGCGACCTCGCGGCGCCGGACCCGACCTCGCTGTTCAACCTGTTCGGGCTCCTGCCCTTCACGCCCCCGGACCTGCTCCATCTCGGCATCTGGCCGCTCATCATGGGCGTGACGATGTTCGTGCAGATGAAGATGAACCCTGCGCCGCCGGACCCGGTCCAGGCCCAGGTCTTCACCTTCATGCCGATCATCTTCACCTTCATGCTCGGCTCGTTCCCGGCCGGCCTGGTGATCTACTGGGCCTGGAACAACACCCTGTCGGTGATCCAGCAATACGTGATCATGCGGCGCAACGGGGTGAAGGTGGAGCTGTGGGACAACTTGCGATCGACGTTCTCGCGCACGCCGAAGGCGGCGAAGGCGAAGGGCTGATGCAGGAACCGGTGACGACGCAAGACCAGACCGAGGCCGAGAAGGCGGCCGCCCTGCGCGAAGCGGGGCGGCTGCTCTTCGCGGGGGCGGCGGACTTCTTCCACGCCGCCGACAAGCTGACGGTGCTGCCGCCGATGAAGGGCCACGAGATCGCCTTCGCGGGCCGCTCCAACGTCGGCAAGTCGAGCCTGATCAACGCGCTGACCGGCCGCAACGCGCTGGCGCGCACCTCGCACACGCCGGGGCGCACCCAGCAGCTCAACTTCTTCGACATTGCCGGCAGGCTCGTCCTCGTCGACATGCCGGGCTACGGCTACGCGGCGGTCGAGAAGGCGAAGGTCGCGGCCTGGACCGAGCTGATCCACTCCTATCTGCGCGGCCGGGCCAACCTCGCCCGGGTCTACGTGCTGATCGACGCCCGCCACGGCATCAAGCCGAACGACGCCGAGGTGCTCGACGGCCTCGACAAGGCCGCCGTCTCCTACCAGATCGTGCTCACCAAGGCCGACGCGCTCAAGAAGGGCGAGATCCAGGCCCGGCTCGACGCGACCGCGGCTGCGATCGCCCGGCGCCCGGCGGCCTACCCGGAGGTCATCCTGACCTCGAGCCGCACCGACGACGGCGTCGCGGACCTGCGCGCCAGCATCGCCCGGCTGCTGGCCGAACGCGGCGAATGATCCACCCCGCCGACCGGATCCTCGTGGCCCTCGCCGGCCTCGCCGGGGCGCTCGGCGTCGGGCTCTCGGCGGCCGCGGCCCACATCGCCGGGGCGACGAGCCTCGCCACGGCCGCGCAGTTCCTGCTCTTCCACGCCCCTGCCCTCCTGGGCCTCGCCCTTCTCGCCGGCAGCGGCCGCGCCCACCCGGTCCCGGCGCGGATCGCGGGCTTCGCCCTGGCGCTCGGTCTCGCGCTGTTCTCCGGCGACCTCTCGGTCCGGGCGCTCCTGCAGCAGCCGCTCTTCCCGATGGCCGCGCCGAGCGGCGGAATCGTCCTGATCCTCGGCTGGGTGCTGGTCGCGGTCGCGGGATTCGCGCCGGCGCGGCGCTGACGTACCGGACGCAAGCGTCCTTTTCTCGCGCACGGCCAAGCTTCTCGCGCGCCTCCCCCCTGGACAGCGCCCCCTCGCGGGCCACATCTGCGGCAAGCACGCGGAGACCAGAGGCATGAACCCGCTCAAGACGCTGCACGCCGAACAGGACCAGGCCGTCTGGCTCGATTTCGTCGCCCGGGGCTTCGTCCAGGAGGGCGGGCTGAAGCGCCTGGTCGACGAGGACGGGTTGCGAGGCGTCACCTCGAACCCGGCAATCTTCGAGAAGGCGATCGGCCACTCGGACGAGTACGACGAGGCCCTCAAGGCGGCCGGCGACGAGCGGGTGATCGACCTCTACGAGGGCCTGGCCATCGCCGACATCCAGGCCGCGGCCGACGTGCTGCGCCCGGTCTACGACGCGAGCGGGGGCCAGGACGGCTTCGTCAGCCTGGAAGTGTCGCCCTACCTGGCGCTCGACACCGTCGAGACCCTGGCCGAGGCGCGTCGCCTCCACAAGGCGGTCGCCCGCGACAACCTGATGGTGAAGGTGCCGGCCACGCCCGAGGGCATCCCGGCGATCCGCGACCTCACGGCCGACGGCATCAACATCAACGTCACGCTGCTCTTCGCTCAAGGTGCCTACGAGCAGGTGGCGAACGCCTATATCGAGGGCCTGGAAAAGTTCGCCGCGAGCGGCGGCGACATCGGCCGGGTCGCCAGCGTGGCGAGCTTCTTCATCAGCCGCATCGACGCCGCGGTGGACAAGCTGCTCGACGAGAGGATCGGCGCCGCCAACGACCCGGACGAGAAGGCGGCGCTCGAAGGCCTCAAGGGCAAGGTCGCGATCGCCAACGCCAAGCTCGCCTATCAGCGCTACAAGCGCCTCTTTTCCGGCGAGCGCTGGCAGACGCTGGCGGCCAAGGGCGCCCACCCGCAGCGCCTGCTCTGGGCCTCCACCGGCACCAAGAACAAGGCCTATTCCGACGTGCTCTACGTGGAGGAGCTGATCGGCCCCAACACCGTCAACACCATCCCGCCCGCGACGATGGACGCGTTCCGCGACCACGGACAGGTGCGGCCGAGCCTGGAAGAGGGCGTCGACGAGGCCGAGCGGGTGCTCGCCCACCTCGCCAAGGCCGGGATCGACCTCGACGCGGTGGCGCGCCAGCTCGTCGAGGAGGGCGTGCAGCTCTTCGTCGACGCCGCCGACAAGGTGCTGGGCGCCGTTGCCGGCAAGCGCCAGACGTTTCTGGGCCACGGGCTCGACCGGCAGGCGCTCGCCCTCGGCAGCCTCGACGCGCCGGTGAAGACAGCCATCGAGACCTGGCGCAAGGACGGGCTGGTGCGCCGCCTGTGGCAGCGCGACGCCAAGGTGTGGAGCGGCGCCGACGAGGCGCAATGGCTCGGCTGGCTCACCATCGTGGAGGACGAGGCCGAGAAGGCAGGCGAGTACGCCGCCTTCGCCGCCGAGGTGAAGCAGGAGGGCTTCACCGACGCGGTGGTGCTCGGCATGGGCGGCTCCAGCCTCGGGCCGGAGGTGCTGGCCGAGACCTACGGCCAGCAGCCGGGCTTCCCGCGCCTGCGCATCCTCGATTCGACCGATCCGGACGAGGTCCGGGCGGTCGAGGCCGCGGTGAACCTCGAGCGGACCCTGTTCATCGTCGCCTCGAAGTCGGGCTCGACCCTCGAGCCCAACGTGTTTCGCGACTACTTCCTCGGCCGGATGCGCGACGTGGTCGGGCGCGAGAAGGCCGGCCGCCACTTCGTCGCCGTGACCGATCCGGGCTCGGCGATGGAGAAGGCCGCCAAGGACGACGGCTTCCGGCGCATCTTCTACGGCGTGAAGCAGATCGGCGGGCGCTACTCGGTGCTCTCGGCCTTCGGGCTGGTGCCCGCCGCCGCGATGGGCCTCGACATCGCGGCGTTCCTCAAGAGCGCCCGCACCATGGTGCGCTCCTGCGGCCCCGACGTGCCGCCGGACCTGAACCCGGGCGTGCAGCTCGGCCTCGTGCTGGGCACCGCGGCCACCGGACAGGGCCGCGACAAGGTCACGCTGATCGCCTCCCCGGGCATCGACACCTTCGGCGCCTGGGCCGAGCAGCTGATCGCCGAGTCGACGGGCAAGGAGGGCAAGGGCCTCATCCCGATCGACAACGAGCCCCTGGCGGCGCCGGCCGTCTACGGCAAGGACCGGATCTTCGTCTACCTGCGCCTCGACGAGGGCGCCGACGCGGCCCAGGACACGGCCGTGACGGCGCTTGAGCAGGCCGGCCACCCGGTGGTGCGGATCGCGCTGGCCTCCAAGGCGAGCCTGCCGCAGGAATTCTTCCGCTTCGAGATCGCCACGGCGGTGGCGGGCGCGGTGCTCGGGATCAACCCGTTCGACCAGCCCGACGTCGAGGCGAGCAAGATCAAGACCCGCGAGCTCTTCTCCGCCGCCGAGAAGGACGGCGCGCTGCCGGCCGAGACGCCGGTGGCGGAGGACGACGGCTTTGCGCTCTACACCGATGCGACGAACGCCGAGGCCCTGCGCAAGGGGGGCGCCGGTTCCGACCCGGAGAGCTGGATCAAGGCGCAGGTCGGACGCCTGGGTGCCGGCGACTACGTCGCGCTGCTCGCCTACGTCACCCGCAACCCGAAGCACCTGGCCCCGCTCCAGGCGGCCCGGGTGGCGCTGAGAGAGGCCAAGCACGTCGCGACCTGCGCCGAGTTCGGGCCGCGCTTCCTGCACTCCACCGGCCAGGCCTACAAGGGCGGGCCCGACAGCGGCGTCTTCCTGCAGATCACCTCGGAGGCCCCCGACCTCGCCATCCCGGGCCGCAGCCTCGGCTTCGCCACCGTGATCGCCGCGCAGGCCCGGGGCGATTTCGGCGTGCTCTCCGAGCGCGGCCGACGGGCGCTGCGCGTCCACATCAAGGGCGATGTGGCCAAGGGGCTCGACCGGCTGAGGTCGGCGCTTAGTTAGACGTTAGACCTCGGCCCCCTCTCCCACCCGGGAGAGGGGGGCAGTGCCAGACGATACGACGGGCTCCCCACGCCCACGGGCCGCCGGCCCCGGCTTCGCCGGCGAGGAGTGACGCGATGCAACTCGGCATGGTCGGTCTCGGTCGGATGGGCGGCAACATCGTCCGGCGGCTCCTGCGCAACGGGCACACCGCGGTGGTGTTCGACCAGGATCCCAAGGCCGTCGCGGCCCTGGTGCAGGAGGGCGCGGTCGGCGCCGACAGCCTTGAGGATTTCGTCGCCAAGCTCGAGGTCCCCCGGACCGCCTGGGTGATGCTGCCGGCGGGCGACCCGACCGAGGTGACGGTGATGGCGATCGCCGGGCTGATGCAGCCCGGCGACGTGATCATCGACGGCGGCAACTCGTTCTACAAGGACGACATCCGCCGCGCGGCCGTCCTCAACGAGAAGGGCCTGCACTACGTCGATGTCGGCACCTCCGGGGGCGTCTGGGGCCTGGAGCGCGGCTACTGCATGATGATCGGCGGCCATAAAGAAGCCGTCGACCGGCTCGACCCGATCTTCTCGACGCTCGCGCCCGGCCTCGGGGAGGTGCCGCGCACCCCGGGCCGCGAGGGCCGCGATCCCCGCGCCGAGCACGGCTACATCCATGCCGGCCCGAGCGGCGCCGGCCACTTCGTCAAGATGATCCACAACGGCATCGAGTACGGCCTGATGCAGGCCTATGCCGAGGGCTTCGACATCCTCAAGCACGCCAATTCCTCGGAATTGCCGGAGGCGCAGCGCTTCGACCTCAACATCGGCGACATCGCGGAGGTCTGGCGGCGCGGCAGCGTGGTCTCGTCCTGGCTCCTCGACCTCACGGCATCCGCGCTCGCCGGCGACGAGAACCTCGACGCCTTCTCGGGCCACGTCGCCGATTCGGGCGAGGGCCGCTGGACGCTGAACGCCGCGATCGAGGAGGCGGTGCCGGCCCACGTGCTGTCGGCCGCCCTCTACGCCCGCTTCCGCTCGCGCCAGGGCGCCACCTACGCCGACAAGCTGCTCTCGGCGATGCGCAAGGGCTTCGGCGGCCACCAGGAGCCGAAATGACGAGTTCCATGGCAGAGGGGGCCGCCCCCCCGCCCGCCTGCACCCTGGTGATCTTCGGGGCGACGGGCGACCTCACCCATCGCCTGCTGATGCCGGCGCTCTACAATCTCGGCCATTGGGGCCTGCTGCCGAAGGAGTTCTCGGTCATCGGCGTCAGCCGCTCTGAGATGTCGTCGGAAGACTTCCGGTCCGAGCTGAGCGAGACGGTGCGCGGCCACATCACCGCCAAGGGCGGCGAGGCCGGCGGCGGCACCGTCGACGAGGGCGTGTGGAACGACCTCGTCGGGCGCGTCCACTACCGCTCGGGCGACATCTCGGATGCGGGGTTCTTCGCAGCGCTGAAGGGGACGATCGCCGAGGTCTCGGGTCGTGAGAACGGCGGCAACGTCCTGTTCTACCTCGCGGTCGCCGCCGGCCTGTTCGGGCCCACCATCGCCAAGCTCGGCGAGGCCGGCCTGACCGAGAAGGGCGAGGACACCTGGCGCCGGGTCATCATCGAGAAGCCGTTCGGCCACGACCTGCCCTCGGCGGAGAAGCTCGACGCCGACATCCTGAAGGTCCTGTCCGAGGACCAGATCTTCCGCATCGACCACTTCCTCGGCAAGGAGACGGTGCAGAACATCATGGCGTTCCGGTTCGGCAACGGCCTGTTCGAGCCGCTGTGGAACCGCGACCACATCGACCACGTGCAGATCACCGTCGCCGAGACGGTCGGCGTCGAGGGGCGGGGGAAATTCTACGAGGCCACCGGCGCGCTCCGCGACATGGTGCCGAACCACCTCTTCCAGCTCTACACCCTCGTCGCCATGGAGCCGCCGATCTCGTTCGAGGCTGAGGCCGTGCGCGACAAGAAGGAGGAGGTGCTGCTCGCCACCCCCTCGGCCCGGCCCGAGGACGCGGTGCGGGGCCGCTACACCGCCGGCACCGTCCTGGCCAAGGCGGTGAAGGATTACCGCGAGGAGCCCGATGTCGCGCGGGACTCGGACACCGAGACCTTCGTGGCCCTCAAGCTCGGCATCGACAACTGGCGCTGGGCCGGGGTGCCGTTCTACCTGCGCACCGGCAAGGCGATGACCCGCCGCGACACCGAGATCGCGATCCGCTTCAAGCAGGCGCCGCTCGCGCTGTTCAAGGGCACCACCGTGCGCGAGGACGTGCCGAACTGGCTGGTGCTGCAGCTCCAGCCCGACGAGGGCATCTCGCTGCAGTTCGGCGCCAAGGTGCCGGGCCCGGCGGTGCGCCTCGGCAGCGTCGACATGCGCTTCTGCTACAAGGACTATTTCAAGACCGAGCCGAGCACCGGCTACGAGACCCTGATCTACGACGCGATGATCGGCGATCCGACGCTGTTTCAGCGCGCCGACATGATCGAGGCCGGCTGGCGCATCGTCCAGCCGATCCTCGACGCGGCGGCCGCCGGCACGCTGACGACGCTTCCCTATGAGGCCGGCAGCGCCGGGCCGAAGGAGGCGGACGACCTCCTCGCCCGCGACGGGCGCCGGTGGCGCTCGCTGGAGCGCCAGCCATGAGCGCGCCGGCTCCCCGCGAGGTCCTGCCCGACGCCGACGCGGTCGCCCGCGCCGCGGCCGAGCGGCTGGTCGAGGTCGCGGCGGCGAAAGTGGACGAGGTCGGGATCTGCCTGTCGGGCGGCTCGACCCCTAAGCTCCTCTACCGGCTCCTCGCAGGGCCGGAGTTTCGCACTTCGCTGCCCTGGGCGCGCCTGCACTGGTTCTTCGGCGACGAGCGCGTCGGCGGAGGACCGGAGGCCGGCAGCAACCGGCGCCTGGCCGAGGAGGCGTTCGGGGATCTCGTGCCCCCCGGTCACCTGCACCCGATCCCGGCGGACGGCCCACCGCAGGACGGCGCCGCGGCCTACGCGGCCGAGCTTCGGCGCTGGTACGGTACTGAGCGGCTCGACCCGGCCCGGCCGCTCTTCGACCTCGTGCTTCTCGGCCTCGGCGAAGACGGCCACACCGCCTCGCTCTTCCCGGGCAAGCCCGAGGCGCGGGAGGCCGAGGCCTGGGTGGTCGCCGTGCCGGAGGCCGGTCTCGCTCCCTTCGTGCCGCGGGTGAGCCTCACCCTGCCGGCGCTGGGCGCCACGCCGCTCGCCCTGTTCCTGGTCACCGGCGAGGCTAAGCGGGCGCCGCTCGCCCGCCTCGCTGCCGGCGAGGATCTGCCGGCGGGACGCGCGCGGGCACGGGGCGAGACGGTATGGCTGCTCGACGAGGCTGCGGCGGCCTGACGCCGCCGCTCCGGGACGCTGCCGAGGGTCGAGCGGTCGAAGGCGATCAGGGACGACAGCCGCGTGGCGTCGACCAGCGTCGAGGCGGGCGGCGCTCACCTGATCGGGCGCGTCCAGGGCCGGGCTGCCTGACGTTGTCGACAAGCGGCGAGACGACACCCGAAGCGTCCCGGGCTTCTTCCAGCCAGACACCCACCTGGTCATTCCGGAGCCGCGCCGCCGCACCCGGAATCCAGAAGCTCAGGTCTGGATGAACGAAGCAAGACGCTGTCCGCTCTGTCTTGGTCCATCCGCGTGTCTGTATTCCGGGCTCCGTTGCGCGGCACCGGAATGACATGGAGCGCGTCAATCCTGTTGAGCGGGGCAACCAGGCTCTCAGACGAAGTGCTTCGACAGCTTCAGCCCCTGCGCCTGATAGTTCGAGCCGGCGGCGCTGCCGTAGAGGGCGGCGGGCCGCTGGGCCATGCGCTCGTAGACGAGGCGGCCGACGATCTGGCCGTCCTCGAGCATGAACGGCACGTCGCGGGAGCGCACCTCCAGCACCGCCCGGGCGCCGGTGCCTCCGGCCTCGACGTGGCCGAAACCGGGATCGAAGAAGCCGGCATAGTGGACCCGGAACTCGCCGACGAGGGGATCGAACGGCACCATCTCGGCGGCGAAGTCCGGCGGCACCTGCACCGCCTCCTTCGAGGCCAGGATGTAGAACTGGCCCGGATCGAGGATCAGCGTGCCGGAGCCGTCGGCCCGCAGCGGCTCCCAGAATTCCGAGGCCGGGTAGGAGCGGGGCCGGTCGACGTCGACGAGGCCGGTATGGCGCTTGGCCCGGTAGCCGATCAGCCCGTCGAAGCCCGAGAGGTCGACAGAGACCGCCACACCGCCCTGGAACGACGGGTCGGCGGCGTCGACCAGCGGCGTCGTCGCGTGCAGGCGCGCCAGCGCGGCATCGTCGAGCCGCACCGCCCCGCGGCGGAAGCGCAGCTGCGACAGGCGCGAGCCGGTGCGCACCAGAACCGGGAAGGTGCGGGGCGAGATCTCGGCGAAGAGCGGGCCGGCATAGCCGGCCTCGACCATGTCGAATTCCCGCGCCTGGTCGGTGATGACCCGGGTGAACACGTCGATGCGCCCGGTCGAGCTTTTCGGGTTCGCGCTCGCCGCGAGGTCGGGCGGCAGGGCCAGCCCCTCCTGCAACTCGGCGATGTAGACGCAGCCGGTCTCCAGCACCGCGCCCTGGCGCAGGTCGATCTCGTGCAGCTTGAGCTTGTCGAGGCAGGCGGCGACGTCGCGGGTGCGTCCCGGCAGGAAGCTCGCCCGCACCCGCCAGGCCCGGGCGCCGAGGCGCAGGTCGAGGCTCGCGGGCTGGATCTGGTCGTCCGCGAACGGCGCCGCGGTCCGGATCACCCCGGCGGCGGCGAGCGCCGCGATGCCCTCCGCCGATTGAATCCCGTCCACGCGCTGCACCATGACCCGTCCATCCTCAACGGACTAAGCAGAGCCGCATGGCGCTGCTCTGCTTAGCTTCTTGTCTTTGCATCATTTTCTCCGCCGAACCGGTGAACCACTCCGGCGAGTCATGCCGAGTGTCGTACGCCAGGGTTTCGGCCGCGTGAAGAGCGCGTCAGGCCTCGTCCCGTGCCGCGCGCAGGACCGCGACGGCGACGCTCGCCCGGGCGAGCGCCCCCATGGCGGTGAGGCCGGCGAGCGCACTCGCGATCAGCGGCAGCCGCTCGGGCAGGAGGAGCATCGCCGCGACGGCGAGGGCGGCGATCGCGTCGGAGGCCCGTCCGCCGGCGAGGATCAGCGAGTAAAGGTCAGGGCCCGGCAAGGCGGTCCCTGTCCGGGCGGCCGCCAGGGCGGCGAGGCGCGCCACGGCGACCTCGAGGAGGAGCGCGGCCACCAACGCCCCCGCCGGCCAGCCCGGGGCCCGCCACGCGAGCGCGAACGCGAGGGCCATGCGGATCCACGGCCCCTCCCCCGCCCCGTCGCGACCCGGCGCCAGCAGCGCGAGCCCGCGCCAGGCGGCCAGCAGGACGAGGACCGCCGGATCGGCGCCGAGCGCCAGGACCACCGCCGCGGCGAGGCCCGCGGCGGCTGTGGACGAGGAAGGAAGCCTCATGGCGGGGAAGGAGCGCCTCGTGCAGGATTACCGACCGCAGATCCAAGCGATTGACGATCCGGAAGGCCGGACGTACCACGACCCCCGCCGGCCGTCGCGCTTCGCGCGCGGGCCGCCAGCGGAGGTTCCCTGATGTACAAGGCCGAGACCCGCGGCATCAGCGTGTCCGTGAAGCCTCGCTTCGTCGAGGAGGAATCCTCGCCGGACAGCGGCCGCTACTTCTTCGCCTATACGGTGGAGATCACCAACAATGGCAGCGAGCAAGTGCAGCTGCGCTCGCGCCACTGGCGCATCGTCGACGGCCGCGGCGAGATGCAGGAGGTGCGCGGGGCCGGCGTCGTCGGCAAGCAGCCGGTGCTCGGCCCGGGCGAGTCGTTCAGCTACACCAGCGGCTGCCCCCTCACGACGCCGGACGGCACGATGGAGGGCACCTACACCATGGCGACCCCGGACGGCCGCAGCTTCGAGGCGGCGATCCCGGCCTTCTCGCTCGATTCGCCGCATGTCCGCCGGGTGATGCACTGACGCGCCGCGGCATGCGTCGCATCGCGGCGCTGCGGGAGCGCCGCGACATGCGTCGCGGCGTCGGGCCCCTTGCGCCGGTGCCGCTGTCGGTCGCCGGCAGGCTGGGCTAAGGACGGCGGCGCCCCTCCCGCCGCGAGACCGCCCGCCCGATGACCCAGACCGGCCCCCGCCTTTCCCCGCTCGACCTCCTCGCCCGGCTGGTCTCCTTCGACACCGAGAGCCAGAAGTCGAACCTGCCGCTGATCGACTGGGTGGGCGAGTATCTCGACGCCTGGGGCGTGCCGTACATCCGCGCCCCAAACGCCGCCGGCGACAAGGCCGCGCTCTTCGCCACGATCGGGCCGATGCGGGACGGCGGCGTGGTGCTCTCCGGCCATACCGACGTGGTGCCGGTCGCCGGCCAGTCCTGGACCAGCGACCCCTACACCCTGCGGGTCGCCGACGGTCGCGCCTATGGCCGCGGCGCCGTCGACATGAAGGGGTTCGACGCGCTGTGCCTCGCCCTGGTGCCGGAGATGCTGGCGGCGGACCTCAAGACGCCGATCCACATCCTGCTGTCCTACGACGAGGAGCTGACCTGCCTCGGCGTCGCCGACGTGATCGCCCGATTCGGAGGCGACCTGCCGCGGCCGGGCGCGGTGATCGTCGGCGAGCCGACCGACCTCGAGGTCGCGGACGCGCACAAGAGCATCTACACCTACCGCACCACCGTCCACGGCCACGAGGCGCATTCCTCGAAGCCGGCGCTCGGCGCCAACGCCGTGATGGCGGCGGCCGAGCTGGTGGCCGGCCTCAACCGCATCGCCGACCGGATGACCGAGCGGGGCGACGCCAGCGGCCGGTTCGACCCGCCCTACACGACCGTTCACGTCGGGACGATCGGCGGCGGCACCGCCCGCAACATCCTGCCCAAGGCCTGCGAGTTCCTTTGGGAGTTCCGCGGCCTGCCGGATCTGCCCCGCGACGAGATCCCGGCCCTGTTCGCCGCCGAGGTCGAGCGGGTGACCCGCGAGCGCCTCAACCGCTTCGGCGCCTATGGCCGCGTCGAGACCGAGGAGGATGCGGCGGTGCCGGGCCTGGCGCCGGAGCCCGGCTCACCGGCCGAGCGCCTGGCCCTGCGGCTCGCCGGGCGCAACCACACCATCACGGTGCCCTACGCCACCGAGGCCGGCCGCTTCCAGGTCGCCGGGCTGCCGACCGTGGTCTGCGGCCCGGGCTCCATCGACCAGGCCCACCAGCCGGACGAGTACATCACGCTGGCGGCTCTCGAGGCCGGCGAGGCGTTTCTGCGCCAGCTGGTGCGCGACTGCGCGGCGGGGTGGAGCCCGGCCTGAGGCTTTCGCGCGCGGCTCTTGTTTCCCCGCCGGACCAGCGGTCGTCACGGCCGCCCGGTGAGCCAGGTCTTCGCCCGCACGAGGTCGGCCTGCGACAGGCCGTGGCCGGCGGGCAGGACCTCGTGGGTGACGCTGGCGCCGGCTTTCGTCAGCTGCCCGGCGAGGCGTGCGGCGTTCTCGGCGGGTACGATCGGGTCCATCCGGCCCGACAGGATCAGCACCGGCTCGCCCGAAAGGCGCGTGGGCGGCGGATCGGCGAGCGGCACCATCGCCCGCAGCAGCACCGCGCCGGCGAGCACGCCGGGATGCAGGAGCATCACGGCGGCCGCGATGTTGGCGCCGTTCGAGAAGCCGACGGCGAGCGGCGCCGCGATCCCGTAGGCCGCCCTCGCCTCGCCCACGAAGCCCGCGAGGTCGCCGGCCCGGCGCACCAGGTCGGCCTCGTCGAACACGCCCTCGGCGAGGCGGCGGAAGAAGCGCGGCGCGCCGCCCTCCAGCACCTGGCCGCGGGGCGAGAGCAGGGCCGCCCCGGGCGCCAGCGCCCGCCCGAGCGGCAGGAGGTCGCTCTCGTCGCCCCCCGTGCCGTGCAGGAGGAGGAGCGGCACCGCCGCTTCGTCGGCGGCGGGCTCGAAACGGTGCTGGAACGACAGGGCGGCCATGGGTGTCCTCCGGGGGCGGCTCAGGAGCCGAAGAGTTTCGCGACCCGCTGCGTCTCGCGGGCGAGCAGGAAGGCGTCGCCGGACACCGCCACGAAGCCGAAGCCGGCCTCGAAATCGGCCTTGGCGCCGGTCTCGCTGAAGTTGAGGAGGCCCGCCGCCTTGCCGGCAGACCGGATCCGCGGCAGCGCCGCGGCGATCGCCTCCCGCACCGGGCCGGCATTGGGCTCCCCGAGATGGCCCATGCTGGCGGCCAGGTCGTTGGGTCCGATGAACACGCCGTCGACGCCCTCGACCGCCGCGATCTCGCCCGCCGCCGCGAGCGCCTCCGGGGTCTCGACCTGGACGACGACGCAGACCTCGTCGCCGGAGCGGGCGTGGTAGTCCGGCCGCAGGCCGTAGCCGGTGGCCCGCGAGGTGCCGGCGAAGCCCCGGATGCCGTGGGGCGGGTAGCGCGTCGCGGCGACGGCCCGGCGCGCCTCCTCGGCGCTCTGCACGAACGGGAACATCAGCGAGCGGGCGCCCTGGTCGAGCAGGCGCTTGACCATCACGGGCTCGTTCCACGGCACCCGCACCACCGGCTCGGCGGTGCCGCCCTCGGCGGCCCGCAGGTGGTCGACGACGTCGAGGAGATCGTTGGGCGAGTGCTCCATGTCGATGAGCATCCAGGCGAAGCCCGCGCCGGCGGCCATCTCGGTGATGCCGGGCGAGCCGGTGGTCATCCACAATCCGGCCTGCCGCCGCCCCTCGGCGAGGCCGCGCTTGAACGGGTTGTCGAACGATCTCATGGCGTGTTCCTCCCGATGTCGGTCGCGCCTGCCCTGCCGCTTCTCGTCGACGATCCGACCCGCGGCCTCATCCTGAGGTGCCGCGCAGCGGGCTCGAAGGAGGCCTCCAGGGATCGCGAGACGTCCGGAGGCCTCCTTCGAGGCTCCCTGCGGGTGCGATCTTCGATCGCCAGCACCTCAGGATGACGCCGCGGGTCGGATTGATAGGCGCTTGAATGTGTCGAACTTACCCGGTTGGGCGAAGGGCCTTGAGCCTTCGCGGCGCAGCGAGGCCGGTCACGCCGCCGGCGTGAGGTGCTTGAACATGTGCGCCCGCGCCTCGTCATCCATCTCGGCCTTGAAGGGGAAGCGGTCCTTCAGGGCGACGGCCTTGGCGGCGGCGGGGCGGGCCGCGATGGCGTCGTGGTGGCGCTTCAGGTTCGGAAGACCGTCGAACGCGCCCTCGCCGAGGATGAAGGGCAGCATCCGGGCCCAGCCCCACACAGCCATGTCGACGATGCCGTAGGCCTCGCCCACCATCCACGCGCGGCCGGCGAGGTGCTGGTCGAGGATGCCGTAATGGCGCTTGACCTCGAACTGGTAGCGCTCATGGGCGTAGGGCACCTTCTCGGGGGCGAAATGGCGGAAATGCACCGCCTGGCCGGAGAACGGCCCGATGCCGGTCGCCACGAACATCAGCCAGGACAGGAGCGCGCCGCGCTCCGAGGCCGGCGGCAGGAAGCGGCCGGTCTTCTCGGCGAGGTAGAGCAGGATCGCGTTCGAGTCGAACACCACCGTGCCGTCGTCGACGATCACCGGTACCTTGCCGTTCGGGTTGAGCTTGAGGAAGTCCGGCGCGAACTGCTCGCCCTTGCGGGTGTCCACCGCCACCGGCTCGTAAGCGAGCCCCGCCTCCTCCAGGAAGAGCGCGACCTTGGTCGGGTTGGGCGAGCCGTTGAAGTAGAAGGTGATCAACCTGGCCTCCGGGGAAAAGCGTGGAACCGCTCCCACAGGCCTCAAATGCCGGCGCGGATCAATCCCGCCCGGCCGGAAACCAGCGTTGCCGTGCGGGGCCTGGACTCCGGGCCACGATCCGCCATCTTGCCGGTTCTGCCCGCCGCAACGAGCCCTGCCCCTGTTCCTCACCCCCGACGAGTGGAGCGCGCTCAGGCTCAGCCTGCTGGTCGCGGGCGTGGCGACGCTGGCGAGCCTGCTGCCGGGGCTCGCCGTGGCGTATCTCCTGGCACGGCGGGACTTTCGCGGCCGGGCGCTCGTCGACGGGCTGGTGCACCTGCCCCTGATCCTGCCGCCGGTGGTCACCGGCTACCTGCTGCTCCTCGCCTTCGGGCGCCGGGGCCTTTTCGGCGCGGCGCTGGCCGAGATCGGCATCGTGTTCTCGTTCCGCTGGACCGGGGCGGCGCTGGCCTGCGCGGTGATGGGGTTCCCGCTGATGGTGCGGGCGATGCGCCTGTCGTTCGAGGCGGTCGACCGAAAGCTCGAACAGGCCGCCGGCACCCTCGGCGCCTCCCCGGCCGCGGTGTTCCTGGTCGTGACGCTGCCGCTGGCGCTGCCGGGCATCCTCGCCGGCGCGGTGCTGGCCTTCGCCAAGGCGATGGGGGAGTTCGGCGCCACCATCACGTTCGTGTCGAACATCCCGGGCGAGACCCAGACCCTGCCCTCGGCGATCTACACCCTGACGCAGGTGCCGGGGGGCGAGGCGGGGGCGCTGCGCCTCGCCCTGATCTCGGTCGCCCTGTCGATGGCGGCGCTCCTCGCCTCGGAGTGGCTGGCCCGGCGGGCCCGGCGGCGGCTCGGCGCATGACCGGGCCTGTCGCATGATCGAGGTCGCGGTCCGGCACGCCCGCGGCGCCTTCGTGCTCGACGCGGCGTTCACGGCCGAAGGGCGGGTCACCGCCCTGTTCGGCCGCTCCGGCTCCGGCAAGTCGACCCTCGTCGAGGTGATCGCCGGGCTCGTGCGGCCGCAGCACGGGCGGGTGGTCGTCGACGGCGTCACCCTCCTCGACACGGGGGCGGGCGTGCGGGTGCCGGTGCACCGGCGCCAGATCGGCACAGTCTTCCAGGACGCGCGGCTCATGCCGCACCTGAGCGTACGGCAGAACCTGCTGTTCGGGCGCTTCTTCGCGCGTCACCGGCCGGGCGGCCCGAGCCTCGAGGCGGTGGCCGACCTCCTGGGGATCGCGGCGCTGCTCGAGCGGCGGCCGGCCGGGCTCTCGGGCGGCGAGCGCCAGCGGGTCGCGATCGGCCGTGCGCTGCTCGCCCGCCCGCGGCTCCTCCTGATGGACGAACCGCTCTCGGCCCTCGACGAGGGGCGCAAGGCCGAGATCCTGCCCTACGTGGCGCGCCTGCGAGACGAGGCCCGGGTGCCGATCGTCTATGTCAGCCACGCGGTCGCCGAGGTGGCGCGCCTCGCCGACACCGTGGTGGTGCTCGAGGAGGGCCGGATGACGGCCTGCGGCCCGGCCGCCGAGATCCTGCGCCGGGGCGGCCTGTTCCCGGGCCGCGAGACCGGCGAGGCCGGCGCGCTCCTGCAGCTCCGGGTCGCGGCCCACGACGACGTCTTCGGCCTCACCCGCCTCGACGGCGCCCCCGGCCGGCTGACCGTGCCGCGCCTCGCCCTGCCGGTCGGCGCGAGCGTGCGGGTCCGGGTGCGGGCCCGCGACGTGCTTGTGGCGCGCGAGACGCCCCGGGCCTTGAGCGCCCGCAACGTCCTGCCGGGCCTCGTCACCGCAATCACGCCGGGCGACGGCCCCCACGCCCGGGTCGAGATCGCCTGCGGCGATGCGAGCCTGGTCGCGCAGGTCACGCGGCTCGCGGCCCACGAGCTCGCCCTGGCGCCGGGCCTGCCGGTGCTGGCGATCGTGAAGAGCGTCGCGTTCGACGAGGAGACGATCGGGGTGGTGGAGATCTGAGCGACGGGCGCCACCGTCGCGGCCTGCGCCATCAGGACCTCGCGAACTCCGGCTGCCGTCCCGATCAGGCACGCCTCAGGATGCGGCGGATCGTGCGGCGCGGGGCGGCGCCCCAGCGGGCCTTGTAGGGCTCGTCGCCGCGCAGGAAGTGGAACTCGCCGGCGCCGCGCGACGCGGCCGCCTCGATGAGGCAGGCGAAGGCCAGCGTGCCGAAGCTCTGCCCGGGCACGCGCATGTCGACGGCGTTGATGTAGGAGTACCACCGCGCCCCGTCGGCGAGGCCGTACACGACCGCCGCGACCGCGCCCTCGTGGCGCACGACCGCCATCCGCAGAAGGCCCGCCTCCGCGAGCGCCGGCGCCGCCGCGCGGTGGAAGGCCTGCACGCGGGGATCGGCCAGCACGCCGGGCTGCCCCTCCCGCGCCCACCGGCTGGAATGGAGCGCGAACAGGGCGTCGAGCAGGCCGTCGACGCGGCCGGCCGTGACGAGCTCTTCCGTGACGCCGCCGAGGCGCTCGGCGCGATGGCGGTCGTGCACCACCTTGCGGCGCTGGCTGCGCGTCAGGCCGTCGAGGGGCGAGCCGCCCGGCGGCAGCGTCAGCACCGGGCAGATCTCCGCCTCCGTGTCGGTGGCGCTCCATCCCGCCGGCGGCGGGCCGAGGAGGGGGGAATCGGGCCGCAGGTCGGGCAGCAGAACCTCGTCGAAGGCCGCGGCCGAGCCGAGGATCGCCGTCCAGAGCGGCTCCGTCGCCGTGCCGGGCGCGACCAGGGCGTCGCAGTAATCGCTGTGGCCGGCCCCGACCGGCACGAGCCGGCGCACGCCGCCATCGTGCCAGACGAAGAGCGGCAGCGCCGCGACGAGCCGGCCCGCGGGATCGCGGATCTCTGCGTCGCGGCGGTCGCCGCCCCCGAGATGCGTCCACCAGGCGTCGAGCCAGGCCGGCGACTGGAACGGCGTCGCCCGCGTGTCGCTCCGCCACAGGGCCCAGTGCTCCTGCGGCGTCACCGGGCGCGCCTCAGGTGGAAGCTCACGGCGTCCCAGATCGCGAAGGGTTTTTCGCCGGCGCGCACCACCTCGAAGCCGCAAGCCGCCGCCAGCGAGCGCGCCTCGGCCACGTCCCGCCCCGGATCGCCCCGGTACGACCAGTTGAACACCAGGAGATCGCCGCCCGGCCGGAGCACGCGCGCCGCCTCCGCCACGACCTCCGCCACGGCCCCCGCCTCGACGGCGTAGGGCAGGCTGTCGGCCGCGACGACGACGTCGATCTCACCGTCGCCGAGGGGCCAGCGGCGCCCGTCGCTCCGCGCGAACCGGACGTTGCCGCGGCCCCGCGCCCGGCGGCACGCCTCGGCGATCATCCCCTCGGACAAATCGAGGCCGAGCACCGATTCCGCCTCCGGGCCGAGCGCGAGGGCCAGCCGGCCGATGCCGCAGCCGAGATCCAGGATCCGGCCCGTGGCGGCGGGCGACCAGGCGCGGACGATCCCGGCGAGCTCCGCCGTGGCGGCGGCGAGCTCGTCCGGATCGCCGAGGGAGTAGAAGGCGACGCCCGCCTCGGGCGCCTCCGCGGCGAGCCGGTCGAACAAGGCGGCGGTCGCCCCGAAGACGTCGTCGCCGCTCGGCCACAGGCCGGAGCGGGCCAGCCGACCAAGCCCCTCCAGCCGATCGCCGTGGCGCGCCGCCAGCCGCGCCAAAGCCGCGAGGGGCGCGGAATCGGGGTGCGCGGCCGCCTCGCGCGCGAGGTGCCCGGCATCGACGGGTCCGCCCGCGAGCAGCAGGCGCGAGAGCGCGATCTGAGGCGAGATCTCGCCCCGCCCGCACTGCTCGAGGATCGTGAGATCGGTCATGCCATCCACTCCGCGGGCCGGGGGAGATAGGCGGCGGGGATGCGGCGCACAGGGCCGATTGTTAGTGCTTGGTGATGGGTCACGGCCCCCGCCGGATCGGCCATCGCCCGCGCCTCAGGGATCGGCCGCCACCAGCCGGCCGCATTCATCCATCCGGCAGCGGATCCACTCGCCGTTGCCGAGATTGCGGCCGGTGACCGCCATGATGAACCCCCAGTGGCACACGACGAGGGTGTGGGCCCAGTCGGGGTCGGCGGCCATCCCGGCCGTGAAGGACGCGGCCCGCGCCGCGAAGACGTCGTGCGGCTCCTCGTCCTCGTGCCACCAGACCTCGTCGATGCGGCTGAGGTCGAGATGCGGCCAGGCGCGGGCGAGGTCGGTCCGGCAGGTGCCGACGTCGCAGCTCGCCGCCCGTCGCTCCCGGACGGCCGAGGTGACCAGGATCGGGAGGTTCAGGCAGGCGGCGATCGGGGTCGCCGTCTCGAGGGCGCGGGTCAGGGGCGAGCACAGGATGCGCCGCAGCCCTTTCCCGGCGAGGTCGCGGGAGGCGGCCTCGGCCTGGGCGTGCCCGAGGGGCGTCAGCGGCGCGTCGACGATGCCGGGATCGACGCCGGTGGCGTGGAAGTGGAGGTTGAACTGGCTCTGGCCGTGGCGAAGCAGGATCATGACGATCGGGGGCAGGTCGCTTCAGGGAAGGGTCGCGGCGGACAGCCGCGAGGCGAGATGCGCGCGGTAGCGGTCCGCCGCGTCGCGGAGCCGGGCCTGCTCCCCCGGGTCTGAGGCCGCGTCGCCCGCCATCGTCATCGCGCCGAGCTGGAAGGCGGTGTAGCAGATCTCCAGATAGGCGACGAAACCCGGATCGACCTCCCGGCCGGTGCGCCGCGCGACGTCCGCGGCGAGGTGCCGCCGCGCCGCGTCGTCCAGGCCAAGCTCCACCGCGGCGCCGGCGATGTCCCAGGCGACGTCCTGGCAGCCGACGAGGTCGTGGCCGGCATGGTGGTCGACGGCGTCGGTCTTGAGGAGGGTGCCGTCCCGCAGGACGAGCCATTCCCAGGCATGCAGGCGGCTGTCGGTCTCGACCGGCCGCATCCCGGCGTCAAACCGCGGCAGGGCGGCGCGCCAGCCGTCGAGGCGCCGGGCCTGCTCCGCGCCGAGGGCCTGCGCGGCGTTGTGCCGGGCCATCTCCCACAGTGCCGCCAGGGAGGCGCCCCGGCCGCGACCGGCTGGGAACGCGGTCGCCCGGTAGCCGAGATAGTGACCGACGCGCTCGACCAGGCGAACGGGATCGATGCGGCTGCGGTCGAGCGGCGTCGCGCCTTCGATCCAGCGCTCGACGAGGAAGCCGTGGCGGAATCCGGCGACCTCCGGGGTGAACCCGGCCGCGTGCAGCGCGCGGGCGCGCGCGACCTTCCGCTCCCCCTCGGCCCCGAGCCCGACGAACTTCACGAGCCAGGTGCCGCTCGCGGCGCGTGCCAGGAACTTGCGGCGCTCCTGCATCGGATGGGCGGGCGGCCAGGCACCCCGGTCGCCGTCGCGGTGGGTGCGCCAGGCGCCG
Organism: Methylobacterium nonmethylotrophicum; assembly: GCF_004745635.1. Lineage (GTDB taxonomy): Bacteria > Pseudomonadota > Alphaproteobacteria > Rhizobiales > Beijerinckiaceae > Methylobacterium > Methylobacterium nonmethylotrophicum. The sequence continues at coordinate 281,821 of NZ_SRLB01000006.1, read as the reverse complement.
CCCGATATCTCCTCGAGCGGCGCCGTCAGCGGCCCGATCAGCGGGGCGAGCCAGGCCTCCAGCCTGTGCTCGGGACGCTCGGCCCGCAGGACGAGGTCGTCGAAGGTCCGGACGAGGCGCCGGGTGCCGCCATAGAGCCGGCGGGTCTCCTCCGCCGCCGCGTGCCCCGGCTCCCCGTCATGGCTCGGAAACAGGACGACGCGGTCGGACCCGATGCCCCGCTCGCGCAGGGCCGAGAGCACCGAGGCGAAGGAGCTGCCCGAGAGCCCCGGCCCCTCGTCGGCGACCGCGATGCGGCGGTCGGGCCCGAGGCGGTCCTGCAGCGACGGCCGGAGGGGAAGCTCCCGCCGGAACGGGTGGCCGCTCGGCCGGACGGTCACCAGGTCGGCGCCGCCGAGACCGGCCGCGACCATCGCCCCGAGGGTCGTGCCGATGCTGCGGATGCCGATCACGATCGCGCCGGCATCCAGGCCGGACGCGCAGGCGGCCTCGGCGTAGCTCTCGGGATAGACGGCATAGAAGGCGAAGCCCTCGGGCAGGCGGATCTCCAGCGGCTCGGGCGTCAGCCCCGCGCAGGCGCGCTCGACCGCGGCGCGGTCGGGAACCTCTCCGGTCGCGAAGCCGCTCCGCCACGATGCCCAGACGGCACCGGCGAGCCGCACGAGCAGCCCGGTCAGGCGGTCGGTGGCACCGCCCTGCCCGTCGCGGCCTGCCTCCTCCGCATCCGCCACGCCCTGGATGAGCTCGCCGGCCGCGATCAGCGCCCCGGCGAGCGCGGCGTGGCGCGCCAGCCCGGGCCTGAGCCCGCGCGCCGCCTCGACCGCCTCCAGGAAGCGGGCGGCCTCCTCGCGAGGATCGGCCTGGCGCCGAACGTCGCCGTACACGAGCATGAGCGGTTGCGGCCTCCGCGAGAGGGAAGAAGTCGCCGACAACGCGGCGGACATGCAGCCCGGTTCCCCGGCATGGCAACCGTCCGCGAACGGCCGCTTCGAACACGCGGCGCGAAAAATTCTCGGCCTCGTGTCGAAATCGGGCTCTGCGGCGTGTCATCGTCCTGAGCAGCGCGATCGTCGCGACTGCCTGTCGTAGAGATGACGCATGACGACACTCACCCTCTTCGGACGGCCGGCCTGGCTGCTGGCCGCCGCCGGCTTCGGCCTGGCCTGGAACGCCTTCGGCATCGTCCGGTTCTGCGCGACCGCCACGTCGAGCGAGGCCGGGCTCGCCGCGATGGGCATGACCCCCGCCCAGGCCGCGCTCCATGCCGGGCTGCCGGCCTGGATGACGCTGGCCTTCGCGGCCGGTGTCGTCGGCGGATTCGCGGGCTGCGCGCTGCTCCTCGCCGGGTCGAGGAGGGCGGGACCGGTCCTGGCCGGGTCGCTGGTCGCCTATGCGGCGCTGTTTGCCGGCGACGTCGTCCACGGCGTCTTCGCCGCCTTCGGGCCTGCGCAGGTCGCCATCATCGCGGCCGCGTTGCTGATCGCCATCGGGCTCTTCTGCGCGGCGACGGTCTCCGCGCGGCGGTCGATCTACGCCTGATACGCCGCACCCTTCCCCCCGACCGACGGATCACTCCCACCCCCTGTCATCCGAAAGGAACATGTCCATGCACTACATGCTGCTGATGACCGAGACGGCCGATGACTTCGCGAAGCGCACCCATCCCGAGGAGGCCGGGGCCTATTGGGGCGCCTGGAACGCCTATATCGGCGCGCTCCAGCAGGCCGGCGTGATCGTGAAGGGCGACGGCCTGCAAAGGCCGGAGACGGCGACGACCGTGCGGGTGCGCGCTGGCGAGCGCCACGTCCAGGATGGCCCCTTTGCCGACACGAAGGAGCAGCTCGCCGGCTACTTGGTGATCGAGGTGGAGGATCTCGACGCCGCGCTCGCCTGGGCGGCGCGGTCACCCGCCGCCGCGAGCGCGTCGGTCGAGGTCAGGCCGGTCCTGCCGCCGCCGGGCGGCGCGACGGCGTGACCGGCGAGGGTCCGGCCCGGCAGGCGGCGGCGCTGGCGGCGCGCACGTCGTATGGGCGGCTGTTGTCCCTGCTGTCGGCACGGACCCGCGACATCGCCGGCGCCGAGGACGCCCTGTCCGAGGCCTTCGCCGCCGCGCTCCAGACCTGGCCGGAGCGCGGCGTGCCGGACAATCCCGACGCCTGGCTGCTCACCGCCGCGCGGCGCACGCTGCTCAACGCGGCGCGCCACCAGGGCACGCGCGACGCGGCCGCCGCGGAGATCGCGCGCCGCCACGCGATGCTGGCGGCGGAGGGGCACGACCCGGCCTTCTCCGACGAGCGGCTGACGCTCCTGTTCGTCTGCGCGCATCCGGCGATCGACGCGGGCGTGCGCACGCCGCTGATGCTCCAGACCGTGCTGGGCCTCGACGCGGCGCGGATCGCCGCAGCCTTCCTGGTGGCGCCGGCGACGATGAGCCAGCGGCTCGTGCGCGCCAAGGCCAAGATCCGCGATGCCGGCCTGCGCTTCGCGCTGCCCGAGCCGGAGGAGCGCGCCGGCCGGCTCGGCGACGTGCTCGACGCCGTCTACGCCGCCTACGGGACGGGCTGGGACTCGCGCGACGGGCTCGATGCGAGCGCCGGCGGCCTCGCCGAGGAGGCGATCTTCCTCGGCCGGCTGCTGGCGGCCCTGCTGCCCGACGAGCCGGAGGCGAAGGGCCTGCTCGCCCTGATGCTGTATTGCGAGGCGCGCCGCGAGGCCCGGCGCGACCGGGCCGGCCGGTTCGTTCCCCTCGCCGAGCAGGATCCGGCGCGCTGGTCGCGGGCGATGATCGTCGAAGCGGAGGGCCTGCTCACCGCCGCGTCCCGGTCGGCGCAGTTCGGGCGCTACCAGTGCGAGGCGGCGATCCAGTCGGTGCATGTGCAGCGCGCCGTCACGGGCGTCGTCCAGCACGGCGCGCTGTCGCTCCTCTACGACCTCCTGGCCACCCGGGCGCCGAGCATCGGCGTGCTGGTGGCGCGCGCGGCCGCCCTTCTCGCCGCCGGCGACGCGGCGGCCGCGCTGGCGGCGCTGGACGCGCTTTCGCCGCAGGCGCGGATCGCGACCTACCAGCCCTACTGGGCGACCCGCGCCCACGCGCTGCGCGACGCCGGCCGGCCGGACGAGGCGCGTCGCGCCTTCGCGCGGGCCGCCGACCTGACCGGCGACGCCGCGTTGCGCGCCTACCTGCTCGGGCGGGCGGCGGACGGGGCGTAGGGGCGCCGGTCCCGCGGGCGCCGCCGCGTCACGGCAGCGCCGCGCGGTCGGGCGCATCCGCCGGCGCATCGCCGCCGGCGGCCGGGTTCATGATCCCGCGCAGGGTCGCGGCGAGGTCGGCCATGCCGAGGGCACCCTTCTGCAGGATGCGGTCGGCGCGGCCGGCGAGCCGGCGCCGATCCTCCGCCGTGATGTCCTTGGCGGTCAGCACCACGACCGGGATGTCGCGCCAGTCCGGCTTCGACCTCAGGGCCCGCAGGAAGCCGAAGCCGTCCATCTCCGGCATCATCAGGTCGAGCAGGACGAGGCCCGGCTTGCGCACGCCGACGGCCTCGAGGCCGGCAAGGCCGTTCTCGGCCGTCGTCACCCGCCAGCCCTCGCGGGTCAGCATCGCGGTCATGCGCTCGCGCACGTCCGGGTCGTCGTCGACCACCAGCACCGGCCCCTCGTGGACGACGGGCCGGAACCGCTCCATCGCCTCCTTCAGCTGCCCCCACTCGACCGGCTTGTGCAGGTAGTCGGTCGCCCCGAGGGAGAAGGCGAGGTTCTGCTCGTCGAGCACCGTGACCATGATCACCGGCGTCTCGCCGAAGTCCGGGTCGGCGCGCAGGGCCCGCAGCACGGCCCAGCCGTCCATCCGGGGCATCGTCACGTCGAGCAGGATGGCGCGGGGGCGCAGATGCCGCGCCTGTTCGAGGCCCGCGCGCCCGTCCGGCGCGGTCGCGACCTCGAAGCCGTCCCGCCGCAGGAAGCGGGCGAGCAGGTCGCGGGTCGCCGGGTCGTCGTCGACGACGAGGACGAGGCTGGAGGCGCCGGCTTGCGGCGCCTCCGTGGCGGGCACGCCGAGGGCGGCCCGGATGCCGGCCGTGTTCTCGGCGCCTTCGGGCTCTGCCGGGGCGCGCTCCTCGTAGAGGGCGGGCAGCTCCAGGGTGAAGGTCGTGCCCTCCCCCTCCCGGCTCGCGACCGTGATCTCGCCGCCGAGCATGCGCGCGAAGGCCCGGGTGATGGCAAGCCCCAGGCCCGTGCCGCCGAAGCGGCGGGTGGTCGAGGCGTCGGCCTGGGTGAAGCGCTGGAAGAGCCGCGCCTGCTGCTCCTCGCTCATGCCGATGCCGGTATCCGTGACGGTGAAGCGGAGCCGGTCGCCGCCCTCCCGGGGCTCGCGGTCGGCCGCCAGCGTGATGCGGCCGCCCTCGGTGAACTTGGCGGCGTTGCTCAGGAGGTTGATCAGGCATTGCCGCAGCTTGGTGGCATCGGTCTGCGCGTGGCCGAGGCGATCGCCGAGCTGCAGGGTCAGCGTGTTGCCCTTCTTCTCCACCAGCGCCTCGACCGTGGTGGCGACCTCCCGCACGGTCTCGGCGACGTCGAGGTCCTCGGCATAGACCTCCATCCGCTCGGCCTCGATCTTCGAGAGGTCGAGCACGTCGTTGATCAGGCCGAGCAGGTGGCGGGCATTCGCCTCGATCTTGCGCATGTCGGCGAGCAGGCTCGCCTCGCCGAGATCCTCCATCTCCTCCTGCAGCATCTCGGCATAGCCGATCACCGCCGAGAGCGGGGTGCGCAGCTCGTGGCTCATGTTGGCCAGGAACTGGCTCTTGGCACGGTTGGCTTCCTCGGCCGCGTCCTTGGCGGCCTCGAGCGCCAGCTCGGCCTCGCGGCGGGCAGTGACGTCCGCATGGGCGCCGACCCATTCGCGCACCCGCCCGTCCTCCTCGAGGATCGGGACGCCCCGCCCCTCCATGTGGCGCCAGGCGCCGTCGTGGCGGCGCAGCCGGTGCTCGATCGTGTAGAGGCTGCGGCTCTCCACCGCCCGCGTCCAGGCCTCCCCGGTCGCCGCCCGGTCGTCGGGATGGATGGCGTCGAGGAAGCCGCGCCCGGCCGCCTCGGCGGGCGACTGCCCGGTGAAGCGGGTCCATTCCGAGGTGGCCTGCCGGAAATCGCCGTCCGGCGTGGTGGTCCAGACGATCGCCGAGGTGGCCTCGGTGAGGGAGCGGAACCGTTCCTCGCTGTCGATGAGGCGGCGCTCGGCGAGTTTCCCGAGGGTCACGTCGTTCATGACGAGGCCGACGCCGTCGGCACGCTCGCCCTCGGGGCCGCGGCGGCTGCGGCGCAGGGGAAAGAAGCTCGCCGCGAAGTGGCGGGTCCCGCCCGGCGCGCTCGCGGCCGGCACCGCCACCGCGACGTTGGCGGTGACGAGCCCGCGGTCGCGGGCCGCCGCGAGCTTGGGGGCGAGTTCGTCCCGCAGCGACGGCAAGATGGCCCAGATCGGCGCCCCGACATCGGCGCCGAAGCCCCGCTCGCTCATGTCGCCGAGCGCCCGGTTCATGTGGCGGATGTTGAGGTCGCGGTCGAGGAAGCCGAGGCCGACGGGCGCGTTCTCCAGCACGCTCTCCAGGAGGTCGGCCATGCGCTGGCTCTCGCGGCGCCGGACCAGGGCGAGGCGCGCGAGCAGGCCGACCGCCGCGAGGCCCGCCACCAGCGTGACGAGCGGGAGCAGCGGCGTGCGCAGGGCGTCGGCCGCGGCGAGGCGGCTCAGATCGGCGCCCGCGCGGTCCTGGACCTCCCGGGTCAGGTCGCGCACGGTATCCATCGCCCGCTTGCCCTCCCCGGTCTGGATCAGGTCCAGGGCGGCCTGCTGGCCGCCCGCCTGGCGCGCCGCCACGACGCGGGCGGCGTAATCCCGCTCGGCCTCGATCGCGGCCCGGCGCCGGTCCCGCGTCGCCCGGTCGAGGGTGACGCCGTCGAGGCGGTCGAGCTCGCCGTCGATCCGGGCCGACGCCGCGCGATAGGGCTCCAGGTAATCCTCGCGGCCGGTCAGGACGTAGCCCCGCAATCCGGTCTCGAGGTCCTTCATGGTCGAGAGCACGCGCTCGCTCTGCGCCAGGACGCCGCCCAGGCGGTCGGCCTCGGCCCGGCTGCGGGCGCCCTCGACGTAGTTCCAGCCGCCGGTCGCGACCGCGAGGGCGAGGAGCAGGAAGGCCAGCGGCGAACCCGGAAAGCGTCGGCCGGGGGCGAGGAAGCGCCAGCTCTTGGTGGATGCGGTCCTGCTGCTCATGTCACCCGTACCCTTGCCTCACCCGGACCTTTGCCCCGGCGAGATCCGCCCGGTCCGGAACCGACGCCGGAGCGCAGGCGCGCCGGTGTCTGTCACACAAACTCGCGATTGCCGTCACTGCTGCACCTTAGGCGCGATGGACAGGGGCCGGCCGCGGACGCGCCCGCAAAGCGTCATGCGATCACCGCTTGATCCGTTCGAATCTAGAATGGAGCGCACCTCCCCTCTCCCGTGTGGGAGAGGGGCAGGGGGTGAGGGTGCTACGGTTCTGAGTGAAACTCAGACCGTCGTGCTGGCAGCGGGACACTCAGAGCCAGTCTCAGGACCGTGTCACCCTCACCCCTACCCCTCTCCCACACGGGAGAGGGGATCCCGCGCTCGATTGATATCCGAGTTGATCAAGCGGAAGCCGTATCAAAGCCTGGTATAGGTGAAGCGCCGGCGCGCCGGGGTGTCGCCGGCGCGATGCGCCGGTGCGGCGCCGGCGAGCCAGTCGGCCCCGCGGCCTGCGTCGCGGCTGCCGGCCTGCCAGCGGTCGCGGATCGAGGAGGGCGAGAAGTCGAAGCTCTTGGCGGCGAGCTGATCGGCCTCGGCCCGGTAGACGAGGTGCAGGAGCGTGACGGCGGGCCCGTTCGGATCGAGCTGCTGGCGCAGGGCGTATTCCCGCTGGAGGCCCGCGATGGCCCGCCGTCCGGCGCTGGCGAAGATCAGGTCGTTCGCCCGCTCCAGCACGGCGTCGAGCGAGGCCGGCCGCGGCGCCTCGAGGCCGAACAGGTCGAGGGCGATGCACAGGAGATCCTGCTGCGGCTCGGTCTCGAACAGCGGATCGAGCGGCAGGTTGTTGGTGTAGCCGGCGTCGCAGAGCAGACGCCCCTCCACCTCCACCGGCGGGAAGGCCGGGATGATCGCCGTGCTGGCGAGGATGTGCTCGGGTCCCACGCGCTGGCGGGCGGTGTCGAAATAGACCTCCTCGCCGGTGGTGACGTCGACGCAGGCGACCGTGAGGCGGATGTCGCCGCTGTTCAGCCGCTCGAAATCGACGAGCCGCTCGAGCGTCGCCCGCAGGGGCGAATGGTCGAACAGCGCGACGTCGTTCGGCATCCAGGGCAGTGCGGACCACAGGCCCGGCAGGCGGTGCCGGAAGATGGTGGGGCGGGTCCAGGCGAGCGTCAGGAGCGCGTGCAGGGCGTTGTAGTACTGGCGCGGCTTGACGAGGTCAGTGGCGCTCGGCGCGGTGTGCTGAGTCGCCTCGTCCCAGAACGCGCGCAGCCGCTCGACCCGGTGCTCGGGCGCGTTGCCGGCGATGATCGCCGCGGTGACGGCGCCGATCGACGCGCCGACGATCCGGTCCGGCCGGATCCCGCGCGCCTGCAGCATCGCGTAGCCGCCCGCATGGTAGGCGCCGAGCGCGTTGCCCCCGGCGAGCACGAGGGCGGTGTCGCGCGGGGCGTCGTGCGGCACTGATCGGTCCGTTGAGGTCTCGTCGGTCATGGCATCCAGGATGTGCGGGCGGCGATGTGTGCGGGATCCCGGCGATGGACGCGCGGGCCGAGCGCCGCCGCCTCGCCGACCCGGGAAGGCGGGGCATGCGGGAACGCCCGGCCCGCCGCCTTGATGCAGGTTAAGGGCGCGGCGCCTCGTCCCGGACGCCGCGATCCGCGGCCGCGCCCTTGGGTGCGCGAAAGCCGCACAGGGCGCAACGCTTCGCGGCCTCGCACGTAGCCTCAGGCCGTCACAAGATCTAACGGAGTCGTCCGACGATGAGACACAAGCCGCTGCGCGAACAGGTCGTCGTGGTCACGGGGGCGTCGAGCGGCATCGGCCTCGCCACCGCCCGCATGGCCGCGGAACGCGGCGCCCGCGTGGTCCTGGCCGCCCGCAGCCAGGACGTGCTCGCGCGCATCGCCGCGGAGCTCGGCGCGCGCGCCATCGCCGTCACGGCGGATGTGGGCCGCCGGGAGGAGGTCGAGGCGATCGCCGCGACGGCGATCGCGACGTTCGGCGGCTTCGACACCTGGGTCAACATCGCGGGCCTGACCGTGTACGGGCCGCTGCGGGAGATCACCCAGGAGGATCACGAGCGGCTGATCCGGACCAACTTCTGGGGCACCGTGAATGGCGGGCTGGTCGCCGCCGAGCACCTGCGCCGGCGCGGCGGCGCCATCATCAACGTCGGCAGCATCGCCTCCGACCTCGCCTTCCCGTTCCAGGGCCTCTATGCCGCCTCCAAGCACGCGGTGAAGGGCTTCACCGATACCCTGCGCATGGAGCTGATCGCCGAGGGCGCGCCGGTCTCGGTCACCCTGGTCAAGCCGGCCTCCGTCGACACGCCGCTGCCGAACCGGGCGCGCAACTACATGGACCGCGAGCCGACGCTGCCGCCGCCGATCTACCCGCCCGAGGAGGTGGCGCGCGCCATCCTGCACGCCGCCGTGCATCCGCAGCGCGACATCTTCGTGGGCGGAGGCGGCAAGCTGTTCGTGATGGGCAAGGAATTCGCGCCCGGCGCCTACGACGAGCTGGCGCCCGCCATCATCGCGCTCCAGAAGCGGTCCGACCCGCCCCGTCGCCCGGCCGGCGCCCTCCACGCGCCGATCGACGCCGGACGGGAGCGCGGCGACCCGCCGGTGCCGGTCCTGCGCACCAGCGCCTATACGAGGGCGACCCTGCACCCGCTGGCGACGGCCGGCGTCGCCGCCGGGCTGGCCGCGACGGCGGCGCTCCTCCTGGGCGGCCGGCGCCGGCTCTGAGGCTGCTTCAGGCGGCCTCCCGGTCGGCGTAGAGGCGGCAATGCTGCAGGTAGCCGACCTCGTGGCGGCCGGCGAGCGCGACCACGCTCGACCACAGCCAGGACGGCGCCTCCCCGCCGTCCTCGCTGCCGCGCAGGACCTCGGCCCGCCATTCCGCGCGGGTCGCCTCGTCCATCTGCCGCCCATGCGCCTTGCCGACCACATAGGCGAGGTAGTGGGCGGCCCGCACCGCCTCCTCCCGGCTGAACTGGTCGACGTCGAGCTTCAGGTCCTGCGGCGCGAGCTCGCGCATCACCACCGGCTTGCCGAGGAGATGCACCGGCAGCATGCGCTCGCCGAGATTCGGCGAGAGCGCCCGCGCCCCGGCGACGACGCGCGCGGCGTAGTCCGACGGCATCGCGGCGCTTGGCGCCGGCGGGGCTGCCGGCGCGACCGCCTCCTTGAGGTCGATCAGGGCGAGGCGGCCCTTGCCCTCCGGATCCTCGATCCGCACCAGGGCGGCGTAGCGCAGGAAGCCCAGCGAGCTGCAGCCCTTCATCCAATAGGCCGCATCGACGAGGCGCATGGCGGCCGCCTCGTCGCGCCCGTTCAGCGCGAGGACGAGGCGCCGCACGTCCTCCTGGCCGAACAGCTCCGCCAGGGCCTCGTGCTCCGCCTCGTCGAGCGCCCAGAACCGGCGGCCGAGGGGGATTTTGGGCGTCACGTCCTTCAGCCGCTCGCGGGCGAGGTGCTTCCACTGGCGGCCGAGGGCCCGGCGCCGCACGGTGCGCACCACGTCGGGCTCGGGCGGGGTCGCGTCCGCCTCCGGAACGGCGAGCCCCTGGCCGTAGCCGCGGATCATCTCCTCCAGCATCCGGGCGGTGACCACGCCGGGCAGGTCCGAGCCGCGGGCGGCGCTCGCCAGCGACAGGCCGAGGCGGACGAGGTCGTGGGTCGGGTTGCCGATGACGGTCTGGTCGAGGTCGCGGATCTGGATGTCGACCTGCCCCTCGGCATTCGCGAGCGGGCCGAGATTGCCGAGATGGCAATCGCCGCAGATCCAGACCGGCGGCCCCTCCGGCAGGGTGCCGCGCGCGAGCCCCTCCAGCCACTCGTAGAACTTCAGCGTGTTGCCGCGGACATAGGCGTGGGCCGAGCGCGCCATCTTCAGGGTGCGCTGCCGCTCCAGGACGGCCGCCCGGTCCGCGGGGCCGAGGATGCGGGTCTCCAGGATACGGGTCTCGGGCATGCCACCCCCAGGCGCGACGGCGGCGCACCAACCGTGGCCGCATCCATCAACGCACGAGAACATGTGGGCAACGCGCGGCGTTTCGTCTCCGCTGTGGATGATGGCGGCCGCTCAACCGTGCGGGGGCCGACTACCGGGCAGGAGCCTGCGGGGGACACCCGCCTCCATCGATGCGCCGACCGCCTCGCGGCACCCGGCGAACGCTCCCAGCGAGACCCGGGCCACCTCCCGCAAGGCCTCCCGGTCGGCACCCGAGGAGGCCAGAACGCCCATGCCGGAGGCGACCGTCGACAGGAAGCGCGCCAGCGCCGCCGGGTCGCTGCCCTCCGGCAGGTCGCCGTCCGCCTGCGCCCGCACGAAGCGCTCGCGCAACTCGGTCTCGGTCTGGGCGCGGCGGGCGGCGAGCTCGAACGGGATGTTCTCCGAGCCGGCGCCGCAGGCGAGCCCCCCCTGGACCAGCAGGCAGCCGGGCGGGTTGGCCGGGTCGGTGTGGCTCTCGGCGATGCTCGACAGGAAGCGCTCGGCCACCTCGCGCGCCGTCGCGCCGGCCAGCACGTAGCCCATATGCGCGGAGCGGCGCTCGGCGTAGCGGTCGAGGGCGGCCTTCAGCAGGCCCTCCTTGCTGCCGAAGGCGGCGTAGAGGCTCGGCGCCTTGATGCCCATCGCCTTGGTCAGCATGGCGAGGGTCGCCCCGTCGTAGCCGTGGCGCCAGAACACCTCCATCGCCTCGTCGAGGGCCGTGTCCATGCAGAAGGACCGGGGCCGCCCCATCGCCATTGTCCGCGCGCTCCAAGTTTTGTATCGAGTGGTAGATAAGTCACTTGACGGCCGACGTCCACGTCGACATGTGTATCGCACCTTACAGATGTCGGAGCCGGTCGTGCACCCCGAACCTGCCGTCGCCCCTCCCCGCACCCGGCGCTTCGCCGCGGCCGGCCTCGCCCTCGCGCTCTTGGCCGGCGCATCCTACCACTTCGCACCCCTGTCGCGCCTCTCCGGCGCGCAGGCCGTCGCGGCGCCATCCCCGGTCGAGCAGGCCGTCCCGGTCCCGGTCGCCGCGGTCGAGCCCCGCGATGTCGTGCTGTTCGACGAATTCTCGGGCCGCCTCGAGGCGGTCGAGCGGATCGACGTGCGGGCGCGGGTCGGCGGCGCCGTCCAGGCGACGCATTTCTCGGAGGGCGACCTCGTCCGGGCCGGCGACCTCCTGGTGACGATCGACCCGGCACCCTACGCGGCCGAGGTCCAGCGGCTTGAGGCGCAGGTGGCGGGCGCCGAGGCGCGCCTCGCGCTGACGGCGAGCGACTACGAGCGCGGCCAGCGCCTGTCGGACCAGCGCATCGTCACCGCCCGCGACCTCGACGTGCGGGCGAACGCCTTCAAGGAGGCGAAGGCCAACCTCGACGCCGCCAAGGCGACGCTGGCGGCCGCACGGCTCAACCTCGGCTACACCGAGGTGCGGGCGGCAGTGAGCGGCCGGGTCGGGCGCCGGGAGATCACCCCCGGCAACCTCGTGGCGACGGGGGCCGGCGCCGCCGTGCTGACGACGCTGGTCTCGGTCGATCCGATCTACGCGAGCTTCGACGCCGACGAGACGGTCGTCCTGAAGGCGCTCGCCGCCGTCGCCGAACCCTCCGGCCGACGCGGCCGGCTCGACCGCATCCCGGTCGAGATGGTCACGGCCGACGGGGCGGCGGCGAAGGGGCATCTCCAGTTCATCGACAACAAGGTCGATGCCCGCTCCGGCACGGTGCGGGTGCGCGCCACCTTCGCCAACGGCGACGGCCACCTGATCCCCGGCCAGTTCGCCCGCATGCGCCTCGGCCAGGCGGCGCCCGAGCGGCTGCTCCTCGTCGACGAGCGGGCGGTCGGCACCGATCAGGACAAGCGGTTCGTGCTCGTGGTCGGCGCCGACAACCGGGCGGAGTTCCGGGCCGTCACCCTCGGCCGGTCGGTCGAGGGCCTGCGGGTCGTCACCTCCGGCCTGTCGGGGGGCGAGCGGATCGTCGTCAACGGCTTGCAGCGGGTGCGCCCCGGCAGCCTCGTCAGCCCGTCCCCCGTCACGATGGGCGCGCGGCCGATGCAGGAGCCGGCGACGGGCAAGCTGGCGCAACGGTGACATATGGGGTGGTGGACGATTCCTACCGCCCAAAAGATCTAACAAAATTTGAAGCACATCCTCCGATCTTCGAAGATGTTCGATAGTGAAACACTGCTCCCCTCTCCCACACGGGAGAGGGGATCCCGCGCCTGATCTTCATTCTGGCATATGAGGCGTCCGCCGCCTCCGCGATCCTCTCGCCCCCGGAGGGCGGCATGAACCTCTCCAAGTTCTTCATCGACCGCCCGATCTTCGCGGGCGTGCTCTCGGTGCTCATCTTCATCGGCGGTCTGCTGTCGCTGTTCGCGATGCCGATCTCCGAGTACCCGGACGTGGTGCCGCCCTCCGTCGTCGTCCGGGCGACCTTCCCGGGCGCCAATCCCAAGGTCATCGCCGAGACCGTGGCGACGCCGATCGAGGAGCAGATCAACGGCGTCGAGGGCATGCTCTACATGTCGAGCCAGGCGACGACGGACGGCATCATGACGCTGACCGTGACGTTCCGCCTCGGCACCGATCCCGACAAGGCGCAGCAGCTGGTCCAGAACCGCGTCTCGCAGGCCGAGCCGCGGCTGCCGGCGATCGTGCGCCAGCTCGGCATCGTCACGGTGAAGTCCTCGCCCGACCTGACGATGGTGGTCCACCTCGTCTCGCCGAACGGCCGGTACGACATGACGTACCTGCGCAACTACGCGGTGCTCAACATCAAGGATCGCCTCGCCCGTCTCGACGGCGTCGGCCAGGTGCAGCTCTTCGGCTCGGGCGACTACGCGATGCGGATCTGGCTCGATCCGCAGAAGGTCGCCGAGCACGGCCTGTCGGCCGGCGACGTGGTGCGGGAGATCCAGGCCCAGAACGTCGAGGCGGCGGCCGGCGTCATCGGCGCCTCGCCGGCGATCCCGGGCCTCGACCTTCAGCTCTCGCTCAACGCCGAAGGGCGCCTCAACAGCGAGGAGCAGTTCGGCGACATCGTGGTCAAGACCGGCGAGAACGGCGAGATCACGCGCCTGCGCGACATCGCCCGGATCGAGCTCGGCGCCTCGGACTACGCCTTGCGCTCGCTCCTCGACAACAAGTCGGCGGTCGCCATCCCGATCTCGCAATCGCCGGGCTCGAACGCGATCCAGATCTCCGACGCGGTTCGCCGGACCATGGCGGAGATCAAGCAGACCATGCCGGAGGGAGTCGACTACCAGATCGTCTACGACCCGACGCAGTTCGTGCGCGCCTCGATCGAGGCGGTGATCCACACCCTGCTCGAGGCGGTGGCCCTCGTGGTCCTGGTGGTGATCCTGTTCCTGCAGACCTGGCGGGCCTCGATCATCCCGCTCTTGGCCGTGCCGGTCTCGATCGTCGGCACCTTCGCGGTGATGCACGCCTTCGGCTTCTCGATCAACGCGCTGAGCCTGTTCGGCCTCGTGCTCGCCATCGGCATCGTGGTCGACGACGCGATCGTGGTGGTGGAGAACGTCGAGCGCAACATCGAGGCCGGCCTGTCGCCCCGCGACGCCTCCTACCAGGCGATGCGCGAGGTCTCGGGGCCGATCATCGCCATCGCCCTCGTGCTGGTGGCGGTGTTCGTGCCGCTCGCCTTCATCAGCGGGCTGACGGGCCAGTTCTACAAGCAGTTTGCCCTCACCATCGCGATCTCGACGGTGATCTCGGCGGTCAACTCGCTGACCCTGTCCCCTGCCCTCTCGGCACTGCTGCTCAAGGACCACCACGCGCCGAAGGACCGGCTGACCAAGGCCCTCGACACCCTGCTCGGCTGGTTCTTCCGCCGCTTCAACCGCGCCTTCGGGCGCGCCTCGGACGGCTATGGACGCGGCGTCGGCGGCGTCATCTCGCGAAAAGGGGCGATGATGGTGGTCTACGTCGTGCTCGTCGGCGTGACCGCGGCGCTCTTTCGCCAGATCCCCGGCGGCTTCGTTCCGGGGCAGGACAAGCAGTACCTCGTCGGCTTCGCGCAGCTGCCCGACGGCGCCACCCTCGACCGGACCGAGGAGGTGATCCGCAAGATGAGCGAGATCGCCCTGAAGGAACCGGGCGTCGAGAGCGCGGTCGCCTTCCCCGGACTGTCGATCAACGGCTTCACCAACTCGTCGAATTCCGGGATCGTCTTCTCGACCCTGAAGCCCTTCGAGGAGCGCAAGGGGCCGGGGCTCGACGGCGCCTCCATCGCGATGTCGCTGAACAAGAAATATGCGGCGATCCCCGAGGCCTTCATCGCGATGTTCCCGCCGCCCCCGGTCAACGGTCTCGGCACCATCGGCGGGTTCAAGCTGCAGATCGAGGATAGGGCCGGTCTCGGCTACGAGGCGCTGAACGACGCGACCAAGGCCTTTCTCGCCAAGGCTGCCCAGGCCCCCGAGCTCGCCGGCCTGTTCTCGAGCTTCCAGATGAACGTGCCGCAGCTCTTCGCCGATATCGACCGGACCAAGGCGCGCCAGCTCCGCATCCCGGTCACCGACGTATTCGACACGCTGCAGATCTATCTTGGCTCTCTCTACGTCAACGACTTCAACAAGTTCGGCCGCACCTACTCGGTCCGGGTCCAGGCCGACGCACCCTTCCGCGCCCGCTCCGACGATGTCGGCCTGCTGAAGGTGCGGGCGGGGTCGGGCGAGATGGTGCCGCTCTCGACGCTGCTGCGCGTGCGCCAGACCGCCGGGCCGGAGCGCGCCATGCGCTACAACGGCTTCCTCAGCGCCGACATCAACGCGGGGGCCGCGCCCGGCTACTCGTCCGGCCAGGCACAGGAAGCGGCGAGGCGGATCGCTGCCGAGACCCTGCCGCGGGGCTTCTCCTTCGAGTGGACCGACCTCACCTACCAGGAGTTCATCGCCGGCAATTCCGGCGTCTGGGTGTTCCCGCTGGCGCTGCTCCTCGTCTTCCTGGTCCTGGCGGCGCAGTACGAGAGCCTCGCCCTGCCGCTGGCGATCCTGATGATCGTGCCGATGGGCCTGCTCGCCGCGATGTTCGGCGTCTGGCTATCCTCCGGCGACAACAACGTCTTCACCCAGATCGGCCTCATCGTGCTGGTCGGCCTGTCGGCCAAGAACGCGATCCTGATCGTCGAATTCGCCCGGGAGCTCGAATTCGCCGGCCGCAATCCGGTCCAGGCGGCGATCGAGGCGAGCCGCCTGCGGCTGCGCCCGATCCTGATGACCTCGATGGCCTTCATCATGGGCGTGCTGCCCCTCGTGACCGCCACCGGGGCCGGCTCGGAGATGCGCCGGGCCATGGGCGTGGCGGTGTTCTCCGGCATGATCGGGGTGACGGCCTTCGGGCTCTTCCTCACCCCCGTCTTCTACGTGCTGCTGCGGCGGCTCACCGGCAACCGGCCGCTCAAGCAGCATGGCGGGCATGGGGCGGGGGCGGAGGAGCACGCGGTCGAGGCGGCGTGAGGCGGCCGGCTCGGTGCGGTTGACCCACGTGACGCTCAGCACTGATGTTTCAGGATAAAGTGGATTCCCCTCTCCCGCACCTTGGAGCGATACCGGGCAAGCCCGGCATCGCCTGGAGAGGGGATCCCGCGTTTTATTGATGAAGCGGCTTGAGTGCAGACCTCGTCAGGGCGCGTAATCCCCCGGCGCGATGTCGGCGCTACGGAGAAAAATCTGCAGGGCCGGCTGCATCGACCGGTGCAGATGGGCCCAATCCTCACGGGGACCCCCGAGCGCGCGGGTCATCGCCTCCTCCAGGCTGCCCGGGCCGTAAGGCGCGCTCACCGCGACCGCCGGCACCGCGCGGGCCTCGTCCCAGCCCATGGCGAGGTGCCGGATCAACGCGATGTGCTCCGGTCCCACCTCGAACACGATCTGCTCGGGCGACGTGCCGGCGGCCTCGTCGCGAAACACGTCGGAGACCTGGGACAGGTCGAGCTTGGTCAGCGGGTTGTGGTAGCCGTAGCGGCCGGGCTTGAGGTCGGCGTGGCGCAGGAAGGCGACCAGCGCCTCGCCCACCGCCCGGTGCTCCTCCGCCGCGCCCTCGTCGTCGCCGGTGACGTTGGCGATGTCGCCGTCGCGGTCGAGGCTGCCATAGGGGGCATCCGGGTGGATCACCGGAGCGCCCTGGCCCGCCGGATCCCAGGCCACGACCAGGCGCCGGATCAGGGCGATGCGCTCGAGCGTGATCTCGGTGGTGCGGCTGGTCATCGATGGGTCTCCGTGCGGAGCCCTCTCTAGAGCATCGGCCGGACGGGCGGGAGTCTCGCGGCCCGGATCAGATTCGCACGTTCAAATCCCCAGATACGCCCGCCGCACCTCCGGATCGTCCCGCAGGGTCGCGGCCGGGCCGGCGAGCATCAACCGCCCGGTCTGGAGCACGTAGGCGCGGTCGGCGATGCTGAGCGATTCGGCGAGGCGCTGCTCGACCAGCAGGATCGTCGTGCCCGAGGCGCGGATCGCCTCGACGGCGGAAAAGATCTCGTCGACGAGCTTGGGCATGATGCCCTGCGAGGGCTCGTCGAGCATCAGCAGGCGCGGCCGGGTCATCAGGGCGCGGCCGATGGCGAGCATCTGCTGCTCGCCGCCCGAGAGCGTGCCGGCGCGCTGCGGCAGGCGCTCCTTCAGGCGGGGGAAGAGGGAAAAAACCCGCTCCAGCGGCGCCTCGCGGTCGGCGGCCTTGCGGTGGAGGTAGCTGCCGAGCCGCAGGTTGTCGGAGACGGAGAGGCGTGGAAACAGCCGCTTGTTCTCCGGCACGTAGGCGATGCCCTTGGCGGTGATGGCGTGACCGGGCAGGCCGTCGAGGCGGGCGCCGTCGAACACCACCTCGCCGGATTTCGGCCGCTCCATCCCGGCGATGGACTTGAGCAGCGTCGACTTGCCGGCGCCGTTGGCGCCCGCCACGACGACAATCTCGCCGGTCTCGACCTCGATCGAGACGCCCTGGATGGCGAGCAAGCCCTGATAGGCGGTGGAGAGCCCGCGGACCTCAAGCAGCACGGTGACGCTCTCCCAGATAGGCGGTGATGACGCCGTCGTGGCGCACCACCTCGGTCGGGTGGCCCTCGGCCAGCACGCGGCCGAGATGCAGCACCACGGCGCGGTCGACCAGCGGCATCACCACTTCCATCACGTGCTCGACCATGATGACGGTGACCCCGCGGGCCGCCACCTTGCGGATCAGCTCGACCCCGGCCTTGGCCTCGCTCGGGGTGAGGCCCGTCAGCACCTCGTCGAGGAGGAGGAGCTTCGGCTCGGTGGCGAGCGCCCGGGCGACCTCGAGGCGGCGCTTCTCGGGCGGCGTCAGTTCCCCCGCCACGGCCTCCGCCCGGTGGCCGAGGCCGGCGAAGTCGAGGGTCTCGAGCGCCACGCGGCGGGCCGCGGCGGCGCCGGCATGGCGGGCGAAGCCCCCGACGATCACGTTCTCGACCACGTTCATCGAGTCGAAGGAGCGCGGCACCTGGAAGGTGCGGGCGATGCCGCGCCGGCAGCGCTCGGGCGCGGAGAGACCGGTGATGTCCTCGCCCTGGAAGGCGATCCGCCCCTCGCTCGGCCGGTAGGTGCCGGAGATCAGGTTGAACAGGGTCGACTTGCCGGCGCCGTTCGGCCCGATCAGCCCGAGGATCTGGCCCTCCGGCACGTCGAGGCTGATATCGGCATTGGCGACGAGGCCGCCGAAGCGCAGCGTGACGTGGTCGATGCGCAGCAGGGGCGACGAAGCAGCAGGCATGCTCACGGTGTCGCCTCCTGGTTGCGGGCCGTGCGGGTGCGGCGAAAGAGGCTGAGCACGCCCTCGGGCCGGGCCAGCGCCACCACCATCACGAGCACGCCGTAGAGCATCAGGTCGAGGCCGTTGCCGCTGCCGCCGAGATACGACCGGCTGATCTCGGTGAGCGGGATCAGGATCGCAGCACCCACGAGCGGCCCCCACAGGGTGCCGATGCCGCCGAGCACCGCCGGGAGCGCGAAGAGCAGCGAGAAGCGGAAGCTCATCACGCTCTCGGGGTCGATGTAGGAGACGTAAGCCGCGTAGAAGCCGCCGCCGATGGCGGTGAAGAAGGCCGAGACCGCGGCCGCCGCCATCTTGGAGCGGAAGACCTCGACGCCGAGGCTCTCGGCGGCCTGGGCGTCGTCCTTGACGGCGCGCCACCAGTAGCCCCAGCGCGAGCCCTCGATCACCCAGGTCACGAACCACACCACCGCCAGGAAGCCGATGGCGAAGTGGACATACGGGATCTTGTCGCGGGCGAACTGGAGCGTCCACCAGGAATCCGGGTTGAACGGCCACTGGATGCCCATCGCGCCGCCGACGAAGTCCCAGTTATGGACCAGCAGCAGGCCGATCTCCGCGATCACGATGGTGGCGATCGAGAAGTAGTGGCCGGCGAGCCGGAAGCACGGATAGCCCAGCGCCAGCGCCACGACGGCGGAGAGCATCCCGCCGGCCAGCATGCCGAACCACGGCAGCATGCCGTAATTCACGAACAGCACGGTGGTGGCGTAGGCGCCGAAGCCGAAATACAGCGCGTGGCCGAGCGACACCTGGCCGCAATAGCCGCCCAGGATATTCCAGCTCTGCGAGAGCGCGGCGTACATCAGGGTGAGGATCAAGACGTTCTGCAGGTAGACGTCGCGGATCCCGTAAGGGAGCGCGGCGAGACCGGCGAAGACCAGGGCGGCGACGACCAGCTTGCGCCGGCGCCTGGCGGCGTAGCTCGCCTCGGCCCGCGTGAGGCCTGAGCCCGGCGCGAGGGCGGTGGTCAGCGTGGTCATCTAGAGCCTCCCGAACAGGCCTTGCGGCCGCGCGAACACCACCGCGAGGTAGAGGGCGTAGACGCCGACGGATTTCAGCGCCGGCGGCAGGATCACCGCCGTGAACGCCTCGACGAGGCCGACGATGATCCCGGCCGCGAGGGCCCCGCCGACGCTGCCGAAGCCGCCGAGGGCCACCGTGACGTAGGCGATGAGGGCGAAGCTCGCGCCGACCTGCGGGTGGATGTAGTAGAAGATCGCCAGCACCGCGCCGGCGAGGCCGACCAGCGCCGCGCCGAGGCCCCAGCCCAGCGCGAAGACCCGGTTGCGGTCGATGCCGACCAGCGCCACCGCGCCCTGGTCCTCCCGGGTGGCCTCCAGCGCCCGGCCGAAATCGGTCCGGCTCATCAGCAGGTGCAGCCCCCCGAAGGCGGCGAGCGACACGACGGCGCCGAAGATCTGCGGCCAGGGCAGGAAGACGCCGCCGAGATCCAGGGTGCGCCCGCCGAGCCAGGTGTTCTGGACGTTGCGGTAGTCGGGCGTGAACAGGTACTGGGCGGCGCCCTGGAGCAGGATCGCGAGCCCGAAGGTCGCGAAGATCTGCACCATGCCCTGGTTGGCCTTGGCCCGCATGGCGAAGCGCACCACGCCCATATAGGCGGCGGCCCCGAGCACGAAGAGCAGGGCGGCGACCAGCGGCATCAGCACCACCGGATCGAGGCGTGTGACCAGCACCAGCCCGAAGGTCGCGTACATCGCCAGCATCAGGAACTCGCCATGGGCGAAGTTCACCACGTCCATCAGGCCGAAGATCAGCGAGAGG
This sequence comes from Methylobacterium nonmethylotrophicum, assembly GCF_004745635.1. Lineage (GTDB taxonomy): Bacteria > Pseudomonadota > Alphaproteobacteria > Rhizobiales > Beijerinckiaceae > Methylobacterium > Methylobacterium nonmethylotrophicum. Next base: position 261,962 of record NZ_SRLB01000006.1, on the reverse strand, counting down.
CCGACCGCGATCAGGGCGTAGATCAAGCCCATCAGGAGGCCGCTCGCCAGCACCTGAACCAGGGCTTGCGTCGTCATGGATAATACAGGCTCCGGTGAGCGGCTCGCGAGAACGGTTCGATCGTCGCCGGAAGGGCGCGGGATCCCCTCTCCCGTGTGGGGGGGTAGGGGTGAGGGTGACACGCTTCCGGACCAAGCTGCGAGCGTCGAGCTGCCAGCACCACGCTCAGCGCTTCACACCGAAGCGTAGCACCCTCACGCCGGGATCTTCGATCCCCCGGCCCCTCTCCCAAACGGGAGAGGGGAGGTGCGCTTCACCTCGAAGCGTCAGCGTCGAAGAACGGCCTCACGCGTTCATCGGCCACTTGGCCGGTGCCACCGCGGCGGAGTCCGGGAAGATCGTGATGAACTTGTCGCCGATCCACTGGAGCAGCACCGGGTCGGCGAAGACGTTCTGGCCGTCGGGGCCGAACGCCACCTTGGTCCAGGGCATCACCGTGCGGGTGCCCGGGATGTCGGTGGCGGCGAGCGCGGCGCGGATCTTCTGGCCGTCGGTCGAGCCGGCACGGTCGAGGGCGTCGGCGAGCACGATCAGGGCCATCAACTGGCGCGAGGTGTTGTCGTTGAGGTCGCGCCCGGCCCGGGCCTTGTACATGCCGTTGACGGTGGCGACCATTGGGCGCTTGGCGGCGAGATCGAGGGAGAAGCTGCCGCGGGAGATCAGGCCCTGGAGCTTGTCGCCGACCGCGTCGTAGGTGACCTTCTCGGAGAAGCCGGCCGCCTGGGCGATGATGCTCTTCGGCTTGTAGCCGAGCTCCGCCATGGTCTTGGTGAGCAGGATCGCGTCGGTGGTGTAGCTCGTCGGCAGGAGCACGTCGGCATTCGCCGTCTTCAGCTGCTGCACCTCGGCGGTCAGCGAGGGCGAGTTGCTCTTGTACTTCACGTCGGCGACGAGCTTGTAGCCGCGCTCGCCGGCCAGCTTGCGCTGCACGGTCGAGGAATCGACGCCGTAGATCGTGTCCTCGAAGAACAGCGCGACGGTGTCGATCTTCTGGCCCTGCTTGCGCAGGGAATCCAGGAAGTCGAACATCGCGGTCGAGAACATCTCGTCGTGGGCGGCCGGGCGGAAGAAGTACTTCAGGCCCTTGCGGTGCAGGCTCGGCGATGACGAGTCGGCGCAGAGGAAGGGCACGCCGTAGCGCTCGGCGGTGGCGCTCACGGTGGCGGAGACTGCCGACTGGTAGCAGCCGAGGAGGGCCGCGACCTTGTCCTGGGTGATAAGGCGCTCGGCCTCGGCGCGGCCCTTCTGCGGGTCGGCCTGGTGGTCGGCGAAGACCAGGCGGATCCTGGCGCCGCCCAGGCCGGCAAGGCCCGCGCCCTTGGCGCCCGGCAGGTCGAGGTCGTGGTCGTTGTTGATGAGGTCCAGCGCCGTCTCGATGGCGTGGCGGGCGTCCACACCGACCTGCGCGCTCGGGCCCGACATGGCGTAGAGCACGCCGATCACGACCTCGGGCTCGGCGGCGCGGGCGGGCGCGCCTCCGACCGAGGCGAGCGACAGGGCACCGGCCCCGACCAAGAGTTCTCGACGACGAATCATGCGCTGGCCTCCAGGGGGCAGGGATTCTCTCTAAGCCTCATTCCGCCGGCTTTTTCAAAGCCGGCCGCCGGCCTTGAACAGTCGATTGCCGCAGATCGAACAGCCGGCGTCGGAGACGTCGTGCGGGCGGTTGCAAGAATGATGCGCGAGCCGGAATCCGAGACGATCGACGTCGGGGACAACCGGCTCAGAGCACCGCGTACTCGCTGTTGCGGCGATCCGTGATCAGCATGCAGCCCGGCGCATGCGTGATGGCGAAGGACGGTTTCACGGCGGCGATCACCGATTGCGGGGTGACGCCGCAGGCCCAGAAGACCGGGATCTCGTCCTCGCCGATCCGCACCGGATCGCCGTAATCGGGCGCGCCGATATCCCGGATGCCGATCAGGTCCGGGCGGCCGAGATGGACCGGTGCGCCGTGGACGGAGGGGAAGCGCGAGGTGATCTGCACCGCCCGGATCGCCTGCGCGGGGGTGAGGGGCCGCATCGAGACCACCATCGGCCCGGCGAAGCGGCCGGCCGGGGCGCACGGAGTCGACGTGCGGTACATCGGCACCCGCACGCCCATCTCGACATGGCGGAGCGGCAGCCCGTCCTCGGCCATCGCGGCCTCGAACGAGTAGGAGCAGCCGATCACGAAGGCCACGAGGTCGTCGCGCCAGAGATCCGCGACCGCGTCGCGCTCCGCCACCACCTCGCCGTCGCGCCAGACCCGGTAGCCGGCGACGTCCGTGGCGATGTCGAGGTCGAGGCCGAGTTCGGGGATCGTGCGCTCGCCCTTCGCCGAGACGCCGATGATCGGGCAGGATTTCGGGTTGCGCTGGGCAAACAGCAGGAACTCGTCGGCGAGGTCCGCCGGCAGCACCGCGAGGTTGCCCTGCACGTAGCCGTCGGCGATGCCGGCGGTGCAGCCGGTGATGGCGCCGCTGCGGCAGGCGAGCCGCGCCGCCTCGCCGCTCATCCGCGCCCGATCGAAGGGAAGGGTCATCGCCGCTCCTGTTGCCCGGAACACCCTGTGCTCAAGGATGCGCCATGATCACATCGTGGGCAGGTAAGCGCCAATCGTCATTTCGCATCGGTTTCGATAAGCCCTGCTTATCACATCGTCACCGGCGCCAGTCGGGCGAGGCCGCGACCTCGCAGGCCAGCCGCGCCGCCGCCGCGGCCAGCCCCCCGTCGGGAGCGCTGGCATAGGTGGCCGTGAAGGTGATGTCGGGCAGCGCCGGCGCCGGGGCGATGACCCGCAGGGCACCCTCGTCGAGGTCCTGGCGCACCACCTCGGGCGGGATCACCCCGATGCCGATCCCCTCCCGGGCCATCCGCACGATGGTGGAGAGCGAGGCGTTGCTGTGCAGGCGCGGCGGCGGCAGGTTCGACTGCGCCAGCATCTCGCGCAGCTGGACGTAGGGGTTGGTGTTCTTCGGGTAGGTGATCAGGGGAAAGCGGAGAAGGCTCGCGAGATCGACCTCGCCGGGGCCGAGATCGAGCTGCGGCGCCGCGATCCAGGCCAGCGACACGCTGCACAGCGGCAGGTTGACGAGGCTCGGCATGGTGATCGGCCCGACCAGGAAGGCGAGGTCGAGGTCGCGGTCGAGGAGCGCGTCGCGCATGTTGGGCGAGATGTCGACCGCGATGTCGACGGTGACTCCCGGATAGGCCTCGTTCATGCGCGCGATGAAGCGCATCAGCCAGGTATGCACGATGGTCTCGGAGACGCCGAGGCGCAGCACGCCGCGCAGGGAGCCGGGCCCGGCCACCGCCTGCATCATCTCGGTGCGCAGGCGCAGGAAGCGCTCGGCGTAGGCCAGGAGCTCGCGGCCCTTGGCGGTCAGCACGACCGAGCGGGCGCGCCGCTCGAACAGGGCCACGCCGAATTCCTGCTCCAGCGCGGCGATGCGCTGCGACACCGCGGGCTGCGAGGTGTTCACCCGCTCCGCCGCCTTGCGGAAGCTGCAGAGCGAGGCGGTCCAGTAGAAGATCTCCAGGCTTCGCAGTTCCGCCATGCCCCGTCCCGGCTCGCGCACGAACCATGGATCGCGCACGAGCCGAATTGGAGCAAGGTTCGTACCGGCGGCAAATCCGAGCGGGCGGTCAGTCCAGCGGGATCAGCCCGGCGACGCGGCGCTCGGCGGCGTCGCCCGCCGCCAGCCCGGCCGCGACGCCGGCGCGGTCCGCCGCGTCGCGGTTCTGGCTCATCTTGCGCTTGCCCTCCAGGCGCGTGATCGGGAGCCGCAATCCGACGATGCCGCGCAGCTGCGCGGCGACGAAATCCGCCGGCGCGTCGGCGACCGCCCAGGGCGCCGGTCGGCCGCCCTCGTGCCGCGCGGTGAGCCGGGTGACGACGGCCAGGAGCCGCGCCGGATCGTCGAAGAACTCCGCCGGCCCGTAGGCATGCACCGCGACGTAGTTCCAGGTCGGGACGACCTTCCCGGTCTCGCGCTTGGTCGCGTACCAGGACGGCGTCACGTAGGCGTCGGGCCCGGAGAAGATCGCCAGGGTGTCGCCCTCGGCGGGCGCGCGCCAGTGCGGGTTGGCCCGGGCGAGATGGCCGTAGAGCACGCCGCGCTCGCCCTCGCCCGGCTCGAGGCAGAGCGGCAGCGGCGTGCAAAGGAGCCCGGCCGCCGTCGCGGTGACGAGGCTCGCCAGCGGTGCGTCCCGCATCACCGCGTGCATCGCGGCCTCGTCGGCCGCGCGGAAGGCGGGCGGGATGTACATCGGCGGTCTCCTCCAAACGATCACGCAGGGCAGGCGCGGCGGGGCACTGGTTCTTTGCCCGAAACTGGCCCATGCTGGACGTCCAGTTCAGGCCGAAAGGGCCAGGCCAGTTTGGATGCTCACCGTCACGCCCGGATCCCCGCCCGCCAGATGCCGGTCAGCGCGCAGATCGGCGCCGCGCTGAAGGCGCAGATCGCGGACGGCACCTATCCGCCGGGCGCCGCCCTGCCCTCGACCCGGGCGCTCGCCGCCGAGCTCGGCGTCTCCCGCACCACCGTCACCGCGGCCTATGACCAGCTCCACGCCGAGGGCTATCTCGAGACGCGGCAGGGCAGCCGGGCACGGGTCGCGGCCGGCCTGCGGCCGGTGCCCGCGCCCGTCGCGGCCGGCCCGGCACCGCCGCCACGCCTCTCCGCCTTCGGCCAGCGCCTCCTCGCGGAGCCTTGGCGCGAGGCGGGGGGGCCGGCGGTCGATTTCCGCACCGGGGAACTCTCGGGGATCGACTTTCCGGTCCTCGCCTGGCGCCGTGCGCTCACTGCCGTGCTGCTGCGCCGGCCGGCCCGGCTCGGCTACGGCGACCCGCGCGGCCTGCCGGAGCTGCGCGCGGCCCTGCAGGCCTATCTCTGGCGCGCCCGCGGCCTGCGCTGCGCCCTCGACCAGATCCTCGTGGTCAACGGCTCGCAGCAGGGCATTGACCTCTGCGCCCGCCTCCTGGTCGATCCGGGCGACCGCGTGGTCATGGAGGAGCCGGGCTACGGCGCGGCGCGGCGGGTCTTCGCGGCCGCCGGCGCTACGATCGTGCCCGCCGCGGTCGATGCCGAGGGCTTGCGGACCGAGGCCCTGCCCGGCCTCGGCCCGGCGCGGCTCGCCTACGTCACGCCGTCGCACCAGTTCCCGCTCGGCGGCGTCCTGCCGGTCGCCCGCCGGCAGGCCCTGCTGGCCTGGGCAGAGGCGACCGGCGCGACGATCATCGAGGACGATTACGACAGCGAGTACCGCTTCGACGCGAGACCGGTGGAGTCGCTGCTGAGCCTCGACCGGACCGGCCGCGTCGTCTATGCCGGCACGGTCTCCAAGACCCTGTCGCCGCAGCTGCGCCTCGGCTACCTCGTGGTGCCGCCGTCCCTCGCCGAGGCCTTCGCGCAGGCCAAGCGCCTGGCCGACCGGCAGGCGCCGGGGCTCGAGCAGGCCGCCCTGGCCCGGCTCCTCACCGAGGGCGCCTACGAGCGCCACCTGCGCCAGGCCCGGCGCCGCAACGCGGCGCGGCGGGCCGCGCTCCTCTCCTCCCTCGACGAGAGCTTCGGCACGCGGGTGCGCGTCGAGGGCGAAGCGGCAGGGCTGCACCTCGTCGCCTGGTTTCCGGACGTGCCGGCCAGCCGCGAGGCCGAGATGGTGGCGCTCGCCCGTGCGGCCGGCATTGGCGTCTACCCGCTCGCCCCGCTCTACCACAGCCCGGCATCGCGGCCGGACCGGGCCGGGCTGGTGCTGGGCTTTGCCGGCAACGAGCCCGTCGCCATCCGGGCGGGCATCCGCCGCCTCGCCGCAGCTCTGGTCGATATAACCGTAAGTTGATTTCGCGCCTCTCATCTACGGCTTTTACCGAGCCAAGGCCTTACAGACTAAGCATTCCGCAATGATTCCGATTTAGCCCGTGACGACGGTGTGTGCGTGCCCGCGCATCCTGCCGGCTGGTTTTCGAGGCTCATCGTGCATCACCTTACACCGACGCGGTCCGCGACCTCCGGACAGGACGGAAGCGGGCGGCGCGGGCAGGAGCTCAGGCTCGAGCGCCGGCTGCGGGGCGCGGCTTTCCTGATCGCGGCCGGCCTCCTGGCCCTGACTGCGATCGTGGTCGCGCCGTCGATCGCCGCCTACCGCGACGGCCAGCACAACCTGATGCGCATCAGCCGGCTGCGCCAGATCCTCGAGGCGGCCAACCGCCTCTCGGCCGAGCGCGGACCCTCGAACGTCCTGATGGCGATCGCGCCCGGCAGCGATCCGGCGGCGCAGGCGCGGCTCGCGGCGTTCCGGGCGGCGAGCGACGGGGCCCTGGCGGGGCTCGTCGCTCCGGCCCGGTCCGCCGGGGCGCCGGAGGTGCCCGCCCGGTTCCTGGAGGCGACGGCCGCGCAGCTCGACGCGGCGCGGCGGGACGTCGACCGGGTGGCCGGGCTGCCGCCCGCCGAGCGGCGCCTGGAGGATGTCGGGGCCGCGGTCGCCCGGATGATCGCCGTGGTGGACATCTTCCAGGACGCCGTCGCCTGGGAGATCCGCGAGATCGGCCGGGCCGATCCGGCCCTTGTCGGCGCGGGCCTGATCGGCCACGTGGTGAGCGACCTGCGCGAATATGGCGGCCGGATCGGCTCGGCCATCATCCCGGCCGTCGCGGTGCGCCAGCCCCTCACGCCGGAGCGGGTCGCCGAGGCGGTGCAGATGCGGGGCCGCATCCTCGAGCTCATGCGGCTGCTGCGCGGGCAGTCCGCCTTCGGGCCCGGCCAGCCCCTCGAAGGGCTCCTGCGCGAGGTCGAGACGACCTTCGTGGAGGGCGGGCTCGGCCTGATCACGGCGGCGATCGCCGAGGGGCAGGTCTCGGGCCGCTACACGCTCGGGGCCGACGCGCTCACCCACCGCTACGTGCCGACCCTGAAGCCGGTCGAGGCCCTGCGCGACCGCTACCTCGCCGGCATGGTCGAGGGCTTCGCGGCCGAGCGCGACGCCGTGCGCGCGCGCCTCGTGGCGGTGGCCTGCGGCACGGTCACGGTCCTGTCCCTGCTGGCCGTCCTGCTGCAATCGCTGCGCGCCTCGGTGCTGCGGCCGCTGCTGGTCGCGCGGGAGACCGTGGTGGCCCTGTCGCAGGGCACGGCCCTGCCGCCCGGGATCCGGCCGCCGCCAGGCGGCGCGCCGGCCCTGCGCATCACCGAGATCCGGCGGCTGTTCGACGGGCTCGCGGTGCTGGAAGAGCGGATGGGCGAGCGCGCCCGCCTGATCGCGACCCTGCGCCGGCAGGCCGAGACCGACGGCCTGACCGGGATGAGCAACCGCCGGGGCCTCGCCCGGGCGATGGCGCAGGTCGCCGAGGCGCCCGACCGCGCTGCGGCGGCCGCCCTGATGATCGACCTCGACGGCTTCAAGACGATCAACGACACGCTGGGCCACGAGGCCGGCGACGACCTGATCCGGCAGGCCGGCGCGCGCCTGGCCGCCTGCATCGCGCGGCATGACATCGTCGACGGCCTCGTCGCCCGGATGGGCGGGGACGAATTCGCGGTGCTGCTGCCGGGCTGCGGCGACGCCGCGGCGGCGATCGCGGTCGCCGAGGCGCTCCTGCACGGCCTGTCCGAGCCGTTCCCGCTCGGCGATCGGAGCATCCATCTCGGGGCGAGCATCGGCATCGCGCTGAGCCCCCTGCACGGGCCGCTCAGCGACGCGCTCCTCGCCTGCGCCGACATGGCGCTCTACGAGGCCAAGCGCGCCGGGCGGCACTGCCACCGCCTGTTCACGCCGGCGATGCGCGAGGCCACCCTGGTCTGGACCGCGCGCCAGCAGGAATTGCCGCAGGCGCTCGCGGCGGGGGAGTTCGCGCTGTTCTACCAGCCGCAGGTCTGCCTGCGGACCCGCCGGATCGTCGGCGCCGAGGCGCTGATCCGCTGGCGCCACCCGCAGCTCGGGCTCCTCGCCCCGGCCGCGTTCCTGGCGCCGCTCGAGGCCAGCCCCCTCGCCGCCCCGGTCGGCCGCTGGGTGCTGCGCGAGGCCTGCGCCCAGGCCGCCGCCTGGCGCGCGGCCGGCGCCCCGGACCTGCGCGTCGGCGTCAACCTGTTCGGCGCGCAGTTCCACGCCGCGAGCCTCGTCGACGAGGTCCGGGCCGCCCTCGCCGAAACCGGCCTGCCGGGCTCCGCCCTCGAGCTCGAGATCACCGAGACCATCATCCTGCAGCACGACGAGGCCCTGATCGCCCCGCTCCGCGCGCTCCGCGACCTCGGCATCGGGCTCGCCTTCGACGATTACGGCACCGGCTACGCCTCCCTCAGCCTTCTCAAGCGCTTCCCGCTCACACGGCTGAAGATCGACCGCTCGTTCGTGCAGGGCATGGAGGTGTCGAGCCAGGACCGGGCGATCGTGCGGTCGGTGCTGAGCCTCGGCCACAGCCTCGGCCTCGGGGTGATCGCCGAGGGCGTCGAGACCGAGGCGATGTGCGGGCGCCTGCGGGCGAAGGGCTGCAAGGAGGCGCAGGGCTACCTGTTCGGCCGGCCGATGCCGCCCGAGGACTTCGCGGCCCTGTGCGTGCCGGGCGAGCGGCCGGCGGCGTTGTCCGCGTGAGCCGTCCGGTGCCGCGGGCAGGCGGCGTGCCGCGGCCTCAGGCTCACGCCGCGTTCGCCGTGACCCACCGGCTCGCCCGGCGGGCGGGGGGCTAGTCCGGCAGCCGCGGCAGCGGCGTCCCGTCCTTCGGCAGGGGATAGCGGGCGACGTTGAGCTCCATCGCCAGGAACGTGTAGTAGCCGCTCACCGCCGTCAGGTCGACGACGCCCGGCTTGCCGAAGAGCTTTTCAGCCCGCGCGAAGGTCGCGTCCGAGACCCGCTTGTTCTGCAGGAGCTCGCTGGTGAAGTCGTAGGCCGCCTCCTGGTCCTCCGGCAGGCCGGCCGGGCGGCGGCCGTCGCGGATCGCCGCGATGGTCTCGGGGGCGATCCCGACCTTCCGGGCGATCGGCGCGTGGACGTACCACTCGTAGTCCTGCGTCCAGTGGCGGGCATTGACCAGGATGACCAGCTCGGAGAGCGTGGTGCCGATCTTCGGCTTGTAGCGCAGGTAATCGCCCATGGAGCGCGCCAGGGTCATCACCTCCGGCGAGTGCATCAGGGGCTCGAACGGCCCGAAGACCGGCACCTTGCGGGCGGCCTCGAACGCCTCCGAGGCCTGCTTCTGCTCCGGGCTGTACTGGGCCGGCGGAATCGTCGGCAGCCGCTCCTGCGCGAGGGCGGCGCAGGGCGCGAGGGCGACGAGGAGGGTGGCGAGACGGCGTGGCATGAGGGTGTCCTCCGGGGCGAGCGGGCGCTCACGCCATCCCTTAGCCGAAAGACGATGCCGCCGAAGGCCTTGCCACGGCAGCGCTCCCGCAATCCCGCCTCATTCCCGCGGTTAACGGTTTCTTGTCCGAGCACGAGGGGAATGCGGGGCTGCACGCCCGGCACGACCCCGGAAACAAGGGAATGCGGGACGATGACTGCACTGCCGTCGAAGACGGGTACGCGGTCCGTGACGGGCGCGGCACTCCTCGCCGCGCTCGCCGCCACGCTCATCGCCAGCGCGTCGCTGACCAGGCCCGCGCAGGCGCAGGGCTACCGGGTCTTCATCGAGGAGGACGAGGTCGACGCGATCCTGCCGCCCCGGGCGGTGATCGTCCGCCTCGGCCGTGCCGGCTATTCGGGCATGAGCCATCCGCGCTTCGACGGCGAGACCTACCGGGTCGAGGCCGACAGCCCGTGGGGCAACCGGGTGCAGCTCGTCGTCGATGCCCGCTCCGGCCGCATCCTCGACCGCGAGCGCCTGGAGGCGCCGCTGATTCCCCCCGGCACGATCCCCGGCGGCCGCCGCCCGGGCTTCGGCTGGACCGAGGCCGACATCCGCCCGCCGGCGCCGCGGGACGGGATCCTGCGCGAGCGCGGCTCCCGCGACGACGGCCCCCGCGTGGGCGGACCCTACCCGCCGCCGATGCCGCTCTCCCGGGGCGAGCCGCTGCCGCCGGCCGATCTCCGCCCCGAGGAGCGCCGCGTCGCGGCCCGGCCGCTGCCGCAGGCCCTGCCCCCGGTCCAGGCGCCCTCCGCCGCCGCCCGCGCGCCGAGCGCCGCCGGACCGAACCCCCTCGGCCTCAACCCCGACAGCCCGGCCGCCCGCGGCGGCGCCGGCCCGCGCCGCGAGACCACGCACGAGGGCCCGAAGCCCGAGGCGCCCCGCAAAACTGCGGCCCGCACCAAGCCGCCCGAGAAACCCGAGACCCCGGCCGCCTTGGTACCGCCCCTGGCACCGAAGGCCGAGCCCGCCCCGAAGCCGGAGACCAAGGCCGCCGACGCCGCCGCGCCCAAGGCCCCGGAGGCGAAGTCCGCCGACGGCGGCTGGAAGACCCCGCCCGAGGGCAATCGCCCGGTACGGGTGATCGGCGGCATCACGCAGGTGCCCGGCAAGGACGAGCCCGCGAAGGAGTGAGGGGCGCCGGGCGCGCGCTCGCCTGGTCCCCTCCCGCAAGTTGATCGCCGGATCCGGTACTCGCGACATCATCCCGGGGCAGTGCAGCCGAGGACCCGGTATTCGCGAACGCCGACGATGCAGGAGAATCCGGACCGCGGTCCAAGTCCTCCTCCAGCGTCAGCCTTCAAGGATCCCGGGTTCCCGGCCGCGCCGGGCCCCGGGATGGCGCGGAGATCCATCAAGGATCACACTCTCGACTCGCCCCGCCGTATCGAACTGCCTCTCAGCACTCTGCCCCCGCTCACGCCCGTCTCTCTAGATCGAAAGACGCGCTCGACAAGCGCTGCCACTTTGGGTTCTATCCGGCACCCCGAAGCCCGGCCGCGAAGGCCGGGACGGCAAGAAACGGTGCCCGGAGGAATCCAGATGCGCTCATCCCTGACCGCGCTCGCCGCGGCGCTCGCCTGCGCGACCGCCTTCGCGGTCCCGGCCTACGCGGCCGACCCGATCAAGATCGGCGTGACCGGCCCCTATACCGGCGGCTCCTCGTCGATGGGCGTGTCGATGCGCGACGGCGTGCGGCTCGCCGCCGAGGAGATCAACAAGAGCGGCGGCGTGCTCGGGCGCCAGATCCAGCTCGTCGAGCGCGACGACGAGGCCAAGAACGAGGTCGGCGCCCAGGTCGCCCAGGAGCTGATCAACAAGGAGAAGGTGGTCGCCACCCTCGGCTTCATCAACACCGGCGTGGCGCTCGCCGCCCAGCGCTTCTACCAGGAAGCCGAGATCCCGGTGATCAACAACGTGGCCACCGGCACGATCATCACCAACCAGTTCAACCCGCCGGACTACGATTCGAACTACGTCTTCCGCACCTCGGCCTACGACGTGCTGCAGGCCGGCATGATGGCCGACGAGGCGATCGCCCAGGGCTTCAAGAAGATCGCGATCCTGGCCGACTCGACCAATTACGGCCAGCTCGGCCGCGAGGACCTGGAGAAGTACCTCAAGGCCAAGGGCGTCAAGCCGGTCGCGGTGGAGAAGTTCAACATCAAGGACGTCGACATGACGCCCCAGCTGCTGAAGTCGCAGGCGGCGGGCGCGGACGTGATCCTGGCCTACGGCATCGGCCCGGAGCTGGCCCAGATCGCCAACGGCATGGCCAAGCTCGGCTGGAAGGTGCCGATGATCACCTCGTGGCCGGCCTCGATGCAGAGCTTCATCGACATCGCCGGGGCGAACGGCAACGGCGTGATCATGCCCCAGACCTTCATCGAGGATAAGACGCTGCCCCGCCGCAAGTCCTTCCTCGAGGGCTATTACAGCTCCTTCAAGGTCAACAAGATCCCGACCCCGGTGGCGGGCGCGCAAGGCTACGACTCGGTCTACCTGCTGGCCGCCGCGATCAAGCAGGCCGGCTCGACCGAGGGCCCGAAGGTGCGCGCGGCGCTCGAGGACCTGAAGACCAAGGTCGAGGGCGTGGTCACCACCTACGACAAGCCGTTCACGCCGAAGGACCACAACGCCATCACCCGCAACATGGTGGTGTTCGGCAAGGTGCAGGACGGCAAGATCGTCTACGCCAAGGAGGAGGACGCCAAGAATGCCGGCGTCGTCCGCGTCAAGGAGAAGGCCTCGAACTGAGCCTTGAGACCGGGGCCCCGCTGTTCCTGCGGGGCCCCTTTACGTCGAGACGAGTCCGGTCATGCAAATCTTCCTTCAGCTGGTGGCGAGCGGCATCGCCGTCGGCATGATCTACGCCGCGATCGCCTTCGGCTACCAGCTCACCTTCGCGACATCGAAGACCCTGAATTTCGGCCAGGGCGAGGCCCTGATGCTGGGGGCCCTGTTCGGCCTCACCCTGGTGCCGTTCACCGGCTACTGGCTGATGCTGCCGCTCGTCCTCGTCTTCGGCTTCGCGCTCGGCGCCGTGGTCGAGCGCCTCGGCGTGCGCCCGGCGGTCAAGATCAAGTCCGAGTACGGGTGGATCATGGCCACCATCGCGCTCGGGATCATCTTCAAGAACGTCGCCGAGAACATCTGGGGCCGCGACGACCTGAAGTTCCCCTCGCCGCTGCCGGAGACCGCCCTGACCTTCGGGGGCGTCCGGGTGCTGCCGATGGAGCTGATGATCGTCGCCGGCGCGCTCCTGATGATGCTGGCGGTCGAGCTGTTCAACCGCCGCTCGATCTGGGGCAAGGCGGTGGTGGCGACCTCGAACGACATCGACGCCGCCGGCCTGATGGGCATCAACACCCAGAAGGTCATCACCCTGTCCTACTCGATCAGCGCCATGACGGCGGCCTTCGCGGGCGTGCTCGTCGCCCCCGTCACGCTCACCGGCGCCACGATGGGCTCGGTGCTGGCGCTCAAGGCCTTCGCGGTCGCGATCATCGGCGGCCTCGAATCGGGCCTCGGCGTGATCGTCGGCGGGCTGATCCTCGGCGTCGCCGAGACGCTCACCGGCTTCTACATCTCGACCGGCTACAAGGACGTGCCCGGCCTGATCCTGCTCCTCGCCGTGCTGGCGGTGCGCCCGGTCGGCCTGTTCGGCAAGGCCGTGATCAAGAAGGTCTGATCCGTTTCGCGCCGCTCCCGGAACGCGGGAGCGGCCTTCGTCGCTCCCGCTTCTCCTAAGGTTCCTCACGATCATGGCGCAGTCCGCCTCCGCGCCGGCGCTGGCCCGGCAAACCGCTCCGCCGGTGCCTCAAGCCGGGCTCGGCCGCTTCGTCGGCCTCCTCGGGGCCGTGTGCCTCGTCGTCTTCCTGGCGGCCTTCCCGCACGTCGTCACCAGCACCTACTACATCCACCTGCTGGTGGTGATCGCGATCTACGCGATCCTGATCCTCGGGCTCGACATCGTGGTCGGCTATACCGGCCAGGTCTCGCTGGGCCATGCCGGCCTGTTCGGCGTCGGCGCCTACGCGGCCGCGGTGCTCTTCCTCAAGTTCAAGCTCGGGCTCTGGGTGGGCCTGCTCGCCGGCATCGGCGTCACCGCCGCCTTCGGGCTCTTGCTGGCGATTCCGGCACTCCGGGTCAGCGGGCCCTACCTCGCCATGGTGACGCTCGCCTTCGGCACCATCATCCAGATCTTCATCAACGAGATGACGGAGCTGACCAACGGACCGCTCGGCATCACCCTGCCGCCGGCCCGCGTCCTCGACTTCTCGCTCATCGGCATGCAGGCCCCCTGGGGCGCGGCGGGCCGCCGGCTCGAATTCTACTATCTCGTCTGCGCCTGCCTGCTCCTGACCATCCTGGTGGTCAACCGGGTGGTGCGCTCGCCCTTCGGCCGCGCCTTCGAGGCCCTGCGCGATTCGCCGATCGCCTGCGACTGCATGGGCGTCAGCGTCTACCGCTACAAGGTCTACGCCTTCGTGATCTCCGCGGCGCTGGCGGGCCTCGCCGGCGCGCTGTTCGCCTGGTCGGAGCGCTACGTCGCGCCGAACTCCTACGGCTTCGAGCTGACGGTCCTGTTCCTCCTCGCCGTCACCATGGGCGGGCGCAAGTCGCGCTCCGGCCCGCTGATCGGCGCCGCCATCATCGTGATGATGCCGAACATCCTGGCGGATATCGGCCTCGTGCGGATCATGGCCGGGATCATCGCGGGCCTCGCGGTCGTCGTGGTCGGCCTCGCCTTCCTGCGCCGCCAGGACAACCGGATGACGCTGCTCATCCCCGGCGCGCTCTGCCTCGCCTTCTTCCCGGCGACGCTGGCGATGGAATCGGTGACCGACTTCCGCCTCACCGTCTTCGGCCTGATGATCCTGTTCGTGGTCTACTATCTGCCGGACGGCATCGTCGGCTTCCTGCGGGAGAAGCTGCCCTTCCTGCGCCCGGCCCATACGGGAGCGACGCAGGCGCTGTCGGCCTCCGGCGAGGCGCTGATCCGCCAGGGCGGCCGCTCCGGCGCGGACCCGCTGCTCCAGGTCGAGAAGGCGGTGATGCAGTTCGGCGGCCTCAAGGCCCTCAACGAGGTCGACCTGGCGGTGCGGCCGGGCACGATCCACGGCCTCATCGGGCCGAACGGCTCGGGCAAGAGCACGATGATGAACGTGCTCACCGGCATCTACAAGCCGACCGCCGGCGGGGTCACGCTCGCGGCCGGCACGGAGGCCGCCAATGGTTCCCCTGGCAAGCGCCTGGACGGCCGCACGCCCTCCGAGATCGCCCTGTCGGGCGTCGCCCGCACCTTCCAGAACGTCCAGCTCTTCCGCGAGATGACGGCACTGGAGAACGTGCTCGTCGGGCTGCACCACAGCTTCCAGGGCACGCTGTTCGACGCGATCCTGGGAACGCCGCGGCGCCGGCGCGAGGAGCGGGAGGCGCGGGCCCGCGCCATGGCGATCCTCGACTTCGTCGGCCTCGGGTCCCTCGCCCAGGTCGAGGCCCGCAACCTGCCCTACGGCAAGCAGCGGCTCCTCGAGATCGGCCGGGCGCTGGCGCTCGATCCCGTCCTGCTCCTCCTCGACGAGCCGGCCGCCGGCCTGACCGCGCCCGACATCGCCGAGCTCACGGTCATCATCCGCAAGATCCGCGACGCCGGCATCACGGTGATCCTGATCGAGCACCACATGGACGTGGTGATGGGCCTGTGTGATCGTGTCAGCGTGCTCGATTTCGGCCACAAGATCGCGGAGGGCGGCGCCCGCGAGGTCCAGTCCGACCCCAAGGTCATCGAAGCCTATCTCGGCAGCCCGGTTGCCGACGCCGCGGAGTAGAGAGATGCTCGACGTCAGCGGCCTGTCGGCCGGCTACGGCCAGATCGAGGTCCTGCACGGCCTCACCTTCACGGTGCCGAAGGGCCAGGTCGTCACCCTGATCGGCTCCAACGGCGCCGGCAAGACCACCACGATGCGGGCGCTCTCCGGCATGATCAAGCCGCGCGCCGGCTCGATCAAGCTCAACGGGCGCGAGATCGGCGGCCTGGAGAGCCACGACGTGGCCCGCACCGGGCTTGCCCACTCCCCCGAGGGGCGGCGGGTCTTCCCGACCCTCTCGGTCGAGGACAACCTGACGCTCGGCGCCTTCCCGCGCCTCACCGGATCGCGGCCGAAGGGCGACGTCAACGCCGACCGGGAACGGGCCTACACCCTGTTCCCGCGCCTGCGCGAGCGCCGCACCCAGCTCGCCGGGACGCTGTCGGGCGGCGAGCAGCAGATGCTCGCCATGGGCCGGGCCCTGATGCTGCGACCCGAAATCCTGCTCCTCGACGAACCGTCGATGGGCCTCGCGCCGAAGCTGGTGGAGGAGGTCTTCCGGATCATCCGCCGCCTCAAGGAGGAGCAGGTGACGATGCTCCTCGTCGAGCAGTTCGCCATGGCGGCGCTCGGCGTCGCCGACCACGCCTACGTTCTGGAGAACGGCCGCATCCGCTTCCAGGGCCCGGCGGCGCAGCTGCGCGACGATCCGCAGGTGCGGGCGGCGTATCTGGGCGGGGGTCACTGAAGCACCAGACCGGCGGGCGATCCTACGTCACCGCCGGTTCATCGCGCTCGCCTATCCTTCCGCGGTTTCCGGGGAGGAGAGGATCGTGAAGTCGTTGCTTGCCGCCGCAATGCTCGTGGTCGTCGGCATTCCACAGGCCTGGGCCCTCGGAAACCCCGCCTCTGCCTATTGCGCCTCCATCGGCGGGCGCCTCGAGATCCGAAAAGGTTCCAAAGGCGAGGCCGGCTATTGCCACCTGCCGGACGGGCGCGTCGTCGAGGAGTGGCAGCTGTTTCGCGAGGCGAACAAGG
This sequence comes from Methylobacterium nonmethylotrophicum, assembly GCF_004745635.1. GTDB lineage: Bacteria > Pseudomonadota > Alphaproteobacteria > Rhizobiales > Beijerinckiaceae > Methylobacterium > Methylobacterium nonmethylotrophicum. The sequence continues at coordinate 245,738 of NZ_SRLB01000006.1, read as the reverse complement.
CGAAGCGGTGAGAGATCCAGCTTTGCTCCTTCGACGGAGTTGATTCCTGCCACGTCATTCCGGGGCCGCGCAGCGGAGCCCGGAATCCAGAAGCGCAAGATGATCAGAAAATGACGGATCGCGTTCCGTCTCATTCCTCCTCACCTGTGTTTCTGGATTCCGGGCTCCGCTGCGCGGCCCCGGAATGACCCGGCGGGTGGCAAATCTGCAGGAGTAGATCGAACAAGGGCTCCGGCGAAGGCAGCATCCGCCGAGCACCCCGCATCTCGGCCGAGATGCGGGGCACGGCCGTCACTTCGCCTTCAGGAAATCCCCCACCTCCAGGAGCACGAACTCGTTGTCGTCGACTTGGTGCGGGTCGCGGCTCGCGGAGAACGGCAGGTTGTTGTCGTTGCCGACGATGATGTGGGTGTCATCCACCTTGTCGACGTTCTCGATCGTGAAGAACGGGAAGGCGAGCGCGCCGTCGGTGAGCGGCTTGCGGGCCTTCTTGGCCGGGTCGGCGATGCGCATCAGGTCGATGTAGCCGATCTTGCGAACGGGACCGCCCTGGTTGGCGTCGGTCAGCTCGACCTTGTAGACACGCTTGAACTTCGCCGGGACCGAGAAGCAGTCGTTGCCCTTCTGGCCGGCCGGGCAGGCCCGGTCGGCGGTGCCCTCGCCGTCGTCGCGCTCGATGATCAGGCCGGTCGTGGCGTCCACGAGGTTGAAGTCGCCGATGGCGTTGCCGTTGGCCTCCAGGGGGTAGAGCCAGGAGCGGCCGGTCCATGTCTCCGCCTTGGTGTCGAATTCGAGGATGCGCAGCACCTCGCGGCCGTCGCGGGTCTCGAAGGCCTTGGCGTCCGCGTCCCAGAGCGGGCCTTCGAGGAGGGCGTAGAGCCGGCTGCCGTCCGGCGAGGCCGCCATGCCTTCGAAGCCCTTCGAGCGGCGGGCGTTGAACGCCACCGCGCCGCCCGGCATCGCCGGGGTCGTCACCGCCGGGTTGTCGGGGGAGCGGACCGGCTTGCCCGACGCCAGGGTCTCGACCACCGCCTCGACCCTGCCGGTGCGGTCGGCCTTGATCAGGAACGGGCCGAACTCCTCGCCGATCCAGATCTGGTCGCCGACGAACTGGACGCTCTCGGGGTCGAAGTCGCTGCCGGTGAGGTAGCGGCTCTCGGTCGCCTCGTTGGCGATGCGGAACGGCACCTTCCTGTCGGGATCGCGCAGGAAGATCGTTTCCAGGCGCTCGACGCCGCCCTTGTCGAAGTCGATCCGGTAGTGGTTGAGGTAGAGCATCGCGTCGGGCGAGTTCGCCTTGGCGCCGAAGCCGTTGTCGGTCAGCACCCAGTAGGTGCCGTCCGCCACGCGCTTGATGCCCGAATGGCCCTGGAGCGGCTGACCCTTGAGCGGGAGCCTCAGGCTGGTCGGGCGGCCCATCGACTGGACCTCGACGGTGCCGACCGCCTCGACCCGCCGGCCGGTGGTGAACTTGCCGGGGGTCGCGAGGTCCTTCGGCGCGTCCTCCGGGATCGCGACGAAGCTCTCGGCCGGCAGCACGGCGTGGCCCGCGAGCGTGGCGGGATAGGCCTGCGGAGCCGGAGAGGTCTGGGCGAGAGCGGCGGGGGCGGCCGACAGCAGGAAGGCGGCGGCGAGCAGGGAACGGCGCGGCATGGAATCCTCGCGGGACAATGAGCGCGGCCGTTCTTGCGCGAGGCGCATGTCACCGACGTGACGACAGGCCCGCTTCCCCGGCTTGACCGATCGATCCGCTCAGCCGTGATGCGGCTCGCCCGGGGCCGGCATCGCCCTGGCGCCGCGGTCGAGGGCGGCGCGGATCCGGTCGGCGAGCTCGGCCTTGCGGTAGGGCTTGCCGAGCACGTCCATGGTCGGGGTCGCGGGGCCGTCGGCCACCAGGTCCTCGTTGTAGCCGGTGGTCAGCAGCACCGGCAGGTCCGGCCGACGGCTCTGCGCCCGCTCCGCCAGGGTCAGCCCGTTGAGGCTGCCGGGCATCACGATGTCGGAGAAGAGCAGGTCGATCCGCTCCTCGCGCTCGAGGATGCGCAGGGCCTCGTCGCCGTCGCGGGCGGCCAGCACCTGGTAGCCGAGGCTCTCCAGATACTCGCGGGCGAGCGCGCGCACGTCGTCGCTGTCCTCGACCACCAGGACCGTCTCGTCGCCCCGCCGCAGGACCGCCCTCTGCTCGGCGGGCTCCTCCTCGGAGGGGGCGCCGGTGCCGGCGGGAAACAGCATCGTGATGGTGGTGCCGCTGCCGGGCCGGCTCTCGATCTCCAGCCGGCCGCGGGATTGCTGCAGGAAGCCGTGCGCCATGGCGAGGCCGAGGCCGGTGCCCTTGCCGGGGCCCTTGGTCGAGAAGAACGGCTCGGTCGCGCGCTCGGCGACGTGGGGCGGCATCCCCTCCCCCTCGTCGCGCACCCGCAAGGCCACGTAGGTGCCGGGCGGCAGGCTGCGGGCCCGGCCCTCGCCGTTGAGCTGGAGCGAGGCGGTCGAGATCGTCACCGTGCCGCCCGCCGGCATCGCGTCGCGGGCGTTGATCAGCACGTTGAGCAGCGCCATCTCGAGGTTGGTGCGGTCGAGCGTGACCGCCGGCAGCCGCGGCGTGAGGTCGAGGCGCACCGAGACGGCGCTGCCGAGCGTGCTCTCCGCCACCTCGGCGAAGGCGAGCACCAGCGCGTTCAGGTTGAGGGAGCGCGGCTCGAGCCGCGCCTTGCGGGCGAAGGAGAGGAGCTGCTTCGTCAGCTTCGCGCCGCGCTCCGCCGCCCCGGCGGCGTTGGCGAGCTGGCGCTGCGCCCGCTCGCTGGTGACGGAATTGCGCGCCAGTTCCAGGTTGCCGGTCACGACCTGCAGCAGGTTGTTGAAGTCGTGGGCGAGGCCGGCGGTGAGCTGGCCGATCGCCTCCATCTTCTGCGCCTGCCGGAACGCCTGCTCCGACACCCGGCGCCGGGTCACGTCGAGCTGCGAGGCGAAGAAGTAGACGATCTCCCCGGCCTCGTCGAAGACCGGGCCGATGAAGATGCCGTTCCAGAACGGCGAGCCGTCGCGCTTGTAGTTGAGGATCTCGGTCGCGATCGCCCGGCGCTCGGCCACGGCGTCGCGCAGCTCGCGCACGGTCTCGCGGCTGGTCTCCGGCCCCTGCAGGAAGCGGCAGTTGCGGCCGACGAGCTCGGCCTCGGTGTAACCTGTAAGATCCTGGAACGCCCGGTTGGCGAACACGATCGGGTTGTCGGTCTGCCGCGGATCGGTCAGGATCATCGGCATCCGGGTCATCTCGATCGCGGCGAAGAACACGCTGCCGCGGTCGTCGAGGCCCGGCTCGCGGATCACCGCCGACTTCAGATGCGCCAATGACGGCGCCTCCGCGGAGTGCGACACTCCCGGCTCCGGCATCCCGGCCTTGTCGTCCTCGCTCACGCCACCACCCGGCTCGCCATCCGCCACCCCGCCGGTCCCGCCTGTTTGCGCAGCGACAATGGGGTGCGGGGGTGGATCGCGCAAGATGGTCTTCCCAGACCCGTCCCCCGTTCCGGTGTGAAGGCCCGAGCGCCGCGCCCGCCGGCCCGGGCCACGAAGACCGGCAACGGCCGGGCCTCAAGAAACTCGGCCATCGCGCAGGAACGGCCTTGCGGCCCCCGGATGCCCTCGCTATAAGCCCCGTCGTCGGCCGGCGGCCGGCCGTTCGGAGTGTAGCGCAGTCTGGTAGCGCACCACGTTCGGGACGTGGGGGTCGCAGGTTCAAATCCTGCCACTCCGACCAGCGCTCTCGCGAGCCTGTGTCTTCCCGAGACCATCAAGCATTTTCAGCAGATGGTATGAGAGTACGAGCCTACGCCTTCGGGCGCGTCGGAGTGTAGCCCAGTCTGGTAGCGCACCACGTTCGGGACGTGGGGGTCGCAGGTTCAAATCCTGCCACTCCGACCACTGACGGCTCTCGCGAAAACGTCCTCGATCGCATGACGCTCCGGTTCGACGCGTCTCAGCGGAATTGCATGGCGCAATTCTGCCGGGGCTCTTGTTTTTGCAACATTGTCGCTGGCGCGGTCCTTCGGTTCGCCGCCGAACCGGTACCACTTCGGCAGCGGTCGTTCGCCACCGGCGGAATGATGCTTAGCGTGGCGCCCCTCGGTGCCGCTCGGGGTCCGCGGACATGACCACCAGCACGGCGAGACCGGCCGCGACCGCGTCCTCGGCGAGGCCGCGGATGCGGCCTTCCGCCGAATGCGAGTCCCCACCCCGCGCGGCCCGCCCGAGGAGCGTGCCGGCGACCGCCCCCGCGACCCCGGCCAGCGCGCCGTATGCCGGCGTCGCGCGCCGCCCGGCCAGGGCCCAGCCTCCGACGGCGCCGATGGCCAGCCGGAAGGCGAAGGAGGCCGGGATGCGCCGATCGGGCGCGAACGGCATCTTGTCCCCGGCCATCTCGGCCACAGCGGCCGCCGTGGCGAGCGTCCGAGCGCCCGGCCCGGCGGGGATGACGTCACCGCGCGTACGCCCCTGCGAGGCGGCCCATGTCAGGGCGGCGCAGGCCGCCATGCTGCGCATCCCGGCGACGACCCCGAGGCCGAACGAGGCTCCGTATTCCTGCATGCTCACCGTCCACTGCCTGCGAGCTCCCGACCCGTTGGCAAAGCGGCACCGTCACCTCGTGTTCCACACGCAAGAAACCGGCGCGTCGCCCTCGACCCGCGGCGGGGCATCCCGTGCCTGAACCGGCCGGCGCCGCGGCGGCCAGGGACACCTCCGCGTCCTCCTCTGCTCCCTTGACGCGGATCGTCACGGCGGTGACGACTCGAAAGCAAGCAATCGACGGAAATGCCGGGCGCCTCCGCGATCGGCTTCAAGCGTCCCGCTCAACCAATCCGGCTTTCGCTCGTCGTCGGAGAACATCGCTGTTTTCCTGGTCGAAGACCTCACGCATGCCGACCATCGCTCGACTGCCGCAGGGCGGCCAACCAGCCCTGGCAGGGCCGACATCCTTCGGCTGACTGCGCCAAGAGCCGGAGCAATCCGGCGGCCCAGGGGCTGGTGTCGCCTGTCCGGGGGCCGAAAGCCGACGCGAACGCGATCCTGCCGCCGGCCTTCCCGGACCGGGCCGCGGCGGCGCCACGGCGGGTCTTTGCCGTCACAGACCCTCCCTACGCCCAAGAGCGTAGCCCGTTTCATAAACATAAGTTACTCGCCGGCCGCCCCAATTGACTGATGAACAGCGGTTACGTCCACAGGATTACCCCACGAGAGCGCACAGTCTGTTTGACGTTTGAACGTCATCATGCATTCTTCGATGCGAATGCAGACGGGGGAGCGAGATGAACGTCGAGGAGAACGGCTCGGGCGATCGGATCGTCGATCTTTGCGCCGCCATCGTCACGGCCTACGTGGCCAACAACGCGGTCCCGCCGAACGAGCTGCCGCCGATGATCGGCGCCATACACTCGACCCTGACCCAGCTGATGGCGCCACCCCCGCCCGAAGCGCCGAAGCCCGAGCCGCCGATCCCGATCCGCCGGACGGTCACGCCCGACCACATCATCTCCCTCGAGGACGGCAAGCCGTACAAGACGCTCAAGCGCCACCTCGCCGGCCGCGGCCTCACGCCGGACCAGTACCGCGAGAAGTGGGGCCTGCCGCGCGACTACCCGATGGTCGCCGCCAACTACGCCTCGCAGCGCTCCGAGCTGGCGAAGAACAGCGGTCTCGGCCGACGGCGCCTGCGCGGCGCCGAGGGCGGCGACGCTGCCCCGGCCGGCGCTCCCGCCGGACGGCGGGGACGCCCGCGGGGCAGCCGGGCGACCTGAGGCAGCCCGGACCGGTCGCGACCCGCGGCCCTTGCCCGTCCGGCGCCCGGCCCTAATCTGGCGCCCGACGCGGGCGGGACAGGGGTGCGCCGATGCCGGAACCGATCTCCCAGACGGAGTACTGGAACGGCGACGTCGGTGCGCGCTGGGTTGGCATGCAGACGGAGCTCGACCGTGTCTTCGCGCCCCTGACCGCCGCCCTGCTGGACGGGGCAGCCCTTCGTCCCGGCGAGAGGGTGCTCGATATCGGCTGCGGCTGCGGCGAGACCGCGCTGCTGGCGGCCGAGCGGCTCGGGCCGGAGGGCGCGGTCACCGGGGTGGACGTGTCCCGTCCGATGCTGGAGCGGGCGCGGGAGCGGCCGACCAAGGGCGCGCCGATCACCTGGGTCGAGGCCGACGCGCAGGTCCACGCCTTCGCGCCCGGGCACGACCTCGCCTTGTCGCGCTTCGGGGTGATGTTCTTCGACGAGTCGCGGGCGGCCTTCGCCAACATCCGGCGCGGCCTGCGGCCAGGGGGCCGCCTCGCCATCCTGTGCTGGCGCGCGCTCCCGGAGAATGACTGGGTGAGCGTGCCGCGCGACGCGGTGCTCACCGTCGTCCCGCCGCCTGCGCCGCCGGTGCCGGGCAGTCCCGGGCCGTTTCGGTTCGCGGACCGGGACGGGCTGGCAGCTCTGCTCGCGCAGACGGGTTTCTCGAAAATCGCGGTCACCCCCGTCGATCGCCTGCTCGAGATCGGGCGCGATGCCGAGGCCGCGACGCGCTTCGCGGTGACGGTCGGTCCGATCGCCGGGCTCCTGCGCGAGCTCGACGACGCGGATCTGCGGGACCGGGCCGTGGCGGCGGTCCGGGCCGCGATGCCCTCACGAAACCCGGTGCGTCTCGGGTCGGCCTGCTGGCTCGCGACCGCGATCAATCCGGGCTGAACCGCGTCGCGCCGGAGCCGCAGAGGGCTCCGGCGCCCAAGACGTCCTCAGACCGCCCGGGCCAGCACCGCCACGCCCGCGAGCGCCACCGCCGCGCCCGCGAACGGAACCGCCCGGCCGCGGCCGATCCGGCCCGCTGCCAGCCCGGCGCCGATGCCGGCCAGGTGCAGGAGCGCGGTCGCCGCCAGGAAGCCGAGGCCATAGGCGAGGCCGGAGGCCGTGTCGGGCATCTCGGCGCCGTGGGCGTGGCCGTGGAACACCGCGAACAGGCCGACGAGGGCGACGGCGCCGGCGAGCGGCAGACCGGCCCCGACGGCCGCCGCGAGGCCGAAGGCCACGACCGACAGCCCGATCCCGATCTCCACGAAGGGCAGCACGACCCCGGCGGCCCCGAGGGCGCCGCCGATTGCCATCATGCCGAGGAAGGCCAGCGGCACCGCCCAGAGCGCCCGCCCGCCGCGCGCCGCCGCCAAGAGGCCGACCGCCACCATGGCGAGCAGGTGGTCCGCCCCGCCCAGCGGGTGGGCGAAGCCGTGCGCGAGACCGGCGGCGTCGCCGTGGCCGGGATGCGCGAGGGCGGCGTGCGAGGACAGGATCAGCAGGGCGGCGGCGAGACCGGCGTGGCGACGCGTCATGGAGAACTCCCGGAAGGATCAGCGGAACCGTAGAGCATTTCGGGCGGCCGGGGAAACCGCTGCGCTCACGGGAAACCCCGCGGGGCCGGACGCCCTGGCGCACGCACCGGAGGGCCGCCGCCCGATGCCCGGAAGGTGGCCCGGCCGTCGCCCCCGGCCATGCGGCAAAAGGGATCACGGCAGGCTCGTGGCGACGGCGGAAGCGGACGGGATCCCGGGCCTGCACGCCTCAATCCTGACATGCTGGCGCCGGAGAGACAGCCGACGTTCGGACCCGGGACAGCCACTGGGGATGCAGGGCCCGACCGCCGTTGATTTCGGTGCGTGAGCCACGCATGGTCGCGCTGCGGTCGGAGCCTCGTTTCGCTGTCCCCCGGGGTGCCGGGCGTCCCACGCATGGCGCCGGACACGGCATGGCGCCGGAACTGGCCAAGGAGACACGGTGAAGCGCGCCCGCCTCGACCCGGTCGGATCCCAGCAGGCGCCCCGCGGCCGATCCGCCGATTCGGGCCGCGAGCCGCCGCTCGACGTCACGGGCACCGCCTCTCCCACCTCCGACAGGCGCGACGTCAACCTGCGCTGGCTCGCGGCCTGCGTGCTCACCGGCATGACCGGCGCCGCCCTGATCGGCTCGGCGATCTGGGTCTCGCTGCAGGGCGAGATCACCTTCGCGGAGCTGCCCCAGGCGGTGGCGGTGGCGCCCCGGCCGGTCGCCAGCGAGGGCGGCACCAACCTCGCCCGCAAGGGCGACCGGCTGGTGCGCAACCCGATGGTGGCGCTCGCCAAGCAGAGCTTCAAGGCCCCGGTGACCCTGCGGGCGGGCGAGCGCGAGATCATCAAGGTCAGGCCCTTCGTGCGGATCGCCACCGCGCTCTCGACCACCGCCGGGATGGCGGCGACCGACATCCCGAGCTTCGATCCGATGCGCTTCTTCGCCGACCCGGGCAACGACCGGGCGCCGGAGCCCCAGGCGGCCGCCGCCGAGGCGCCGGACGCGGAGGTGTCGGTCGTCAAGCGCGATCTCGGCGACCTCGCGGTCCCGGCCGGCGCCCCTGCCCTCTCGGACGAGGACGTGGCGGCGCAGATCGAGGAGGAGCGGCGGCTCGCCGCCGAGGCGGGCCGCCGCGCGGCGCTGCCGATCGCCCCCCAGCTGATGCTCTCGCGGACGCTGCGCAGCATGACGGCTCTGCCGGGGCTCGATGGCGGCGGCGATTTCGGCGGATCGTCCGGCCCGTTCAAGTCGATCGAGGTCCGGGTGATGCGCGAGAACGTCACCGATCTTCCCAAGATCGAGCGGGAGCGGGACGCACCGCTCGTCGAGGAGCGCGACGTCGCGATCAAGCGCGGCGAGACCCTCGAGGGCGTGCTCCGGGCCAATGGCGGCCTCGACGAGCAGGTCCGCCCGATCCTGGCGGCGCTCGGCGCCCGGGTCCGGGCCGGCACCATCGGCGAGGGCCAGCAGATGCGGCTCCAGATCGGCCCCGGCCCGCGGGCCGGCGACCCGCGCCAGCTCACCCGGGTGATCCTCTACGGCGAGTCCGGCGTCGAGGCGATCGCCGCGATGAACGACCGCGGCGCCTTCGTGTCGGTGGCCCCGCCGGTGCCGGAGGGCACCGCCCAGAAGCCGGCACCGAAGCCGGAGGCCGGGGAAGACGACGAGGAGGGCACCGGCGCGCGCCTCTATGCCAGCCTCTACGAGACCGCGGCCCGCCACGACCTGCCGCGCTCGACGGTGGAGGATCTGGTGCGGATCTTCGGCTACGACGTCGACTTCCAGCGTCGCGTCTCGAGCGGCGACGGCATCGAGCTGTTCTACACCTACGACGAGGAATCCGGCGGCTCGGCCGAGCGGCCCGACATCCTGTTCGCGGCGCTCAACCTCGGCGGCGAGGCGCGGCGGATCTACCGCTTCCAGTCGCCCGACGACGGCGGCATCGACTACCTCGACGAGGCCGGCCGCTCGCTCAAGAAGTTCCTGCTGCGCAAGCCGGTGGCCGACGGCAACATGAGCTCCGGCTTCGGCTACCGCCGCCACCCGGTGCTCGGCTACGCCAAGCTCCATACCGGTGTCGACTGGTCGATCCGCATCGGCACGCCGATCTTCGCCGCCGGCAACGGCACGGTCATCAAGGCGGAGTGGGATTCGGGCTACGGCCGCCGGGTCGAGCTGCAGCACGCCAACGGCTACGTCACCACCTACAACCACATGTCGCGGTTCGGCCGCGGCATCACCGCCGGCGCCAAGGCGCGCCAGGGCCAGATCATCGGCTATGTCGGCTCGACCGGCCTCTCGACCGGCGCGCACCTGCACTACGAGGTGATCATCAACGGCCACTTCGTGGACCCGATGAAGATCCGCGTCCCCCGCGGCCGCGAGCTCGACGGGCGGCTCCTCGCCGAGTTCCGCCGCCAGCGCGACCAGATCGACGGGCTGATCCAGAAGTCGGGCGCGCCGACCACGCTGGCGCAGCGCGAGGCGATGCGCTGAGGGCGGGAGATCCCTGCGCTTCTTCGGTCCAGACGTTCAGTCAGCCACTTCCATCGACACCACTCGACGTTCTTCCCGGGGCGCGTCGAAGGCGAGGATCCGGGATGACCGGGAGATTGTGGCTCGGCAGCGGCCCATCAAGCAGACCCCTCGGTGATCCGCCCGATGATCGCCTCGCGCGCCGCCCGCGAGCCGGCGAGCCGCTTCTTCGCACGCTCCACCACCGCCGCCGGCGCCTCGGCCGGGGTGCCTGCGCCGAAGGGCGGGGCGGGCGCGTATTCGAGCGCGAGCTGGACCGTCTCGGCCTCCTCGCGGCCCAGAAGCTCGGCCACCACGGCGAGCCCGAAATCGATGCCCGAGGTCACGCCGCCGGCGGTGATCAGGGTGCCGTCGCGCACCACCCGCCCCTCGACCGGCACGGCACCGAAGCGGGAGAGGAAGTCGTGCGCGTACCAGTGCGTCGTCGCCCGCTTTCCCGCGAGCAGCCCGGCGGCGCCGAGCACCAGCGCCCCGGTGCAGACCGAGGTGAGGTAGCGGACCTCGGAGGCCCGCGCCCGCACGAAGTCCAGCACCGCCTCGTCCTCGAGGAGCGGGTTCACCCCGGCCCCGCCGGGAATGCAGAGCACGTCGAGGGGCGGGCAGGTCGCGAAGGTCGCGGTCGGCACGAAAGGGATGCCGGTGGCCGAGCGCACCGGCTCGCCGTCCTTCCAGATCAGGTGGACGGCACTCTCCGGCACCGAGGCGAAGACCTCGTAGGGTCCGGTGAGATCGAGCTGCTGGACCTGCGGGAAGACGAGGATTCCGAAGCTGAGCGACAAGGGCGTGCCTCCCGTTTGGGCGGCAGGATCGTACGCAGAGGGGCCGGGTTGCAAGGGCTGGCGGGTGGCTCCCAGGGGGAGCCCGCAGATTCACACAACGGCGATACGCATCGCCTCTCACCGTGGGCGGCAGGGCTGTCCGGGGAAAGATGAGGCGCGTCTCCCCTCTCCCGTGTGGGAGAGGGGATCCCGCGCCCGATCTTGTCGGGCATCGCCGAACCCCAGCCGTGCCCGCACCTCCGCCGCGCTCACCCCCCGCTCGCGCAAGGCCGCCAGCGCCTCGGAGCGCAGGCTCTTCGACAGCTTCTCGCCGGCCTCGTCCCGGATCAGCCCGTGATGGTGGTAGCGCGGCGTGGGCAGGCCGAGGAGGCGCTGGAGCAGGACGTGGAGGTCGGTGGCGGCCTCGAGGTCCTGGCCGCGGACCACGTGGGTGATGCCTTGCGCGGCGTCGTCGAGCACCACCGCAAGATGGTAGCTCGTCGGGATGTCCTTGCGGCCGAGCACCGCGTCGCCCCAGCGGGCCGGATCCGCTGCGCGGACCGCGTCGGGCTCGCCCGGGACGAAGGCGGTGTAGGAGAACGGGCCCCGGCAGGCCTCCAGCGCCCGCGCCATGTCGAGGCGCCAGGCGTAGGGCGCGTCCGGCACCGGCCGGCCGCGGCAGGTGCCGGGATAGAGCGGAGCACCGTCCGGGTCGCGGGCTGCGCCCGCGCCGTTCGGGTCGCGGGCTGCGCCGGCGGCAGCGAGAATTTCCCGTCGGGTGCAGGTGCAGGGATAGACGAGGCCCCGCGCCCGCAAGGAGTCGAGGGCGGCGCGGTAGGTGGACATCCGGGCCGACTGGCGCCAGACCGGCTCCGGGAAGGTCAGGCCGAGCCAGGCGAGGTCGGCGACCAGCCCCTCGGTCAGCTCCGGCCGGCAGCGCACCGGGTCGATGTCCTCGATGCGCAGGAGCAGCTCGCCCTGCAGCGCCCGGGCGATCTCGGCGTTGAGGAGGGCCGAGCAGGCGTGGCCGAGATGCAGGCGCCCGTTCGGGCTCGGGGCGAAGCGCAGGCGGGGAGACGGCACGGCGGAATGCGGACGCGGACGACATCCAAGCCCTTACCCGCGCCGGGCGCCGGCGTCACCGGGACGCTGCTCGATTCCGATGCGGCCCTGCGCGAGGGCGTCGCGGCTCTGGCCGCCCTCGATCCGGTGATGGCGCGGCTGGTGGCGGAGGGCGCCGAACCGGCCCTGCGCAAGCGCCCGCCGGGCTTTGCCGGCCTCGCCGGCATCGTGGTGTCGCAGCAGATCTCGACCGCCAGCGCCGCGGCGATCTGGGCCCGGCTCACCGCCCGCCTGCCGGATCTGACCGCCGAGGCCCTGGCCACCGCCCCGGACGAGGCCTTGCGCGAGGCCGGCCTGTCGGCCCCGAAGATCCGCACCCTGCGGGCGGCCGCGCAGGCCGTCGCGGAGGGTGCCCTCCCCCTCAACGCCCTGCACGCCCTGCCGGCCGACGAGGCCCACCGGCGGATGGTGGCGGTGCACGGCATCGGGCCCTGGACCGCCGACGTCTACCTGCTGTTCTGCCTCGGCCACCCCGACGCCTTCCCGGCCGGCGACCTCGCCCTGCAGGAGGCGGCCCGCCTCGCCGACGGGCTGGAGGCGCGGCCGAGTGCCGCCGCCCTGACGGCGCGGGCCGAAGCCTGGCGGCCCTGGCGCGGGGTCGCCGCCAAGGTGCTGTGGGCCTATTACCGGGTCGCCAAGGCGCGCGACGGCGCGCCCCTTCCCGGCTAAGCCAGCCGACGCCACCGAACGGAGCCCGACCCGATGCCGATCCTCACCGGCCCGCGCCTGATGCCCCGCTCAGGCACCGCGCCGCGCCAGCTCGTCGTCCTGCTGCACGGCTTCGGGGCCGACGGCAACGACCTGATCGACCTCGCGCAGGAATGGCGGCCGCTGCTGCCGGACGCCGCCTTCGTGGCGCCGCACGCGCCCGAGCCCTGCATCCAGGGCTTCGGCCGGCAATGGTTCTCGCTGACCTTCCGCGATCCCCACGAGCGCTGGCGCGGCGTGAACCGCGCCGGCCCGACGCTGGACGCCTTCCTCGACGCGGAGCTGGCGGCCCACGGCCTCAAGCCCCACCAGCTCGCCCTCGTGGGGTTCAGCCAGGGCTGCATGATGGCGCTGCACGTCGCCTTGCGCCGCCCGGCCCCGGTGGCGGCCGTGGTCGGCCTGTCCGGCATGCTCGTGCTCGAGGAGGGCAAGGGCCCGGAGACCCTGAAGCCGGCGATCCGGGCGGTGCCGCCGGTCCTCCTCGCCCATGGCGACCAGGACGAGGTGATTCCGGTCGACGCGCTCTTCCTCTCGGCGGAGGCCCTCGCAGCGGCGGATGTGCCGGCGGAGTGGCACCTCTCCGCCGGGATCGGCCACGGGATCGACGACGGCGCGCTGCACCATGCCGGCCAGTTCCTCGCCGCCGGCTTCGCCCGGGCGGGCCGCCGGGTTTAGCCCCGCGCCTCCTTCAGCGCGGCCTGCGCGCCGGCCCGCAGCAGGGCGGAATCGCCCGTGAGCGCGATCAGGTCGAAGCCCTGGCCGATCAGCTCGCGGGTGCGGGCAGCGGACAGGGCGTAGATGCCGATGCGCTTGCCCGCCGCGCGGGTGCGCGCCATGGCGTGCTTGAGCGCGTCGCGCACCGCCGCGCCGTCGGGGTCGAGCCCGGCGCCGTTCGAGAGGGCGATCGACAGGTCGGAGGGGCCGATGAAGATGCCGTCGATCCCATCCACCGCCAGGATGTCGTCGAGGGCAGCGAGCGCCTCGCGGGTCTCGATCATCGCCAGGGTCTGGCAGAAGCCGTTGGCTTCCTTCAGGTAGGTCTCGGGGGCGAGGCCCGAGAGCATCAGGGCCGGGTTCGGGCCCCAGCTGCGCTCGCCGAGCGGCGGGTACTTGGCCAACGCCGCAAACTGCTTGGCGTCCGCGACGGTGTTGACCATCGGGGCGATCACGCCCGAGATCCCGGCATCGAGCAGGCGCGACACCGTGGAAAATCCGCCGACCGGCACCCGCGCCAGGGTCGGCTTGCCGCGGGCGGCCACGAGGGCGATCGTGCGGTTGATGCTGTCGAAATCGTGGGCGCCGTGCTGCATGTCGAGGGTGACGGCGTCGAAGGCCTCCGCCGCGAGCAGCCCCGCCACCGCGGGCTCGGGGATGCCGCACCAGGCCGTGATCAGCGGCTTGCCCTCGCGGAACCGCGCCGCCAGCGCCGCCACCGCTCCGCCTCGTTCGGCCATTGCCCGTTCCGCCATCGTGGTTCCTCCCGGTTTCGCAGGCCGCGGATTGGGGCGCGCGGCTCGTCGGCCGCGAGCTTAGGGCAGGCCGCGCCGCGCCGTCGAGGCGGGGACACCTTCGCCCGCGACATGCCGCCCCCTCCCGCCACGCTTGCATCCCGGTCGCTTCATGCGCATATCGGCGCGACCAACGACCGCAATTCACCGCAGCGGCGTCCGGGCGCCCCCCGGGCGAACCGGCTAACGCGTTGTGCTGCCTTCGCGGTTCGGGTAATTTGCCACCGGCCGCCGGGACGCCCCGGATCGACGCGTCCCCCGGCCCGACCTTCCCCTCGAGGTCGCCGCGCCGCGGGTCCCACACGTCGTCAGGAGCCTCGGCCCCATGGACTTCCTCAAACCACGGTACACGCCTATGAATCGCCGCCGTCGCATCTACGAGGGCAAGGCGAAGGTCCTCTATGAGGGTCCCGAGCCCGGCACGCTCATCCAGCACTTCAAGGATGACGCGACCGCCTTCAACGCCAAGAAGCACGAGGTGATCGACGGCAAGGGCGTGCTGAACAACCGGATCTCCGAGTTCGTGTTCCAGCACCTCAACGACATCGGCGTGCCGACCCACTTCATCCGCCGGCTCAACATGCGCGAGCAGCTGATCCGCGAGGTCGAGATCATCCCGCTCGAGGTGGTGGTGCGCAACGTGGCGGCCGGCTCGCTGGCGACGCGGCTGGGCCTGGAGGAGGGCACCCAGCTCCCGCGCTCGATCATCGAGTTCTACTACAAGAACGACCAGCTCAACGACCCGATGGTGTCGGAGGAGCACATCACCGCCTTCGGCTGGGCGACGCCGCAGGAGATCGACGACATCATGGCCCTGGCCATCCGGGTCAACGACTTCCTGTCCGGCCTCTTCCTCGGCGTCGGCATCCGCCTCGTCGACTTCAAGATGGAGACCGGCCGGCTCTGGGAAGGCGACATGATGCGCATCGTCGTCGCCGACGAGATCTCTCCGGATTCCTGCCGCCTCTGGGATATCAAGAGCCAGGACAAGCTCGACAAGGACCGCTTCCGCAAGGATCTCGGCGGCCTGATCGAGGCCTATACCGAGGTGGCGCGCCGCCTCGGCATCCTGGGCGAGAACGAGAAGGTGCAGACCGGCGGGCCGCGCCTGGTGCAGTGATGAGGTCCGGCTCGCGCCGGATCGGGATGATGGGCGGGGCCGCTTCCGGCGAGGAGGCGGCCCCGTCGTCGTTCGAGGCTTGTAAGGGCCGTCAGACACCAGAGATGTTTTCAGAGTGACGCGCGTCCCCTCTCCCGTGTGGGAGAGGGGTTAGGGGTGAGGGTGGCTCGGGTTCCGGATGAGGCACCAAGCATCGAACTGCGCTGCTTAACGCTTGAAGCCTGTTCTGAATCGTCTCCACCCTCGCGCGATCTTCGATCGCCCCTACCCCTCTCCCACACGGGAGAGGGGATCCCGCGCTTACTGGAATTGCAACGGAGCAGGTGGTGAAGCCTCAACGCACCCCCGCCCCCTCCCACGCCCGCACCCGCGCATAGGTCCCCGCCCGCGGATCGAACCCCGGGTGATACCAGGGGTCGGCTGCGAGCCGCTCCCCCCAGCGCGCCCGCAACGCCGCCACCTCGGCCGCGTGGCGCTCGCGCGCCTGCGGGGTCCAGCGCCGGCTCGCCGCCTCGTGGTGGTGCAGCACCGCCCCCGGCACCATCAGGGTGCGGTATCCCGCCGCCTCCAGGCGCAGGCAGAGGTCGACGTCGTTGAAATCGACCGCGAAGGCATCCGCGTCGAAGCCGCCCACCGCCCGGAACTTCCTCGCCTCGACGGCGAGGCAGGCCGCGGTGACCGCCGAGACCCGGTGCGTGGCCCGGAGCGAGGCGAGGTAGCCGGGCGCCGCGCCGAGGACGTGGCGGTGGGCGTGGGTGACGAGGCCGCCGGTGCCGAGCACGATGCCGCCGTGCTGGATCCGGCCGCGCCCGTCGAGGAGCTTGGCGCCGACCGCGCCGACCTCCGGCCGCAGGGCCTCCTCGGCCATCCGCCGCAGCCAGTCGGCCCGGGAGGCGACCACGTCGTTGTTGACGAAGACGAGGAGCGCACCGCGCGCCGCGGCGGCGGCCCGGTTGTTCATCGCCGCGAAGTTGAACGGGCCGGGACAGGGCAGCACCCGGACGCCCTCGCGGGCGAGCTGCTCGAGATAGGCGAGCGTGTCCGGGCCGCGGCTGTCGTTGTCGCAGACGATGATCTCGGGCGAGGGCCAGTCGGTATGGGCGCGCAGGCTCTCGATGCAGGCCCGCAGCAGCGCGACCCGGTCGCGGGTCGGGACGATGAGGCTGGCGAGCGGCGGCTCGGGGAGGTCGCGGCGCAGGGACAGGACGCCGCCCGCCGCCTCGACGCGGCCCGACCCGGCGAGGCGGCTTTCGGCGAGCCTGCGGCGCGAGCGGGCCCAGGCCTCGGGCGGGATGGCCGCGGCGGGCGACCAAGTCGAGAGCAGGCGCGGCAGGTGGCGCACCGCGCCAGGCGTCTCGCTGTCGAGGCGCAGCAGAAGGTCCGCGATCTCGGCCCCCGGCAGGGAGGGATCGAGGCCGAGCCGGTCGAGCACCGCCCGGCGGATGGCGACCACCGGGCCGACATAATCGGCGGCGAGGAGGTAGTCGGGATCGAAGGCGGGGCGCAGCACCGGCAGACGCGGCGCACCGTCGGGGCCCAGCACCACGGCATCGCCGTAGAGGGCGCCGAGGCCCGGATCGGCCGCGAAGGACGCGGCGATGGCGGACGGTGCGCCAGGCACGAGCCGGTGGCCGGGTGCGGTCAGCACCACGAGGGCGGCCGACCCGGCGCCGCCCGCAAGAATCTCGACCGGGGTGGCGACGCGCAGGCCCGGCACCGCCTCGGCCTCGCCCGCCGGGAGCGGCGACGGACGAAGCGCATGGCGGGCACCCCAGAGGATCGCCGCCTGGTCGCGGGCCCGCACGCGCTTGCCGGCGAGCGCCGCCCGGAGGACGGCCCAGGCCTCGCCGGGATGCCGCAGCACGAGGAGCGCGCGCCGGGCCCAGCGCTGGGTAAAGCCGGGCTGTCCCTCCGCGAAGCGCAGGATGTCGAAGGCCGGGTGAGGCGGGAGCCTCATTCCAGCTCCTCCCCGAAGGTCGTGACCGAGAAGGCCGGGTGGTAATACGGGTCGTCCCGGATCACCGCCCGCCAGCGTGCGGCGAAGCGGTCGCCTTCCGCCTCGAACCGGGCCCGGGCCGGGCCGACGCTCGGGCCGCGGCTGACCGACTCGTGATGAGCGAGCACCGCCCGCGGGGTCCAGATCGATGTCCAGCCGCGGGCAGACAGGCGCAGGCAGAGGTCGATGTCGTTGAAGTCGACCGGAAACGCCTCGGCGTCGAGGCCGCCGACCGCCTCGAATTTCTCGCGTGCCACCGCCAGGCAGGCGGCGGTCACGCCCGAGACCTCGTGGGCGACGGTGAGGCGACCGAGATGGCCCGGCGTGCCGGCCGGGCGGTTGCGCAGGATGTGCCCGGCCCGGCCGCCGAGCCCGACCACGACGCCGGCATGCTGGATCCGGCCGTTGCCGAACAGGAGCTTGGCCCCGACGGCGCCGACCTCCGGCCGCAGGGCCTGGCGCACCATCTGGGCGAGCCAGTCCGGATGCAGCACCTCGACGTCGTTGTTGAGGAGCACCAGGATCGCGCCGCGGCTCTCCGCGGCGCCGTCGTTGACGAGGCGCGAGAAGTTGAACGGACCCGGCCGGTCGAGGCGGCGCATCCGCGGGTCGTCCGCCCATTCGGCGTAGAGGGCGGCCACCGCCGGATCGGTCGAGCCGTTATCGACGATGACGAGTTCGAGGGCCGGGTAGGCGGTGTCCCGCAGCACGCCCCGCACGGCCACCCGCAGCAGCTCCGGCCGGTCGCGGGTCGGGATGACGATCGAGACGAGGGGCGGCGGATCCGGCAGCGGCCAGTCGAGATCGATCGTGTCGCCGCTGCGCGCGACGACGGCCGGCGAGCCCGCGCGCGCCAGGGCTTGCGCCAGGTCGGCTTCGTGGCCGTCGGGGTCGGGCGCCTCGGGCGCCGAGCGGCAGAGAAGGCGCGGGATGCGCCGCACGCGGGCCGGTCCCGCCAGGGCCGCCCCGAGGAGGAGCGCCCGGGCGCCCTGCCCCGGCTCCCAGCGAGCCCGGGCGACGAGGTCCGCCGCGACGAGGAGCGGCCGGCCCGGATAGAGCGTGGTCAAGGCGAGGTCCGGGCTCCAGCCCGGCTTGAGGCGCGGGCGCAGGCCCGCCGGCTCCTCGACCTCGCTGTCGCCATAGGCGAGATCCGCCGGTTCCGGCCCCGCGAAGGAGGCCGCGAGGTGGCCGAGCGCGTCGGGCGCCAGGATGTCGCCGGGCCTCATAAGGCCGATCGCGGCGCCGTCCGGCAGCCCGTCGCCGGAGATCCGCGGATCGGTGGCGATGCCTGCGGGCGCCGGTCCGCGCCAGCGCAGGGAGAGGCGCCAGTCGCGGTGGCCCTGCGCCATGAGGGTGGCGAGGGTGCGGCGCACGGCCTCCGCCTCGTCCGGGCCCGCCTCCAGGATCAGGCCGAGGCGCGGCAGCGGGCCCGACGGCATCCGGTCGAGGGCAGGCTCGAAGGGCCGCGCGCGGGCGGCCTTCCAGGCCGGGTAGCGGTCGAGCGGCATCACCCCGGCGGCGATGCGCAGGGTGTTGCGCAGGCGGCGGGCGTCGCGGGTCAGCCACTGGTAGAGCGCGACCGGCAGCTTGTCCGGCCGCCGCCTTGCGCCGAGGGCGAGCACCGCCCAGCGCGACAGGAGCCGCGCCGCCTCGATCCGGAACCCCCGGTCCGGCGCGGCGAGCAGGATCGCCTCGGTGCCGGGCGGCACCGGCCCGAGCCAGGCGGCGCGGCCGAGCACGGGGCCCGGCAGGAGCGCGTCCTCGTGCGTGCCGTCGCGGCGGCGGAAGCGCAGGAGCGGCCGGACCGGGGGGGCGAAGCGGTCGAGGGCGTAGTCGAGGGCGAGCCAGCGCCCGCCGACGGGCCTGCCGGGAATCAGCTCGCGGGTGAAGTCCGGATCGTCCGCGCGGGGCGCGATGCGGCAGGCGCCGGGCGCCGGGCGCGCCGTCAACCGTCGGCCGGCTGAGCGGCGGCGGGCTTGCGCCGGGGCGCCCGCGCCGGCTTGCCGCTGCCGCCGAGGCCGACCTCGATCTCGAAGTCCCGCGCCAGGCCGGCCGGGACGGAGAAGCCGTCCTCCACCACCGTGAAGGTGCCGCTCGCCTGGCCGGCCGGGATCGTCGCGGCGGCCTGGCGGCTGCGGCGGTCGATGACCTGGGTGCCGTTCTTCACCGTGATGGTGACGGGGGCGTTGAAGCGGCCGGGCGCCCCGCCGGGCCCGAGCAGGACCATGCCCTGCACCCCGACCGTGACGACCGTGCCGCCGTTCGGCCCGGACCGGCAGGAGCGGCTGAGCTGGCCGAGGCGGATCTGCGTGCGCACGATGCCGCCGGCCAGGGTCTGCAGCGAGGAGCCGCCCTCGGTGATGTCGATGATCGGGCAGTAGACGTCGTCGGGGTTCGGTGGCGCCTCGGGCGGCTTGGTGGTGCCGCCGTACTTGAAGATGTTGAGGAAGGGATTGCCCTCGTCCTGCGGCGCCGCACTCTGGGCGCGCGCGGGGGCGGCGAGCCCGAGGAAGGCCAGGACGAGACTGGGGATGACGAGGCTGAGGGTACGGAGAAAGCCAGCCGGCACGGTCCTCTCCCGGGTATCAGGTCATTTCAGGCTGTCGAAGCCTTCCTTGAACCCCTTGAGGGAGAGCGGGATGCCGACCCCCTCCTCGGGCGTCTGGAAGACGATGAAGGTGGCCTGCTGGCCGGACTTGAGCTGGTTGATCAGCTTGTCGTCCATCACGACCTCGGCGACGCAGCCGGTCGAGAGGCAGCGCACGAAGGAGGTGCGGCCGATCTCCGCCTGGTCGATCTTCAGGCCGAGGCCGGAGGGCAGGAGGACGCCGAGGGGCGACACCACCCGCAGCAGCGTGCCGCGGTTGTCGGCGGTCTTCAACACGATCACCACCAGGGTGAGGTTCGGCCGATCCTCGGCGGCGACGTACTGCACAAGGGCACATTGCTCGGCCTTGGCGCCGGCTGGCGTCTCGCAGCGCAGCTGCCAGTCGTCGAAGCTCTGCTTGACCGCGCCCTGGGCCAGGGCCGCGGAGGCCGGCAGGCCGAGGGCGAGCGCGAGGCCGAGGGTGATGGCCCGCACCCGGCAACCGCTCCGTCGCACGCTGTCTCCCACGCCGCTCACCGCTCCGCTGCCCCGGCCGACCGCCGGTCCGGGCGTTCCGACCACGGGGCCGGGATGCTGTCAAGCCGCGGACCCGGCCGCGCGCCGTCGCGATCGGGAACCCGAGCGCCGGTGCAGGCTTAGCTGTAGGCCGGGTCCGGGCCGCGCAGGCGCGGTCCGCCGTTAGTGGTTTGACACCGTTCCCCGTGTAGACGGATCGACGACGCGCCCCTCCCCTCCTCGCGAGAGCCGCCCGATGAGACTCGCCGCCACCTCCCTCGCCTTCCTGCTTCTTGCCGCCGGTGGTCTTGCCGCCGGTGCCGCCGCGGCCGAGCCGCTGCCCGTCGACGAGACCACGTATGTCGAGCGCTCGCTCAACCGGGACGCGACGCTGACGATCGAGCACCCGCCGGTGCCCCGTAACCCGCGCGGGCGCCGGGCCTCGCGCTCGGCCGAGATCGCCGGCTTCTGCCGCGACGGCGGCGTGATCCGCCGGCGCGGCGAGTTCGGCGAGGTCATCCTGCGCCAGCGCGAGACCTGCGACAGCATCGCGCCCCGCACCCTCGCCCCGGGCGACGTCGATCCCCGGCCGGCCTGGCCGGCGCGGCGCCTCGTGGTGGTGCGCACCAAGGGCTGAGATCTTCGGGGCTGAGAGCCTGTTTGACGTGCCTTGCAAAATTGTCCGACCCTCAACCTCATCCTGAGGTGTCGGCGATCGGAGATCGCGCACGATTGAAGATCGACTGACCTCGAAGGAGGGCTCCAGGAATCACGGAGCCTGCTGGAGTCCTCCTTCGAGGCTCCTTTCAGTCGCACCGCAGGATGAGGTCGTCGATTGGATGGATGAGACCGATGTGATGCCGTTCTCGGCAATCCAACAGGCTCTGAGACAATCGGGGCCGAGATCCTCGGCGCTGCGACCGGGGCGGGCGGCGAGGCCGGCCGCCCTCAGCCGTAGCGGTGCAGCTCGGTGCCGTGCCGCTTGAGCCAGGCCTCGGGCGCCTCGTAGCCCGGATAGAGGCCGGCGACGACGCGCCAGAACCGGTCCGAGTGGTTCATTTCGGCCAGGTGCGCGACCTCGTGCGCCGCGAGGTAGTCCAGCACCTCGGGCGGCGCCAGGATCAGGCGCCAGGAGAAGTTCAGCTGGCCGGCCGCCGAGCACGAGCCCCAGCGGCTGCGGGTGTCGCGCACGGTCAGGCGCCTCGGTGTCCGGCCGAGCGCGCCGGCGTGGCGCGCCACCGCGGCGGTCAGATCACTGCGCGCCTCGGCCTCGAGGAAGTCGCGCACCCGGCGCCCGACGTGGGGCCGCCCGCACGAGACCGCGATCACCGGCGTGCCGTCCGGTGCGGTCGTGACGGTCGTGGCGCCGGAGGCCGTCGACCAGTGCAGGATGCGGTGGGGCACGCCGCGCAGCGGCACCACCGCCCCCGGCTCGAACGCGACCCGCTGCGGCAGCTTGGCCACCCGGGCGGCGATCCAGGCGCCGTGCGAATCGGCGAAACGCTGGGCCGTGGCGAGATCGGTGCCCTCCGGCAGGGTCAGGACGATCTCGCCGGTGGCGCTCGACACCCGCAGGGTGATGCGGCGGGCGGCCGCGCGGCGGCGCACCGCGACCGGGTAGCAGGTGCCGGCGTGGATGACCGTAACGTGGGTGGGTTCGGGCGCCGACCGGCGCAGGAGCGCGACTCGCATGCCGCCATTGTATGCGGGAGACCGCGAGCGTGTCAGCGTCCCGGTTCGCCGCGCGGCGGCGAAGAGGCGCGCGAGCCATGCGCGCAGATGGCGGGCCGGCGACATCGGCGGTCAGGGGCGAAGGATCGTCCTTCGGGAGAGGAGACCAGCGCCGCCTTGGCGGCACCGGACCGGGAGAGGGCCCGGCGCCGCCGTCGCGGCGCCGGGCGCCGGATCAGGACGCCTCGCGCAGGTCGTGGAGCGGGGTGCCCTGCATCTCGTGCATGAAGGCCGAGATGCGCGGCAGGATGTGGGCGCGGAAGCGCGAGCCGTTGAAGACGCCGTAATGCCCGACGCCCTTCTGAAGGTGGTAGAGCTTGCGCTCCGCCGGCAGGTTCGGTGTCAGGTCGAGGGCCGCCAGGGTCTGGCCGACGCCCGAGATGTCGTCGTTCTCGCCCTCCACCGCCATGATGGCGCAGTGGCGGATCGCCGTCAGGTCGACGAGTTCGCCGTGATGGCGCATCTCGCCCTTCGGCAGGGCGTGCTCGACGAACACGGTGTTGACCGTCTGCAGGTAAAACTCCGCGGTCAGGTCCATCACCGAGAGGTACTCGTCGTAGAACTCGCGGTGCTTCTCGGCCGAGTCGCCGTCGTTGCGCACCAGGTGCTTGAACATGTCCCAGTGCGCCGTCAGGTGACGGTCGAGGTTCATGCCCATGAAGCCGGAGAGCTGGAAGAAGCCCGGATAGACCTCGCGCCAGCTGCCCGGGTAGCCCGGCGGCACGACCGTGATGCAGTTGCGCTTGAACCACTCCGAGCCGCGCTCGGCGGCGAGGCAATTGACGGCGGTGGGCGAGCGGCGGGTGTCGATCGGGCCGCCCATCAGGGTCATCGAGGTCGGCACGCCGGGCAGGCCCTGCGCCTCCATCCGGGCCACGGCGGCGAAGACCGGGACCGAGGGCTGGCAGACCGCGATCACGTGCAGGTCCGGCCCGAAGGCCTGGAACATCTCGATCAGGTAGTCGATGTAGGTGTCGAGGTCGAAGCGGCCGGCCTCGAGCGGCACCAGCCGGGCATCGGCCCAGTCGGTGATCATCACCTCGTGGGCGGGCAGCAGCGCCTCGACGGTGCCGCGCAGCAGCGTGGCGTAGTGACCCGACATCGGGGCGACCACCAGCACCTTGGGCTGGGCCTCGACCGGCGGGCGCTTCAGGTCGCGCTCGAAGGCGATGACCTGGCAGAACGGCTTCTCCCACACCACCCGCTCGGTCACAGCCGTGGGCACGCCCTCGACCGTGGTGGTGGGAAGGTTGAAGGCCGGCTTGCCGTAGCGGCGCGTCGTGCGCTCGAACATCTCGCAGGCGGCCGAGACGGTCCGGCCGTAGGGCGTGTAGGTGATCGGGTTGACGGGATTCTTGAACACGAGCTGGGTGGCGTCGGCGGCCGCTCGGGCAGGCGTCAACATCCAGTGCGCGGCTTCATACCAGAAATACGAGAGATCCATGACGCCACCGTCCACGATTGACCCAGCGGCGCGCGCAGCCGCCACCAGGAGACGCCTGACCCAACTGGGAGGCTGACAATAGAGTAGCGGTATTGAAGGGCAACATCTGCGAAGAACCAAGCTGTCAAAAGGTGGAACTGTGCCCTTTTTACCTCAACTCCCGCGCGCATCCCGAGCGCTTGGGAAACCGTTGGAGAGGGTCGGGATCCGATCCTGAGCCTGCGGCTGCACGGATGATGAGAACGCACCGAACGGCGGAGGGTTTCCGAACCGGTCGCCCTGGGCGGCGGGCGGCGGCGCACTATCGTCTCGGCCATGTTCGACACCCAGCAGACCGACCTGGTGCGCGACGCCCGCCACCTGCGCCTCGATACCCTGGTGCGGCTGCGCTGGCTCGCGGTGGCGGGCCAGGGTGCGGCGGTGGCCGGCGCCCATCTCGGGCTCGGCCTGCCGCTGCCGTTCGGCTGGTGCTTCCTCGTCATCGCGGCCTCGTCCTGGCTCAACCTCACCCTGCGGATCCGCTACCCGGCCAGCCACCGGCTCAGCGACGACGCCGCGGTGCTGCTCCTCGCCTTCGACATCATCCAGCTCGCCGCCCTGCTCTTCCTCACCGGCGGGCTGCAGAACCCGTTCGCGCTCCTGTTCCTCGCCCCCGTGCTGATCTCCGCTACCGCCCTGCCGCCGGCCCGCACGCTGGCGCTCGGCCTCCTGGCGGTCGGCCTCTCGACGCTGCTCGCCCTCGTCTACCGGCCGCTGCCGTGGTTCGCGGGCGAGAAGCTCGAACTGCCGTTCCTGTACGTGTCGGGCGTCTGGACCGCGATCCTGCTCGGAACCGCCTTTACGGGCGTTTACGCCTGGCGCGTGGCCGAGGAGGCGCGCCAGCTCGCCCAGGCGCTCGCCGCGACCGAGCTGGTGCTCGCCCGCGAGCAGCACCTGTCGCAGCTCGACGGGCTGGCGGCGGCGGCGGCCCACGAGCTCGGCACGCCGCTCGCCACGATCACGGTCGTGGCCAAGGAGCTCGACCGCCAGCTCGGGCCCACCGCCTCCCCGAGCGTGGCGGAGGACCTGGCGCTGCTGCGCGACCAGGTCGAGCGCTGCCGCGGGATCCTGGCCAAGCTCACCTCCCTTGATGCCGACCAGGGCGGCTTCATCGAGACCATCAGCCTGAGCCACCTCGTCGAGGAGCTGGTGGCGCCCCAGCGGGCGCTCGGCATCGTGCTCGACGTGACGACGAAGGGCGACGGGCCGGAGCCGGCCTGCCGGCGCAACCCGGGGGTGATGTTCGGCCTCGGCAACATCGTCGACAACGCCGTCGACTTCGCCGAGAGCTGCGTCGCGATCGAGGCGCGCTGGAGCGCCGAGCGGGTCTCCCTCGAGATCCGGGACGACGGGCCGGGCTTCGCCCCCGAGGTGCTGCTGCGGGTGGGCGAGCCCTATGTCAGCACCCGCAGCGCCGCCCGGGCCGGGGCGGACAAGGCCGAGGGCGGGACCGGCCTCGGCCTCGGCCTGTTCATCGCCAAGACGCTGATCGAGCGCTCGGGCGCGCAACTCTCCCTGGCCAACGCCGTCGATCCATCCACCGGGGCGGTGGTGCGGATTGCCTGGCCTCGTCACGTTTTCGAGAGGGAGGCCCGCGGGCAGCGAAACCCGGGCACGGGCGGCGCCGCACCCCTGACGCAGGCCCGCGACGTTCCTATATAAAGCTCTGAATAAACTGACTGAAAGCTGGAGGAGCGTCGCCTGATGACGCAGTACGGAACACTCAGCCCGGAGGCCCAGGCCGGCACCATTCCGGAGGGCGACGCCCTCGCCAACCACGCCGACCGCAGCCTGCTGATCGTGGACGACGACAAGCCGTTCTCGACCCGCCTCGCCCGGGCCATGGAGGCCCGCGGCTACCGGGTTCACGTCGCCGAGAGCGTGGCCGAGGGCGTCTCGGCCGTCGACGCGCAGCCGCCCGCCTTCGCGGTGATCGACATGCGGCTCGCCGACGGCAACGGCCTCGACGTGATCGCCCGCCTGAAGGAGCGCCGGCCCGAGGCCCGCGGCGTGATCCTCACCGGCTACGGCAACATCGCCACCGCCGTCACCGCCGTGAAGCTCGGCGCCTTCGACTACCTGGCCAAGCCCGCCGACGCTGACGAGATCCATGGCACCCTGATGGCGGAGCCCGGCGAGCGGGCCGACCCGCCCGAGAACCCGATGTCCGCCGACCGGGTGCGCTGGGAGCACATCCAGCGGGTCTACGAGCTGTGCGGCCGCAACGTTTCGGAGACGGCGCGCCGGCTCAACATGCACCGGCGCACGCTGCAGCGCATCCTGGCCAAGCGCGCGCCGCGCTGATCGCCGTGGAGCACGGAGCGGGAAGGGC
Organism: Methylobacterium nonmethylotrophicum; assembly: GCF_004745635.1. Taxonomy (GTDB): domain Bacteria; phylum Pseudomonadota; class Alphaproteobacteria; order Rhizobiales; family Beijerinckiaceae; genus Methylobacterium; species Methylobacterium nonmethylotrophicum. The sequence continues at coordinate 220,003 of NZ_SRLB01000006.1, read as the reverse complement.
CCGGCGCCGAGAGGTGCCGGGCCCTTTTCGTCTCGGCTGCAGGAGAGCCACTTCTAACTTTCAGATCCTGTCGCACTGCCGCGTCGGGCTGATAATGTCCCGAAACGTGCGGGGAGGACGACGCGATGAGCGAAGGCCTTCGGAATTTCGGCGGCTCGATCCCGGATTTCTACGAGCGCGGAATGGCGCCGGTGATGTTCGCGCCCACCGCGGAGGTGACGGCGGCCCGGGCCGTCGAGCTCGCCCCGCGGCGGGTGCTCGAGACCGCGGCGGGGACGGGCCAGGTGACGCGGCTCCTCGCCTCCCGCCTGCCGGCCGGGACTGCGATCATCGCCACCGACCTCGCGCCCGCGATGCTGACCCTCGCGGCCGGCCATCTCCCGGCGGGCGCCGCCGTGGAGATGCAGCAGGCCGACGCCCAGGCGCTCCCGTTCCCGGATGCGTCCTTCGATCTCGTCGTCTGCCAGTTCGGCGTGATGTTCTTCCCCGATCGCGCCGCCGGCCTGCGCGAGGCCGCCCGCGTGCTCCGACCCGGCGGGCGGTTCCTGTTCACCACCTGGGATGGGCGGGAGGCCAACCCCTACGCGCGGGTCGCCGCGGAACTCGTGGTCGAGACGGTCGGCGAGCCCGGGGTGTTCGGGCTCGCCTACGGCATGACGAGCCTCGACGAGATCAGGGCGCTGGCGGGCGGGGCGGGCTTCGCGGGTTGTCGCGCCGAGGTCGTCCGGCTGGACGCGCCGGTCCCGGATGTCACGCTGTTCGCGGCCGGCCTCCTCCTCGGCAACCCGACCGCGATCCTGCTGCGCGAGCGCGGCGTCGCATCGGAGGCGCTGGTGCCGGAGCTGGAGCGCCGGCTGCGCCCGGTCTTGGGTGAGCCCGCCACGGCCCGGCTGCAGATGCTGATGATCGAGGCGGGAAAGCCGTAGGACGGCCTACAGGCCCGCCGCCCCGCCATCCGACCGGGGGTCGTGCGTCGCCTCGACGCGCCCGTTGCCGGGATGGCGCACCAGCAGGCCGGCGTGCCCCAGCGAGTCGACGTACGACCCGCCCAGCTCCTCGACCTCGTGCCCCATCCGGGACAGCGCCGCGACGCAGGACGACTCGAACCGATCCTCGACCTTTACGGTCATCGATTCGGCGCCCCAGGTGCGGCCGAACAGGAAGCGCGGCGCGTCGACCGCCTCCGCCACGCCCATGCCGTAGGTCGCGTAGCGGGTGAAGACCTGGGCCTGGAACTGAGGCTGCCCGTCCCCGCCCATGCTGCCGTAGGACAGGACCCGCCCGTCCGCCAGGACGGCGAGCGCCGGGTTGAGGGTGTGGAACGGCCGTCGCCCCGGCTCGAGCGGGTTGACCGCCTTCGGGTCGAGGGAGAACGAGAGGCCGCGATTCTGCCAGGTGATGCCGGTGCGCGGCAGGACGAGGCCGGAGCCGAACTCCCAGTAGACCGACTGGATGTAGGAGACCGCGACGCCGCTCGCGTCGATCGCCCCCATCCACACCGTGTCGCCGTCGCCGACCGGCCTGACCGGGTAGGGAGAAGCCCGGTCCATCCGGATCATCGCGGCCTCCGCCTCCAGCCGCGCCGGCGTGAGGAAGGTCGCGGGATCGTGGCGCAGGCGGTCAAAGTCGGTCACCACCGCGTCGCGGACCCGGAAGGCACGCTTCGTCGCCTCGATCAGCCCGTGGTAATGCGCCGCCGTCTCGGGCCGGATGCTCCCCAGGCGCTCGTAGAGGCCGAGGATCATCAGGGCGGCGAGGCCCTGGCTCGGCGGCGGGCAGTTGTAGACCGTGGCGCCCGAGAGCTTGAGCGAGAGCGGCGCCCGGGCCACCGCCCGGTAGCGCTCGATGTCGTGGCGGGTGACCGGGCTCCCGGCCCGTTCGAGGTCGGCGGCGACCTCGCGGCCGATATCGCCGCGGTAGAAATCGTCGAGCCCGGCATGGCCGAGCTGTTCGAGCGTCGCGGCGAGGGCCGGCAGCGCCCGCGTCGCCCCGGCCTTCGGCGGCTGGCCGTCGATCAGGAAGGTCTCGCGAAAGCCCGGCTGGTCGTAGAGCGTGTCGAGCTCCTTCGGCACGTAGCGCGCCTCGGAGGGCGAGACCGCGACGCCGTCCCGGGCGTGCCGGACCGCATCGGAGAGAAGGAGGCCGAGGGGCAGGCGCCCGCCGAGGTCGCGGGCGATGCCGTGGGCGAGCGCCCAGCCGCCGACGGCGCCCGCCACCGTCAGGGCGGAATCGGGGCCCCGCTCGGGGATCGCGTCATGGCCCTTGTCGCGGTAGCGCCGGATCGTCGCGAGACTGCCGGCCGGGCCGCAGGCCTCGATCGCCCGCACGGTGCCGTTCGGGCCGCGGATCAGCCAGAAGCCGTCGCCGCCGATGCCGTTCATGTGGGGATAGACCACCGCGATGGTCGCCGCCATGGCGAGCATCGCCTCGACGGCGTTGCCGCCCTCCTGGAGGATCGCCTGGCCGGCCTCGGCCGCGAGGTGGTGGGGCGCCGCGCAGGCGGCGCGGGAGAAGACGGGAGTCTCGGGCATCTCACCGCACGATGATGGGACGGAACGGGCCCGCGCGGTTGCGCCGGCCCTGCGGTTCAGGCTAGTCCCCGCAGCCATGAAACGATAGGCGCCATCCTGCGCGCGCCGTCGCCCCGTCACCAGCATAAGGGTCAGGCCGCGTGCCCGCATCAGGATCCCTCAAGTCCCGCAACCTCGTCACCATCCTCAGCATCATGGTGCTGGTCGGCGTCGAGGTGTTCGCCGTGGCGATCGCGGCGGGCTGGGCGCTGGCCGGCATCTTCGAGCTCGGCGACACCGTCGGCCACGGGCTGATGCTGCTGTTCAGCCTGTTCGCCCTCTACATCATGGTCCAGCTCTGGCGCCGGGCCACCAGCATCGAGCCGATCCGCTAGGACCACGCCGATGATCGACCGCCGCACGCTCATCGCCGGCGCCGCGCTCCTGCTCGGTTCCGGCCCCGAGGTCCTGAGCGCCGCGCTGCCGCTGGGCCAGCCGGAGGCCTTCAGCTTCGAGGCGCTCAAGGCCCGGGCGCGGGAGCTGGCCGGCCGGCCCTACGCGCCGCCGGCGATCCCCGACCGGGACGTGCTGCAGGCGATCGACTACGACGCCCACGGCAAGCTGAGATACAAGCCGGACCACGCCCTGTGGGCCGACGGCCCGAGCGCCTTCCCGGTCACCTTCTTCCATCTCGGCCGCTACTTCCAGAAGCCGGTGCGGATGCACGTGGTCGAGGGGGATAAGGCCCGCGAGATCATCTACGATCCGGCCGCCTTCGAGATGCCGGCGGATTCGCCGGCCCGCCGCCTTCCGCCCAATCCGGGCTTCGCGGGCTTCCGCTTCCAGGAGCGCCGCGGCGGCGCCCTCGACTGGCGCCGCAACGACTGGGTGGCATTCCTCGGCGCCTCGTACTTCCGGGCGATCGGCGAACTCTATCAGTACGGCCTCTCGGCCCGCGGGCTCGCCCTCGACACGGTGATGCCGGACCGGCCGGAGGAATTCCCGGACTTCACCCATGTCTGGTTCGAGACCCCGGCGCCGGATTCCGACACCGTCACGGTCCTGACGCTGCTCGACGGGCCCTCCGCCGCCGGCGCCTACCGCTTCCGCATGCGCCGCACCAAGGCGGTGGTGATGGAGATCGAGGCGAGCCTGCACCTGCGCCGGGATGTCGGCCGCTTCGGCCTGGCGCCGCTCACCTCGATGTACTGGTTCTCCGAGACCGCCAAGCCGACCGCCGTCGACTGGCGGCCGGAGGTGCACGATTCGGACGGGCTCGCGCTGTGGACCGGCGCCGGCGAGCGGCTGTGGCGCCCGTTGCGCAACCCGCCCCGCACCATGGTCTCGGCCTTTTCCGACGAGCGCCCGCGCGGCTTCGGGCTGATGCAGCGCGACCGCCTGTTCGACCACTACCAGGACGGCGTCTATTACGACCGCCGGCCCTCGCTCTGGGTCGAGCCCCTGGGCGACTGGGGCAAAGGCAGCGTGCAGCTCGTAGAGAACGCCACCGACGACGAGATCCACGACAACGTGGTGGTGATGTGGGTGCCGGCGGAACCGGCCCGCGCCGGCACCTCGCACGACCTCGCCTATCGCCTGCACTGGGTCGCGGGCGAGCCCTATCCGAGCAATCTCGCCCGGTGCGTCGCGACGCGCGAAGGCAATGGCGGCCAGGCCGGCACCGACCGGCCGAAGGGCGTGCGCAAGTTCGTGGTCGAGTTCCTCGGCGAGCCGCTCGCGAAGCTGCCCGCCGGCGTGAAGCCCGAGCCCGTGCTCACCGCCTCCCGCGGCACCTTCCCGCTCGCCCGCACCGAGGCGGTGCCGGACGACGTGCCGGGCCACTGGCGGGCCGAGTTCGACCTCGCGGTGACCGGCCCCGAGCCGGTGGAGCTGCGGCTGTTCCTGCGCCGCGGCGACGAGACCCTGAGCGAGACCTGGACCTACCAGTACATCCCGCCGGCGTGACGCGCGCCGCCTGAGGCGATCGGCGCACCGGACGGCCATCGGATCCGGGGCGCCGCGCACGAGCGGCGCCCCGCACGCTCACCTCTGCGCGTCGATCAGCGGCGACCAGGTCGGGTCGGAGGCGTAGGACGGGGTCGGGACCGGCTGCTCGACCTTGCCGGTGACGTCGACCATGTAGAGCTTGCCGCCGGCCTGGCCGCCGGGGTCGCGGAAGAACATCACGTACTGGCCGTTCGGCGCCCAGGTCGGGCCCTCGTTGTGGAAACCCTCCGTGAGCACCCGCTCGCCGGTGCCGTCGGGCTTCATGATGCAGATCGCGAACGAGCCCTTCCGCTGGCGCGTGAAGGCGATGTAGTCGCCCCGCGGCGACCAGGCCGGCTGCGAGGCCGAGCCGTCGCCGAAGGAGAGGCGGCGCGGATTCGAGCCGTCGGCGCCCATGACGTAGATCTGCTGCTGGCCGCCGCGGTCGGATTCGAACACGATCTCGCGCCCGTCCGGCGAGAAGGACGGCGAGGTGTCGATGGCGTTGGCGTTGGTGACCCGGGTCTGCGCCTTCGAGGCGAGGTCCATCACGTAGATGCTGGCATTGCCGCCGTCCTGGTCGCTCATCACCAGGCGCCGGCCGTCGGGCGAGAAGCGCGGGCTGGTGCTCATCTCGGCGTTGGTCGGGATCACCTGGCGGGCGCCGGTCGCGAGGTTGATCACCTGCACCCGCGGCTGCTGGCCGGTGACCTGGGACATGTAGGTGATGTCCTGGGTCGCGGGCGAGTAGCGCGGCGCCACCACCGAGGCCTCGCCGCTCGTCAGGTAGCGCACGTTGGCGCCGTCCTGGTCCATGATCGCCAGGCGCTTGCGCCGGTTCTCCTTCGAGCCGGACTCGTCCACGAAGGCGACGCGGGTGTCGAAGAAGCCGCCGATGCCGGTGATCTTGGTGTAGACCGCGTCCGAGATCAGGTGGCCCATCCGGCGCGCGTTGGCGCCGTCGCCGGCATATTGCTGGCCGATCATCTGCTGGCCGGAGAGCACGTCCCACAGCCGGAACTCGGTCTTCAGCCGGCCCGACCCGTCGCGGGTGACCCGGCCGGTAACCAGGCCCTGCACGCCGGTGTCCTTCCAGGCGGCGAAATTCGGCGCGGCGTCGAAGTTCGGGGTCTCGGGGAAGCGCGCCTTGTCGATCGGCGTGAAGTAGCCGGAGCGCTTCAGGTTGTTGGTCACGATGCCCGACAGCGTCGGGCCGAGGCCCGGGTCGCCGGAGAAATCCGCCACCGCGATCGGCATCGGCTGGAACGAGCCGCCGGGGCCGATGCGCAGGTTGAGCTGGGCTAGGGCCGGGGAAGCGAAACCAGCCGCGAGGCACAGCCACAGGAGCGCGGCGAGCGCGTGACGCAGTCGCGAGGGGGAGTGCATGGGGACGTCCGTCGTGTGGTGAGGCAGACCGCCGTTGGGGATCTTGTTCAGGCCCGCGGCAGCTCGAACTCCGCGTTGATGACCCGCCAGTCGTTGTAGAACGGGGCGAACTGGGACGGGATGCGATACGGCGCGCAGCGCCGCACCGCCCGCACCGCGGCTTCCGCGATCGAGCGGTCGACCGCGCTGCCGCCGGCCCGCAGGATGCGCGGATCGGTGGTGAGCGAGCCGTCGGGGTTCAGGCGGATGTCGAGCTGGGGCAGCACGATGCCCTGCGCGGCGCCGGGGGGCGCCGAGTAGCAGCGCTCGATCTGCTGCTGCAGCAGGCCGACCAGGGCGTCGCGCTGGCTCGGGTTGAGGCGCTGGGCCGTGCCGCTCGGCGCTCCCAGGGCGGCGGTGCGCTGCACCTCGCGGCCGGTGGCGCCGGTGGAGTGCGACGGCCCGTGCGCCGCCAGCACGTCGCGGATCGCGCCCGAGTTGAACTTCTCGGCGAGCTCGGCCTGGCGCCGGGCCTTGGCCTCGGCAGCCGCCCTGGCCTTCGCCTCGGCCACGGCCTTGGCTTTCGCGGCGGCTTCCGCCTTCGCCTTGGCCTCCGCGGCGGCCTGCGCCTTGGCCTCGGCCTCCGCCTTGGCCTGCGCTTTCGCCTCGGCCTCCGCTTCCGCCTTGGCCTCGGCCTGCGCCTTGGCTTCCTGGGCCTTGGCCTCGGCGCGGGCCTTCGCTTCCGCCTGCGCCTTGGCTTCGGCCCGCGCCTTCGCCTCGGCCTGGGCTCTCGCCTCCGCCTGCGCCCGCTCCGCCTCGGCCTTCGCCTCCGCGCGCGCCTTGGCCTCGGCCTGCGCCTTGGCTTCGGCCCGCGCCTTGGCGGCCCGCTCGGCAGCGGCCTTCTCGGCCGCCGCCTTGGCCTCGGCCAGTTCCTCGCGCCGGATCGCCTCGGCCTCGGCCTTCTCGGCCGCCGCCTTCTCGGCAGCAGCTTTCGCGGCGGCGGCGGCCCGCTCGGCCGCCGCCTTGGCGGCAGCCTTCGCGGCCTCGCGGGCGGCCTCCTTGGCAGCCTCCCTGGCCTCGCGCTCGGCTTCCGCCTTGGCTTCGGCGCGCGCCTCGGCCTCCGCCTTGGCCTTCGCGGCGGCGGCAGCGGCCGCCGCGGCGGCCTTCTCGGCATCGGCCTTGGCGGTGTCAGGACGCGCGGGCGGCATGGGGGCCGGGGCGGGCTCGGGCTGTTCGAGGGCCGGCCGCAGGGGCGGCACCGGCATTTCCTCGGCGTTGGCGACCTTGATGTCGGGCGGGCGTGTCGGCGGCGTCGGCACGTTGGCCTTGGCCTCGCCGGGGTCGCGCTCGTCCTGCTTGTCGGCGACCCGGTCGGCTCGGGGGGTCTTGGCCGGGGCCTCGCCGTCGCGCTGGCCCTTGGTCAGTTCCGAAAACTGGTTCTCGGTGATGACCTCGACCGGCACGCCCTCCTCGGCCTGCGGCAGCGCGTGCGAGGCGGCGGCAAACAGCGCCAGCCCGAGCAGCGCCGCATGCGCGCCGGCCGACACCCAGACGCCGGGCTCGGACCTGTCGAAGGGAAACACCACCGCGGCCACCCCGCCCTAACGCTGGTCGGGCTCGGTCACGAGGGCGACCTTCTTGAAGCCGCCGCTCGTCACGATCGCCATCACCTGGGCGACGCGGCCGTAATCAACCCGCTTGTCGCCGCGCACGAACACCCGCTCCTCGAAGCCGTCCTTGGCGGTGGCCGAGATTTTTCCGACGATCGCGTCGTCGGTGAGCTCGTCCTCGCCGAGGAAGACCTGGCCGGACTGGCGGATCGAGAGGGTGATCGGCTTCGAATCCTGGTTGAGCGGCGCGGCCTTCGTCTGCGGCAGGTCGAGCGGCACGCCGACCGTCATCATCGGCGCGGCGACCATGAAGATGATCAGGAGCACCAGCACGACGTCGATGAACGGCGTCATGTTGATCTCGTTGATCGCGCCGCCCCGCCGGCCACGCCGGCGACGCCCGCCGCCCTGGACCGCTCCGGAGGCCATGCCCATCTGGCTCAATCCTTCCTCAGACGTTGCGGATCAGGCCGCGAGCGCCATGCGCTCGTCGATCTGGCGCGACAGGATGGCGGAGAACTCGTCGGCGAAGCCCTCGAGGCGGCCCTGCGCCTTGGCCACCGAGGCCTGGAGCTTGTTGTAGGCGAGCACCGCGGGAATCGCCGCGAACAGGCCGATCGCGGTGGCGAACAGCGCCTCGGCGATGCCGGGGGCGACGACCGCGAGCGAGGTGTTCTTCGAGGCGGCGATCGACGTGAAGGCCGTCATGATGCCGAACACCGTGCCGAACAGGCCGATATACGGGCCGGCCGAGCCGATCGAGGCCAGGAACAGCAGGCGCGATTCCAGCCGCTCGACCTCACGCTGGATCGTGACGTCGAGCACCTTGTCGATGCGCTGGCCGAGGCTGCGGATCGAGCGGCCCGAGCCCTCGTAGGAGCGGCGCCACTCGCGCATCGCGGCGACGAACAGGGCGGCGAGCCCGGTCGCCGGCTTGTCGTTGTAGGCGCGGTAGAGCTCCTCCAGCGGCCGGCCGGACCAGAACTCCTCCTCGAAGGCGTCCATCTCCGCCTTGGTGCGGCGAAAGAGCAACGTCTTGTCGATGATGATCGACCAGCACCAGATCGAGGCCCCGAGCAGCCCGAGCATCACCACCTTGACGACGAAATGGGCCTGCCAGAACAGGCCGAACATCGTGATCTCGACCACGGGCATCGCCTGGGCGGCGTCGGCGGGATTCATGCGGCTGTCCTCGCGTCCCGGGCCGACTGAACGGCCCTCAGGCACTCCAACGGGATCGGGGCTTTTCGTATCGTGGTTCGATCGCGCCCGAATCTGTCGAAAGTAAGGGCCAGCGTTCCGCCAGGGAGCGTTCGCCCGCTGCGAGTTAAGCCCTCGGCAGGGTTAAGGAATGGTGAGCGATCCGTCAGCGCCGCGTGAGCGTCCGGCGCAGGGCCTCCGGCAGGCGCACCGCCCGGCCCTCGCGCACGCAGGCCACCACCACCTCGGCCCGCACCAGGGTCTCGTCGCCCCGGCGCACCTCCTGGGCGAGGTGCATCGAGGCGCCGCGCAAGTCGCGGGTTGCGGTGAGCACGGTGAGCGCGTCGTCCATGCGGGCGGGCTTGAGGTAGTCGAGGGTCATGCGCCGCACCACGAAGACGAGCCCGTCCGCCTCCCGGTGCAGCTCGGACTGGTCGCCGGCGAGCCCGCGCAGCAGCTCGGTGCGGCCCCGCTCCATGAAACGCAGGTAGCTCGCGTGGTAGACGAAGCCGGAGAAATCCGTGTCCTCGTAATAGACGCGCACGGCCAGGGCGTGGGCGTCCGGGGGCATGGTCTCGGGGTCGGTCACGCGGGGTCCTCGTCATGGCGCCTCCCCTCCCCCTTGTGGGGAGGGGCAAGGGGGTGGGGGTGGTGCCAAGTAAAGGTGTGTGGTGCCTCCTGCACCACCCCCACCCCTAACCCCTCCCCACAAGGGGGAGGGGAAGTGTCGGTCCTCACAAAAGGTTAGCCTTCAAGCCCGTCGCAAGCATTCATCTGGAGACACGTCACGCCACCGCCTCCGCCCCCAGCTCCACCACCACGATCTCCGGCGGCACCCCGAGGCGGATCGGCGCGATGCTGAGGCCCAGGCCCCCGGAGATCACGAGGTCGGACCGCTCGCGGACATGGCCGTAGGCGTAGCGGCCGGGATAGCGCGAGGGCACGACCGGCGACCAGCCGAACAGCCGCACCTGCCCGCCATGGGTATGGCCCGACAGGGTCAGCGCCACCCGGGCCGGCACCTGGGCGAAGATGTCGGGCTCGTGGGCGAGCAGGATCATCGGGGCCCCGTCCGGCACCGCCTTCAGGGTGGCGGCGAGGTCGTGCAGGCCGAGCCGGCCGCGGCCGGTGCGGCGGCGGACCGGCAGCAGGGCGAGCTGGTCCTCGAGCCCGGCAAGCCAGACCGGGCCGGCGCGGGTCGCGAGCGGCACCGCCTCGTTCGACAGCACGCGGATGCCGTTCCGGGTCAGCTCCGTGCCGGAAGCGGTCGGGCCGCCGCCGCGGCGCAGGGCGTCGGGGTCTTCCCACCAATCGTGGTTGCCGAGCACCGCATGGACGCCGAGCGGCGCGGCGAGGCCGCCGAGCACCGGCGCCCATTCGGCCGCGGGGATGATGCGGGTGACGTAGCGCTGGCCCACCATGAAGTCGCCGACCAGCACCACGAGGTCGGCCTGAAGCGCGTTGGTGGCCGCCACGATGCCGGCGATGCGCTCCAGGCTCATCCAGGGATCGCAGGCGTGGATGTCGGTGAGGACGGCGATGCGAAGGCGCAGCCCCGCCGGCCAGGGCGCGGCGGGATTGGGCCTGATCGCGTAGCGGGTCACCACCTGCCGGAACGGTTCGATCCCGGTGGCGTAGGCACCGGTGCTGATCCCTGAGAGCGAGACGACGCCCGCTCCCTGCAGCACGCGCCGGCGGGTGAACAGGCGCCGGCCCGTCCTCACGCCTCCTCGTCTCCCGTGAACAGCCCGTACTGCACGGTGGGGTCGCGGTTCGGCTCCGGCAGGCCGAGATGGCGGAAGGCATGGGCGGTGAGCACCCTGCCCCGGGGCGTGCGCTGCACGAAGCCCTTCTGGATCAGGTAGGGCTCGATGATCTCCTCGATCGCGTCTCGAGGCTCGGAGAGCGCCGCCGCGATGGTCTCGACCCCGACCGGCCCGCCGTTGAACGAGTGGGCGATGATGCCGAGATATTTCCGGTCCATCGTGTCGAGGCCGACCGGATCGACGTCGAGGAGACGCAAGGCCCGGTCGGCGATCGCCCGGGTGATGGTGGGCGCGTCCTCCACGATGGCGAAGTCGCGCACCCGCCGCAGCAGCCGCCCGGCGATGCGCGGGGTGCCGCGGGCGCGCTTGGCAATCTCGTTGGCGCCGTCCGGCGCCATGCCGATGCCGAGCACCCGGGCGCCGCGGCTGACGATCAGCTCCAATTCGTCGATGTCGTAGAATTCGAGCCGGACCGGGATGCCGAAGCGGTCGCGCAGCGGCGTGGTGAGGAGCCCCGCCCGGGTGGTGGCGGCGACCAGCGTGAATTTCGGCAGCTCGATCTTCACCGAGCGGGCGGCCGGGCCCTCGCCGATGATCAGGTCGAGCTGGTAATCCTCCATCGCCGGGTAGAGGATCTCTTCCACCGCCGGGTTGAGGCGGTGGATCTCGTCGATGAACAGGACGTCGCGCTCCTCGAGGTTGGTGAGCTGCGCGGCGAGGTCCCCGGCCTTGGCGATCACCGGGCCGGAGGTCGAGCGGAAGTTCACCCCGAGTTCCCGCGCGACGATCTGGGCCAGCGTGGTCTTGCCGAGGCCCGGGGGGCCGACGAACAGCACGTGGTCGAGGGCCTGGCCGGTCTTCTTGGCCGCGTCGATGAACACCTGGAGGTTGGCGCGCGCCGCCCTCTGGCCGGTGAAGTCGGCGAGGCTGAGCGGCCGGATCGAGGCGTCGGCATCGTCCTCGCGGCGCTCGGGGGTGAGGAGGGCTTTGGGCTTGCTCAAGCGGGACCTGACGGGTGTTCTGTTCGGCGGCGCGAGGCCGGCGGCACCCGCTCCCCGGATGTAATCGCTGGGCTCTGTCGCACAACGCGACCGATCGCGCTACGCTGCGGCTCCCCCGAACCGGAGCGCCCGACCCCGTGACGATGCCCGAGCCCGCGGCACGCAGCGCCCCGCCCACCCGGACGGCCCCCCGGCCCGTGACCCTGGCCGAGTCCCTGCCGGTCTGGCTGCGGGTCGCCGCCCTGTCCTTCGGCGGCCCGGCCGGGCAGATCGCGGTGATGCACCGGGTGCTGGTCGAGGAGAAGCGCTGGATCTCCGAGAACCGCTTCCTGCACGCGCTCAACTTCTGCACCCTGCTGCCCGGGCCGGAGGCGCAGCAGCTCGCCACTTACGTCGGCTGGCTGATGCACGGGCCCCGCGGCGGCCTCCTGGCCGGCGGGCTGTTCGTGCTGCCGGGGCTCCTCGCCATCATGGCCCTGAGCTGGGTCTACGTGCTCTACGGCCAGGCCGGCCCGGTCGCCGGCCTGTTCTTCGGCCTCAAGGCGGCGGTGCTCGCCATCGTGCTGGAGGCGGTCCAGCGCATCGGCCGGCGGGCCCTGCGCAGCCGGGTGATGCTCGGGCTCGCGGCAGCCGCCTTCGCGGGCATCTTCTTCCTCGACGTGCCTTTCCCGGTCATCGTCGTGGCGGCGGGCCTGATCGGCTATCTCGGGGGCCGGGCCGGGCATCCCGCCTTCCGGCCCGGGGGCGGCCACGCCGCGGGAGCATCGGACGGCCCCTACCTGTTCGGCGACGACGCGCTGCCGCGCGAGCGCGCCGCCTGGCGCGACACGGTCGCGACCCTGGCGATCTGGGCCGCGCTCTGGCTCGTCCCGGTCGCCGCGCTCCTCCTGGCCCTCGGCCCGGAGGACGTCTTCTCCCGGATCGCGGTGTTCTTCTCCAAGATGGCGCTCGTCACCTTCGGCGGCGCCTACGCGGCGCTCGCCTACGTGGCGCAGGCCGCGGTGGAGCAGTACGGGTGGATGAAGCCCGGCGAGATGCTCGACGGCCTCGGCATGGCCGAGACCACGCCCGGCCCGCTCATCATGGTGACGCAGTTCGTCGGCTTCCTCGCCGCCTATCGCGCCCCCGGCGCGCTGCCGCCGCTGCTGGCCGCCACGCTCGGCGGGCTGCTGACCACCTGGGTCACCTTCGCACCCTGCTTCCTGTGGATCTTCGTCGGCGCGCCGTATGTCGAGCGCCTGCGCGGCAACCGGGCGCTCGCCGGCGCGCTCGCGGCGATCACCGCGGCGGTGGTGGGGGTGATCCTGAACCTCGCCGTCTGGTTCGCGCTCCACACGCTGTTCCGCGAGCTGCACCCGGTCGTCCTCGGCCCGCTCACGCTCGAGGTGCCGGTGCTTGCGAGCGTCGACCCTTTCGCGCTGGCGCTGTCGCTCGCGGCGGCCGTGGCGGTGTTCCGCTTCCGGGTCGGGATGATCCCGGTGCTGGGGGCCTGCGCGGCGGCAGGGGTGGCGTTGCGGCTGGCGGGGCTGATCTGACGGGTTGGCAGAGGCAACCAACAGACCTTCCACTCACCGGCATCAATAAAGCGCGGGATCCCCCCTCCCGCACCTTGCTGCGATACAGGGCCGGCCCGGCATCGCCTGGAGAGCGGAGATGTGCTCTGCCGTCATTCGGATCGATCAAGAGGAAATCCCTCAGAACTCCATGTCGAGTTCTTCGATCTCCTCCGGCTCGTCCTCTGCCGCGGCGATCCACTCGCGCATCAGGTCCCAGTCCATGATCGTGTCGCGATAGGCGGCGCAGTCGGGCGGCAGGTCGACGCCGTAGGTGACGAAGCGGGTGCAGACGGGCGCGTACATCGCGTCCGCCACCATCGGCCGCTTGCCGAACAGGTAGGGACCCCCGTGGGCCTTCAGCGCCTCCTGCCAGATCTCCACCACCCGGGCGATATCGGCCTGGGCGCCGCCCCACAGCTTGAAGTCGGTGTAGCGGGCCCGCAGGTTCATCGGCAGCGCCGAGCGCAGGTTGATGAAGCCGCCATGCATCTCGCCCGAGATCGAGCGCGACCAGGAGCGGGCGGCGAGGTCGTCGGGAAGCAGCCCGGCCTCGGGGCGCACCTCGGTCAGGTACTGGGCGATGGCGAGCACGTCCCAGACCCGTACCCCCCCGTGGGTCAGGCGCGGCACCAGGAAGGACGGCGTGAGGTGCAGGAGCTCGGCCCGGCTCGCCGGATCCCCGGACAGCACCTCGACCGTGAAATCGAGCCCCGCCATCCGGCAGAGCAGCCAGCCCCGCAGCGACCAGGACGAGTAGTTGCGGCTTGAGATCGTCAGCGTCGCCTCGGCCATCCGGTCCTCCCCCGGGGCCGACGTCGCGCGGCCCGCCTTCCTCTCAGGTTCGAACCCGGACGATCCAAGACTCGTGCCGAAGTCTCGCGTGCCGAGGACTCCCGTGCCGAAGACCTGCCCCGAGGAGGCAGGCCGAGCAGGGTCGGGATGGAGACGTCGGGACAGGATCGGCACGGCTCGACTTGGCGACAGCGCGACTTGGCACGAGGGTCGCATCCCGAATCGGCAAGGGGAGCGGCGCGTGCCGCGCTTCACCGAAAGTCCGGTCGCGCAGGACGAAGCGTTGCCTTACGCCTGCGGGCGGGCCGCTTCCCGCGCGTGTCCGTGAGGGAGTGCCCGGGCCGATGCTCTACGATGCCTTCGAGGTCCAGTCCGACCTCGCCGCCGCCACCCGCGCCTGGGGGCGGGTGCTCCACGATGGCGCGACGCCCTGGACGGAGGCCGGCTACGGTGCGCCGGCGACCTGGGTCTCGGCCGCGGCCCGGATGATGATGCGGGCGGGGCTCACCCATGCCCGGCCGGCCTACGGGATCGGGACGGTGCGGGTCGGCAACCGCGAGGTGCCGGTGACCGAGGAGGCGGTGCTCTCGACGCCCTTCGGCACCCTGCTGCGCTTCCGCAAGGATCTCGTCAGCGAGCAGCCCCGGGTGCTGGTGGTGGCGCCGCTCTCCGGCCACTTCGCCACGCTCCTGCGCGGCACCGTGCGCACGCTGCTGCCCGACCACGACGTCTACATCACCGACTGGCACAACGCCCGCGACGTGCCGCTGAGCGCCGGCCGCTTCGGCTTCGACGACTACGTCGCCCACCTGGTGCGGTTCCTCGAGACGATCGGCGAGGGCGCCCACCTCGTGGCGGTGTGCCAGCCCGCCGTGCAGTCGCTGGCCGCCGCCGCCGTGATGGCCGAAAGCCGCAACGCGGCGCATCCGGCCAGCATGACTCTGATGGCCGGGCCGATCGATACCCGGATCAACCCGACCAAGGTCAACGAACTGGCGACCTCGCGGCCGATCGACTGGTTCGAGCGCAACCTGATCGCCACCGTGCCGCGCCGCCATGCCGGGGCCGGGCGGCGGGTCTATCCGGGCTTCATGCAGGTCGCGGCCTTCATGTCGATGAACGCCGCCCGCCACAACCACGCCCATCTCGACCTGTTCTGGCACCTCGCGGAGGGCGAGGGCGACGCGACGGCGCGCGCCAAGGCGGACCAGATCGAGACCTTCTACGACGAGTACTTCGCGGTGCTCGACCTCGCGGCGGAATTCTACCTTGAAACGGTCAAGACCGTGTTTCAGGACGCGACGCTCGCCCAGAACAAGCTGACCTATCGCGGCTCGGCCATCGACACCCGGGCGATCCGCAAGACCGCCCTGATGACGGTGGAGGGCGAGCGCGACGACATCTGCTCCGTCGGGCAGACGATGGCGGCGCACGACCTCTGCACCGGGCTCAAGCCGTTCCGCAAGCGCCACCACCTCCAGGCCGGGGTCGGCCATTACGGCGTCTTCTCGGGCCGCAAGTGGGAGGGCCAGACCTACCCGCTGGTGCGCAGCTTCATCCAGGCCAACGCTTGATCCCCCGGGCGCCGTCGCCCAGAAACGACGTCATCCGGCGCGCGGCCCGTTCGAGGCGCGTGAGACGCTCAAATTTCGGTCAGGCGGCCACTCCCCGGTTGGAAGTCGCGGCGGAGTGGTGTAAGGCCCCGATCAGGCGCATACCGTGCGCCGACAGCTTGCGCCGGGCTCCGGTGCGACCGCGATGTGACGTCAGCCCCTCCCGGCCCTTCCAGGTCCGGGCCGTGGGGCGCATTTCGGTTTGCCGGGCAGGCAGCCATCCGGGCGCGTTCCGCGCAAGGTCGGCCACGTTTTTCGGAATTTCGACAAGAGGACATACACCCTTGCAGGTACTCGTTCGGGACAACAACGTCGATCAGGCGCTCCGCGTGCTCAAGAAGAAGATGCAGCGCGAGGGCATCTTCCGCGAGATGAAGCAGCGCAAGGCCTATGAGAAGCCGTCGGTGCGCAAGGCCCGCGAGAAGGCGGAGGCCGTGCGCCGCGCCCGCAAGCAGGCCCGCAAGACCGCCATCCGCGAGGGCCTGATCGCCGCGCCGAAGCCGAAGCCCCGCGTCGGTGCTCCCCGCCGTCCGGCCCCGGCCTCCGCTGCCCCGGCCGCGGCTCCGGCCGCCAACGCGTAAGCCGTCGGCTGCGCCCCGCCGCCGGGCGGGGCCGCTTTCGAGACGTGAGCCCGACGCCGCGAGGCGATCGGGCTTTTCGCGTTTCTTCGAGTCTGCGGCGGCGCAAGGCCGCCGCCTCGTTCCTTGGGGTCTGCGGCGGCGCAAGGCCGCCGCTTCAGGGTCAGGCCGCCGCCGCGTAAGCGGCCCGCTCGGCCTCGACCAGCACGTCGAGGGGCCGCCAGGGCTTCGGCATGTAGATGGCGTGGTCCGGCACCGCCTGGGTCGCGCCCGGCCGCGAGGTCACCACCAGGCGCACGTCCGGCCAGTCCCGCTCCACGGTGCGGGCGAGCGCCGCGCCATCCATCTCGCCGGCGAGCTGCATCTCGGTGAAGAGCAGCGCGACCTCGGAGCCGTGCTCGCGCATCACCGCGAGAGCGTCGGCGGCGCTGTCGCAGGCGATGACCGCGAGGTCGGTCTCCTCCAGGATCGCCGCCGCGAAGTCGCGGACGGATTCGTCGTTCTCGACCACGACGGCGATCGGACCGGTGGATGCTGCTCTGCCCATGAAGCCTCCTGTCTTTATCGAGTGTTCTGGTTTCCCGGGTGTGCGTGGGTGCTCGGGACGATGCTGGGTCGATCGGCCGTCCGACGAAGCGCCCGGCCGCCCCCGGTGCGCGAGGCGGGGCGGGCGAGAGCGACGGACGGGGATCGAGCGCGGGGCGAAGGCCGGAACGCGGACCGGAAGCCGGCTACGCGAACACGCCCGCGCGAGCATCAACGACTCAATCCTGGGATTGATCCCGGCAAAAGGTCCTTCTTCGCCAAGAGCTGCGGACCGAGGCGCGATCCGGCGGCGGAGCCGGCGATGCTGCCTAACCCATGGGCATGCCGCGGCGCATTAACGAGCTGTTCACCGTGCCGGGCGGAATGTTACCTTTCCATGACGGCGGCGGACGAGGCACGGCCCGGGCGGGACCGGCACACGCCGCGGGAGGTGAAGAGCCGATGTGCCGCTTCCTCGCCTACCACGGCGAACCGGTCTATCTCGACGAGCTGGTCTGCGCGCCGACCCACTCCCTCGTGCACCAGTCGCTGCACGCCACGGAGGCCCAGACCGAGACCAACGGCGACGGCTTCGGCATCGGCTGGTACGGCGAGCGGCCCGAGCCCGGCCTCTACCGCGACGTGCGGCCGGCCTGGTCCGACGAGAACCTGCGCAGCCTCTCGCGCCAGATCCGCGCCCGTACGTTCTTCGCCCATGTCCGCGCCGCGACCGGCACCGCGACCACCCGGGCGAACTGCCATCCCTTCGCCCATGGCCGCCACCTGTTCATGCATAACGGCCAGATCGGCGGCTACCCGCGCATCCGCCGCCGGCTCGAGGCGCTGATCCCGGACGGGCTCTACGAGGCGCGCCAGGGCACCACCGATTCGGAGGCGCTCTTCCTCCTCGCCCTCGCGCACGGCCTCGAGCACGATCCCGTCGGCGCCATGGCGGCGAGCCTGTCGGCCGCCCGCGGCCTGATGCGCGAGGCGGGCATCGACGAGCCGCTGCGCTTCACCGCCGTGCTCACCGACGGCGAGAGCCTCACCGCCTATCGCTGGGCCTGCGACGGCCGCCCGCCGAGCCTGTACTGGCGCGAGACCGGCACCGGCCTCGCCGTCGTCTCCGAGCCGATCGACGGCCGGCGCGCCGGCTGGGCCGAGGTGCCGAAGGGCGGCACCCTCCTGGCGCGCCCGGGCCAGCCGGTCCGGGTGGCCGGGCCGGGGGAGACGGGGCTTCGGGTGGCGGCCTGAGGGTCCGGTCCCGGGAACCGGTGACCAGGCGGTACCGGTCAGGCCTCGAGGTAGCGCCGCCGCAGGTGCCCGAGGAAGATGTCGGCCGAGAGCGGCCGTCCGGTCGCCTCGGTCAGGATCGCCTGCGTGCCGAGCGCGCTGCCCTTGCCATGCACGTTCGCGCGCAGCCAGCCGACGAGGGGCGCGAAGTCGCCCCGGGCGAGGCCGGGGCGCAGGTCCGGCTCGGCCGCGCAGGCGGCCTCGAACAGCTGGGCCGCCATCATCGCGCCGAGCGTGTAGGTCGGGAAATAGCCCCAGGCGCCGCCGGGCCAGTGGATGTCCTGCAGGCAGCCCTGCGCGTCGTCGGGCACCGTCAGCCCGAGGAGCCGGTGCATCCCCTCGTTGAAGGCGCCCGGCAGGTCGCCGATCTCCATCTCGCCCCGGATCAGCGCCCGCTCGAGCCGGTAGCGCAGCAGGATATGGGCCGGGTAGGTGCACTCGTCGGCGTCGACCCGGATGAAGCCGGGCGCGACCCGGGTGTAGATGCGGTGGAGCGCATCGGCCTCCCAGGCCGGGCCGGTGCCGCCGAAGGCCTCCCGCACCAGCGGCGCCAGGTAGGCGACGAAGTCGCGGCTGCGGCCGGCCTGCATCTCCAGGGTGAGCGACTGGCTCTCGTGCAGGCTCATGCCGCGGGCCGCACCCACCGGCTGGCGGCGCCAGGCGGCAGGGCGGCCCTGCTCGTAGAGGGCGTGGCCGGTCTCGTGCAGCACGCCCATCAGGGCCCGGGCGAAATCGGATTCGTCGTAGCGGGTAGTGATGCGCACGTCGTCGGTGGCACCGCCGCAGAACGGGTGCAGGCTCACGTCGAGGCGGCCCCGGTCGAAGTCGAACCCCGCCGCGCGCATCAGCGCGAGCCCGACCTGGCGCTGAGTCTCGACCGGGAACGGCCCCTCGGCCACGGGCACCGGTCCCGCCGCCGCCTGGCGCGCCTGCGCCTGCGCGATCAGGCCCGGCAGCTCGGCCTCGAGCACCGAGAAGAGCGGGTCGATCGCGGCCTGGCGCAGTCCCGGGTCGTAGCTGTCGAGGAGCGCGTCGTAGGGCGAGAGGCCCAAGGCCTCGCCCTTCGCCCGGCCGATCTCGCGCTGGAGCCCCAACACCTCGGCGAGGTCGGGCCGCAGCAGCGCGAAATCGGCCGTGCGGCGCGCCTCGCGCCAGGTCATCTCGGCCCGCGAGACGGCGCGCGAACTCGCCTCGACGAGGTCGCGCGGCACTGCCGCGGCGTGGGTGTGGGCCCGGCGCATCTCGGCGAGGTTCGCCCGCTGCCAGGCATCGAGGCCGCCCTCCCCGTCCGCCACGGCCAGCCGGTCGGCGGTGGCGGGATCGGTCAGGAGGTCGTGGGCGAGCCCGCGCAACACCGCGATCTGGTCGCCTCGCCCCTCCGCCGCCCCGTCCGGCATCAGCGTCTGGGCGTCCCAGCCGAGGATGCCGGAGGCATCCTCGAGGGCGCTGATCCGGGCGAAGGTGGCTTCGAGGGCGCGGTAGGCCTGCATCGGGTCAGTCCGTCGGGGAGGAATCGTCGTCGGGTTGTCGGACGAGTGCGTGCGGGCTGGCAAGGACCCGTTGCGACCCGAAGCCGGGCCCGTCTCGTCGGCATGATCAGACGCTGCGGCTTGGAGGCACCGGCCCGTTCGACGTGTCACGTGGCTTCGTCGCGAATGGGGTGCGACGGCACATCTAATATATAATGACCCTTCAGGATTTTCTATTTATATTCAATATTGATATCGTTCTGCCTGAGCGGTCCCCACGACAAAATATTGATAAATTAGAATAATCTGATATGGGAGCGACACTGTTTTTATTCAAAATGAATTCGAATGTGTTTTTCGTCGGATCGGCGCTTACGTTCGCTTCATCGACGAACGAGCAGCGCTGTCCGGGTTAGAAGTCATCGAGGAACGGCATGGCCAATGCCATGCACTGCCTGCGTCCCTCCGCGATGATTTCCGGATCGCCCGGAAGGTCGCAAGCGCCGAGCGTCACGGCAGCGATCACCGCAACATGTCTCGCACCGTCGAGTCGTCTGGCCATGTGCAGCCGCACCCGGTTCGTCGGCCGTCGATACCAGCTTTCGTGGAGCATCCCGCCCGTCCCGTCCGCCCTGGCCCGGCCGGGACGCGCGAGCCGCCCGGTGTTCGAGAATGGCGGCCTCGACGCGACGCGGGCGACCGTGCCGGCGGACCTCCCGTCCTTCGCGACCGCCCTGCACGCCGCCCCGGCCGCGCGGGGTCCGGCCTTCCGCGAGCTCGCGCAGCACCTGCGCGAGGCCATGGCACGGCCGCAGGTCGCGGCGTGACGGAGGTGTGCCGGCGCGCTCGGTGGGACGAATCCCTCACGGCTCCACCCGCCGCAGCACGAAGGTCGTGCCGATCTCGGGATCGCGCCGCCAGCGCCCCTCCCCCACCGGGACCAGCTCGACGCTGTGGCCGCGCCGGGCGACGAGGACGAGGCGGCCGGCCTCGTAGTGCCAGGCAGTGGGATCGAACAGCGCCAGGCCCGGGTCGCGGCAGCCCTCCTGAACCTGGGCGCCGTCGGCCCTGAGCATCACCCGGCAGACGTCCTTCTCGATGAAGCGGTCGAGGGTGTAGAGCCCGGTCACCGCGGCGGCGGTCGCGGGGGCCAAGGCCCAGCTCTCCCGCGGGGCCGACGGCGCCGAGAGGGCCGCCGGCGTGACCAGCGGCGCCTCGGGCGCGGCCGGCCGCGCGCCGGCCTGGGCCAGGCTGTAGCGCTCGCCGGTCGTGGCTTCGGCGGTCCAGGCGCCCGGGCCCTCGGGCGCCGCGAAGGCCAGCACCGGCTGACCCTCCCGGTCGAGGAACTGGATCAGGCCGCCCTCGCGGCGCCAGCCGCTGAGGCCGTTGACCACCGGCAGGGCCCGCCGGCAGCCGGCCGGGAAGCGCAGGGCCTGGCCGACCGGACCGGCCTCCGCCGCCAGCATCAGGCCGCAGCGGCGGAAGCTGCCGTCGAGGGCCAGCTCCCACGTCCCCGCCGTGCCGGGGTCCCGGGGCGGGCCCGGCTCCTGCGCCGCGGCGCCCCCGGCCCAGATCGCCGAGGCGGCGAGACCGAGGACGGCGAGGCGGCGGCGCAGGCGCATGGACGTGGCTCTCTCGTCTTAAGCCTTCCAGGGGGTCTCGGCCACGGGGGTCACCGGACCCTTGCCCTGGAACCAGGAGGTCAGGTTATCAACGACGAGCTGCCCCATCGCGTTGCGTGTGTGGTGCGAGGCGGAGCCGACATGTGGCAGCAGAACCGCATGATCCTGCGCGATCAGGGCGTCGGGCACCTTCGGCTCGTCGGCGAACACGTCGAGGCCGGCGCTCTGGATCGTCCCGTCGGCGAGCGCCGCGGCGAGCGCGTCCTCGTCCACGAGGGTGCCGCGGGCCACGTTGATCAGGACGCCCTGCGGCCCCAGCGCCTCCAGCACCTCGCGGCCGATCATGTTCTTCGTCTCGGGGCCGCCGGGTGCCACCACCATCAGCACGTCGCAGGCCTTCGCCATCTCGATGAGCGTGGGGAAGTACTCGTACGGCACGTCCGTCTGCTTGGAGCGGCCGTGATAGGCGATGGGGAGCCCGAAGGCGACGAGGCGGTGGGCGATCGCCCGGCCGATGCGCCCGAGCCCGAGGATGCCGATCTTGCGCCCGCGCAGGGTGCCGGTGAGCGGGTAGGGCTTCTCCAGCCACTTGCCCTGGCGCAGGTAGCGGTCGACCTGCGGGATCTGCCGCACGGTGGCGAGCAGCAGGCCGACCGCCAGGTCCGCCACCTCGTCGGTCAGAACGTCCGGCGTGTTGGTGACGATCACCCCGCGCCGCCCGCAGGCGGCGGCGTCGATCGTGTCGTAGCCGACGCCGAAATTGGCGACGATCTCGAGCTTGGGCAGCCGGTCGAGCAGCGCGTCGTTCACGTGGACGTGGCTCACCGCCATGCCGCGGATCTTGCTCCCGACCTCGTCGAGGAAGCGCTCCTTGTCCTCGGCCTGGTCGCCGCGGTGAAGGGTGAAATGCCTCTCCAGGCTCTCGGTCACGAGCGGCATCATCGGCCGCAGGATCAGAACATCTGTGGACTTCAAGCCTGTCTCCCGGTGGTTTCTGGCGCATCCGACGATGGACGCATGGCGAAGGCGCTTGATCTTGCGCCGCGCACGCCCGATGATGGCCGCCAACGCGAGAGGCGGCAAGACAGGCTGCCCCGTTCTTACGGGTTGAGGGAACACCCCAATGAGCGCCGGATGCCCGAGCGGGGGCCTGTCTGTCGTTTCTCTGTCGTCTGCCTTTGGCAGCGCTGCCACTCCGGTTCGCGCGCCACGCGCAACTGTCTCTAGACACAAGTGACCACGAGGAGCCGATGGCCGGGCTGGAAATCAGGAACGTGCGCAAGTCGTTCGGGGCCACCCCGATCCTGCACGGCGTCTCGATCGACATTCAGGACGGGGAGTTCGTCATCCTGGTCGGCCCGTCGGGCTGCGGGAAGTCGACCCTGCTGCGGATGATCGCCGGGCTCGAGAACATCACGGCGGGCGAGATCCGCATCGGGTCGCGGGTCGTCAACGCGGTGCCGCCCAAGGAGCGCGACATCGCCATGGTGTTCCAGAACTACGCGCTCTACCCGCATATGACGGTGCGGGACAACATGGCGTTCTCGCTGAAGCTCAGGAAGGCCGCCAAGGAGGAGATCGAGAGCCGGGTCAGCCGCGCCGCGGCGATCCTCGGCCTCGAGAAGCTCCTCGACCGCTATCCGCGCCAGCTCTCCGGCGGCCAGCGCCAGCGCGTCGCCATGGGCCGGGCGATCGTGCGCGACCCGCAGGTCTTCCTCTTCGACGAGCCGCTCTCCAACCTCGACGCCAAGCTGCGCGTGGCGATGCGGTCCGAGATCAAGGAACTGCACCAGCGGCTTCGCACCACCACCGTGTACGTCACCCACGACCAGATCGAGGCCATGACCATGGCCGACAAGATCGTGGTGATGCATGACGGAATCGTCGAGCAGGTCGGCGCCCCGCTCGAGCTCTACGACCGGCCCGACAACATGTTCGTTGCCGGCTTCATCGGCTCGCCGGCGATGAACTTCCTGAAGGGCAGGATCGCGGGCGAGACCTTCCGCACCGACAGCGGCCTGACTCTGCCGCTGCCGGCCCGCGGCGCGCGCCCCGCTGACGGCATGCCGGCGGTCTACGGCCTGCGGCCGGAGCACGTGCGCCTCGCCGAGGGCGGGGTGCCGGTCGAGGTCGCGGTGGTGGAGCCCACCGGCTCCGAGACCATGGTGCTGGTGCGCCCACCGGGCGGCGGCGCGCAGGACATCGCCGCGGAGGTCGCCCGCGACATCGCCTGCGTGTTCCGCGACCGCATCGGCGCCGGGCCGGGCGAGCGGATCAGCATCACGGCCGATCCCGCCCTCGTCCACCTGTTCGACGCCGACAGCGGCCGCCGCCTGAACTGACGACGATCTCCGGCCGGCCAAAGCTCCGGCCGGGCAAGACGCAGGCCCGCCAAGGCGCAGGCCCGCCAACACGCCTGCCGAAGAAGCGGGACGCCATCCCGCCACTGACCGCCCCACCCCCCCACGACGACGTTCCGGGAGAGACGCCACGATGTCAGCCTTCGATCGCCGCCAGATCCTCAAGGGCGGTGCCGCCCTGGGCCTCGCCTCCGCGGCGGGCCTGGAGGGCTTTGCCCGCGCCTGGGCGCAGGAGAACCAGTGGAAGCCCGAACAGGGCGCCTCGCTCAAGCTCCTGCGCTGGAAGCGCTTCATCCCCTCCGAGGACGAGGCGTTCATGCGCCTCGTCGACGCCTTCACCAAGGCCACCGGCGTGCCGGTGAGCGTCACGAGCGAGTCGTTCGACGACATCCAGCCGAAGGCGTCGGTGGCGGCCAATACCGGCCAGGGCCCGGACATGGTCTGGGGCCTCTACTCCTTCCCGGCCCTCTTCCCGTCGAAGTGCATCGAGGTCGGCGACGTCGCGGACTACCTCGGCAAGAAGTACGGCGGCTGGCTGCCGGCGGCTGAAGCCTACGGCAAGGTCAAGGGCAAGTGGATCGCCATCCCGATGGCGTTCAACGGCGGCTACCTCAACTACCGTGTCTCGGCCATGAACAAGGCCGGCTTCCAGAAATTCCCGGATGACCATGCCGGCTTCCTGGAACTGTGCCGGGCGCTGAAGAAGAACAATACCCCGGCCGGCTTCGCACTCGGTCACGCCACCGGTGATGCCAATTCCTGGATCCACTGGGCGCTGTGGTCGCACGACGCCTACCTGGTCGACGCCAACGAGAAGATCGTCATCAACTCGCCGGAGACCGCCAAGGCGCTCGAATACGTCAAGTCCCTCTACGAGACCTTCGTGCCCGGCACGGTGTCGTGGAACGATTCGTCGAACAACAAGGCGTTCCTGTCGGGCGACCTGTACCTGACCAACAACGGCATCTCGATCTACGCCGCGGCCAAGAACGAGAAGAAGGACATCGCGGCGGACATGGACCACGCCGCCTACCCGGTCGGCAAGTCGGGCAAGCCGACCGAGTTCCAGCTCGCCTTCCCGATCCTGGCCTACACCTACACCAAGGCACCGAACGCCTGTAAGGCCTTCATGGCCTTCGCGCTCGAGGCCCAGAACTACAACGCCTGGCTCGAGGCGTCGCAGGGCTATCTCTGCCACCCGCTCCAGGCCTATGCCAAGAACCCGATCTGGACCGCCGACCCGAAGAACAAGGTCTTCGGCGAAGCCTCGACCCGCACGCTCGCGGCCGGCGGCCTCGCCCCGGTGAGCGAGAAGGTGGCCGCCGTGCTCGCCGACTTCGTGGTGGTCGACATGTTCGCCGCGTACTGCACCGGCCGCGAGGACCTGAAGAGCGCGATCCGGACGGCCGAGCGGCAGGCGCAGCGGATCTTCCGGTCTGCCTAGCGCCCCCCCGTCGACGGACAGAGCACGTCCCCCGCTCCCGTGCGGGAGAGGGGCTAAGCATCATTCGCCGAAGTGGTCACCGGTTCGGCGTCGAAAATGATGCACAAACAAGGGCTAAGCAGAGTTGCCCCATGCAACTCTGCTTAGGGGTGAGGGTGGCTCGGCCTCCGCATGAACCGCCGGGCGTCGAGCCGCACCGCTCGATGGTTCAGGGTCATGGCGGAAGCCGCGCCACCCTCACGCGGGCCTTCAGGCCCGGGCGGGATCTTCGATCCCCCGACCGCTCTCCCACACGGGAGAGGGGAGAACGCGCCCCCGAGGGGCGGCGGGTCCCAACACAGAGAAACACCCGGAGGAGGCTCACCGTGGCCGACATCGCCCTCGCCCGCCACGCAGCGGCGGCGCCCACGACCAGCTCGGTCTGGAGCCGGTTCCGGGCCAGCCGCGGCTGGCTGGGCTTCTGGTTCATGCTGCCGGCAGCCGCGATCCTGCTGCTGTTCCTGGCCTATCCGCTGGGGAAGGGCATCTGGCTCTCGCTCACCGACACGCGGATCGGGCGCGGCGGCAGCTTCGTCGGGCTCGAGAACTACGAGTGGCTGTCGGACGACAGCGTGTTCTGGCTCTCGGTGTTCAACACGCTGGTCTATACCGGCTTCGCCTCGGTGGCGAAGTTCGCGATCGGCCTCTACCTGGCGTTGCTCCTCAACAAGCGGCTGCCGTTCAAGGCGCTGATCCGCTCGATCGTGCTGATCCCGTTCGTCGTGCCGACGGTGCTGTCGGCGCTGGCGTTCTGGTGGATCTTCGACAGCCAGTTCTCGATCATCTCGTGGTCGCTGCGCCATCTCGGCCTGCTCGACCGCAACATCGACTTCCTGGGCGATCCGACGATGGCGCGGATCTGCGTGACCTTCGCCAACATCTGGCGCGGCGTGCCGTTCATCGCCATCACGCTGCTCGCCGGCCTGCAGACCGTCTCGCCCTCGCTCTACGAGGCGGCGACGATCGACGGGGCGACGCCGTGGCAGAACTTCCGCCACATCACCCTGCCGCTGCTCACGCCGATCATCGCCGTGGTGATGACCTTCTCGGTGCTGTTCACCTTCACCGACTTCCAGCTGATCTGGGCGATGACCCGCGGCGGGCCGGTGAACGCGACGCACCTGATGGCGACCCTGTCCTACCAGCGCGGCATCCTGTCGGGAAATCTCGGCGAGGGCGCGGCGATCGCCACCGCGATGGTGCCGTTCCTGATCTTCGCCATCGGGATCTCCTGGTTCGGCCTCCAGAACCGCAAGTGGCAGACCGGCTGAGAAGGAAACAGCAAGAATGGCCGCGACCGCGACCCCCGACACCCCCGACAACAGCGAGGGCATGGCCTATCTCGACACGCTGCCGAAGCGTGTCGTCACGGTCTACCTGCCGCTCTTCGTCATCATGGTGGTGCTGCTCTTTCCGTTCTACTGGATGGCCTTGACGGCCATCAAGCCGGACGAGCAGCTCATCGACATGGAGACCTACAACCCGTTCTGGGTGGTCTCGCCGACGCTCAAGCACATCGCGAAACTGCTGTTCCAGACCAACTATCCGCTGTGGCTGTGGAACACGATGATGATCTCGGTGGCGGCCACCGTGCTGTCGCTGTTCGCCAGCGTGCTCGCGGCCTACGCGATCGTGCGCATCCGCTACAAGGGCGCGGTCGCGGTCGGCGCGGCGATCTTCCTCGCCTACCTGGTGCCGCCCTCGATCCTGTTCATCCCGCTCGCCACCATCATCCAGGCCTACGGGCTCTACGACTCGCCCTTCGCCCTGGTGCTGGTCTACCCCACCATCCTGATCCCGTTTTCGACCTGGCTCCTGATGGGGTACTTCAAGACCATCCCCTACGAGCTGGAGGAATGCGCGCTCATCGACGGCGCGAGCCGCTGGCAGATCCTGCTCAAGATCATCCTGCCGCTGGCGGTGCCGGGATTGATCTCGGCCGGCATCTTCTCGCTCACCCTGTGCTGGAACGAGTTCATCTACGCGCTGACCTTCCTGTCCTCGACCCAGAACAAGACCGTGCCGGTGGCGGTGGTGAGCGAGTTCGTCGACGGCGACATCTATCGCTGGGGTTCGCTGATGGCGGGCGCGCTCGTCGGCTCGCTGCCGCTGGTGATCCTGTACTCGTTCTTCGTCGAGCACTACGTCTCGGCCATGACCGGAGCGGTGAAGGAATAGACCCCGGGAAGACAGCAACCGCTGCCTGGTCGAACGGCTTCGGTCGACCAGGCCAGGCAAGCCGGCCGGATGCCCTGCCTCGAAGCACCGAGGCTGGGGCATTTGTGAGAGGCAAGGGCGCGTCGGCACGCTTGCGGCGCCTGCATCCCCTTGCGGCGCCGTGGGGCCTACCGGTCCGCCGACGAGACGGTTACATGACGGATCCCGGGCCGGAACGCCGCGCGCCCGGTCTCATCGTCAGGTCTTCGTGACAAGGCAACAAACCCCAAGGCCACAATCCCAATGACTGCCCCTCGCACCCTCTACGACAAGATCTGGGACGACCACGTCGTCGATCGTCAGCCGGACGGCACCTGCCTCCTCTACATCGACCGTCACCTCGTGCACGAGGTCACCTCTCCCCAGGCCTTCGAGGGGCTTCGTCTTGCCGGGCGCCGGGTGCGCCACCCGGAGAAGACGCTGGCGGTCGTCGACCACAACGTCCAGACCTCGGACCGCAGCCTCGGCATCGAGGATCCCGAGAGCCGCACGCAGATCGACACGCTGGCCGAGAACGTGCGCGAGTTCGGCATCGAGTACTACGACGCCCTCGATAAGCGGCAGGGCATCGTCCACATCATCGGGCCGGAGCAGGGCTTCACCCTGCCGGGCCAGACGATCGTCTGCGGCGATTCCCACACCTCGACCCACGGCGCCTTCGGGGCGCTCGCCCACGGAATCGGCACCTCGGAGGTCGAGCACGTGCTCGCCACCCAGACGCTGATCCAGAAGAAGGCGAGGAACATGCGCGCCGTCGTCGACGGCCGCCTGCCCGCCGGCGTCACCGCCAAGGACATCATCCTGGCGATCATCGGCGAGATCGGCACCGCCGGCGGCACCGGCCACGTGCTGGAATATGCCGGCGAGGCGATCCGGGGCCTCTCGATGGAGGGCCGGATGACGATCTGCAACATGTCGATCGAGGGCGGCGCCCGGGCCGGCATGGTCGCCCCCGACGAGACCACCTTCGCCTACATCAAAGACCGGCCGAAGGCCCCGAAGGGCGAGGCGTTCGAGCGCGCGCTCGCCTACTGGCGCACCCTCGTCTCCGACGAGGGCGCGCATTTCGACCGCGAGATCCGTCTCGACGCGGCCAACCTGCCGCCGATCGTGACCTGGGGCACGTCGCCCGAGGACGTGATCTCGGTCCAGGGCCGCGTGCCGGACCCGGCCCAGATCGAGGACGAGAACCTGCGCTCCTCCAAGGAGAAGGCGCTCTCCTACATGGGCCTGACCCCGGGCCAGAAGATCACCGACATCGCCCTCGACAAGGTGTTCATCGGCTCCTGCACCAACGGCCGGATCGAGGACCTGCGGATCGTCGCCCGGATGGTCGAGGGAAAGAAGATCCACCCGAACGTCTCGGGCATGGTGGTGCCGGGCTCGGGCCTCGTGAAGCAGCAGGCGGAACAGGAAGGCATCGCCCGGATCCTGATCGAGGCCGGCTTCGACTGGCGCGAGCCGGGCTGCTCGATGTGCCTCGGCATGAACGCCGACCGCCTCAAGCCGCACGAGCGCTGCGCCTCGACCTCGAACCGCAACTTCGAGGGCCGTCAGGGCCACAAGGGCCGCACGCACCTCGTCTCCCCGGCGATGGCCGCGGCCGCCGCGATCGCGGGCCACTTCGTCGACATCCGCGAGTGGCCGGCGGGACTCTGAGATCTCGCGCCTGACGCTTCGTTCGAAGCGGCGGAGTTCGGCGTTGACGCCGGCTCCGCCGCCGACTAAACGACCCATACCGCGGCGCTGCCAGGCAGCGCTTCGGGCCCAGGTGGCGGAATTGGTAGACGCGCTGGTTTCAGGTACCAGTGGTGCAAGCCGTGGAGGTTCGAGTCCTCTCCTGGGCACCAACGACCGTTCGAGACTGATGTCTCACGGCGTTGGGCCTCTCGATCCCGGACAATCGTCGATCGAACCCCGGCGAGACGCTCTCGATCAGGGATCAGCTCTTGTGCATGGCGATGCTTGCGGGCTCCCGGGATGCCGGCCTGCCATCGTCGCGTCGCACCTCAGTCGGCAACCCTAAGGTCCGGGCGTCGACCGGACCGATGAACCTCGACGACAAGAAGCGTCCCGAGACCCCGTCGGACGCCCGTCAGAAATCCGCGCCGGCCACGTTGACGGCACGGCCGGCGCCCTCTAAACGACGGTCACCGCGGCGCTGCCAGGCAGCGCTTCGGGCCCAGGTGGCGGAATTGGTAGACGCGCTGGTTTCAGGTACCAGTGGTGCAAGCCGTGGAGGTTCGAGTCCTCTCCTGGGCACCAACCACTCTCGGAGTGGTTGATGCACTCAGAAATCCTGTAGAACCGAGAACTTGAGGCCGGTCAGGTGGTATTGATGCCTCTCGCTGTGGGTTGTCCCAGGGAGCATCTCAAGACCGGTGGCTATTGGCTCTGCAGGGCGGTGCCAGTCGACTGAGTGTCTCTCGTCGATGCGCGCGAGGAGAAGCGGCCCCTTCTGCACGTGAGTCCGTCGACGCCAGGGGGGGGTCACGTCGAGGAAACGGCCAGGCTTTGGGCCCGATGGTCAGTTCTCCGCAGCGGACGCCATACCCGACCGCTGAGCCTCGTATCCGGAAGCCACCAAGCGTTCTGACTGACCGTGAAGCCCACGAGCGTGCGGCGTGGAAGCACGAGGTTTGGCTCAAGCGATGAGGCGAACGTCAAAATGCCGTTCGAGCCAAGCGGATAGCGTGAGCGCTGCACGATCCGGGAGGAGGTCGATCTCGCGGTGGCGGTCGAGATCGATGGCGGCCGCGCCGCAACGGCTGTCCTTCCTGATCGCCCAGTCGTCGATGCCGGCGCGGCGGGCATCGGCAAGGCGGGTGTCGAGCCGCAGCACGGTCGCGCGGTCGCCGGCCTGTGGAGATGCCTGAGACCACGCCAAGCGACCATCGACCTGCCGTTCGAGGATGTTCTTCCACCCATCCCGTGCGCCTGACTGCCGGCACCGCTTCCGCTTACCTTGACACCTTGGACTAACAAGGTAGTGTCAGGAGGCACGCGGGGGTTAGTTTGTCTTGCCGTTTCAGCCAGTTGTTCTGATCGATCAAGTTCAGGTGCACTAGTTCAGAGATTTTGTTGTGCATCGCTCAAACGATCGCCCGCACGTTCCTTCGGTCCAGCCGCTCGATCATTCATAGTAGTGGAGCCTCTCTTGATGGACCGACCGGTCGATGTAGACGTAAAAATCTATGCAACCTTCCACAGAGATTTTCCATTCGTATCAGATTGTTCATGGATTTATCCTGTTGCGGCAAATAATTATCAGTCGAATGGGATTGATTTACGTGATGATAGCGGAGACAACATTGCAGAAAAAAACCTTTATTTCTGCGAAATTACAACTCACTATTGGGTATGGAAGAATAGGAAAAGTGACGCGGTAGGGTTCTACCATTATCGTCGATATCTTGATTATGCACCTGCACAACCTGGATATGCGGTGAGCGATCAACTTCGGCATCTCACATCTGATGTTCAGCATGATAAATTAGTGCAGCTTCTCAAGATTACAAACGTCATTATTTCTCAACGCGAGTCTTTCGGTGAGAGCATAGAGGCACATTACCGTCGCCACACACAGGGAACGGCGTGGGATAATTTTATCAAGGTTCTGCCCGAAGTGCATCCGAAGTATGGGAACTATATATCTTATTTTAATTTATCGACAATCAGCACGACTCGTAATATATTTGTCATGTCTTGGCCATTCTTCGATCATTATATGTCAGAATTGATGCCCTTGCTGGAGAGGCTCCATAGCGTCGAAGGCGTATCAGGACACGAATTTTCTGACCGATATCCAGGATTTGTGGCAGAGCGGTTTCTCGGATTATGGCTTCTCGTCAACAATATAAGACATCTTGAGGTGCCGTTCGCATTCATACCCGATCCAGTCGGCGCGGCAACCGGGCCTCAGACATGAGCGAGTCGTTGCAAATGAGTGTCGTTTGTCTTTGGCGGACCAATGAGTGAGCCGTGTCACAGTCAAACCAGAAACACATACTCATCGTTGGGTCGGGTTTTGCTGGTTCCGTCTATGCAATAACTCTAGCGGAAGCAGGATATTGCATTACTCTCATTGACAGGAGAGCGCATATTGGCGGCAATGCCTACGATACAACTGATGGCAATGGCATAAGAGTGCATGCCTATGGGCCTCATTTATTTCATTCGAAATCAATTAGAGCTATAGAATGGATAAAACAATACGGGAATTTTAGCCCTTACCGCCATCGAGTCCGCGCTTTGTTGCCGGATGGGAGATTTGCGCCCCTTCCGATTAATATCGAGACCATTAATACTGTCTTCGGGAAAACCTTTGAACACGCGACTGAGACTGAAGATTTTCTGAAAAATATTGCTGAGCCTATCGCCATCCCACAGAATGCTGCAGAGTATCTTTATAGTCGTATAGGCAAAGAATTGACTAATCTATTCTTCAGACCATATACAAAAAAAATGTGGGGCACAGATCTTGAAGACATGTCAGAAACTGTCGTAAGAAGAATACCAATTAATTTTGATAAATCCGATACTTACTTTGACAGTTCCGAAACACAAATGATCCCGGTCAATGGCTATACTGGCTTGTTCAGTAAAATATTAGATCATCGAAATATCACTGTTTTGTTGAACACGAAATTTGAAAAATCAATGGAGAGAGATTTTTCATATTGTTTTAATTCGATGCCGATTGACGAGTATTTTGATTTTTCCGAGGGAGAACTTCCATACCGATCAATCAAGTTTCATCATAGAAGCGTGACATCTATGGACGTAGAACATCAAGATTTCCCAGTCGTCAATTTTACAGACAATAGAGCTTATACTAGGGAAACTGCATGGCATGTGCTGCCGCATCATATCGTATCGGAGTCCGGACGAAGAACTTTGACACTTGAGGAACCGTGTGATTATCGAATCAATGATCATGAAAGATACTATCCCATCAAGACAGCCGACGGGCGCAATCAGAAGATTTACGAGACGTATCGAAAAATATCTGAGGATTTGCCGAGATTGAGTTTTATAGGGCGGTGTGGAACCTATCAATACTTAGATATGGATCAAGTGATAAATCAATCTCTTGCGGGAGCACATGCTTGGCTTAGAAACCACAGATAAAATATAATTCGAAAATTCAAAGACGCTTACTCGTTTTGAGAAACGCTTGCTCCGCTGCACGATGCGGACGGGCCGGGACCGAGCGCATCCACAGTACGATAGTCATGGTCCTGCTTGCAGCCGCGCCTGCCGGACCCGCCGTCTGCGATCATCACGCGACGACACGCCGGTCAGAATCTGCTGAAGGCGACCGGCCGCTCTCGAGCAGGGCCACCGCCTCGCGTTCGGACCCGGGGGTGACCTCCCGTCGTGTCTTCGCCATCCAACACCGGCCCCGCTCCAAGCGAGCGTGTCGGAGGTGTTCGCGGAACCGAGGGAGGATCAGACTGTACCTCCCGGCCAGTTCCGGACGGGGCCGGTGCCCGCGGCTGTCGCGCGGAAAACCTACTGGCTGACCGCGGCGGCCGGCTCGGGCGCGGCGGCGGCGGTCTGAGGCACCGGCGGCGCGGGCTTGCGCACGACGAAGTGGCGGAACTCGACCGGGCGGCGCGGCGGCAGCGGGGTCTTGGGGCCGGCCTCCGCGTCGGGCTCGGGCGGGGCCGCGACCGGAGCGAGCGAGGCGACCGTGGTCGCCGCCGGCGGCTGGCCGACGGGCAACGGCGCCGCAGGAGCCGCCGCGGCGGGGGACGCCGCCAGGCTCACCGTCTGGCCGGAGGTCGGGAACGGCAGGCCGGCGACGGCCGAGCCGCCCGCATAGGCGAGGGCCGGGCCGGGGGTCGAGCCGGGCGCCGCATGGAACGCCAGGGAGGCCGGGCGGACCGGCGGCAGCGGCACGGTGACGGTGGGCTCGGCCGCGGCTTGGGCCTGGGCCTGGGCCTGGGCAGCCGGTAGGACAGCCTCGGGCGCGGACGGTGCCGGGAGGGCGGCGACCTGCTGGGGCGCCGTGGGCTGGGGCAGCGTGACTTGCGGCGCGGCCGCTTGCAGCGCGGTGCCTTGCGGCGCGACGGCGCTTGAGAGGGCGGCGACCGACGGGTCCGCGGAGGCCGTAGCGGTGACGGTCGCGGGTCGCGCCCCGAAGACGTTGCTGAAGAACTTGCCGATCGGGTTGGCGGGGAGCTCCCGGACCGGCGGGGCCTCGAGCTCCGCCACGTCGGTGCGGATGCCGGCCCGCTTGGCGGCGTAGTAATAGCCCCGGGCGTAGTAGCTGTAGGCCTGCGCCTCGTTGCCGTGCGCGGTCTTGTAGGCACCGGCGAGATACGCGACGCCGTAGGTCAGGTTGACCTTGGCGTCGAGCAGTCCGGAGGCCGGGCCGTTATAGCCCAGCGCCCGGGCGGTGCCGTGCTTGATCTGCATCAGGCCCATCGCCCCGCCGCGCCCGACGGCGCGGGGATTGTAGCCGCTCTCCCGCTTCACCACCCGGTGGATGAAGCTCGCCGGGACGTTGTTCGCCTTGGCGTGCGCCTCGATCAGCGCGTCGATGTTGTCGCGGACGGGGCTCACCTGCGCCGAGGCCGGGAGCGGCGCCGCGACGGCGACGGCGATGAGGAGGCGCTTGCGCATGCAGAACCTGCGGGAGGGAGCCGGTGCGCTGCCGCACCGACGGGGAAGGTGCATCCTGCTCCGGTTCAAATGCGGCGGGAAAGAGACTTGGCCGTTCCGTCCCCTGACTTGGCCGTTAACTCAGCCGTGAAACCGTCAGGTTTCGCACTGCGGTGTGGCCGGGCAGGCACATCTTCGCGGCCGCGGCGAGCCCGGCCGGCCCGTCTGCGACGTCCTTCGATCCGGCTGATTCGCCTCAGCGCCGCCCACCTCCGAGCCCGCCGCCTCCGCCGAGTCCGCCCCCGGGGCCGAAGCCGCCCCCGGGGCCGCCGAAGCCGCCCGGCCCGTCGCCGCCCGGGCGGCCGAACCCGCCGGAGCCGCCCGGTCCGCCGAAGCCGCTGCCTCCGCCGAAGCCGCCTGGGCTGCCCGGCCCGCCGAAGCCGCCCTGGCCGCCGAAGCGACCCATCCCGTCGCTGCCCGGCATGCGCGGATCGATCTCGCCGCGGCCCGGGCCGCCGAACCGCCCGCCCTCGGGCCTGCCGAACGGCCCTTCCCCGCTCGGCGAGGCCCGGCCCGAGGGACCCGGGCGCCCGCCCGGACCGCCACCCGGGCCACCCCTCGGGCCGTCCAGTCCACCCCCCGGCGCGCCGCGACCGGGCCCACCATGACCGGGCCCGCCGCCCGGAACGCCCGGCCCGCGGGTGCCGTCCCGCCCGGCCGGATCGGGCCGCAGGCGCAGGCCGTCGAGGTCGAGCCGGCCGCCGCGACCGGCCGTGCCGTCGAGGATCGCGAGTCCGCCCCTTGCCGGCACGAGCCCGCCCCGCCCCGCCACCGCGTAGCCGGCGCCGGTGCGCAGCACGCCGCCCTCCCGGGTGACGTAGGCCTCGATCGACAGGCGCCGCGCCTCGGGTCCGAACGGCTCCGCCGCCGGCACCGCCCGCGCCACCGCGAGCCGGCCGCCGGCGAGGCTGCCCTCCGCCACCGCGCGGCTGCCGGCCAGCGCCGGGTCGAGGCCCGAAATCGGCAGGTTGCCGATGCGCAAGGCCCCCGCCGGCCCGCGCCTGACGGGACCGGCGACGAGGTCCGGCGCATTGCCGGCCGGGTCGATCCGGCTCGCCGCGATGCTGCCGTCCGGCCGGCGCAGGCCGCTCACCGCGACCCGCTCGCCGACCCGCGGCCGCGGCATCTCGGGCGGCAGCCCGGCGGTGGCGACCGCCTGGCCGAGCACCGTGAGCCGGTCGTGACTGACGCGCTGCACCGGGCCCACCACCTCGTGGATCACCGCGATGCCGCCGGTGGAGAGCCCCTGCTCGCCGGGCCGGGCCAGGGTGCGCACCACCTGGCCGACCCGCAGGTCCTCGGCTCGCGCCGGCCGGCCGTCGATCGTCACCGGGACGTCGGGCGGGTAGGCGATGCGCAGATCGTTGACGATGATGCTGCCGAAGCCCCGGATGGTGCCGACGACGCCGGTGCCACCGATGCCGCGGTCGCCCTCCTCCTCGTCCGGTCCGGGCCGGATGCCGGTGCCGCCGATGCCCTGGTCGAGGATCTTGTCGCCCGCTGCCCCGGCCGGGCCCGCAACGGCGAGCCAGCTCGCGCCGGACAGGAGGCGCAGGAGGCCGCGCCGCGTGACGGACGGGGTGGGTCGCACGGGCCGCGCCCTCACGCCTTCGGCTCGCGGCGGGGCTTGGCGGCCCCTGCCGGCCGGGCTCGCGGCGCGTCACCCCGTTGGGCTCGCGGCGCGTTCGCCGGCTCGGCGCGCGGCGCATTTGCCGGCTCGGCGCGCGGCGCGTGCTCCGCATAGATGTAGATGCCGAAGTTCCAGCGCGCCTCGCCGCCCGGATCGGTCTCGCAGGCCGCGTGCGCCTCGCGGTTGGCCTGCTGCAGCGCGTCCATGGCGATCTCCCGCGCCCGCGTCTCGAGCCGCCGGGCCAGCTCGGGCGAGAGCCCGTCATAGTGCACGGCGCGCTCCAGGAAGCGTGGCTTCTCCTCCAGGATGTTGGTGACTGCGGCGGCGATGTGGTCGTGGAGGTTGCGGCCGAAATAATAGAGCTGCTGGCTGCCGCCGCCGCTCGGCACGAAGGCCGCCTCCGCCAGCACGATCCGCTCCTGCGCATCCAGCGTGACGAGGCCGCGGTCGAGCCACTCGTCGAGCACCGCACGCGGGCGCAGGTCGCGGGTCACCGATTCGACCAGGCTCTCGAAGGACGGCTCGCTCTCGGAGGCCCGCGGCAGGGCCTTGGGCCGGCCGTCGGCCTCGGTGAAGTCGGGCGCCGCGACCCAGCGGGCGATGATGCGGCTGGTGCGCGAGACCGAGGCCGGCACCGCGCTCACCGGCGCGCCGGCCCCGCGCAGGCGCCGCACCTCCTTGCGGTGGATGCCGGTGAGCAGGCTGACCCGGCTGTCGGTCTGGTCCTTGCCGGGCAGGGCGAAGTCGTACTCGGCGACGTTCACGTACAGCTCGCGCAGCAGGTCGGTCAGCGCCGGGAAGGTGATCCCGCTTCGCACGAACAGCCGCACCAGCGGGCGCAGCAACCTGGCGAGGGGGGCCTGCAGCGCGCCCGCATCGGGCGGCAATCTCGGGGTCGGCTCTGACATTACGGCCGTTGTAGCCGAGGCGTCGTGGGACACAATCCCACAAAAGCGCGGCAGCGCCCGTTTTCCTGTTGACGTGGGAAATATGCCCACATAGAAAATGGCCCGTGGTCAGTTTTCCCACGCCGAGATCAGACGCAGGAGCCGCCGATGGCCTCTCCCCTCCCCCTGGTGTGCCGCTCGGACGGTCCGGAGCCTCTCACGCTCGGCGGCGGCGCGCTGCGCCGGCCCGCCTCCCGGCTTCCGATCGCCATGCTGGTGCGCGGCCTCGCGGTGATCGCCGGACTCGGGATGCCGGTGGCGGCCGCGACGCTGGCCGACCTCGCCCACCCCGCCTCCCCGTCCACCGCGACGCGCTGACGAAGGAGTCCCTCGCGATGCTCGAAGCCCTGCGCAGCGACCGCCCGCGCCCCCTCGGCCGAGCCTTCCCGGCTCCCGCGATCGAGGGCGTCCGCCCCACCCTCCGCGCCCGGCGCGAGCGGACCGATGGCGGGGAGGCGGTGATCGTCGCCGCCCTCTGCCTCGTCATCGGCGGCGCGATCGTGCTGGTCGCCCTCCAGGCGATCTGCATCGTCCAGAACCTCTGACCCGGTTCGGACGAAGCGGCCGCCCCCGAGCGCGGCCGCCTCGACGACGCGAGCCCGGACGGCCCGCCGCCCCGGCTCCTCCCCGAAGAACCGCACATACGGCATCCCCGATGACCAGACTGACCGAAGCGCTCGGCCTCGCCGGCGCGCTCGCCCTGACGGCTGCCCTCATGGGACCGGCCGACGCCGCCGACCTGCCGCGCCGGGCCGCCCCGCCGCCGGCCTTCACCCCCGTCCCGGT
This sequence comes from Methylobacterium nonmethylotrophicum, assembly GCF_004745635.1. Lineage (GTDB taxonomy): Bacteria > Pseudomonadota > Alphaproteobacteria > Rhizobiales > Beijerinckiaceae > Methylobacterium > Methylobacterium nonmethylotrophicum. Next base: position 183,025 of record NZ_SRLB01000006.1, on the reverse strand, counting down.
CTTCACCTGGACCGGCTTCTATGCCGGCGTGAACGCCGGCGCCGGTTTCGGCGGCGGGGGCGGCACCTTCACGGATGCCACCTACGGCACGGTGACCGAGGGCAGCCGCGACGCCGCCTTCGTGGGCGGCGGCCAGATCGGCTACAATTACCAGTTCACGCCGGGCTCGGGCTTCGTGATCGGCGCCGAGGCCGACATCCAGGGCACCACCTTCGGGCGGTCCCGCAGCGGTCTCGTCGGCACCACCACCTTCACCGATGTCGGCCCCAGCCTCGACTGGTTCGGCACCGTGCGCGGCCGCCTCGGCTACGCCTTCGACCGTTTCCTGGTCTACGGCACCGGCGGCTTCGCGTATGGCGGCGGCAGCACGGCGTCCAACACCTCCTACTACACCGGCACCCTGCCGGGGACCTTCCGCACCGGCTGGACCGCCGGCGGCGGCGTCGAGTACGCCATCACCGAGCGCCTCAGCGCCCGGATCGAGGCGCTCTACGTCAGCCTCGACCGCGACGGCGGCAGCGGCGGCCTCGTCTACGACGCCGCCACCAACGCCTATTACGGCCTCGGCAAGCCCAAGGCGGATTTCGGCGTCGTGCGCGCCGGCCTGAACTACCGGTTCTCGACGGACTGATAACCCCCAGCGTCAGGACGTTCGAGAAGGCCGGGGGCGGGCGACCGCCTCCGGTCCACCTGCGCTTACCCCTGCGCGTCGATCAGCTGCGCGAGGCGGCGCAGCGCCAGCCCGTAGCCCTGCGTGCCGAGGCCCGCGATCACCCCGTCGGCGCGGAGCGAGACGTAGGAGTGGTGGCGGAAGGCCTCGCGCTTGTGGACGTTCGAGATGTGCACCTCGATCACCGGCGCGTCGAAGGCGTTGAGCGCGTCGAGGATCGCCACCGAGGTGTGGGTGAAGGCCGCCGGGTTGATGACGATGCCGCCGGCGGTCTCGCGCGCCTCGTGGATCCAGTCGATGATCTCGTACTCGCGGTTCGACTGGTGGAAGCGGATCTCGAGGCCCAGCTCGCCGGCGAGCGCCCGGCAGGACGCCTCGACGTCGGCCAGCGTCTCGCTGCCGTAGATGTGCGGCTGGCGCTTGCCGAGCAGGTTCAGGTTCGGGCCGTTCAGCACGTAGACGAGGCGGCTCATGACGGGGGCTCCTCTCGGGTTCGGGCTCCTCTCGCGGGAGCCCTCTGGCGCGGACGCCGTGTCGGTTCGCGAGGCCCCGTTTAGGCGCCGATCCGCCGCGGAGCGTCAACTGCCGCCGGCCTTGCCCAGAGCCGGACGGCATCGCCACGATAGGCGAACGGCATTGGCCGGCGCGGGCCCCGGGGGGCGATGATCCCTCTCACAGAGCGAGGCCTCCCGCCCCGCCCTCCACGAAGGGTTCCCGTCCGATGCGCAGCCTTCTCCTTGCCGGCGCCGTGCTCGCCGCCCTCTCCACCTCAGCCGGCGCCTGGACGCAGTCGCTCCTCCACCCCGAGGGACAGGGGGCGGCCGCCGAGACCGTGATGCCGATGCCCCCGCGCTATACCGGCTACGACGATGCGAGCCCCCGGATGGCACGCCGGGCCCCGCCGGCGACCCGCGGCACGGCCGCGCCCTCGCGGCCGTCCGACCCGCCGGCCTGGCCCTCCTGCCCGTGGTGCTGACGGCCGCGCCGTCATTCCCGCCCCGCTGCCGCGGTGGTAGCCTGCGACCCGTCCCCGATGCCCGGGGCCCGGCGGGTCGTGGTCCCACGCCGCGGAGGGCGACGATGGAGATGCATCAGGTCCGCTACTTCCTGGCCCTGTGCGAGGAGCACAACTTCACCCGCGCGGCCCAGGCCTGCAACGTCACCCAGCCCTCCCTCACCCGGGCGATCCGCTTCCTGGAGGAGGAGCTGGGCGGCGCGCTCTTCCACCGCGAGCGCGCCGGCACGCAGCTCTCGGAGCTCGGTCGCACCGTGCGGCCCTATCTCGAGGAGGTCTACGCCAAGGCGCGAGCCGCGCAGGCCGAGGCCCGCGCCTTCGGCCGGCAGCGCCGCACCCGCCTGACCCTCGGGGTGATGTGCACGATCCAGCCCGACGCCCTGGTCGGTCTGATCGGCGGCCTGCGGGGGCGCGATCCCGGCCTGGAGCTCGACATCGTCGATGCCAGCGCCGGCGCCCTCGAGGAGCGCCTGCTCGCGGGCGGCCTGGAGGTGGCGCTCTACTGCCTGCCGGGCCGCGAGCCCGATCCGCGGCTCCACCACCTGGCGCTGTTCCGCGAGCCGATGGTGATCGCGGTGGCGGCGAGGCACCCCCTCGCCGCGCTCGACGCGGTGCGGCCGCAGGACCTGAGCGGCCAGCACTACGTCCACCGCCTCAACTGCGAGTTCCGCGGCTATGCCGGCCCGATCTGGGAGGCGCAGGGCTGCACTGATTGCGAGACGATCTACCGGAGCGAGCGCGACGACTGGATCCTGGCGATGATCGCGGCGGGGCTCGGCTTCGGCTTCATGCCGCGCTCCTGCGCGGTCCATCCCGGCGTGGTCGTCCGACCGCTGGTCGAGCCGGACTTCTGGCGTGAGGTCAACCTCGTCACCGTCCGCGGCCGGCCGCACGCCCCGGCGGTCGGCGCGCTCCTGCGCGAGGCGATGCGGGCGACCTGGTTCGGCGCCCCGGCGCTCGCGACCGCGCGCGAGCGGGCCAGGGGCGGCGAGGCGTGAGACCGGACGAGGCTTCGGGCTGCGCGAGAGTTCGAATCGCTGCGGGGCACCGTCGAGCGGGCAATACTGCGTGCGAGGCCGCACCTCAACGCGGCATGACCTGTCGTACTGATGATCCGGCGAGTTGATCGCAGGCCAAGGAGCCCGGACATGCTCAAGATCTTCAAGACATCTTCCGACCGGAAGCAGGCTGCCCCGAAGCAGGCCGCCGACGAGACCGTCCTGTCGGACACCGCACTGGCCGGGGCCGCCGGCGGCCTGAACCCGCAGCCGCTGCCGCCCCGCTGGCGCTGAGGCTCTCGCGCCGTACGGCCCCTCGGCGGGCGGATACGGCCGCCCGGGCACCTGTCGACCCTCTCGACGGTAACGATAGCCCTCCCTCGTCATCCCGGAGCCGCGCAACGGAGCCCGGGATCCATAACCGCCGACGCTCCAGGATGAGGCGGATCGCTTCCGCCTCGTTCTCCAACCAGCCGTTATGGATCCCGGGTTCTCGCCGTCAGTGAGCCCGGCATGACAGGGTGGATGGCAGAAACCGTGGCTGAGCTTCTGTCTCGCGGCCGACCAGCCGCCTCTACCGCTTGCGATAATACTGGTCGATGCTGACCGCCCCCAGCAGCACCAGCCCCTTGATGACCTGCTGGTAGTCGATGCCGATGCCGAGGATCGACATGCCGTTGTTCATCACGCCCATGATCAGCGCGCCGACCACCGCGCCCGTGACCTTGCCGACGCCGCCCGAGGCCGAGGCGCCGCCGATGAAGCAGGCGGCGATCACGTCGAGCTCGAAGCCCAAGCCCGCCTTCGGGGTCGCGGTGTTGAGGCGGGCGGCGAAGATCAGGCCGGCGAGCGCGGCCAGCACCCCCATGTTGACGAAGGTCAGGAAGGTCAGGCGCTCGGTGTTGATGCCGGAGAGCTTCGCCGCCTTCTCGTTGCCGCCGAGCGCGTAGATCCGCCGGCCGATCACCATTCGGCTCGTCACGAAGCGGTAGAGCAGGATCAGCGCGAACATCACGATCAGCACGTTCGGCAGGCCGCGATAGGTGGCGAGCCAGGTGCTGAAGGCGACGATGACGGCGGCGACCAGCGCGTTCTTGAGCGCGAAGGCGGCCATCGGCTCCGCGGTGAAGCCCTGGCGCTGCTGGCCGATGCGCCGGCGCAGGTTCGAGCCGACGAGGATCAGCGCCAGCGCGACGCCGACGAGGACCGAGGTGACGCGCAGCGAGCCGCCCGTGACCACGTCCGGGATGAAGCCGGAGCTGAGCTTCTGGAAGTCGGGCGGGAACGGCCCGACCGACTGGCCGGCGAGCAGCGCCAGGGTCAGGCCCTTGAACACCAGCATGCCGGCGAGCGTCACGATGAAGGACGGGATGCGCAGGTACGCGACCCACCAGCCCTGCGCGGCGCCGATGAGCCCGCCGGCGACGAGGCAGGCGAGCGTCGCCGGGAGCGGGTGGAGGCCCATCTGCACCATCAGCACCGCGGCGAAGGCCCCGATGAAGCCCGCGGTCGAGCCGACGGACAGGTCGATGTGCCCGGCCACGATGACGAGCAGCATCCCGAGCGCCATCACGACGATGTAGCTGTTCTGCAGCACCAGGTTGGTGAGGTTGAGCGGGCGCAGGAGCGCCCCGTCGGTGAAGAACTGGAAGAAGATCACGATGCCGACGAGGCACAGGATCATGCCGTAGTCGCGCAGCGAGCCGGAGAACGCCTTGGCGTTGAAGCCCATGACGGCCGGGGGGCGCGGGGCCTGGAGGGGGGTGGCGGTGTCGCTCATGGCGCTAGTGTCCTCCCGAGGTGACGATGGCCCGCATGATCGCCTCCTGCGAGGCTTGCGCCGCCGGAAGCTCGCCGACGATGCGGCCCCGGTTCATGACGAGGATGCGGTCGCACATCCCGAGCAGCTCGGGCATCTCCGAGGAGATGATCAGCACGCCCTTTCCTTGGGCAGCGAGGTCGTTGATGATCGCGTAGATCTCGTACTTGGCGCCGACGTCGATGCCGCGGGTCGGCTCGTCGAGGATCAGCACGTCCGGGTCGGCGAAGAGCCACTTGCTCAGCACGACCTTCTGCTGGTTGCCGCCCGAGAGGTTGACGGTGGCCTGGTCGATGCCCGACGAGCGGATCCGCAGGCGCTCGCGGTAGCGCTCGGCCACGGCCCGCTCCCGGTCCTCGTCGATCACGCCCTTCGCGGCGACGCCCGCGAGGTTGGCCAGCGACACGTTGGTGCGGATGTCCTCGTGCAGCACCAGGCCGTAGCCCTTCCGGTCCTCGGTGGCGTAGGCGAGGCCCGCCGCGATCGCCTTCTCGACGCTGCCGAGATCGGCGGGCTCGCCCCTCAAGCGCGCCTCGCCGGCGACGCGCGTGCCGTAGGCGCCGCCGAACAGGCTCATGGCGAACTCGGTCCGCCCGGCGCCGAGCAGGCCCGCCATGCCGACGACCTCGCCGCGGCGCACGGTGAGGCTCACGTCCTCCACCGCCAGCCGGTCGGGATGGAGCGGATGGCGCACGCTCCAGCCCTTGACCTCGAGCAGCGGCTCGCCGATGGCGACGCCCTCCCGCGGCGGGTAGCGGTGGGCGAGGTCGCGCCCGACCATGCCCTTGATGATCCGGTCCTCGTTGAGCCGCCCGTCCGGGCCCAGCATCGCCGCGCGGGGCAGGGTCTCGACGCTGGCGCCGTCGCGCAGGATCGTGACGCTGTCGGCGACCCGGGCGATCTCGTTGAGCTTGTGCGAGATCAGGATCGAGGTGATGCCCTGCCGGCGGAAGGCCTCCAGGAGCGTGAGCAGCGCGTCGCTGTCGGTCTCGTTGAGCGAGGCGGTCGGCTCGTCGAGGATGAGGAGCCGCACCCGCTTCGACAGGGCCTTGGCGATCTCGACGAGCTGCTGCTTGCCGACGCCGAGATCCGTCACCAGGGTCTCGGGCGCCTCGTTCAGGCCGACGCGGGTCAGCAGATCGCGGGTGCGCGCCATGGCGACCGGCCAGTCGATCACGCCGAGGCGCGAGGCCGCCTCGTTGCCGAGGAAGATGTTCTCGGCGATCGACAGGAGCGGCACCAGGGCGAGCTCCTGGTGGATGATGATGATGCCCAGAGCCTCGCTGTCCGGAATGCCCGAGAAGCGCCGCTCCTCGCCGTCGAACAGGATGCTGCCGTCGTAGGAGCCGGCGGGGTAGACCCCGCTCAGCACCTTCATCAGGGTCGACTTCCCGGCCCCGTTCTCGCCGCAGACGGCGTGGATCTCGCCGGCGCGGACGGCGAGGGCGACGTTGTCGAGCGCCTTCACGCCCGGGAACGCCTTGGTGATGCCGCGCATCTCCAGGATCGGGGATGCGCTCGGCGCCACGCGCGGAGCCGGGGACGCCGCCATCACTTCACCTGCGACGCCTTGTAGTAGCCGCTCTCGACCAGCGTCTTCTCCCAGTTGGACTTGTCGACCGCCACCGGCTTCAGCAGGTAGGACGGCACCACCTTGACGCCGTTGTTGTAGGTCTTGGTGTCGTTGACCTGGACCTGGCCGCCGGACGAGATCGCGTCGACCATGTCGCTCGTGACCTTGGCGAGCTCGCGGGTGTCCTTGAACACCGTCATGCTCTGGTCGCCGCGCACGATCGCCTTGACGGAGGGCACCTCGGCGTCCTGGCCGGTGATGACCGGCATCGGCTGGTCGGACGAGCCGTAGCCGACGCCCTTCAGCGACGAGATGATGCCGATCGAGATGCCGTCATAGGGCGAAAGCACCGCGTCGAGGCGCTTGTTGCCGTAGAAGGCGGAGAGCAGGTTGTCCATCCGGGCCTGGGCCGCCGCGCCGTCCCAGCGCAGGGTCGAGACCTTGTCCATCCCAAGCTGCTTGCTCGGCACGGACAGCTTGCCGGAATCGATGTAGGGCTTCAGCACCGACATCGCGCCGTCATAGAAGAAGTACGCGTTGTTGTCGTCCGGCGAGCCGCCGAACAGCTCGATCGTGAACGGCCCCTTGCCGTCCTTCAGGCCGAGCTTGTCGACGATGTAGCTGCCCTGGAGCACGCCGACCTGGAAATTGTCGAAGGTGGCGTAGTAGTCGACGTTCTTCGAGCCGCGGATCAGGCGGTCATAGGCGATGACCTTGATGCCGCGGTCGCTCGCCTGCTGCAGCACGTCCGACAGGGTGGTGCCGTCGATCGCCGCGATCACCAGCACCTTGGCGCCGGTGGTGATCATGTTCTCGATCTGCGAGAGCTGGTTGGGGATCTCGTCCTCGGCGTATTGCAGGTCGGCGCCATAGCCCTTGGCCTTCAGCGCCTGGACCAGGCCCTGGCCGTCGGCGATCCAGCGCGCCGAGGATTTCGTCGGCATCGACACCCCGATCTTGCCCTTCTGCTGGGCGTGGGCCGGGGATGCGAGCATCGCGGCGGCCATCAGGGCCCCGCCGATGAGGGCGACGAACGACGTCATGGTTCCTCCCAAATCCCCGCATCTTCGTCGCGCGGGGCTGCCGGTGATGGGCGCCCGGTCGAATTGCACCCTGCAATTCTGCCGGTCCGATGATTTCCGCATCATGTCTGTCGGCCGGGTCGCGACTGTCCGTCGATCGCCCTGCCCTGACGCGAGCCGGCGTGGGGCGCCGGCTCGTGCCTCACACCCAGCCGCCGTCGACGACGTAGTGCTGGTTGGTGCAGGCGCCGGCCTCCTCCGAGGCGAGGAAGACGGCAAAGCGGGCGACGTCCGCCGGCACCAGCTTGCGCTTGAGGCACTGGCGGGCGTTGATCTCGGCGTCGGATTCCGGGGTCACCCAGAGGGCGAGCTGGCGCTCGGTCATGATCCAGCCCGGCGCCAGCGCGTTGACGCGGATGCCATAGGGGCCGAAATCCCGGGCGAGCGAGCGGGTGAGCCCGATCACCCCCGACTTGCAGGCGGTGTAGGCCGCCATGCCGCCCTGGCCGATCATCCACGAGACCGAGCCGAAATTGACGATGGCGCCAGCGCCCTTCGCCTTCATGTCGGGCAGGACGGCTTGCGCGGCGAAGAACTGGTGCTTGAGGTTCACGGCGATGCGGCCGTCCCAGTAGGCCTCCGTCACCTCCTCGGTGGCGTGGCGCTCGTCATGGGCGGCGTTGTTCATCAGCACGTCGACCGGGCCGAAACGGTCGCGGATCCGGCCGATCGCGGCCTTGAGCGCCGGGATGTCGGTGACGTCGGCGTGCTCGAAGGCGACCGCGAACCCCTCACCCTCGAGTTCGGAGGCGAGCGCCCGCGAGGGCTCCGCCGCGATGTCGAGGAACCCGACCCGGGCCTTTTGCCGGGCGAAGTGCCGGACCAGCTCCGCTCCGATGCCGGAGCCGCCGCCCGTCACCACCACGACCTTGCCCGCAAGGTCCGGATAGATCGCCGCCACCGCTTCCTCCCTCGAAGCCCGTCGGATCGCTCGACGCACTGAAAATCATTTAATATGACTATTCAAGTGGCCCGGCCCTTATTGCGGATTCCTGACGCTCGGGCAAGAGGCAGAAATTTACCGGGAGGGCGCAACCTTGGATAGGAGCGAGGCCGCGGCGGTTTCGCGCGAGGGTCAGGACGAGAGCCCGGGGCAAGGACCCGGGCACGCCCGGGTGGCGCGGGCGCTCGGCACCGGCATCGTGGCCGGGCGCCACCCGCAAGGAGCCGTGCTGCCCGCCGAATCGGTGCTCCTCGCCCGGTTCGGGGTGTCGCGCACGGTCCTGCGCGAGGCGATCAAGACGCTCGCCGGCAAGGGGCTGGTCGAGGCCCGGACCCGGGTCGGCACGCGGGTGCGGGAGCGGGCGGCCTGGAACCTGTTCGACCGCGACGTGCTGGCCTGGACGCTCGAGGGCGGCCTCGACGCGCGCTTCCTGCGCGACCTCGCGGAGATCCGCCTGGCGATCGAGCCGGCGGCGGCGGCGCTCGCCGCCGCGCGCCGGACCACGGCCGATCTCGCGGTGCTCGATGCCTGCGTCGCCGCGATGCGCGACGCGCCGGGCCTCGACCCGGCCTTCGCGCGGGCCGACCTCGCCTTCCACCTCGCCCTGGCGGACGCCTCCGGCAACGTCTTCATGCACTCCGTCGGCGCGGTGACCGAGGCGGCCCTCGACGTGGTCTTCCGGCTGAGCCGTCCGACCGACAGAGAGGCGCATGCCGCCTCCTGGCGCGCCCACGCGGCGATCGCGGCGGCGATCCGGGCCGGCGACCCCGAGGCCGCGGCCCTTGCGACCGAGGTGGTGGTGCGCGACGGGCTCCGGAACGGCGCGGCGGCGGTGGAGAGAGCGCCGCCGCCGCCCTACCCTAGTGCCGGCCCGCCTCCCGCGGGACGGAGCCCGCCATGACCAGGGACCACGGAATGAGCGACGACGCCCCCGTCCCGGTCGGCGCGATGCCGGACGGCAGCCCGATCCTCGAGGCACGGCTCGCCGGCGATGGGCTCTCGGTCGCGGTGCTGAGCCTCGGGGCGGTGATCCGCCGGCTCGACTTCCAGGGCCGCCCGATGGTGCTCGGGCGCGACGATCCCCACGACTACGTGGCGAGGACACCGCAATGCGGCGCGATCGTCGGGCGCTTCGCCAACCGCATCGCCGGCGGGCGCTTCACCCTCGACGGGACCACCTACGACCTCCCCCGCAACGAGGCCGGCCTCACCCACCTGCATGGCGGCGCCGGCGGGTTCTCGCGGCGCAACTGGCGCTTCGCCGAGGCCGGCGCGCGCGCGGTCACGCTGACCTACCACGCCGCCGACGGCGAGGAGGGCTATCCGGGGGCGCTCGCCGTCGCCTGCACCTACGCCATCGCCGGCCCCGGCACCCTGCGCACCACCCTGACGGCGACCACGACGAAGCCCACCCTCGTCAACCTGACGAACCACAGCTACTTCAACCTGACGCTGCCGCCGGACGGCTCTCCGGCCCCGACCATCGACGACCACGTGATCGCGATCCCGGCCGAGGCCTACCTGCCGGTCGACGAGGCGCAGATCCCGACGGGCGCGGTCGCCTCCGTCGCCGGCACGCGCTTCGACCTGCGCCGCCCGACGCGCATCGGGGCCCAGGCCTTCGACCACACCTTCGTGCTCGGCCGGGAGACCGTGCCTGAACCGCGCCCGGTCGGCCGGGTGACGGCGCCGGGCAGCGACGTGGCGCTCACCGTGCTCGCCACCGCCCCGGCGGTCCAGTTCTACGACGGCACGCATCTCGCCCGGGCGGGCCTCGGCTACGCCGCCCGCTCCGCTTTCTGCCTCGAGCCCGAGGCGTTCCCGGACGCGCCGAACCACCCGGGCTTCCCGAGCGCGGTGCTGCGCCCGGGCGAGACCTACCGCCAGATTATCGAGTACCGCTTCACGAGGGAGACCGCGCGATGAGCGGCGGAGCCGGCATCTTCTGCGACCGCGCCTGCATCCTCGGCGAGGGACCGGCGGCGCATCCCGGCCTCGGCCGGCTCTACTGGCTCGACATCCTCGGCCGGCACCTGATCGAGCGGCCGTTCTCGGGCGGCCGCACGACCGTTCACGACCTGCCGGTGATGGCCTCGATGGTGGCGCGGGTCGACGACCACACCCTGCTCCTCGGGGCCGAGGACGGCCTGTACCTGCGCGAGATCGCGACCGGCCGCCTGCGGCTGCTGACACCGCTCGAGGCCGACCGGCCGGAAACCCGCTCCAACGACGGCCGGGTCCATCCGAGCGGCGCGCTCTGGCTCGGTACGATGGGCAGGAAGGCGGAGACGGGGTACGGCGCGATCCACTGGTTCTTCCGCGGCGAACTCCGGAAACTGTTCTCAGGCCTCACCATTCCGAACGCCATCGCGTTCTCGGCCGACGGCACGAGCGCGATCTTCGCCGATTCGGAGGCCGGCACGATCTGGCGCGTCGCCACCGACCCGCAGACCGGCCTGCCGGTCGGCGACCGTCAGGTCTTCGTCCGGATCCCGGCCTCGGAGGGCGCGCCGGACGGCGCGGTGATCGACCAGGAGGGCCTGGTCTGGAACGCCCGCTGGGGCGGCGCCAGCCTCGACGCCTACGCGCCGGACGGCACGCGGGTGCGCAGCATCGCCCTGCCGGCCCGCCAGGTGACCTGCCCGGCCTTCATCGGGCCCGACGCCGACACCCTGGTGGTGACCTCGGCGACGGAAGGGCTCCCCCCGGAGCGGACCGACGATCCGTTCGCCGGGCAGACCTTCACCGTGCCCGGAAAGGTGAAGGGGCGGTTCGAGCCGGCGGTGCGGGTGGCGTAGCGTGCTCGCCGCATCCTGATCACCGGCGCCAGCATCGTCGGCGCCACCGCGGCCTGGCGGCTCGGCCGCGCCGGGTTCGACGCCACCCCGCTGTGTTCAAGAACGCAGAGGGCCGGTCAATCGGCGTGGAACACCGTGTAGCTCTCGACCGGCTCCCGCTCCGCCCGAAGCGCATTCACCGGCTCGTCCGGATCGGCAAAACCTAAAGCCATCCCGCACACCACCATCTCGCTCTCCGGGATGCCGAGCTGCTGGCGCACCACCCCCGGATAGCTCGCGATCGCGGCCTGCGGGCAGGTGTCGAGGCCGCGGCCGCGGGCGGCGATCATCAGGGTCTGCAGGAACATGCCGTAATCGAGCCAGCTGCCCTGCTCCATGTCGCGGTCGATGGCGAAGACGAGGCCGACCGGCGCGCCGAAGAACGTGAAGTTGCGCCCCATCTGGCGCTTCGCGCCCGCGCGGTCGCCCTTCCCGATCCCGGCGAGGCCGTAGAGCTGCCAGCCGAGCGCCCGGCGCCGGCCGAGATAGGGGTCGCGCCAGGTGACGGGATAATACTCGTATTCCCGCGCCTCCGGCGCGTCGCTCTCATGCGCGGCCGAGAGGGCGTCGGTGAGGCGCGTGAGCGCCGCGCCGGTGACCACGTGGACCTTCCAGGGCTGGATGTTGCTGCCGCTCGGGGCCCGGCCGGCGAGCGCGATCAGGTCGCGGATCGTCGAGGCCGGCACCGGGTCCGGGAGGAAGCCCCGGACGCTGCGCCGGCTGATGATCGCCTCGTCGACCGCGTTCGCTGCCGTCATGCTGGCCTCCCTGGCGGCTAAACTAGACAGGCCCGGCGCCGCGGCCAGCCGTGGCGCGGCCGGACCCGATCGAGCATGGTGCCGGCCCGACCGAGGAACCGACAGAACCGTGACCACCGATCCCCGCTCGCACGGCCTCTGGGCGACGACCGCCCCGCCCGCCCCCGACACCTCGCCCCTGCGCGGCGAGGCGCGCGCCGACGTGGCGGTGGTGGGGGCCGGCTATACCGGCCTCTCGGCGGCGCTCCACCTCGCGAAGGCCGGCGCCCGCGTGACGGTGCTGGAAGGCGAGGCGGTCGGCTTCGGCGGATCGGGGCGCAATGTCGGCCTCGTCAATGCGGGGTTGTGGGTGAAGCCGGACCTCGTGCCGGCAGCCCTCGGGGCGGAGCGGGGCGAGCGGCTGCTGGCGCTCCTCGGCGCGGCGCCGCGGCTCGTCTTCGACCTCGTCGCCGAGCACGCCATCGCCTGCGAGGCGGAGACCGCCGGCACGCTGCACTGCGCCGTCGGCAGGAAGGGCCTCGCCGACCTCGCGGACCGGGCGCGGCAATGGCAGGCCCGCGGGGCGCCGGTGCGCCTCCTCGACGCCGCGGAGGCCGCCCGGCTCACCGGCACGGCGGCCTATACGGGGGCGCTGCTCGACGCGCGCGCCGGCACGATCCAGCCGCTCGCCTACGCGCGCGGCCTCGGCCATGCAGCGCTCGCGGCGGGGGCATCGATCCACACCGGAAGCCCGGTCGTCGGCGTCGCGGAGGACGGGGCGCGCTGGCGCCTGACGACGCCCGGGGGCAGCGTGAGCGCCGATTGGGTCATCGTCGCCACCAACGCCTACACGAAGGCGCCCTGGCCGGAGATCCGGGCCGAGATCGCGCACCTCCCCTACTTCAACATCGCGACCGCGCCGCTTTCCGGCAACCTGCGCGGCACGATCCTGCCCGGACGCCAGGGCGCCTGGGACACCAAGCCGGTGCTGACCTCGTTCCGCCTCGACGCCGCCGGCCGCCTCGTCCTCGGCAGCGTCGGGGCGCTGCGGGGAACGGGGGCCGCGATCCACCGGGCCTGGGCGCGGCGCACGCTCAAGTCCCTGTTTCCGCAGGCCGCCGACGTGCCGTTCGAGGCCGAGTGGTACGGCAAGATCGGCATGACGGCGGATGCCCTGCCGCGCTTCCACCGGTTCGCCCGCAACGTCGTGGCGTTCAGCGGCTACAACGGGCGCGGCATCGCGCCCGGCACCGCCTTCGGCCGCGTGCTCGCCGACCTCGTCGCAGGTCGCATCACCGAGGCCGACCTGCCGCTGCCGGTGACGGAGCCGGTCCCGCTCGGCTTCCGGGCGGCGCGGGAATTCACCTACGAGGTTGGCGCGCAGGCGGTCCATCTGGCGGAGGCGCGGTTTCCCGGTCCAACTCGACCGCACACACCTGCGGATTAAATCGCCCCGGCCCGCGCACCCCCTGGCCTCTGGCCCGCCACGTGCTAAGCGCGACCGCCGGGGAGACGCCCGAGAAGGAGTATTCGTGATGCTGTCGCGCAGATCGCTGGCGGGCCTGGTTGGAACAGGCATCTTCGGGGCCGGCACCGTGGCGGCGGGGGCCGCCGCCTCCGCCTTCGCCGCTCCGGCCCTGGCGCAGGACGCGTCCGAGAGCGCCTTCGACCGGATCCGGCGCACCAAGAAGCTGCGTACCGCGGCGGTGGCCGGCGGGGCGCCGTACTACCACAAGGACCTGGCGAGCGGGCAGTGGCGCGGCTTCTACGTCGACATGGCCAAGGCGCTCGCCACCGAGCTCGAGGCGGAGCTGGAGCTGTCCGAGACCACCTGGGGCAACGCCGTGCTCGATCTCCAGGCCAACAAGATCGACATGTTCTTCGGGCTCAACCCGACCCCGAAGCGGGCGCTGGTGGTCGACTTCTCGGGTCCGGTGTTCAGCAACGCCTTCACGGTGATCGCCAAGAAGGGCTTTTCGCCCAAGTCCTGGGCCGAGCTGAACAGCCCGGACGTCAAGCTCGCGGTCGATGTCGGCTCCTCCCACGACGCGGTGGTGACCCGGCTCTGCCCGAAGGCCCAGATCGTGCGCTTCAAGTCCGCCGACGAGGCGACGCTCGCGCTCTCGACCGGCCGCGTCGACGCGCAATGCCTGATCCTGATGCTGTCGCTCACCGTGCTCAAGAAGAACCCGGCGCTGGGCCAGCTCGTGGTGCCGAACCCGGTCTTCGCCACCACCTCGAATGCCGGCTTCCGGCGCGAGCGCGACAAGACCCTGCGCGACTTCGTCAACACCTGGATCGACTACAACAAGGGCCTCGGCTTCATCCGCCAGACCATCGTGTCGAACATGGAGCTGGTCGGCGTCTCGGAGGCCGACATGCCGGCCGGCGTCTCGCTGTAGCGGCATTTAGGGCGGGAAAGCCCGACACGCGTTAGGTCTGGACATGTATACCTGGGATTTCGGCTCGCTCTGGACCTATCGCTGGCTGTTCGTCCAGGGGCTCGGGGTCACGGCGGCCTTCACGGTCGCGATCGTGGCGCTCGGGCTCCTGGCGGGGCTGGCGGCGGGCCTCGCCAAGCTGTCGCGCTTTGCGCCCCTGCGCTGGCTCAGCAACGCCTATATCGAGGTCTTCCGCTGCACCCCGCTGCTGGTGCAGCTGGTGTGGTTCTACTACGCCCTGCCGATCCTGTCGGGGCTCGAGATCTCGGCGGTGGGCGCCTCGGTGCTGGCGCTCTCGCTCTACGGCGGCTCGTTCTACGCCGAGATCATCCGCGGCGGCATCGTGTCGATCGACCGCGGCCAGGGCGAGGCGGCGGCGGCTCTGGGCATGACCCCGGCCCAGAGCCTGCGCCGGATCATCCTGCCCCAGGCGCTCAAGCGCATGGTGCCGCCGCTGATGAACCAGTCGATCATCCAGTTCAAGAACACCTCGCTGGTCTCGGTGCTGGCGGTGCCCGACCTGCTCTACCAGGGCCAGGTCGCGGCCCACGACAGCTATCGGCCGCTCGAGATCTACACGCTCGTGGCAGTGCTGTACTTCGCGGCTTTGTACCCGCTCACCTGGATCGTGCGCCGGGGCGAGCAGCGCCTCGCCACCAGCGATTGAGGCTTCCGGCATGGACCCGTCGGTCACGCAACCGAAGATCGAGATCGCCCACCTCGCCAAGAGCTTCGGCAGCCACGCGGTGCTCAGGGACGTGTCGCTCGCCGTGCCGACGGGCGGGGTGGTGGCGCTGATCGGCCCGTCGGGCTCCGGCAAGTCGACGCTCCTGCGTTGCATCAACCTGCTGGTGGTGCCCGATGCCGGAGAGGTCCGGGTCGGGAGCGACGAATTTCGGTTCGGCCCCGGCACCAGGCTCCCCGGCACGCAGGCCCTGGCGCGGTTCCGCGCCAAGACCGGCATGGTGTTCCAGCACTTCAACCTGTTTCCGCACCTGACGGCGCTCGCCAACGTCATGGAGGGGCCGCTCACCGTGCAGCGCCTGAAGCGGCCCGAGGCCGAGGCGCGGGCCCGCGCCCTGCTCGCCAAGGTCGGCCTCGCCGACAAGGCGGAGCAGTATCCGAGCCGCCTTTCCGGCGGGCAGAAGCAGCGCGTCGCCATCGCCCGGGCGCTGGCGATGGAGCCCGCGGTGATGCTGTTCGACGAGGCGACCTCGGCCCTCGACCCGGAGCTCGTCGGCGAGGTTTTGGGTGTGATGCGGGCGCTCGCCGCCGACGGCATGACCATGGTGATCGTCACCCACGAGATCGCCTTCGCCCGCGAGGTCGCCGACCGGGTGGTCTTCCTGCGCGACGGGATCGTGGTCGAGGAGGGCCCGGCCCGGACGCTGATCGACGCGCCGCAGCACCCCGACACGAAGGCCTTCCTGGCCCATTTCCACCGCCGCGGCGACGCGCCCGCCGCCGGAGCGCTCGCGCCGTGACCGATGCCATGACCGCTGTCTTGCGCGTCACCCTGGTGACGGGGGCGGGCAGCGGCATCGGCCGCGCCACGGCGCTCGCCCTCGCCGCCCCGGGCCACGGCCTCGTGCTGCATAGCGGCCGCAACGCCGCGGGCCTGGCCGGGGTGGCCGACGCCGCCCGGGCGCGGGGCGCGGCCGTCGCCACCTGGCTCGGCGACCTCGCCGATCCCGACACGGCGCCGCGCGGCGTGGCCCTCGCCGCCGGGACCTTCGGGCGCCTCGACGCGGTGGTGGCCGCCGCCGGCAAGGCCCAGCGCGGCGGGGCGCTGAGCCTCGATGCGGCGAGCCTCGCCGCGGGTCTGGCGCTCTCGGCCGAGTCGTTCCTGCGCCTCGCGCAGGCCGCGACGCCGCTGCTGCGGGCCGGCACCGCGCCGCGGATCGTCGCGGTCTCGTCCTACGTCGCCCATCTCTACCGGGCCGATCTCGGGCTGTTCGCGGCCTCGTCCGCCGGGCGCGCCGCCCTCGAGGCCCTGGTGCGCAGCCTCGCCCGCGAGCTCAGCCCCGACGGCGTCACCGTCAACGCCGTCGCGCCGGGCCTCACCCGCAAGGATCCGGGCCGGGCGGGCGCGCTCTCGGCGGAGGCGATCGCGACGCTCGAAGCCGCCATCCCCCTCGGGCGCCGGGCCGATTCGCAGGAGATCGCAGCCGTCATCGCCTTCCTGGCCTCGCCGGCGGCGTCCTACGTCACCGGCCAGGTCGTCCACGTCGACGGAGGGCTCACGTGAGCCGCGACCTGATCATCGAGCACCTGCGCGTCGTCCTGATCGAGAGCCCGATCAAGATGGCCCGCCGCCAGGGCGTCGGCGACGTCAAGGGCACGGTCAAGCGGGTGCTGCTGCGCCTGACCACCCGCGAGGGCGTGGTCGGCTGGGGCGAGGCCGCACCCTGGGAGGTCTTCACCGGCACCGCCGAGGGCGCCTTCGCGGCCCTCGACACCTATCTCCGCCCGCTGGTCCTCGGCCGCTCGGCGCGGGCCGTGCGGGCGCTCGCCGGCGACCTCGACCGGGCGCTCACCGGCCACACCGACGCCAAGGCGGCGGTCGAGATGGCTTTGTTCGACATCCTCGGCCACGCCGCCGGGCTGTCGGTGGCCGAGTTGCTGGGCGGCCGGGTGCGCGACACGATCCCGCTCTCGTTCTCGATCGCCGATCCGGATTTCGCCGCCGACCTCGCCCGCATGCACGCCATGACGGCGCAGGGCCACCGCCTGTTCAAGGTGAAGACCGGGGTGAAGCCCCACGGCGAGGACCTCGCCCATCTGGAGGCGATGCGGGCGGCCTTCGGCGACCGGATCGACCTCAGGGTCGACTACAACCAGGCGCTCCCGCCGTTCGGGGCGCTGCGCATCTTGCGCGACGTCGAGGCGTTCCGGCCGACCTTCATCGAGCAGCCGGTGGCCCGCCGTCACCTCGATGCCATGGCGGCGCTCACCGCCGCCCTCGACACCCCGATCCTCGCCGACGAGAGCTGCTTCGATGCCGCCGACGCCCTCGAGGTGGTGCGCCGCCAGGCTGCCGACGCGGTCTCGGTGAAGCTGATGAAGTGCGGCGGGATGCTGAAGGCGCAAGGGCTGATGGCGATCGCCGAGACGGCGGGGCTGCCGGGCTATGGCGGCACCCTGTGGGAGGGCGGCATCGCGCTCGCCGCCGGCACCCAGCTCATCGCCGCGACGCCCGGCATCTCGCTCGGCTGCGAGTTCTACATGCCCCACCACGTGCTCACCGAGGACGTGCTGGAGGAGCGCGTGCCGGTCGAGGCCGGCGCGGTGGTGGTACCGCGCGGACCGGGCCTCGGGATCGCGGTGAGCGAGGCGGCGATCCGGGGGAATGCGCGGGTGCTGGCGGAGGCGTGAGCCGCAGGCGGTTCGCCGCGCGCATCGGACTTGCGGCCCTCGATGTCGTCCCGGGTTCCGCTGCGCGGCCCCGGGATGACGATGGAGATCGTCAGTCTCGTCGATCACATTCAAGCACAGATCTGATCATCGACTGCATCTCTCGATCCCACACGATTGTCGACAGATGCGTTCAGATAGAGAGAAAGCACGTCTCCCCTCTCCCGTGTGTATGAGGGGATCCCGCGCCTTGTTCGGGTCGGGATAGATCAAGCGGAAAGCGTCTCACGCCGCCTCCCGCACCGCCTCCGACAGCTCGTCCGCCGGCCCGAAGAACTCGTAGCGGATCCGCGTCTCCGGCACACCGAGACGCGCGAGGCCGTGGACGAGGCTCGCGAGGAACGGCTTGGGGCCGCAGAGATAATAGGTCGCCTCCGCCGCCGGGGTGTGGGCGACGAGCCAGTCGGGAGTGATGCGGCCGGCCGCGTCGTAGTCGGTACCGAGCCGGTCCGACCCTTGCGGCGCCTCGTAGACCGTGTGGAGGCGGATCGCCGGGTGGCCGGCGGCCAGCGCCCGGGCCCGCTCGGCCATCGCGTGGACGCGGCCGTCCCGCGCGCCGTGGACGTACCAGGTCGGCCGCTCCGGCGTCTCGGCGCCGATCGTCTCGAGCATGCTCATCATCGGCGTGAGGCCGACGCCGCCGCTCACCAGGACCACCGGCGCGCCCGAGTCGCGGTCGAGGACGAAGTCGCCGGCCGGGGCGGCCACCGGCAGCACCGTGCCGGGACCGGCCGCGTCGTGCAGCCAGGACGAGACCGCGCCGGCGGGCCGGCCCGGCTCGCCCTCGCGCTTCACGGTGATGCGGTAGGCGCGGTCGTTCGGCGCGCAGGACACCGAGTAGGTGCGCGTCAGCACGCCCCGGCCCGGCAGGTCGAACCGGATGCCCAGATACTGGCCGGGCTGGTGGCGCAGGACGGGCCCGCCATCCGCCGGCACCAGCACGAAGGAGCGGATCGTCTCGCTCTCCCGCATCACGCTCTCGATCCGGAAGTCGCGCCAGCCGGTCCAGCCGCCCGGACGGGAAGCGTGATCGCGGTAGAGCGCGGCCTCGCGGCCGATCAGGATCTCGGCCAGGACCCAGTAGGCCTCGCCCCAGGCGGCACAGATCTCCGGGGTGGCGGCCGCCCCGAGCACGTCCCGGATCGCCCCGAGCAGCGCCTCGGCGACGGAATGGTAATGCGCGGGCTGGATCGTCAGGGCAACGTGCTTCTGGGCGATGCGCTCGACGGCGCCGGCGAGCACGCCCGGATCGTCGATGCTGCGGGCATAGGCGAGCACCGCGGCGGCCAGGGCCTTCGGCTGGGACCCGGTCTCGCCCTGATGCGACTGGTTGAACAGGTCGCGGATCGCCGGGTCCTGGAACAGGCGCTCGTACATTCGGCGGGTAATGGCGAGGCCCTGGGCCTCCAGAGCCGGCACGGTGGCCTTGACGAGGGCGATGGTGGCGGGGCTCAGAGGGAACGGCATGGCGGCGCTCAAAGGTATATTTGCTCCGAACCTTCTAATCCGGAGCCCAGAAGGTGTATAGAAATTACATGTTATGAGGCGGAGACGGCACTCATGCGCCTGACGCGCTACACCGACTATGCCCTGCGCACCCTGCTGTATCTCGGGGCGAACGAGCCGCGACAGAGCTCGATCGCCGAGGTCGCCCGGGCCTACGGCATCTCGGAGAACCACCTGACCAAGGTGGTGCACCAGCTCGGGCGGCTCGGCCTCGTGCGCACGATCCGGGGCCGCGGCGGCGGACTGCGCCTCGCCCTCCCCCCGTCCGAGATCGTGATCGGCGCGGTGGTGCGGCAGACCGAGGAGGACCTGGCGCTGGTCGAGTGCTTCGGCAGCGGGGCCTGCGCCATCACCCCGGCCTGCCGCCTGCGCCATGCCCTCGGCGAGGCGCTCGCGGCCTTCCTGGCGGTGCTCGACCGCATCACGCTCGCCGACCTGCTGGCGGGCGGCGCCGCGCCGGACCTCGCCCGCCTCCTCGGCCTGCCGGAGCCGGCGGGCGAGCGGGTCGGAGCCGCGACGGTGCCGTAGGGGCGCCGCTCACCGGCGGCCGACCGGCAGAAATGGAAGCGGCGCCCGGCCGGGTGGCCGGGCGCCGCGTCATGGTGCCGGGGCTTCCTGCGTGACGTCAGGCCGCCGCGGCCTTGCGCAGGGGCGCGAGGGCCGCGAACATCCGGGCCGGGGTCGCCGGCATGTCGATGTCGCGCAGGCCCACGCTGCGGTCGAGGGCATCGACGACGGCGTTCATCACCGCCGGGCAGGAGCCGATGCTGCCGGCCTCGCCGGCGCCCTTGATGCCCATCGGGTTGGTGGTCGAGGGCACGTTGCGGGTCTCGAAGTGGAAGAACGGCACGTCGCCGGCCCGCGGCATGGCGTAGTCCATGAAGCTCGCGGTCAGGAGCTGGCCGTCCGCGTCGTAGACCGTGCGCTCGTGCAGCGCCTGGCCGATGCCCTGCACCACCCCGCCATGGACCTGGCCGGCGAGGAGCAGCGGGTTCACCACGATGCCGAAATCGTCGCAGACCGTGTAGCGCACGATCTCGGTGATGCCGGTCTCCGGGTCGATCTCGACCTCGGCCACGTGGGTGCCGTTCGGGTAGGTGGCGCTCGGCGGCACGAAGTCGCCCTGGCCGGTCAGCATCGCCTCGGTGGCCTTCGGCAGGCTCGCCAGCGCCGCGAAGTCGATCGACCGGTCGGTGCCGGCCACCCTCACCGCGCCCTCGGCGATCTCGAGGTCACCGATGCCCGCTTCCAGCTCCTCGGAGGCGAGCTCCTTGAGCTTGCCGGCGAGGTTCTTCGACGCTGCGCCCACGGAGATGCCGCCGACCGGGATCGAGCGCGAGCCGCCGGTGCCGGCCCCCGTCGCCACCTTGTCGGTGTCGCCCTGGACCATCCGGATGCGCTCCAGCGGCAGGTCGAGATGCTCGGCGGCGAACTGGGCATAGGCCGTGGCGTGGCCCTGCCCGTTCGACTGGGTGCCGACATAGACCGTCGCGCCGCCGTCCTTGTCGAGGGTGACCTTGACGTCCTCGCCCTCGCCCCAGGCGGTGCACTCGATGTAGGTGGCGAGCCCGATGCCGCGCACCAGGCCGTTGCGGCGGGATTCCTCGACGCGGGCCGCGAAGCCGTCCCAGTCCGCCGCCTCGATGGCCCGGCCCATATGGCCGGCGAAGTCGCCGGTGTCGTAGGTGCGGTCGCCGATCGGGGTGGTGTAGGGCATCGCGCTCGGCGGGATGAAGTTGCGCCGGCGGATCTCGGCCGGCGACATCCCGGTCTCGCGCGCCGCCCGGTCGACCAGGCGCTCGATCAGGTAGGCGGCCTCCGGCCGGCCGGCGCCGCGATAGGCGTCGACCGGGACGGTGTTGGTGTAGACGCCACGCACCCGGACGAACACCGCCGGCGTCTTGTACACGCCGGTCAGCATGGTGGCGCCGAGATACGGGATGTAGGGCCCGTATTGCGACAGGTAGGCGCCGAGATCGCCGATCACGTCGAAGCGCATGGCGAGGAAGGTGCCGTCCTGGTCGAGCGCGACCTCGCCGACCGAGAGGTTGTCGCGGCCCTGCGTGCAGGCGACGAAGTGCTCGGCCCGCTCGGAGACCCACTTGACCGGCTTGCCCAGCCGGCGCGCGGCCTCGGCCGCGAGGGGATATTCGCGGTAGGTGAAGGTCTTGGTGCCGAAGCCGCCGCCGACATCGCCGGTGACGACGCGGATCTGGTCCTTCCCGACCCCGAGCACGCCCGTCAGGGTCTTGCGCAGGCCGTGCACGCCCTGGCTCGGGATGGTGAGGGTGAAGCGCTTCGTGCCCGCATCGTACTCGGCGACGACGCTGCGGGTCTCCATGTAGTTGGTGACGAGGCGCTGGTTCTCGACCTCGACCCGCACCACCTTGGCAGCCTTGGCGAAGGCGGCGTCGACGGGCGCCCTGTCGCCCATCGTCGCGTCGAACGAGACGTTGTCGGGCTGCTGGTCCCACACGGCGGTGCCGCCGCCCGAGATCGCGCCGCGGATGCCGACCACCGCCGGCAGCACCTCGTAGTCGATGCCGATCGCCTCGACGGCGTCGCGGGCCTGGGCGAGGGTGTCGGCGACCACGAAGGCGACGGCGTCGCCGATATGCTTGGCGACGCCCTTGGCCAGCAGCGGGATGTTGGCGACGTGGTTCTGGCTGCCGTCGCTGTTCGGCAGCGGCGCCTGGCACTTGATGTCGCCGAGGCCGGCCACGTCCTCGGCGGTCAGCACCAGGTGCACGCCGGGCATCGCCCGGGCGGCTTCGAGGTCGGTGACGGTGAACTTGGCGTGGGCGTGCGGGCTGCGCAGCAAAGCGGCGTGCAGGCAGCCCTCGGGGGCATGGTCGTCGCCGTAATGGCCCTCGCCGGTGATCAGGCGACGATCCTCGACCCGGCGCAGCGGCTGGCCGAGGCCGAACTTGGTCACTGTCATGGGAACCTCGCAATGCGATGCTGGAGCGTGGGGATGGCCGACGCGCCGGAGGGACCCGGGACGGCCCGCGATCCGGGCGCGCGGTCTCTCGTGATCACGGAGGGCTCATGGCCGTCGCTCGGCACGGGATCCGCGGCCGGGGCGGCCGGACGGTCCGTGCGGAACGGGAGCGACGGGGCTCCTGCCATGCGGGGTTGTCCTCCGATGAACCGGCCGGGCGTGCGAGTCGGTCCTTATCGATACGGACCGTAGCACGTCGGATCGGGGGCGTCTGCGGTGCGGCTTGACGCGGTGGCGCGTTCCTCGGGCCATCGTCTCGACGCAACGACGACACCGCCACCGTCGTCCCGGCGCCGCGCAGCGGAGCCCGGGAACCATCATCGCCGATGAAGCAAGACGAAGCGGAACGCCCATCCCTCGTTCTTCTGCGTCAGCTGCGACGAATCCCGGGTTCCCGCCTTCGGCGAGCCCCGGGACGACGTGAAGGCGCGCCGCGGTCGGCCTGCGACGACATCCCCTGGACAGCGGCGGGCCCCGCTACCCCGGCTAAAGCCGCCCCGCTCCGCCGGCCACGAGCTTCAGCGGCGGCCGGGCCTCGAGGAGCGCCGCGACCTTGCGCTCGAGGTCGTCGCCGCGGAACGGCTTCTGCACCACCCGGTCCTCGGTGCCGCCGTCGACCTTGTCGAGCGCGGTGTGGTCGGCGTAGCCGGTGACGAACAGGATGCGGATCTGCGGCCAGCGGCTCCGGATCGCCCCGGCGACCTCGACGCCGTTCATGCCCGGCATGGCGAAGTCGAGCACCGCGAGGTCGATGCAGGGGTCGACCTCGAGGGACTGGATCGCCGCCAGCCCCGAGCCCGCCTCGCGGATCGCGTAGCCGGCCTCGCGCAGGCGCGTCGTGGTGATGTCGCGGACGTCGCCGTCGTCGTCGACGACGAGCACCACCCGGCGGTCGCCGGGCCCCCGGCGCAGGGCGCAGTCGATCTCGGCCGGGCGCGTCTCCGGCACGGCATCGGCCGTCACCCGCGGCAGGTAGACCCGCACCGAGGTGCCCTCGCCGACCTCGGTATCGATGCGCACGCCGCCGCCCGACTGCTTGGCGAAGCCGTAGACCTGGGCGAGGCCGAGGCCGGAGCCCTTGCCGACCTCCTTGGTGGTGAAGAACGGCTCGAACACCCGGGCGAGCACCTCGGGCGGGATGCCGGTGCCGGTGTCGCTCACCGCCACCATGGCGTAGTCGCCCGGCAGGGGCTGCTCGGGCCGGGTCGGCTCGGCGGCGAGCGAGACATTCGCGGTCTCGATCGTCAGGCAGCCGCCGACCGCCATCGCGTCGCGGGCGTTGATCGCGAGATTGAGGATGATGAGCTCGATCTGGGTCGCGTCGACGAGAGCCGGCCAGAGGTCGGGCTGCAGCGTCATCTCGATGCGGATCGAGCCGCCCATCGAGCTCTGCAGGAGGTCGCGCATCGACGCGACGGTGCGGTTGAGCTGCACCGGCTTCGGCTCGAGCTTCTGGCGGCGCGAGAAGGCGAGGAGCTGGGCGGTCAGCCGCGCCCCGCGCTCGGCGGCGCCCCGCATCATGTCGAGGCGGCGCTTCGAGCGCTCGTCCGGGACGGCGCGCTCCAGGAACTCGATGTTGCCGGCAATCACCGTCAGGAGGTTGTTGAAGTCGTGGGCGACGCCGCTGGTGAGCTGGCCCACCGCCTCGAGACGCTGGGCCTGGCGCAACGCCCCCTCGACCCGCTCGCGCTCGGCGATCTGGTGCTGCAGCGCCGCGTTCGCCTCGGCGAGCTCCCGCGTCCGCTCGGCGACGCGCCGCTCCAGGGATTCGTTGACGTCGCGCAGGGCCTGCTCGGCGTTGCGGGCGAGCACGTGGGCGCGGGCCTCGGCGAGCGCGCGCAGGACGACCCGCGGCAGCCGGTCGAGCCGCTGCTTCGTCACGTAGTCGGTGGCGCCGTGCTTGAGCGCCTCCACCGCCACGTCCTCCCCGAGGGTGCCGGAGACGAACACGAACGGCACGTTCGGGCAGTTGCGGCGGGCGGCGGCGAGCGCGCTCATCCCGTCGAAGGCGGGCAGGACGTAATCGGCCAGGATGATGTCGTGACAGCCGCGAGCGGTCTCGGCCGCGAAGCCGTCGCGGGTCATCACCCGGTCGATCGCGCACGGCACGCGCGCATCCTCAAGGCTGGCGGCGAGCAGCTCGGCGTCGAGGTCGCTGTCCTCGAGGAGCAGGATGCGCAGGGGCGCCGCGCCGTCCTCCGGCGCCAGGGCGTCAGTCACCGGAGGACCAGCTCGCCCGGTGGGGCGGCGGCTCGTTGAGCACGGCCCAGAACACCCCGAGATCCTGGATCGCCTCGAAGAACTCCGTGAATCCGACCGGCTTGACCACGAAGGCGTTCACGCCGAGCTGGTAGGAGCGCACGAGGTCGCTCTCCTCCCGCGAGGAGGTCAGCATCACGATCGGGATCGCCCGCGTCCGGGGATCGCCCTTCACCGCCGCCAGCACCTCGAGCCCGTCGACCTTGGGAAGCTTCAGGTCGAGCAGCACCACGGCCGGGTCCTGCACCGGCCGCTCCGCGTGCGGGCCCTGCCGGCGCAGGTAGTCGAGCGCCTCGGCGCCGTCGCGGCAGATGACGATGGAGTTCGCCAGCTGGCTCTTCTCGAGCGCCGCGAGGGTCAGCTCGATGTCGTTCGGATTGTCCTCGACGAGGAGAATCGGCTTGAGGTCCGCCATGATACCTCTCTGAGGACGCCTCTCTAACGGGTGGGAAGCGTGAAGTGGAAGGTGGCGCCGTGGTCGAGCGCGCCCTCCGCCCGGACCTGTCCACCGTGGCGTTCGACGATGCGGCGGACATTGGCGAGGCCGATGCCCGTCCCCTCGAACTCCTCGACCCGGTGCAGGCGCTGGAAGACGCCGAACAGCTTGTTCACATAGGCCATGTCGAACCCGACGCCATTGTCGCGGACGTAGAACACCGCCTCGCCGTCGCGGTCCCCCTCGCGCCCGACCTCGATCACCGCTTCCTGCCGCCCGCGGGTGTACTTGACGGCGTTCGACAGGAGGTTCTCGATCACGAGCCGCATCATCACCGGATCGGCCCGGGCCTGGCCGAGCGGCCCGACCTGCCAGCGGATCGCCCGCTCGAGGGGAATGTCCCGGATCAGCCGGCGGCGCACCTCCTCGACCAGCTGGTTCATGTCGCAGGGGATGCGGTTGAGGGCGTTGCGGCCCATCTGCGAGAAGGTCAGCAGGTTGTCGACGAGGGTGCCGGCGGCGAACGCCGCCTCGACGATCGTGTCGACGTAGCGCCGCCCGCGGTCCGAGAGCCGGTCGCCCTCGCGCGAGCGCAGCAATTCGGCATAGCCGACGATGTGGCGGAACGGCGCCCTGAGGTCGTGGCTGACCGAGTAGGAGAAGGCCTCGAGCTCCTTGTTCGAGCGCTGCAGCTCCTCCGTGAGGGCGGCCAGCTCCTCGGCCCGGCGCAGCACGATGCCGAGCACCGCCCCCCGCAGGTCCTTGGCGGTGTCGACCTCCGGCACCGACCAGGGCAGGGAGCGGCCCTGCACGGTCTCCTTCCAGGTCTCGAAGGACTGGCGCGGGTGCAGCCGGTCGGGGCCACCGGCCGGGTCCTTGGTGGCGGCCTTGGTCGGGTCGCCGCCCCACCGCACGGTCTGCACCACCTCGGGCCTGAACCACAGGACGTAGCTGGCGTACTTCTCCGAGATCGAGATCGCGAGGAGCCCGCTCGCCGTGTCGGCGATGGTGCGCGCCGGCGGGTATTCCTCGGAGAGCGCGTCGGTGACGTGGACGGCCTCACCGGCATGCTCGGACGAGAGCCAGTCGTAGACGCCGCGCACCTGCCGCTCCGTGGGCGTGCGGCCCACGAGGTGGCAGCGCTGGTCGGTCACGATCGCGGCGCCCCCGGCATTGGCCAGCGCCAGGACGTCCCCGGGGTGCTTCAGGAACCCTTCGACGAAGTTCTCCTCCTCGGCCATGAAGCCGAGCAGGCGGGCCTGGATCGCGCCGAGCGCCAGGCGCTGCTCGGCCAGCGCCCCGCGCTCCTTGGCGGCGAGCTGCAGCGCGAAGGTCTGGGTGAGGATGTCGCAGGCGTTGCGGGTCTGGAGCGGCACCCGCCGCGGCGTCTTGTTGTGGCAGGAGATCAGGCCCCAGAGCGCGCCCTCGACCAGGATCGAGACGGACATCGAGGCCATCGTGCCCATGTTGCGCATGTAGGCGACGTGGACCGGCGAGACGCTGCGCAGGACCGACTGGCTGAGGTCGAGGGGCGCCCCGGTCGAGGGCGTCCGGGCCGGGACGATCGGGACCGGCTCGTAGGCCGCGTCCGGGATGATGCGCAGGCGGTTGCGGCGGTAGAGCTCCCGCGCCTGGGCCGGGATGTCGGAGGCCGGGAAGCGCAGGTCGAGATAGGAGGGCAGGACGCCGTTGCCGTCCTCCGCCACGACGGTGCCGTGCTGGTCGCGGTCGAAGCGGTAGACCAGGGCGCGGTCGAACCCGGTGAGGAGGCGGATGTCGGCGGCGAGCAGCCCGCACAGTTCCTCGACGCTGCCGGCCCCGTGCAGCGCCTCGATGAAGGCCCGCAGCCGCGGATAGAGCGTGTCGAGGCTCCCGGGGGCGGCCTCGCCGGCGCTCTCCTCGAACTCGAGCACCGTGAGGGCGCCGGAGCGGTGGGCCGCGAGGTCGTAGGCGCGGGGGCCGTCGCCGGTCTCGAGGACCAGGGTGCCGAGATAGGCCGCGCCGTCGCGGCCGAGCTGCGTCGCCATCACCTCCAGGATCGGCGCCCCGACCTCCGGCAGCGCCTCGCACAGGGGCCGGCCATGCGCCCGGGCGGCGGGGCGCCCCGGCAGGTCGGGCAGGTTCGCGCTGGCCTGGACGATGCGCAGCTCCGGCCCTTCGAGCGCCAGCAGGAAACCGTGCGGCTGCAGGGTGCCGAGGATGTGAATCGGCTCCCTGTCGCAGGCCGTGAGTTCCGCCGGTTGCACAGACCGCATGGCTGCCCTCGCCGCTGAGCATCATTCCGCCGGCCTTTTACGGCCGATGCCGAGTGACCACCGGTTCGGCGGCAACACTGATGCAGACACAAGAGGCCCGGCAGAACTGCGCCATGCGGTTCTGCCGAGCGATGCCCGAAGCTCTCACGAGCTTGGGCAGCGGCACCTTATGGGAGGCGACCGTCTCCGACCAGTGCGGCGGACGAGCCCGCCCTCACCCCTTCCATCCTCACCTCTGGCCTCATCCCTCGCGCCGCGGCCGCTCCGCCTCCGGCGTGTAGTCCATGGTCGTGAAGCTGCCGCCCTGGAGGGTGCGGGCGATCGGGTCGAGGGGATTCTCCCGGGCCAGGATCTCCTCGGCATAGTCCTCGGCCGATTGCGTCGGCCGGTAGCCGATCACGGCCGCGGCCGCGCTGTTGTCCCAGTAGCTGCGCGGATTGTTCGAGGCGCCCCAGACCGCGATGGTGCCGGGGACCGGTGCCGCGATGCTGCGCAGCACGAGCTGGGTCAGGTCGTCGTGGCCGAGCCAGGTCGAGAGGTGGCGGAACTCCGTCGGCCGCGGGAGCGCGCTGCCGATGCGCAACGCCACGCCCTCGATCCCGTGACGGTCCCAGTACATCTGCCCCATCAGCTCGCCCCAGGCCTTGCTCAGGCCGTAGGCCCCGTCGGGCCGGAACGGCGCGTCGATGGCGAGCCGGTCGTCGACCGAATGCATCCCGAAGGCGTGGTTGGAGCTGGCGAAGACCACGCGCCGCAACCCGTGCCGGCGGGCGCCCTCGTAGACCGCGTGGAGCGCGATCAGGTTGTTCTCGATCACCTCCGGCAGGGGCTTCTCGACGCTGGTGCCGGCCAGGTGCACCAGGACCTCGGTGCCGGCGAGCAGCCGGTCGACCGCCTCGGGATCGCGCAGGTCGCCGGTCGTCACCGTCTCGGCCTCCGACAGCGGCGTCAGCGCCGTCGGGCCCCCACCCGAGCGCAGGACGATCCCGGCGGCGATGAGCCGCGGCCGCAGCACCGCCCCGATCTGACCGCCCGCCCCCGACAGGGCGACCCTGATCCCTGCTGCCTCGCTCATGCTTCCTCCCGTGTCACTGTCGTTGGTGGCGCACCTGGACGGCGCGGATCACGCCTCGTCGTCGAGGAGCGAGGGCCCGTCGTCAAGGATCGTCGCGACGTGATGGGCGAGCGCCGCGGCGAGCGCCGGCCCGTCCCGGCTCTCCGCCGCCTCCAGGATGCCGAGATGGCGCTGGGCGGTGTGGGCCAGGTCGGCCGGCCCGGCGATCAGCTTGAAGCGGTGGTTGTGGGTCAGGCAGCGCAGCAGCATCGGCTCGAGGCCGGGCCAGCCGGCCTCGGCGAAGAGCCGGCGGTGGAACTCGCGGTCGGCCTGGGCGAGCGCATAAGGATCGCCGGCCCCGGCCGCCGCCTCCATCAGGGCGAGCTGGGTCTCGAGGTCGGCCCTGAGCGTCCCAGGCCGGCCGGCCGGGCGCGCGCAGGCCCGGCGGGCGGCGCGGCATTCGAGGTCGCGGCGCAGGCGCAGCATCTCGACCGCCTCCTCGGGGTTCAGGTCCGACACCCGGGTGCCGCGGTGGCCGGAGCGCTGCACCAGCCCCTCCTCCTGAAGCAGCAGGAGCGCCTCGCGGATCACGCCCTGGCTGCAGCCGAACCGGCCCGCGAGTTCGAGTTCGAGCAGGGCCGCCCCGGGGGCGGTCTCGCCCAGCATGATGACGCGGCGCAGGCCGTCGGCCACCTGCGCGTGGCGGCGCGCCCGCGGCGGGAGCGGGCGAGCGGCGACCGGAACGGTCGCTCCGGGCCTCTCGGGCCCCACGGACGCGGCGGCGATCATGTCTCCGGCCTCGGTCATGCCCCCTCCCTTATCAGGCATTATCGATATCGATAATCACCAAGACGCTCCGTGCGGCCCCCGCCGGCAGGAAGACCGGACCGGCGCAGGGCCTTGATTCTGCATTGTTTCCGGCCCGGCCGGCAATGACGCCACAGAAGAGGGGGACGCGGATGGCCGAGGTCAGCGGCCGGCGACCATCATCGACGAAGCCGAGCGGCCTGCGCTGGCGCATCCTGGCGCTGGTCGGCCTCGGCACGGTCGTCAACTCCCTCGACCGTAACACGCTCGGCGTGCTGGCGCCTTTGCTGAAGGACCAGCTCGGCTTCTCGACCGAGCAGTACTCGTTCATCGTCGCGGCGTTCCAGATCTCCTACGGGGTGATGCAGCCGGCGGCCGGCTTCCTCACCGACCTCATCGGCCTGCGCACCGGCTACTGCCTGTTCGCGCTGGTCTGGGGCTCGGCCTGCGCGCTGCACGCGCTCGCCGGCAACTGGCAGGCGATGGCGGCCTTCCGGGGCCTGCTGGGCCTGGGCGAGGCGGCGGCGATCCCCTCGGCGGTCAAGACCTCGACCCTGTGGTTCCCCCCGAAGGAGCGCTCGATCGCCACCGGCTGGTTCAACACCGGCTCATCGATCGGCGCCATGATCGCCCCGCCCCTCGTGGTGTGGCTGTCGCTCACCTGGAGCTGGCAGGTCGCCTTCGTGGTCACGGGGCTCCTGTCGGTCGGCGTCGCGGCCCTGTGGTGGCTGTTCTACCGGGATCCGCAGGCGCATCCCGGCCTGTCCGAGGCCGAGCGGGCCCATATCGGCGCCGACGCGCCGCGGGCGGCGCCGCCCAAGCCTCCGGTCAAGGCGGTGGTCGGGCGGCGGCAGTTCTGGGGCATCGCGGTCGCGCGCTTCCTCACCGAGCCGGCCTGGCAGACCTTCAGCTACTGGATCCCGCTCTACATGGTCAGCGCGCGCGGCATGGACATCAAGCAGTTCGCGCTCTTCGCCTGGCTGCCGTTCCTCGCCGCCGATCTCGGCTGCGTGCTCAGCGGCTACCTCTCGCCCTGCCTCAGCCGGCGCTTCCGGATCTCGCTCGCCAACTCGCGCATCGCCGGGATCGGCATCGGGGCGGTCTGCATGGTCGGCCCGGGGCTGATCGGGCTCGCCTCCAGCCCCTTCGCGGCGATCTGCCTGTTCTCGCTCGGCGCCTTCGCCCACCAGATGCTGTCGAGCCTGCCCTACGCCGTCGTCACCGACCATTTCGCCCCGCACGAGCTCTCGACGACGACCGGCCTCTGCGGCATGGCGGGCAATCTCGGCGGCGCGCTGTTCTCGCTGCTGATCGGGCAGCTCGCCGGCCGCATCGGCTTCGAGCCGCTCTTCGCCTGCCTGACGGTGTTCGACCTCGTCGCGCTCCTGGTGGTCTGGCTGATGCTGGGCGAGCGCCGGCCGGCGCAGCCGCTGCCGGCGGGTGTCGCCGCGCATTGAACCCGGCTTGCATCGGAGGCGGCGGACCGCGAAGGTCCGCCGCACGAAGAAACGACAGGAGGACAGCCCCCGTGTGGACGCCGACGACCCGGTATCCCGACCCCGCCATCGAGGTCATCGACCCCTCGTTTGCCCGCTACCGGGTGTTCAGCGCCGGGGTCGAGCGCCTCGCCACCGGCTGCCGCTGGAGCGAGGGCCCAGTCTGGTTCGGCGACGGGCGCTACCTCCTGTGGAGCGACATCCCGAACAACCGCATCCTGCGCTACGACGAGGAGAGCGGCGCGGTCTCGGTCTTCCGCAAGCCGTCGAACTTCGCCAACGGCAACACCCGCGACCGCCAGGGCCGCCTCGTCACCTGCGAGCATGGCGGGCGGCGGGTGACCCGCACCGAGTATGACGGCGCCATCACGGTGCTGGCCGACGCGTACGAGGGTAAGCGGCTGAACTCGCCCAACGACGTGGTGGTGGCCTCCGACGGCGCGGTCTGGTTCACCGACCCGCCCTTCGGCATCCTCGGCAACTACGAGGGCGAGCGGGCCGAGCCCGAATCGCCCCAGAACGTCTACCGCCTCGACCCGGCGACCGGGGCGCTTTCGGCGGTGGCGACCGACCTCGCCGGGCCGAACGGCCTGTGCTTCTCCCCCGACGAATCGATCCTCTACCTCGTCGAGTCGCGGGCGCAGCCGAACCGCCGCATCCTCGCCTTCGACGTCCAGGGAACGACCCTGACGAACCGGCGCGTCCACATCGATGCCGGCCCCGGCACGCCGGACGGCTTCCGGTGCGACGTCGACGGCAACCTCTGGTGCGGCTGGGGCATGGGCACCGACGCCCTCGACGGCGTCATGGTCTACAACCCCGAGGGCACGCTGATCGGCCGCATCCGCCTGCCGGAGCGCTGCGCCAACCTCTGCTTCGGCGGCCGCCACCGCAACCGTCTGTTCATGGCGGCGAGCCAGTCGCTCTACGCGGTCTACGTCGACACGCAGGGCGTGGCCGGGGGGTGAGGCGCCCCCGGCGCCGCGGTCCCTACCCGCGGCGACGCCGCCCCGCCGCCACCAGGCACAGCAACTCGAACAGCACCTGCGCGGCGCATTGCGCGGTGTTGCTGGTCTGATCGTATTGCGGCGCGACCTCGACCACGTCGCCGCCGATCACGTTCAATCCAGCCAGCCCCCGCAGCAGCGCCAGCACCTCGCGCGGCGTGAGCCCGCCCATCTCGGGCGTGCCGGTGCCGGGCGCGAAGCCCGGATCGAGGCTGTCGACGTCGAAGGAGATGTAGGTCGGGCCGTCGCCCGCGACCTCGCGGGCCCGGGCGATCACCGCGGGCAATCCGAGCTGCGCCACCTCCTCGGCGTGGATCACGGTCATGCCGGAGGCATACGAGAACTCCCACAGGTACTCGGCGCCGCCCCGGATGCCGATCTGGATCGTGCGCTCCGGATCGAGGACGCCGTCGAGCACCGCCTGGCGGAACGGCCCGCCGTGATGGAACTTCGAGCCCTCGTAGACGCCCCCGGTGTCGCAATGGGCATCGATGTGGATCATCCCGACCGGCCGGCCCGCGCCCACCGCCCGCAGGGTGGCGCGGCTGATCGAGTGGTCGCCCCCGACCGCGAGCGGCACCACGCCCGCCTTCACCACGGTGGCGAAGAACGCCTCGATGTCCTCGTGGCAGCTCTCGAGGGAGAAGCGGCTGCGGAACGGCACGTCGCCAATATCGGCGGCCGTCAGCTCCGCCGCCGGCGTCATCCGCAGCACATGCTCGTAGGGACCGATGCGCTCCACCGCCCGCACCGCCCGCGGCCCGTGGCGGGCGCCGGCCCGGTTGGTGACGCCGAGATCCATCGGCACGCCGATCAGCGCCACGTCGAGGCCGCCGAAATCCGGCAGCGTCGCGGCCTCGGGGCGGTACGGCAGGTCGAGGAAGGTGGCCGGGTCCGCGAAGGGCCACTTGCGCCGGTCGCTCTCGCTGAATTGCTGCGCCGCCGCCTTCGCGAAGTCCGGGTCGTCGATGTCGCCGCCGGTCGCGTCGAGGTAGCGGGCGCGAAGGGCCGCGAGCTTGGCCTGATCCATGAGAGGCTCCGGGACGGGAGGGCCCGCGCGGTGGTCGCGGGTGCAGCACTCGAAGGGGCGCCCCCGCGCGGAGGCCCGGCGCGCCCGGCGTGCCCTCGGCCCGCGCCGCCCGGCCGTGACTCAAGCGCAGGCCGGCCATGCTGGCAAGCCCGTTGTCCGGGCGGTCGCCGACGGTCCAGGACGGGGTGACCCAGAGTATCGTCTCCGGTCGGCAGCGCGCCGGCATCGCCGGCAGCCTTGTCTCCACGCATCGAGAGCTGCCACGCCATGAACGATCCCCGCCGCGACGCCTGCCGCATCGACCGGCACCCGAGCGGCGGCGCGCCGGGTCTCGGCGCGCCGGCCTCCTGAGCGGAGACGGCGACCTCATGCGGCTTCCCTTCGCGCCGGCCTGGCCGGGCGTCTGGCTGCTTGCCGGCGCTCATCTCCTCGCCTTCGCGGACCGGTTCCTCGCCGCCCTGGTCGCCCCGGCGATCAAGGCCGACCTGCGCCTGAGCGACTTCGAGCTCGGCCTCTCGCAGGGCACCGCCTTCGTGGCGGCCTACACCGTCGCGACGCTCCTGGCCGGTCCGCTGGTCGACCGGGTCCACCGCCCGCGCCTGATCGCCGGCGGGATCCTGGTCTGGAGCGTCGCCTCCCTGGCCTGCGGGCTGGCGACGGATCTCGGCGAGTTCGTCCTCGCCCGGCTGCTGCTGGGCCTCGGCCAGGCCGCCCTCACCCCCGCCGCCCTCGCGCTCATCGCCGCCCGCCAGCCGCGCGATCAGATCGGGCGCGGCGTCTCGCTCTACACCGCCGGCGCCGTCCTGGGGCGCGGCGCGGCGCTGATCCTGGGCGGCGGGCTCCTGGCGGTGCTGCCCGCGACGGTGCCGGTGGGAATCGGCGGCCCGGTCGCGGCCTGGCGGGTGCTCTTCCTGCTGAGCGCCCTGCCGAACCTCGTCCTGGCGCTCCTGCTCCTGCGCCTTTCCGATCCCGGGCGCGAGGGCGCGGGAGGGGCGCGTCGGCCGGCGCGCGTCGGTCCCTGGCTCGTCCGCCACGCCGGCCGCTACGCCGCCCTGACCCTCGGAGGTGCGGCCGTGACGCTCGTCGTCCAGACGACCAATGCCTGGGCGGTCACGCTCCTGGTGCGCCGCTTCGCCCTGCCGCTCTCCTCCGCCGGCATGCTGTTCGGCCTCGTCGTCGCCGCCGCCGCGCCGCTCGGCCAGATCGCAGGCGGCCGCCTGCTCGACCGACGGGCCGGAGGCGGCCTGCCCGGCGGAGCCTTGCTCCTCGGCTCCCTCGTCGGCACCTTGCCGTTCGCCGTCCTCGCCGGTCTCGCGGACGGCCCCGTCCTCGGGCTCGCCGCGCTCGCCGCGATGGTCTTCGGCCTCGGCATCGGCTCGGTCGCGACGCTCGCCGGCCTCCAGATCGTCACGCCGCGCGGCCTGCGGGGCCGCGTCACCGCACCGTTCATGGCCGGCATCACCCTGGCGGGATTCGGGGTCGGGCCCCCGACGG
Source organism: Methylobacterium nonmethylotrophicum (assembly GCF_004745635.1). Lineage (GTDB taxonomy): Bacteria > Pseudomonadota > Alphaproteobacteria > Rhizobiales > Beijerinckiaceae > Methylobacterium > Methylobacterium nonmethylotrophicum. The sequence continues at coordinate 149,151 of NZ_SRLB01000006.1, read as the reverse complement.
TCGGGCTCCTGGCGGACCGTGTGTTCGGCGAGGCAGGACTCGGCCTTGCCCTGCTGGCGACCAACGCCACGGCCTATGCCGTCGGTATCATTGCCGTCGCGTGCGCTCTCCTCTACGGCGGCAGGACGACCGCGGTGGAGCCGATGCGGGCCGGCCGCCGCTCGGCCCCGCGAGCGCGCGATGGACACGATCACCCTGAGCCCGGATCCGGCCGGCGATGAGGCCGCCTTCGAGGCCTACCGCAGGCTCTACAGCGGAGGGGCCGACGTCGACCGCCGGCCGGGTCCGCTGCGGACGGAGGTCGTCGCCCACCGGCTGCCGCGGCTGCTCCTGTTCGACCGCCGCCTTGCCGGCGTGTCGCACGTCCGCAGCCCGCGCCGGGTCGCCCGCGACGGCTTCGACCACGTCACAATCCACCTCGTCCTCTCCGGCAGCATGATGCTGGAGGTGCCCGGGACGGTGCGCCGGGTCGAGGCCGGCGGCCTGGCCCTGTTCGACCTCACCCGGCCGCAGCGGACCTGGACCGACGGTGCGCACATCGTCACCGCCGCGGTCGCCCGGGATCGCCTCGGCCCGTCGGTCCTGGACGGGCTCGACCTGCACGGTCGCGTTCTCGGGCCCGCAGAGGCGGGCCTGGCGATCGACCTCGTGCGCTCCCTGGCGGCGCATGCGGCGACGCTGACGCCGGATCTCGCAGCCGCCGCGACGGATTCCCTCGGCCTCGTGCTCGGTGCGACCCTGGCCTCCCTGCGCGACCGGGCCGCGCCGATGCCGCCCGCGGTCGCGGCCGGCCGCGACCGCGCCCGAGCGGTCGCCTTCATCGCGCAGCATCTCGCGGATCGCGACCTGACCGCCGCCGCCATCGCGTCCGGGGCCGGCCTGTCGCGCAGCGTGCTCTACCGGCTGTTCGAGCCCGCGGGCGGTGTGGCCCGTTTCGTGCAAAGCCAGCGCGTCCTGCGTCTGCGCCGCGCCCTGTCCCGGGTGGGTGAGGACCGCACGATCGACGAGCTCACCGCCGCGGCCGGCTTCACGTCGCCGAGCCATGCCGGACGGGTGTTCCGCGAGACGTTCGGCGTGCCGCCCGGAGAGTACCGCCGCGCGCGGCGCACGCAGGGCGGGGGGTTTGAACGAGGGGAGGCACACCCGGTTCTCGGCCCAGGACCGGCCGCCGGCCTGGCCGCGTGGCACGGCGAGCTGCTCTGAGCCGGACCGCCGGGCCACCGGCGCAGATCCCCGGGACGTGGAAGCGTGGCGGGGGCGGGGTGGATCCGGTCACGCAGCACCGGGGCACAATTCAATCGCAGAGTTCCGATCCGGTCATGCGCGCGGCCGTCATGATCATGTCGTCAGTGTGCTCAATGACCGGGGCGGACACCGATGCGGAGAAGTTGCGCTAGGGCATGCCATGCACGTTGCACGAGGCACCAGGATTTTTCAGACGGCCGATCTTGCCAGGACGGCTTGACATTGCGTCAGAAAAATATATACCGTGGGAAGCAAAAATAAAAAACTCGACGTAAAACGCCACGGAAATCGACTCCGTGGCCGCGTCAACTTGCGGAATCGGGGCTCCTTCATGTCTTTGTGGTCAAGTCTGAGGGACGACATCAGCGACTTCAGGACGAGCACGAACGAAGAGTGCGTCCTTGTCAGGAAGGATATGTTCTTCGGCATCCTGCAGCAGATGCTGCAGCATGTACCGGTCGATGAGGTGTGGTATCTCGACCGTCATCGCGACGTGCAGGAGGCCGTGGCCGCCGGCGCATTCGCGTCGGCCAAGGATCACTTCGTCAAGCACGGCTATTTCGAGGGCAAGCTGCCCTACGCGATCCCTGTCGACGAGGCCTTCTACCTCGACGCCTATCCGGATGTCCGCGAGGCGATCCGCACCGGCGCCATCGCCAGCGCCCAGCTGCATTTCCTGCAGAGCGGCTACAAGGAAGGGCGCGTGCCCCACGCGGGGTTCTCGCTGTTCACCCTCGACCGCGGCCAGCATGATCCGGCGGCCGCGTGATGCGCCCGCTCGGCCCCCGTGGGACACGCGCCCGATGAGCCGCCGCCCGGAGGGCGGCGCTCACCGGTCCCGATGAACCGCCGGGCAGCAGGCCGGCTTCAGGCGCTCCGGCCGCGGCCGCGGCGGGCCGGCTTCGCCTCGGCGACCGACGCCTTCACGACGGCGTCGGACGCGGCGCGCTTGGCGGCCGCCGCAACGGTGCGGCCCCGCCCGAGGCCGATGCTCTTGGCGAGTTCCGAGCGCTGCGCGGCGTAGTTGGCCGCGACCATCGGGTAGTCGTGAGGCAGGCCCCACTTGCGCCGGTACTCCTCGGGGGTGAGCCCGCGGGTCGAGAGGTGGCGCTTGAGCGACTTGTACTGCTTCCCGTCCTCGAGGCTGATCAGGTAGTCCGGGGTCACCGTCTTCTTGATCGGCATCAGCGGAACCGGCTTCTCCGCCTCCTTGGCCATCGGCTGGCCGAGGGTGACGAAAGCGCTGTGCACGGTGCCGATCAGGCCGGCGAGATCCGCGGCCGGGACGGAGTTGTTGGCCACGTAGGCGGCGACGACATCGGCGGCGAGGGCGACGAAATCGACCTCCTGGACCAGATTTTCTTGCGACACGGATAATCGTCCTAATTTTACGCACCCGTTCGACGGGCATGGCTGCGATATCGGGCATCGCGCCGCGGTTTCAACCCGTCCCGACCTATTCACCCCGGAATTTCCCACAGATGCTTTTGATAAACCGGCAGCTTCGCGGCACGCCGTGGCGGTCCGCCGGATCCCGAGATTCACCCAAGCCTTGCGCCGAGGAGCGATTAGTGCAGCCTACTCTGGCGCCGAAGGCCGAGCCGGGGCAGCGACGGCGCGGGATGCTGAGTCAACGGCGCCGATGCCGGACCCGCGCCGGCGCTCCGTCCCGCAGGCCGACACTTTCCCCGGAACCGAACTTGCTCTACCGCCGATTGACGATCGGCGAGGCGCCGCCATGCCCTTCAACTCCCTCCCGTTCCTGCTGCTGTTCCTGCCGGTGGCGCTCGGGCTGCACGCCCTCTGCGTGGCGAGGCGGCCGGGCTGGCGCGTCCCCTGGCTCGCTCTCCTGTCCTTCGCCTTCTACGGATGGTGGGACCTGCGCTTCGTGCCGCTGCTCGCCGGCTCGATCGCCTTCAACTGGCTCGCCGGTGAGATCTGGCGGCGGACCGGACGCGCCGGAATCCTGACCTCGGCGATCGTCCTCGACCTCGGGCTGCTCGGGCTGTTCAAGTATCTCGGTTTCTTCGCAGCGCTCGTCGATGCCGCGACCGGGGCCGACCTGCCGCTCGTGGCGCTGGCGTTGCCGCTCGGCATCTCGTTCTTCACCTTCCAGCACGTCGCCTACCTGGTCGACCTGCGGCGCGGCACGGCCGAGCGGATGACGCTCCCCGAATACGCCGTCTATGTCGCGTTCTTCCCCCGGGTGATCGCCGGGCCGCTGGTGCAGCCCTCCGAGCTTCTGGGCCAGTTGCGCGGCCCCGAGGCGACGTCGGCCGACCGCGCCGCCTGCGGGGTGACGCTGCTGACGGCGGGCCTCGCCAAGAAGGTCTTCCTCGGCGACGGGCTCGGCAGCTTCGTCGATCCGGTCTGGGCGGCCGCGGCGGCGGGCGGGCAGCCCGGCTTCGCGGCGGCGACGCAGGCGACCCTCGGCTATGCGCTCCAGCTCTATTTCGACTTCTCGGGCTACACCGACATGGCGCTCGGCCTCGCGCTCCTGTTCGGCATCAGCCTGCCGGACAACTTCCGGGCGCCGTACCGGGCGGCCTCGATCCAGGATTTCTGGCGGCGCTGGCACATCACCCTGTCGGCCTTCCTGCGCGACTACCTCTACATCCCGTTCGGCGGCAGCCGGCACGGGCTGCCGCGCCAGCTCCTCGCGCTCTTGGCCACCATGGCGCTCGGCGGCCTGTGGCACGGGGCCGGGCTCACCTTCGTGGCCTGGGGGGCGGCGCACGGGCTCGCGCTCGGGCTTCACGTCCTGTGGCGCCGCGCCGGTCTCGCCCTGCCGGAGGCGGCGGGCGTCGTCGCGACCTTCACCTTCGTGTGCCTCGCCTGGGTGCTGTTCCGGGCACCGGACTTCGCCACCGCGCTCGCGGTCTATCGCGGGCTCCTCGGCCTCGGCACCGACACCACCGGGGTCGCGGCCGCGTTCTGGCCGCTGGCCGCCGGCGCCGCCGTCCTGGCGGTTCTCGGCCCCACCGCCCGCGAGGCGGCGGAGCGCCTGATCCCGCAGGGCTGGGCCGCCGCCGCGACCGCCCTGGTGCTGGCCCTGGTCCTGCTTCAGGTCGGCAACGACGCCAACCAGGCCTTCATCTATGCCCGGTTCTGAGGCGGCCTCCCGCCGCTACCTCGCGCTCACGGCGGCTTGCCTCGCGCTCCTCGCCACCGCGATCGCCGGGCGGGTGATCTGGTTCGACGCCTACTGGGTCTTCCGCCAGGATCCGCCCTGGCTGCGTGAGACCGGCGGCAACAGCCGCCTTCTCGACCGGCAGACCCGCCGGGCCAAGGTGCTGCAGGCGCTGACGCGGCCTTACGACCTCGCGCTCATCGGCAGCTCGACGGTCTATCACGGCCTCGACCCCGACGACGTCACGGCCGTGCCGGCGCCCCGGGTGTTCAACACCGGCATCTCGGCGCTGATCGCCACGGAACTGCCGGTGATCGCCGCGGTGGTCGCCGCGCGCGCGCCGGCCCGGGCGACGCTCGGGCTCGACTACTACATGTTCTCGCGCCCGAGCGTGCCGGTGCATCTCGACGAGGCGCTCGCCACGCCGAGCGGCCGGGTCGCGGCGCTGATGGGCAGCGTGCTCGGCCGCTATGCCCTTGAGGACAGCCGGCTCGCGGCGGTCGCGGGCGGCGACGATCCGGGCGCCTGGACCCGCGCCGGCTTCCGACGGAACCCGCCCCTGCCCCCGGCGCTGACGCGTGAGAACGACGCCACGCGCCGGCGCACCACCGTGCCGTTCCGGCCCGAGACCCTGGCGGGCCTCGACCTCGCCCTCGACCGGCTCTCGGGCGTCGCGCTGACCGTCTACCTCTCGCCGGTCAGCGACGCGCAGCGGCGGGTCCTCGCCGATCTCGGGCTCACCGACGATTTCGACCGCTGGCGTGCGGCGGTGATGCGGCTTTGCGCCGCCCGCGGGCGGCCGGTTCGCGACCTCACCGACCTCGGGAATCCCTATCCCTTCGATCCCGCCGCCGGTTCGACGGCGGCCTGGCTCGACAACCTGCATTATACGCCGGTGATCGGCCGCCAGGTGCTGGAGCGGCTGGGATTACGGCAGGCTCCCCGATGAACGACGCTCGCCCCCCTGCCCCGCCGCTGAAGGACACGGGCCTTCGTCATCACCACGCGATGCTGGCGCGCCTCGCCGCCGGGCCGGCGCCCGAGGCGGTGATCCTCGGCGATTCGCTCGCCGCCGGCTGGCCCGGGCCGGACCTCGACCGCGCCACCGGCGTGCCGACGCTCAATCTCGGCCTTCCCGGCGACCGGGTGCAGACCACCCGCTGGCGCCTCGCCGCGATGGCGGCCTTTGCCATCCGGCCCCGCCTCGCCGTCGCGATGGTCGGCACCAACAGCTTCGCGGAGGGCGACGATCCGGACACCGTCTCGACCGGCCTCGCCGCCCTGGTGGCGGCGATGCGGGCCGCCTGGGCCCCTTCGGTGGTCGTGCTGGCCACCGTGCCATGGCGGGCGCCCCCACCGGGGCGCGGCGAGGCCGACCGCCTCGCCCTCAATGACGCCATCGGGGCCTTGGCGGGCCGCGACGCGCTCCGCCTCCTCGACTGCGACGCCGCCCTCTCGCCCGATCCCGCCGCCGGCCTCGAACCCGACCGGCTCCATCTCAACGCGAGCGGCTACGCCGCCCTGAGCACCGCGCTCGCGGCCCTCCTGCGGGACGGGTGAGGCCCGCCGCTGTCATCGGATCGTCACGCGAGCGGCCGACACGCAAGCCATTCCGCCAGGGACAGGAGCCCCGCCCGATGGACTTCCACCGCCGCTTCACCGTGCTGATGTGCACGCCGGCCTTCGACCCGGACGACCTGGAGGGCGCCCGCGTCAACCAGATCGTCGCGGCGGTCGAGGAGCGCGGCTTCGAGGTGGTGCGGGCGCGGCGGGTCGAGGACGCGGCGATCACGGTGCAGACCGACGCGGCGGTGGGCTGCCTGGTGGTGGACTGGGGCAAGCGCGGCCTCGACGGCAAGGCGGCGGCGCTCATCGACATGATGCGCAAGCGCGGCCTCGAGATGCCGATCGTCATCATGGTCCGGCGCAAGCGCCTGGAGGACATCCCCGTCGAGCTCCTCGACTTCATCGACGGGTACATCTTCCTCGCCGAGGAGACGCCGGAATTCATCGCCCGCGGCCTCGTCAGCCGGGTGACCCAGTATGCCGAGACCCTGAAGACCCCGTTCTTCGGCGCGCTCGTCGACTACGCCGAGAAGGGCAACCAGCTCTGGACCTGCCCCGGCCACAACGGCGGCATCTTCTACAACCGCTCGCCGATCGGGCGCATCTTCGTCGAGCACTTGGGCGAGGCGATCTTTCGCGACGACCTCGACAACTCGGTCCTCGACCTCGGCGATCTCCTGACCCACGAGGGCCCGGCGCTCAAGGCGCAGAAGGAGGCGGCCCAGATCTTCGGGGCGGAGAAGACCTACTTCGTCCTCAACGGCACCTCGGCCTCGAACAAGATCGTGCTGTCCTCTCTCGTCGCCGAGGACGACCTGGTGCTGTTCGACCGCAACAACCACAAGGCGGCGCATCACGGCGCGCTCTTCCTCGGCGGTGGCATCCCGATCTTCCTCGAGACCGACCGCAACGCCTACGGGCTGATCGGCCCGATCTTCCACGAGGCCCTCGACGAGGACCGCATCCGGCAGAAGATCCGCGACAACCCGCTGGTCAAGGACCGCGAGGCCTGGCGCAAGGAGCGCCCGTTCCGCGTCGCGGTGATCGAGCAATGCACCTATGACGGCACGATCTACGACGCCCGCGAGATCGTCGCGAGGATCGGCCATCTCTGCGACTACATCCTGTTCGACGAGGCCTGGGCCGGCTTCATGAAGTTCCACCCGCTATTCCAGGGCCGCTACGCCATGGGGCTGACCGGGCTCGACGAGACCTCGCCCGGCATCATCGCCACGCAATCGACCCACAAGCAGCTCGCGAGCTTCAGCCAGGCCTCGCAGATCCACACCAAGGACGGCCACATCCGCGGCCAGACGCGGCGCGTGGAGCACCGGCGCCTCAACGAGAGCTTCCTCGTCCACGCCTCGACCTCGCCGTTCTACCCCCTCTTCGCCTCCCTCGACGTCGGCGCCCAGATGATGAAGGGGCGCTCCGGCATGATCCTGTGGGACGACACGATCCGGCTCGGCATCGAGTGGCGCAAGAAGGTGCGGGCGATCCGCCGGGAGTTCGAGGAGAACGAGCGCGATCCGAGAAGGCGCTGGTTCTTCGACCCCTTCGTGCCCGACATGGCGACGGGAGCCGGCGGCGCCGAGGTGCCGTGGGAGAGCCTGCCGACCGACGAGCTCGCCTCGGACCCGCGGCACTGGGAGCTGAAGCCCGGGGCGCGCTGGCACGGCTTCACCCACGTGGCGCCGGGCTACGCGATGACGGACCCGAACAAGCTCACGGTGCTCACTCCCGGCTTCGACCGGCAGACCGGGGAATATACCGAGCACGGCGTGCCGGCGCCGATCGTCGCCCAGTACCTGCGCGAGAACCGGATCGTGGCGGAGAAGAACGACCTCAACTCGCTGCTCTTCCTGCTGACGCCCGGCGTCGAATCCTCGAAGGCCGGCACGCTGATCTCCGGCCTCGTCGCCTTCAAGCGCCTGCACGACGACAACGTGCTCCTGGAGGAAGCGATGCCCGAGTTCGTCCGGCGCCGGCCGCAGCGCTACGGCGGCGTGCGCCTGCGCGATCTCTGCGCCGACTACCACGCCTTCCACCGGCAATCGGGCACATCCAGCCTGCAGCGCAAGCAGTTCGCCCCCGAGCACCTGCCCGAGATGGTGATGCCGCCGAAGGCCGCGGCGCAGATGCTGACGCGCAACAACGTCGACTTCGTGCCCATTACCGAGGCCGCGGGGCGGATCGCCACCACCCTGATGCTGGTCTATCCGCCGGGCATCGGCACGGTGCTGCCGGGCGAGCGGCTCGACGGGCGGGCCAAGCCCATGCTCGACTACTTCACGATGTTCGAGTCCGCCGCCAACCTGTTTCCGGGCTTCGAGGCGGAGATCCAGGGCGTCTACCGCCAGGTCGAGCCCGACGGGCGCATCCGCTTCTACACCTACGTGCTGCGGGACGGGCGCTGATGGAGGCCGCCTCGACCCAGCCCGGGATCGTGATCCGGCCCTCGACCGACGCGGATGTGCCGGCGATGATCGAGATCTACGAGCATCACATCCGCCACGGCGTCGGCGATACCGGGGACTTCGAGGAGGACAGGCTGCTGCCGGACGACCTCAAGCGCCGGCGCAAGAACATGCGCTCCAAGCGCCTGCCCCACCTCGTGGCCGAGCGCCACGGGGTGGTGGCCGGCTACGCCTACGCGGTGCCGTTCCGCAAGCGCCCGGCCTACCGCTACACCCTCAAGCACTCGATCTACGTCCATCCCGGCCACCTGCACGCGGGGATCGGCCGGCGCCTGCTGCCGGCCCTGATCGAGGCCTGCGCCGCCGGCGGCTACCGCCAGATGATCGGCTACATCGACGCCGAGAACGCGGCGTCCTTGCGCCTGCACGAGGCCTGCGGCTTCGCCAAGGTCGGCCACCTGCCGGCGGTGGCCTACCGTTACGGCCGCTGGGCCGACAGCGTGATGGTGCAGTGCCCGCTCGGCACGGGCGCGTCGGACCAGCCGTCGACCTGGCGCCGGGAGGCGGTGGCGCAAGGTGCGCGGGCGCCGCTGCCGTGAGCGGCGGTGCGCAGACGCCGCAGGACCGGCCACGGCTACCCTAAGGGAGGCGGGAGCCGGGGAGGTGCTGCCTCCCGGCCCGATCCGCTCCTCACCCCTTCAGGAAGTCGCCGCATTTCGGCGGCGGCTCCGTCCCCCATGGCATCAGCGGTACCGTCGAGGTCGAGTTCTTCGGCGAGCCCTCCACCACCTTGTCGGAGTAGACCATGTAGATCAGGGTGTTGCGCTTGACGTCGCAGCCGCGCACGATCTGCATGCTCTTGAAGATCAGCGAGCGGCGCTCACTGAACACGACTTCGCCCTGCTTGATCTTGTCCTTGATCTTCACCGGCCCGACCTGCCGGCAGGACAGCGAGATGTCCGAGACCTCCTCGGCGAGGCCGAGGGTACCCTTGATCCCGCCCTTCTCCGGCTGGGTGTAGTGGCAGGCCACCCCGTCCACGTCGGGATCGTCGATGCCGTAGACCACGAGCTTGTCGTTGGGCGTGAGCGGCCGCCACACCGTCGACTTGTCGAAGATCCGGTCCGGCTCCTGCGCGGCCGCCGTACCGGCGGCTGCCCCGAGCCAGGCCACCGCGCAGACCGCCCTGAGACCCCGCCGCCACACCATCGCGTCAACCTTTCCGTGAACAGGCTTAACGTATGTAGGGAGGCTGTCGCGCGGCGGCGAGGGCGGCTAGAACGATCCCGTCCCGCCACGCTTGCCGTTCACCCGTGCGGGACAGCCCCTGCTCGTCCGCCGCGTCCGCGCGGGCGGGTCTTGTCCGCATACCGGCCGGTCCCCGAACGCCATGCCGCTGCTCCGCCTCACGGTCCGGCTCATCGCCGGCGTCCTTGCGTCACTTTCCTTGTGCCAGGCTGCCCTGGCCGAGCCCAACGCGGCCGCCTGCCAGCGCTACCGCGCCGAGCTCGCCGGCCTGCAGCGGGATTCCAACCGCGGCCAGATCGAGGAGATCCAGCAGCTCGTCGCCTACCGCCAGTCGATCGGCTGCGAGGGCGGGCGCTTCCTGTTCTTCGACATGCGGCCGCCGCAATGCGCCCAGGTCGAGCAGCGCATCCGCGCCCTCAACGCCGGCTATGGTGCCGGCGCCCGCGAGGTGTCGAACGCCCGCCGCGAGCAGCTCATCGCTGCCGTGAAGGACGCCTGCACCGGCCTGCCGAGCCCGCAGCGCGCCGCCGAGAAGCCGCCGGCCGAGGGCTTCGCCCGCGGCGGCTCGCAGGTGATCTGCGTGCGGATGTGCGACGGCGCGTACTTCCCGATGCCGAACCTGCCCGATGGGCGGGAGGGCGCCGACGAGATGTGCCAGGCGCTCTGCCCCGGCACCGAGGCCGCAGCCTACTCGATGCCGCCGACCGACAACGGCCTGACCCAGGCCGCGGCGGTCCAGACCCGGCGCGCCTACACGGCCCTGCCGAACGCCTTCAAGTTCCAGAAGGCCTTCGTGCCGAACTGCTCGTGCAAGGGCACGCAGACCTGGGCGCAGGCGCTGGCCAAGGCCGAGAGCATGCTGGTGCGCCACAAGGGCGACATCTTCGTCACCCCGGCCCAGGCCGAGGCGATGTCGCGGCCGAAGGTGCGGCTGACCCTCGTCGGCCGTGCCGACAAGGCCGCGGCGGCGCTGGCCGCCACCGCCGCGGCGCGGAGCGAGGAGAGCGCCGCGGAGACCCCGGATACGGGTCGGCCGGCGCAGCCCGAGGAGCGTCCCGGCGTGCGGATCATCGCCCCCAACCTCATCCCGGTGCCGCTCGCCGCCAGGGCCGACGGCCCGCAGGCGGCGGCCTCCGGCGTCGCGACCCCGGGCGCCGGGCCGGTCGCCACCCCGTAGGCCGCGGGGTTGACCAACGGGAACCATCTCGCCGTCACGAAGTTCGAAGGGACCGACGACGGACGAGAGGTTCCCTGATGCGTTCTGCCCGCGCGCTGCTGCTGACCGGCACGATCCTGCCGGCGCTGCTGCTCCAGCCCCTTCCCGCGACGAGCCAGGCGGCGGCGCGAGGCGACGACGTGATCCGGCTGGCCCAGGGCGGGCCGGGTGGCCCGGGCGAGCGCGGTGGCCCGGGCGGTCCCGGCGGACCGGGCGGCGGGGGGCGGCCCGAGCGCGGCCCGGCCGAGCGTCCGGAGCCGCGGCAGGAGCGGCAGGAGCCCCGGCAGGAGCCCCGCCAAGAACCCCGCCAAGAGCGGCCCAGCCCCCGGCCGGAGCGCGCGCCCGCCGAGCGCCCGGAACGGCCCGAGCCGCGGGAGCGGCCGGAGCCCCGGCAGGAGCGCCAGGAGCCCCGCGAGAGACCCGAGCCCCGCGAGAGGCCGGAGCCCCGCGGGCGCCAGGAGCGGCCGGAGCCTCAGGAGCGCTCTCCGCAGGGCCGGCCGGAACGCCCCGAAGCGCCGCGCGAGCGGCAGGAGCCGAGAGAGCGCCAGGAACCTCGCGAGCGTCAGGAGCCCCGTGGGCCCCGCGGCGAGGAGCCCGGCCGGCCGCCGGCTCCGGACCGCGCGCCCGAGCGCGGCCCCGCCGGGCGGCCCGAACAGCGGGAGCGCCCGGCGCCGGACGCCCGACCCGACCGCCGCGACGAGCGGCCTGATCGCCGCGACGAGCGGCCGGACCCGCGCGACGACCGCCGCGGACCCGACACGCCCGGCGGCCCTGCCCAACGCGGGCCGGGGCAACCCGGGGCGCCGGGCCGTGCGCCCGCCGGCGGGCCCGACGAACCGGCGAGTCGCCCGCCGGCCGGCGAGTCGCGGCCGGGTGCTCCCGGGCGTGCGCCGGGCCGGCCGGACGCTCCCGGCGCCGGCCCGAACGGCGCGCCGCTTCCCCCGAATCAGCAGCCCGGCCTGCCCGGCCGTCCCTTCGTGCCCGGAGGCGCCGGTGCACCGACCGACGGCCGGGATGGCCGCGACCCGCGCGACCAGGATCGCCGGGACTTCGACCGGCGCGATCCCGATCGCCGGGACGGCGACCGGCGCGGCTTCGACCGGCGCGACGGCGACCGCCGCGATCTGGATCGCCGCGATCCCGATCGCCGGGACGGCGACCGGCGCGGCCTCGACGACCGCGGCGACCTGCCGGGCGGCTATCGCCGCGACGCGCCCGATTACGTCCCGGGCGGCTTCCGCCGCGGCGACGTCGACGTGCGCAGCTACGAGGAGGTCCGCCGCGCCCGGCGCGAGTACAACGAGGGCGGCCGCCTGACCATCCGCGAGCCCGGCCGCGTGATCGTGCGCGACGACGACCGCTACTTCCTGCGCCACGACGAGACCGAGCGCTTCCGCCTGCTCGACCGCGACGCCCGCATCGAGCGGCGCGGCCGCGACACCGTGACGATCATCGACCGCCCCGGCGGCACTCAGGTCTTCACGGTGGTGGACGATGACGGCCGGCTGCTGCGGCGCTATCGCCGCGGCCCGGACGGGCGCGAGGTGGTGCTGATCGACAACAGCTACGCCGGGCCGCGGCGGTCCTTCGCGCAGGACGTGGTGGTGCTGCCGCCGCCCGACATCCGCATTCCGCGCGAGCGCTACGTCGTGGAGGCGGAGCGCGCGGACCGCGGCGCGATCTACGAGGCGCTGACCGCCCCGCCGGTGGCGCCGGTAGAGCGGCGCTACACCCTCGACGAGGTGCGCTACAGCCAGAGCCTGCGCGCCCGGATGCGCAGCGTCGACATCGACACCATCACCTTCGACACCGGGTCGTGGGAGGTGTCGCCCGAGCAGGCGCGCCGGCTCGAGACCATCGCGGGGGCGATCAACCAGGCGATCCAGACCAACCCGCAGGAGGTGTTCCTGATCGAGGGCCACACCGACGCGGTCGGCGCCGACGTCGACAACCTTTCGCTCTCCGACCGGCGCGCCCAGTCGGTGGCCGAGGTGCTGACCCGCGACTTCCGGGTGCCGCCGGAGAACCTGACCACGCAGGGCTACGGCGAGCAGTACCTGAAGGTGAACACGCAAGGGCCCGCGCGGGAGAACCGCCGGGTCACCGTGCGCCGCATCACCCCGCTGATCCAGCAGCAGGCCGGGCAGCGGTGAGACGGTCCGGGCGCGGCTGCCGGCCGCGCCCGGTCCCTCACGCCCGCCGCGGCAAAGCGGCCCCGAGGATGCAGCCGGCGAGGTAGCCAGCCAGCATCAGGGCGGCGGTTTCGACCCAGAACCCCTCCCGCCCCGGCACCGCGAGCGGCCCGGGGGCGAGCCCGGCGAGGGACGCCGCCCCGGCCACGAGGACGAGGAGCGCCACGAGGGCGGCGGCGAGGCTCGGGAGGCGGCCGGCCGGCGGACCGGCCCAGCGGCCGGTACCGGCGCCGATCAGGAAAGCCGCGAGGAGGCCCGGCCAGGCGACGGAGACGAGGAGCAGCACGGGACCCTCAGGAGCGCAGCGCGAAGGCGATGGCCCGGCGGTCGGTGGGCGTCTCGGCCGGGGCGGCAGCGATCCGGCCCGCCGGGATGCCGGCCTTGAGCAGGTAGTCGACGATGGCGGCGGCCCGCCGCTGCGGCAGGCCGGGATCCGGCATGGTCGGCCTCTCGGCGGATTTCTCGATGGTCTTCTCGGCGGTCTTGCCGGGTTTCGCCGCGGCCTTGCCTTTGGGCGTCTCCTTCGCCGGCTCCTTGGGCGCAGGCTCCTTGGGCACCGGCGGCGGGGCGGAGCCCGGCGGGTCGTCGTGGCCGGCGACCTCGATCCGGGCCTGCGGGCAGGCGCGGGCGAGGCTCGCGACCTCGTCGAGGACGGAATAGAAGGCCGGCTTCAGATCGGCGCTGCCGGGATCGAAGCGCAGGGTCGGCTCCGTCGCCAGGGCCGCGAAGGTCTCGCGGCAGGCAGCCGGATCCCGGGGCGGGGCGGCGCCGCGGGCCTGCACCGCGACCTCGGTGCGCCAGCCGGCGGGCGCGAGGCGCGCGGCGTCCGCCGCGAGGCGGCGCACGCTCTCGGGGTAGAGCCCCTCGCCGGCGATGCGCAGGCTCTGGTCGCGCACCGTCACCTCGCCCTCGGCGAGCTGGCCGAGGGCGCCGATCCCGGCGGTCAGGGCCGCGAGGAGCGCCGGCGGCGCTCCCTCCGCGAGGCGGGTGCGGTCGATCACCCGCTCGCCGTAGAGGGAGGGCCGGAGCGCCGCACGCAGGACATTGCGGGCTTCCGTGTCCGGCAGGTGGCCGGTAAGCGTGAACGAATCGGGTCCGCGCCGGATCGTGACCCGGTAGGGCGAGACCGGGCTCGCCGTCAGGTCGACCGTGCCGCGGGTCACGCCGGCCGGCAGGCTGCCGGTGACGAGGGCATCGGCCTCGCGCACCGCCTGGGCGTCGATGGCCGCGCCCCGGATCGACAGGGTGGACCCGTCGAGGGCGACACTGCCGTCCCGCACCAGGGCGAGGGCCTCGAAGGCGCGGTCGGTGAGCGCCCTGGCGTCGATCCCGGCCGGCAATCCGCGGGCGGTGCGCATCGCGTCGGTCACCGGGGCGCCCTCGGCGATCCCGCGCGCGGCGGCCAGGATCGCGGCCCGGTCGGCCTCCGATACGGCGTAGCCGTCGAGGCGGATGCCGTCGGGGCCGCGGGTGGCCGACCAGAGGAAGGGCGAGACCAAGGCCGGCTCGACCGCGACCTCGCCGACCGTGAAGCCGGCGGGCGGGCGGGCGAGGTCGGCCTGCAGGGCGGCATAGGCCTCGACGCTCGCCGCCTCGCCGCGGACCGAGAGGACGCGGTCGCTCAGCGCCGCGGCGGCGCCGGGCTTCAGGTGCAGGACCTGCGCGACGAGGAAGCGGGCGGCATCGGAGAAGTTCTCAGGGGCGCCGCGGGCAGCGCGCGCCACGTCGCGCAAGGCGAGGTCGGCGGGCAGGCCGGCGCTCAGGGCCTGGCCCAGGGCGGCGCGGCCGATCTCCGCCGGGCGGTGGCCGATGAGGTCGAGGCGGTCCGGGCTGCGGTGGGCGGCTGCCCAGGTGAAGGGCGAGACCGCGGCGACGAGGCCGAGGCGGTCGACGATCCGACGTTGGCCCGGGATGGCGGCGAGCGCGGCGCGGGCCGCATCGAGGGCGGCCTGCCCCGGCGCCTCGCCGCCCGCCACGAGGTCGCGGCCCCGCGCCTCGACCCGCAGCCACGGCTCCGCCCCGTCCCGGCCGGTCGCGGCCGCGACGGCACCGGCGGGTGCCTCCAGGGCGGATTCGAGCCGCGGCTCGGCCCAGACCGTCGCGGCCGCCCAGGCACCGGCCAGGAAGGGAAGGCCGGCGAGCCAGCCGATCGAGCGCATCGCCACCGAAAGGACCTCGTCGCGGAAGAAAGGCGCGGCCCGCTCGCGGGCACCGCGCAAGGCCATACCCTGGCGCCGGTTTCCGGCATCAGCAAGGCGGCGTACCCGGCAAGAAAAAAGGGGCCCCGGCTCGCGCCGGGACCCCGAAGTGCTGGTCCGCGGGCGCCCCGAGGGGCGCCGGCGCGGCTTAGAAGTCGCGCTGGACGCGCATGCGGACCTGGAACGTGTCCGCGTAGTTGGTGGTCGGCAGCACCGCGCCGGCGGCGTTGGTCGGCAGGCCGGCGGCGGTCAGGCCGACCGGGACGGCGCCCGGAGCCTTGTTCTGGTCGACGACGCGGCCGTTCTTGAGGTCGACGCGGTTGTAGAGACCCTCGACACCGATATCGAGGTCCTTCACCGGCGACCAGATGATGCTCGCACCGGCAACGATCTGGCTCGTGTCACGCAGCGCGGAGCTGTACGCGAAGGCGCCGGCGCTGTTGACCGGGTTGCCCAGGCCGTTGAAGTTCAGCGCGCCGAGGAGCGCACGGCTGGTCTTGCCGAACGACATCTCGCCGTAGCTGCCGATGATCGCCGAGCGCCACTCGGGGGTCCAGTAGTGCAGGTACGAACCGACCACCGTCCAGCTGGTCGACAGCTCCATCTTGCCCGTCAGAGGATTGACGGCGGCATCGGTGAAGAAGGTCGCGAAGGGCGAGCCCTGCGTGTTGCCGGCGCTGGCGGTGTAGGTGCCGATGTACTGGGAGTAGCCGGTGTAGATCTGGGCGCCCTCGCCGTACGAACCCTGCAGGTACAGGGCGTCGCCCGGAGCGATGAACGGCAGGTTGAACTTCACGCCGCCCTGCACGGCCCAGCCGTACTCGGTGTTGACGCGCGGGGACACGACGGTGCCGGGCGCGATGGCCGCACCACCGAAGGTCAGGACGGTCGCGGCGTTCTGGGCGTTCAGCTCGTGCACGGCGGCCGAGAGCTGGGCGGAGCCCCAGGCGGCGTCGTAGCGCAGCACGCCGACGAAGTCGGGCATGCGGTTGGTCTGGCGCAGGTCGTAGAACGCCTCGCCGACCGGCACGCCGGCCGGGGTGAAGGCGATGACCGGGCTCAGGTTGGCGGCCGCGGCGGTGAAGACCGCGAACTGGCTCGCCGCGTTGCCGGCGGTGGCGGTGCCGAACAGCGGGTTCTTGCGGAACGTCGGGTCTTCGATCGACAGCGTCGCCGAGAAGCCCTGGCCGAAGGTGGCGGTGTAGGCGAGCAGGTTGGTGGAGGAGACGTCCGAGCCCAGCGAGGTGCCGATGATCTCGAAGTCGTGGGCGTAGAAGTCGTAGAACGAGGCCGCGCGACCGGCGGTGAGGCCGGCGAACTGGATGAAGGCCTTGTCGACGTTCACGTATTGCTGGGCGCGGCCGAACGTGTCGACGCCGAGCGCCGGGAAGGCGTTGGCGGCGCGCTGCTGCGTGCCCGAGTTCAGGTAGGCGCCGGTGCGGGAGGCGAGCTCGAAGCGCACGAAGGCGCGGAGCGTGCCGTAGGCGGTCTGCGTGCGGGCGTCGAGGTTGAGACGGCCGAGGCCGCGGTAGCCCATCAGGTCGCCGTTGTTGCCGCCGCGCTGATAGCCCTGCGAGTAGCCGGCTTCGAAGCGGGCGCGGCCGGAGACGCGCAGGCAGGTGTCGGTACCGGGAATGAAGAAGAAGCCGGCCCCGTAGGCCGAGCAGACACGAACGTACTCAACAGGCGCCGCCTTCTTGACCGGCAGATCGGCAGCCTGCGCCCCCGCGACGACGGTCAGGCCAGCGGCCGAACCCAGCAGAAGGCTCTTCACGAGCTTCATCGAGACCTCCAAAGTTTCGAGACCCTGGGGGTGAACGACTGTGTCTCGACGATCCTACCGGAGCCGAACCACGCCACTCTTTTCCCCTTGCGACCGGCGCCCCCTGCACGGGATGTCTGCCGGCCCCACCGGGTTGTTCCCGGTGCAAGGGCACCATGTGCGAGGCGCTAACGCGGATCAACTGGCAACCGCTTCCGGAACGGCCAAGTCGCCGGGTTTCAGCCGGAATGTTGCACGGACGCCACGAAAGCTTACGCGAGTCAGATAAACCCGTGGCGCTCGCCGGCGAAACCTCGTCATCGCGCCCGTCACGCTGTCGTCGCTCGGACGCGCAGAGGCGCCCGCGGCGCGCACCCTGCTTCATTCTCAGGCCGGGAGAGCGGCTCAGCCCTCGAGTTCCTCGCGCAGCATCTCGAGTTCGAGCCAGCGCTCCTCGGCGCTCGCGAGGTCGGCCTCGGTCGTCTCCAGGGTGCGGGAGATCGCCTCGAATCGGGCCGGATCGCGGGCGTAGAGCGTCGGGTCGTCGAGGGCGGCCCGCAGCTTGCCGCGGTTGCCTTCGAGCGCCGCGATGCGGGCCGGCAGGGTCTTGAGCTCGTGCTGCTCGTTGAAGCCGAGACGGCGCCTGACCGCCGCGCGGCTCGGCGCGGGTTTCGGGGCGTCCTTGCCCGCCGCCCTGTCGGCGCCCTTGGGCGACACCGCCCCGCGGGCCTGCACCCCGACGCCGCGCTGGGCGACCATGTCGCTGTAGCCGCCCGCATAGGCGACCCAGCGCCCCTCCCCTTCCGAGACCAGCACGGTGTCGACGACCCGGTCGAGGAAGTCGCGGTCGTGGCTGACCAGGATCAGGGTTCCGGCATAGTCGCCGAGCATCTCCTGCAGGAGGTCGAGGGTCTCGAGATCGAGGTCGTTGGTCGGCTCGTCGAGCACCAGGAGGTTGCCGGCATCGGCGAGCGCCCGGGCGAGGAGCAGCCGGTTGCGCTCGCCGCCCGAGAGCACGCCGACGGGCGTGCGCGCCTGCTCGGGCGAGAACAGGAAGTCCTTCATGTAGCCGACGACGTGCCGGCTCTGGCCGCCGACCTGGACGCTGTCGCTGCCCCCGCCCGTCAGCACGTCCGCGACGGTACGCTCGGGATCCAGCGCGCTGCGGCGCTGGTCGAGGAGGTTGAGGGTGACGTTGGCGCCGACCTTCACCTCGCCCGAATCGGGCGCGAGCCGGCCGGTGAGCAGGTTGACCAGCGTGGTCTTGCCGGTGCCGTTGGCGCCGACGATGCCGAGCCGGTCGCGCCGCGCGATGCGCAGCGACAGGTCGCGGACGATCGGGCGGTCGTCATAAGCCTTGGAGACGGCGCGCGCCTCGACCACGAGCGAGCCCGAAGCCTCGGCCTCGCTCACCGTGAGGGTCGCGGCGCCGACGGGCCCGCGATGCTCGCGGGCCTTGCGGCGCAGCTCATGCAGGCCGGCGAGGCGCTTGACGTTGCGCTTGCGCCGCGCCGTCACGCCGTAGCGCAGCCAGTCCTCCTCCGCGGCGATCTTGCGGTCGAGCTTGTGGCGGTCGCGCTCCTCCTCCTCGAACACCTGGTCGCGCCAGGCCTCGAAGGCGGCAAAACCCTGCTCGAGGCGCCGCGTCGTGCCGCGGTCGAGCCAGACGGTCGTCCGCGACAGGGCCTCGAGGAAGCGCCGGTCGTGGCTGATCAGCACCAGGGCCGAGCGGCTGCCCTTCAGCTCGGCCTCGAGCCACTCGATCGCCGGCAGGTCGAGGTGGTTGGTCGGCTCGTCGAGGAGCAGGATGTCGGGCTCCGGCGCCAGCGCCTGGGCCAACGCCGCCCGGCGCGATTCGCCGCCGGACAGGCGCGCCGGGTCCTCCTCGCCGGTGAGCCCCAGGCTCTCCAGCAGGTAGCGCGCGCGATAGGCCTCGTCGCCCGGCCCCAGTCCCGCCTCGACGAAGGACAGGGTGGTGGCGTGGTCCGCGAAATCCGGCTCCTGCGCGAGGTAGCGCACCGTCGTGCCGGGCTGCAGGAAGCGCACGCCCCGGTCGGGCTCGATCAGCCCGGCGGCGACCTTGAGCAGGGTCGACTTGCCCGAGCCGTTGCGGCCGACGAGGCAGGTGCGGTCGCCGGGCGCGAGCGAGAGGTCGGCGCCCGCGAGCAGCGGCGTGCCGCCGAAGGTGAGCGCGATGCCCTGGAGGGTGAGGAGCGGAGGAGCGGCCATGGGCGGGGATTACGGCAGGCCTCCGGGAAAGGCGAGCCCTGCGCCCGAGGGCGCGGAGGGTTGCCGCCGGTGGGGGCTCCCCCAAGCCCGACCGGGCTCTTACAGTGCTGCCCGGCAGGGCGTCGCCCGCGACCACGGGCACCGCCCGGAAGAGGACCCCCGATGAGCTTCGTCACCCCCGATCCCTTCACCACGCGGCCCGAGATCGACGGCACCTTCGGGGTCGTGGCCTCGACGCACTGGATCGCCACCGCGGTCGGCATGGGCGTGCTGGAGCGGGGCGGCAACGCCTTCGACGCCGGGGTCGCCACGGCCTTCGTGCTGCAGGTGGTCGAGCCGCACCTCAACGGGCCGGGCGGCGACGTGCCGGTGATCCTGCACGACGTCCGGGTCGGCCGGCCGCAGGTGGTGTGCGGGCAAGGTCCGGCGCCGCAGGCCGCCACCATCACGCATCTGCGCGACGATCTCGGCCTCGACCTCGTGCCGGGCACCGGGCTGCTGGCGCCCTGCGTGCCCGGCACCTTCGACGCCTACATGCTGATCCTGCGCGACCACGGCACCTGGCGCCTCGCCGACGTGCTCGAGGCGGCGATCGGTTACGCCCGCGACGGCTTCCCGCTGGTCGAGCGGGTCTCGGCCACCATCGCCACCGTCGAGGGGCTGTTTCGCGAGCACTGGCCGAGCTCCGCTCGCGTCTACCTCAAGGACGGCGGCGTGCCCGCCCCCGGCACGCTGTTCACCAACCCGGCGCTCGCCGAGACCTACGCCCGGATCGTGCGCGAGGCCGCCGGCGGCACGCGCGAGCAGGAGATCGAGCGGGCGCGCCGGATCTGGTCGCAGGGCTTCGTGGCGGAAGCGATCGACACGTTCTGCCGCGGTGAGCCGGTGATGGACGTGACGGGCACGCCCCACCGCGGCCTCCTCACCGGCGCCGACATGGCGGCCTGGCAGGCGAGCGTCGAGGACCCGATCGGGTACGAGTACGGCCGCTACACCGTGCTGAAGGCCGGGCCCTGGACGCAAGGGCTGGCGACGCTGCAGCAGCTCGCCCTGCTGAAAGGTTTTTCCCTCGACGGGCTCGATCCGGCGGGGCCCGACTTCATCCACCTCCAGGTCGAGTGCGCCAAGCTCGCCTTCGCGGACCGGGACACGTTCTACGGCGATCCCGCCTTCGTGGACGTGCCGGTCGAGACGCTGCTGTCCGAGACCTACAACGCCGAGCGCCGCAGGCTCGTCGGCGACACAGCCTCGCTGGAGCAGCGGCCCGGAACGATTGCCGGCTTCGGCAAGGCGCTCGACGCCCGGGTGAGCGATGGCGCCCGCACGGCGGTCGGCAGCACCGGGGCGGGCGAGCCGACGGTCGGCCGGATCGCCGCGACGGTGCCACCGGACGATGCCCGGTCCGGCGTGGTGCGGGGCGACACGGTCCACTTCGACATCATCGACCGGCACGGCAACATGATCACCGCCACGCCCTCCGGCGGGTGGCTGCAATCCTCGCCGGTGATCCCGGCGCTCGGCTTCTGCCTCGGCACGCGGGCGCAGATGTTCGTGCTCGACGAGGCCCATCCGGCCGCCCTTGCCCCGGGCAAGCGGCCGCGCTCGACGTTGTCGCCGACGATGGCCCTGCGCGACGGCGCCCCCTACCTCGCCTGGGGCTCGCCGGGGGGCGACCAGCAGGACCAGTGGATCCCGCAATTCTTCCTGCGCCACGTCCATGCGGGCATGAACCTGCAGGCGGCGATCGACGCGCCGGCCTGGCACACCGAGCACTTCCCGTCGTCGTTCTGGCCCCGCACGGCGCGGCCGGGGGTCGTGGTGGTGGAGAACCGGGTCAGCCCCGACACCGTGGCGGAGTTGCGCCGTCGCGGCCACGTCGTCGAGGTCGGGTCCGACTGGTCGGAGGGACGCCTGACGGCGGCGAGCCGCGACGGCCGCCGCCTCAGGGCCGCCGCCAATCCCCGCGGCATGCAGGGCTACGCGGCGGGGCGGTGAGGAACCGGCCCTACATCGTCGGGTTGGCGGGCCCGGTCGGGGAAGGGTCAGGGGTGATCGCCGGCGAGTTGCCGGGATCGTTCACCGGGATCTCGACCGGCCGGTCGCCCGGGGCCTCGCTCGGCAGGTCGGGCCCGCCGGGATTCGGGACGTCCGGGCCGGGATTCCCAGGGCTCGGCGTGGGGGGCACGGGATCGTAGGGCTGGTCCGGGATCGGGCCGGGATTCGACATCGAGCGCTCCTCTCGTCTGTCGACGGCAAACCGGGGCGCCGGGCCCCGGTTCCGCAACGTCCGGCCTACTGCTTGGTCAGGAGCTTGGCGCCGTTCTGGCTGACGATCTGCTGCACCTTGTGGGCGAAGAGCGACAGCAGCAGCGGCATCCGCACCTCGACCCGCACCGCGTCGTCCTCGACGTCGATGTCGCCGTCGACCCGCTGGTTCATGGCGCCGACCAGGAAGGAGAGACGGTCGCCGCTCCAGGTCGCGTCGGCCATGCTGAGGCCCGCCTTCTGCAGCATGTCCTTCGCCTGGCCGATCCCGTTCTCGAGCCGGCGGCGGGCCTCGGCCCGGCCGAGCTGATGGGGAATCACGACAACCAGGGGCTTTGCCATCATCACGCTCCGCTGAGGCATCCGGTGATGATGTGGGGACGCGCGCCGCCCGGGCAACGCCGCCCTCGGCGAATCAGTCGACCACCGCGACGGCGACGCGGGCGACGCCGTTCATCCCGATCGCCCGGCCCGCCCCGCGGGCGAGGTCGATGATGCGGCCATGCGCGAAGGGCCCGCGGTCGTTGATCCGCACCACCACCGAGCGGCCGTTGGCCTGGTTGGTCACCCGCACCCGCGTGCCGAAGGGCAGGCTGCGATGCGCCGCCGTGAGGCCGTTGGGGTTGAAGCGCTCGCCGCTCGCGGTCCGCTGGCCGGAGGCGTACCAGGAGGCCTTGCCGCTCTGGGCCTGCGCCGTCGACACCGCCCCGAGGCTCCCGAGTCCGGCGAGGGCGAGGCCGCCCGAGAACGCCGCAATCTGGGCCGCGATGCGAGCCGCGTTCGACCGACGCACAGGCTTGGCGCTGTTCATTCCACTGTCCTTGGTGGCTGCTGACAGCGGAGCCAATCGAGACCAAACAGGACGAAAATATGACCGCCCGATTTGTGGCAGGTGATGCCCTATTCCCGATCGATATCTTACCGCGACATTAAGGATTGACTTTCGAAGTCATGAAGAGCGCCGAGGTCTTGCTGGCGACTTGCGCAAGCGGGCAGCTGCACTCGGGTCGTCGGTATTGCCGAGATTTGGCGCCGGCCGCCGCCGCGGGCCTGGGCTGCGCCGGATGCAGGGGCTCGACAGCGCCCATCAATCACGCCGCGCCGTCGCCGGCCGCCATAGCGGTTCGTTAAGGGTTGAGCCGATGCGCGGAACGACTAGGCAAGAAGTGCAGCCCCATTTCGAGACGCGAAATGTGCCAGTCGGCAACCTGACCTTTACCGTAGCGGCGGCAATGTCTGGTGGTCAGTCGCGTAACCGGTGTTTGCCATGGCTTCCCCGCGTACCGCGGTCGCCGGCGCCACCGCCCGGAATCAGGTCTCGCGTACCGGGCGAGTGGCGTCGGCGCCGCGGATGGGTCTCGTCACCCCCGCACAGCGTCTTCCCCTGGACGAGGTCATCCTGGGGGATTGCCTCAGCGCCCTCGACCGGCTGCCGCCGGCGAGCGTCGACCTGGTCTTCGCCGACCCGCCCTACAACCTCCAGCTCGGAGCCGGCGCCCTCCTGCGCCCGGACCAGAGCGCCGTCGACGCCGTCGACGACGACTGGGACCAGTTCTCGAGCTTCGAGGCCTACGACACCTTCACCCGCGCCTGGCTTGCCGCCTGCCGCCGGGTGATGAAGCCGACCGCGACCCTCTGGGTGATCGGCTCATACCACAACATCTTCCGCGTCGGCAGCGCGTTGCAGGATCTTGGTTTCTGGATCCTGAACGACATCGTGTGGCGCAAGGCCAACCCGATGCCGAACTTCCGCGGCAAGCGCTTCACCAACGCACACGAGACCCTGATCTGGGCCTCGCGCAGCGACCAGAAGGGCTACACCTTCCACTACGAGGCGCTGAAGGGTGGCAACGACGACCTGCAGATGCGCTCGGACTGGTTCATCCCGCTCTGCACCGGCGAGGAGCGCCTGAAGGGCGGGGACGGACGCAAGCTGCACCCGACCCAGAAGCCCGAGGCCCTGCTCGCCCGCACCATCCTGTCCTCGTCCAATCCCGGCGACGTGGTGCTCGATCCCTTCTTCGGCACCGGTACCACCGGCGCGGTGGCCAAGCGCCTCGGCCGCCACTTCATCGGCATCGAGCAGGAGCCGGCCTACGCGCAAGCGGCCCGCGAACGCATCGCCGCCGTCGAGCCCCTGTCGCGGGCCGCCCTCCTCACCGCGCCGACGAAGCGCGCCGAGCCGCGGGTGCCCTTCCTGAGCCTGCTCGAGGCCGGCCACGTCCGGGCCGGCGAGACGCTGACCGACGAGCGCCGCCGCCACAAGGCGCTGGTGCGCCCCGACGGTACCCTCGGGGTCGGGCCGGCCTCCGGCTCGATCCACAAGATCGGCGCCCTGGTCCAGGGCCTGCCGGCCTGCAACGGCTGGACCTTCTGGCACGCCGAGCGCGGCGGGCGTCTCGTCTGCATCGACGATTTCCGCGGCACGATGCGGGCCGGGATGGGCTCGGCCGCCTGAGCGTCCTGGCCTGACGGACGAGCCTGTGGCCCGGCGGCCACAGGCTCGTCTGCCGTTGACACAGGCGAAACGCTCGGCTTGCCGATTGACCTTACGTCAGACATTGCCCGTCCTCCGCGTCCGCTCAAGGCGGCGCGAGGGCGGGAGGTTTTGACGATGGGTCGATGGTCCTGGGTGCTCGCCGTGCTGGCCGCCCTGAGCGTGGCGGCGTGCAACACGGTGGCGCCCAACCGCCTCTCGCTGGCCGATACCGCGCAGCTGCGCTTCACCGGCATCGAGGTCCGGACCGGCGGGGCGGCGGTGAACTGGGGCGACGCCGAGGCCGCCTACCTGCAGAGCCGCAACCTGCCGCAGACCGATCCGGCTCTGGTCCGGACGCCCGAGGCGCAGGACTTCATCCGCGGCATGGCGGGGCAGCGCCTCAAGGCGGCCCTGGAGCGGGCGCTGGCTAGCCGGCCCGAGGGCGCGCGGCCGGCCCGGCTCGTCGTCACCCTGGTGGCGGCCGACATCCCGTCGGCGGTGCGCCGCATCATCATCGGCGGCGCGCCGATGATCCGCGCCAACATCGACATCGTCGATCCCCGCACCGGCGCGATCCTGACGGCCTATTCGGGGGACCAGGGCATGCAGCCGGCCGGCCAGGGCGTGCTCGGCGTGGTCGTCGACGGCGCGTTGACGGCCGGCGGCTTCGACGACCTGTTCGACCGCGCCGCCAACGACTTCGCCCGCCGCTTCAGGAACTGGCTCGCCGCCGGGACGTGAGGACCGTCAACGCCCCTTCGGCCGTCCCCGCGTCTTGACCACCGGAGCGGCCGCGGCCGGGCGGCGCGACAGCACCTTCGGCAGCGGCGCCCGCCGCGGCGGCGGCTCGGGCTCGGGGAGCGTCCCGAGGTCGGGCTCCGTCGCGGGCGCCGGGGCGAGAGGCGGCGCCGCGAGCTTCTGCTCGAGGGCGTGAGCCAGCACCTTCTTCATCGCGCCGGGCAGCGGCTCGGCCTCCAAGCCGGCGCGCGGGGTGAAGCGCATGCCCTCCGGCGCCGGCGTGCCGGCCGCGACCCGGGCGAGGAAGACCGTCAGCTCCAGCGGGAAGTGGGTGAAGACGTGGCGCACGGTGCCGGGCAGGCGCTTCCAGCGGGCGTCGAGGGGCGCGTCGAGGAGGGCCTGGGCCGGGTCGTAATCGGCGCGCCACTCGCTCGTCGGCGGCTCGGCCATGGCACCGAGCAGCCCCTCCGACGGCCGGGTGCGCAGTAGGATCGCGTCGTCGCCCGCCCGCAGCACCACGAAGGCGGCGCCGCGGCGCAGCTGCCCCGCCGCCTTCTTCACCTTGCGCGGAAAGGTCTCCTGCAGCCCCTCGGCCCGGGCGCGGCAGGGCCGCATCCAGGGGCAGAGCGCGCAGGCCGGCCGCTTCGGCGTGCAGAGCGTCGCGCCGAGATCCATCACCGCCTGCGCGAAGTCGCCCGGCCGCTCCTGCGGCACCAGGGCCTCCGCGAGGCGGCGGATCTCGGGCCGCGCCGCCGGGATCGGCGTCTCGACCGCGTAGAGCCGCGACACCACCCGCTCGACGTTGCCGTCCACCGCCGCCGCCGGCCGGTCGAAGGCGATCGCCGCGATGGCGCCCGCCGTGTAGGCGCCGATGCCGGGCAGCTTGCGCAAGCCCTCGACCGTGTCGGGAAAGCCGCCGGCCGCCGCCACCGCCTTCGCGCAGGCGTGCAGGTTGCGGGCGCGGGAATAGTAGCCGAGGCCCGCCCAGGCGCTCATCACCGTCTCCTCCGCCGCCGCCGCCAGGGCCTCGACGGTGGGGAATCGTTCCAGGAAGCGGGCGAAGTAGGGCTTGACCGCAGCGACGGTGGTCTGCTGCAGCATGATCTCGGAGAGCCAGACCCGGTACGGGTCGGGCGCGACGCCGGGCAGCGCGCGCCAGGGCAGCGCGCGGCGATGGCGGTCGTACCAGACCAGGAGGTCGGCGGCATCCGGCCTTGAGTGCGACGCGGCGGGCGCTACCATGCGGTCCGCCTTACCCGGTTTTCCGCCGCGGCGGGAGCGGGATTTCGGGCAGGATGCCGGGTCGGAGCCCCCGCATCCACCGCCGGGAACAGGCTCTGGCGGCCCCGCGGCGGAGGGTTAAGTCTTCCCTCACGGGACGGCTCTATCTCTCGGGGCTTCACGCCGAGGGCGGCGATTGTGTCAGGACGGACGGGCGATGGCGCGGCCCAAACCCTTGAGCGAGCTGATCGAGCGGTCCCTCGGCCCCGTCTTCGCGGCGCAGGGCTTCGCCTCGACCGACATCCTGGCCTCCTGGGCCGAGATCGTCGGCGAGCGCCTGGCCCGGGCCTGCCAGCCGGAGAAGCTCGAATGGCCGCGCCGGCGCGGCGGCACGCGCGAGCGGCCCGAGCCCGGCACCCTGACGGTGCGGGTCGAGGGCGCCTTCGCCCTCGAATTGCAGCATCTCGTGCCGCTGGTGATCGAGCGGATCAACCGCCATTACGGCTGGGCCTGCGTCGGCCGGATCCGCCTGCGCCAGGACCGGGTGGCGCAGGCCCGCCGCCGCAGCCCCGCCCCCCCGCCCCTCGACCCGGTCCGCCGCGGCGAGGTCGCGCTCGCCGTCTCCACCGTGAGCGAGGCGGCGCTCCGCGACGCCCTCGACCGCCTCGGCCTCGCGGTGCTGGGGGCGCAGCGCCCGCGCTGAGCACGACACCCCTTCCGCATTCCGCGGGCGTGCAGCCCGCGGCAAGCCCGACCGGGCGCCGGCACGTGTGTGCCGGACGCCGCCGCGTCACGCGGCGGCACCCAGGAAGAAGCGTCGCGGGCTGTTGATGCGCCGGATGCTTGCCACGAGGCGGCCGGGATTCTACCGCACTGACGATCGCGGACCCTCCCGCAACCGCCTTACGAGGACGCCTGCCATGCTCACCCGTCGCGAGGCCCTGACACTCACCGGCTCGGCCCTCGGCGCGGCTTTGCTCGCGCCGGTCCTGCCGCTCTCCGCCCTCGCACAGGGCCCTGTGGTCGACGGCATCATGCAGCCCGGCCCCCTCGGCGACGTCTGGCTCGGCCCGGACAATGCCCGCTGCACCATCATCGAATACGCCTCGATGACCTGCTCGCACTGCGCCGCCTTCCACAAGTCGACCTGGCCGGCGCTCAAGGAGCGCTGGATCGATACCGGCAAGGTCCGCTTCACCCTGCGCGAGTTCCCCCTCGATCCGCTCGCCACCGCGGCCTTCATGCTGGCGCGGTCCGACAACGCGGCGCGCTACTACCCGATCACCGACATGCTGTTCGACCAGCAGCCGAACTGGGCCTTCGTCCCCAAGCCCCTCGACGCCCTCGAGCAGATGATGCGCCAGGCCGGCTTCTCGAAAGAGAAGTTCGAGGCGACCCTGAAGGACCAGAAGCTCTACGACGCGGTCAATGCCGTGAAGGAGCGCGCGATGACGACCCTCAAGGTCAACGCCACGCCGACCTTCTTCATCAACGGCCAGAAGTACCAGGGCGAGATGTCGATCGACGGCATGGAGAAGGTGATCAAGCCGATCGTGGGGGCGTAAACCGCTCCTGCCCGAACGAACCCTACCAAATTGACCGCGGGATCCCCTCTCCCGAGTGGGAGAGGGGTAGGGGTGAGGGTGCTACGGTCCTGAGTCAGGCCGGGAACGTCGTGCTGGCAGCTCAATGCTCAGCGCTTGATCCTGAAACGTCGCCACCCTCACCCCTAACCCCTCTCCCACTCGGGAGAGGGGAAGTGCGCCGCGCTTCGGACCCGGCGCAAATCCGCATCCCGACCCCGCGCACCGCGCCTCCTCATGAAATTCACGCGCCTGCGCATCGTCGGCTTCAAGACCTTCGTCGAGCCGAGCGAGTTCCTGATCGAGCCGGGGCTGACGGGGGTGATCGGGCCGAACGGCTGCGGCAAGTCGAACCTCGTCGAGGCCCTGCGCTGGGTGATGGGGGAGAGCTCGCACAAGAGCATGCGGGCCTCCGGCATGGACGACGTGATCTTCTCCGGCTCGGGCGGGCGGCCCGGGCGCAGCCATGCCGAGGTGACGCTCAGCCTCGACAACGGCGCCCGCACCGCGCCCGCCGCCTTCAACGCCGCCGACATGCTGGAGGTCTCGCGCCGCATCGACCGGGGCGCGGGCTCGACCTACCGGGTCAACGGCCGCGAGGTGCGGGCCCGCGACGTGCAGCTGATGTTCGCCGACGCGGCCACCGGCGCGCGCTCCCCCGCCATGGTGCGCCAGGGCCAGGTGGCGGAGCTGATCGCCGCCAAGCCCCAGGCGCGCCGGCGCATCCTGGAGGACGCCGCCGGCATCGGCGGCCTGCACGCCCGAAGGCACGAGGCGGAGCTGCGCCTGAAGGCGGCGGAGGAGAACCTGGCGCGCGTCGAGGACGTGCTGACGGCGATCACCGCCGGCGTCGATTCGCTGCGCCGCCAGGCCCGCTCCGCCCAGCGCTACCGGGCGATCGCCGCGGAGATCCGCCGGCACGAGGCCCTGCTGCTGCTGATCGGGCATGCGGGCGCGCGCCGCGAGGTCGCGGCGGCGGAGGCCGCCCTGGCGCAGGCCCTCGAGAGGCTGGCCGGTGCGCAGGCCGAGCAGGTCGATTCCGCGACCGCGCAGGGACTCGCCGCCGCCGCCCTGCCGCGCCTGCGCGAGGCGGAAGCCGCGGCGGCAGCCGGGCTGCAGCGCCTGACCCTGGCGGCGGCGCAGCTCGACGCGCAGGAGCGCCGCAACGCCGAGCGCCTGCACGACCTCGGCCGCCGGGTCGCCGACCTGCGCCGCGACCTCGCCCGCGAGGCCGCCTCCCGGGACGACGCGCGGACGACCCTGGACCGCCTCGACGGCGAGGCCGCCGCCCTCGCCGGCGCCGATGGCGGGACGGCGGCGCGGGACGAGGCGGAGGAAGCGGCCGCGGCGGCGGAGCGAGCCCTCGCCGCATCCGAGGCGGCGCTCGCCGCGGCGCAAGGCGCGCAGGCGGAGCACGCGGCGCGCCGCAGCGCCCTGATCCGGGCGGCGGCCGACGAGCGCGCCCGGGCCGGGCGCCTCGCCGCCGAGCAGGCCCGCCTCGCCCGCGAGGCCGGCGCCGTGGGCAAGGCAGAGACAGAACGGGTCTCCGCCCTGCGTGCCGCCTTCGAGGAGGCCAGGGAGATGGCCGAGGCCGCCGAGGAGGCGGCAAGCGCCGCCCGCGACGCCGTCGCGGAAGCGCGGGAGGCCGAGGTCCGGGACCGGCCGGTCCTGGCGGCGGCGGAGCGCGAGGCGGCGCGGCTCGACGCCGAGGCGCGCACCCTCGCCCGCCTGGTGGCGCCGGTGGCGGAGGCGCGCTTTCCCCCCGTCCTCGACGCGCTCGCCGTCGCGCCGGGCTACGAGGCGGCCCTGGCGGCGGCTTTCGGCGACGACCTCGAGGCCGCGACCGACCCGGACGCGCCGACCCACTGGGCGCCCCTGCCCGATCCCGGCACCGATCCAGGCCTGCCGGCGCCGGCGCGGCCGCTGAGCGACCAGGTGACCGGCCCGCCGGCCCTCACCCGGCGCCTGCGCCAGGTCGGTATCGTGGCGCCGGAGGAGGCCGCCGCCCTGCGCGGGCGCCTGCGTCCGGGCCAGCGCCTCGTCACCCGGCGCGGCGACCTCTATCGCTGGGACGGGCTGACCGCCGCCGCGGAGGCGCCGCGGCCGGCGGCGCGCCGGCTCTCCGAGCGCAACCGGCTCGAGTCCCTGGCCGAGGCAGCGGCGCTCGCCCGGGAGCAGGCGGAGGCCTCCCGGGAGAGTCACGACACGCTCCAGGCGCGGGCGCAGGAGGCCGCCGGAGCGGAGATCCGCGCCCTCGACGGCGCCCGCCTCGCCCGCCGCACCCTCGACGATGCCCGCGACCTCCTGAGCCGTGCCGAGCGCCGGGAGGCCGAGACCGCCGCCCGCCGGGAAGCCTTGGCCGAGGCGCAAGGGCGCATCGCCGCGGAGGCCGAGGAGGCGGCCGCCCGGGCCGAGGCCGCCGAGGAGGCGCTCGCGGCGCTCGACGAGCCGGGCGACCTGACGGCCCGCCTCGACACCGCCCGGGCCGAGGCCGAGGCCCGCCGGCGCGCCGCCGCCGAGGCCCGGGCCGCCCGCCTGTCGCTGATCCGCGCCGCCGAGGAGGCGGCGGCCCGCCGTGCGGCGCTCGCCGCCGACCGGGCGCGCTGGCAGGAGCGCGCCGAGCGGACCGAGGCCGTGCTCGAGGAGCTCGGGGAGCGGCTCGCCGCCGCCGAGGAGGAGCAGGCCGAGCTGGCGGAGGCCCCGGGGACCTTCGCGGCGGAGCGCCGCCGGCTCACCGCCGCCACGGAGGAAGCCGGCGCCGCCCGGGCGACGGCCGCCGGGCGCCTCGTCGCGGGTGAACAGACCCTGGCCGAGGCCGAGGCGCAGGCGCGCCGGGCCCTCGACGCCCTCGCGGCGGCCCGCGAATCCCGGGCGGCGGCGGCGGCCGCCCACGAGGCCCTGACCCGGCGCCTCGCCGAGATCGTCCGCGCGATCGCCGACACCCTTGAGACCGATCCGGAGGGCCTCTCCGCGCTCGCCGGCGCGACGCCCGGCGATCCCCTGCCGGAGGCGGGCGCCGTCGAGGCGAAGGTCGCGAGCCTGCGGGGCGATCGCGACCGCCTCGGCGCCGTCAACCTGCGGGCCGAGGAGGAGTTGCGCGAGACGGAGGGGCGGCGCGACGCGCTGGGCCGCGAACGCGACGAGCTGATCGAGGCGATCCGGCGCCTGCGCGGCGCGATCCAGGGCCTCAACCGCGAGGGGCGCGAGCGCCTGCTCGCCGCCTTCACGGCGGTGAACGGGCATTTCGAGCGGCTGTTCACGACGCTGTTCGGCGGCGGCACCGCCGAGCTGACCCTCGTCGATTCCGACGACCCGCTGGAGGCCGGCCTCGACATCCTGGCCCGGCCGCCGGGCAAGAAGCCCCAGACCATGACGCTGCTCTCCGGCGGCGAGCAGGCGCTCACCGCGACCGCCCTGATCTTCGCGGTGTTCCTCACCAACCCGTCGCCGGTCTGCGTTCTCGACGAGGTCGATGCACCCCTCGACGACGCCAATGTCGAGCGCTACTGCGACCTCCTCGCCGCCATGGCGCGCGACACCGACACCCGCTTCATCGTCATCACCCACAACCCGATCACGATGGCGCGGATGAACCGCCTGTTCGGCGTGACGATGGCCGAGCGGGGGGTGTCGCAGATCGTCTCGATCGATCTCGCGACCGCGGAACGGCTGTCCGAGACGGTTTGACGAAGGCTGCGCGAAATTCGAGAAATCCGCCGAAAGTCCAATGACTTAACGCCAGTCCTGGATGCCTTGACACCCAAGGTGGGCGAAACTATGGTGCGCCCGCTCGACGGGGGTAGCCGGACCGGATCTCCTCATCCTTTCACGCGCGAGGTTTCGCCATGAGCGGCAACGACCCGCGGGGAAAGGACGGCACCGGTGAGGGCCAGCCCGCCGACGACGACCTCTCCGCGAGGCTCAAGCGTCTCGAGATGCAGATCGACCGGAAGCGCCCCGCGGCGGCTCCCGATCTTTCGGCGCGTCAAGACCGCGGCCAGCCCTCGTCCCTCGGCGTCGCCATGCGGCTGTCCACGGAGTTCGTGGCGGGCGTGCTGGCGGGCGGCCTCCTCGGCTGGGGCTGCGATCGTCTCCTGGGCACCAAGCCCTGGGGCCTGATCGTCCTGCTCGTCCTGGGCTTCGCGGCCGGAATCTACAACGTGATGCGGGTTTCCGGATTTTTTCCGGCCGCGGACACGAAGAAAGGCCCGCCAGGGTCTTGATCATCCGGTGGATGCCGTGCATCCGCCTGCACGGATTTGCAGCGCAGCGGGAGGAGCCCGCGGCGACACACGAGGGGGCGGGACCGGCATGGCCGTCAAGATGGATCCGATCCACCAGTTCGAGCTGAAGCCGCTGGTTTCGTTCGGGCATATCGGCCACCAGCACATCGCCTTCACCCAGTCGGCGCTGTACATGTTCCTGGCCGTGGGGCTGATCGCGCTCCTGACGATCTGGGCCACCAAGAGCCGCGCGGTGGTGCCGGGCCGGGCCCAGTCCCTGGCCGAGGTGTTCTACGAGTTCATCGGCCAGACGGTGCACCAGTCGGCCGGCCACGGCAGCGAGCGCTTCGTGCCGCTGGTCTTCTCCCTGTTCATGTTCGTGCTGCTGCTGAACCTGTTCGGGATGATCCCCTACGCCTTCGCGGTGACCAGCCACATCATCGTCACCTTCATGCTGGCGCTGGTGGTGATCCTCACCGTGGTGATCTACGGCTTCATGGCCCACGGCACCCACTTCCTCGGCCTGTTCGTGCCCCCGGGCGTGCCGGGCTGGCTCAAGCCGCTGATCGTGGTGATCGAGGTCGTGTCCTTCATCTCGCGGCCGATCAGCCTCTCGGTCCGTCTCTTCGCCAACATGCTGGCGGGCCACATCGCGCTCAAGATCTTCGCGGGCTTCGTCCCGGCGCTCCTCGCCGCCGGCGTCTGGGGCATCCTCTCGCCCCTGCCCCTCGCCCTCTCGGTCGCCGTCACGGCGCTGGAGATGCTGGTCGCGGTGCTGCAGGCCTACGTCTTCGCGACGCTGACCTCGATCTACCTCAGCGACGCCCTGCATCCGGGCCACTGAGCGCGGCCTGAGGCCTCATCCGAGACCTCCGGCCCCTCGCCCGCGATCGCGCCCCCAGAGCTTCCCACCCCGGTTCGCCGTGTCGCGGCCGGATCCCACCCGCCAGACGACTAGACGACCTTAGGAGCACTCTGATGGATCCCGTTGCTGCGAAGTACATCGGCGCCGGCCTCGCCTGCCTCGGCATGGCGGGCGCCGCCGTGGGCCTCGGCAACCTGTTCGGCCAGTTCTTCGCCGGCGCCCTGCGCAACCCCTCCGCGGCCGACAGCCAGCGCGCCAACCTGCTCCTCGGCTTCGCGCTGACCGAGGCGCTGGGCATCTTCTCGCTGCTCGTCGCGCTGCTGCTGCTGTTCGCCGTCTGATCCCGGCGAGGATTGCCTCACGAGGTGGTCCACCCGCGCACCGGGCCTTCTGAGCAAGGTGCCGGTGCGCGCGCGTTCGTGAACCCTCACGCCACGCCCGCCGCCGATGGCGGCCGGGCGGTGCGCGGGGGATGCCGCGACGGGCCGCCTCGCCCCTCTTCGTGCCGCCGCCATTCCGCGAGGCGTGGCGGCGCGACGGCCGGCCCGGCCGAGCGCTCGGCGGGAGCGCTTCGTCTCCCCCACACCCGGACGACACCATGGCGCAGCCACACGCACCCGCCCCCACCAAGGAGGGGCTGATTCACGAGCCGGCCTCCGAGCATGGCGGCGGCTTCCCGCCGTTCGAGAGCAGCACCTTCGTGGCGCAGATCCTCTGGCTCGCGCTCGCCTTCGGGCTGCTCTACTACCTGATGTCGAAGATCGCGCTGCCGCAGATCGCCGGCATCCTGCACGACCGGCAGACCCGGCTCGCCGGCGACCTCGACCAGGCCGCCCGCGCCAAGGCCGAGGCCGACAGCGCCCGCGACACCTACGAGCGCGCCCTCAAGGACGCTCAGGACAAGGCCAAGGGCATCGCGCAGACCACCCGCGCGCAGCTCGCCGCCGAGGCCGAGACCCGGCGCAAGTCCCTCGAGGCCGACCTCGCGACCAAGCTCGCCGAGGCCGAGACCCAGATCAAGAGCCGCACCGCCACCGCGATGAGCAGCGTGCGGGAGGTGGCGGCGGATGCCGCGACCGCGATCGTCGAGCGCCTGACCGGCCAGGCGCCGGAGCGTGGCGCCGTCGAGGCGGCCTACGACCGCACCCGCGCCGTGCATTAGAGCCCGCAGGAGATCATCATCATGCTGTTCGATGCGGAGTTCTGGGTCGCGGTCGCCTTCGTGGTGTTCTGCGGCATCGCCTGGAAGATGGGCCTGTTCGACCAGATCATCGGCGGGCTCGACAAGCGCGGCGAGCGCGTGCGCAAGGAGCTCGAGGAGGCCCGTCGCCTGCGCGAGGAGGCCGAGGCCGTGCTGGCGGATTACAAGCGCCGCCGGTCGGACGCCGAGCGCGAGGCCGCCGAGATCGTCGCCAATGCCCGCGCCGAGGCCGAGGCCGCCGCGGCCGAAGGCCATGCCCGCCTGAACGAGTTCGTCGCCCGCCGCACCAAGGCGGCGGAGACGAAGATCGCGCAGGCCGAGGCCCAGGCCGCCGCCGAGGTGCGGGCCGCCGCGGCGGAAGCCGCCGTGCGGGTCTCCGAGACCATCCTGCGGGAGAAGGTCAGCGGCGAGGCCGCCCAGGACCTCGTCCGCCGCAGCCTCGGCGAGGTCCGCACCCGCCTGCGGGCCTGACACGCGCCACGCCTCCAGATGCCACTGCGAGAGCCGCCTTCGGGCGGCTTTCTTGTTTGGCGCGCCCGAAACATCAAGTTCTCATTTTGTTTTCGCTCCGAAACCAAGGAATTATTTCAAGCTCGGCGGCTGCGCGTCGACGCGACATCTCTAAACCCGCATCGGTTTTACCGGTTAAATAAAGAGACAATCGCGCGCTGTCATTTTCTGTGGCATAGAACATCCCGAATCGCTTGGCCGGGCCCGTGATGACCGTCTACTACTTCCACTTCCAGTCGGGGCGCCGCCTGATCATGGATCCCGAGGGGGTCGAGCTGCAGAGCCCGGCCGACGCCCTGGAAGTGGCGGCCAAGCTCGCGGCCGGGCTGCTCGACGACCGCGAGGTCGCCTGCGACTGGGCACGCAGCGCCTTCCGGGTCGAGGACCAGCACCAGCGCCGCGTCTTCCGCCTTCCGATGACGACCGTCCGGGCGCGGGAGAGCCGCAGCCGGGCCTTCGTGAATTAGGGACCCCGGCCAGGTTCGGCGGCGAGCCTCGGCGGCTCGAGCCGAGGGGCAGGCAGTCCGGCGCCGCGCGGGTCCGTCCAGGACCAGGGCGGGGCGCAGGCAGCCCGGCGGGCAAGCCATTTTCGCGGGTCCACACCCTCCGACAACACGGCGAGCCCGCCCGCGACCCTCGGGGGGCTGCGGACGGGCTCGGTGGGCGGCACCGGCGGTGCCAGGCTCATAGGCCGGTCGCGGGTCCGGTCGGCCCGGAAGCGCCCGCGATCGGGCGTCGCCGGGCCACGGCCGGGGAGAGGGCGTCTGCGCCTCAGAGCCGGTAGCGGATCTGGTCGGTCCAGAAGCGCTCGAGGCGGGCGAGCGCCTGGTTGAGGCGGCCGAAATCGTCCTCCGAGATGCCGCCGATCGGCTGGATGGTCTTGGCGTGCTTGTCGTAGAGCCCGCGGACGATCTCGTGCACCTCGCGGCCCTTCTCGGTGAGGCTGATGCGCACCGAGCGGCGGTCGGTCTTCGAGCGGGCGTGGTGCAGGTAGCCGGTCTCGACCAGCTTCTTGACGTTGTAGGAGACGTTCGAGCCGAGGTAGTAGCCGCGGGTGCGCAGCTCGCTGGCGGTCAGCTCCTTGTCGCCGATGTTGTAGAGCAGGAGCGCCTGGACGCTGTTGACGTCCTCGCGGCCGCGGCGCTCGAACTCGTCCTTGATCACGTCGAGGAGCCGGCGGTGCAGGCGCTCGACCAGGTGGAGGGCCTCGAGGTAGTGGGGACGCACGGCGGTCTCGGCCTCGAGAGCGGAGATCGTCTGCGCCAGCTTCGTCGCCTGGGTCTTCATGGGAACGCCTCACTCTGTACGGGGGTGCTCGGCGGTGTCTCCCGCTCCGCTTATGGGTTCAAATTAGGCGCACCCCGTGAATGTGAGTTTAAACGACAGGATAAATTCTCGATTTACCTCTGTCGGTAAACCGAAGATGAACCTGATCGTTCACTTTCGAGAAAGGCTGACCTTCAGCGTAGTTCGCGCGAGGCAAGCCAGGATACGGTGAAGTAGACCATGATGATCATGCCGTCGAAGGCGAGGCTCGGGAGCGACATCGGCAGGAGCTGCGGCGTCAGGAGAGCGAGCACCATGGCCGAGGTGGCGGCGAGCAGCCAGACCACCCCGCCCCAGGCGGTGGCGAGCCACAGGCCCACCGCCGCCAGGAGGTTCATGACCCCGAAATAGACGATCACCGCCTGGCGCCCGATCGGCGCGGCCTCGAACGGCGCGGCGTTGGGGCGGGCCCCGAGGATCTCGGCCCAGGCGCTCAGGCCCTTGACCATCCACACCACGGCGACGACCCGCATCAGCCAGACCAGCACCACGTCCCAGCGCGTCTCGGGCCGCGGCGCCCGGCGCTCGATGCGGTCGGCCGTGTCCTCGGGCACCGACCGCCGGGGACCGCCCCGGACCTTGCTGAGCGAGCGCATGGTCAGGTGAAGCTCGGCTCGCCGGGCATCGGCGCGAGATGCGCTGCGATGTCGTCGGGCCTCACCGCCTCCAGGGTGGCGGGCCGCCAGTCCGGTTTTCCGTCGCGGTCGATCAGGACCGAGCGCACGCCCTCGTAGAAGTCGTGCCCGCGCAGGATCCGGCACAGGATGCGGTATTCGAGCTGCATCGCCTCCGGGAAGGACAGGGAGGCGCCGCGCCGCATCTGCGCCAGGGCCAGGGTGAGGCTGGTGGGCGAGCGGGTCCGGATCGTCGCGGCGGCCTTGCCGGCGAAGTCGGAGCCGGCGGCGTCGAGGCGCGCCAGAACCTCAGGCACGCTGTCGGCCGAGAAGCATGCGTCGATCAGCGCCCGCTCGGCATGGACCGGGCCGGGGGCCGGATCGTCGTGCGGGCCGAGCGCCGTCTCGATCGGCGCGCCCTCGGCGAGCGCGTCGCGGATCTCAGGGAGCCGTGCGGCCGGGGCCGCGTGGGTGGCGAGCCCGAAGGCGAGGACGTCGCCCTGGCCGATCCGCTCGCCGGTGAGCGCCAGATAGGTGCCGACGAAGCCCGGCAGGCGCGGCAGGGCGTAGGTGGCGCCGACATCGGGGAAGAAGCCGATGCCGGTCTCGGGCATCGCGAAGGCGGTGCGCTCCGCCGCGACCCGGTGCGAGCCGTGCAGCGACACCCCGACGCCGCCGCCCATCACGATGCCGTCGATCAGCGCGACATAGGGCTTGGCGTAGCGCTGGATCAGCGCGTTGAGCTCGTATTCCTCGCGGAAGAAGGTCTGGGCTTGCGCGTATCGCCCGGCGCTGCCCTCCTCATGGATGCGGCGGATGTCGCCGCCGGCGCAGAAGGCGCGCTCGCCGGCGCCCTGCACCACCACCCGGGTCACCGCCGGATCCGCCGCCCAGGCCTCGAGGGCGGCGCGGATCGCCCGCACCATCTCGAGGGTCAGCGCGTTGAGCGCCTTCGGCCGGTTGAGGGTGATGAGCCCGGCCGCACCCCGCCGCTCGCACAGAACCGCGTCGTCCGCCGTCTCGCCCATGGTCTCGTCCCTCCGGGGTTAAGGGCGGTTAACCGGGCGGGACCCGCCCCGTCAACGGCGCAGGGCGGTCCGCGGCCCCGCCGCGCGCCCGCGGTCGTGTCGAGCGCCCGCGCCGTGCCGTGGAGCGCCCGCGGCCCTGCCATGCACCGGCTTCCCTGCTTGCGCAGCTCTGCCCGGGTTCTGGCGCGGGCCGGATCGTGCTACCTCCGCATTGGATGAATTCCACGAAGAATCAGGCCCGGCGCGAAGCGGGCCGCGAGGAGGCCCGATCCCGGATGTCGCAGATCCAGCCGATGCCCCGGCCGCTGGCCCGGGAAGCCGCCCGGACCGAGCCGGCCTCCCTGGCGCTGACCCAGCGCCCGCGGCGCAACCGCAAGGCCGAGTGGTCGCGCCGCCTGGTGCGCGAGACGACGCTCACCGTCGACGACCTGATCTGGCCGATCTTCCTGATCGAGGGCGACGGGCGGCGCCAGCCCGTGGCCTCGATGCCGGGCGTCGAGCGCCTGTCGATCGACGAGGCGGTGCGGGCGGCCGAGCGGGCCGCCGGCTTGCGCATCCCGGCGATCTCGTTCTTTCCCTTCGTCGAGCCCGCCTTGCGCGACGCGACCGGCTCCGAGGCCTTGAACCGCAACAACCTCGTCTGCCGGGCCGTCCGCGCCGTCAAGAAGGCGGTGCCGGAGGTCGGGGTCATCACCGACGTCGCCCTCGACCCCTATACCAGCCACGGCCATGACGGGCTCCTGGAGGACGGGGTGATCGTCAACGACGAGACGGTGGCGCTCCTGGTCGAGCAGAGCCTGATCCAGGCCGAGGCCGGCACCGACATCATCGCGCCCTCCGACATGATGGACGGG
This sequence comes from Methylobacterium nonmethylotrophicum, assembly GCF_004745635.1. GTDB lineage: Bacteria > Pseudomonadota > Alphaproteobacteria > Rhizobiales > Beijerinckiaceae > Methylobacterium > Methylobacterium nonmethylotrophicum. The sequence continues at coordinate 111,041 of NZ_SRLB01000006.1, read as the reverse complement.
CGGGTGGGCGCGATCCGGGCCGGGCTCGACCGGGCCGGGCATCGCGACGTGCAGATCATGACCTACGCGGCGAAGTACGCCAGCGCCTTCTACGGCCCGTTCCGGGACGCGATCGGCACCAACGCCACGCTGGTGGGCGACAAGCGCACCTACCAGATGGATGCCGGCAACACCGACGAGGCCCTGCGCGAGGTCGCCCTCGACCTCGACGAGGGCGCCGACTCGGTGATGGTCAAGCCCGGCATGCCCTATCTCGACGTGATCCGCCGGGTGAAGGAGACCTTCTCGGTCCCGACCTTCGCCTACCAGGTCTCGGGCGAGTACGCGATGATCGCGGCCGCCGCCCAGAACGGCTGGCTCGACGGCGAGCGCGCCATGATGGAGAGCCTGGCCGCCTTCAAGCGCGCCGGCGCCGACGGCATCTTCACCTACTTCGCCCCGCGGGTCGCCGAGCGGCTGCGCCAAGGGTGACCTTGGAAACGGGGGTGAGCCCGAGCGTCAGGGGGAAGACGAGGCCCGTAATCCTCGCCGCCCTTCTCGGCCTCGGCGCCTGCTCCGGGAGCGTCGACGCGGAGCAGGCCCGGACCTGCCGGCGGGCGCTGCCGACCCTGGTGCCGGCGGGCGCCCGCGTCGCGGTCCTGCGCACGGCGAGCGGGCCGCAGGAGCGCAGCATCCGCATCGACTTTTCGCAGGAGCGCGACGGCCGCACCCCGGTGCCGCGCTACGCGGTCTGCGAGTTCTCGGGGCTCAATCGCACCGACCTGTCGGGCCTGTCGAGCGACCGCGGCCCGGTCGGCGGCGCGGCGCTCTATCTCCTCAAGCACTACTACCTCGACACGCCGGACGCGGCGCTCGCCGAGCCGGGGGCGGGCTGACGCCGGATGCTGCCGGCCGTAGAGTGGTGCTGCGCCGGAGAAGCCCGTTGAGCCAGCCCTACGCCATCACCCCGGACGACGTCGTCCGGGCCTCCCGCACGATCCGCGGCCACGTGCTGCGCACGCCGCTGGTGCAGGCGCCGCGCCTGTCGGAGCTGACCGGGGCGCGGGTGCTCGTCAAGCACGAGAACATGCAGGCGACCGGCGCCTTCAAGGAGCGGGGCGCGATCAACCGGCTCAGCGCCCTCTCGGAGGCGGAGAGCCGCCGCGGCGTGGTGGCGATGTCGGCCGGCAACCACGCCCAGGCCGTGGCCTACCACGCCAAGCGCCTCGACATCCCGGCCACCATCGTGATGCCGGCGACGACTCCGCTGGTGAAGGTCGAGAACACCCGCGCCCACGGCGCCACGGTGGTGCTGGAGGGCGAGACCCTGGTCGAGGCGGCAGCCGCCGTCGAGCGCCTCGTCGAGGCGCACGGCTACGTGCTGGTCCACCCCTACGACGATCCGCTGGTGATGGCCGGCCAGGGCACGATCGCGCTGGAGATGCTGGAGGACGCCCCGGACCTCGACTGCCTGGTGGTGCCGATCGGCGGCGGCGGCCTGATGAGCGGCATCGCGGTGGCGGCGAGCCCGGAGCCGCAGGTGGCGCTCTACGGCGTCGAAGCCGCGCTCTACCCCTCGTTCCTCAACGCCATCGACGGGCAGGACCGCCCGATCGGCGGCCCGACGCTCGCCGAGGGCATCGCGGTCAAGACCGTCGGCCGCCTGACCCTGCCGATCATCCGCGACCTCGTGCGCGAGATCGTCCTCGTCGACGAGCCGCAGATCGAGCGGGCGGTGCACGACTACGCCACGCTCCAGCGCAGCCTCGCCGAGGGCGCGGGCGCCGCCGGCCTCGCGGCGCTGCTCGCCCGGCCCGACCTCTTTTCCGGCCGCACCGTCGGGCTGGTGCTCTGCGGCGGCAACATCGACGCGCGGCTGCTCGCCTCCGTGATGGTGCGCGAGCTGGAGCGCGAGGACCGCATCATCTCGTTCCGGATGACCGCGAGCGACCGGCCCGGCGTGCTCGGGCGGGTCGCCGGGCGGCTCGGCGAGCTCGGCGCCAACATCCTGGAGGTCTCGCACGGCCGCCTGCACCTCGACGTGCCGGCGAAAAGCGTCTCGATCGACGTCACGATCGAGACCCGCGGCCCCGGCCACACCGCCGAGATCCTGGACACGCTGTGCCGGGAAGGGCTGATGCCGCGGCGCATCGGCCCGCACGGGACCGCGGCGACCGGAGGCTGAGGGCGCGACCGGCCGCCGACCTTCAGACGGTCCCGACCGCCTCCCGCGCCTCGGTCAACCGCGCCGCGTAGCGGGCGATCAGATCGACCTCGAGGTTGAGCCGGTCGCCGGCCCGGCGCTCGCCCCAGGTGGTGACCGCGAGCGTGTGGGGGATCAGCAGCACCGTGAAGGTGTCGCCCTCGACACCGTTCACGGTGAGCGAGGTGCCGTCGAGGCAGACCGAGCCCTTCTCGGCGATGAAGCGCGCCAGCGGCGCGGGCGCCCGGATCACGAAACGCTCGCTCGGGGCCCAGACATCGTCGACCTGCGCCGTCACCGGCTCGCGGGCCAGGATCTCGGCCAGCCCGTCGACGTGGCCGGTGACGAGGTGGCCGCCGAGCTCGTCGCCGATCTTGAGCGAGCGCTCGAGGTTCACCCGGGTGCCGGGCGCCCAAAGCCCCACCGTGGTGCGGGCCAGGGTCTCGGCAGCGGCATCGACCGCGAAGGTGCAGCCGCCCTCGCGCGGCGTCACCGTCACGGCGGTGAGGCAGGGCCCCGCGCAGGCGATCGAGGCGCCGATCAGGATCGTGGCGGGGTCGTAGGCGCAGTCGATGGCGATGCGCCGGAGCTTGGAATCGCCGGAGACCGCGGCGACGCGGCCGACATCCGAGACGAGGCCGGTGAACATCTACGGGCTCCGTGCGTGGCAGGTGAAGAGATCGGTCCCGATCCTGTACTCCTCCGCGACCGCGAAGTCCGCCGAGGCGAGGCGCGCGGCGAGGTTCGGGCCGACCGCCGGCAGGCCGGGCTGGCCGAGGGGCCTGTCGCCGGTGACGAGCAGGCACTCGTCGACGAGGTTCTCGCGCGCGAGGGCATCGGCGAGGGTCGGCCCGCCCTCCGAGCAGATCCGGGTCAGGCCGCGGGCGCCGAGGAAAAGCAGGGCTGCGGGCAAGTCGATGCGCCCCTCGGCGGTGATCGGCACCCGTTGCACCTCGGCACCGGCCGCCGTCAGCGCCTCGGCCGCCGCGGCGGGGCCGCCGGGGCCTGCGAGGATCAGGGTCGGGACGGTCGCGCTCGTGCGCACCAGGCGGGCCGTAGGGGGCGTGCGGAGCTGGGGATCGAGGACGATCCGCAGCGGCGAGCGCGCCGCCATCCCGGGCAGGCGCACGGTCAGTTCGGGGTCGTCCGCCAGCACCGTGCCGACGCCGACCATGATGGCGTCGCAATGGGCCCGCTGCAGGTGGATCTCGGCATTGGCCCGGGGCCCGCTGATCATCAGCCGCCCCTCCCCTCCCGCCGCAAAGCCGTCCGCCGTGCGGGCGAGCTTGAGGAAGACGGCCGGCCGGCCCAGGGTGATCCGCGCGATGTGGCCGCGCTGGTCGCGGGCCGCCTCAAGCCCCATCAGCCCGACCGAGACGGCGATGCCGGCCTCCTTCAGCCGGGCATGGCCACGGCCGGCGACCCGGGGGTCGGGGTCGTCCATCGCGCTGACCACCCGGGCGACGCCGGCCGCGATGGTGGCATCGGCGCATGGCGAGGTGCGGCCGTGATGCGAGCACGGCTCCAGGGTCACGTAGAGGGTCGCGCCTCGGGCCGCCTCCCCGGCCGCCGCGAGGGCCACCCGCTCGGCATGGGGCCGGCCGCCCTCCTGCGTCACGCCCTGGGCGAGGATGCGCTCGGCCCCGGGCGGACCGCCGACCAGCACCGCGCCGACCGACGGGTTCGGCCAGGCCTGGCCCAGGTGGCGCCGGCCGAGCGCCAGGGCGAGGCGCATGTAGCGCCGGTCGACCGCCTGTTGGGCCGCAGCATCCGGCCCGCTCATGACGCGCGGGTCCGCGGGCGCCGGGCCGGCGGCGCCTCGTCGGCCGGGGCCGTCTCGTCGGCGGCCGCCGCGGCCTGCGCCGCGCCGGCGGCGAGGTGGCCGAGCAGCTCCTCGAAGTCCCGGGCCTCCCGAAAATTCTTGTAGACCGAGGCGAAGCGCACGTAGGCGACGTCGTCGAGGCCTTTGAGCCCCTCCATCACCGCCTCGCCGATCGCCTCGCTGGTCACCTCGGCCTCGCCGCTGCTCTCCAGGCGCCGGGTGATGCCGCTCACCAGGCGCTCGATCCGCTCCGGCTCGACCGGGCGCTTGCGCAAAGCCGTCTCGACCGAGCGCTGCAGCTTGTCGCGATCGAACGGCACCCTGCGGCCCGAGCGCTTGACCACGATCAGCTCGCGCAGCTGCACCCGCTCGAAGGTGGTGAAGCGGCCGCCGCAATCCGGGCAGATCCGCCGGCGCCGGATCGCCGAGCTGTCGTCGCTCGGCCGCGAATCCTTCACCTGCGTGTCGAGGCCGCCGCAATAGGGGCACCGCATCGGCCGCCCGTTCCTCTCGTGACGAAAAAGGGCCGGTCCCGCGCGGGACCGGCCCCGGAGGGGCGTGTTCTAGAGCGCTCCCGGCGGAAGGGGAAGCCGGGAGTCAGGCTCTCGCGATCAGCCGTAGATCGGGAAGCGGTCGGTGAGGGAGTGGACCTCGCGCTTGGCCGCCTCCTCGGCACCCGCATCCCCCGCCTCGCCGGCGCGATGCAGGCCGTCGAGCACCTGCACGATCAGCTCGCCGACCTTCTTGAACTCCGCCACGCCGAAGCCGCGCGAGGTCGCGGCCGGGGTGCCGAGCCGGATGCCGGAGGTGATCGTCGGCTTCTGGGGATCGAACGGCACGCCGTTCTTGTTGCAGGTGATGCCGGCGCGGGAGAGCGCGGCTTCCGCCGCCTTGCCGGTCAGCTCCTTGGAACGGAGATCGACCAGCATCAGGTGGTTGTCGGTGCCGCCCGAGGTGATGTCGTAGCCGCCCGAGATGATCGTGTCGGCGAGCGCGCGGGCGTTCTCCACCACCTGGCGGGCATAGACCTTGAACTCCGGCCGCAGCGCCTCGCCGAAGGCCACCGCCTTGCCGGCGATGACGTGCATCAGCGGCCCGCCCTGGAGGCCCGGGAAGATCGCCGAGTTCAGCTTCTTGGCCAGCGCCTCGTCGTTGGTCAGGATCATGCCGCCGCGCGGGCCGCGCAGGGTCTTGTGGGTGGTGGTGGTGACGACGTGGGCGTGCGGGAACGGCGACGGATGAGCGCCGCCCGCCACCAGGCCGGCGAAGTGGGCCATGTCGACGAAGAACACCGCGCCGACGCTGTCGGCGATCTCGCGGAACCTCGCGAAGTCCCAGTGGCGGGGATACCCTGAGCCGCCCGCGATGATGACCTTGGGCTTGTGCTCCTGGGCCAGGCGCTCGACCTGCTCCATGTCGATGCGCTGGTCGTCGCGGCGCACGGTGTAGGAGACCGGCTTGAACCACTTGCCCGAGACGTTCGGGGGCGCGCCGTGGGTGAGGTGGCCGCCCGCCGCGAGGTCGAGGCCGAGGAAGGTGTCGCCGGGCTGCATGGTCGCCATGAACACGGCCTGGTTCGCCTGCGAGCCGGAATTCGGCTGCACGTTGGCGAAGTCGCACCCGAACAGGCGCTTGGCGCGCTCGATGGCGAGGTTCTCGGCGATGTCGACGAACTCGCAGCCGCCGTAGTAGCGCCGGCCCGGATAACCCTCGGCATACTTGTTGGTCAGCACCGAGCCCTGCGCCTCGAGCACGGCGCGCGAGACGATGTTCTCCGAGGCGATCAGCTCGATCTCGTGCTGCTGGCGACCGAGCTCCTGCCCGACCGCGCGGGCGAGCTCCGGATCGGCGTCGGCCAGCGACGCGGAGAAGAACGAGTTGGACCGGGAATTGGCGGCGGTGCCCACGCTCATGATGGCCTCGGGAGTTGTCGGGAGCCGACCGGACGGGACGCCGGCGCGGACGTAACGCGATGGGATCGTCGGGCTTCTACACGCGGGCGCAGGAGAGTCCAAGGCCGGGGCCCCGGACCTTCGGCCACACGCACCGCGCCCGGTTCGGGACTTGGCGCCGATCCGTCGAGATCAGAGGATCCAGTCACACGATCGCCGCGCCGAACTGAGCTAAGATTGAACGCGATTTACGTCAAGGCGCTCTCGAATCAGAAAAATTGAACGTCGGCCCAAGAGAAAATGAGCACCCGGGAGAGCAGGACCACATGACCGCATTGTTCACGTCTCCGAGCCGCGATCCCGGGTGCGGTCCGGGGGCCAGCGGTCGCGTCGCCACGTATCGAGGCGCCACTCGCCGGCCCGTGGCGTTCCCGGCCCGGCGCGGAAAGCTTACGTCCGAACATCCCGTTTAATCCCGACTACAGACGAGATTTTTTGTTAGATCATGAAAGACGAGTTGTCGCGTGTCCCCTCGACCACTCCCAGTCAAATTGCGTCGATTGTCGGCCCGAAACTTGGTCGAAGGCGCGCATTCCGTGCCGCCGTGGCCATCCGGACATAGGCCCCGCCGGGGCGGCCGGTTATCACGCGGGCGTCCCAATCACGCACAAAGGGAAATTCCGATGCTCAGACGCATCCTCGCGGCCGGAGGCGCCGCCGTCCTGTCCGCGGGCGCTGCCTCCGCGGCCGACCTGCCGCGGCGCGCGGCGCCGCCGCCGGTCTTCACGCCGGTTCCGGTCTTCACCTGGACGGGGGCCTATTTCGGCGTCAATGCCGGCTACGCCTTCACCGAGGCCGACACCCTGCGCACCACCGGCATCGGCGCGCTGCAGACCAACGTCAATAACGGCCTGCGCCGCCCCAACGTCCCGCTGCCGCAGGACGGCTTCACCGCCGGCGGCCAGGTCGGCTACAACTACCAGTTCACGCCGGGCTCCGGCTTCGTCATCGGCCTGGAGGCCGACGCGGCCTATACCGACCTGAACCGCCGGCGCAGCGAGACGATCTTCCTGCCGGCCTTCAACCCGAACCTGCTCACCAACAGCTACCGGGCGGATCTCAGCTTCGTCGGTACGGTGCGGGGCCGGATCGGCTACGCGTTCGACCGCTTCCTGGTCTACGGCACCGGCGGCTTCGCCTACGGCGACGTGACCCAGACGGTGGCCTTCCAGACCAACGCGCCGGTCACCTATTTCGGCAGCCGCTCGCGGATCGAGACCGGCTACGCCTATGGCGGCGGCGTCGAGTACGCCCTTCCGACCGACTCGTTCCTGAACTTCCTCAAGTCGAGCGCGGTGACGGCCAAGATCGAATACCTCCGCTACGACCTTGGCAGCCGCAACATCCTGGTCGCCTCGACCGGCGCGCCGCTCAGCCCCGGCGTCGGCTACTTCACGCGGTTCCGCACCGAGGGCAGCCTCGTCCGCGCCGGCCTCAACTTCAAGTTCGGCACGTTCTGAGCCGAGGCTCCCGCGCCCTGACGCGTGAGATCCGTGCCCCGGGCGATGAGCCCGGGGCATTCTTCGTCCGGACGCCGCTCGCGGACCTCGACACCGGCTCCGGCGCCTCGACCGGGCCGCCAAGCAGGTTTCACAAAATCGATCGCCGGTTTTGCAAAATAAAATTGCGGCAAAACGAAAACTTAAGCGGAGTTGCGCCAGGCAGGTCACGGTACACGACAGCGCGATCTACCGGCGGTCACGGATCTCCGATCCTCAAACCTCATCCTGAGGTGCTGGCGATCGGAGATCGCACGCGATCGGAGATCGATTCGATCTTTGATCGACGGCCTCGAAGGAGGGCTCCAGGGATCGCGGAGCCTTTTGGAGGCCTCCTTCGAGGCTGCTGCAAGCAGCAGCACCTCAGGATGAGGTCGCGGGTAGGAGGAGGGCCTGACGCCGCCAGAACCGCACTGTCTGTACCCTGTAGCACGCAAACACCAGTCCGCTTAGCTCAGCGCAGCCACGCCACCGACGCGAACACGAGGGCCGCCAGCACGATGAAGGCGAGGAAGAACCACAGCGCCTTGTTCTGGCGGTGATGGGCGTAGGACTTCGTCTCGCCGCCGGCGCGCCAGCGCCCCGCCCCTTCCGTCGCCCGGGCCAGCGCCACCCGCTCGGGCGAGGGCGTGTGGCCGGCGGCCTCGTCGTCGGTGCCCAGCGGCGACAGGCCGGGATCGAACACCTCCGTCTTGTCGCCGGTGCGGCCGCTGTCGATGTCGGCCTTGAGCTGGGCCGAGGTCGGCGCCGCGGAATCGGGCGGCGTCGCGACCGGCGCGATCGTGCGGGTCGGCGGCAGGTCGGAGGGGGGTCTCGCCATCGCGTGCTCCGTCGAAGGGTCAGGGCGGGGGAGGCGCGGCCGGCGCCTTGCCGCGGATGAGCGCCATCACGGCCTCGTCGCGCTCGGCGATCAGGCGGGCGCCGCGCTGGAAGCTCAGGTAGGCCCAGAGCCAGCGCAGGGTGACGACGATGCGGTTCTGGAAGCCGACCAGCAGGTAGACGTGGGCGACGCCCCAGACGAACCAGGCGAGGAAGCCCTTCAGCTTGGTGTGGTCCCACTGCACGACGCCGGCATTGCGGCCGATGATCGCCAGGTTGCCGCGGCTCTTGAAGCGGAACGGCGCCGGGGCGGCGCCGTGCAGGATCCGGGCGCGCAAGGAGCGGCCGAGATAGCGGCCCTGCTGGTCGGCCACCTGGGCGAGGCCCGGCAGGGGCGTGCCGTCCTCGGCCTTCGCCATCGCGAGGTCGCCGAGCGCGTAGATCCCGGGCCGGCCGATCACCGCGAGGTCCGGACCCACGGGGACGTGGCCCTGGCGCGTCGTCTCGACCCCGAGCCACTCGCCCGCCGGCGAGGCGCGCACGCCCGCGCCCCAGACCACGGTGGCGGCCGGGATCAGCCGGCCCGCCACCGTGACGCCGGCCTCCGACACGTCCTCGACGGCATGGTTCGTCAGCACCGTGACGCCGAGACGCTCGAGCGCCTGGCGGGTATAGGCCGAAAGGTCCTCCGAGAAGGTGCCGAGCACCCGGGGCGCCGCCTCGATCAGCAGGATGCGGGCCTTGGTCGGGTCGATGCGGCGGAAATCCTGCGACAGGGCGTGGTGGGCGAGGCCCGCGATGGCGCCCGCCATCTCGACCCCGGTCGGCCCGCCGCCGATCACCGCGAAGGTCAGGAGGCGCTCGCGGGCGGCCGGGTCGTCCTCGCGCTCGGCCGCCTCGAAGGCGAGCAGCACCCGGGCCCGGATCCGGCGCGCGTCGTCGAGGGTCTTCAGGCCCGGGGCGTGCTTCTCCCACTCGGGATGGCCGAAATAGCTGTGCGTGGCGCCGGTGGCGAGGACGAGCGTGTCGTAGGGGATGCGGGTGCCGTCGCGCAGGATCACGGCACGCCCCTCGACGTCGACGCCCTGGACCTCGCCCATCAGCACGGAGACGTTGCGGTCCCGGCGAAGGATCGCCCGGATCGGCTCGGCGATCTCGCCCGGGGCGATCACCGCGGTGGCGACCTGGTAGAGCAGCGGCTGAAAGAGGTGATGGTTGCGCCGGTCGATCAGCGTGACGTCGATGCCCTCGGCGCCGCCGAGGCCCCGCGCCGTGGTGAGCCCGCCGAAGCCGCCGCCGACGATCACCACCCGGTGCGGACCGCTCGCCGGGACCGGCACCCGGGCGGCCTCGCTCGCCGGGACGGAGCCCTCCGGACCAGGACCGGATTCGACGGTGGAGCGAGGCAGGATCTCGGGCATGCGACTCTCTCGGGCGGGCGGTGTCGCCTGTTCGGGGCTTGCCGTGTCGGGGCTTGCCGGAGCGACATTGTGACCCAAGGTTACCGTCCTGGCGAGGTCCGTGGCGCGCCGCGCCGCGCGCGATGCGCTGCCGTTCAACCCGGCAGGAAGGGCGGTGTTCCGGTGTCCGCCCCATACTGGTACAGAGCATATTTTACAGTCGAAATCTGTATAAAACAGCATACCTCGACGCAGCGCGGGATTTCCGCTACCCGTGCGGCGGACGACGAGCCCTTGAGGGAGACACACCATGGCCGACGCCACCGCCACCTCGGATCACGGCCGCCGGATCGGCCACGGGCGGGTCTACGGGTCGATCACCGAGACCATCGGCAACACGCCGCTGGTGCGCCTCAGCCGCCTGGCCAAGGAGCGCGGGGTCGACGCCGAGATCCTCCTGAAGCTCGAGTTCTTCAACCCGATCGCCTCGGTGAAGGACCGCATCGGCGTCAACATGATCGACGCCATGGAGGCCTCCGGCGTGCTCAAGCCCGGCGGCACCCTGGTGGAGCCGACCTCCGGCAATACCGGCATCGCGCTCGCCTTCGTGGCCGCGGCCCGGGGCTACCGGCTGATCCTGGTCATGCCCGAGACGATGTCGCTCGAGCGGCGCAAGATGCTGGCCTATCTCGGGGCCGAGCTGGCGCTGACCCCCGGCCCGCAGGGCATGAAGGGCGCGATCGCCAAGGCCGAGGAACTGCTGAAGGAGATCCCGGGCGCCATCATGCCCCAGCAGTTCAACAACCCGGCCAACCCCGAGATCCACCGCAAGACGACCGCGGAGGAGATCTGGAACGACACGCAGGGCCAGCTCGACGCCTTCGTGGCGGGCGTGGGCACCGGCGGCACCATCACGGGCGTCGGCCAGGTGATCAAGCCGCGCCTGCCGAACCTCCGGGTGATCGCGGTCGAGCCGGAGGATTCCCCGGTCCTGTCCGGCGGCCAGCCCGGCCCGCACAAGATCCAGGGCATCGGCGCCGGCTTCGTGCCGAACGTGCTCGACCGCGGCGTGATCGACGAGGTGGTGACGGTCTCCAACCAGACCGCCTTCGACACCGCGCGCCTCCTCGCCCGGATCGAGGGCATCCCCGGCGGCATCTCGACCGGCGGCAACGTCGCGGCGGCCCTCGAGGTCGCGGCCCGGCCCGAGTTCAAGGGCAAGCGGATCGTGACGGTCGCCTGCTCGTTTGCCGAGCGCTACATCTCGTCGGCGCTGTTCGAGGGGCTGTGAGATCGGCCGGGGCGGGGTCATAAGGCCCCGCCTCGTCGGGTTCACTCGGCGAATGAGGACCCTCCTGGTCATTCCGGGGCCGCGCAGCGCGACCCGTGACCGCGGACGCCCGAGACCAGTTCGACCGAGCTGAGCACCCCATCAAACCCTGATCATCCCATCCACGACCTCATCCTGAGGTGCTGGCGATCGGAGATCGCACGCGATCGGAGATCATCTCGATCTTTGATCGACGGCCTCGAAGGATGGCTCCAGGGATCACGGAGACGTCTGGAGCCCTCCTTCGAGGCTGCCGCAAGCGGCAGCACCTCAGGATGAGGTCGTGGGTGGGAGAGGGGGATGCCGCGCCTCAGGCCACCAGCTCGGGCCGGCGCTCCTCCTCGCAGGCACCCCGGCGAAAGAGCGCGGCGCAACGCGACTCGCGGTGGACGCTGAGGATCGAGGCGCGGTCGATGTCGGGATTGTCGGCCAGGATCCGGCGCACGTCCTCGACCAGGCGGCCGTAACGGTCGGCGTCGAAGCCGCCCTCCAGCGGGCTCACCGCGATATAGGCCTCGACCACCAGGACCTTCTCGGCCTTGTCGCGGGAGACCTCCGCGGCGATCCAGGCGGACTTCACGAGGCGGTTCGGATTGACCATCGGCGTACCTCCGTTCTCGTCGGGCCGCTCTGCGGCGGCCTGTCCCCGAGAGACTGCGGCAAGTTGCTCCGTCTGCCAACTCCGCAGGCGCCGCAAAGCTCCGTTATGTCGCAGTCATCTCCTGCGCCCGGGGCATGGCGCGGGCGTCAGAGCGGCAGCAGCCCGTCGCTCTTCACCTCCTCCATCACCGCGTAGGTGCGGGTGTTGTTGACCCCCGGCAGACCTAAGAGGCCCTCGCCGAGGAAGCGGCGATAGGCCGGCATGTCGGCGACGCGGGCCTTGACCAGGTAGTCGAACCCGCCCCCGACCATGTGGCACTCGAGCACCTCGGGCGCGCGCCGCACGGCCGCCGCGAAGCGCGCGAAGGCGTCGGGCGTGGTCTTGTCCAGCGAGACCTCGACGAAGACGAGGAGGCTCAGGCCCAGGCGATGCGGGTCGAGCCGCGCCCCGAAACCCGTGATCACCCCGTCCTTCTGCAGCCGGCGCAAGCGCTCGCCGGTGGCGGTCGGCGACAGCCCGACCCGCTCGGCCAGCTCCACGTTCGGGATGCGCCCCTCGCGCTGGAGGATCCTGAGGATCTGCCGGTCGACCCGGTCGAGCCCGTCCGTCATGTTCTCTACCACCTGCCCGTTTCGCCGCTGATCCTGCGGCGATCCCGCGATAAGCGCCATCGAAGCGCGGCGAAAGCCGGTTTACGCTGAGCATCGTCTTGAAGCGCCTCGCCCGGACTGCCCCGATGCCCGCTCCCCTCCCGGTCTTCCACGCTCCCTACGCGGCCGACGACGCCACTCTCGCCCGCCTCTTCCTGGAGCGCAGCACCCTGCCCCGCGAGCGCGAGGCGCGGGTCGACGCGCTCGCCCGCGACCTCGTCGGCGCCATCCGGCAGGAGAGCGGGTCCCTCGGCGGCGTCGAGGCGATGCTGCGCGAATACTCGCTCTCGACCAAGGAGGGGCTGGCCCTGATGGTGCTGGCCGAGGCGCTCTTGCGCGTGCCCGACGCCGCCACCGCTGACCGGCTGATCGAGGACAAGCTGCGCTTCGGCGGCTTCGAGCAGCACGCCACCCGCTCGGACGCCCTGCTGGTGCGCTCCTCGGCCTGGGCGCTCGGCCTCTCGGCCCGGATCATCCAGCCCGGCGACACGCCGGAGGGGATCCTGGCCGGCCTCGCCAAGCGCCTCGGCCTGCCCGCGGTGCGCCAGGCCGCCCGCCAGGCGATGCGGGTGATGGGCGGGCACTTCGTGCTCGGCGAGACGATCGAGGCGGCGCTCAAGCGCTCGGCGAGCGGGCAAGGGCGCCTCTACCGCTACTCCTTCGACATGCTCGGCGAGGGCGCCCGCACGGCGGAGGATGCCCGCGCCTACGCCGCCTCCTACGCCGCCGCCATCGAGGCGATCGGCCGGGCGGCCGGCAACAAGCCGCTGCCCGACCGTCCCGGCATCTCGGTCAAGCTCTCGGCCCTGCACCCGCGCTACGAGGCGCTCAGTCGCGACCGGGTGATGGCCGAGCTGGTGCCGGTCCTCCTCGACCTGGCGCGGGCCGCCAAGAGCTACGACCTCAACTTCACGGTCGATGCCGAGGAGGCGGACCGGCTGGAGCTCTCCCTCGACGTCATCGCCGCCGTCATGGGCGATCCGTCGCTTGCCGGCTGGGACGGGTTCGGGCTCGCGGTCCAGGCCTACCAGAAGCGCTGCCTCGCCGTCATCGACCACGTCGCGGACCTCGCCGCCCGCCTCGACCGGCGCCTGATGGTGCGCCTCGTCAAGGGCGCCTACTGGGACACGGAGGTGAAGCGGGCGCAGGAGCGCGGCCTTCCGGACTACCCCGTCTTCACCCGCAAGAGCATGACGGATCTCAGCTACGTGGCGGCCGCCGAGCGGATGCTCGCCCACCGGCCGCGGCTCTTCCCGCAATTCGCCACCCACAACGCGCTCACCGTCGCGGCGATCGTCGAGCGGGCCGGACCCGAGGCGGGAACGTATGAGTTCCAGCGCCTGCACGGCATGGGCGAGGCGCTCTACGCCCGGCTGCTCGCCCGCGTGCCGGGGGTGGCCTGCCGCACCTACGCGCCGGTCGGCGGCCATCGCGACCTCCTGGCCTACCTGGTGCGTCGGCTCCTCGAGAACGGCGCCAACTCCTCCTTCGTCTCGCAGGCCGCCGACCCGGCGGTGCCGGTCGAGAGCCTGCTGCGCCGCCCGGCCGAGAGCGTCGGCAACCCGGACCGCGCCCGGCACGCCAAGTTGCGCCGCCCGGCCGACCTGTTCGCGCCGGAGCGGATCAACTCCGCCGGGGTCGAGTTCGGCGACCGGGCGGCGCTCGAGCGCTTGACCGGGGCGGTCGCCGCGGCGGGAGGGCCCGGAGAGGCCGCCCCGCTCGTCGACGGCGCGGTGCAGGGCGGCACGCCGCGCGCCGTGGTGAGCCCGAGCGATGCCCGCACGGTCGTCGGCACCGTGACCGAGGCGTCGCCCGAGACCGCCGCGGCGGCGATGCGGGCCGCCCGCAAGGGCGCGCTCGCCTGGGGCAGGGTTCTGCCTGAGCAACGCGCCGCGGCGCTGGAGCGCGCCGCCGACGCGATGGAGGCCTCGCGCGGCCGGCTGATCCACCTGCTCCAGGCCGAGGCCGGCAAGACCCTCGACGACGCGGTGGCGGAGCTGCGCGAGGCGGTGGATTTCTGCCGCTACTACGCGGCGCAGGGGCGCAAGCTCTTCGGGACGCCGCAGGCCCTGCCGGGCCCGACCGGCGAGAGCAACCGCCTGTCCCTGCGCAGCCGCGGCGTGTTCGTGGCGATCTCGCCCTGGAACTTCCCGCTCGCGATCTTCGTCGGGCAGGTCGCGGCGGCGCTGATGGCCGGCAACGCGGTGGTGGCCAAGCCCGCCGAGCAGACGCCGCTCGTGGCGGCCGAGGCCGTGCGCCTGCTGCACCGGGCCGGCGTGGCGCCCTCCGCCCTCCACCTCCTGCCCGGCGACGGCACGGTCGGGGCGGCGCTCGTGGCGCACCGGGACGTCGCCGGCGTGGTCTTCACCGGCTCGACCGAGGTGGCGCGCCACATCAACCGGGCGCTCGCCGCCAAGGACGGCCCGATCGTGCCGCTGATCGCCGAGACCGGCGGCATCAACGCGATGCTGGTCGACGCCACCGCTCTCCCTGAGCAGGTCGCCGACGACGTGGTGACCTCCGCCTTCCGCTCCGCCGGCCAGCGCTGCTCGGCCCTGCGCCTGCTCCTGGTGCAGGAGGACGTCGCCGACAAGGTGATCGCCATGGTGGCGGGCGCCGCGAGGGAACTGCGCCTCGGCGACCCCGCCGACCCCGCCACCCATGTCGGCCCGGTGATCGACGCCGAGGCCCGCGCCCGCCTCGACCGCCACGGCGCCGCGATGCGCCGCGCTGCCCGAACCCATTACGTCGGCGAGGTCCCGGGCGAGGGGCACTTCGTGGCGCCCCAGATCTACGAGATCCCCGGCCCCGAGGCCCTGACGGACGAAGTGTTCGGCCCGATCCTGCACGTCGCCCGCTATCACGCCGGGGACCTCGACCGGGTGCTCGACGCGATCGAGGCCACCGGCTACGGCCTGACGCTCGGGATCCATTCCCGCATCGACGCCACGGTGGAGCGGGTGGTGGCGCGGCTCTCCACCGGCAACGTCTACGTCAACCGCAACATGATCGGCGCGGTGGTCGGGGTGCAGCCCTTCGGCGGCCACGGCCTCTCCGGCACCGGCCCGAAGGCCGGCGGGCCGCACTACCTCGCCCGCTTCGCCACCGAGCAGACCGTGACGGTCAACACCGCGGCGGCGGGGGGCGATGCAGCGCTGATCGCGATGGAGGGGTGAGGGCCGGTCAGAAGGCGGGCGATGTCGGGGGCGTCGGACAGCCCCCGTTCCGTCGCGGGCCCGCGTCAGCCGAGCCCGGGGTGACGCGCAGGTATAGCAGGGGCACCCGGCCGGCTCCCGACCCCGCGCAGGCGGCGGTCAGGACAGCAGCGCGTCCGGATCGAGCCGGAGCGCCGTTGCCACCTCGGTCAGCGCCCGGTGCTCGGACCGGCTGATGCCCTCGAAATCGGCGACGTCGGCGGCGATCAGGAAGACGCTCTGGCGCTGCTCCGCCGGGCGCTCGGCGATCGCCTCGATGAAGTGCCGGTTCTGCATCCGCCCGGCGCGGGTCCGGGCGCGGCCGATCGCGTCGTAGAGCTCCTCCTCCAGCATCAGGCTGTCGTAGCCCTTCTCCAGGACGGGATCGGCCAGCAGGCCCTTGAGAGCGGCTTCGAACTCGGCGCCCGCGACCTCGCCGTCGGCCACGATCACGTTGGCGCAGGCCGAGACCGCGGCCCGCATCAGCAGCGCGTCGCCCGCATAGGCCGTCACCGTCTGCTTGAACCGGCCGAAGGCCGCCTGGACGAAGCTCATGGGTCTCTTTCAGGGCGAATCAGTCGGGCTCTGCTTAGCAAGACCCGCGCGGGACGAACATCCGCACCGGCTGCGGCACCGCAAGGCACGCGATCATCCCGGCGCGACGTCGAGCAGACCGGAAGGTTTCATGCAGGATGTGATCGAAGACCGCGAAGGACAGGGCGATGCGAACCGGGCCTGCGGTCGGTCGTTCTCCTCGGCCAGCCGCGCGGCCACGCGCGAGAGCGATCGCAGACCTGAGCCGATGAGCGACCTGACCGATCCCGCCTCCGACGACGCCCGCTCCGCCGGCGCGTCCGCCACCGGCCAGCCCTGGTGGCAGCGCGCGGTGATCTACCAGATCTTCACCCCTTCCTTCCAGGATTCCGACGGCGACGGGTTCGGGGACCTCGCCGGCATCCTGAGCCGGGTCGACCACCTGGCGGATCTCGGGGTCGGCGCCGTATGGCTGACGCCGATCTATCCCTCGCCGCTCCTTGATGCGGGCTACGACATCGCGGATTACTGCGCCGTCGGCCGGCCTTTCGGCGACCTCGACACCTTCGACCGGCTGCGCGCCGCCCTGCAGGCCCGCGGCATCCGGCTGATCCTCGACCTCGTGCCCAACCACACCTCGGACCGGCATCCCTGGTTCCGGGAGGCCCGCGCCGCGCGGGACAGCCCGAAGCGGGACTGGTACGTCTGGGCCGATCCGGGCCCGGGCGGCCTGCCGCCGAACAACTGGCTCAGCCGGTTCGGCGGCCCGGCCTGGACCACCGACCCGGCGACGGGCCAAGCCTATTACCACGCCTTCCTGCCCGAGCAGCCCGACCTCAACTGGCGCAATCCCGCCGTGCGGGCGGCGATCCACGACGTGATGCGGTTCTGGCTGCGGCGCGGGGTCGACGGCTTCCGGGTCGACGCGGCGGCGGTGCTGGCGGAGGATGCGGTCCTGCGCGACGAGCCTCCGAACCCGGATGTCGACGGCGACACGCCGCCGCCCGAGCGCTTCCGGCGCACCCGCACCGACAGCCAGCCGGTCGGCCTCGACTACCTTGCCGAGTTGCGGCAGGTGGTGGAGGAGTTTCCGGACCGCGTGCTCCTCGGCGAGGTCGACACCGCGCCCGACACGCTGCCGGACTTCTACGGCGCCGACGTGCCGCGCCTGCATCTGCCGCTCAACTACCGCCTCGTCGACGCGCCCTGGAAGCCCGACGCGATCGGGCGCCTGGTGCAGGACTTCCTCGACGCGCTGCCGGAGGGCGCCTGGCCGAACTGGGTGCTGGGCAGCCACGACAAGCCCCGCATCGCCGGCCGGATCGGGACCGACCAGGCCCGGATCGCCGCGATGCTGCTGATGACGCTGCCGGGCACGCCGATTCTCTATGCCGGCGACGAGGTCGGGATGCCGAGCGTGCCGGTGCCGCCCGAGGCCGGGCGCGACCCGTTCGAGCGCTGCGTGCCGGGCTACGGACTGAGCCGCGACCCGTTCCGGGTGCCCCTGCGCTGGGAGGCGGAGGGGGGCTTCACCACCGGCGAGCCCTGGCTGCCGGCCGACGGGGTGCCGGACCATTGCACGATCGCCGCGCAGCGCGGCGATCCAGGCTCGCTCCTCACGCTCTACCGCCGGCTCATCGCCCTGCGGCGGAGCCGAATGGCCCTGCAGACCGGGCGCTACCGCCGGCTGTCGAGCGGGGGCGGGACCCTGGTCTTCGCCCGCTGGCACCGGGCGGACGGGCTCGTCGTCGCGCTCAACCTCACCGCCTCGCGCCTGCGGCCCGCCCTTCCCGGCCGGGGGCGGATCGTCCTCGCCAGCGGTCCCGGGCGGGAGGGGGAGACGGTCGAGGACAGCGTCGCGCTCGGCCCGCACGAGGGGGCGATCGTGGAGACGCGCGGCTAACTGCACCTCACACAACCCACGCTTCGCCGAGGCCGCCACACTGAGCAAGGCCGGCGATCGGGAGTTGTGTGAGAGACACTCAGCGGAGCTGCACGGGGCAACTCTGCTTCGCTCCTGGCCTGCATCATTTTTGCCGCTGAACCGGTGACCACTTCGGCGAGTGATGCTTAGGTCAAAACCCAACCAGCTTGACCATGCGAGGGGCTGTGGCGGGTGTGAACGAGCCGTTGCCCCACCGGCCGCCTCACGCCGAACGATCAGCAGCGTTTGCATCCGGCCTATACATCAGACAGGATGCTGAACCAGTTGCGTATTCACAAGCTGCGCGGATCTCTCGACAGGGAGCAACATCGTGACCCAGCATGTTCTCTTTATTGTCACCAACGCAGCGGTCATTGGACCGAACAATCGCAAGACCGGCTTCTTTTTTGCCGAGGTCGCTCATCCATTTGAGGTGCTTGACGAAGCGGGGATAGCGATCGAGTTCGCATCCATCTCAGGCGGCTGGACACCTTACGATGCTTATGACGAAAACGATAATGCACAGAAAAAATTTCTGGAAAGCAAGGCATTTCGGAGACTCAATCGGAGCCGCAAGCTGTCCGAAATCGATGCCGCTGACTATGACGCAATTCTGGTCCCGGGCGGTCTCGGACCGATGGTCGACATCGCGCGCAATACGGATGTGCAGAAGGCTGTCGTTCGCTCTTGGACCACGGGCAAGATCGTGACCGCCGTTTGCCACGGCCCCTGCTCGCTCCTCGGCGTGGACCTTGGTGACGGCGTCCCATTCGTGCGCGGCAAGAAGCTCACTTCCTTTTCGAAGAAGGAAGAATACGATTATGCCCGCGACGACGTTCCTTACGAACTAGAAGACGCACTTCGAGCAGAAGGCGCCGAATACTCCTCAGCAGATAATTGGATGCCGAAAGTTGTTGTCGACGGCCGCCTCATAACCGGTCAAAATCCAGCATCGGCGGGTCCAATGGCAAAGGAACTGCTCGCGGCGCTGAAGACGATCGCCGGATGACCGCTGTCACGTGCGAAACGGCCACTTGCGAGACGTGAGTGCAGCGTCCGCAAGGGGCCGGGTTCAGACCCTCGCGTGGCCAAGCGGGTTGGATTTCGACCCGAGCGCGGCATTCCCTTCTAGGTTGCGCCGCTCGCCGACTGCCTACCCGCCCCGGTCGAGGCCGGCGGCCGCAAGCAGCGCCTGGTCGAACCCGTCACCGCCGGCCGACAGCGCCTCGCGCAGGTCGTCCTCGTCGGCGTAGATCATCACGTCGCAGGCATCGCGCCGCGGGTCTCCGCCGAGATGCAGGCAGGTCCGGAGCGCGTAGCTGCCGTCCGGGATGCGGTAGAGCGTCTGGGTCACCGGCACGGGATCGTCGGGAGCGCTCGTCAGGCGGCCGATCGGGGTGGCGAAAAGGCTGACCGGGTCTATGGAGTGGCGCATCGTCACCTTGCGATCATGGCGCTTCAGTAATGGTCACGAGTAACGCCGGCCGCCGCACACGCCAGGATCGTCATCGTCCCATCAAAACAACAACTCACGGTTCGCAGGACGCCACGGGGCGCCCGGTTTGGACTTCAGCAGCCGTGATGACAACGCGCAGCACTGTCCTACGGCATCACCCATATAAGGTATGACTGTCGCGAAAGTCAGCGTTTCACAGGTTAGGGAGATGCGGCGGCAGTGGATGACTCGCCTCACGCCTCGGCGGTGCCGTCCAGCGGGGCGATCGGCTCGTCCTTGATCTGGTCGATCGCGAGGGCGGTGCGCACGGTGCGCACGTTGGGCAGGCCGGTGAGGTGGCCGACGAGCTGCTGGAACGCCCCGAGATTCGGCGCGACGCATTTGAGCAGGAAGTCCGTCTCGCCCGAGAGGGTCCAGCATTCCCGCACCAGCGGCCAGCCCCGCATCTCCGCCGCGAAGGCGGCAAGCTCGGCCTGGCCCTGCGCGGCGAGCTGCACCATGGCGAAGCACACGACCTCGTAGCCGAGCGCCTTGGGCTCGAGCAGCGCCCGGTAGCCGCGGATGATGCCGGCCTCCTCCAGGGCCCGCACCCGGCGCAGGCAGGGCGGCGCCGAGAGGCCGACCCGGCGGGCCAGCTCCACGTTGGTGATGGAGCCGTCGGCCTGCAGCTCCCGGAGGATCGCCCAGTCGATGGCGTCGAGGCGGGCGGGCAAGGCGGCGGGCGATCCTGCGCGAGGGGCGAAGCCGAGCGGCTGGGCCAAGAGGCCGGGCCGAGCGGCTGGGCCAAGGGGCTTGGGTCGGTGAGTAGCCGTCCGCCGGAGCCCGCACAAGGTGACGCGGCCCGTTGCCCGCCACCGGCTCGTCTCTTATGGGGGGCTGTCCGCGTGACTGGCGAGGTTCAAGGTGGTCCAACCACCGGGGAGCGCGGATGTCTCGCTGCCGCTCGCCTGGGCACCCCCCGAACCGACCGACGGGTGACCCATGATCGCCGCGCACGACGCTTCGTCCCTGACCGGGGTGCTCGACCGCCTCGACCGCCTGACCGACTGGGAGAAGCGGCCGCGGGGCGGGATGCGGGTCGGCCTCGACCCGATGCGCGACCTGCTGCGGCGGCTCGGCGAGCCGGCGGCGGACCTGCGGGTGATCCATGTCGGCGGCACCAAGGGAAAGGGCTCGGTCTGCGCGCTGATCGAGGCCGGGCTGATGCGGGCCGGCCTGCGGGTCGGGCGCTACGCCTCGCCCCACGTCGAGTCGGTCACCGAGCGGGTCTGCCTCGGGGGCCGGCCGGTAGAGGAGCCGGTGCTCGCCCGGGCGCTTTCCCGGGCGCTCGACGCCCACGAGGCGGCGGGCCGGGACGCGACGGCCGGCCGGGACGCGACCTGGTTCGACGTGCTGACCGCCGCCGCCCTCCTGGTCTTCGGCGAGGCCGGGCTCGACTGGGCGGTGGTCGAGGTCGGCCTCGGCGGGCGCCTCGATTCGACCAACGCGGTCGCGAGCGCGGTCGCGGTCATCACCAATGTCGAGCTCGAGCATACCGAGATCCTCGGGAATACCCGCGCCGCCATCGCCGCCGAGAAGGCCGGCATCCTCAAGGCCGGCGCCACGCTCGTCACCACCTTGGGCCCTCGGGACGAGGCCGGGCGCGTCGTCGCCGCCCGCGCCGCCGCCCTCGGCTGCCCGGTCCTGCGGCCGGCGATCCCGGCCGGCGCCTCGATCGCGCAGGAGAACGCGGCTCTGGCTGGCCTCGTCCTCGACCATCTCGGCAGGAACGGCGCCACCGGCACCCGTGCGGGCCGCTCCATCCCGCTCGGTGGCGCCCTGCTCGATGCGGCGGCCCTCGAGGCCGCGCGGCTGCCGGGGCGGCTGGAGCGGCGGGAGATCCGGGGCCCTGCGGGGCTGGTGCCGGTGGCGCTCGACGGCGCCCACGTGCCGTTCAACCTCGCGGCGGTCCTGCGCGACCTCGCGGACGATCCGGCGCTCGCCGGCCCCTGCATCGCCGTGGTGGCCCTGGCGGCCGACAAGGACGCGGCGGGCTTCCTCGCGGTCCTGCACCGGCACGGTGCGCAAGGCCCGGGAGCGGAAGTGATCTGCACCGAGATGCCGGGACGCCGCGGGCACGGCGCCGCGGCGCTGCGGGGGCTCGCCCTCGCCGAGGGACTCGCGGCCGAGGCGGTGGAGGCGCCGGACGAGGCCCTGGCGCGGGCGGCCGAGCGGGCCGCCCGGCGCGGCGGCTGGGTGCTCGTCACCGGCTCGCTCCACCTCGTCGGCGCCCTGCGATCCGCGACGCGCGCGCCTTGACAGGCGGGCTCCCGCCGCCCCATCGCGGAGGCGTGGCCTTCCCCTCCCCTCCCGCGCCGGCCGGTCTGCTGCCGGCCGGCACCACGACCTGGCTGATCACCGACGGCAAGGCCGGCGACCTCGCGCCCTGCCGCGGCCTCGCCGAGGCCCTCGGGGTCATGGCGGAGGAACGGGTTGTGGCGCCCCGCCCGCCCTTCTCGTGGATCGCCCCCCGCGGCCCGGCCGATCCGCGCGAACCCGCGCTCCTGCCTCCCTGGCCGGATCTCGCCATCGCGACCGGCCGCCGGGCGGTGCCGGCGCTCCGGGCCGTCAAGCACCGCTCGGGGGGCCGGAGCTTCACGGTGTTCCTGCGCGATCCGCGCATCGGCACCCGGGCCGCCGACCTGATCTGGGTGCCGGCCCATGACCGCCTGCGCGGCGCCAACGTGGTGGTGACGGTGATGGGGCCTCACCCGATCTCGCCCGCGCGCCTCGCCGCCGCGCGCGCAGGGCCCGACCCGCGGCTTGCCGCCCTGCCCCAACCCCGCGCCGCCGTGCTGATCGGCGGCGACAGCCGGCACGGGCGCTTTTCGGACGAGGACGCCGCACGCCTCCTCGCTGGGCTCGAACGCCTGGCGGAGGGGACGAGCCTGATGATCACCGCCTCCCGCCGCACCCCGGACGCCCTGCGGGCGGCGCTCGCCGACCTCGCGCGCCGGCGCGGCGGCTTCTTCTGGGACGGCAGCGGCGAGAACCCGTACCTGTCGATGCTGGCGCTGGCCGACGCGATCGTGGCGACGGCCGATTCGGCCAACATGGTGACGGAGGCCTGCGCCGCCGGCGTGCCGGTGCTGCTGTTCGAGCCGAAAAACCTCTATGCCCGCCATCGCCCGCTGTTCGAGGCGCTGAAAAGCCACGGACCTGTGCATGCCTTCGACGGACGGGTTGAAGCGTTGCGGCCCAAGCCCTTAGACATGACACTCGCGATCGCGCAGGCTGTGGCGAATGCCTATATCGGGCATCGCGACGCGCTCGCCCGCCATCGGGTTCGTTAGAGCCTGACCGGCGGCAGCCCCGGAGACCCCTATGTCCGTCACCCCGCAGGCTCCCCAGCACGAGAAGCTCGTGATCATCGGCTCCGGCCCGGCCGGATACACCGCCGCGATCTACGCCGCCCGCGCCATGGTCGAGCCGCTGCTGATCTCGGGCTTCCAGCCCGGCGGTCAGCTGATGATCACCACCGACGTCGAGAACTACCCGGGCTTCGCCGATGCGATCCAGGGCCCGTGGCTGATGGAGCAGATGCGGCTCCAGGCCGAGCATGTCGGCACCCGCATCGTCTCGGAATACATCGCCAAGGTCGACCTGACGCGGCGGCCGTTCCGGCTCGAGGCCGATTCGGGCGCGGTCTTCACCTGCGACGCGCTCATCATCGCCACCGGCGCCCAGGCGAAGTGGCTCGGCCTGCCCTCGGAGGCGAAGTTCCAGGGCTTCGGCGTCTCGGCCTGCGCCACCTGCGACGGATTCTTCTTCCGGGGCAAGGAGGTGGTCGTGGTCGGCGGCGGCAACACGGCGGTCGAGGAGGCGCTGTACCTGGCCAACCTCGCCTCCAAGGTCACGGTGGTGCACCGGCGCGATGCCTTCCGGGCCGAGCGCATCCTGCAGGAGCGCCTGTTCAAGCATCCGAACGTCGAGGTGGTGTGGAACCACGCGGTCGAGGAGATCTGCGGCCGCGAGAAGCCGGCCCCGTCGGTCACCCATGTCCGCCTGCGCGACACCCGCACCGGCGCGATCACCGAGCGCAAGGCCGACGGCGTGTTCGTCGCCATCGGCCACCAGCCGGCGACGGCGGTGTTCGAGGGGCAGCTGCCCTTCCGGGCCGGCGGCTACCTCGAGGTGACGCCCGGCACCGCGATGACGGCGATCCCCGGGGTATTCGCGGCCGGCGACGTGACCGACGACGTCTACCGGCAGGCGATCACCGCCGCCGGGATGGGCTGCATGGCCGCCCTCGAGGCGGAGAAGTACCTGGCCAACCTGGCGATCGGCGAGGCGCCGCGCCAGGCCGCGGCCGAATCGCCGCGCCAGGCCGCGGCCGAGTAGGCGACATGTACCGGGGCCGGGGATGAGCCCCGGTTCCGGCCTTGTGGTGCGTTCGCCCTGACCTTACCGGCCCCTCCATGGGCCGGACGGGGCCGTGGCGAGGGGTTGACGGTCGTGGACTGGGACAAGATCCGGATTTTCCTCAACGTCGCCGAAGCCGGCAGCTTCACCAAGGCGGGCGACGACATCGGCCTCAGCCAGTCGGCCGTCAGCCGCCAGATCAGCGCGCTGGAGCGCGAGCTGAAGGCGCCGCTGTTTCACCGCCATGCCCGCGGGCTGATCCTGACCGAGCAGGGCGACCTGCTGTTCCGGGCCGCCCGGGACATGAAGATGCGGCTCGAGACCACCCGGGCGCGCCTCGTCGAGACCAGCGAGCGCCCCTCGGGCGACCTCAAGGTGACGACGACGGTCGGCCTCGGCACCGCCTGGCTCGCCCAGCGCGTCGCCGAGTTCCTCGACCTGCACCCGGACGTGCGCGTCGAGCTGATCCTGACCAACGAGGAACTCGATCTCGCCATGCGCGAGGCCGACGTGGCGATCCGCCTGCGCCGCCCGGCCCAGCCCGACCTGATCCAGCGCCGGCTGTTTACCGTGCATTACCACGTCTTCGCCTCGCTCGAGTATATCAAGCGCTTCGGCGAGCCGAAGACGATCGACGAACTCGACAAGCACCGCCTGGTCTCGTTCGGCGGCGACCAGCCCTCCTACCTGATGGCGACCCACTGGCTCGCCACCGTCGGCCGCGAGGGCCGCGAGCACCGCACCATCCACTTCACGGTCAACAACATCTCGGCGCTCCAGCTCGCGGTCGAGACCGGCGCCGGCATCGGCATCCTGCCGGACTACGTCGCCGACGGGAACGAGCAGCTGGTGCAGGTCCTGCGCGACTACGAGATGCCGAACCTCGAGAGCTACCTCGTCTATGCCGAGGAGATGCGGACCGTGGCCCGCGTCCAGGCCTTCCGGGACTTCCTCGTCGCGAAGGCGCAGCGCTGGACGTATTGAGGGCGTCCTTCCGGAGAGAGAGGCGATATCCGCAAACGTCGGTCGGAAGCTGGGCGGCTTCCGGTGCTCAGCGAGACGCCGGCGAGCCGGGCCATGACACCCCCTCACCCCACCGCCGGCAGCCGCTTGCGCTGCACCTTGCCGTTCGGCGTCCGCGGCAGCGCCTCGAGGAAGACGACCTCCCGCGGGCACTTGTAGGCGGCAAGCCGCTCGGCGCACCAGGCGAGGAGCGCGTCGCGCGCCGGCGCCGCGCCGGGCTTCGGCACCACGAAGGCGGCGATCACCCGCACGTCGTCGCGGACGGGCAGCTCGGTCACCGCCACCTCCTGCACGTCCGGATGGCCGATCAGCACGCTCTCGACCTCGTTCGGCGACACGCGGTAGCCGAAGGCGTTCATGATGTCGTCGTTGCGGCCTTCGAACCAGACGTAGCCGTCGGCATCGAGGGAGGCGAGGTCGCCGCCGACGAACCAGTCGCCGCGCATCACCGCCGCCTCCTCCTCGGGGCGGTTCCAGTAGCCGAGCATCAGGGCCGGGTCCGAGCGGTGGATGGCCAGCAGCCCCACCTCGCCCGCCGGCAGCGGCTCCGGCGCGCCCTCGACGGGAAGGATCGCGACGCGCCGGCCCGGCTGCGGCCGGCCCGGCGAGCCGGGCTTGATCGGCACGACCGGGCTCGTCGAGATGTAGGTCGAGATCTCGCTCATCCCGAGCGCCTCGTAGAGGGGCGTGCCGGTGGCGGCCCGCCACTCGGCGAGGAGCTGGGGCGAGAGCGCCTCGCCCGCCGTGATGCCGTGGCGCAGGGACGAGAGGTCGTGGGCGGGGAGGTCCGCGTATTTGAGGATCTGCCGGTAGAGGCTCGGCACCGCCGCGAACAGGGTGGCGCGGTGGCGCGCGATCAGGGCCGGCCACAGGGCGGGGTCGCGGCGTCCGTTGTAGAGCACCGTGGTGGCGCCCCGCGCCCAGGGATCCTGGATGCCGACCCCGAGGGTGTAGGTCCAGTTCATGGTGCCGGCATGCAGCACCACGTCGTCCTCGCGCAGGCTGAGCCAGTGATCGTGCATCGGCCGCCGGCCCCAGATCGTGCGGTGGGCGTGCAGCACGCCCTTCGGCCGGCTGGTGGTGCCGGAGGTGTAGACGAGAGTCGCGGGATCGTCGGCGGCGGTGTCGGCGTAAGCGTCGAGCGGGCGGCCCTCCCGCAGGCGGGCGATGTCGTCGCGGCGCAGGACGATCCGGCCGCGGCAGGCCTCCGGGTCGAGGGGGCAGTCGTCGGCCGCCGCGATCACCGCGGCGCCGGAATCCTGCATCAGGAACGCCGCCTCGCCGGCGGTGAGCTGGGGCGAGGAGGGCTGCGCCACGAGCCCGGCGGCGAGCGCCGCGAAGTAGGTGATCACGTAATCGGCGTCGTTGCCCATGCGGATCATCACCCGGGCGCCCGCCGGCAGCCCGAGGCCCCGAAGACCCGCCGCGACGCTCCGCACCGCCCGGTCGATCTCGCCGAAGGTCATCACCTCCGTCCGGCCGCCATCGCCGACCATGACCAGCGCGGGCTTGTCGCCACGCTCCCGGGCATTCGCCTCCAGGCAGTAGCGGGCGCCGTTGAAGCGCGGCGGCGGCTGGCGGTCGTCGAGCAAGGCGCGGGCTCCGGGTCGCGGTGTCGGAAGCCTGTGCTAGCGCGGGGTCGGGGTGGTGGCCAGGGGCTGCGGACGTCGCGCGGGCCCGGCGCAGCAGCGGGCGGCCGGCTCGCGGGACGGGTCACCGCCCGCCCCTGAAAGGCCGTTGACGGGCGGCGCTTGCGTGAACCAAGCCTTGCTTGCACCACGCTTTCCCTGCACCAAGCGGTGCCGGTGCCCAGCGGCACCGGTGGGCGGGGGAGCGGGGGCGGACCGGATCGTGAGGCTGAGCGAACATCCCCTGCGGTCGCGGGTGCTGGCGGAGGTGCATGCCCGGCCGTTCACGCCGGTCAAGACGCCGCGCCGCTTCCTGCACTATGCCTTCCTGACCGACGGCGAGGCGGCGGCGGCCGATCGCGACGCCCTCGAGGCCTATTGCACCGGCCTCGGCCATCCGGGCCCGGCCCCGGGGGTCAAGCAGCACCGGGTGATCTTCTCCGGCGCCGTGCTGCGCTGGGAGAGCCACAGCGAGTTCACCACCTATACCTGGGAGTTCGGCGACGCCCAGGCCCAGGCCTTCCAGCCGCAGCCCGACGCCCTCGAGGGCGCGATGAACGAGGTGGCCCAGCCCGGCCCGCTCCTCGTCGCGGTCGACCTCCACCTGCTGCCGGCGGTGGAGGGCGGGTTGCCGCCCGAGATCGTCTCGACCTTCAACGCCGCCTCGCTCGCCATGGCGGAGGCCGAGGGCGGGGCCGCGGTGATCGCCACCGACTTCCAGCCCGACCCGCACGGCTATGTCCGGATCGTGGTCGCCGACCGGCGCCTGAGCCGCCTCGGCGCCGGCGCCCTGGTGCAGCGCCTGCTCGAGATCGAGACCTACCGTACGCTGGCGCTCCTCGGCCTGCCGGAGGCGCAGAGCCTCGGGCCGGCCATCCGGCGGATCGAGACCGAATTGCCGCTCCTGATGGAGGCGATGCGCACGAGCGACGGATTCGCCGAGAACCACGCCCTCCTCGACCGGCTGATCGCGCTCGCGGCCGAGCTCGAGGTCGGGGCGTCGCGGACGATGTTCCGCTTCGGGGCGACGCGGGCCTATGACGAGCTGATCCGCCTGCGCCTCTCGGCGGCGGGCGAGCACGCGCTGCCTGGCCAGACGAGCTGGTCGATGTTCCTGGGCCGGCGCTACAACCCGGCGATCCGCACCTGCCTGGCGATCGCCGAGCGCCAGGACGCGCTCTCGCGCCGCCTCGCCCGGGCCTCGCAGATGCTGCGCACCCGGGTCGACATCGAGCTCGAGCGCCAGAACCAGGCCCAGCTCCAGTCGATGAACGACCGGGTGCGGCTGCAATTGCGCCTGCAGCAGACCGTCGAGGGCCTCTCGGTCGCGGCGATCACCTACTACGTCGCGAGCCTCGTCCACCACGTGCTCGAAGGTGCCCACCACGCCGGCGTGCCGGTCGACGCGACGATCGGGACCGCCCTGGCGGTGCCGCTGGTGCTGGTCGGCGTGTGGTGGACGGTCCGGCGGATCCGGCGGATGCATGCGGAGCCGGGCGGGCACTGATGGGATCGCCCTGGTTCGCTGTCATGGACGGACCTGACTCCCTCTGCGGCAGTCCGGGCTCCGCTGCGCGGCCCCGGAATGATGCGGTGGGTGCCAACACCGTCGAGCCCGCCAAGTCATCCTTGAAACAAGGTCATCCTTGAAAGAAGAGGGGCGGCGATCACCGGCCGCCGCCCCTCTTTCGTCAGTGCGCGTGCGCCGCCGCGGCCCCGATGCCGGTCTCCGAGCGCACGTACTGCGCTTCGAAGCTCGCCCGCTCGCGCCGCGCCCGGGCGCTCGAATCAGCCTTCGAGACCGCCCAGATGCCCAGGAAGGCCAGCGGCATCGAGAACAGCGCCGGGTTGTCGTAGGGGAACAACGCCGCCGGATAGCCGAACGTGGTGACCCACACGGCCTTCGACAGCACCACCATCACCACCGCGCTGACGAGGCCGATCAGGCCGCCGACCAGGGCGCCCAGCGTCGTGGTGCCCTTCCACAGGATCGACATCGCGAGGACCGGGAAGTTGCAGCTCGCCGCCACCGCGAAGGCGAGGCCGACCATGAAGGCGACGTTCTGGTTCTCGAACACGTAGCCGAGATAGATCGCCACGATGCCGATCACGACGGCCGAGATCTTCGACAGCCGCACCTCGCCGGCCTCGGTGGTGCGCCCGCGGGCGAAGACCTGGGCGTAGAGGTCGTGGCTGACCGCGGAGGCGCCGGCGAGCGTCAGGCCCGCCACCACCGCCAGGATCGTCGCGAAGGCCACCGCCGAGATGAAGCCGAGGAAGAGCGAGCCGCCGGTGGCGTTGGCGAGGTGCACCGCCGCCATGTTGCTGCCGCCGAGGAGCCCGGCGATCCGGTCGTAGCCGCCGTTCGCCCCGGCCTTGAAGTAGCTCGGGTCGCTCATCAGGAAGGTGATGGCGCCGAAGCCGATGATGAAGGTGAGGATGTAGAAGTAGGCGATGAGCCCGGTGGCGTAGAACACCGACTTGCGGGCGGCCTGGGCGTCCGAGACGGTGAAGAACCGCATCAGGATGTGGGGCAGCCCGGCGGTGCCGAACATCAGGCCGATGCCGAGCGAGATCGCCGAGACCGGATCGGCGACGAGGCCGCCCGGCGCCATGATCGCCTCGTGCTTGGGGTGCTCCTGCACGGCGGCCGCGAACAGCGCCTCCGGGTTGAAGCCGTAGCGCCACAGCACCGCGAGCGCCATGAACGAGGCGCCGGCGAGCAGCAGGCAGGCCTTGATGATCTGCACCCAGGTCGTCGCCTTCATGCCCCCGAAGGCGACGTAGACGATCATCAGGATGCCGACCGCGATGACCGCGTAGAGGTAGTCGAGGCCGAACAGGAGCTGGATCAGCTTGCCGGCGCCGACCATCTGGGCGATCAGGTAGAACGCCACCACGACGAGCGTGCCGGTCGCCGACAGGATCCGGATCCGGGTCTGGTCGAGGCGGAAGCTCGCCACGTCGGCGAAGGTGAACTTGCCGAGGTTGCGCAGGCGCTCGGCGATCAGGAACAGCACGATCGGCCAGCCGACCAGGAAGCCGATCGAGTAGATCAGCCCGTCGAAGCCCGACGAGAACACGAGGCCCGAGATGCCCAGGAACGAGGCCGCCGACATGTAGTCGCCCGCGATGGCGAGGGCGTTCTGGCCGGCCGAGATGCCGCCGCCGGCGGCGTAGAAGTCGGCGGCGGACTTCGAGCCCGCAGCGGCCTTGTAGGTGATGCCCAGCGTGGCCAGCACGAAGAGCAGGAACATGATGACGGCGGTCCAGTTCGTCGCCTGCTTCTGGACCGCGCCGAGATCCGGCCCGGCGGCGAGGGCGGCGCCGGCTCCGACGAGGGTGAGGAGCGCCACGATGGCGATGCGGCGCGCGGTCATCGGCCGAGCTCCCGGTTGAGGTCGCGGGTCAGGTCGTCGAAGCGGCCGTTGGCACGGGCGACGTAGACGCCGGTGAGCACGAAGGCCGAGACGATCACGACGAGGCCGAGCACGATGCCGAGCGAGGTCACGCCGGAGCCGATCTTCGTCGCCATCAGGCCGTGCGCGAAGGCGACGAGCAGGATGAAGACGAGGTAGATGCCCAGCATCACGCCGGACAGGATCCAGCCGAAGCGGGTG
The DNA here is from genome assembly GCF_004745635.1 of Methylobacterium nonmethylotrophicum. Classification (GTDB taxonomy): domain Bacteria; phylum Pseudomonadota; class Alphaproteobacteria; order Rhizobiales; family Beijerinckiaceae; genus Methylobacterium; species Methylobacterium nonmethylotrophicum. The sequence goes on along the minus strand of NZ_SRLB01000006.1, from coordinate 81,006 downwards.
CGCTCGGTCACCAGCTCGCGGAATTTCGGGCTCGTCAGAACCCGTGCGGTGTCTGCCTCTGCCATCGGCGGGGCTCCCTCCTGGTTCGCTTCTGCGACCGATGACGGCTCCACCCCGCGCCGAGTGCGACGCGGGGCAGCAAAGCCGATGCTTCGGTCATTCTGTGGTGCGCCTGTTCTTGCCAGGCCGACTTGCGCCGACTGCGTATGGTGCGGCGCAAAAATGCGGATGACCTGATTTTCGGGCAAATGCCAGCGCAAAGAGACTGAGAATGCTCTTAGTACGACGAAGGTCTGAGAAGCGCAGGCATATTGGCCGGGATGAAAGGCCGGGGCCCGGCGTGGGCCCCGGCGCACGATCCGTCGGTCGCGGTCACTCGGTCGCGGTCACTTGGTGCGGTTCTGCCGGTTCTCGATCAGGTCGTCGACCACCGCCGGCTCGGCGAGCGTCGAGGTGTCGCCGAGGGACGAGAACTCGTTCTCGGCGATCTTGCGCAGGATGCGGCGCATGATCTTGCCGGAGCGGGTCTTGGGCAGACCTGGGGCGAACTGGATCAGGTCGGGCGAGGCGATCGGCCCGATATCCTTGCGCACCCAGGCGACGAGCTCCTTGCGCAACGCGTCGGTGGGCTCCTCGCCCTGCATCAGGGTGACGTAGGCGTAGATGCCCTGGCCCTTGATGTCGTGGGGATAGCCCACCACAGCGGCCTCGGACACCTTCGGGTGGGCGACCAGCGAGGATTCGACCTCCGCCGTGCCCATCCGGTGGCCCGAGACGTTGATGACGTCGTCGACCCGCCCGGTGATCCAGTAATAGCCGTCGGCGTCGCGCCGGCAGCCGTCGCCCGAGAAGTAGCGGCCCGGGAAGGTCGAGAAATAGGTCTGGATGAAGCGCTCGTGGTCGCCCCAGACGGTGCGCATCTGGCCGGGCCAGGAATCGTCGATGCAGAGATTGCCCTCGCAGGCGCCCTCCTGGACCACGTTGTCGCCGTCGACCACCACCGGCTTGACGCCGAAGAACGGCCGGGTCGCCGAGCCGGGCTTGAGCTTCGTGGCGCCGGGGAGCGGCGTGATCAGGATGCCGCCGGTCTCGGTCTGCCACCAGGTGTCGACGATCGGGCAGCGCTCGTCGCCGACGACCCGGTAGTACCATTCCCAGGCCTCCGGGTTGATCGGCTCGCCGACCGAGCCGAGCACCCGCAGCGTCTTGCGCGAGGTCTTCTTCACCGGCTCCTCGCCGGCGCCCATCAGCGAGCGGATCGCGGTCGGCGCGGTGTAGAAGATGTTGACCTTGTGCTTGTCGACGACGTCCCAGAAGCGCGAGATCGACGGGTAGGTCGGGATGCCCTCGAACATCAGCGTCGTGGCGCCGTTCGCCAGCGGCCCGTACAGGATGTAGGAATGGCCGGTGACCCAGCCGACATCGGCGGTGCACCAGTAGATGTCGCCCTCGTGGTAGTCGAAGACGTATTGGTGCGTCATCGAGGCGTAGACGAGGTAGCCGCCGGTGGTATGGACGACGCCCTTCGGCTGGCCGGTCGAGCCCGAGGTGTAGAGCAGGAACAGCGGGTGCTCGGCCTCGACATGGGTGACCGGGCACTCGTCGGTGACCTCCCGGGCAGCGGCGTCGTAATAGACGTCGCGGACGGGGTCCATCTCGACGGCGCCGCCGGTGCGGCGCACCACGACGACGTGGTCGACGCTGTCGGCGGGCAGGCGCTGGATCGCCGCGTCGACATTGGCCTTGAGCGGCACCTTGCGGCCGCCGCGCAGGCCCTCGTCGGCGGTGATGACGAGCTTCGAGTCGCAGCCCTGGATGCGGCCGGCGAGCGAGTCGGGCGAGAAGCCGCCGAACACCACCGAGTGGATCGCGCCGAGGCGGGCGCAGGCCAGCATCGCGAAGGCGGCCTCCGGGATCATCGGCAGGTAGATCGTCACCCGATCGCCCTTCCCGACGCCGCGGTTGCGCAGGACGTTGGCCATCCGGCACACCTCCGCGTGCAACTCGCGGTAGGTGATGTGGCGCGATTCCGACGGGTCGTCGCCCTCCCAGATGATCGCCACCTGGTCGCCGCGCTTGGCGAGATGGCGGTCGATGCAGTTATGGGCGGCGTTGGTGACGCCGTCGGAGAACCACTTGATCGAGACGTCGCCCGGGCCGAAGGTCGTCTCCTTGACCTTGGCGTAAGGTGTGAACCAGTCGATCCGCTTGCCGTGCTCGCGCCAGAAGCCTTCCGGATCGCGGATCGAGGCCTCGTACCAGGCCTGATACTTCGCCTCGTCGATATGCGCCCGGGCACGCGTGTCCTGGCTGACCTCGATCACCCGCTGGTTCATGGCGCTCTCCCTGTCTCGACTCTGTTCTGGCCCGTCCGGACGGACGCACGGGCGGCCGGACCGATTGCGGCCGGTTTAGTCATCCGCTCGCCGCCCTCGCAACCGATCATTCCGTCTAATATGCGATGGATTAAGTCGCGCCGCTGCCCGTAGGCGGCGAAAACGTGTCATACGACCTCCATTTGATTCGTTCGCATTCAGAATAGAACGCGTCTCCCCTCTCCCGTGCGGGAGAGGGGCCGTGGCGATCGAAGATCGCACGTGAGGGTGCCACGGTTCCGAGTCAGGCTCCGACCGTTCCGCTGCCAGCACCACGCTCTGCGATCTACACTGAAGCGTGTCACCCTCACGTGCGATCTGCGATCGCCCCTACCCCTCTCCCACACGGGAGAGGGGATCCCGCGCTTAACTGATATTGGAACAGATCAAGCGGAAAACGTGTCAGTCGTCGCAGCCGGCGCAGATGCCGGTGTCGATGCTGCGCTGAAGCGCGCGGTCGCGTTCCCGCAACGCGGGCGTGATCTCTCCATCGGAGCCCAGGGCCGCACCCGGCGGCTTGGTCTGACCTACGCCGATCGTGTCGCGAGCGGCGGATCCGAGGGATCCGGTGACGCCCGGCTCCCGCGCCGGGGGCCCGGCTTGCGGGAGAAGCGGGCCGGGGGCGAGGGCCGCCGCGAGGAGGGCGGCGAGATGAGGCGCGCGACGCATGAACGGCCTCCTGGTGATCGTCCGGTCGAGGATCGGGGCGACGCTTCACGGGTTACAGAGCACAACGCCACGGCCGAGCCACGGTTTCGTCCGGCGGGCACACGCGCTTCAATACGGCACCCGGTCGTCCTTGGCCTCGTAGCGTTTCCAGACCTCGACCGCCTCGGCGCGCATGATCTGCCGGATCGGGATCTTGCGCTGGTCGACGGGCTTGCGGATCTCCTCGTAGATCATGCTGTCGTCGAAATTGCCGTGGCGCAGCGCGTCCTCGTTGGTCGAGGCGTAGAAGATCCGCGAGATGCCGGCCCAGTAGGCGGCGGCCATGCACATCGGGCACGGCTCGGCGGAGGTGTAGAGAGTGGCTCCGGGCAGCTTGAAGCTGCCCTCCTGCCTGCAGGCGTTGCGGATCGCCGCCATCTCGGCGTGCCAGGTCGGGTCGTTCTCGGCGACGACCCGGTTCGCGCCCTCGCCGATGATGCGGCCGTCGCGCACGATCACGGCGCCGAAGACGCCGCCCGCGCTCTCGACCAGGGCGGTTCTCTCCGACAGCGCGATGGCGCGGGCCATGAAGGTCTCGTCGTCGGTCATCGGGGCTCCTCGAGGCTGACCTAGCGGCGGCTCCGCGAGCATGGCGCCGGCGCACGGAAAGGCAAGCGCAAGGGGCGCCCCGGGATCGTCCGTTCGTCCCCTCCGCGACCGCATCCCGAGGCAAGGACGAAGCCCGCACCGGTCAAGCGGGCGCGGCCTTCCCGCCGCGCGGCACGCTCCGAGCCAGCACCACGAGCGCCCGCCCGGGCAGCCGCACGAAGCCGCCGCCCTTCACGCTCTCGCGCGCGGCGGGCCGGCCATCCGCCACGGTCGTGTCGAAGAGCGGCGTCCACGGCCCGCCGATCACCCGGGCGAGGTGGAAGTCGAGCGCCGCCTCGCCGGCATTGGCGAGGATCAGGAGGCGGCGCCCGTCCGGGGCATCGTTGCCGATCTGCATCCCGAAGGCCCGGCGCTCGCCGTCGCCCCAGGCGGCGGCGTCCATCTCGGCGCCGCAGGGCGAGAGCCAGTGCACGTCCTTCAGGCCGCTCGTCGCCAGGGTCTCGCCGGTGAGGAATCTTCGCCGCCGCAGCGCCCGGTGGTCGCGGCGGAGCGCCAGCAGGTTGCGCACGAACTCGGTGAGGCCCGGATCACCGCCATCGTCCTCCCAGTCGACCCAGGAGGTGGCGTTGTCCTGGCAATAGGCGTTGTTGTTGCCTCTCTGCGTGCGCGAGCGCTCGTCGCCCATCAGCAGCATCGGCACGCCCTGCGCGAGCAGGATCGTGGCGATCAGGTTGCGCTTCTGGCGCGCCCGCAGGCCCAGGATGGCGGGATCGTCGGTCGGCCCCTCGACGCCGTAATTGCGCGAGACGTTGTGGCCGTGGCCGTCGCGGTTGCCCTCGCCGTTGGCCTCGTTGTGCTTCTCCTCGTAGGCGACGACGTCGGCCAGCGTGTAGCCGTCATGCGAGGCGATGAAGTTGATGCTGGCGCCAGGCCCGCGGCCGGAGGCGGAGAAGATCTCCTTGGATCCCGTCAGCCCCTGCGTCAGCTTCGGCAGCTGGCCGGCATCGCCGCGCCAGAAGCCCCGCGCCGCGTCGCGGAACTGGTCGTTCCAGTCGCTCCAGCCCACAGGGAAGCCGCCGAGCTGGTAGCCGCCCATGCCGATGTCCCACGGCTCGGCGATGAGCTTGACCCGGGACAGGACCGGGTCCTGCGCCATCGCCTGCAGGACCGCGGCCCGGGGCGTGAAGTCGTAGGGCGAGCGGGCGAGGCTCGAGGCGAGGTCGAAGCGGAAGCCGTCGACCCGGTAGGTCTCGACCCAGTGGCGGAGCGAGTCGAGCACCATCTGCATCACCCGCGGCACCGCCACGTCGAGGGTGTTGCCGCAGCCGGTGCAGTCGATGTCGCGGCGCGGGTCGTCGGGCTTGAGCTTGTAGTAGCTCGCATTGTCGATGCCGCGGAACGACAGGCTCGGGCCGGTATGGTCGGATTCGCAGGTGTGGTTGTAGACCACGTCCATCAGCACCTCGATGCCGGCGGCGTGGAGCTGGCGGATCGCCGCCTTGAGCCCGGCGGCGCCCGTCGGCCCGAGATAGCGCGGCTCGGGCGAGAAGTAGTTGAGCGGCGAGTAGCCCCAGAAGTTCGTGAGGTCGCGCTCGACCAGGAAGCGGTCGTCGACGAAGGCCTGGATCGGCAGCAGCTCGATCGCCGTGACGCCGAGGCGCAGCAGGTGCTCGACGATCGCCGGATGGCCTAGAGCCGCGTAGGAACCGCGCCAGGGCAGCGGCACGCCCGGATGGGTCTGGGTCAGGGCGCGGACATGGGCCTCGTAGATCACGCTGTCGACGAGGGGGTGGCGCAGGGGCGGATCGTCGTGGACCGGCGCCTCGGGGGCGGTGACCACGCCCTTCGGCATCATCGGGGCGCTGTCGCGCCGGTCGAGCACGTCCTCGCGGTGGCTGCCGCGGCGATGGGCGTAGAGGGCGTCGTGCCAGCGCACCCGCCCGTGCAGCTCGCGGGCATAGGGGTCGAGGAGGAGCTTGTGCGGGTTGAAGCGGTGACCGCGCCCCGGCTCCCAGGGGCCGTGCACCCGGTAGCCGTAGAGCTGGCCCGGCAGCACACCCGAGAGGTAGCCGTGCCAGACGTCGTCGCTGCGCCGGGGCAGCCGGACCACGTCGGTCTGGACCCGGCCGGTCGGGTCGAACAGGCAGAGATCCACCGCCGTGGCGTGGGCCGAGAACAGCGCGAAATTGACCCCGCGCCCGTCGAAATGGGCGCCGAGCGGCGCGGGCGCGCCGTCATCGAGTGCGATCATCCGGTCCGTCATCCTGTTCGGGAGCGAACATGCCCCCGGACCGGGCGGCTGCCAAGCTTGGGGCCCGTCCCGTCCTCAGGCCGCCGCGCTCGCCGCCTCGCGCGAGACGAGGGCCACCGCCTCGCGCAGGGTGTGCAGGCCCGCCTCCGGCCGGGTGCCGGCGACCGAGAGGTGGCGGCGATAGGGTCTCGCCCCCGGGCGGCCGTTGAACAGGCCGAGCATGTGCCGGGTCATGGCGTGCAGGCGCATGCCCTCCTGGAGCCGGGCGGCGATATAGGGCTCGTAGGCCTCGATCGCCGCGAAGGGATCGGCCACGGGCGCGTCCTGCCCGAACAGCTCCGGATCGACGCCGAGCAGGAGCGCCGGCTCGGCATAGGCCGCGCGGCCGAGCATCGCCCCGTCGAGAGCGATGCCGTCCCGCGGCGCGAGCTCGGCCTTCGCGGTCGCGAGGTCCTGCAGGCCGCCGTTGATCGCCACCGGCAGGTCGGGATTCGCGGCCTTGACGCGGTGGACGCGGCCGTAATCGAGGGGCGGGATGTCCCGGTTCTCCTTCGGCGACAGGCCCTTCAGCCAGGCCTTGCGGGCATGCACGATGAGCGCGTCGACGCCCGCCGCCCGGACCATGGCCGTCAGCGCGTCGAGGGCCTCCTCCGGGTCCTGGTCGTCGACGCCGATGCGGCACTTGACCGTCACCGGCACCGAGACCGCCGCCTTCATGGCGGCGACGCACTCGCCGACGAGCCCCGGCTCGCGCATCAGGCAGGCGCCGAAGCGCCCGTCCTGCACCCGGTCGGAGGGGCAGCCGACATTGAGGTTCACCTCCCGGTAGCCGAACTCCTCGGCGATGCGGGCGGCCGCCGCGAGGTCGCCCGGGTCCGATCCGCCGAGCTGGATCGCCACCGGGTGCTCCGCCGGATCGAAGCCGATCAGCCGCTCCCGCGGCCCGTGCAGCACCGCCCCGGTCGTCACCATCTCGGTGTAGAGGAGCGCGCGGGCCGAGAGGGTGCGGTGGAACGCCCGGCAGTGGCGGTCGGTCCAGTCCATCATGGGGGCGACGGAGAAGCGCCAGGGGCTGAAGCTGCCGGATTGCTCGACCATCACCGTCACGTTGTTCCGTCCCGTCTCACCACCAGCCGCGAGGACGGTCTTCCCGTCCGGATCAGGGGCCGGCTTGTACCGCGCCCGGGAACACGGGGGTACCCCCGGCCCGGCATGGGACCGAGGCGGCGATATGGGGGTGGCGCCACGCCACCGAGGGCCCTCAGGCCGCCTTCACGCCATCAAGGAACGCATCGACCTCGCCGCGCAGGCCCGTCGCGGTGCCGGCCAGCGCCTCGGCGGCGGCGAGCACGCGGGCGGCGGCCTCGCCGGCTCCTTCCGCGTCGCGCCGCACGTCGCGGATGCCGGTGGAGACCACCTGCGTGCCCTGCGCGGCCTCGCCGACGTTGCGGGCGATCTCCTGGGTCGCGGCGCCCTGCTGCTCCATGGCGGCGGTGATGCCGGTCGCGATCTCGGACATCTCGCCGATCACCCCGCCGATCGCCTGGAGGGCCGCGACGGCCTCGCGGGTCGCGTCCTGGATGCGGGCGATCTGGTCGCCGATCTCCTCCGTGGCCTTCGCGGTCTGGCCGGCGAGCTGCTTGACCTCCTGGGCGACGACCGCGAAGCCCCGCCCCGCCTCGCCGGCCCGGGCCGCCTCGATGGTGGCGTTGAGCGCCAGGAGGTTCGTCTGCCCGGCGATGCCCTGGATCAGGGTGACGACCTCGCCGATGCGCTCGGCGCCGGCGGAGAGGGCCGCGATGGTGGCGTCGGTCTCCCTGGCGCGGCCGACCGCGCCCGCCGCCATCTCGGCCGAGTGCGCGACCTGGCGGGCGATCTCGCGGATCGAGATCGCCATCTCCTCCGTCGCGGCGGCGACCGTCTCGACATTGGCCGAGGTGCGCGCGGCGGCCTCCGCGACCTCCGCGGACCGGGCGTTGGTGCGGGCGGCCGCCGCGGACATCGATTCGGCCGTGCCCTGCATGGTGTCGGCGGCCCGCGTCAGGTCTTGGGTCGAGGACGACATCGTCCCGTCGAACTCCGCGGTCAGCGCACCGAGCCGGCGGGCGCGCTCGGCCGCGGCCTCGGCGGCGGCGGCCGCCTCGGCGTCGCTCTGCGCCTTCGCGACGAGGGCGTCCTGGAACACGCCGACCGCCCGGGCCATGCCGCCGATCTCGTCGCGCCGCTCCCGGGCCGGGACCGCGACCGACAGGTCGCCGGCGGCGAGCGCCCGCATGGCGGCGCCGAGCTGCCCGATCGGACGCACGATGCTGCGGGAGAGCCACAAGGCCGCGGCGGCACCGAGGGCGGCGGCCAGCGCGACGCCGACGAGGAGCAGGATCTCGGCGGCGCGCCGCTCGGACCCGATCCGGGCGAGCTCGCCGTCCCCCGCCGCGCGGGCCGTCGTCACGAGGGTGTTCAGGTGCCCGTCGCGCTCCCGAAGGATCGCGGCCTGCGCGCCGTTCGCCTCGACGATCCCCGGCACCTTGTCCTTGACGTCCCGCACCTTCGCGATCAGCGCCTCGACGGCGTTGCGTGCGGTCGGGTCGGTCTCGACGCGGCGGATCGTGTCGAGCGCCGTCATCAGCGCGTCGGCGCTGGCGACGACGGCGGCGCCCTCGTCCCGGGCCGCGAACAGGGCGATCTCGGCGATCTGGAGCGACTTCGAGGCGTTGACCGCCTCGGCGCTGGCGGCGAGCAGCGCCGCCGCCCGCTCGACCCGGTCCTGCTCCTGCTGGAGGCGGGCCTGGACCGCGAGGCCGGCGTCGCTCTGGACCTGCTCGACCTCCCGCAGGGCCGCCATGAGCGCGTCGAACGCCTTCGTGATCGTCTCAAGCCTTCCGGCCTCGTCCGGCGGCAGGTCGATGGCGTCGAAGTAATCGTCCAGGGCGTCGCCGGCGGCCTTGGCCGGGGGCCGCATCGCGTCCTGCGCGGCGAGGCGCTTCACGATCGCGGACAGGAGACGGTACCGCTCGGCGATCGCGGTCCGCTCGCCGCCTCGGGCCTGCTCGATGTTGCGCATCTCGAGCGCGCCGCGGACCGCGGAGCCGGTGAGCGATCCGGTGGTGGCGGCGCCTTTCAGCGCCTCGACGCTCTCCTGGAGCGCCTGGCTCGCCGCCGCCAGGCGGGCCCGCTGGGCCTCGCCGATCCGGCCGGCCGCCCCCTGCAGCTCCTCGATCAGGCTGAGATGCTCGGCCTGGACGCGCGCCTTGCGGTCCTGCTCCGAGGCGTAGGTGGTGCGGGTGCGCGCGAAGGCGTCGACGCCGCGGGCCATCGCGTCCGCGCCCGGAACCGCGGCGAAGCCGGAGCGGACCTGCGCCAGACCGTCCGTCACCGCGCCCTCGCCCCGGCCGGCCGGGTCGTGCAGCGACCGCTCGGCGGCGAGCGCGAGGTCGCCCACCCGGCCTGCGAGCGTCTGCGCCGCATTCGCGGTGTCCACGCGCCGCGCGAAACCGGAGAGGCTGACCCAGCCCGAGGCGGCGACGCCGGCGGTCAGCGCCAGCATCACCGTGAAGCCGCAGAGCAGGCGCGCTTTGATCGTCATCGGTCCGTGAACCCGGGTCTTGCCGTCACCGGGATCAGGAATAGGGAGACCGGCTTAAGCCCGACTTAAGACTTCGCGGGCCCTGAGCCCGCATGGCATCGTTGCTCGAAGTCGCTGCACGTCGGGCCCCGCGAACCTGACGGTTTCGCTGTCTTTGCATGCCCGGCGCCGGCTGCGCCTCGTCCGGCGCGAGGCGGCTCGTTCCGCCCCGCGCGCGGCGCAAACGGGGAGCCCGGGTCCCTGGGCCGCTCCGGCGGACAGGCCGCGGTCAGTGGCCGTGCTTGCAACCCGGGCCGTGGACGTGGCCGTGACCAGGCGCGTGATGCTCATGGCCGTGCGAGTGGCCGTGCGAGTGGCCATGGTCATGGTGGGCATGATCGTGATCATGGCCGTGCGCGTGATGGTCATGGCCGTGGTCGTGATGATCATGGCCGTGATGGTCGTGAGCCTGGTGCTCGTGCCCATGATGGTGATGGTCGTGCCCGCAAGTGGTGTGGTCGTGGGCCTCCACCTCCTTCTCGGGGCGGAACGGGCGCTGGAGCGCGGTCGCGGTGCAGCCCTGGCCGCGGATCAGCTCCGCCACCACCGGATCGTCGAGGACGTAGAGGGCGTCGGCGGTCATCTCGGCCTGGACGTGGTTGCTGCCGAGCTGCCAGGCGAGGCGGGTCAGGCGGACGGGGTTCTCCGCCGTCACGGCGAGGAGCGCCTGCGGGGCGGCGAGGACGCGTACCAGCCGCCCGTCCTCCAGGCGCACCGCATCGCCGTCCTCGAGGGTCGTCGCCCGGTCGAGGTCGAGCCGGAAGGCGAGGCCGCCCTGCGCGGTCAGCGCGGCACTGCGCCGCGAGCGCGCGGCGTGGTCGAGGGCGACCTCATCGACGACGGCGTCGGGCCGTACGGCGGCTTTGCGGACGATGGTGGTGGCGCGCTGCATCGCAGGAGGTTCCTCGCGGGCTGTCGTGGCCCCCTTTAGAGCATTTGCCGGGCGCGCGGCAGGGCCCTGCACCTGTGGCCCCGGTGCCTCACCGTCACGCCTCCCGCCCGGCCCGGCCAGGGTCCCGGGAACCATCCGACGGCCAAGCTCATTTGGCGTTCAGCGGCCACACGGCTAAGCTGGGAGGCAGCGGCGCGGGCGTGACGCCCGACAAGCCGGACCGCGACACGCACGAGGGGACACCACCATGAAGAAGCTCATCGCCGCCACGCTCGCCGGCGCCCTGGCGCTGTCCGTCGGCGCCTGCAACACCCCCGGCGACCGCGCCGCCGGCGGCGCCGCCCTCGGCGGCCTGACCGGCGCGGCGGTCGGCGCGGCCGCCACGGGCCGGGCCAGCGGCGCGCTCGCGGGCGGCCTGATCGGTGCGGCCGGCGGCGCCGTGGTCGGCGCGGCCACAGCGCCCCAGTGCCCCTACGGCACCTACCGCGACCCGTACGGCAACATCTATTGCCGCTGATCGGCCTCGCCTGAGCGAGTGCCCCGGCGGCGCGTCCGCCGGGGTGCTTCGAGGGCTGCCAGCCGTGCTCCGGCGTTCCGCCGGCCACGCTCCGGCGTTCCGCCGGAGCCGCGGGGGCGCTACAAGGGCGTGATGACGTCCGCTCCTCCACCAGACCCCACGTCCCTCCCCCGCCCGGCCGACCTCAGGAGGCGGGCATGAGCCAGGGCGTCTGGGGCAAGCTCGGCGGCGCGGGCCTCGGGCTCGCCGCCGGCGGTCCGCTCGGCGCGCTGATCGGCGCGGTGGCGGGCCATTTCCTGATCGACCGCGAGGGCTCGCTCCTCGGCCCCACGCCGCGCGAGGTGGTGTTCACCACCGGGCTCGTCGCGCTCGCCGCCAAGATGGCGAAGTCCGACGGGGTGGTGACGCCCTCCGAGGTCGCGGCCTTCGCCGACATCGTGCAGGTGCCCGACGCCGAGCGCGCCGGGGTCGAGCGGCTGTTCGATCTCGCCAAGCGCACCACCAGCGGCTTCGAGGGCTATGCCCGCCAGGTCGCCGAGGCCTTCCGCGACGAGCCGGCCCTGCTCGAGGACGTGCTCGACGGGCTCTTCCACATCGCCAAGGCGGACGGCGCCGTGCACGAGAGCGAGGCGCGCTACCTCGCCGAGGTCGCGGCGATCTTCGGCTTCGACGAGGCGCGGTTCGCCGCCATCACCGCCCGCCACGTGCGCCTGGCCGACGATCCCTACGACGTGCTGGGCGTCGCCCGCAGCCTGACCGACGCCGAGCTGAAGGCGCGCTACCGGGCGCTCGTCGCCGAGAACCATCCCGACCGGGCGATCGCCCGCGGCCTGCCGCCCGCCGCGGTCGCCATCGCGACGCGGCGGCTCGCCGCCATCAACGCCGCCTACGACCGCATCGCCGCCGAGCGGCATCTGCCTTGAGCCGCCGATGAGCCTCTCCCCCGACAGCCCGGTCGCCACCCAGGTGGTGCCCTCCCCCAACCACGACGCCCGCACCCTGCCGGTCGACGCGCTGATCCTGCACTACACCGGCATGGCGAGCGCCGGGGAGGCGCTGCTGCGGCTCTGCAACCCGCTGGCCAAGGTCTCGTCGCACTACCTCGTCTTCGAGGAGGGCCGGGTGGTGCAGCTGGTGCCGGAGGCGCGCCGCGCCTGGCATGCCGGCCTGTCGGCCTGGGAGGGCGTGCGCGACACGAATTCGCGCTCGATCGGGATCGAGATCGCCCATCCGGGCCACGCCGCCGACGGGACGCTCGCGCCCTATCCGGAGGCGCAGATGACCGCCGTGACGGCGCTCTGCCGCGACATCCTGGCGCGCTGGCCGATCCGCGCCGACCGGGTGCTGGCGCATTCCGACGTCGCGCCCGAGCGCAAGAACGATCCGGGCGAGTCCTTCCCGTGGCGGGACCTGCACCGGGAAGGCATCGGCCACTGGGTGCCGCCGGCCCCGATCCGCGACGGCCGCTTCTTCTCCGAGGGCGATGCCGGCCAGCCGATCGAGGCGCTGCAATCGCTGTTCGCCCTCTACGGCTACGACGTGCCGGTGAGCGGCACCTTCGACGCGAGGACGAAGGCGGTGGTGACCGCGTTCCAGCGCCACTTCCGGCCGGCCCGGGCCGACGGCGTCGCCGACGCCTCGACCATCACGACCCTGCGCGACCTGCTGGCGGCCAAGCCGGCCTGACGGCCGGCGCGGCGTAGGGCGACGCGCCGTCAGGCGGTGTCGCGCGCCGGGCGCTTGACGGCCCGACGGCGCGCGGCAGACAACATCTCCCCCAAAAGAACAGAACGGGAGGATGTGGCGTGCCCGAGGCGACGAACCTGCACCGACGGACCTTCCTCGCCGGCTCCGCCGCGGGGGCGATGACCGTGGCTTCCTCCGCGCGCGCGCAATCCCCCGCCGCGGAGGCGCCCAAGCCCGATGCCGGCAAGCCCGATGCCGGCAAGCCCGGCGCCAAGGGATTGCCCGCGTCCCTCGCCTGGAAGGACCCGAACGCCTTCATCGTTCACTCCAACCAGACGGTGGAGACGAAGCGCGGTCACACCGGCAGCGGCGTCATCACGCCCGTCGGCCGGCTGTTCATCCGCAACAACGTCAATCCGCCTCCGGACAGCATCGTCGCCGACCGGGACGCGTGGCGGGTCGAGATCGCAGGGGTGGCGAGCCCGCGGACGCTGACGCTGGCCGAGCTGAAGCGCATCGGCCTCGCGAGCGTCGCGACCGTCCTGCAATGCTCCGGCAACGGCCGCAAGTACATGCAGGACGCGCTGCAGCCGGGCCAGACGATCCCGGGCACGCCCTGGACGGTCGGGGCGGCCGGCTGCGTGATCTGGAGCGGCGTGCCGCTCAAGGCCGTTGTCGATATGCTCGGCGGCCCGGCGGGCGGCGTGAAGTTCGTCACCGGCACGGGCGGCGAGGACTTGCCCGCCGGGCTGAAGCCCAAGGACGTGATCGTCGAGCGCTCGGTGCCGATCTCGACCCTCGACACGGTGCTGCTGGCCTGGGAGATGAACGGGGAGCCCCTCCCGCTGGCGCATGGCGGCCCGCTGCGGATGATCGTGCCGGGCTACTCGGGCGTGAACAACATCAAGTACGTGAAGACCGTGGCGCTGACCGAGGCCGAGACGGACGCCAAGATCCAGGCCGCGAGCTACCGCATGCACGGCGTCGGCGAGAAGGCCGCACCCACCCAGCCCGCGATCTGGGAGCAGCCGGTGCGCTCATGGATCACCGGCCCCCTGGACGGGGGTGCAGCGGGTCGCACGGTCGTCACGGGCGTCGCCTTCGGCGGCATGCACGCGGTGGCGCGCGTCGAGGTGTCGACCGATGGCGGCCGAAGCTGGACCGACGCGCCGCTCGTCGGCCCCGATCTCGGCCGCTACGCCTGGCGGCACTTCGCCCTCGCGCTCGACCTGCCGGCCGGACGGCACGTCCTGGCGAGCCGGGCGACCGACGCGGCCGGTCACGTCCAGCCCGAGGACACGGCGCCGAACGGCGGCGGCTACAGCTACAACGGCTGGCGCGGACCGGCGGTCAGGATCGAGACCACCTGAGCGCCCTCCCGCCGCCCTCGGCCCGCATCCCGGCGATGCGGGCGCCCTGCCTACGTCCCGAAAGCCCTCGATGAACGCTCCGCCTCGCCTGGTCCTGGCTCACCTCGTTCTCGGCCTCTCCCTCGCCGCATGCCCCGCCGCCGCGGACCCGGCACGCCTCGCGCTCGGCAAGCGCGTGTTCACCGAACTCGCCGAGCCGCAATGCGGGATCTGCCACACGCTCGCGGATGCGGGCACGAAGGGGGAGGTCGGACCGAGCCTCGACACGTTGAAGCCGGATGCCGCCCGGGTCGCAACGGCGGTGACGAACGGCATCGGCGTGATGCCGGCCTTCGAGGCCCTGACCCCCGAACAGGTCGCGGCCGTCGCCGGCTACGTCGCGTCGGTTACCGGGGCGACGCGATAGGCGAGCGGGCGCTCCACCCTGCCCGGCAGGAGGGGCGGTGCAGCCGCCCCCCGTCCATCACCCGTGGCTGCTGCCGAGCCGCTCGCGCGGCGCGCCAGCCTGGGGCGGAACGGCGGCCGGCGCCTCGGCCGCGCCGCGGGTGCGCCACAGGCTGTAGACGATGCCGCCGGCGAGCAGGACCACGGTCACCACCAGCGCGACCCAGGGCTGGATCTCGACCAGCTCGAACGTGTCGGCGACCACGATCTTCAGGCCGATGAAGATCAGGATCAGGGCGAGCGCGCTCTTGAGGTAGGCGAAGCGGTCGACCATGGCGGCAAGCGCGAAGTAGAGCGCGCGCAGGCCGAGGATCGCGAAGATGTTCGAGGTATAGACGACGTAGGTGTCGGTCGTGATGGCAAAGATCGCCGGCACGCTGTCGACCGCGAAGATCACGTCGGCGCCGTTGACCAGCACCAGCGCCAGGGCGAGCGGGGTCAGCCAGCGCACCGGCTGGCCGGTCTTCGGGTCGGGGCGGCGGGTGGTGAACTTCTGGCCGTCGAGCTCGTCGGTCACCCGCATGTGCCTGCGCATGAAGCTCGTGAAGCGGTCGGCGGACTTGCTCTCGCCCTCCTCCTCCTCGCCCGAGACCAGCATCTTGATGCCGGCATAGATCAGGAAGGCGGCGAAGATCGTCAGCACCCACTCGGCCTGGTGCACGAGGGCGGCGCCGAGGCCGATCATCAGGCCGCGCAGCACGATCGCCGCCAGGATGCCCCACAAGAGGACCCGGTGCTGGGCGTTGCGGGGGATGCCGAGATAGCCGAAGATCACCGCGATGACGAAGACGTTGTCCATCGACAGCGACTTCTCGACCACGAGGCCGGCGAGATACTCCTGGCCCGCCTGCGGGCCGATGTACCACCACACCCAGCCGCCGAAGAGGAGCCCGAGGCTGAGGTAGAAGGCGGTGAGGAGCAGGCTCTCCTTCACGCCGATCTCGCGGCTCTTGTCGCGGTGCAGGAGGCCGAGATCGAGGGCGAGCAGGATGAAGATGACGGCGTGGAAACCCAGCCACATCCAGACCGGCTTGCCGAGCCACGTCATGTACAGGAAATCGACCATCGCGGGACCGTGATGCTTCGAGGAAGAAAGCATCGGCTCCGACATCACGAGCGCGAGAAGCGCAGCTCGCCAGAGGGGCCCGCAGCCGATGGGCCCGACTTATGTCCCGGATGGCGGCGGATCAAGGGCAGCGGCGCGCGACGGCCACGCTCTTATTTTTCGTGTCGCAGCGGGGCGTCCGGTTGACAGGGCCGGCTAGGTCACGGCCTTGGCGGGGGCATGACCGAGCCCATGACCCAGCCAATCACGGAGCCGGGCGCCCGCGTGGCGGTGATCGGGGGCGGGCCGGCCGGCCTCTTTGCCGCCGAGACCCTGGCCGAGGCGGGCCTGCGGGTGACCGTGATCGAGCGGATGCCCTCCCCGGCCCGCAAGCTGCTGATCGCCGGGCGCGGCGGCCTCAACCTCACCCACAGCGAGCCGCTGGAGCGCTTCCTCGCCCGCTACGCGCCGCAGGAGCGACGCCTTGACGCAGCGATTCGCGCCTTCCCGCCGCAGGCCCTGCGCGACTGGTGCGAGGCCCTGGGCCAGCCGACCTTCGTCGGCTCGAGCGGCCGGGTGTTCCCGGACGCCTTCAAGGCCTCGCCGCTGCTGAGGGCCTGGCTCGCGCGGCTCGATCGCCTCGGCGTCATCCTGCGTACCCGCACCCGCTGGACGGGCTGGGACCGGGACGGGGCGCTCGTCCTCGCGGGCGCGGCGGGGCCGGAAACCTTGCGGGCCGACGCGACAGTGCTGGCGCTCGGCGGGGCGAGCTGGCCGCGCCTCGGCTCCGATGGCGCCTGGGTGCCGGTGCTGGAGACCGCGGGCGTTCCGGTGAGCCCCCTGCGCCCGGCCAATGCCGGCTTCACGGCCGCGTGGTCGCCGGTCTTCGCCGAGCGGTTCGCCGGCGCGCCGCTCAAGCGCATCGCGCTCCGCCTCGGGGCCGATCAGGTGCGGGGCGAGGCGGTGATCACCCACGACGGGATCGAGGGCGGCGCGATCTACGCCCTGTCGCGGCCGATCCGCGAGGCGATCGAGGCGCGGGCGGAGGCGGTGGTGGAGGTCGACCTGCGGCCCGACCTCGACATCGCCGCCCTCGCCCGACGCCTGGCGGCGGCGCGGCCGAAGGAGTCCCGCGCCACGGTCCTGCGCAAGGCCGCGGGCCTGAGCCCGCCAGCGGCGGGCCTGCTGCGCGAGGCCGCGCGCGAGCTCCCGGCGGAAGCCGGGGCGCTGGCGGCGCTGATCAAGGCGGTGCCGCTGCGGCTCACCGGCCTGCGGCCGATCGAGCGGGCGATCTCGAGTGCCGGCGGCGTCGCCTTCGCGGGTATCGACGACCGGTTCATGCTGCGGGCCCGGCCCGGCACCTTCCTGGCCGGCGAGATGCTCGACTGGGAGGCGCCGACCGGCGGCTACCTGCTCCAGGCGAGCTTCGCCAGCGGCCGGGCGGCGGCGGGGGGAGTGCTGGACTGGCTCGGCAGGCGCTGACGACCCGTCCGCTCCGTCACCTGCCGTGACGATCGGACGGGCCACACGCCGATCCTCGCTCTGTCATCCCGTTTCCGCTCTGCGGCTCCGGGACGACCCTTGAGGTGCCGATTTGGCCGCGGGAGCCGACCGCTTCGTCAGAGCTTCGCGCAGAAGCCCACCATGCCGGAGCTGTCGGAGGCGCACATCGCCACCGCCTCGCCGCTCTCGCGGCGGGTGAAGCTCGGGCTGCCGCCGCGCAGGCAATAGGCCGACACGAAGGTCTCGCCCTCGTCGCAGGTCAGTTCGCAATGGGGCTTGGCGCAGCCGTCGGTGCGCAGCATCCGGAACGGCAGGCCCGCCGTGGTCGCGGCCGTCGCCGCAGCCGGCGACCCGGCCGGTCCCTGCGGGCCTGCCGGACCTTGAGGGCCGCGCTCGCCCTTGGGGCCTGACTCGCCGCGGGGGCCGGCGGGGCCCGCCTCGCCCTTCGGGCCCGCCTCCCCCTTCAGGCCGGCCTCGCCCTTCGGGCCGGGCTCGCCCTTGGGACCAGCATCGCCCTTGGCACCCGGCTCGCCTTTCGGGCCCGTATCGCCCTTGGGACCGGCATCGCCCTTCGGGCCGGGCGGACCGGCGAGGCCGGCCATCCCCTGCGGACCTGCCGGCCCCTGCGGGCCGGTGGGGCCTGGCTCGCCCTTCGGGCCCGACGCACCGGTGGCGCCGCAATTCGCCACCGCGATCTCGCGCGACATCTCGCCGGCCTTCAGGGTCGCGACGCAGTTCTGCGGCACGTAGGGCACCTTGAAGGCGAAGCGCCCGCGCTTGTCGGCGGTGACCGGGATGTCCTCGTCCAGGGTGACGACCACGCCGCCCTTGCCGACGCTGCCGGAGACGCGCAGGTCCCCGCCCTCGATCCGCGCGTCCCAGACATTGATGCCGGCGGACTGGGACGGCGCGGCGGCGCGCTGGCCGGGCTGGCCGGACGGTGCTGGCGGCGGGGGCGACGGCTGCTGCGCGAGGCCCGGGCCGGACAGGACGGCGCAGGCGGTCAGGATCAACGCGGCGCGGAATGGACGCATCGTTCAGCCCCAAGGCGTGATGGCACGGTGTGATGGACGGCCCGCGCGCGGAGTCGAGGTGGCGGGCGGCGCACCTTGCGGCGCTGTCAAGCTGCGGTCAACTGCGCAGGGCGCGATGAGAAGGGGGCCTCGTCAGCCCTCGTCGTCGAGCACGCCCTCGAGAGCGTAGTGGCGCACGGTCCGGCGGTTGGCGATCAGCTCGTCGACCGTCGGCTCGCCCCTCAAGGCCCGGGCGATGGCGAGCTTCGTCGCCTCGTAGTTGGTGCGGTAGAGATCCTTGCGGTCGAGGTTCGGGTCCTCGGCGCAGCGCGGGTCGAGCCAGATCATGATGATCATGCACAGCTCGTCCAGCCCGTCGCGGGGCAGGATGCCCTCGATGATGCAGTCGACGATGGCGTCGCCTGTCGCGGCCTGGACCACGCCGCCGAGGAGCTCGACATATTCCGCGGTGTGGATCGTCGCCTTGGTGGTCATCATCGTGGCGGGGCGCACCAGCTGGTTGATGTCGCGCACCACGAACATCCGGGTATGGCCCTGGACTTGCCCCATCATCGACGCGAAGGCCTGGCCGACCGGCCCGCGCACCGAGCCGATCAAGACCTCGGGCATCGCGTCGGTGTACTGGCCCTCGGCCGCCAGCACCGTGGCTTCGCCGGTCCGGAAGACGATCTCGCTCATCGGCGATTCCTCGGTTCGATCCCGGGGCGGATCGACCATACCGGCGCCGGAACCGTCAACGGCCGCGAACCCATCGACCTGTCCGGAAATTGGTCTATAGGGCCGATGGCTGGGGCCGGGCGCCCCGAAGAGCTGATGCGGACGGATGAGCGATCGCGACTGGACCCTGCGGGTGACGCCGACCGAGGCGGGCGTGCGGCTCGAACTGGACCTCGCCGACCTCGACGGCGCCCCGGTCACCGCGGCGATCGCCCTCGACCGGGCCGAGGCGCGCCGCTTCGCCCGGGCGATGCTGGCCGCCGCGGGCGACGCCGCCGAGCGCACCTTCCCGCACCCGCCCGTCGACGGCGAGGGCCCTCAGTAGCGGCCGGGCAGGCGCGGCACCTTGGTGCCGGGCTTCTCGATCGGCTCGGCGCAGGAATAGACGAACTCGGTCTGGAGGTCGGTGAACACCGTCTCGCCGACGATGGTGCAGGTCTCGCGCGCCGTCTCGCGCAGGTAGGTCGCGGCGGCCTCCGAGAAGCGGCGCCGGCGCGTCAGCGCCGGGTCCTTGCCCTCGAGGCCGCAGCCGGCGATCTCGCGCAGGTTGTTCGAGACGATCAGGACCTTGCGCTGCTGGCGCTGGTCGTAGACCTCGTAGGGGTCGTTGCAGCCGATCGTGACCACCTGCGGGACGAGGCCGACATAGGTCTTCGAGATGTAGGAGAATTCGGTGCAGCCGGCCGCCGCCCCGATGGCACCCGCCACGGCGACGAGGGCGAGCCTCCCTGGTCCTGTCCGCATCCCCGACCCTTCCCGCCCGATCCGTCCGGCGCCCTCAAGCCCAAGCTTTGAGCCGGGGCGGGCGCGGCGGTCAAGCCCGGGTCAGGGCGTGGGGTCGTCCTCCACCGCGTCATCGGGGAGCAAAGGCGGCTGCTCGGCCGCCGCCCGCGCAAAGTCGTCGTCCAGCGGGCCGACGAGCCGACGCAGCCAATCCCAGTTCTCCGGGAATTCTATCGGCGTCTCGGGCATCTCGGGCCATGGCTCGTCCAATGCCGCCTCCACGTCGCGATCGAGCGGCTGAACGCGGTCCCGGAGCCAGTCCCAGCCGCCCGTCACCGGCTTCTCGGTCTCGCCCAATACGCACCTCCGGGGCTGTCCGGCCCTTCCTGAGGACGGGCCTCCCTCGGAGGCAAGGCCCCTACTCCGCCGCCGCCCGATATCGCGCCGTGTCGTAGTTCAGGATCGGCCCGAGCCAGCGCTCCACCTCCGCCACGTCCATCCCCTTGCGGGCGGCGTAGTCCTCGACCTGGTCGCGCTCGACCTTGGCGACGCCGAAATAGTGCGCGTCCGGATGGGCGAGGTAGAGGCCCGAGACAGAGGAACCCGGCCACATCGCGTAGGATTCGGTGAGCTTGACGCCGATGCGCGGCTCGGCCTGAAGCAGCGAGAACAGCGTCATCTTCTCGGTGTGGTCGGGCTGGGCCGGGTAGCCCGGGGCCGGGCGGATGCCGGCATAGGGCTCGGTGACGAGCTCGGCCGGGCTGTAGGCCTCGTCCGCCGCGTAGGCCCAGAACTCCCGGCGCACGCGCTCGTGCATCCGCTCGGCGAAGGCCTCGGCGATGCGGTCGGCGAGCGCCTTGACCAGGATCGAGCGGTAATCGTCGTTCTGGCGCTCGAAGCGCTCGGCGATGCGCACCTCCTCCAGCCCCGCCGTGACCACGAAGCCGCCGACATAGTCGGGCAATCCGCTCTCGGCAGGCGCCACGAAGTCCGACAGGCAGGTATTCGGCCGGCCGTCGCGCTTCGAGAGCTGCTGGCGCAGGCCGTGGAAGGTGGCGAGCGTCTCGGCCCGGCTCTCGCCGGTGAACAGCCGGATGTCGTCGCCCACGGCATTGGCCGGCCAGAAGCCGATCACCGCCTTCGGGTTGAACCAGCGCTCCTCGACGATCTGGCGCAGCATCGCCTGCGCATCCTCGAACAGGGCGCGGGCGGCCGGCCCCTGCTCGGGGTCGTCGAGGATCGCCGGATAGCGGCCCTTGAACTCGTAGGTCTGCAGGAACGGCGTCCAGTCGATGTAGGGGACGAGCTCGGCGACGTCGTAGCTGCGGAAGACCCGCGTCCCGGTGAAGGTCGGCTTGACCGGCCTGTAGGCCGACCAGTCGCCCTTGAACGCGTTGGCGCGGGCTTTGGCGAGCGGCAGGCGCTGCTTGTCGGCCTCGGAGCGGGCATGGGCCTCGGCGACGCGCTTGTACTCGGCGCGGACGCTCTCGATCGTCTGCACCTTGGTGTCGGGCGAGAGGAGGTTCGAGACCACGCCGACGGCGCGGCTGGCGTCGGTCACGTAGACCGCCTGGCCCCTGGCGTAGGCCGGGTGGATCTTCACCGCGGTGTGGACCCGGCTCGTCGTCGCCCCGCCGATGAGGAGCGGCACGTCGAAGCCCTCGCGCTCCATCTCGGCCGCGACGTGGACCATCTCGTCGAGGGAGGGCGTGATCAGGCCCGAGAGGCCGACGATGTCGACGTTCTCACGCCGCGCCGTGTCCAGGATCTTGGCCGCCGGCACCATCACGCCGAGGTCGATGATCTCGTAGTTGTTGCAGGCGAGCACGACGCCGACGATGTTCTTGCCGATGTCGTGGACGTCCCCCTTCACGGTCGCCATCAGCACCTTGCCGGCCGCCTGCCGGCCGCCGACGCCGCCATTGGCGGCTTTCTCCGCCTCCATGAAGGGCATCAGGTAGGCCACGGCCTGCTTCATGACGCGAGCGGACTTCACAACCTGCGGCAGGAACATCTTGCCGGCGCCGAACAGGTCGCCGACCACGTTCATGCCGGCCATCAGCGGACCCTCGATGACGTGGAGCGGGCGCTCGGCCTTCGCGCGCGCCTCCTCGGTGTCGGCCTCGATATACTCGGTGATGCCGTTGACGAGGGCATGCTCCAGGCGCTTCTCCACCGGCGCCTCGCGCCAGGCGAGATCCGCGCCCTTGGCCTGCGCCTGGCCGCCCTCCTTGAAGCGGGCGGCGGCGTCGAGCAGGCGCTCGGTGGCGTCGGGGCGGCGGTTGAGGACGACGTCCTCGCACAGCTCGCGCAGCTCCGCCGGCAGCTCGTCATAGACCGCGAGCTGGCCCGCATTCACGATGCCCATGTCCATGCCGACCCTGATGGCGTGGTACAGGAATACCGCGTGCATCGCCTCGCGCACCGGCTCGTTGCCGCGGAAGGCGAAGGACAGGTTCGAGATGCCGCCCGAGATATGGGCGTGGGGCAGCGTCTCGCGGATGATCCGGGCCGCCTCGATGAAGGCGACGCCGTAGCCGTTATGCTCCTCGATGCCGGTCGCCACCGCGAAGACGTTGGGATCGAAGATGATATCCTCGGGCGGAAAGCCGACCTCTTCGGTCAGCACCTTGTAGGCGCGGGTGCAGATTGCGACCTTGCGCTCGAGCGTGTCGGCCTGGCCCTGCTCGTCGAAGGCCATCACCACCACGGCGGCGCCGTAGGCGCGGCAGATCTTCGCCTCGGCGATGAACTTCTCCTCCCCCTCCTTGAGGGAGATCGAGTTCACGATCGCCTTGCCCTGCACGCATTTCAGGCCGGCCTCGATGACCGGGAACTTCGAGGAATCGATCATCACCGGCACCCGGGCGATGTCGGGCTCGGCGGCGACGAGGTTCAGGAACTCGACCATCGCCTTCTGCGAATCCAGAAGACCCTCGTCCATGTTGACGTCGATCACCTGGGCGCCGGCCGCGACCTGGTCGCGGGCGACGTCGAGGGCGGCCGCGTAGTCGCCGTTGGTGATGAGCTTGCGGAAGCGCGCCGAGCCGGTGACGTTGGTGCGCTCGCCGACATTCACGAACGGGATCTCGGGCGTCAGCGTGAAGGGCTCGAGGCCCGAGAGCCGCATCAGGGGCTTCACCGTGGGCACCCGGCGCGGGGCCTTGCCGGCGACGGCCCCGGCGATCGCCCGGATGTGGTCCGGCGTGGTGCCGCAGCAGCCGCCGACCATGTTGACGAGGCCGCTCTCGGCGAACTCGCCGACGAGCTTGGCCATCGCCTCCGGGCTCTCGTCGTAGAGGCCGAACTCGTTCGGCAGGCCGGCATTCGGGTAGGCGCAGACCAGCGTGTCGCAGGTGCGGGACAATTCGTCGATATGGGCGCGCATCTCGCGGGCGCCGAGCGCGCAGTTGAGCCCGAAGGTCAGCGGGTCGGCGTGGCGCAGCGAGTGCCAGAACGCCGTCGGCGTCTGGCCCGACAGGGTGCGGCCCGAGAGGTCGGTGATGGTGCCCGAGATCATGATCGGCAGGCGGGTGCCGGTCTCCTCGAACACCTGCCAGGCCGCCGCCACCGCCGCCTTGGCGTTCAGGGTGTCGAACACCGTCTCGATCAGGATGAGTTCCGCACCGCCGGCGATCAGGCCGCGCACCTGCTCGGCGTAAGCGTCGCGGACCTGGTCGAAGGTCACGGCGCGATAGCCCGGGTTGTTGACGTCCGGCGAGATCGACAGGGTGCGGTTCGTCGGGCCGATGGCCCCGGCGACGAAGCGGCGGCGCCCGTCCTGCTTCTCGGCCAGCACGGCCGCCTCGCGGGCGAGCCGCGCGCCTTCGCGGTTGAGGTCGTGGATGATCGCTTCCATGCCGTAATCGGCCTGGGCGATCGTCGTGCCCGAGAAGGTGTTGGTCTCGACGACGTCGGCGCCGGCAAGGAAGTAGTCGAGGTGGATCTGCCGGATCGCATCGGGCTGCGTCAGGATCAGGAGGTCGTTGTTGCCCTTCTGGTCGTGCGCGTGATCGCGAAACCGGTCGCCGCGGAAATCGCTCTCGCTCAGCCCGAGGCGCTGGATCACCGTGCCCATCGCCCCGTCGAGGACGAGGATTTTTTCCGCCGCGCGCCGGCGCAGGGCGGTCAGGATGTCGGCACCGTCGGCGGGGCGGAAATCGGTCATCGGGGTGGGGTTCCAGCGGGTCGGTCGGGCGGCGCGGGGCCGCGAAGGGAAGATGTGGGCCGTGTGGCAGCGGCCGATTCAGTAATTCGGCGGGGCGTCACCCCCGAACTCTTCGACAGAAAGGTAGGCGCGGGATCCCCTCTCCCGTGTGGGAGAGGGGTAGGGGTGAGGGTGACACGCTCCAGGATCAAGCTCTGAGCGTCACGCTGCCAGCACCACGCTCAGCGCTTTATACGGCAGCGTATCACCCTCACCCCCGGCCCCTCTCCCACACGGGAGAGGGGGGATCTCGCGCCTATTCTTATTCCCGGGCAGCCATGCGGGCTTCGAGCGCGGCGAGGCGCCGCTCAAGGTCGTCGAGCCGTGCCTCGATGCGCGCCGCGGCGTAGGTCCGGGCCTCCTCCAGGACCGCAGGCCGGGCGGAGGCGGGATCAGCCAGGATCTGGCTCAGCCGCGGAACGCTCACGTCCTGCGATTCGGCCAAGGCCGCCTCCCCTCGCGATGATCGATCGTCAGGCCGCCGCCTTCTCCACCGCCCCCGGCGCCGCGCGCAAGCCCAGCAGGTGGCAGATCGCGTAGACGAGGTCGGCGCGGTTCATGGTGTAGAAGTGGAAGTCGGTGATGCCGCGGTCGACGAGGTCGAGCACCTGCTCGGCGGCCACCGCCGCGGCCACCAGCTTGCGGGTGGCGACATCGTCGTCCAGGCCCTCGAAGCGGGCGGCGAGCCAGTCCGGCACCGAGGAGCCGGTGCGGCGGGCGAAGTTGGCGGCCTGCTTGAAGTTCTGCACCGGCAGGATGCCCGGGATGATCGGGATGGCGATCCCGCGCGCCTGCACCCGGTCGAGGTAGCGGAAGAACAGGTCGTTGTCGAAGAAGAACTGGGTGATGGCGCGGTCGGCGCCGCAATCGACCTTGGCCTTGAGCGCGTCGAGGTCCTGATCGAGAGAACCGGCCTCCGGGTGGCGCTCGGGATAGGCCGAGACCGAGACCTCGAAGTCGCCGACGCGCTTGATGCCGGCGACGAGGTCGCAGGAACGCTCGTAGCCCCCCGGATGCGCCGTGTAGGCGGTGCCGACGCCCTCGGCCGGATCGCCGCGAAGGGCCACGATGTGGCGCACGCCCGCCTCGTGGTAGGCGCGCACCACGTCGTCGACCTCACCCTTGGTGGCGGCCACGCAGGTGAGGTGGGCGGCGGGCTTCAGCGCGGTCTCGCGCACCAGGCGCGCCACGGTGTTGTGGGTGCGCTCGCGGGTCGAGCCGCCGGCGCCGTAGGTCACCGAGACGAAGCTGGGACCGAGCGGCGCCAGGCGCTCGATCGACGACCACAGGGTCGCCTCCATCTCCGGGGTCTTGGGCGGGAAGAACTCGAACGAGACCCGGATCGGGCGGCGGCTCTCGCGGCTCGGGCGGAAGGCGGTGGCGTACATCGGCGGCCTCAGGCGGAAAACGGGTGGCGGATCAGGCGACGGCGCGGTCGGGCAGGCCGGGACCGATCCGTTGATCGGCCCCGATCTGTCGATCGGCCGCCGCCTCCGGGTGGTGAGCGAGCCAGAGCGTGACGGTGAGCTGGTGCTCCGCGCCGCCGGTCGGGGCGAGGTGGCGCAGCCGCAGGTCGGTGAGGCCGGCCTCGGCGAGCCAGCCCGACACCTGCTCGGGCGCGAAGCCGAGGCGGCGATGCGCCTCGTCCTCGCGCAGGAACTCGAGGGTGTGGGGCGCGAAATCGACCACGAGGAGGCGGCCGCCCGGGGCGACGAGGCGGGCGGCCTCGCGCAGGGCCCGGGCCGGGTCGTCGAGGTAGTGCAGCACCTGGTGGATCAGCACGAGGTCGAAGCTCGCCCGGCCGAAGGGCGGCGCGTGGATGTCGCCCTGGCGCAGGTCGATGCGGGTCAGGCCCTGGCGCTCCAGGTTGGCGCGGGCGACCGACAGCATGGCGTGGTTGGCGTCGAGCCCGGTGGCCCGGGACGCCCGCCGCGCCAGGAGCCCGAGCATCCGCCCGGTGCCGGTGCCGAGATCGACGAGGCTGCCGACCGGGCCCTCCCCGAGCACGTCGAGCACCGCCGCCTCGACGGTCGCCTCCGGCACGTGGAGCGAGCGCACCCGGTCCCATTGCGGCGCGAGCCGCGCGAAGAAGGTCTGGGCGGCTTCCGCCCGCTGCGCCCGCACCGCCTGGAGCCGGGCCCGGTCCTCGGAGAGCGGCGGCTCGGCGGCGTCGAGCGCGGCGATGAGGGGCGCGACCAGCCCGGCCACGCCCTCGCGCAGGCGGAAGAAGGCCCAGGCGCCCTCGCGGTGGCGCACCACCAGCCCGGCCTCGACCAGGAGCTTGAGATGGCGGGAGATCCGCGGCTGCGACTGGCCCAGGATGTCGGTGAGGTCGGAGACCGACAACTCGCCCTCGCCGAGCAGCACCAGGATGCGCAGGCGGGTCTCCTCGGCGGCGGCCCGCAGCACGCTCAAGGCGTCCGCGAAGGGAATCGTGGCGCTCATTCCGGCGGGCTCCTCGCCTCCGATGCGAAACATAAAGATATCTTTATGTGAGCGGAGACGATGGCGCAAGCGCCGTTTTCGAGGCGTCGGCACCCGGGAACGACATCGCCCCGGCGCGGGGCACGCGCCGGGGCGATCGGACGAGGTGACGACGACAAGTTCAGCGGCAGGGCAGCTGGGTGGCGCCGGCCGAGACGAGGCCGGCGAGGCTGCGCAGGTCGTCGGGGTTGCGGGGATTGCGGGCCACCGCCTCCGCCTCGCGCTGGAGCCGGGCGTGGCAGGAGCAGGTCGGCAGGCCGCGGCCGCGCGGCGGGGTGCAGGCGTCGTGGCGCATGCAGGCGGCGTCGAGGGCGTCGACCGGCGGCAACCCGGGTCCGCGGCTCCCGGGCCCGCAGTAATTGCCATGGAACACCAGGGAGTCGCTCGGGATGTCGACGCCAGCCGGAAGCTCGACCCCGAACGGCAGCCCCTGGGCCGCCGCCGGCCCGGCGGCCAAAAATGAAAACGACAGCATCGTGACGGCCGCCACCAGTCTTGAACGGGCGATCTTGCGCATGGGACTTGGTCTCGTCTGTTTGCCTCAAGTCCAGGATGCCACAATCGGCAAGCTTCGCAATGACGCCCCGTGCTGACCTGTGTGTCCCCGCACCTCCGCAGTGGCGCACCAGGGCGTCCGGCCGGACGTTGACCGACCGGCCCGGCTTCCGATATGTTCTTGCTTCGTTCGGGCACCGCCGCCCGCAAGGAGCGCCGAGCGGCCATGGCGCAGGCCCCCTCCCCCGGCAAGACCCCGGCCGGCAAGACGCCCCCCGGCACGCCATCCTCAGGCAAGACGCTGTTCTTCTTCGAGAAGCCCTCGGCGATGCGCCAGGTGCAGCGGTTCTTCCGCTCGGCCAGCACGGTCTGCGTCGCCGCCGAGGGGCACCTGCTGGAGGTGGCCGAACCCGGGGAGATCCGGCCGGACTGGAAGCCCTGGCGCTTCGACGCGCTGCCGATCGCCCTGGACCGCCTGCCCGTCGCCCCCGGCCACGGCCGCTCTGGCCAGTCCCACGCGCCGAAGCTCGCGGCGATCCGCCAGGCGCTCGCGGGGGTGGAGCGGGTCATCATCGCCACCGATCCGGGCCGCGAGGGCTCGATGATCGCCTGGGAGGTGCTGGAGCATCTCGGCTGGCGCGGGAGGGTCGACCGCCTGCGCCTCGGCGCCCTCGACGAGGTCTCGATCCGCCGTGCCTTCGGGCTGCTGGCGCGGGAGGACGATTCCGGCGAGCGCGACTACGCCGCCTATCTCGAGGCCCTGTGCCGGCAATACGAGGACTGGCATCTCGGCCTCAACGGCACCCGGGCGGTGTCGCTGCGCCTGCGCCCGCCGGCCTTCCGCGAGCCCTGGCGCTTCGGCGGCGTGCAGACGCCGACGCTGGCGATCCTCGCCGACCTGGAGGAGCGCATCTGCACCTTCGTGCCGCGCGACTTCTTCAAGATCGCCTTGCCGGTGACGACCGAGAGCGGCGCGAGCCTGACGCTCTGGCACGCGCCGAAGGAGAAGATCTTCGACATCAAGGACGCCGAGGCGATCCGCGACGCGGCCGATGGCTGGTCCGGCCCGCTCGCGGTGATGCAGAAGGACGTGCGGCGGGCACCCCCGAAGCTGTTCTCGAAGGACACGCTGGCGCGCGCCTGCGCCAAGCGCTTCGGCTGGGACCCGCAAGTCACGGCGCGCCACGCGCAGGCGCTCTACGACAAGGGCTTTCTCAGCTATCCCCGCACCGAATCCGTGCACCTGCCGGACTCGCAAGCCAAGGACGCGAGCGCGGTGCTCGCGGCGATCGCCGCCGCCGACACGGACCTCGCCACGCACACGCCCGCGACGCCGCAGATCCGCCGCGGGCCGAAGGGCCACTACGTCAAGGACCCGGGCGAGCACCACGCCATCGTGCCCTTGCGCAAGGTGCCGGGGCCGGGCGACGTCGCGCCCGACGCGCGGAAGCTCTGGCTCCTCGTCGCCAAGACCTTCCTCGCCGCGCACATGGCCGACGGGACCGACGCCCGCACCACGGTCACGGCCGAGGTCGCGACGCCGCGGGGGCCGAAGCGCTTCGCCATCACCGGCAGCGTGGTGACGGTGCCGGGCTGGCGCGCGCTCTACGGCACCGAGGCCGACGAGGACGAGGTCGTGCCCGGCAAGGCGAGGCCTGACGACGAGCCGACCACCGGGCGCCTGCCGCCGGTGCGCGACGGCGAGGCCGGAACAGGCGGCGCACCCACGATCGAGACCGCCCGGACCGAGCCGCCCCGGCGCATCACCCGGGGCGAGCTGCCGGTGGTGATGGGCCGGCTGATCGACCAGGTCGAGGATCCGACCCTGAAGCGGGCGCTCGAGAACCCCGCCAACCCGACCGAGCCCAAGGGCCTCGGCACCGCCGCGACGCGCGACGCGGTGCTGCCGAAGCTGATGAAGAGCCACTACGTCACGCTGCTCAAGGGCAAGGACCCGGCGATCACCGTGACGGAGGCGGGCCTCGCCTTCGTGGCCGCGGTCCGACGGGTGTTTCCGGCCTATGGCGACCCGGTCGGCCGGGCGGTGTTCGAATCGGAACTCGCCGAGATCGGCCGGGCCGCCACGAAGGCCGAGGCCCTGCGCCGGGCCGACGCCTTCCGCCGGCGCACCCGCGAGCGGGTCGAGGCGCTGATCGGGGCCGTCTCGGGCGCCGAGCGGCTGGCCGTCGCGGGCGAGGCCCCGCCCCGCGGCGGCCGGGCGCCGAGTGCCGCGATGGTGTCGTTCGCGCGCTCGCTTGCCGCCCGCAAGGGCATCCCCCTCCCCCCGGAGGCCACCCGCGAGGCCGGGGCCTGCCGGGTCTTCCTCAACACCCATGCGGGACCGAGGACCCCGGCGGCCGAGGGGGCGACCCGCCCGCCGACCCCGGCCATGCTGCGCTTCGCCGCCTCGCTGGCCCGCGAGAAGCGCCTGGAGGCGCTGCCGCCCGAGGTCGAGACCGACTTTTCCGCCTGCCGCGCCTTCCTCGACGCCCATGCGGGCGGCGAGGGCCGGCGCCCGGAGGGACAGACGACGTCTCCCCGCGACGCGCCGGCGAAGAAGACCCGCACCCGCCGCCCGCGCGCCGCACCGAGCCCGGGCCGCGCCCCCCGCCGGCGCCGCGCCGCCGGCCACGGCGAGGGGTGAGCCGGCGCCGGCACACAATCGCCCGCGCGCCCGCACGAGACGGCTGGACAGGGGATCCGGGCGTCTCTATACCGCCGCT
Source organism: Methylobacterium nonmethylotrophicum (assembly GCF_004745635.1). Taxonomy (GTDB): domain Bacteria; phylum Pseudomonadota; class Alphaproteobacteria; order Rhizobiales; family Beijerinckiaceae; genus Methylobacterium; species Methylobacterium nonmethylotrophicum. The sequence goes on along the minus strand of NZ_SRLB01000006.1, from coordinate 51,661 downwards.
CAACGCCGCTGCCCCGCGCAGCCGGCGGGCCCGGGTAGCTCAGTTGGTAGAGCATGCGACTGAAAATCGCAGTGTCGGCGGTTCGACTCCGTCCCCGGGCACCACTCCTCACAGTCTGACGTGAGTGGTGCCGTCCCTCGACGGGGACGATCTCTGGTGCCTTGACCTCCGCCTCGCGCGGCCGGTGCGCCCGGGTAGCTCAGTTGGTAGAGCATGCGACTGAAAATCGCAGTGTCGGCGGTTCGACTCCGTCCCCGGGCACCGTTCAGACGACCGTGTATCCTACGATGACGATCGTGTATCCTACGATAATGCTACGAGCGATCCGAATTCTGTTCGTGCCATAGGTTTGCGGCCGCGATGCGATCGTTCGGCTGTCGCGACGGCGCTGAAATACTCAGCCTCATCCCGGGTCTCCGCCTCCGGTCCGCGCCGGAATAATGCGAAGTGTTGCACCTGCGCGTGACTGTCCGGCTCGCAGGGTCAGCCGCTCAATGGTGCCCGCCGCCCCCGTGCTGCATCGGCACTCCCTTCTGCGGCTCCGGCTGCAGCGGCACCCCCTTCTGCAACGGCATCCGCACCCCGCCCTCCACCGGCGCCATCATGTTATAGTTCATGTGGTGCATGATCCACACCGACCCGCCGAACAGCAGGAAGACGATCAGCACGCCGAAGGCGAGCGCCATGATGTTGTTGGTGTTGTCCGGCCCGCTGGTCAGGTGGAGGAAGAACACCAGATGCACGCCCATCTGGGCGATGGCGAAGGTCAGCAACGCGACGGGGATCGCCGGCGCCCACATGACCTTGGTCTGCGCGACCCAGAACGACGCGGCGGTGAGGAGGGTCGCGAGCGCGAGCCCGATCAGGTAGCTGCGAAGCCCGGCGCCGAACTCCTCGTGCGGGTATTCGTCGCCCGGGGCGACGTCGGCATGGGCGCGGTCGTCGGTGTCGGTGTGGCTCATGTGGCGGCCCCCATCAGGTAGACGACCGTGAAGACCGCGACCCAGACGATGTCGAGGGCGTGCCAGAACAGCGAGAAGCACATCACCCGGCGCAGGATGTCGGGGCGGAACCCCTTGGCCAGCACCTGCGCCATCATGGTGAGCAGCCAGAGCAGGCCGGCCGTGACGTGCAGGCCGTGGCAGCCGACCACGGTGAAGAAGGCCGACAGGAAGGCGCTGCGGGTCGGGCCGGCGTCGCGGGCGACGAGGTCGGTGAACTCGCGCAGCTCCAGCGCGAGGAAGCCGGCGCCGAACAGGAAGGTCACCGCCATCGCGGCCTGGAAGGCGAGGGGTCGGCGGGCGTTCAGCGCCAGGGTGGCGATGCCGCAGGCGAAGCTCGACAGGAGCAGCAGGCCCGTCTCGATCGCCACGTTGGTGAGGTCGAACAGCTCGGCGCCGGTCGGGCCGCCGGCGGTGCCGCCCTGCAGCACCGCGAAGGCCGCGAAGAACGCGGCGAACATCACGATGTCGCTCAGCAGGAAGATCCAGAAGCCGTAGCCGACGACGATGCGCTTCGGGGCGGGACCGCCGATGCCGCGCCCCGGGGCGCGGGTCTCCCCTTCGCCTGCGGCGTGGTGGCCGAGGTGGTTGGGGTCGCGCCGCATCGGCACCACCCCCGGGACGGCACCCGGCATGGCCGCGGAGCTGCTCATGCGGCCTCCTTGCGGCGGGCCTGCTGGAGCGCCTCGAGGCGGCTCGCCCGGTTCCGGCGATTGATGCGCGCGACGGCGTCCGCCGGGATCTCGTACTCGACCCGGTCGCGCCAGGCGAAGACCACGAAGGTGGCGAAGGCGCCGGCGAGACCCAGGGCGGCGAGCCACCAGATGTGCCAGATCATCGCGAAGCCCACGAGGGTGGCGAAGAAGGCGCAGACGAAACCGGTCGGGCTGTTGAGCGGCATCTCGACCGGCTCGTAATCCGGCTCCTCGCGCAGCCGCGCCTGCTCGCGGGCGCGCTGCTTGATCGCCCAATAGGCCTCCTCGCCCTCGACGCGCGGCATCACCGCGAAGTTGAACGAGGGCGGCGGCGAGGCGGTGGCCCATTCGAGCGAGCGGCCGTCCCACGGATCGCCGGTGACGTCGCGCAACTGCTCGCGCCGGCGGATGCTGACGACGAGCTGCACCACCTGGCAGACCACGCCGAACACCATCACGATCACGCCGAGGCTCGCCGCCACGATCCACGGATACCATTCGGCGACGGAGAAATGCTGCAGCCGCCGGGTCATGCCCAGCAGGCCGACGACGTAGAGCGGCGTGAACACCCAGACGTAGCCGACGAGGGAGAACCAGAACGCCGCCTTGCCCCACCACTCGTCGAGGGTGAAGCCGAACGCCTTCGGGAACCAGTAGGTGTAGCCCGCGAAGGCCGCGAACACGACCGCGCTCACCATCACGTTGTGGAAGTGGGCGACCAGGAACAGCGAGTTGTGCAGCACGAAGTCGGCCGGCGGGATCGCCAGCAGCACGCCGGTGGCGCCGCCGACCACGAAGGTGACGAGGAAGGCCACCGACCACAGCATCGGCGTGGTGAAGCGCACCCGCCCGCCATACATCGTGAACATCCAGTCGAAGATCTTCACGCCGGTCGGCACCGCGATGATCATCGAGGTGATGCCGAACACGCCGTTGACGTCGCCGCCCGGCCCCATGGTGAAGAAGTGGTGCAGCCAGACCATGAACGAGAGCAGGCAGATCGCCAGCGTCGCCCAGACCATCGAGCGGTAGGCGAAGAGCGGCTTGCCGGAGAAGGTCGAGATCACCTCCGAGAAGACCCCGTAGGCCGGCAGCGCCAGGATGTAGACCTCCGGATGCCCCCAGGCCCAGAACAGGTTCATGAACAGCATCGAGTTGCCGCCGGCCTCGTCGGTGAAGAAGTGGAAGCCGAGGTAGCGGTCGAGGGTCAGCATCGCGAGGGTCGCGGTCAGGATCGGGAAGGCCGCGATGATGAGCATGTTGGAGGCGAGCGCGGTCCAGCAGAACATCGGCATGCGCAGGTAGCTCATGCCCGGCGCCCGCATCTTGAGGATCGTAGTGACGAGGTTGATCCCGGACATCAGGGTGCCGATGCCCGAGATCTGGATCGCCCAGAGATAGTAGTCGACGCCGACGCCCGGCGAGTAGGTGACCTCCGAGAGCGGGGGCGACGGCCACCAGCCGGTGCGGGCGAACTCGCCCACCACCAGCGAGACGTTGACGAGGAGCGCGCCGGTGGCGGTGAGCCAGAAGCTGACCGAGTTGAGGGTCGGGAAGGCGACGTCCCGCACGCCCAGTTGCAGCGGCACCACGAAGTTCATCAGCCCGATCATGAACGGCATCGCGCCGAAGAAGATCATGATCGTGCCGTGGGCGGAAAAGATCTGGTCGTAATGCTCGGGCGGCAGGTAGCCCGGGGCGTTGTAGGCGAGCGCCTGGTGCGAGCGCATCAGGATCGCGTCGGAGAAGCCGCGGATCAGCATGACGAGCCCGAGGATCACGTACATCACGCCGATGCGCTTGTGATCGACGCTCGTGATCCACTCGCGCCAGAGGTACGGCAGCCAGCCGGCGACCGCCACCCAGGCGATCACGCCGAGGAGGACGACGCCCACGAGCGCCGCGGCGACGAGCGGGATCGGCTGGTCGAAGGGAATCGCCGACCAGGTCAGCTTGCCGAGCATGCTCACGAGCCCCCTTTGGGTTTGACGGTCGGGGGGGCGCCGGTCTCGGCCCCCTGCGCGGGGCCGGGGCCCTTCGGGATGGTCTGGTCGACGATGCGGGCGAAGAGACCGGGCTCGAGGCTGCCGTAGGTGCGGGGCGCGTCGACGGTGCCCTGCCGGGCGAGCTCGCCATAGGCCGCGGTGTCGAGTCGTGGACCGCCCTTGGCGCCCTGCACCCAGCCGGCGAAGGCTGTGTCCGACACGGCACGGACCGGGAACTGCATGTGGGGGAAGCCGTCGCCGCTGAAATGCGTCGAGAGGCCGTGCAGCGTGCCCTCCTGATCCGCCATCAGGTTGAGCTGCGAGGTCATGCCCCGCATCGTGTAGATCATGCTGCCGAGCCGCGGCACGAAGAACGCGTTCCAGACGCTGCTCGAGGTCAGGACGAACTGCACCGGGGTGCCGGCGGGCACGACCAGCTCGTTGACCGAGGCGACCTGCTGGTCGGGGTAGAGGAAGAGCCACTTCCAGTCGAGCGACACGACCTGCACCCGCAGCGGCGTCCTGTCGGAGTCGAGCGGCACCGCGGGGTCGAGCCGGTGCGCGCCGATCCAGGCGATGCCGCCGAGAAAAACGATGGTGAGGAACGGCACCGACCAGATGACCAGCTCGATCTTGCCCGAGAAGGCCCAGTCGGGCCGGTAATGCGCCCGCGTGTTCGAGGCGCGGAACCACCAGGCGAAGGCGAGGGTGCCGATCATCGTCGGCACGATGATCGCCAGCATGATGATCGACGCGACGATCAGGATGTTGGCCTCGTCGGAGCCGACCGGCCCCTTGGCGTTGAGCAGGCTCATCTGGCAGCCGGACAGGACGAGGCCTGCGGCGGCGATGGCGCCGAGGTGGGGAAGCGCGGCGGACACTCTCGCCTGCCGGCGCTGCGGCCGGGCTGCGTCGCCTCTCATCGCGGGGTCGCTGCGACAGATGCGGGGCAAGACTCGACGATGTCTTCGCGGTGCTGGCTGCGTCGCATACGGCTCTCCAGCGCGTCCGGTCGATCGACGGGCGATCGATCGGACGATCGGGCTTCGTTGTGCCGTCGAACGGGCCCGCCCTGCACTGATGCATGTTAAGACGAGGACGATTGACGAACCTCAAGCGAGGCCTTTAGCCAGCAAATATCTGAGATCCAGCTGCCCTTGACTTTGCTCTATGCAATCCTACCACGCGCACGATAGCAGGCCCGACGGGCATCAGTGACGGGTCCCGAGGCCTGATGGGACCGGCGATGATCCCGCCGCAGGCCTTACTTGACCTGCTGCTTCTCGAGCTTGCGGGCCAGCGTCCGACGGTGCATCCCGAGCCGCCGGGCGGTCTCCGAGATGTTGAAGTCGGTCTCGGCCAGGGTCTGGTGGATGCGCTCCCATTCGAGCGTCTTGATCGAGGTCGGCCGGCCATCGAGCGAGACGTCGACGTCGCCCGCGGCCTTCGAGAAGGCGGCCTCGATGTCGTCGGTGTTGGCGGGCTTGGCGAGGTAGTGGCAGGCGCCGAGCTTGATCGCCTCGACGGCCGTCGCGATGCTGGCATAGCCCGTCAGCACCACCGTCAGGGTGTCGGGATCGTGGTCGTGCAGGGCCTTGACGCAGGCGAGCCCCGATTCCCCGTTGAGCTTCAGGTCGACGACGGCGTAGGCGGGCGTGCGCTCGGCGAGCAGCGCCTCGAGGGCCGCGAGGCCGACGACGCTCACCACCGTGTAGCCGCGCCGCTCGAGGGAGCGGGTCAGGGTGGCGGCGAAGCGGTCGTCATCCTCGACGATGACGAGCAGGCGGTCGTCTTCGGGCATCTCACACCGTGAGACTGGAGAGCGGCAGGCTGAGGGTCACGACGGCGCCTCCGATGCTGCGGTTGCGGGCCTCCACCGTGCCCCCGAGCTTGCGCACGACGTTGACGACGAGGAAGAGCCCGAGCCCGCCGCCGAGGCGGCCCTTGCTCGATGTATAGGGCTGGCCGAGCCGCGCCAGCATCTCGGGCGCGAAACCCGGACCGCGGTCGGTGACCGAGAGCCGCAGGGTGTCGCCCTCGCGCAGGACCGCCAGCTCGACGAAGTCCGGGGACATGTCCAGCGCGTTGTCGAGGACGTTGAACACCACCTGCTTCAGGGCGGTGTCGGAGACGATCTCCTCGTCCTCGCCGAACGCGTCGCGGACCTGCAGGGGGGCGCAGGCATGCATGCGCCGCCAATCGACCACGAGCTCGGTGACGAAGGCGCGCACGCTGGTGAGGTGGGGCGCCTCCCCGCGGGCGGCGCCGGCGGCGAGCAGGATGCCGGTGACGATCGCCTTGCAGCGCCCGACCGCCTCCTGCATCTCCTCGATCTCGCGGGCGATGTCGGGGGACGCCGTGAGCTCCGGCATCCGGCGCCAGTCGCCGAGGATCACCGAGAGCGAGGAGAGCGGCGTGCCGAGCTCGTGCGCCGCGCCCGAGGCGAGCAGGCCCATGCGGACGATGTGGTCCTCCTCCGCCGCGCGCTGGCGCAGGTCGGCGAGCCGGGCATCCTGCCGGCGCAGGTTGCGCGAGACCCGGGTGACGAAGACCGCGATCAGCGCCGCGTCGATCACGAAGCTCACCAGCATGCCGATGAGGTAGAGGCGAAACAGGTCGCCCTCGCCGTCGCCCTGCGGCAGCACCAGCGGCCGGTAGACCAGCATCAGGAGCCCGAGAGCTGCGGTGGTGATGGCGACGAGGCCGATCGTCGCCCGGCTGCTGAGCAGCACCGCCGCCAGGGTAAGCTGGAGCAGGAACAAAGAGGTGAACGGGTTGGTGGCGCCGCCGCTCAGGGAGAGCTGCACCGTGAGCGCGACCACGTCGAGGAGCAGCGCCACGAACAGCACGCCCTCGGTGACGCGCCCACCCCGGACGATCCACCCGAGGCTGACGAGGTTGAGCAGCACGAGCCCGACCAGCACCACCGCCATCGCGCCGAGCGGCAGCACGACGCCCAGCACCCCCTGCGCCACCGCGATGGTCATGACCTGGCCGGCCACCGCGATCCAGCGCAGCTGCACCAGCAGCAGCAGGTTCTGCCGCCCGCCATCGTGGTCGTCGAGGGCGCCGGGCTCCGGCAGACCGGCCGGCGTGCCGGCACCGAGCCGCCGTGCCGCCTCGGCCAGGATCTCGCGGGCGGTCCGCTGCAGGTCAGCCCAGTCGGTCATGGGAGGACCGTTGGTGCGCGCCCGCGAGAACCCTCCCCCCGCAGCGGGGGAGGGTTCTCGCGCGCGCCATGCCCGGAAAAACCCTCCTCACCCTGGCGGTGCCTCCCGCAGCAGCCGATACACCGCGTATCCCGACATGATCGCCAGCCCGAACCACGTCAGCGCGTAGATCAGGTGATGGTTGCGGAACGCCACCACGGTGAGCCCGCCGACCGGCTGGCCGGGGCGGTTGCCGGAGGCGTCGGCGTCGATGAAGTAGGGCGCGACCTCGCCGAGGCCGCGGGCCGCCGCGATCGCCGCGGTGTCGCGGGAATACCAGCGGTCGTTCGCCGGATCGTTGCTGCGCAGGAACGCCCCGCCGGGCTCGGGCATCCGCAGGAGGCCGGTCACCGTCGCGGCTCCCGCCCCCTCGCCGGGGGTGGGCTGCCAGTCGGGCGGCACGAAGCCGCGGTTGATGAGGATCGCGTCGCCGGTCGCGGTGACGAGAGGCACGAGGAGCCAGGAGCCGGCCCCCTTCTCGGTCACGGCCATCACCCGCACGGCCTGCCCGGGGAGGAAGCGGCCGGTCGCCGTGACGCGGCGGTACTCGTCGGCCTCGCGGGAGAGCGTCGGCCAGGCCGGCCGGCCGGGGGCCGGGACAGGGCTGGCCGCGAGCCTGGCCTCGACGCGGGCGATGAGGTCGAGCTTCCAAGCCCGGCGCTCGACCTGCCAGACCCCGAGGGCGACGAAGAGCGCCGTCGCCAGGAGCGAGAGCGCGACCAGGAGGAGGCGCTTGGCCTGCGTGGCAGGCCGGGGCGGAACCGTCCCGGCCAGGGATTGCGGAACGCCGGTGGGCCCCGTCACGGCATGGTGCGCATGTCGCCGGGCGACATCGGCATCATGTTGGTGTTGAGGTGGTACATCACCCAGAGCGAGCCCGAGAGCGCGATCACCACCAGCACGACGGTGAAGATCAGCGCCATCATGGTCCAGCCGCCTTCCGAGCGCGCGTTCATGTGCAGGAAGTAGACCATGTGGACCAAGATCTGGGCGATCGCGAAGGCCATGATGACGATCGAGGTCACGCGGGAATCGGCGAACACCTCGGCCATCACGAGCCAGAACGGGATCGCCGTCAGGATCACCGACAGGACGAAGCCGGTGATGTAGCCCCGGCGCGAGCCGTGGGCGGCCTCGTGATGGTCGTGGACGACCTCGACGTGGACCTCGTCGGAGGCGGGCGCGCGGGCGCTCATTTGAGGGACCCCATCAGGTAGACGAAGGTGAAGACGCCGATCCAGATCACGTCGAGGAAGTGCCAGAACATGCTCAGGCACATGAGGCGGCGGCGGTTGGCCTCGATCAGGCCGCGCTGGTGCACCTGCACCATCAGGGTCACGAGCCAGATCAGCCCGAAGGTGACGTGCAGGCCGTGCGTCCCGACCAGGGTGAAGAACGAGGACAGGAAGGCGCTGCGCTGGGGCGTGGCGCCCTCGTGGATCAGGTGGGCGAACTCGTAGAGTTCGAGGCCCACGAAGGCGAGGCCGAAGGCGCCGGTGACCGCGAGCCACCGCTGCGTCATGCGCTGGTCGCCCTTGTCCATCTCCAGCATGGCGAAGCCGTAGGTGATGGAGGAGAACAAGAGCATGGAGGTGTTCACCGCCACGAGCTTGAGGTCGAACAGGTCCGCCCCGGACGGGCCCGCCGCGTAGTTCCGTCCGAGCACGCCGTAGGTCGCGAACAGGATCGCGAAGATCAGGCAGTCGCTCATCAGGTAGAGCCAGAACCCGAGCATGGTCCCGCCCTCGGCGTGGCCGTGCTCGTCGTCCGTGACGTAGAAGTGCAGCGCGCCGTCGTCGGCCGCGGCCGTGTGTGACTGTGCCATGCCGGGGTCCTCAGGCCTGCGCGGGGGCGGGGGCGTTCGCGACCGCGCGGGCGAGCAGCCGGGTGCGCTCGTCCTCGGTCCGCACGACCTCGTCGGCGGGGATGTAATAGTCGCGGTCGTAGTTGAAGGTGTGGATGATGGTGGCGGCGACCGCGCCCGCGAAGGAGATCGCCGCGAGCCACCAGACGTACCACACCATGGCGACGCCGAAGACCGTGGCGATGCCCGCGATGATGACGCCCGCGCCGGTATTCTTGGGCATGTGGATCGCCTTGAAGCCCTGGAGCGGACGCTCGTAGCCGCGGTGCTTCATGTCCCACCAGGCGTCGCCGTCATGCACCATCGGCGTGAAGGCGAAGTTGTAGGCCGGCGGCGGCGAGGAGGTCGCCCATTCCAGGGTGCGGCCACCCCAGGGGTCGCCGGTGAGGTCGGCGAGCTGGTCGCGCCGCAGGATGCTGACGGCGAACTGGACGATCATCGCGGCGATGCCGCAGGCGATGAGCAGCGCGCCGAGGGCGGCGATCACGAAGAAGGGCTGGAGCGAGGTGTCGGCGAAGGAACTCATGCGCCGCGTCACGCCCATCAGGCCGAGGATGTAGAGCGGCATGAACGCCACCCAGAACCCGCTGACCCAGCACCAGAACGAGACCTTGCCCCAGAACGGGTCGAGGCGGAAGCCGAAGGCCTTCGGCCACCAGTAGTAGATGCCGGCGAACAGGCCGAACAGCACGCCGCCGATGATCACGTTGTGGAAGTGCGCGACCAGGAACAGCGAGTTGTGCAGCACGAAGTCGGCCGGGGGCACGGCGAGCAACACGCCGGTCATGCCGCCGATGACGAAGGTCAGCATGAAGGCGACGGTCCACATCATCGGCAGGTCGAAGCGGATCCGGCCGCGATACATGGTGAACAGCCAGTTGAAGATCTTCGCGCCGGTCGGGATCGAGATGATCATCGTGGTGATGCCGAAGAACGAGTTGACGCTCGCCCCCGACCCCATGGTGAAGAAGTGGTGCAGCCAGACCAGGTAGGACAGGATGGTGATGACGACCGTGGCGTAGACCATCGAGGCGTAGCCGAACAGGCGCTTGCCGGAGAAGGTCGACGTCACCTCGGAGAAGATGCCGAAGGCCGGCAGGACCAGGATGTAGACCTCGGGGTGGCCCCAGATCCAGATCAGGTTCACGTACATCATCGGGTTGCCGCCGAGATCGTTCGTGAAGAAGTTGGTGCCGACGTAGCGGTCGAGGGTGAGCAGCGCCAGCACGGCGCCGAGCACCGGGAAGGACGCGACGATCAGGATGTTGGTGCAGAGCGAGGTCCAGGTGAAGACCGGCATCTTCATCATCGACATGCCGGGCGCCCGCATCTTGACGATGGTGGCGATCAGGTTGACACCCGATAATGTCGTGCCGATGCCGGCGATCTGCAGCGCCCAGATGTAGTAGTCGACGCCCGTGCTCGGCGAGTAGGCGATGTTCGAGAGCGGCGGATAGGCGAGCCAGCCGGTCGCCGCGAACTCGCCGATGAACAGCGACATCATCGTCAGCACGACGCCGCCGGCGGTCATCCAGAAGCTGAAGTTGTTGAGGAACGGGAAGGCGACGTCGCGGGCGCCGATCTGCAGCGGCACCACGAAGTTCATCAGCCCGGTGACCAGCGGCATCGCCACGAAGAAGATCATGATCACGCCGTGGGCGGTGAAGATCTGGTCGTAGTGGTGCGGCGGCAGGAAGCCCTCGGCGCCGCCATGGGCGATCGCCTGCTGCGAGCGCATCAGCAGCGCGTCGGCAAAGCCGCGCAGCAGCATGACGAGCCCGAGGACCATGTACATGATCCCGATCTTCTTGTGGTCGACGCTGGTCAGCCAGTCGCGCCAGAGCGGGCCCCACAGCTTGTAGCGGGTGAGCGCGCCCAGGATGGCGAGGCCGCCCAGCGCCACGACCGCGAAGGTCACCACCACGATCGGCTCGTGGAGCGGCAGGGACTCGAGGGTGAAGCGGCCGAACAGCAGCCGCCACCAGTGCGGGTAGGCTTCGATCGGATTGTGCTCGGAGTTCATGGCTCAGCCTGGATGTCGGAAAGTCTGTGCCCGGGCTCGTGTCAGTTCAGGCGCGGCGTCGCGGCGGCCGCCTTGGCGTTGGCGGCCGAGGTGCTGCCGAAGCCGTAGGCGTCGGCCGGGGTGCAGAGCGCCGTCACGAAAGTGGCCTGCTGGGTCGCGCCGGTGCCACGGCGGACCGCCTTGTCGTAGGTCAGCCTCATGACGGTGTTGATGCCCTCGCGGCCGCCGCCGCCCCGGGCGTCGATCGCCACCATGTCGTGCATGCACATCTTGGCGCGGTCGACGCACATGTTGAGGATCGCGTCGTAGAGGTCGGCGTCGACGGCGTTGTAGTAGCGCACCGGCTCCTTCTCGCTCGGCCGCTCGAGCTTCAGGTAGTCGGCCCGGTTGAGCGAGCCGCCCTCCTTCTTGACCTTGTCGACCCAGGCGCTGAAATCGCCCTCGTCGACGCCCTTGAAGGTGAAGCGCATGTGCGAGAACCCGGCGCCGCTGTAATTGGCCGAGAAGCCCTCGTAGTTGCCGGCCTTGTTGATCACGGCGTTGAGCCGCGTCTGCATGCCCGGCATGGCGTAGATCTGGCCGGCGAGCGCCGGGATGAACAGCGAGTTCATCACCGAGGAGGAGGTGATGCGGAACTCGATCGGCCGGTCGACGGGGGCCGCGACCTCGTTCAACGAGGCGATGCCCTGCTCGGGGTAGAGGAAGAGCCACTTCCAGTCGAGGGCGACGACCTGGACCACCAGGGGCTTGCCCGAGACCATCGGGTCGCCGACGCTCGACACGATCGGCTTCGACGCGCTGATGCGGCTGACCGAGCGGTAGGGATCGAGCAGGTGGGTGCCGAGCCAGGTGAGCGCGCCGAGCGCCACGATGATCAGCAGCGGCGCCGACCAGATCACCACCTCGAGACCAATCGAGTGATGGAAGCTGGGGTCGTAGACCGCCTTCTTGTTGCCCTCGCGGTAGTGCCACGCGAAGGCGACGGTGAGCGCCATCACCGGCACGATGATGAGGAGCATCAGGACCGTGGAGGCGATCAGCAGGTTACGCTGCTGCAGCGCCACGTCGCCGGACGGCGACAGGAGCACCATGTTGCACCCTCCGGTGAGGAGGATGAGCGGGAGGACGAGGAGGAGGCGCAAGTGTTTCACGGGCAGCCCGGACGTCAGCTTTCGGCTTCCGTCACTTACGCTCCCTGCGCACGCCGCGGCATTGGACGTTTTGTCCAGGCCCCCTCGGGCGCGGTTCTCCTCTAAAGAAGAGGCCGTCGTAGCGTGACGAAGCAGGACTCCGATATGGCCACGATCACGGCGGATCCCGCCGCCGCCAACTCCTCCAAGCCGGAACGGGATGCCCGCCTGGCCTCGTCGGAGCCGGGCCACGTCGCCCCCGGCGAGATCGCCCTCGGGGTCATCATCGGCCGGACCTCGGAATTCTTCGACTTCTTCGTGTTCGGCCTCGCCTGCGTGCTGGTCTTCCCGCGCCACGTCTTCCCGTGGGCCGAGCCGGTGACCGGCACGCTGTATGCGTTCGGGCTGTTCGCCCTCGCCTTCGTGGCGCGGCCGGTCGGCTCGGTGGTGTTCATGGCGATCGACCGGCGCTACGGCCGGGCCACCAAGCTCACCATCGCGCTGTTCCTGCTCGGCACCTCGACCTGCCTCATCGCCTTCCTGCCGGGCTACGAGACGATCGGCACCTGGTCGGCGGTGCTGCTGGCGCTCTGCCGGATCGGCCAGGGCCTGGCGCTCGGCGGCGCCTGGGACGGGCTGGCCTCGCTCCTCGCCCTCAACGCGCCGGAGAGCCGCCGCGGCTGGTACGCGATGCTGCCGCAGCTCGGCGCGCCGGTCGGCTTCATGCTGGCGAGCGGGCTGTTCGCCTTCTTCGAGACCCAGCTCTCGGACGCCGACTTCATGGGCTTCGGCTGGCGCTACCCGTTCTTCGTCGCCTTCACGATCAACGTCGTGGCCCTGTTCGCGCGCCTGCGCCTCGTGGCCACGGAGGAGTTCCGCCGCCTGCTCGAGGCCGACGAGCTCGAGCCGGAGCCGGTGCTGGCCACCGTCCAGGCCAGCGGCCGCAACATCGTGGTCGGCGCCTTCGTGCCGCTCGCCTGCTACGCCCTGTTCCACCTCGTCACGGTGTTTCCGGTGAGCTGGATCAACCTGTTCACCGGCCGCTCCGTCGGCGAGTTCCTGATGGTGCAGTTCGCCGGCGCCGCCATCGCCACGATGACGATCATCATGTCGGGCCTGATCGCCGACCAGATCGGCCGGCGCTCCACCATCGCGCTCGCCGCCTCGCTGATCGGCCTGTTCGCCCTCGGCAGCATCATCGGCCCGCTGCTCTTCGGCGACAGCATGGCCGGGCAGACGATCTTCGTGGTGATCGGTTTCGCGCTCTTGGGCCTCGCCTACGGCCAGAGCTCGGGCGCCATCGCGGAGAACTTCGGGACCAAGTACCGCTACACCGGCTCGGCGCTGACCTCCGACCTCGCCTGGCTCGTCGGCGCCGGCTTCGCGCCGCTCGTCGCGCTCGCCGCTTCGAGCCGCCTCGGGCTGCCCTGGGTCGGGGTGTACCTGCTCTCTGGCGCGGTCTGCACCCTCGGGGCGCTGGCGCTCAACCGGCGGCTCGGCACGACGGCCTGACACCTCTCCCCACTCCCCCGGCGATCCCAGGATCGCCGGGGGAGGAAGTTCTAGGCAGCGCCCACCCGGAACCGGGCCGCGTGGCTGCCGATCTCCTCGAAGGCGCCCGGCGCCGCGCCCGCCTCCGCCAGCGCCGCCTGCGCCTCCTCCGGGCTCACGCCCCCGGGCAGCGCCAGGAGCTGGCTCAGGCCCCCGCCGATCCCGGCGCTCGCCACCACCTCGCCGCCGAACTCCGCCACCGCCTCCGCCGCCTCGTCGCGCCAGCGCTCGAAGCGGGCGGCGTAGAGCACCCAGTCGCGCTGGGCCGCCGCCGGGTCGTCGAGGGGTTTGGCGATGCAGAAGACCGGGGTGCCGGCCGGGTGGCCGGGTCGCTCGATGAAGGGCAGCCGGGCGATCACCTTCGGGCGGCCCGGACCCGCCAGGAGCCGCCACCACGCGCCGGCCGTCACCCCCTGGTCGAGGCGGAAGACCCCGAGGTCGCCGCGCGAGGCCGCGACCGCGGCGATCACCGCCGCGGCGCTCGGATGCGGCCGGTACGGCACCGTGAAGCCGAAATGGAACCGGGCCGAGTCGCGCATCGGCGCGTCGCCGCCCGAGACGTCGGCATGGACCGCGAACGGCGCCTGCACATAGGTGAAGGTCGCGATGATGACGCGCCAGATCCCCTCCACCGTGTCGAGGGGCAGGAGGCCTGTGTGGCGCTCGGCGATGGCGCGCATCATCGAGGCCTCGCGGCCGGGCCGGAAGGCGGAGCCCGAGGCCGAGGTCTTCTTCACGGCGATCAGGCGGTCGATGATCCGGCCGCGCTCCATCAGGAGGTCGTGCATCGCCGAATCGATACGGTCGATGTCGGCCCGGAGGGCGGCGAGGTCGGCGGGCGGGGTCGACGTCATGGCGTCCCGTGAGACAGCGGTGGGAAAAATCCGTCTTACGACCCGCCGCCGCCGCGGGCCAGCGCCGACGGCGCGCGGGCCTTGAGAGAAGAGACTTCCGTCGATTGACGGGGCGGCAGCGAAGGCCTACCTCTTTCGTCCGTCGAAGCGGAATTTTCGGACGCTTTAACGGCCGGTCCGGTTTGGAGAACGAACCGCCTCCGGATTTTCCGAGAGCCGCCTCGTCGAGCCCGCCGCCCGGCGACAGCCCCGTGAGAAGCATGGCCACACCACTCCTGAAGCCCGGGATCGAGGCCCCCTCCCAGGCCGTCGAGCCGACGAGCCCCGTCGCCCGCTTCGAGGCCGACGAAGCCCTGGCGATGGATGCGGGGGTGGACCTGGCACCCTGGCAGATCGCCTACCAGACCGCCGGCACGCTGAACGCGGCCCGCAGCAACGCGGTGCTGGTCTGCCACGCGCTCACCGGCGACCAGCACGTCGCCAACACCCATCCGGTCACCGGCAAGCCCGGCTGGTGGGAGCGCCTGGTCGGGCCCGGCAAGCCGGTCGACACCGACCGCTACTTCGTGATCTGCGCCAACGTGGTCGGCTCCTGCATGGGCACGACCGGCCCGGCCTCGATCAATCCGGCGACCGGCCGCGCCTACGGCCTCGACTTCCCGCTGGTGACGATCCGCGACATGGTCCGGGGCCAGGCGATGCTGCTCGACCGGCTCGGCATCAAGGATCTCTTCCTGTGCATCGGCGGCTCGATGGGCGGGATGCAGGTGCTGCAATGGGCGGCGAGCTATCCCGAGCGGGTCTTTTCCGCGATGCCGATCGCCACGGGCGCGCGCCACTCGGCCCAGAACATCGCCTTCCACGAGGTCGGCCGGCAGGCGATCCTGGCCGACCCGAACTGGCATGGCGGGCGCTACCTCGACGTCGGCACGCGCCCGGCCAAGGGCCTCGGCGTCGCCCGGATGGGCGCCCACATCACCTACCTGTCGGAGCCGGCGCTCCATCGCAAGTTCGGCCGCCGCCTGCAGGACCGGGACGCCCCGACCTTCTCGTTCGACGCCGACTTCCAGATCGAGAGCTACCTGCGCCACCAGGGCATCACCTTCGTCGAGCGCTTCGACGCCAACGCCTACCTCTATCTCACCCGGGCGATGGACTATTTCGACCTCGCCGCCGACCACGGCGGCGTGCTCGCCAACGCCTTCCGGGGCACCAGGACCCGGTTCTGCATCATGTCCTTCACCTCCGACTGGCTTTTTCCGACCGCCGATTCGCGGGCGATCGTCCACGCGCTGAACGCCGCGGCGGCGCCGGTCGCCTTCGTGGAGGTCGAGAGCGACAAGGGCCACGACGCCTTCCTGCTCGACGAGCCCGCCATGATCTCGGCGGCCAGGGGCTTCATCGCGGCCGCCGCCCGGGAGCGCGGCCTGTGAGCGCCACCGCTTCTCCCTCCCTCGCCCCGGCGGACCTGCCGCAGGACGCCACCGGCTCGTCACGCATCGACCATCTGGTGATGCTCAACCTCGTCGAGCCGGGCTCGCGGGTCCTCGACGTCGGCTGCGGCGACGGCTCGCTGCTCGCGCTCCTGCGGGACCGCCGCGGCGTCGACGGCCGGGGCATCGAATTGTCGCGTGCGGGCGTCAATGCCTGCCTGGCCCATGGCCTGCCGGTGATCCAGGGCGACGCCGACACGGATCTCGCGGCGTATCCGGACGACGCCTTCGACTACGTGATCCTGTCGCAGACGATCCAGGCGACGCGCCAGCCCAAGGTGGTGCTGGAGCACCTCTTGCGGATCGGCCGCCGGGCGATCGTGTCGTTTCCGAATTTCGGCCACTGGCGGGTGCGCAGCGAGCTGATGCTGCGCGGCCGGATGCCGGTGACCGACACCCTGCCGGATCCCTGGTACGAGACCCCGAACATCCACCACTGCACCATCCGCGACTTCGTCGGCCTGTGCCGCCTCGTCGGCGCCCGGATCGAGCGCGCCTCGGCGCTGGACGCCTCGGGCCACCCGATGCGCTTCGCCTTGCCGTGGTGGGTGTGGAACCTCGTCGGCACGCAGGGGGTGTTCCTGCTGCGGCGGGGGTGAGGGGGCCGCCCCTACCCGTCGGCCATGATCTTCTCCCGCGCCGCCGAGACGAGGAACGCCGAGCGCGTCACGCCGCGCTCGCGGGCGGCCTGGTCGATCATCGCGAGGGCGCCCGCGTCGAGCGAGAGGTTCACCCGTACCGAGCGGCCCTCGTCGAGGACGAGCGGAACGGTCGCCACCAGGATGGCCTCGACCATCGCCTCCGCTTCCTCCGGATCGGCAAGGAGGGCGTCGGCCGTTCGCGGCTCCGGGGCAGCGAGCCCGGCGGCCAGGCGGTCGCCGATCCACTCGCGCAACGCCTCGCCGGCATTGCCGATGGCCTCGTCGATCGTCCCGCCCATGGCGGTGCAGCCGGGGCAATCCGGAAAGGCGGCGCCGTAGCCGCCGGGCTCGCCGTCGATCAGGGCAATGTAGCGGGGCATGTCATCCTCTCAGATCCAGCCGGCCCCCTTGGCGATGACGCGGGCGACGCCGGGCGTGAGGGTTCGGTGCCGGGGCACCATGATCTTCACGCCGGGTCGCTGCGGATGAGCGAACTTCTCGTGCTTCGCGCCACCCTCGCTGAGCCAGCC
The DNA here is from genome assembly GCF_004745635.1 of Methylobacterium nonmethylotrophicum. Taxonomy (GTDB): domain Bacteria; phylum Pseudomonadota; class Alphaproteobacteria; order Rhizobiales; family Beijerinckiaceae; genus Methylobacterium; species Methylobacterium nonmethylotrophicum. The sequence continues at coordinate 34,685 of NZ_SRLB01000006.1, read as the reverse complement.
TTCGGCCAGGAGGCGCACGACGATCGCCCGAGGATCCGTTTCGACCTTGGGCATCGCCGCGCTCCGTGTGTATTTATTTATGCATGAGATCTCCGTCGCCGGAAGGTGCTGCTGCGGACGAGATCATCTCACGCCTGACGGCCACGACGCACGGCACCGACGGCCACCCGCTTCCCGGTTCACGGCTCGCCGGGCTTGAAGGGCGGCTCCTTGCCGGGCGGCACGCCGGCCTCCGCGGCCGCCAGGATCATCGCCACCGTCACGTAGGTGCCGCTGATGCCGATGAGGTCGACGACCTGCTGCTCGCCGAGCAGGCGCTTGGCGCGGTCGAACACCGCGTCCGAGACCTCGTGCTTCGTCGTGAGTTCCATGCAGAAGTCGTAGACCGCCTCCTCCTCCGGACTCATGCCGGCCGGGCGCCGGTTCGCCTTGAGGTCGGCCGCGACGCTCTCCGGCAGCCCGGCCTTCAGGGCGAGGGGATGGTGCGCGTACCACTCGACCTGCGAGCGCCAGAGCCGGGCCTGGATCAGGATCGCGAACTCGCTCAGGCGGGCCGGCAGCGAGCTGTTCCAGCGCAGGTAGTCGAGCAGGTCGTACATCCGCGAGGCCAGGACCGGGCTGCGCAGGAGCGGGTTGTAGGGCCCGCCGATGCCGACGCTGGAGATCTTCATGATCTTCTCGCCGAGCGGGCGCTGCTGCTCGTTCAGGGTCTCGAGCGTGAGCTGGGGAAAGCGGGGTTCCTTCCCGGTCGCCATCGACGCGCTCCATCCCGACGCCAGCCATCCGCACCCGGCCGCCACGGCGACCGACAGCATCCACAGCCGTTTTCCAGGCATCGCCTCATCCTCCCTGTCGTCTCGTCCGCACGGGACGTCCCGCCTCTTCGGGCGGCGCTCCCGTCGTAGACGCATCGCAGGCCGAGTTCCACTCGGGTGGGCGATGGAACGGCCCCAGACCCCGCGCTTTGGTCCGGCCCGGCCGGCGGCCGGATCCGTGTCGAGAGGGAGCGCGCGCATGGCCGATCATCCTGGCAACCGAGAGGCGCCGGTGCCCGGCGGCCGGGTCTCGCCCGCGACGGGCGCGGCCGGGACGGCCCGCCGGGAGCTGCTCACGCCCGAGGAGCGGCGCGAGCTGGCCGAGCGCCTCGCTCATCCCGACGGGCCGCGCGACGATGCCGGGCGGGCCCCCGATCCCGGCGACCTGCCGGGCGAGGCGGACGACGTGCGGGCGGCCTTCGGCACCGCCGGCGAGAATGCCGGCGGCGGCGGGCCGCAGGGTTATGGCGGCATGGGCGGCGACGGGACGACGCAATCCGGGATCCTGAGCGCGCCGGGCGGCAGCGAGGCGGCGCCGACGCGGATCGACGATGTCCCTCCGTCCGAGCGCGGCAACCCGGACGAGCTGGCCGGCCGCGACGACACAAGGCGCAATCCGCCCCGGCGCGAGGATACGGGCCCGGGCGGCCAGACGGTGTTCACGAACGCGGCCCGCGAGGGGCGCGAGGCCCCCCGGGATCCCCTCGCCTCCCCGGCGGACCGGGCGGGGGCGAAGCGGGGGTGAGGGGAACGCCGCGACGCTTGCGAGGCATGAACCCGACCGGACCGGCGTGGATCGCTCGCCCCACCCGCGACCTCGGAAAGGGGTCGTGGCCGGGATGGACCGTGACGGTGAGCGATCCCGTCCTCCGGAACCGCCGCTACCCCGCCGCCCCAGCCTCGCGCCCGCCGATCCCCGCCCGCTTCAGCGTCCCGGCCAGGAGCTCGACCTGGGCGGCGATGCGCCCGAATGCCGCCGAGTCCGCACCCTCGGGCTTCGGCGGCAGCCTCTCGCCCGCGGCGGTCGCGGCAAGCGCCTGGCCGAGCCAGTCGCGCCAGGCCTTCCAGGCGGCTGCGTCGGCCCCCGCCGGCTCCGGCTCGTGGCGCAGGATCGCGAGGCGGCCGGCCATGCGACGGAGCGTGGCGTCGGCCACCATCGCGGCCTCGATGCGGGAGCGGCCGCGGCGGTGCGGCTCCTGCAGGGCGCGGGAGAGCGCCGCCTCGAGGTTGTTGCTGGCGAGCCCCGCCGCCCGGGCCGCCGCCTCGGCGGCCGGCATCGTCCCCTCGCCTAAGCGCTCCGCCACCACCGCCTCGGCGTAGCGGGCATGGGCCTGGAGCGCGATGCGCAGCGCGTCGCGCACGCGCCCCGGCTCCCAGAGCGGCCAGAGCAGCAGGCCGGCCAGCACCGCCACCGCACCGCCCAGCACCGTGAACAGCGCCCGCATCCCGACGATCTCCCAGGACGAGTGCCCGGGCTCGACGAGTTCGACCAGCACGACCACGAGGGGCGTGAGGCAGGCGATGAAGGTGCCGTAGCTCACCCCGCGGGCCGCGAAGCCGACGACGCTGAGCGGCACCATCATGGCGGCGAGGATCGGCGGCGAGGTGGCGTAGAAGGCCAGCACCGCCCCGATCACCCCGCCGAGCACCGTGCCGCCGATGCGCTCCAGCGCCCGCTGCCAGGTGGCGGCGTAGAAGGGCTGCATCGTCAGCACCACCGTGATGGTGAGCCAGTGGGTGAACGGGCCCGGCCACCAGACGGTGACGGCGAGCGCCGGCAGCGCCACCACGGTCGCCCGCACGGCATGGCGCAGGTTCGCCGAGGACCAGGTCAGGTTTGCCCGCAGCGGCCCCAGCACCCGCTCGCGCCAGGGCGGGGCCGGTGCGCCGGCGAGCCCCCCGCCGCCGGCGAGGTCCTCCGGCCCCGACAGCTTGGCGCCGATGCGCACCCGGTCGAGGATGCGCTCGGCCATCCGGCGCAAGGCCGGGTCGGCCTCGGGGGCGGGCTTCGCCCGGCTCAAGGCCCGCTCGATGCGGCGCAGATCCACCGGCCGGTCGCGGCGGATCGCCCGGGCCAGGACCTTCAGCATCGGCGGCAGCAGGCGCAGGAGCTTGGCCGCCTCCGCCCGCTGCGCCGGGGTGGCGCGCTCGAGGTAGTCCGACAGGGCGATCATCACCCCGAACAGCTGCTCGGCCGCCTCGAGGCGGATCAACGCCCGGGCGTTGCGCTCCGAGAGCCGTGCGCGGCTGCGGGCGAGGTCGAGAACGAGCGTGCGCGCGGCCTCGATCGCGTCGCGCACCGCCCGGCGGTGGCCCCGGGCATGGGCCTCCCAGACCGCGAGGCCGGCGCCGTGCGGGTCGGCCGAGAGGCGGCGCAGGTCGCGGGCGAGGCGCGAGAGGCCGCGCCAGACGCCCCCGATGGCGGCGTGGGCCGGCCGGTAGGGGTGGAGCCGCCACACCACCAGGGCGAGGAAGGCGGCCCAGAGCCCGCCGGCCCAGAACATCGCCGCCACGACGACGCCCTGCTCCGGGGTCAGCGCCCGGTCGAGGGCGAGGCAGAGCACCACCACCAGCACGTTGCCGACCGTCTGGGCCGGCACGCCCCAGACCCGCGCGAAGGTGCAGCAGAGGATGACCGCGAGCGCCACCGGCAGCACCAGGGCCGGACCGTGGCCCTCCATCACCCCGAAGGCGCCCCAGACCACGCCTCCGAGTCCCGCGAAGGCGAGGAGCGCCGTGAGGCGCGGCCGGATCGGCCCGCCGATGTCGCAGAAGCAGGTCAGGTTGGCGGCGAGCGCCATGGTGAGGAGCGGCGGCCAGGCCAGCCACCCTTCGAGCAGGATGATGCTCGCGAACGCCACCGCCGCCCGCAGGCCTTCGGCGATGCTGATGCCGGTGAGGTCCGGCGCCACCGGCAGCCGGGTGAGATCCGGGCCCGGCTCGCGCAGGGTCCCGCGGCGGATCGTGAGCTTCATCGGGCGGGAGGTGTCACGGGGCGCTCGGGTCCTGGGGCGCGAGGACCTTGGCAATCCGCGTGCCCGCCGCGACGTTATTGGACGCAGGCCTGCCCCGTGTACCGCTCAAGCCGGCGGGCGCGCCGGGTAGACCGGCCGGCAATCGACCGGCGTCGCGGCGCGCCGGCAGAGATAGACCTCCTCCTCCGGATGCGCCTCGATCCGGAAGCCGGAGGCGCGCAGCATCGCCTCGGTGCAGGCGCGGTTGGGGGCCCACCAGTTGGTCGGGTCGCCGGCGTAGTTGGTCTCGATGAAATGCAGCTTCGGATAGCCCGGATCGTCGAAGTGGCCGGTCTCGAAGAAATCGTAGTCGTCCGCGACCGGCGCAACCGTGTTCGCACCCCGCTGCATCGACTGGAAGACCATGAGGTCGCCGGCGACGTGGGTGTGGATCAGGTCGAGGGCGAGCAGCGGGTGGCGCAGGTGGTAGAGCACGCCCATGAACAGCACGACGTCGAAGCGCTCTCCCAGCGCCCCGACATCGTAGACCGAGAGGGTGCGGAACTCGATCTCCGCCCCCAGCGCCTCGGCGGCGAAGCGCGCTTGCGCGAGATAGCGCTCGTCCTCGTCGATCCCGAGCACCCGGGCGGCGCCGCGCCGCTTCATCTCGATCGCGTAGAAACCGGCGTTGCAGCCGATGTCGAGCACGGTCCGGCCGGTGAGATCGGCCGGCACCGCGTCGGCGAAGCTCCGCCACTTCACCATCGGGTAGTCGCCGAGGAAGTGGTCCGGCGCCGTGACCACGCCGGGCGCGAGCTCGATGTTGTGGAACCAGGGGCCCAGGGCCTCGGCCCGTTCGCGCAGGGATTCGGCGCGCAGTCTCTCGTCGGTCATGCGTTCTCCCCCAGGAAGGCCCGCTCGTTCAGGCTCTCGACCTTGGTGCCCCAGTCGCCCAGCACCAGCACGCTCACCGAGGCCGGGCCGACCTCGAAACGCTGCATCGCGTCGGCGCCGAGCCCGAGGGCGTGGGCGATCACGAGCTTGATCAGGTCGGCGTGGCTGACGAGGGCGAGGCGGGCCTCGCCGTGGCGCTGCCGCAGCTCCTCGAGGCCGCGCAGCACGCGGGCCTGCGCCTCGAGCGCCGTCTCGCCCCCCGGCGGCCTCGTGACGTGGCGGGCCTGGTTCCAGCCGGTCCAGGCCGGATCGGCGTGCAGCGCCTCGAAGTCCCGGCCGGCCCAGGCGCCGAAATCGATCTCGTTCAAGGCCGGCAGGGTCTCGAGCGCGAGGCCGGTGCGGGCCGCGAGCGGGGCGGCGGTCTCCTGCGCCCGCTCGAGCGGCGAGGCGTAGACGGCCGCCAGCCCCTCGCCGGCCAAGCGCTCCGCCAGCGCCGCGGCCTGCGCCCTCCCCTCGGCCCCGAGCGTCACGCCGGGCATCCGCCCGCACAAGGTGCGGCCGAGCCGGTCGTGGGCGGCGTGCCGCACCAGGAAGAAGGTCGTGGTCATGCTGTCCGGCCCCGCAACGTCCGGGGGCAGATAGGCTGGGGCGCGGGAGCCGCCATGGGTCGGCAGGATACTGGAGGGTAGTTTTTCGGGGGCGCTTCGCCACGTCCATCGCGGCGATTCCCGCGGACCTTCGCCGCGCCTCGCGTCGAGGCCGGCCCGCCTGCCCCGGACGCCCGTTCCCCTTCGGCCATTCCCCGCCGGCCACGGGCACGCGGCTGACCTGCACGCCGTGCGACCGCGCGGACCCGAACCCGGGCGGAAGGAGGTCCGGGATCCGCGACGAGGGCTGCCGGTCCGGACGACGCCGCTGCCGCTCGCCGCGGCGCGGCTCCACCCGCAGGTCGGCATCGGCAACCGAGGAGCCGGCGCGAGGGCGCCGCGGCACGGCTCACGCCGTCGCACGGACCCGGCGCCGGCCCCGATCGGGCGCCGGCCCCTCTTGAGGCGTCACTTCGCCTTGGCCCGCTCGCGCAAGGCCTTGACGATCTCCCGTGCGTCGTAGGTCGGATAGAATTCCGTCCGGAACGCCTTCCAGGCCGCCTGCTCGACGGAGCGGTTCACCTCCCGCAGCCGTGCCGGCGGCACCCGCAGCGTCACGACATACCCGAGTCCCATGGCGATATACCACGACTCGACCTCGATCCCCTCGGGAGGGAAATTCCGCCAGAACCCCTGGTCATCCTGTATCTGGTTGATTTCACCCAAGTTCTTGGACTGGTCGTGGCGCATGAGAATGGTGAGGAGAACGTAATCCGCAGGCGTCGCCGCCGGGCCGGGCGGTTGCTGCGCCTGCGCCCCCGTCGGGAGGGCACCGAGAAGCAGGACCGCCATGATCGCCAGTCGCAACATCGAATATCTTCCCCAAAAGATCCGGGCGCCGTCACGATTCGCGGCTGCCGCAAGGTACACGTGCGGATGGTCAGCCGTCAGGTCATCGCCGCCGCCGGGGTGTGCCGCGCGCCCGGATTCCGGCACCGGCCGGTCTCGAGGCACTCCGCGAGGCGGTTGCGCCCGCCCTGGCGCCGAGGGCGGATTGCGCTAGGTTCCGCCCCATGCCGAAAGCCCGGCCGCAGACCGGGCGGCGCCTTCAGGAGGATCCCCGATGCGTCCGATCCCGCCCCTCGCCCTCGCGGCGGCCCTCGCCTGCGGCCCGGCCGCCGCCCAAGGCATCCGCAACGCCCCGCCGCCGCGGGCGCTGGAGACGGCCGCCTACGTGTTCGCGGCGGCCAATGTCTGCGGCTACCGCATCGGGACGGCGCCGTTCGAGGCGCTGCTCGCGCGCTATCAGGTGGGAATCGAGGACGTGCGCCCGCCGCGCGGTCCCTTCGGCGCCAAGGTCCAGACGATCTTCGCCCTGATGTCGAACCAGATGATGCAGAACCGGGACGCCGCCTGCCGGGCGGTTGCCGGCGAGTACGGCCCGGAGGGCAGCGTCGCCCCGGGCATCCTCCTGCCCCCCGCCGCCCCGGCGGAGGCGCCCCCGCCCGCCAAATGAACGAAGGACGGAGACTCGGATGAGCGACGGCACCGGCCGCCAGCACGGGCGCTACGCCTACAGCCCCCTGCCGCGACGTCCGGCCTACGACTGGCCCGGAGGGAAGCGGCTCGCGGTCTACGTCGCCCTCAACGTCGAGTGCTTCGACTTCGGCACCGGCCTCGGGGCCGAGCTGGCGCCGGGCGGGCCGCAGCCCGACGTGCTGAACTATGCCTGGCGCGACTGGGGCAACCGCGTCGGGGTGTTTCGCCTCGCCGACCTGTTCGACGCGCTCGCCCTGCCCGCCTCGGTGCTGGTCAACAGCCGCATCTACGCCGCGTGCCCGGGCCTGATGGACGTCTTCCGCGCCCGCGGCGACGAGGTGGTGGGGCACGGCCGCACCAATGCCGAGCGCCAGGGCACCCTGCCGGAGGAGGAGGAGCGGGCGCTGATCGCCGAGGCTACCGCGGTCCTGACGCGCCACGCGGGCCAACCGCCGGCGGGCTGGCTCGGCCCCTGGATCTCGCAGAGCCGCGCGACCCCGGACCTCCTGGCCGAGGCCGGCTACCGCTACCTCCTCGACTGGTGCCACGACGACCAGCCGACCTGGTTTTCGACCCGCGGCGGCGGGCGCATCCTGTCGGTGCCCTACCCGCAGGAATTGAACGACATCCCGTCGATCGTCGGACGCAAGGATTCGGGGTCCCAGTTCGCCGAGATGATCGTCGACACCTTCGACGAGATGCGGGAGGCGGCCGCCTCCGCGCCGCTGGTGATGGGCATCGCGCTCCACCCCTACCTCGTCGGCCAGCCGCACCGCCTGCGGCCGCTGCGGCAGGCGCTCCGGCACATCGCGCAGCACCGGGACGCGGTGTGGATCACCCGCGCCGGCGATATCGCGGATCACGCGATCGGGCTGCCGGAAGGGATGGTGCCGGGGTGACGACCCGGGGATTCCGGATCCGGCGGGCGAACCGCCCCCTCACCCGACGCAGCGCTCAAACATCTCCTCCGCCTGCCTGACCGTCATCTTCCGCGCCGCCGGGCTCGCGATGAGGGTGCGGTCGTTGGCGGTCGCCGGGTCGAAGTCCTCGGCGGCGATGCCGGCATAGAGGCCCGGCACGGCGCGCAGCGCCATCTCGCGCACCCGGTCGCGGGGGAGCTGCTCGGGGGTGAAGCGGGTGGGGAAGCCGATATCGGCGTAGAGCGCCCGGACCGCGTCGGCGCAAGATTCGATCGTCTCCTGCCGCGACAGGCCGGCGGTCTCGACCTCGAGCGCCTCGGCGAGAGAACCCACCTTGGCGGGCAGAACCGCGAGATTGAACGCGATGACGTGCGGCAGGAGCACCCCGACGCCGTAGGGGTGGGGAAGGTCGAGATGGCCCTCGAGCGGCAGGGACAGGGCGTGGCCGTGGCCCAGCCGCGCGTTGCCGCAGGCGATGTTGGCCATGCAGGAGGCGACGAGGTTGTCCTCCCGGGCCCGGTCGTCGTCGGCATTGATCGAGGCGCGCAAGGAGGCGGCCTGGAGCCGCACGGCGGCGAGCGCCACCGCGTCGGTGAGCGGCGAGCCGATTCCGCTCAAGTACGCCTCGACGCCGTGCGTCAGCGCGTCGACCGCCGGCAGGGCCGCCACGTGCATCGGCAGGGAGCGCAAGGTGACGGGGTCGAGGATCGCCGCGTCGGGGAAGCTCAGGGGGCCGCCGCCGAGGAGCTTCAGGTGGCGCACCTCGTCCTTGACGATGGTCCATTGCGACACCTCGGAGCCGGAGCCGGCGGTGGTCGGCACCATGATCATCGGCAGCGCCTTGCGGTCGAACCGGCCGACGCCGGTGCACTCCGCCATCGGCTTGTGGTTCGTCGCCACGATGGCGATGCCCTTGCCGGTGCACATCACCGAGCCGCCGCCGATGCACACGACGCCGTCGATGCCGTCCCGGCGCACCCGCTCGCCCTGGTCGTCGATGTGCGAGCACCGCGCGTCGATCCCGCACGCGTCGAAGCGCGCCGTCGCGATCCCGGCCTCATTGAGCGCGGCGAGCGCGTCGGCGTGGAAGCCCTGCGCCGAGATCACCGGGTCGGACACGACCAGCACCCGCGTCATCTTCAGGTCGCGGGCGAGGGTGCCGATGGTGGCGAGCGCGCCCGACCCCGAGACGATCCGGGTCGGCATGTAGAAGCTGGTGATCATGCGGGCGTCTCCTCCGGCTGCGGGGCGCTCGTGTGCGGACGGCCCTCGCGATCATGTCCCGGGTTTCGCCGATCGGCGGGGCTCACGTCCAATACAAACGTCGGGCGCGAGCCATAGACGGCGACGATGACGGCGCGTACGGCCGAGGTCGAGGCATGCCATAACGGGAAACGATGGCGGGGCCTCGCGCAAACTATTGGACTTCGACTGTGATCCGCCGCGATATCGCGGCGATCCATAAGATCCGTGCCGCTCATCCCGCATCGCTCCGACGCCCCTCGACGGGCGCGGGAAGACCGATGCCGATCACGAGGAAACGCCCATGCTCCGCCCGTCCTGGACGCGACGCGCCGCCGTCGCCGGACTGCTCGCCACGACGCTCACCGTCCCGGCGCTCGCCCAGACGCCCTTGCGCATCGGCGTGATCGAGGACCTGTCGGGGATGTATTCCGGCAATGGCGGGCCGAACATGGTGCTGGCCGCCACGATGGCGGCGGAGGATTTCGGCGGCAAGGTGCTGGGCCGGCCGATCGAGGTGATCGGCGTCGACCACCAGAACAAGCCCGACATCGGCTCGGGCCTTGCCCGCCAGCTCGTCGACCAGCGCGGCGTCACCGCCTTCGTGCTCGGCGGCGCCAGCTCGGTGGGTCTCGGCGTCCAGGCCTACGCCAAGGAGCGCAAGATCACCACGATGGTGACCGGCGGCTACGCCTCGCAGTTCTCCGGCCCCGGCTGCTCGCCCTACGGCACGCAGTGGGTGCCCTCGACGGGCGAGCTCGCCAACGCGGTGGCGGGCGCGGTGGTGCAGTCCGGCGGCAAGAAGTGGACCTTCATCACCGCCGACTACGTCTTCGGCCACGGGCTCGCTTCCGACGCCGGCAAGGCCGTGAAGGCCGCCGGCGGCAGCGTGGTCGGGGAGATCCGCCACCCGCTCGGGGCCACCGACCTCTCCTCGCAGCTGATCCAGGCCCAGTCCTCTGGCGCCGACGTGATCGGGCTCGCCAATGCCGGGCCGGACCTCGTCAACACCATCAAGCAGGCGCGGGAATTCGGCATCACCTCGAAGGTGGTGGCGATGCTGGTCTTCACCAACAACACCGTGGCGCTCGGCCTCGACGTGGCGCAGGGCATCCGCATGGCGGTGAACTTCTACTGGGACGCCAACGACGCCAGCCGCGCCTGGGCCAGGCGCCTGATGGCCCGCAACGGCAACGTCGTGCCGACCATGGGCCACGCCGCCGCCTATTCCTCGGTGCGGCACTACCTGCGGGCGGTCGAGAAGGCCGGCACCGACGACGCCGCCGCCGTCAACAAGGTCATGAAGGAGCTGCCGATCGACGACGGCTTCTACGGCAACCCGCGCATTCAGGCCAACGGCCGGGTGGTGATGGACATGATGCTCGTCGAGGTGAAGAGCCCGAAGGAGTCGAAGAGCAAGGCCGACCTCTACCGCGTCATCGAGACGATCCCGGGCGGCACGCTGTTCACCCCCGCCGACAAGAGCGGCTGCCCCCTGACCACCGGCTGACCCGGAGCGCCCGCATCATGAAACTCTACGCCAACCCGACCTCGCCCTTCGTGCGCATCGTCCGCATGGCGCTGATCGAGAAGGGCCTGAACGAGACGGTCGACACCACCTTCGTCGACGCCTGGGCCGACGACCCAGGCTTCCTCGACGCCAACCCGGCCGGCCGCGTGCCGACTCTGATCACCGATGACGGCGCGCGGCTGACGGAAGCGCTCCTGATCCTCAGCCACCTCGACGCGGTCGGATCGAAGCCCGCCGTGCTCGCGGGCGGGCCGGAGGCCCTGTCGGCCGCAGGCGTCGCGATCGGGGTCTTCGACGCGGCCGTCGCGGTGATCATCGGGCGCAAGTCGGCGCCCGACTTCGACACCGGCCTCGTCGGCACCAAGCGCTACCGCACCATGCGGGAGGGCCTGCGGCGCCTCGATGCGGTCTTCGCCGGGCACGAGGAGCCCTTCGGCCTCCCGGCGATCGCCGCGATCACCGCCCTCGACTACCTGGTGTTCCGCTTCCCAGACCACGACTGGCGCGGCCTCTGCCCGCGGGTCGCGGCCTTCCGGGACGCGAATGCCGACCGCCCGTCGGTGCGGGACACCGTGCCGCGCGGATAAGCCCGCTCGACGCGCGCGCCATGCGCTCCCCCCGGACCTCCGCTATCGTAGGGCTTCCGGATGTCAGTCCGGCAGCCGCGGCGAGAACCGCGGGTCAGGGGGGAACCGGCGCGATGGAGCTTCGCCATCTTCGCTACTTCGTCGCGGTGGCCGACGATCTCAGCATCACCCGGGCGGCGGAGCGGCTCAACATCGCCCAGCCGGCGCTGAGCCATCAGATCAAGAGCCTCGAACAGGAGGTCGGGACCATCCTGCTCCAGCGCCTGTCCCGCGGGGTGGCGCTGACCGAGCCGGGCCGCGCCTTCGCGGACGATGCCCGCGCGGTGCTCGCCGCCGTCGACGCCGCCAAGGCCCGGGCGCGGCGCATCGCGTCAGGCGATGTCGGCCAGATCCGCATCGGCTTCACCTCCTCGGCCTCGTTCCATCCGCTGGTGACCGGTGCGATCCGCGACTACCGCCGCGCCTATCCGGACGTGCAGGTCGAGCTTCTCGAAGAGACGACCGCGAGCCTGCTCGCCGCCTTCCGGGCGGGTCGGGTCGACGTCGCCTTCATGCGCCCGGGCGAGGGCGAGGTGGATGACCTGTGGGCGCGCCACCTCTTCGACGAGCCGATGGTGGCGGCGCTGCCGGCGACGCACCGGCTCGCCGCCGAGACCGGCCCGGTCGGGCTTGCCGACCTCTCGGGCGAGGGCTTCATCGTCTATCCGCGCCGCAACGGCCGGGCGCTCTACGACGGCATCATGGCGGCCTGTGCGGCGGCCGGCTTCTCGCCCCAGATCGCCCAGAACGCGCCGCAGCTCGCCTCGGTGGTCAACCTCGTGGCGACCGGCATCGCGGTCGCGATCGTGCCGCGCTCGATGGCGCGGCTCGCCACCGAGGGCGTCCGCTACCGTTCGATCCTCGGCCCGGCCCCCGTCGCGCCGATGACGCTGGTGCGCCACCCGGCGCCCGAGATGCCGCACGCGCGGATCTTCACGGATCTGGTGCTGGCGCGGGTGAGGGGTGAGGCGGGCGAGGGATCCGACGCGTCGGCGGCCGAGTGACCGGCTCGACGAAGCCGGAGCGGTCGCGCGCCGGCACGCGGCCGCGATCCAGGCATCGGGCCCGCTCGGCGGCAGGTGCCGAGGCTTTCCCTTCCGTCCGCTGCGACCTATCCTCGGCGTCGGGAGCCGCCGTCGCCGATGTTCGCCTTCGACACCCTCAAGCTCGCCCGCGACCTGCGGGAGAACGCCGCCTTCTCGCCCGAGCAGGCGGAGGGGCTGGCCGCGGCGATCTCCTCGGCCGTCCAGGACAACGTGCCGGCGAAATCCGAAACGGCGGCCGAGTTCACCTCCGTTCGATCCGAGATCGCGGTGCTCCGGACGGACATGAAGATGGAATTCGCCACCGTTCGCGCGGAGGTGTCAGCGTTTCAGAAAGACACCAGGAACGAGTTCGGTGCCGTTCGGGCGGAGATGGCAGCGTTTCAGAAAGAAACCAAGAACGAGTTCGCCGCCGTTCGGGCGGAGATCGCAACCGCCCAGAAAGAAACCAAGAGCGAGTTCGCCGCCGTTCGGGCGGAGATGGCAGCCGCCCAGAAAGAAACCAAGAACGAGTTCGCTGCCGTCCGAGCGGAGATGGCAGCCGCCCAGAAAGAAACCAAGAACGAGTTCACCGCCGTCCGAGCGGACATGAAGCTCCTCGAGCAGCGCATGACGATCAAGCTCGGCGCCATGCTCGCCGCCTTCGCCGGCATCCTCATCGCCGCGATGCGCGTCATCGTGCACTGAGAGAGTGTTCGATTCACTCTGGACCCATCGGCACCCTCCGCGGTCGTTCCGGGGCTGCGCAGCGGAGCCCGGAATGATCGCGAATCCTGTGAGCCCCGCCGGAGATCCTTACAGGTAACTCGTCAACGTCAGCTTCGAGAGCATCGACGTCGCCTGGTAGCTCGCCTGGAGCTGGGTCTGCAGCGTCATGAGCTTGGCCGCCGCCTCCTCGGTCGAGACCGATTCGACGGCGTCGAGCGTCTTCTGCAGCACGGTCTTGGTGGCGGTGTTCTGGCTCTTCTGGGTGTCGATCTGGGCCGAGGCGAGGCTCAGCTCCGAGGCGATGCCCTGCACCGTCTGCTGGCCGTCGCCGGGCTTCAGCAGTGCCTGGACCCGGCTCGAATAGGCGTCGAAGCGGGTCCCGTCGCTGTCGGTGTCGGGAAACGACGTGGCGGCCAGGACCGCGAAGCCGCTCAGCGCCGCCCGCAGGGCCGGCTCGTTGGCCTGGACGCCGATCGCCACCGTCTGGGTGCCCGAAACCGGCACGGTCGCGGTCCGGCGCGGATCGGCGGAGGTGTCGTCGCCCTTGTACCAGATCAGGGTGCGGCCGCCCGGATCGGCGACGTAGCCGGTGGCGGCGCCGCTCGCATCGGTCGCGACCCGGCGCGGGCTCAGGCCCGGCGAGGACGAGCCGGCGAAGAAGTCGCTCGTCGCCCGCGTGGCCGCGCTCGCCGCGAGGTCGGTCGTGGCGGTGGCGTCGAGCGCCGTCGCGAGCGCGGTCCTCAGGTTGGCGGCGGTGTCGGCCGGGGTCGCGCCGATCGCGAAGGTTCCGGCAGCGGTGCCGTCCTGTGCGGCCTTCAGGCTCAAGGTCTTGCTGGTGCCGTCGCGCAGGCCGACCGTGACCTGCACGCTGTCGCCGACGGCGAGCCCCGCCCCGACCGTCACGGTGGCGGAGGCCGCAGTGCCGCCGGCGAGCGCGGCTGTCGCGCCGGGCGGGCTCGCGCTCTGGACTCCGACGACGGTCTTGCCCGCGAGCGCCGCGGTGAGGTTCCGGGCGCTCGCCGAAGCGTCGGTCCCGATCGCGAAGGTGTTCTCGCCCCCGCTGCCCGCCGCCCGGGCGGTGAGGTCGACGAAGCCCTGGCTGCCGTCGGCGTTCTGCACGCTCACCCGCACGATGTCGCCGTCCTTCGGTTGGCTGGCGAAGGACAGGGTGGCGGTGGCGGACGCCCCGGCCGTGACGGCGACCGACAGGCCGGCCGGGTTCGAGCTGACCGCGGTCTCGACCGTGAAGCCGAAATTCGCCCGGACGTCCGCCGACGCGCTCTCCGACAGGCTGACGGCGGCGCCCGAGGCCGAGAGGGCGAGCCGCCCGGTCTTCGGCGTGCCGGTGCCGAGATCGGCGGCCTGCCGCTCGGCGATCAGCGTGCGGACGCCGTCGAGGCCGGCGGCGGGATCGCCGTCGAGGATGCGGGCGGCGGTCTCGACCGGCGCCCGGTCGGTGACCCGGCCGCCCAGGATGTACTGGCCGCCGGTGCTCTGGTTGAGGGCGTCGAGTGCGCCGCCGAGCTGGCCCGCCGCCGTCTGCTGGAGGGTGGAGCGGGCGGTGGTGCCGGTGCCGGTGCGGGCATCGACGAGGCTGCTCCAGGCCGCGGAGGACTGGGTCGCGACCTGCTGCACGCTCGTGGTGGCCAAGGCCACCCGGGTCGAGGCGGTGCCGGCGGCCGCGATATAGCCGTCCAGCGCGCTGATCTGGGCGTGGGCGGACAGGCTCTGGGTGCGCCCGGTGCCGAGGCCGCCATAGGTGTCGGAGACCTGTCCGGTGGCGATCTGGTTCGAGAGCGTGCCGAGCGTCGCCTTCATGGCGACGAGGCGTTGGGTGTTGAGGTCGGCGGCGGCCGTGCCGGCCGCGTACGGGGCGATCGTCATCGCGGGCGGTCCTTCTAGATCCTGAGCAGGGTGTCGAGCATGTCGCGGGCGGCGGTCAGCACCCGCGCATTGGCGCTGTAGGCGGTCTGGAGCTGGATCAGCCGGGACATCTCCTCGTCTACGCTGACGCCGGATTCCTTGCCGAAGCGGCTCTGGGCGGTGGAGAGGGCGATCTGCTGGCCCTCGTCGAGCTGCCCGGCCGCGGCGCTGGCCGCCCCGCGGGCGTCCACGACCGACTGGGTGAAGCCGACGACGCTGGCGGCGTGCGGGGCGCTGACGCCGCCGATGCCGCTCCCCGCCGAGAAGGTCCGCGTCCGGTTGGTGAGGGCGTCGGTGAGGGCTTGCGGCCGGGCGGTGTCGCCCGAGGCGGTGGTGGCGGCGTAGTCCACCAGGGTGGCGCTGTCGGCGGCCACCGCCGGGTTGACGGCGATCCGCTGGGCGAAGCCGGTCAGGTGCGAGCCGCCCTCGAACGAGCCGGTGAACACGCCGTTGCCGTCCCCCGCATCGACGAACAGCGCGAGCGGGCCGCTGCCCGTCTTGGTGTCGGCCGCGCTCGTCGGCACCGTGACCGAGGCGCTGGCGCCCGTCAGGGTGAGGCTCGCCGGATCGGACAGGATGCGCACCGAACCCGTCGCCCCGTCCGGCGTGGCCGAGACGGTGAAACCGGTGCCGAGGGCCGCCCCGATCTTGGCCGCGAAGGTCGAGGGCCCGCCCGAGATGTCGACCGGCACCACCAGGGCGGTCGGGTCGTCGGTGAGCGCCGGATCGATGGTCGCCGGCGCGCCGCCGCTCGTCGGGATCAGGATGACGTTGCGGCCGACGCCCGCGGCGTTGCGCACGCCCAGCGTCACGGCGTTGCCGGCCTGGAGCCCGGTGAGGTCGATGTCGAAGCCCGAGAGCCCGTTCGCGCTCGCGGCTGTGCCGGTCGCCGGCCGGTCGCTCAGCGCCCGCGAGAGGCCGGCCGCCAGGTCGTCGAGCTGGCGCTGCGCCTCGACCAGGGTGTCGTCCCGCAGCGAGACCGCCGCCGCGATCGAGCCGGAGCGGATCGCCCCGGTGGCGACGAGGTCGATCGTCGCCCCGGCCGGCGTCGTCGCCGTGACGGTGCCGACGCCGCGGGTGGCCGGGTCGGTGGAATACTGCGCCTCGGCGCTCAGCGTGCCGCGGCCGTCGAAGCCGAGCGACGCCGCCGCGCCGTGGTCGACGAGCGTCGCACCCGAGGCGGTGAGCAGGGTGACGGTGCCGTCGCGCTGCGGGCTCACCTGCACGTCGAGGTATTGCGAGAGCGCGTTGATCGCCTGGTCGCGCTGGTCCTGGAGATCGGCCGTGGTGGTGTCGCCGGTGACGCCGCCGCTCGATGCGGCGATCCGGGTGTTGAGCGCGGCGATCTGCGACAGGAGCGTGCTGGCCGAGGCCACGTCGCTGCCGAGCTGGGATTCGAGGCCGGTGCGCAGGTCCTGCACGCCGTCGGCGATGCGGGCGATCGTCGTGGCGAGGGTCTTGGCGCCGCTCACCGCCGTCGCCCGGGAGGCGGCCGAGGTCGGGTCCGAGGTCAGCGCCTGCAGCGACTGGGTGAAGCTGTTCATCACCCCGTCGAGGGCGGAGGCGCTGCCCGGGGTACCGTAGAGCGCGTCGAGCTGATCCTGCACCTTGGCGGTGAGCCCGGTATAGGCGGCCCCGGCGGTCTCGAGGCGCAGCTGCTTGAGCGAGACCGCGTCGAAGGTCCGGCTCACCGCCCCGGCGGCGACGCCGGAATTGCCGAGCTGCGACACCGACGTGAGGGTGCGCTTGACGTAGCCGGCGGTGCCGGAATTGGCGACGTTCTGGGAGACGAGACCGATCGCCGCCTGCGTCACCTGCAGGCCGGCGGTCGCGGTGTTGAGGGCGTTGAGGGACATCGGGCGGGTCCGGTAGCGACAGTGATTCGGGCCGGGCCGCGCGAGGACCCCCGCCGGCCGTGACGGCCGTCTTGGGGGTCGTGTCGCGGTCCGGCGTCTCGCTCGCGGCCGGGCCCGCCTCGGCCCCTTTTGGGCGGCGGTCCCGACCTGGTCTGCCGCCCCTTTTGGGCGGCGGTCGCGGTGTTGCACCGGGCCGTCCGTTGTCGGGCGGCCGACCGGCTTTCCATCGCGAAGAGACGACCCGCGCGTACGATGTCCGGCCGTTCCCGGGTGCTCGCCCCGGGAACGCGGAGATCGGGTTCGCCCACTCATGCGGGGCGACGCATCTCGACGGAGCCTTCTGCTCCCCCGCGCGGGCCGCCGGGATCGATCCCGGCGATCCTGTGCATCATTCCGCCGGTCGCGAACGACCGGTGCCGAAGCGTTCACCGGTCCGGCGGCGACAATGATGCAGATCCGATGAGCTCAGCGGAGTTGCCCCGTGCAACTCTGCTGAGTCCGATCCCGCGATCAGCGGATCACGTTGATGAGGTCGGACATCATCTGCTGGGCGGTCGACATCACCCGCGTGTTGGCCGAGTAGGCCTGCTGGGTGACGATGAGCTTGGAGAACTCGTTCGCCGTGTCGGTGTTCGACTGCTCGACGTTGCCGCCGATGATCGTGCCGCCGGCAAGCCCCGCCAGCGGCCCGCCGGATTCCGCCGTCTGGGCGTAGTTGCCGGCAGAGACCGCCTTGAGCGAGTCGGGCGCGTTGAACCGCGCCACCCCGACCTGGGCCAGCGCCACGGTGTTGCCGTTGGAATAGGTGCCGGTGAGCTTGCCGTCGCTCGTCACCGCGAGGGAGTTGAGGGTGCCGGCGGCGTAGCCGTTCTGCTGCAGGGTGTTGGTGGTGACCTGGCCGGTCGGGGAGCCGTACTGGGTCAGGCCGCCGGTGCCGAAGTTCAGCGCCACCGCCCCGAGATTGGTGCCGTTCACCGTGAGGTCGGGGATGCTGAGGCTGGTACCGGTCGGCGCGGTGAGCTGGCCGCTGCCGTTGAACGTGAAGGCGGTGCCGACGTTCTGCCAGGTCCCGGCCGAGGAGCCGGAGCCGGTCTGGTTGGCGTAGTACAGGTTCCAGGTGTCGCTGGTGCCCGCCGCGGCGTCGGCGCTCGCGACCTTGGCCCAGCGCAGCTGCACGCTCACCGGGGTGCCGGTGCCCGAATAGGCCGTGAGCTCGCCGCCCGACACGCTCGCATTGACGAAGGTGGCGGAATCGGAGGCCGAGACCGTCGGGCCCGGCGCGGCCGTGCCGGTGAGCACCCGGGGATCCCCGCCCAGGAGGGTGCCGAGCAGCGCCGCGCCGGAGGCGGTGGTGGGGGTGCTGGGCAGGTTCGCCGCGTAGGCGATGCTCGACGTCGCCCGGGCCGGCAGGGTCGAATCGGGCACCGCGATCGGCCCCGTGCCGGTGGACTGGCCGGTCGCCGGGTCGAGGGTCTGCCCGACGAGGTAGGAGCCGGCGCCGTTGACGAGGTAGCCGTCGCGGTCGACCGAGAAGTCGCCGCGGCGGGTGTAGAGGTTGGTGCCGGAGAAGACCGGGGCGCCGCCATTGTCGCCGGCCTTGGTCTGCACCGTGAAGAAGCCGTTGCCGCTGAGCGCCATGTTGGTGGCGACCCCGGTCGCCGCCACGCCGCCCTGAAGGCTGTTGGTCAGCTGCGAGAAGGCCGCGACCGAGCCGGCGGTCTGGTGGCTGGCCGGCTGCTCGGCCAGGAGGTCGACGAAGTCGGTGTCGATCCGCTTGTAGCCGACGGTCTGCGAGTTGGCGATGTTGCCCGAGATGTTCTCGAGGCTGAAGGCCTGGGCCTTGAGACCTGATACAGAGGTCTGCAGCGCGCTGAAAACGTCCATCGTTTCCGGGTCTCCGTCCGGCCGGCCGACCCGTCGAGGTCATCCGGCACGCTCTCGGGGATCGGAACCGCAAGCCGTGTGCCAGGGACCAAGTCCTTGATTTTGCTGGGGGTGCGTCGGACCGGGCGGCAAAACCCGCCGGGCCGCACCGGCGCCCCGCGGCAAATTCTGCCGTGATCCGCGGGGTGATGTTTACGCCGTGTTGAACCTCTTGCCCTTAGCTGGCGTTCTGGACGGCGCCGGACCAGGGATATGCGTGCGAGCAAACGAAGCAGCCTCATCCACTTGATCTACTTCTCGCGGTCTCAGCTCTCCGCCGAGCCGCCGGTGCGCGCCCGCCAGATCGCCGAGATCGCCCGGCACGCGCAGAAGAAGAACGAGTTCTCGGTGATCACCAGCCTGCTCATCGTCGATCAGGGATACTTCATCCAGATCCTCGAGGGCGAGCGCCTGTCCGTGCAGGAGACGTTCCAGCGGATCAGCACGGATGTGCGCCACCGCGACGTCCACATCGTCGAGTGGCGGGAGATCACCAAGCGCGAGTTCGTGACCTCGTTCGCCACCGCCTTGCGCGCGCCGTCGAACGAGGCCCTGTTCCAGAGAGCCAATCTGGGGCCGATGCTCCAGCGCGGCACGCCGAAGGCCAGCACGGTCTACGGTCTCGCCCAGGCGCTCCAGGCCGAGGTCATGGCCAAGCAGGGCATCGACCACCTTTTCGTCTAGAGCAGGTCCCGTCACGGGACCTGCGGACCATCGAGAGCCTGGGCGGGGACCCCGTCCTCCGCCGAGGAACCCGCCGGGCCCAGCCCGGTGATCCGCGTCACGAAACACAACCCGCTGGCTGGTGCCGATGAGCGAAACCCCTCCCATCCTGATCGTCGACGACCAGGTGAAACTCGTCCGCCTGGTGACCGAGTTGATGAACCGCCTGGGCTTCCCGGAGGTCGACGGCGTGTCCGACGGGCAGCAGGCGCTCGAGCAGCTGCGCTCCCGCCGCTACGGCCTCGTGATCTCCGATCTCGACATGGAGCCGATGGACGGCATCCAGCTGCTGCGCGAGATCCGGTCCGACGACACGCTCATGAACACGCCGTTCATCCTGACCGAGACCTCGTTCAGCTTCGAGGACATCAACGTGGCGCATATCGCCGGCGCCGACGCCTTCATCCTCAAGCCGTTCGACCTGGCCCTCCTGAAGACCAAGCTGAAGCAGGTGCTCAACGGCCGGCCGCGCAAGCGCGACACGCCCCCGACCCCGGTCTCGAGCCTGAAGCTCGACTTCCCGCTGCTGGGCCGGTTCTGACATCGGCCCTGCCCCCCGTCCCGGGGGCAGGCCGAAGCGAAGGCCGTCAGGAGCGCTCAGGCGCGCCGCTTCTGGTAGTCCTTGACGTCGGTGAAGCGGATCGCGGGCGCCCGCTCCTCCTCGTAGCGCAGCGAGAACCCGGTGGTCGCCATGAAGACCGGCGCGCCGTCGAGGTCGCTCGCCATCGACGAGCCGTGCGAGCCGATGAACTTGTCGAGCTCGGCCGGATCCTGCGCCTCGATCCAGCGGCAGATGGTGAAGCGGGTCGGCTCGTAGTCGATCGGCAGGCCGTACTCGGCCTGGAGCCGCTCCTTGAGCACGTCGAGCTGCAGCGCTCCCACCACGCCGACGATGGCCCCCGAGCCGTCCTGCGGCAGGAAGAGCTGCACCACCCCCTCCTCGGCCATCTGCTGCAAAGCCTCGCGCAGCTTCTTGGCCTTCATGGCGTCGGTGAGCTTGATCCGGCGCAGGATCTCGGGAGCGAAGCTCGGCACGCCGCGGAAGACCAGCTCCTCGCCCTCGGTCAGCGTGTCGCCGATGCGCAAAGTCCCGTGGTTGGGGATGCCGACGACGTCGCCCGCATAGGCCTCGTCGGCGATGGCGCGGTCCTGGGCGAAGAAGAATTGCGGCGCCGAGAGCGAGATCGGCTTGCCGGTGCGCACCAGCCTCGCCTTCATGCCGCGGCTGAGCCTGCCGGAGCAGACCCGCATGAAGGCGATGCGGTCGCGGTGGTTCGGGTCCATGTTCGCCTGGATCTTGAACACGAAGCCGGTCATCTTCGGCTCGGTCGGCGCCACCGCGCGGGTGTCGGCGTCCTGGCCGCGCGGCGGCGGCGCCACCTCGGCCAGCCCGTCGATCAGGTCGCGCACCCCGAAATTGCGCAGCGCGCTGCCGAAGAAGACCGGGGTCAGGTGGCCCTCGCGGAAGGCGTCGAGGTCGAACGGCTTGCAGCCGCCCTCCGCCAACTCCGCCTCCTCGCGCCAGGTCGCGGCGTCACCGGCCTCCGGCAGCAGGGTGTCGAAGAGCGGGTCGTCGAGGCCCGACACCGGCACCGTGCCGGCATCGTCCGCCGCGTCGAGCCGGCGCACGCGGCGGCGCAGCAGGTCGTAGGTGCCGGCGAAGCTCCGGCCGCGGCCGATCGGCCAGGTCACCGGCGCGACGTCGAGGGCGAGGGTCTTCTCGATCTCGTCGAGGAGGTCGAAGGGATCGCGGGATTCCCGGTCGAGCTTGTTGACGAAGGTGACGATCGGGATGTCGCGCAGGCGGCAGACCTCGAACAGCTTGCGGGTGCGCGCCTCGATGCCCTTGGCCGCGTCGATCACCATCACGGCGGAATCGACCGCGGTCAGCGTCCGGTAGGTGTCCTCCGAGAAGTCCTCGTGGCCCGGCGTGTCGAGGAGGTTGAAGACGCAGTCGCCATACTCGAAGGTCATCACCGAGGTGACGACCGAGATGCCGCGCTCCTTCTCGATGCCCATCCAGTCCGAGCGGGTCGAGACGCGGTTGCGCTTGGCCTTGACCTCGCCGGCGAGTTGGATCGCGCCGCCGAACAGGAGCAGCTTCTCGGTCAGGGTGGTCTTGCCGGCATCCGGGTGCGAGATGATCGCGAAGGTGCGGCGCCGGGCGACCGGATCGGCGGGGGCGCGCGGGGCGTCTGTCTGCATCAGCATGGGAGTGTTTTCAAAGCCCGGGCCCGGGTCTGGTCCGGGCCGGGGGCCCGGTCGTCGGTGAGGAGACGGTCTTCCCCATATGGGGAGGCGCGGTCGCTTGCGTCAGCGCCCGCGCCGCCTCTCTAGCCCGAGGAGGCGCCTGAGGGCCAGAGGCCTTCAAAGTCCGGGGCCCTGCCCGCTCAGCCGCGGCCGATGAACGGCATCTTGGTCGCCATCACGGTCATGAACTGCACGTTGGCGTCGAGGGGCAGGCTCGCCATGTACACCACCGCGTCGGCGACGTGCTTGGCGTCCATGGTCGGCTCGGGCCGCGTCGAGCCGTCGGGCTGGGGCACGCCCTTCTGCATGCGCGCGGTCATGTCGGTGGCGGCGTTGCCGATGTCGACCTGCCCGCAGGCGATGTCGTGGGCGCGCCCGTCGAGCGAGGTCGAGCGGGTCAGGCCCGTGATGGCGTGCTTGGTGGCGGTGTAGGGCGCCGAGAACGGCCGCGGCACGTGGGCCGAGATCGAGCCGTTGTTGATGATGCGCCCGCCATGGGGCCGCTGCTTCTTCATCAGCCGGAACGCACCCTGGGTGCACAGGAAGGCGCCGGTGAGGTTGGTGTCGACCACCGCCTTCCAGGTCGCGACCGGCAGCTCGTCGAGCTCCACCGGCGGCGCACCGATGCCGGCATTGTTGAACAGCACGTCGAGGCGGCCGAACTCCTCCTCGAGACGGGCAAACAGTGCCGCCACCGAGGCCTCGTCGCCGATGTCGGTCGGCTGGGCCAGCGCGCGCCTGCCCTTCCCCTCGATCTCGCCGGCGACCGCCTGCAGCGGCTCGGGACGGCGGCCCGACAGCACCACGTCGTAGCCGGCCTCCGCGAGCCCGAGCGCCACCGCGCGGCCCACCCCCGAGCCGGCCCCGGTCACCAGTGCGACCTTCTGCGTGCTCATGCGTCTCTCCTCCCCGTGTTCCTTGCCGTTGCGCGCTCCGGCATACACGAGCCCGAAAGTCGCTCCAACCGCGGCCCGCGCCGAACCCCGGCGGCCCCGGTTGCCAGCACCGCCCCGCCCCGCTATGGAAGCGCCAGCCGCACGTTGGGGCGTCGCCAAGCGGTAAGGCAGCGGTTTTTGGTACCGCCATTCCCAGGTTCGAATCCTGGCGCCCCAGCCAAATTCCCCCGTAAGTCTCTGAATTCGAACGATTTCCCGCTGAAGCGGGAGGCGTCGGCACACATCGGTGTTGCACATGCGTGTCTCACACGAGGTGTCCGGTGCCGGCTATCGCTCATGCTTACAGGCGCGGTGGGAGCTATTCCTGGCGCCGCCGGATCCCGCTGCCGCTGATCCGATTCTGCCGTTCCAGGCAGCTCGTGGTAAGCCTAGGCACGCGCGACCCAGCCAGGGCACGCTTCCTCGCGAGCCAGCTCACGGCTCATTCCGATCAGCTTTTTCATCGCGCCATGAGCGAGCCCGAACCCGATCTCATCATGAGCCGCCGCCAGCTCGACGGCATCTTTCGCGAAAGCCTATTGGCCCACCTCGAAAAACTCGACCGGATCGCTGCGGCAGAACGTGCAGAACCGGACTTCGATCCTGAGGCGAGCCGGCGTGCCGATCGGCGTATGGGATGGATCCTGCGTATCCTTGGAGCGCGCGGCGCGGCAGCGACCATTGATACTCCGTTGGCTGATGAGATGCGTCGCGACGGGCTGAATGACCTCGACATTGAGGAAGCACGGGCGACGCTGGCCGCGATGGTGCGCCAGAACGGCCACCTGATGCCTCGCGCTCGGCTGGAAGGGCTGCTCGCAAACCAAGCGGTCGCACCGACCATGACTAACTTGTCTCTAGCTCAGGAGATTGCCTTCCGCGGTATGTCCGCGGCGGCCTTTGCAACTGAGCGCCGCTACGATGGTCTTCGGATCGAAGAGGTCACACTGCGCGACGCGATCCTGCTGAGGGAAGCGCAGGTGCCGCCGGAGGCCACAGGCTCGACGGCAACCGTGAGTACAGCTCGTTCGCAATCAAACGCTGATGCCGTCCCTCAAATGCCGACAGGCGTTGCAATCGTGTCAGCAAGCCCGGACCTCGCGCTGGATACGACGGACCAAGAGCCTCATCAGAAGGGGATGCATCCAATCATAGCGTTCGGGGAGGCGATGATCGCCGGGCGCGCTCGTGACGAAACCTGGGATGCAAAAACACAGCACCAGGCGCGTCAGATTTTTGCCCTGTTCGCCAAGCTACTCGTCGAGAACGGCCTCATCCGTGTGACTGATCTTCGGCAGAGCCATTTTGCCGAATTAGTTGATCTTTTGCGGTCCGTCTCGCCGTCGTATGGTAAGAGCCCTCGTGATGCCGAACGCAGCACTGCCGAACTGCGTGAGATTGGCGCCAAGCTTCCAACCAACAAACGAGGCATCGTCGGGGATACCATCAACCGTCACCTGACTTTCCTCGGACAGCTTGTAACATTTCTCAAAGCGCAGGGCCTCGCGATTGATGCGAGCATCGATCTCGCGCTCCTTCGCGCCCGCAAGCGGGACAGGGCACGTAACCGGCGACCATCTCTTAGCAACGACGATGTTGCGGCGATCTTCCGACTGCCCTGCTTCACAGGCTGTCGTTCGTGGCGCGATCCGTTTACCACCGGCGATCAGGTATTCCATCGCGCTTTGTACTTCGCAATTATTTTACTCTATTATACAGGCGCGAGACGAGAGGAAATTGCAGGACTTCATGTCGACGACGTGGAGGAGGCAAGCGGGATTGCATACCTTGCTTTTCGATTCAACGAAACGCGTCGTCTTAAGAACGTTCAATCTATTCGGTTTGTCGCTTTGCACCCAGAGGTGCTCCGCCTCGGGTTTTTGGACTACGTCAAAGCTGTTCGCGCACTCGGATACGGACTCGTGTTTCCGGATCTAAAATCGCCAAACTCAAGCTCGCCGCTCGGCGATCGCCTCTACGATGAATTTAGCAGCGGACTTCGAAAAGCGATCTCAAACGAAGCAGAACGTAAAAAGGTCATCCACTCCTTCAGACATTCGCTCGGCAACAATCTTAAGCAAGCCCGCGTTCACACGGAAATCAGAGCCGACATCCTTGGACACGCCGGGTCCGGTGAAACAGACGAGCGTTATTGCGATCCGACAGCTCTGGCATTGATGCTGGAGGAGCTGAAAAAGGTTCCAGCGGTCACCAACCATCTAGCGCAGAAGCCAATACAGCTGCTCCCGTGGGTCTCCGCAAAAGAGCGGCCGCCATTCGCAAGAGCCCGCAGACGCTCCATCTCTCGGGGATAAGTGGGCCCGGCAGGACTCGAACCTGCAACCAAAAAAGCTATTGCTGCCAGCGCTCTAACGAGCGTCCACGCGTACAGGTTATGCAGTTTGTGCGGGAGCTGCAAGACGGAGCGCCGGCACTTACGTTTGAAGGTGCCCGCAGCGCGGCCGGTCCTTCATCCAAACTCTCGTATGAGGCATTTCCGCAAGGGGGTCGGTGATCGACGTTTCGGACGGGCGGGGGAGCCGGGATGTCGTGCGAGCGCCGGGCTCGCGGATCCACTCGTGTCCGGCGGAACAGAACGTTCCTGACCAAGATGCCTCATGCGAGGCGAACCGGCTGAAGGCGGCGGGACCCATCTTTGGCGACGGCAGCAAACCCCGTCGAGCTCCGGTCACACGCCTGCCCCCACTCGTCCGACATGCCGTGGACCGGCCCGGCGGACGAACCTTGATCCTCAGGCCGCTTTCAGGCGCGCGCCCTCTGGAACCAGCCCGGTGGCGAGATAGCGCCACAGGGCGACCAGCAGCTTGCGCGCCAGCGCCACCGCGGTGATCTTGCGGATGCGCCCGCGTCCGGTGCCGAACCGCTCGACGAACCAGCGGGCGAGCCCGCTGCCCGGCTGATAGCGCAGCCACAGCCACGCCAGCTCGACCATCGACTTCCGCAGGAGTGGGTTCCCGGCCTTTGAGATGCCCTGGTCGCGCTGTCGGTCGCCGCTGGCGTACGGGTTCGGCGTGAGCCCGGAATAGGCGGTCATTTGCTTGCGGTTGGCGAACGGCTGGTACAGCGCCTCGCGCACCAGCACCGTGGCCAGCTCGGTGCCGATGCCACCGAGCCGGGCCAGACGCGCCACCTTCTCGGCGTCGGCGTCCGTGACGGCCGGATCCGCCACGGCGGCATCGCGCTCGGCCTCGGCGGCCGCAACCTGTTCGAGCACGAGTTCCAGCCGCCGGAACTCGCGCTCGATCTCGCCGCGCAGGCGCTGAGGCAGGTCGCGCCCGTCGCCGGTGCGCACCTCCTTCAACCGCTCCCAACGGTCGCGTCGCAGCGGCTGGAACGTGTAGACGCCCTGGGTGGCGAGCAGGCCCTTGATCCGGTTGACGTGCTGCACCCGCTCCGCGATCAGGCGCTGGCGCTCGCGATGAGTGCGCCGCGCATCCTCGCGCTCGACCGAGGGCACCTGCACCATGCGGCAGGCGGCGTGATCGCCGCGGCACCACGCCATCAGGGCCCGGAGCAGCATGGCCGCGTCGAGCCGGTCGGTCTTGGCCCGTCGCGCGCGGCGGTCGACCTGGAGGCTGCCGGGATCCATGACGAAGCAGGTGATTGCCTCGGCCGCGAGGCGGCGCTGCAGCCAGAAGCCGTCGTATCCGGCCTCGTAGCCGAGGATGATCGCGACCTCTCGGCCGGAGCTGCGCTGTTCGCGAGCCTGCAGGCGGCGCAGCAAGGCGAGCAGGCCCTCCACGTCGCCGCCGCTCACCCGGTGTGCAGAGGTCTTCCCGCTCGGGACGGCCTGGGCGGCCAGGAGCCATGCCGACTTGCTGAGTTCCAGCGTGACGAACACAGCAACCTCAGGCAGGTTTGTCTGGATCTGTTCACGATCAAGCATGGCCAACTCCGGTCCAAGGTCAGAGAACCGGAGAGTGATCCAATCTCCAGCTCCCTGCATGGTATCTTTGGCCATTCATGCGGCGTGGCAGAGCGCGTAGGCCCAGGGCGCTGGCAAACGGAAGCGGGGCTTTGTTCGGGCGCGTCGGCGCGGTGATGTTGCTAAAGTCCGCTCGCCGACCGGCCGAGATCATCGTCGATGACCTCGACGTCGACAAAGCCGCGCTGGCGGGCGACATCGACCAGATTGTACTGGCGCCGTTTGCTCTCGAGATTGGTCATGACCTGGGATTGCGTCGACTGCCGCACATAGACGACCGCCGTTCGCTTCAGGATGGCTGGCGGGAGCAGCTCAGCGCTCGTCATCGTCAAGCTCCTCGACGCCGAGGCCGCCGGCCTGCATGAGGATCTGCGCCAGCATTGCGACGACCGTGTCGCGTTCCTGAGCGCTCAGGCCCTCCAGCCCGTCCTGTTCGAAGAGGAAGCTGATCTGCCGATCCGGCACCGCGGCCGGCCGCTTGAAAGGTTCCATCCTGTGCCTCCGGAACGATGCCGACATCGCTCCGGAACTTTGCGGGGCTGTCTGCCCCACTCAACAGCCGCGCCAGCTCGATCAGCGCCGTGACATCGACGCGCGGAGACCCGGACGTCATGCCGGCGCAGTGAACCGGGTCGAACATCCATCCGGCCATGACGATCACAACGCCGGAAGGCGCTTGCACCAGGAGAATCGGGCCGTACGTCCGCTGCTCGACCCGGCGCACCAGCACCTTCCGGCCGGAATGGGGGTGCCCGCGATAACGAACCTCCGCTTCCTGCCCGACATGGGCAGAATGAACGGGTGATGGCGGTCGGGCGCAAGAACTACCTGTTCGCCGGTTCAGATGGCGGCGGAGCGCGGTGGGCCGTCATCGCTTCTTTGATCGAGACGGCCAAGCTCAACGGCGTCGAGCTCTATGCCTACCTCACCGACGTGTTGACCCGGATGAGCAGCGGTCATCCGGCCCGAGATCTCGACGTACTCCTGCCTTGGAACTGGTCGACCGCCGTCAAACCGGCAGCAAACGTGTGAAAGCCTGACGCTTACCATCGTTACCCTCCTGGATCGGAAGGAAACGTCCGGGGCCGGGGATCCAATCCATGCCCCTGACGGAATCCCATGGGCCGGACCTTGGGCTCGGCACCGACGCGCCACGCCCGCGACCGTTCGTGAGCCATCACATGACCGACCTCCCGAGGCCGACACCGGGCCCGGCGTTCATGGACAGAACCGCCCAGCATGAGCTGGCGAGGGGATCTGAGCCGCGTCGGCTCAGTCGCGTGGATGCCCTGCCCGACCGTCGGCGTGCGATTTGGGCTCGGGCGGACCCCGAGGCGGACGGCTGGCCGGTCCCGCGGGAGAGCCCCTTCACAGGAACTTGAGCGGGTCCTTCTCGGGCGGGGGCGGGGCCACGTCGGCCCGGTTCCACCAGCCGCCGCCGAGCGCCACGAACAGGGCGGCGGTGTCGGCGTACTGGGTGGCGCGCGCGCCCGCCGAAGTGACCAGGGCCGAGAGGTAGCCCTGCTGGGCGATCAGCACCTGGACACGGGCCGCTCCAGGTTCGAGGCGTCAACGTCGGCTTCAAGGCCATACACGAACGGGCCGCTCTGCCAAGCATACCCGCCGAACAGGCCGCCGAGCGCGGTGGTCGCATCGCGCCCGGCATCGTTGCGGCCCGTGGCATCCCCGGTGCGGAATTCCGGCACCGAACGGCGGCCGATCATGCCGGAACCGAAGCCGAAGCTGCCGAAGGCGTCACCGGCGCTGCCCTGCCATCCGATATAGCCGCCCGCCCAGGCACCGAAGGAGGGCAGGTGCGTCGCGTCGTGTGGCGTCGGCGTGGCGAGATTGGCCCCGTGGGCGCCGGTGGACACGCCAGCGAGCAACGTCGCAACCCCTGCACCTGCGCGGAGGCGTCCTGCGGCCTGTCTCCACCGGCTCATCGTGCCGCCTCCACATGCGTGAACCGAACCCGGACTAGCGATGCGGTGACCAGGACACGATGCGGCATCCGCCCAAACTTGGCCGCGCTGCTAACCATGGACGAGCGGCTTCGTGCAAGCCCGCCGCCGGGTTCGGGTTGAGCTGACGACCCCGGCCGATGAGATAGCCACGCGTACCACCGAGGTAGACACCGCCCTCACGCCCCTCGCCACGCCTATGGAGCGGGACGGGGAGAGGCCGAACTTCCAGAATTCAAGCGGCATAGCGTGTGGGTTGCTCGCAGCGACGGCAGCCATGCCGCTCTTCCCATCGGCCGTAATCACGACTGCGAACCCGCGTGCGGGCGAATGGGGCGACATTCGAAACGCATCGTGGTCGTGCGCGCGATCGATCGTTCCCCGAATGCCGCGGGTTCGGTCAGGGGCGCGTCACCGCCGAAACAGGCGGCAATCTCCGGGTGCGCCTGTTTTATCGACGGCCGATGACGGTTCGATGCCACTTGTGAGCTTCTCGGCTGCGCAGCACAGCTGGCGCGGGGCGACCGGTACGGGCGCCACCCCCCGGCCTCGAAGCCTGCGCTGGAGGGCGTGCGTGGCGTCCATGTCGTCCCGTCCGGGATGATCCCGGCGGGACAGGTTTGCGGGAACCGGCTTGCTCTCGAAAGGAGGACGGGGCCCGCAGGTCGGCCGATCGTCGTCCGCTGACGAAGCCCACTGCGGCGCACCGCTCATGAAGCCCCGGGCTCAGGCCGCATCGTCATGTCCGGGCACCAAGGCGGCGATTGTCCGATCAAGGCCGCATATGGCGTCGCACCGAGCCCGATTATCTCGGCGGTTTGTGGATCGGCCGCCATCGTAGGCCCGGTGCGGATGATCGCGACCTGCTTCACGGGGTCTGCCCGAGGATTAGGTCCGACGCGTGCCGGGAGGCCGGGTGGCCTGTGGCCGCCTGGTGGGCGACCGAGCACGCCTCGTAGTGGTCGCCCCTGGCCAGCATGGTCAAGCGCCGCTCGCCGGGAACAGCCTTCCTGACGGCCAGGAGCGCGCGTCCAGACGGCCACGACACAGTCTCGGCACCCGGCTCGGTTTGCGGCTGACCGTACCGCCGCACGCCCTCCCGGTAGATGGCCTCGTAGCGCGACGGCAGTTCGGCCTCCGAGAGCGGACGGCTGAGCCAGATGACCTGCTGCAGGCCCTCGTCCCGGCAGACTTCCAGGATGACCTCGTCCGTATCGATGCCCGCGGCCAGCGGACGGTCGTGGAAGTAGGTCAGCGCCGTGATGTTCGCTTCGCGGTCGACCATCGAGGGCTTCGGCACCGTGTCGACGGGTCCCCAGGACAGGCCAAATGGGGCTTCCTGAGCATGGGCTCCGTGCAGGCAGCCGAGCCAAAGCAGGGTCGACAGGGCGCTGCGTCTCATCGTCGTCTCTCCCTCCGTTGATCCGCGACGTCCCCGCACGTCGTCGCTGGCGCGCGACTGAATCATGGATTGCGATCTCGAGCGGCTCTTCCGGACCGAGCACGATGTAGGCGCCGATGTGAAACTGACCCAGTCGCCGACTGAACCCTGACCCAGGCCGTAGGCTGGGCTCCTTCTGCGGGAGGAGGCCCGGATGGTGGGTGAGGAGGCAGCGTTGGAGATCCGGGTGTTGCATCGGCACGGGAAGGGCATCCGCGAGATTGCCCGCGCGACGGGTCTGTCGCGCAACACGGTGAGGCGCTACCTGCGCGACGAGGCGGCGGCGCGCTACAAGGGGCGGCCGCCCCGACCGGGCAAGCTCGATCCGTTCAAGGGCTACGTGGTGGAACGTCTGGCGGCTGCGGCGCCGGAGCGGATCCCGGCCAGCGTGCTGCTCGTCGAGTTGCGCGAGCGGGGCTATGCGGGCGGCTACACGATGCTCAAGGAGTTCGTCGCCGGCCTCGCGCCGGCGCCGACCCCGCAGCCGGTGGTGCGCTTCGAGACTGCGCCGGGCGAGCAGATGCAGGTCGACTGGGCGGTGATGCGGCGCGGCGCCGACCGTCTCTCGGTGTTCGTGGCAACGCTGGGCTGGAGCCGGGCGGCCTACCTGGAGTTCGTGACCGACGAGCGCCTCGAGACGCTGATCGCCGCCCACGAGAACGCCTTCCTGGCCTTCGGGGGCGTGCCGCGCGAGGTGCTCTACGACAACATGCGCACCGTGGTGGTGGAGCGGAACGCCTACGGTCGCGGGCGTCATCGCTTCCAGGCCGGCTTCCTGGACTTTGCCCGCCATTGCGGCTTCCGGCCCCGGCTGTGCCAGCCCGGACGGGCGCAAACGAAGGGCAAGGTCGAGCGCTTCATCCGCTACCTGCGCGGCAGCTTCTACGTGCCGCTGGCCAGCCGGCTGGGCCAGGAAGGGCTGGTGCTCGATCGCGAGGCGGCCAACCTGGCGGCGGGTCGCTGGCTGCGCACGGTGGCCAACCAGCGGGTCCATGCCACGACCGGCGCGGTGCCGGCCGAGCGCCTGGACGTGGAACGGACGCAGTTGCAGCCGGTGCCGCCGCCCTATGGCGGCCGCTCGGTGCGCCAGATCAAGGCCCCGGCGGTGCCGGCTCCCGCCCACCCGGT
Organism: Methylobacterium nonmethylotrophicum; assembly: GCF_004745635.1. Lineage (GTDB taxonomy): Bacteria > Pseudomonadota > Alphaproteobacteria > Rhizobiales > Beijerinckiaceae > Methylobacterium > Methylobacterium nonmethylotrophicum. The sequence continues at coordinate 3,740 of NZ_SRLB01000006.1, read as the reverse complement.
GGTCGGGCTGCAGCACCCGCTGGCGCTCTACGACGGGCTCTCGGGCCTGATGACGGGAGAGCCGGCATGAGCGACCTGCAGCATGCCCGCCTCGCCGAACTCTGCGGCGAGTTGCGCCTGCAGGCGGTGCCCGCGGCCTACGGCGCGCTCGCGCAAGCGGCATCCGAGCGCGACACGCCCTACGCCGTCTTCCTGGAGGAGGTGCTGCGCGCCGAGCGCGAGGCCCGGCGCACCCGGGCACGGGAGATGTTCGCCCGGGTGGCGGGGTTCCCGGCGGTGAAGACGCTGGAGGGCTACGACTTCGGCTTCGCCACCGGAGCGCCGCGGGCGCAGATCCAGGAACTGGCCAGCCTGGCCTTCGTGGAACGGGCGCAGAACGTGGTGTTCCTGGGTCCGTCCGGCGTGGGCAAGACGCATCTGGCGATCGCGCTCGGCTACCTGGCGACGCAGCGCGGGATGAAGGTGCGCTTCACCAGTGCGGCGGACCTGGTCCTGACGCTGGAGACGGCGCAGCGCCAGGGTCGCCTGAAGGAGGCGATGCACCGGGCGGTGAACCTCTACCGGCTGCTGATCGTCGACGAGATCGGCTACCTGCCGTTCGCGCGCGAGCAGGCGAACCTGTTCTTCCAGGTGGCGGCCAAGCGCTACGAGCGGGGCGCGATGATCCTGACCTCGAACCTGTCGTTCGGGGCGTGGGACCAGGCGTTTGCCGGCGACGCGGTGCTGACGGCGGCGATGTTGGACCGGGTGCTGCACCATGCCAGCGTGGTGACGATCACCGGCGAGAGCTACCGGCTGAAGGACAAGCGGCGCGCCGGACTGGTGGCGCGGCCAGTGCGGGAACCAGACGTTCCTGCGTGAGGGGTGGGTCAGGTTACGATCGGCGACAAACCCAAAGGTGGGTCAGACTTCAATCGGCGTTGACAACGAGACCCCCCGCGGGAATACTCCGAGATCATCGATGTTGGGCTCGAGCACGACTGTGCGCAACCATTCCTTGCAGCGCTGGTTCTCTCGTCGCTATCCCCGGTTCCAGGGCGAGACGGTGTTCTCATCGGCCTCGAACGGTATCGGACTTGCGCCGAGAGCTGCCGGAAGATGGCCGCCTAGCGCGCGAGGCGCTCGTCGAGCGTCTCCCCTCATACCATGTGTCAGCCGTCTCAGGTCGAGGAGATACGTCATGATCGATGCAAGCCAGATCAAAGAGCACATGGAGGTCAAGGCGTCCGATGGGCACCATGTCGGCACCGTCGACCACATGCAGGGATCCGATCAGATCAAGCTGACCCGGAACGATCCGGCCGCGCACGGCGCGCATCACCTCATCCCGCTCGCCTGGGTCGAGCGCGTCGACGCGCATGTGCACCTCAGCAGGTCGAGCCAAGAGGTCATGACGCAGTGGCAGAGCCAAGGCTGAGACCGACCGCTCCTTGCTCCTCTAGCGGCTAAAGGTTCTAGGCTGCCGGGGAGCAGGAGGATCTCATGACGGGACACAGTGCGGACGCCGCGCGCGAGAACGGTTCGACCTTCACCTGGAAGGTCGAGGGGATGGATTGCGCCAGCTGCGTCGGCAAGATCCAAACGGCGTTGGCCAAGTTGCCGGGCGTCAGCGACGTCAGGGCTTCGACGATCACCGAGACCCTGACCGCCACGATCGATCAGACCCAGATCTCCTCAAGGACCGTCGAAAAACGCGTGGCCGGCCTCGGCTACACGCTCACGCGCAAATTGCCGCCATCCCTCACTTCCGGTCCCGAGCACGAGCTGCTCGGCCGCCGCGATGCGAACGCAGCACACGGCTGTGGTGAGCCGGGCTGTGACCAGGACGAGCAGGCACCCCTGACGGCGGCAGACCAGCATGACGGCGTTCTCGCAAAGCAAGGGCACGCACATGGCGAGAGCGCTGACAGGCCTTGGTGGCAGGCCAGCAAGGGCCGTCTGGTCCTGTTCACCGGCGCCATGCTCGCCCTGGCTTGGACGATCAAGCTCAGCGTTCCCGCGCTGGCCTTCTGGGCATTCGTGGGCGCGACGCTGGTCGGGGTCACGCCGGTCGCCCAGCGCGCCATCGCGGCCGCGCGCGCCGGCATGCCGTTCACGATCGAGATGCTGATGTCGATCGCCGCTGCCGGCGCCCTGTTCATCGGCGCCGCGGAGGAAGGCGCCCTCGTCGTGTTCCTGTTCGCGGTCGGCGAGGTGCTGGAGGGCGTGGCGGCCGACCGAGCCCGCGCCGGCATCCGGGCGCTCGGCGAACTCGTCCCGAAAACAGCGTTGGTCGAGGAGAACGGCATCGCCCGAGACGTGCCGGCCGCCTCGCTCACGATCGGCCAGACAGTGCTGGTGCGACCGGGCGATCGCATCCCGGCCGACGGCGTCATCCTCTCCGGCACGTCCGGCATCGATGAGTCTCCTGTGACGGGGGAATCCTTCCCGAGCACCAAAGGGGCGGGGGACGGCGTCTTCGCGGGCTCGATCAACCGCGAGGCGGCACTCCGGGTGCGCGTCGCCAAGGCCGCCGAGGATAACACGATCGCGCGCATCATCCGCCTCGTCGAGGAGGCGCAGGAGGCGCGCGCGCCGACGGAGCGCTTCATCGACCGCTTCTCGCGCTGGTACATGCCGCTCATCGTCGGCCTCGCCCTCCTCGTCGTTCTGGTGCCGCCGCTCCTGTTCGGGGGGGCTTGGTCGACCTGGGTCTATCGCGGGCTCGCGCTCCTGCTGATCGGCTGCCCGTGCGCGCTCGTGATCTCGGTGCCGGCCTCGATCGCATCGGCCCTGTCGGCCGGCGCGCGCCGCGGCTTGCTGATGAAGGGGGGCGCCGTGATCGAGGCGGCGGCGAATACGCAGGTCATCGCCTTCGACAAGACAGGCACGCTGACCGAAGGAGCGCCGCGGGTGACGGACGTCGCGGTCTATTCCGGTAGCGAGGCTGAGGTGCTGCGGCTGGCTGCGGCCGTCGAGACCGGATCGAACCATCCGCTCGCCGTCGCGATCGTGGAGTGGGCCAGGACGACGGGCTGCCGGATCCAGCCCGCCGACGGGGTCAGGGCCGTTCCGGGTCAGGGCGTGACCGGCTCGCTCGGCGGGCAGGAGATCTTTCTCGGTGCTCCGCGCTTTGCCGAAGGCGGTACGACCTGGCCGGCCGGGGCGAGCGAGCGGAGCGCCGCGCTTGAAGCGGAGGGCAAAACCGTCACGGCGCTCGTGGTGGGCGGCCGTTTGGTGGGGCTGATCGCCCTGCGCGACGAGCCGCGTCTCGACGCGAAGTCGGCTCTTGCAGCCCTACAGGATCTCGGCATCCGTCCGATCATGCTCACAGGCGACAACGCGCGCACCGGTGCGGCGATCGCGAGCGCGCTCGGTCTGGAGTTCCGCGCCGAGCAGATGCCCGATGACAAGGTCGCGGTGATCCGGGCGCTCGGGGTGGGGGGCCGGGTCATGATGGTGGGCGACGGTATCAACGATGCACCTGCACTGGCGGCGGCGAGCGTGGGTATCGCCATGGGTTCGGGCACCGACGTGGCCCTGGAGACCGCCGACGGCGCGCTCCTGAGGAGCCACACCTACGACGTCGTGGAGATGATCCGCTTGGCGCGGGCCGCCATGGCCAACATCCGCCAGAACATCGCCGTCGCGCTGGGGCTCAAGGCGGTGTTCCTGGTCACGAGCGTGCTCGGGCTGACGGGCTTGTGGATCGCCATCCTGGCCGATACGGGGGCCACCGTGATCGTCACCGCGAACGCGCT
>NZ_SRLB01000059.1 GCF_004745635.1 Methylobacterium nonmethylotrophicum | reverse complement strand
ACGCCCATGCCAAGCGGCCGGCCGTGCTGCTCGCCGGCGGCATCGGCATCACGCCGCTGCTGGCGATGCTGCGCCACCTCGTCTACGAGGGCCTGCGCACCCGGGGCATCCGGCCGACCACACTGGTCCAGGCGGCCCGCTCCAAGGAGGAGCGTCCCTTCGATAGGGAGGTGGCCGAGCTCGCCGCCGCGGCCGGGAGCGCGGTGAGGGTCGTGCGGGTGCTGAGCGCGCCCGGGGATGCGGTGGCGGGTGTCGACTACGATGTCGCTGGCCGGATCGACATGGCGCTGCTCGCCCGCGTGCTGCCGTTCGGCGATTACGACTTCTACCTCTGCGGTCCGGCGGCCTTCACGCAGGCGCTCTACGACGGGCTGCGGGACCTGAACGTCGCCGACGACCGCATCCACGCCGAGACCTTCGGTCCCTCGTCCCTGGTCCGGAGCATACCGGCGGATGCCGGGGCGGCCGCGCTGCCGCCCGCGTCGACGGAGCCGGTTCCGGTCGCCTTCCTGAACTCGTCGAAGGAGGCGCGCTGGACGCCGGACGCCGGAACGCTGCTCGAACTCGCCGAGGCCCGCGGCCTCAGCCCGGAGTTCAGTTGCCGGACCGGAACCTGCGGCACCTGCCGGACGAAGCTCCTGAAAGGTGCGGCCACCTACGCGAAGGCGCCCACCGCTCCCCACGCGGCCGACGAGGTGCTGATCTGCTCGGCCACCCCGGCCGCGGGGAGCGACCCCGTTCATCTCGCCCTCTGACCGAGGGCGATGTCCGAGGGTCCCGTCCCGCCGGCCTGCCGACCGACCTCCCGACACGCGTCCACCCCGAAAACCCCGAGGAGAAGCCGATGTCCCGTCCCCCGCTGCCGCCGTTCACCGAGGAGAGCGCCATCGAGAAGGTCCGCCTCGCCGAGGACGGCTGGAACAGCCGTGATCCGGCCAAGGTCGCCCTGGCCTACACGACCGACACCCGCTGGCGGAACAGGGCCGAGTTCGTCACGAACCGGGAGGAGGCCCAGGCCTTCCTCACCCGCAAGTGGAACCGCGAGCTCGACTACCGCCTGATCAAGGAGCTCTGGGCCTTCACCGGCAACCGCATCGCGGTGCGTTACGCCTACGAGTACCGCGACGACAGCGGCCAGTGGTTCCGGGCCTACGGCAACGAGAACTGGGAGTTCGCCGAGGACGGGCTGATGCGGGCCCGCCACGCCAGCATCAACGAACACCCGATCAGCGAGGCCGAGCGCCGGTTCCGCTGGCCGCTGGGGCGCCGGCCCGACGACCATCCGGGTCTCAGCCACTTCGGCTTCTGAACCGACCCTCGAAGCGTGGGAATGCGGCCATGTCTTCCTTCACCCTGGACGGGCGCGTGCGCCTGTCCGTCGCGCTCGCCCTGGCCGAGGACGGCCGCGACCCGCCCGTTTCTCCAGGGCGGGAAGCGGAGGCCCGCGGGCTCGGGATGTGCGGCGCCGAGGTCGACGCCGCGCGTCGCGGCCGGAGCTTCGACGCGCGCATGTCGCGGGCGCTGGTCCTAGCCCTGGCGGCGGCCTCCCGGGACGGCAGGCGCCTTCACGAGGCGCGTGCGCGGGCGGTCTGGTCAGGCATCCCCGCCGAGGTCTGCCGCGAGATCGAGAGCCTCGCCGTAGAGCTCGCTGGCGACGGAGCGGCGCCGGACCCGGATCCCACGGTCGCCCGCGAAGGCTAGGCGGCCTGGCCCGGCATGCCGTTCACCATGGTGCGACGGCTTGGCGGCGCGCATGCTCGAACAGCTGTATTCGTCAAGGCCACGATGGCCGGGCCGCTGGGGACGGGGGAGCAGGGACATGGACCGCTGGCAGGCCATGCGGATCTTCGCGAAGGTCGCGGAGACGGCGAGCTTCGCGGAGACCGCGCGCCTGATGCACATGAGCCCGCCGGCCGTGACGCGGGCCGTCGCCGCGCTGGAAGAGACCATCGGCGCCCGGCTGTTCGTGCGCACCACGCGCTCGGTGAAGCTCACCGAGGCCGGTGGCCGCTACTACGAGGATTGCCGGCGAATCCTTTCCGACATCGTCGAGGCCGAGGCCGCCGCCGCAGGTTCCTACGCGACGCCGTCCGGAACCCTCGCGGTGACAGCATCGGTCCTGTTCGGCCACATGCACGTGCTGCCCATCGTGACCGATTACCTCGACGCCTACTCGACCATGGCGGCACGGACGCTGTTCGTCGACCGGCAGGTGAACATCGTCGAGGAAGGCATCGACGTCGCCGTGCGCATCGGCCACCTCTCGGATTCTGGCCTTACAGCCGCGCGGGTCGGGTCGGTGCGCCGCGTCGTCTGCGGCTCACCGGCTTACTTCGAGCGGCACGGCGTCCCGCAGAGCCCGCAGGACCTGAGGGACCACCGCGTCGCCATGTCCACGGGCGCCTGGGCCTCGACGGAGTGGCGGTTCGCGCAGGATCAGCGCGTGACGGTCCATCCCGCCCTGATGAGCAACACGAACGAGGCCGGCATCGCCGCGGCGCTCGCGGGCTGGGGCCTGACCCGGGTGCTGCACTACCAGATCGGCTCCGCCTTGCTGGGAGGCCGCCTGCAGGTCGTGCTCGCCGACTACGAGGAGGAGCCGCTGCCCATCCATGTCGTCTACCCCGAGGGGCGGCAGGCGCCGGCCAAGGTGAGGACCTTCGTCGACCTGGCCGTGGCGCGGCTGCGGGCCAACCGCCTGCTCAACTGAGCGGGCGCAGGGTCGACGCGAGGCGTCGGTCCGGGTCGGTTCGACCTAGCCGAGGTCATCGGAACCAAGCGATACTATCTATTCCGCAGGCGACAACAATGCCTTCCACACGACGCCGATTAACGCCTGCAAGCTGAACACCGATGATGTCTCCATGAGGCGGCGAGGTCCTCGACGCCCCCGCGAAAGGAGACACCGATGAAACACCTTCTGCTTGCCCTGATGCTCACGACGGCCGGCACCGTCCTTCCCCCTCATGCCAAGGCAGAGCAGGCCCTGGTCGCCGCCCAGACACCGGCGACGGTCCACTACCGTTCCGCGACGGTCGACGGCGTGAAGGTCTTCTACCGCGAGGCCGGCCCGGCCGACGGCCCGGTCGTGCTGCTCCTGCACGGATTCCCGACCTCCTCGCATATGTTCCGCAACCTGATCCCGACGCTCGCGGACCGCTACCACGTCATCGCGCCCGATTACCCCGGCTTCGGCCAGAGCGACGCGCCCGACCACACCCAGTTCGCCTACACCTTCGGCCACTACGCCGACCTTGTGGACGGCCTGCTCGGCCAACTCGGCGCCAAGTCCTACGCGATGTACGTGATGGATTACGGTGCGCCGGTCGGCTACCGCCTCGCCCTCAAGCACCCCAACCGGGTGACCGGCCTGATCGTCCAGAACGGCAACGCCTACGACGAGGGGTTGCGCGAGTTCTGGGATCCGATCAAGGCCTACTGGGCCGACGGCTCGGCCAAGAGCCGCGAGGCACTGTCGGGTCTGGTGACCCTCCCCACGACGATCTTCCAGTACACCGACGGCGTGCGGGACGTCTCTAGGATCAGCCCGGACAACTGGGTGCACGACCAGGCCCTGCTCGACCGGCCCGGCAACAAGGACATCCAACTCGACCTATTCTACGATTACCGCACGAACGTGCCGCTCTACCCGCAATTCCAGGCATTCTTCCGCGAGCGCAAGCCGCCGACGCTGATCGTCTGGGGCAAGAACGACAAGATCTTCCCCGAGGAAGGGGCGCACCCCTACCTGAAGGACTTGCCGGACGCGGAGCTGCACATCCTCGACACTGGCCACTTCGCGCTAGAGGACAAGCTGGATGAGATGGCGCCCCTCATCCGCGGCTTCCTCGACAAGCAGGTGGCGAAGCGCTGACCCTTCTGAGGGGCCTGGCTGGTAGGCGCGACGCGGACCGCGCCCCCTTCATGGGGGTGCGGTCCTTGGCATTCCTGCCGCGTTTCGGTGATCGTGAGAGCGGGGCATCTGCGGGGGAGACCTGGCGTCAAGGTTGGAAGTCGGTCGAGAGGCTGAGCTCGCGCCAGGCACGCAACTCGGCCAGCCGCGCCTCGTCGCCGGCCTCGGCCCGCGCGTAGGCGTCGCTACCCAGCACCAGACGCAGCGGCGGGGCCTTCGCCGAGACCACGGTCATCATCGCCCGGGCGGCGCGCTCTGGGTCGCCGGGCTGTTTGCCGTCGTAGGCCCGCTGCATGGCGGCGACCTGGCCGACGGTCTCGGCGTAAGCCGGACTGCCTTCGGCGATGCGCGTCGACGATCCCGCGAAGTCCGTCCGGAAGCCGCCAGGCTCCACGATGGTGACGTGCACGCCGAAGGGCTTCATCTCGATGGCGAGAACCTCGGAAAACCCCTCCACGCCGAACTTCGCGGCCGAGTACGGGCCGCGACCGGTCGCGCCGGTTCGCCCCCCGATGGAGGAGACCTGCAGAAAGTGGCCACGGCGCTGCGTCCGAAAGAGGGGAATGGCCGCCTTGGTCACGTTGACGACCCCGAACAGGTTCGTCTCGACCTGCGCCCGGAACGAGGCGAGGTCGGTGTCCTCGATGGGCGCGACGTCGCCGTACCCGGCGTTGTTGACGACGACGTCGACGCGTCCGAACCGCTCTACGGCAGCCTCGACTACCCGATGCGCCGCCTCCTCGTCGGTGACGTCGAGGGGCAACGCGAGCACGCGCTCGCCGCCGGCCTCGACGAGGTCCACGAGCGCGGCAGGGTCGCGCGCCGTCGCGCAGAGCCGCTCGCCCGCCGCGACGACGGCCTGGGCCAAGGCCCGGCCGAGGCCACGCGACGAGCCCGTGACGAACCAGGTCCTATCCATCTTCACCACCGCTTCTTCATGTTTCGAAGACGCCGAGATCGGTGGCTGAGCGGCTGCCCTCAAGCATCGCGTCGCGAACCTCTCCATTGCCGAGAGAGGAATAAAGATCGGGGCCGTCGTCCATTATCATCCTTGTCGAGAAGCGGTGGGCGCAGCGCCCGCCCGACAACATCCCGACCTCACAGGAGAACGGTCATGACCACGGTCTCTATCGTCGCCGGCCCACGCCTCCACCTCGCGCAGCGCATTAGGGAAGTCGCCGCGAACACGCCGGCCGCCTACTTCGGCATCGTCCTGGGGCTATCCGGCCTGGGCGGGGCCTGGCGCGCGGCCGCGCTCGCCTGGCACCTGCCCACGGTCGTCGGGGAGGCGGTCTACGTACTCGCCGGCGCAGTCTGGGCCGTGCTCGTCGTCCTCTATGCCCTCAAGGCCGTCCTCACCCCGGACAAGCTGGCGGTCGAGGCGGCCCATGCGGTCCAGTGCTGCTTCATCGGCCTCGCCGGAGTGGCGACCATGCTCGTCGCGAGCGGGCTCATCCCTTACTCGGCCGGATCCGCAACCGTCCTGTTCGGCCTCGGCTTCCTATTTACGCTCGGCTTCGCGGTCTGGCGGACGGGCGGCCTCTGGCAAGGCGGCCGGGACCACGGCACCACCACCGCGGTGCTGTACCTGCCGACCGTGGCCGGAAGCTTCGTCTCGGCGACCGGGGCGTCGGCCCTGGGCTACCAGGATTGGGGTCAGCTCGCCTTCGGCGCCGGCCTGTTCTCCTGGCTCGCGATGGAATCGGTTCTGCTCCACCGCCTGCTGACCGGGCCTGAGAAGCCCGTCGCGTCGCGCCCGACCCTGGGCATCCAGCTGGCGCCCGCGCCGGTGGGGGCCGTGGCCTACCTCTCGGTCGCGGGCGGAGCGCCGGACCTCTTCGCGCATGCCCTGATCGGCTACGGTCTGCTCCAGGTTCTGGTTCTGGCCCGGCTCTCGCCGTGGATCGCGAAGGCCGGCGCTGTCCCTGGGCTCTGGGCCTTCAGCTTCGGCGCGACTGCCATGGCAACGGCCCCGGTTCGCCTGGTTGCCCATGGCGATGCCGGAGCGGTCGCCGTCCTCGCCCCGGTGCTTTTCCTGGCAGCGAACGGCCTCGTCGTCGGCCTTACCATCATGACCGTGGCTTTACTGCTACAGGGCAAGATGTTTGCTGCACCGACGGCATCGAGCCAATCACGGACGTGACCGTACCCCCGGTCATCTCGCCAAGTAATCCGACGACTGCTTTCAAGCGGTTGTTGAGTGCCTTGCTGTTGGACCAACCACCGATCACGGTGGAGCGTTCTTGTTCGTGTTGCTTCGGCAGCGGTTCGTTGCCGAGGACGGTTATGGTGGTCGGAGCAACCATTCCATCTCAACAACAGCTGTTGGCCTCCAAGCGGCCATTCCGATGTCTTCGGTCGGAGGTCCGCTGATGGCGCACAGCCGAAAAATCGGTGTGCGAACTCCTGACCCCAAGCGGACATTCGGAGCACTGCCGCTGAAGGTCCGGATGGGAGCGGCGACCAGACTTTGGCGCTTGGTCCGGCAGCAGAAGTTCCGTGTCCGACCCATGACGGTCGACAATCGACCTGCTCAGCCTGCTTGGAAGAGGGCGTAGATGCGCTCGGCTGGAACATGATCCGCTTTGGACGAGAAAGCAGCATCGCATGTCACATCCGAGTCGCTCGGCTCGTCATGGCTTTGAACGTCGATCTCTGGCGCTCCGAGCACAAGGAAATGACATGAGCGAGAACAAGCGACTGGTCTGGAACGAGGTGGCCCCGCAGGGGGCCAAAGCGCTTTATGGCATCCACCACTACATCACCACTGGCACCGATCTACCCAATGAGCTGATCCATCTCGTCTTTCTGCGAGTGTCGCAGATTAATGGCTGCGCGCACTGCATCGACTTGCACACCCGGGATCTCCTAAAGACGATGCCTTTCGAGAAGGTCGCCCTGGTTCCGGTCTGGGCCGAGGTGCCCCACCTGTTTCCTGAAAATTACCGCGCCGCTCTCGCCTGGGCGGAGGAAGTCACGCTGGTGAGTGAGACGCACGCCTCCGATGAGGCATATGCCGCCGTGAGCGCGGTCTTTGCGGCCAAGGATCTCGTTGATCTGACGATCACCATCGCCGCGATGAACGCGTTCAACCGCCTCGGCGCACCCTTCCGCCTCCCGGTCCAGGCGAAGGCCTAGTCGGTTCTGCGCTCCGTCAGGGGCGGCGCCAGCGCCGTCCCCTTCCCGCGGATGTCAATCGATCCCCGGCGGCAGTTCGACGTCTCACGTCGCTGATTTTTTCCGGGGCATGTCACATCGGGCCCATCCCGCCTCGTCATTTCTCCGACGGACGCCTGAAAGCGGCAAGGAGCCACTCCATCCGTTCACGAACAAGGAGACGGGTACCATGAAGATCGTGGTGATTGGTGGAAGCGGCCTCATCGGCAGGCATCTGACGGCCGAACTGTCGCGACAAGGACACGAGGCCATTGCGGCTTCACCGAGCAGCGGGGTGAATGCGCTGACGGGCGAAGGCTTGGCCGGGGTTCTTGCCGGAGCCGACGTCGTCGTTGACGTGTCGAACTCTCCGTCCTTTGAGGACGCGGCGGTGCTCGACTTCTTCGAGCGCTCTGGCCGCAACCTCCTCGCTGCGGAGCGCGAGGCGGGTGTGAAACATCACGTCGCCCTATCCATCGTCGGCACGGACCGCCTGGAGGGGAACGGATACTTCCTTGCGAAGGTCGCGCAGGAGCGATTGATCGCGGCTTCTGGCCTTCCCTACACTATCGTCCGGGCGACGCAATTCTTCGAGTTCGTCGCGACGATCGCCCAGGCTTCTGTCGCAGGCGACCGCATCGTTGTTCCCGATGCCGACTTCCAGCCGATCGCCGCCGCCGATGTCGCCGCAGCGCTCGCCGATGTCGCGCTTGCTCCCCCGCGCAACGCGACGATCGAGATCGCCGGGCCGGACCGCCTGCCGTTCCGCGACTTCGTCGCCCACTCGATCGCATCCATCGGCGACCGTCGGGAGGTGCTAGCCGACAGGGCGGCGCGCTACTTCGGCGCTGCGCTCGATAAGAGTTCACTTGTTCCCGAGCATGCGGAAGCGGCACGGCTCGGGCCGACGCGGTTCGAGAGCTGGCTCGCTGCTGCCTGAACCGCTGCGCTTCTTCCCATCCACAAAGAATGACCCCTTCCATGTTTAGAGCATTTCTGCTGGGCGCCCTCGTTGCCGTCTCCGTCGTTCCTGCGATGGCGGCCGATATCGCGAGGGGCGAGGCCCAGGTCACGACGATCTTTGACCATCCGCTACCTTCAGTTCCAGGCAAGAGTCTGCGCGGCGTCCTCGTCGAGTACGGTCCGGGCGGATCCTCACCGCCTCACACCCACGCCGCATCTGCCTTCATCACGGCAACAGTGATCGAGGGCGCGGTGCGCAGCCGAATCAACGACGGCCCGGAGAAAGTCTTCCGCGTCGGCGAGAGCTTTGTCGAAATGCCCGGTGATCACCACGGTGTCAGCGCTAATGCCAGCGACGTCGAGCCCTCCAAGCTCCTCGCCGTTTTCGTCGTGGACACGGCCGACCGGGTGTTGACGACGCCGGACCGGCCCTAACAGCGGCGGCGCGCGAACTCAGCTTTTCAAGGCGGCAAGGATAGCCGATGGTCATCCACATTCGCTCAACCGGCTTCGTTTACGAGGAACGGGCCATGTCGCAGGCCGAAATTGCCACGGCGACCTTCGAGTCCTATCGCGCGCGGCTATTGCGCATCGCCTACCGCATGCTCGGCTCGCGCAGCGAAGCGGAGGATGTCGTGCAGAATGCCTGGCTGCGCTGGGTAGCGGTGGACCAGACGAAGGTCTCTGCTCCCTATCCGTTCCTCGCGCGCATCGTGACGCGCCTCTGCCTCGACGAGATGAAGTCGGCCCGCGCCCGCCGGGAGACCTACGTCGGCGCTTGGCTACCCGAGCCACTCGTCGAGAACGAGGAAGATGGGCTGGACAAAGATGACCTGACGCTGACGCTGATGATGGCGCTGGAGCGTCTGTCTCCGCTTGAGCGGGCGGCATTTCTCCTCCACGACGTCTTCGGCGTGCCGCTCGGCGAGGTGGCGGATGCGCTCGACCGGGAGGCGGCGGCCGTGCGCCAACTCGCCGTCCGGGCACGGCGGAACGTGGAGGCTGCGCGTCCGCGCTTCCCCGTAGAACGCGAAGAGGGCGAGCGGATTGCACGGGCCTTCTTCGCGGCATCCACCAGCGGGGACACCGCAGCGCTGCGTACACTTCTCGCCGAGAACGCGGTGCTGCGCTCCGATGGCGGCGGCAAGGTTTTGGCCTTCATCAACCCCATCACTGGATTGGACCGCCTCCTGCGCATGTTCGAGGGTGTGCGGCGCAAATGGGGACAAGGCTGGGCGCAGATGCTCGAACCCGTCTGGATCGACGGCTTGCCCGGCTATATCAGCCGCGAACGCGGCGACGTTCTCCAAACCACTGCGCTCGCCATTGAGGACGGCCGGATCACGGCGATCTACATCACCCGCAATCCCGACAAGCTCCGCCACGTCGCGCAGGCTCTCGCCGTGAGACCGAATCCAACCTTGCGGACACACTAATCAGACAGCGGGCGCCCCCGAGCCGCCCTACGCGACATTCAGCCTCGCAAAGCGCTTCATGCTTCTGCACAGCGCGCCGGCTCACGCAGGACATCAGCATGACACAGCAAACGCCCATCGGCTCCGGCTTCGGCGCTGCCAGTACCGCTATGGAGGTCGTCTCCGGAATCGATCTCTCGCGAAAACTTGCCATCGTGACCGGAGGAGCTTCGGGCCTTGGACTCGAGACGACACGCGCGCTCGTTCACGCCGGGGCCCACGTGATCGTCCCGGCGCGCGATCCCGAGCGGGCAAGCTTCGCCTTAAGCGGCCTCAAGGGCGCAGCGGTCGAACTCCTGGACCTTGCCGATCACCGATCGGTCGCCACCTTCGCTAATCGTGTCGTGTCCGCTGGCCGGCCCGTCTCGATTCTGGTCAACAGCGCGGGCATCATGGCGACACCGGAAACGCGGGACGCTGAAGGACACGAGGCGCAGTTCGCGACGAACCATCTCGGCCATTTCCGTCTCACGCTCGGCCTTTGGCCAGCCCTCGTTTCAGCACAGGGTGCACGCGTCGTTAGCGTCTCGTCGCGCGGCCACCAGATCGCCGGGGTCGACTTCAAAGATATCGATTTCCGGGTTCGTCGCTACGACAAGTGGGTCGCCTATGGGCAGTCAAAGACAGCCAACGCCCTCTTCGCAATGGCACTCGACCGCCGGGGACGTAGTCACGGCATCCAGGCCTTCTCGCTTCATCCAGGCCAGATCCTGACCAATCTCGCACGCCATCTCAGCCCCGAGGAGATCGCCTCGTTCGACGCGCTGGACGAGGAGGGCCGCCCCATCATCGATCCCAAACGCGGGATGAAGACGATGGAGCAAGGGGCCGCGACCAGCGTTTGGTGCGCCACGAACCCGCGTCTCGACGGCCTTGGCGGCGTCTACTGCGAGGACTGCGACATTGCCATCGTCAACGAGGGAGGCGGTGGGAGGAAGGGCGTCAGCTCCTGGGCTTGCGATCCGGAGGCGGCGGAGCGCCTGTGGCAGCTGTCCGCTGAGTGGACTGGTTTTCATAAGATTTAAGTTCGGGAACTTCCGCAAAAGAAGACAGCTAGGTCTTTTGACATTTCATGGCCGTGGATGGCTGCTTTTATGTCTGTGCTGGTGTGACCTGACCGGCTGGCTTTGGACCGGGCTGATTGAGAGGATCAGCTTGGACCGAGGGAGTCGGACATGCGACGAGGACAGAAGACGAGCGCGGAGCAGGTCGTGCTGAAGCTGCGCCAGATCGAGGTTCAGACCGCCCAGGGCAAGAGTTTGGCGTTGGCGTGCAAGGAGGTGGAGATCTCCGAGCAGAGCTGCGCGACGAGTGCCTGCGCCAGGAGATCTTCTACTCACTCAAGGAAGCCCAGGCCGTGATCGCCTTGTGGCAGACCACCTACAACCGCGTCCGGCCGCACTCGTCCTTAGGCTACCGGCCGCCCGCGCCTGCCAGCTTCCCCGATCTGGCCTTCCGCCTACCCTTGGCAGCGGCCATGCAGTAGCCTCTCACTCGGATCGGTCCAAAATACCGGTCAGGTCAGTATCCGCCACACCTTTGCGTCCACTATCCGTCTTCAGACCAAAATGAGTGCCAACATGAAGACGCCAACAGTGAAGTCCGAGGTATTGAACATCATGCTCGTTTTCGACATTCAGGCAAGTGAGATGCCGCCATCGACGCGGAGGTTGACCCCGGTGATGAAGCTGGACTGATCGGATGCGAGGAAGAGTGCGGCGCGCCCCAGTTCCTCCGCGGTGCCAAGGCGCTCCAGAGGGATAATCTTGGTGAGCTGCGCCTCAAGTGCAGGACGCGCCTCCACGGCAATGCCCAGCTTGCCGAGGATGGGCGTGTCGGTCGGGCCGGGACTGAGCACGTTGACGCGGATGCGCCGGTCCTTAAGCTCCAACGCCCAGCTACGTGCAAATGCTTCCGTCGCAGCCTTTGCACCGGCATAGGCCGCGTGTCCGTCAAGTACCTTTGCGGTTGCGATCGAGCTGGTCAAAATGATGCTGCCGCCGTCGCGGATATGCGGCAAGATGGCCTGAACGCCGAAGAAGACACCGCGTGCATTTGTAGCGAACTGCCTATCATAATCATCGACCGACACGTCCAATGTCGTCGCGATGACATTGATGCCGGCATTGGCAACATAGATGTCCGCTTTTCCGAATCGCTCGGACACGAAGTCGGCGACACGCTGATGGGTGGCGAGCTCGACGACATCGCCGATAATGCCATATGCGGATGCACCGAGCTGTGCTGCAATCTTATCTACTGCATTCTGGCGGCGCCCGACGATGATGACTTGCGCGCCTTCATCCACGAATGTGCGGGCAATCGCGAAGCCGATCCCGCTGTTACCTCCGGTGACGATTGCTACTTTGTCTTTGAGATGCATGGCCGTTCCTTTTGTTGGCTGTTGCAATCTCGTCTCTTCCTAGCGTCGTGCTAAGTCCGTCACTGAACCATGCACTTGTTCCAAAAGGCGAGTAATAGCGATGGATCGTATGCATGGTCTCGGCGCCTTTGTCCGAGCGGTGGAGGCAGGCTCCTTCACCGCAGGGGCTCGATTGCTAGAGACGACGCCTTCTGCCATTTCCAAGAGTATCGCCCGGCTCGAGCGGCGCTTGAAAGTCCGGTTATTTCATCGTTCGACGCGATCACTGGCGCTTACCGAAGAAGGCCAAGCTTATTATGACCGCATTGCCCCACTCGTGCATGCCATTGAGGACGCGAGCGGCATGGTTGGTGAGCAGTCTTCTAACGGCAGGATCAAGGTGACCATGCCGGCGGAACTGGGTCGCGCGTTGTTGGAGCCGATCACACGCGTGTTTTTACCCTGTCATCCTCGGATGAGACTTGAGGCAAATCTGAGTGATCGGCGGGTCGATCTTATTCACGAGGGCTATGACGTCGCGATCCGGGCAGGTACGCCGCCGGACACGGAACTGACCGCGCGGTTACTCGGGACGCTAGAGCTCGTGCTAGTCGCCGCTCCCGCTTATCTCGACCGCGTCGGTACACCCAACACCCTGACCGACCTGCAAAGACACACGCATGTCCGCTATAGACTTGGTGGTTTGCCTTATCCGGTGCGGTCGGCATGGGGGCCAACGGTGGCGCTGCCAGCTGGCTCTTTCGACGCCGATGATGGCGAGGCGTTGCGCATCGCTGCTGTGAACGGGCTCGGGATTACGCAAATTCTTCACAGGTCCGTGAGCCACGACCTGGCGTCAGGACGCCTACGACGCGTCCTCTCCGACGTACCGTTGGCAACTGTGCCGGTGTACGCGCTTCACGCCTATGCTCGCTTAGCGCCCGAACGCCTGCAAGTTTTTCTCGACTTTGTTGCCGACACGCTTCGGGCTTGGGATAGTCGAAGCGTGCCCGATAATGATCGATAGAGGAGGTCACAAAAATCCGAAAGATGCTTCGAAGAACTTCCCAGTCCGCGGAACCTCACTGAGCAGATTAGCTGCGTATGAAGGCAGGCAAATCAGAGTTTATTAGGTCCGGATGCGTCTGGCACATACCGTGCGGTAGCCCTGGGTAGGTCTTGAGCGTACCGCTTCTAAGCAGCTTGATCGACTTTATAGCGGAGCTGTGAATTGGAACGATCTGATCGTCCTCGCCATGCATCACCAATACGGGCACATGGATCGCCTTCAGATCCCCGGTGAAGTCAGTCGCACTGAAAGCCTGGGACAGGGACGCCGGCGTGAGGCGGCCGGCGTCCTGGATGGCTGTCGTGGGAGGCTCAGACCTGGGCCTGCCCACCATCGGCGAAGAGCTCGATGCCGTTGACGAAGCTCGCGTCGTCAGAGGCCAGGAACACGGCCACCTTCGCGATCTCGTCGGCCTCGCCGACCCGGCCCATCGGGATCTTCGAGGCGAGGTAGTCGAGCAGGCCCTGCTGCTGGGCCGCGTCCGGTCCGGCGAGTTCGACGAGGCCCGGTGTGCGGGTGGCGCCGGGGCTCAGCGTGTTCACCCGGATCCCGCGGCCTTTCAGGTCGAGGATCCAGTTGCGCGCGAATGCGCGCACCGCCGCCTTCGAGGCCGCGTAGACGCTGAAGGCCTCGGTACCCTCCGTGCCCGCCGTCGAGCCAGTCAGGATCACGGAGGCGCCGCTCGCCAGAAGCGGCAGCGCTTTCTGCACCGTGAACAGCACGCCCTTCACGTTGCGGCCGAAGGTGTCCTCGTACTGCGCCTCGGTGATCTCGCCGAGCGGCAGCATCGAGCCGCCGCCGGCGTTGACGAACAGCACATCGATCCGGCCGGCCTGCGCCTTCACCTGCTCGTAGAGCCGGTCGAGGTCGGCGAGCTTGGAGGCATCCGCCTGCACGCCGGTGGCGGCCGGGCCGATTTCGGCAACGGCCTTGTCGAGCTCGGCCTGCCGGCGGCCCGTGACGAAGACGCGCGCGCCCTCGGCGGCGAAGCGTTTGGCGGTGGCGAGGCCGATGCCACTGGTGCCGCCGGTCACGACGGCGACCTTGTCGGTAAGCTTCTGGGTCATGGTTGGGTCACTCCCGTTCGGGTTGGTGAGCGGAAGATGGCTCCAAGGCCGCGCTTGCGATATAGAAACGTCCGCAAACCATCGTTGCAGATCTGTCGATGTCGAAGCTGCCGGATTTCGAAGGCCTCGCCCTCTTCGCCAAGGTCGCCGAGGAGCGCTCCTACGCGGGCGCGGCCCGGGCTGCAGGCGTGTCGGTCGCGACCGTCTCTCGGGCCGTCAG
The DNA here is from genome assembly GCF_004745635.1 of Methylobacterium nonmethylotrophicum. Lineage (GTDB taxonomy): Bacteria > Pseudomonadota > Alphaproteobacteria > Rhizobiales > Beijerinckiaceae > Methylobacterium > Methylobacterium nonmethylotrophicum. Next base: position 6,763 of record NZ_SRLB01000059.1, on the reverse strand, counting down.
CCGGTTGGAGGAACGGCTCGGCGGGCGCCTGTTCAACCGAACCTCACGCCAGCTTGCCTTGACCGAGTTCGGCCTGCGGGTGGTCGAGGGCGCGGCCCGCTCCTACCGCGAGGCGGAGGCGGCGGAGGATGCGGCGCGCGAGCTGTCGAGCCGGCCACGCGGCACGGTGCGGCTCGCGGTGCCGATGTCATTCGGCCTACGCTGGGTTGCGCCTCTCCTCCCGGACCTGTTCCGGCTCTACCCTGAGATTGCGGTCGACCTGCATCTCTCCGACGCCACGGTCGATCTGGTGGGCGAGGGCTTCGACGCGGCCCTGCGGATCGCGGCGCTGCCTCATTCCTCGCTCGTCGCCCGGCGTCTCCTGACGATCACCCCTCTCGTCGTGGCGGCGCCGGCCTACGTCGCGCGGCACGGCCGTCCGGCACACCCGCAGGACCTGAGGCCGGAACACTGCTTCGGCTACGCCTACCGCGCCCGCCAGGGCGTCTGGCGCTTCGCCGGACGGAGTGGAGAGGAGGCGACAATCGTGCCGGCCGGTCCCCTGCGGGTGACGAACGCGGACGCGCTGCTGCCGGCCCTCCTGGATGGTCTCGGTGTAGCGGAACTGCCGGACTTCATCGCCGGCGAATACCTTGCCGACGGTCGCTTGGAGGGGCTGCTGCCGGACTGGCATCTGCCGGGCGGTGCGCTCTCCTTCGTCACGCCGAGCTCCCAGGCACGGCCCGCCAAGGTCGAGGCCCTGGCCGAGTTCTTCGCAGCACGCCTCTCCCGCAGGCTCTTCGTGCGGGACTAGCGACGGCATCACGATGAGCGCGGCGCGATCGGCCCGGACCCGGCTCGTGACGTCCGGCCCTGGTCGGGTGAGGCCGCGCTGACCTCGGCAGCATGTCGGAACGGCATCGCTCGCAGGACGCCCTCGACCCGCTGCCGCCCATTCGCGCATAACCCCCCGAGATCCTGCGTGAATGCGCGGCCCCCGAGGCGCGAGGACGCCTCTAGTATCAGCGCCGCCTCTCCGCGCCGTGCCGCGCTGATGCCGGCGGCGCCTCCTCCTACGATGATGACGTCGAACTTGTTGCGCATGTGGTGAAGGTGAGATCTGGCACCGAGCGGGACAAGCGCCGTGTCCTTCGAGACTGAGCACCGGCCGAGGTGACCGCACGCTCGGCGAGGCGCGTCACGTCCAAGTTCCGGAGCTTCATCGATTTCGCGGTGGCTGCCTTCCGGCAGGCGGCCAATCAGGGCTCAAGGGCCTGCTCGACGAGGGCGATCACCTCCCCCCAGGCTGGGGTGCATGGCGTGACCAGGTCGAAGTGGCCGGCGTCCGGGACATCGACGAGCCTCGGCGCGGTCGCGACCCTACCCCGCAGGGCGCGGGCATAGTCGTAGGCGACCCAGGGCGGCACGAGCCGGTGGAGCACGCCGCTGACCATGACGACCGACCCGGCCGACGGCGTCAGGGCCGCGGGCGAGACCTCCGCGAGCGTGGCCGCCGGGGCGAGCCGTTCCCCGATGCCGGGGCCGCACAGCACCGGGACGAACCGGGCGAAGTCGCGAGTTCGCCCACGCCGCCCAGGCTGATCACGGCGCGCGGCACGAACCGGGGCGGCCCGTGCAGGGGGCTCGCGGCCGGAACCGAGCCGCGCGAGGCCGCCCACAGCGCGAAATGGCCGCCTGCCGAGTGTCCGACGAGCACGACCCGCGAGAGGTCCAGCCCGTGGGTGGGCGCGTCCTCTGCAAGCCGGTCGAGCGCGGAAGCGACGTCCTGGTAGGTGCCGGGATAGCCACCGCCGGCCTCGTTGGCACGGCGGTAGCCGATGCTCCACACGGCGATGCCCCGACGCGCCAGCTCCGGACCCAGATGGCGCATCTGCGCGCGCCCGGCAGTCCCGACACTCCAGCAGCCGCCGTGAATGAGGACCGCGACCGGGTGCGGGCCGTGACCCTCGGGCAGGAAGACGTCGACGCCCTGCGCGGGAGCCTCGCCGTACGTAACCTGCAGGTTGGGCTTCGGCCGCGGCAGGTCGCGAGCTCGACCGGGTCGGCCGAGGCCGGCCCGGCTGCCAGGAGCATCGCCAGCACGAGGGCAGAGCGTCGCTTCATGCTAGCCTTCCGCCGACCGTCGTCAGCCGGCATCGACAGGTCGCGTCGGCTTTCAGCATAGCAGACCCGCATACGGAATGTCCGACCCAAGTCGCGATGCACCCGGTCCCCGCCCAGCTCGCGCGGATCGGGGACGAGGCCCCCTCCTCGCTCCCGTCGGGCACGGTAGCCGCGAGTGGTTCAAGGGTCGGGCATGCCAGCGCGTTCATGGGGCGGTTGCCGGCGATCCCGGTTGATCCGTAGCTCGCGACCTAAGGCCGAGAGTGATTCAATGCCCCACAATGTTAGGATGTTGTGGCCGCCCGGACCTGCCATTTCCTGCCAATGGCAGCTTTCGGAAGCTAAGCGGCCGTTCCAACGGCTCAATTTAAAAGACCGCTTATGGCGCATAGGCGAACAAGCCTCACGCGAACTCCCGGCCCTAAGCTCTACTCCACAAGGCGGAGATCAGCGGGCAAACGCGCGTCCAAGCGCTCCACCTGCTCGTGGAGAATGGTCGCGAACCGGCCTGCGGCCAGCTTGATCGTTTCGTCGGGGGAGAAGTCGTAGTGCAGCACCATGCGTGCAAGCGCCCGGGCCGCCATCTCGATGAGCACGGGGCCAGGAGCAAGGGGCCCATCGTTACTGTCTTCGGCGGCCTCGTAGATCAAGTCGTCGAGTACGTTCTCGACGAAGCCCTCGGTCTCGTTGAGTCCTTCATTATCATTCATTGGCACACCCGTGATCAGCAGCCTAATTTTCTGGTCTTGGGCCAAAGGCTAAAACAGTTTCGCTGAACGCCAAGCGTTGCGCCTCGGCACGGTCATGGCCGCCATCGAACTCCAAGATGGCGGCGCGCTCATCGAACGCCGAAAGCCAGTCGCCGTCCAGCCGATTAGCCCTATCCGCAAACACCGAAGCAGACTTTATCGCTGTGACGGTTGCAACGTTTTCGACACTGCTGGGCCATCCGGTGCTCGGTGTCAGCACGGCCCCGTGCGACAGTTGCGACTTCTGCGACAGCTCTCGATCCGGAGCTAAAACCGTCGCAGCTGTCGCAACTGTCGCAACTGTCGCAGGGGGTGGTGCCGCTTCTGTGCGGCGAAACGGACGATATTTCATCATGAGGTTTCATCCCCAAGAAGCTGGATGCGGCGTGGTCGGCCAGTGGGCTCGTCGATCCAGCCATGAGCTTTTAGGATTGCGAGTGCCGCTTCCGCCGCATCCTTCGTGCGGGTCGGCGCCGGCCCAAGTCGCAGGACGTCCCGGAACTCAATCTCGTTGGCGCTGTGCGAGCGCAGCCAGTCAAGCAGCGCTTGGGCGCGCAGGAGCTTCGGATCAGTGCGTGCTGCCCGTTGCAGCCGAGACGCTTCAGCGACGTACCAATCCGCCAAGGTGATCGCCCGCCCGATGGTGGTGGCGCTGATCTCCGACGCGTTCACGTCGTCGACGATCGTCAGCACTCCAGCGATGCGGCCCGCATGCTCTGCCACCTTGGCGGCGAAATCTCGCACGTTTCGCAACTCGCCGGCCGGTCCGCACTGCTCCTCGACGTGGTCGTAGAACTCCCGCCAGAGATCCTGGGCCTCCAAGGTCATCCGTAACTCGCGTGGCTGGAGTCCCTGCGCCCGGTCGACGCTGATCGGCGAGGGCGCCTCTAGGAGCGACAGGATGCGGGCGCGGTAGACCCGCAACGGCGCGTCGTCGTCCGGCGAAGGCATTCGGTAGCGGCGCGTCCCAGCGATGCTGTTGGGCGCCGCCACCAGCACCCGCGAGAGCAGACCCTGGTCGCGCAGCACCGGGTCGGCCAGGAACTCGGCAGCAGCGTCGGGCTGCACCATCAGGTGCATGGCGAGGCGCCTGCCCCGCAGGATGGTGACGCCGTCGAGCGCACGCAACCGCGTGACCGGCTGGCCGTCCCACAGGATAGAAAAGCCCGCCGCGGTACGCAGGCGGTTCTCCTGCGCCATTCCGTGCCCGCCTGTGAACTGCCCGCCCTCGGCCGTGAACACGCCGAGCGCCGCCGGCATCCCGGGCCACGCCTTGACCAAGCCCTCGAAGGTCGGCTCGGCCGAGGTCAGGACCGGACGCAGCGCCGGCTCGGGCTCGGGGCCGAGGGTCGCCAGCGCGAACTTACGATCGTCGAAGCCGAGCTTGCGGTCAGCTTCGATCTTCTTCCTCTCGGCACTCCAGGCAGCATGAGCAATACACCACGCCTGATGCTCTAAGGCGAAGATGGAGTGCATCGCCTCCTCGCGGCGGCGGATCGGCCACAGGGCCTCATTGTCGGCGGTCGACTTTCTGTCGCCAGAGGCGGCGACGGTAACGAGGTAGAGGCTGAGCGGGCGTGTCTGGCCGTAGGGCATCAGCACGTCGGCGTGGGCCTGAGCGGCGAGGGAGGCCGCGGCCAGAACCGCCTGCGCGGCGATGGAGTCCGGCGTCTGCACCTTGCGAGCGATCGCCGCGGCGGCGTCGCCCAACACCGGTCCGAGTTCCTGAATGGGATAGGGCTCGGCCGGCGGCAAAGGTAGGAACAGCGGCAGCTTCTCTATCTCAGCAGGAGGAGAGGTCGCCTTGCTGCTGCGCGGGGGCTGATCCAGACATGGCACCTCTTGAAGGTCGAAGGCCGGCCGGTGAGCCCCGCTGTCGTAGGCGCTGATGGCGCGACGAAGGCTGGTGCGGTAGCTCATGCCAACAGCCTTTCTGCCTTGGCCGCGTCAACGGCCTCGTTCAGCATCTGCAAGAAGCCGAGAGCCTGCTCGAAGTAGGCTGCACCTTGACGGGCATGGTAGTTGAGTCCCGGACGGTCACTGGAGTCCGCACAGGCCACGGCGAGATCAGCCTTTCGGGCAGCAGAGTGCAGGCACTCGGCCGCGTGTTCCAACAGCATCTCGACGCTGCCGTAAGCGATATGATCGGTGGTGCGTTCGCGCATGCTCATCAGCGCCGCCCAGTCCCGAAGACCAGCCCGACAATAACTTTGGCGCGCTCTGGCGAGAGGCCGAGCTTATTGGCCAGCCAGCGGATCTGGAGGATTTCCTGAGTGTCTGCGTTGTGCATGGAACGGTACCTTTCTGTGAGGTACCGGCACGAAATCGGTGGCGCGGGCTGCGCAGGCGCACTAAAACAGCGTTGCTCAAGTACTGTTAGTGTTGCCGCGCCGCCGGTTCCCGACTTCGGGGCCGGCGGTTGGCATTATGCAGCGCGCGTGACCCGATAGGCGGGAAGGCTCGCCACAAGGGCGTCGGCACTCTCGCGCTTGATACGCGTGCTGCGCCCGAGCTTGATTGCCTCCAGCCTGCCGGAATTCAGGAATTCATACGTTGTGGTACGGCCGAAGCCGTAGTTCATCATGAACTCCTCTATCGTGAGGAGCACTTTCAGGGGGGAATTATTTTGCTTATATTTAGCTTTATCACGTTCTGCGCCCGCAGACGTACGCTCTGTTCTTTCCGAGTACACTGGCCTTTCCGTAACTCCCAGCGCATTCGCTGGCATGCGGAGAAGGTGCTTCACTGCACGGCCGGGAAATAGTCCACGCGATTAAACTGCCTAATCGATTACCCTTTCGATTTTCGGCCCTTCGATTTCCGCCCTTACGGCCCTGCTTCATCCGAGGTGCGACGCTTGCGTCCAGGCGGCGCCTTCGTGGGCAAGCCCGCCATCTCACGAGCGGCGGGCCAGATCCGCTGATTGAACCCGACGCAGGAAATCGCAATGCCGGCAGCAGTTATTGCCGCTAGCACGTCTGACTTGCTCATGTCAGGCCTAGATTTTAGCAGAATGCTCGCAAGATCCTTTGCCCTTCTTTCATCGCTAGCTGTATATTTTTCATTAGAAATGACTCTTATAGAATCGGCTAACGATACCATATACCTTGCAAGACTTGCACGCTCCGCAAAAATCCAACTGAATTTTGATCCAGAATATGTATACGTTCCTGGATTATTAGGGTCGAACTCGCCATTTGTAGTTACATGGTTCAAATTTAGGACGCTCCAAATCGCTGGATCTATCAACGAGAGCATATGGCGATCCTTTGGCCTTGCAGCAGTTACGACAAGGCCGTTTGTTGCAGCCTCCGTGAAATTTCTAACCACCTCGATCCGTCTTTCAACAATTGGTCGAAGATGAACATTGATGGCCGCTATCTTGCTCCTCGCCAACTCCCAGCCAGCTTTTGTAAATTGCAGCTCGTACGTTGTTGAGCCGGGACGCATCGAGTTCAAACTTGGGGGAAGTGTGGCACCTTTTACGTTTGTAACATGATTTACAGCCTCGTCAGCGAGCATTTTGTATGCATGTTCGCGATATAGCCGATTTTTGGGCAAATGTGCATCAATGTAAAAGGGTAAATCTACAACAGCTTTGGTTGAAAACTCCTTTCCTGACCAATCTTCGCCGTATCTAGATTTTCCGACCGCTTGAAGAGCGCGAAACAGAAATACATACTCTGCTTGATCGCGCGGCCAGTCCTGCGCTCGAAACCATAAGCTGTCATAATTCATTGCCCGCACCAGGGCGCACCATGAGGGTCGCAGGGAAACCGAGTGGTGCATCTCGGCTTGTCGGCTGGCCGGCCTATCCCTGCGATCGTCTTCAGGTGATCAGCCCCCACGAGGTGGCCCGAGTGGAATGTTAGTGGACCGTGGGCCTTTCCACCACGGGTAGCTTGGCCGGC
>NZ_SRLB01000058.1 GCF_004745635.1 Methylobacterium nonmethylotrophicum | reverse complement strand
ACTACCTGCAATACGGCGCGATCGAGGGCCGCTCGCCCCAGGGCGACGCCACCTTCGGATTCGGAACACAGGGCTGACCTCCCGCCCGCGAGCGCGGGCGGGAGGCGTCCCGCCTGCGGACCGAGGCCGGTCCGACCGGAATGACCATCATGGCGACCCGCCCGGACCACGTCGGTCCTGAAGCGCGGGTCGGGCGGGTTCCGGCACTCTGCCTCTGCGGAACCGCGCCGTGCCCGGCCGGTTGACCTCCACATCCCCAATCCGAGAGGAGGCACGACCATGGCCAATCCAGGCCTGCCCGGCCACGAGCCGAACCCCGGCGGCGGCATCCCGGGCGACGTCCCGCCGCCGGTCGCACCCGACGAACTGCCGGATACCGGCCCGACGGGGCCGCGCTCGCCCTATCCGGTGAACGATCCGGGAATCACCGAGCCGAACGGCCCGGGCTCCGAGCCGGACTACCTGCCGGGCGGCCCGACCAACCCGGGCACCCGGTTCTGAGGCACAGGAAGGGCGCCCCCGGGCGCCCTTCTCGCGTCAATGGCCGCCATGCGAGCTGCGCACGTCGCGCGGCGCGTTCAGGATCTCGTTGAGGGAGGTGGCGACGTGCCGTGCCTCCTCGTCGGTGAGGCGGAGCTGGAACGGCGGCAGCGCCCCGGCCTGCAAGGCGACGACCGCCTGGCCCTGGTCGTCGGTGCCGACCTCGATCGCCGCGGAGGTCACGTCCAGCATCGCGGCTTCCTCGTCGCCGAGGTCGTCCGCATCGGCCTCGTCCGGCTCGTGCATGACCGTGAGGAGCTGGCCCACGGCGCGCACCAGGGCCCGGGCCGCGCTGGCATCCATGATGACCGCGGTGGCCTGGTCGTCCTTCTGGAACGAGAGCTGGATGTTGGAACCTTCGAGGGAGACCGAGATACCCGCCATGGAGCGTCCGACACTGTACGATGTCGACCGTATATGGGAGCAATCTGCCGGACGCGACAGGGAATTCCACGCAGGGCCGGCCTGCATCACCCGAAACGCCCCGGCATCCGCGCGCGTTGAGCCGGCATCGGGGCGCAGCCGCGCCCGTCGGGAGAGCAGGCCGATGGCCAGGACCACCGAGGCCCAGAAGGGTACGATCGCGCGGGTGATGCATGAATTCAAGGAAGGCGAACTGGAGCGCCGCGACGGCGAGCCGGTGACCGACCGCCGCCAGGCCATCGCCATCGCGCTGCGCGAGGCCGGCGCCTCGAACCAGGAGAGTCCGGCCGACAACCGGGCGAACTTTCGCCGTACCCGCGGCAAGGAGCGCGACACGCGGTCCCACGCGAGCCGCGCCGACCTCTACGCCGAGGCGAGGCGCCGCGACATCAAGGGCCGCTCGCGCATGACGCGCGGCGAACTGGAGCAGGCCCTCAATCGTTGAGCGGGCTCCCGTCACCGGAGTATCCGCATGACCTCCAAGCAGCCGAAGACCACGACGCCGACCGATGCCGACCTGAAGGGCAATCCCGGCATCGGCACCTCGAAGGGCATGACGATGTCCGGCGGCGATCCGGAGGACCTGGCCGGCGCCAACACCGACGAGGGTGACGTCGGCAACGACACCACGCCCCAGGGCGGCGTCGATCCCAACCAGCGCGGGCGCACGAACCGCTGACACGCGTTCCGCGCGATTGAGGGGCGCCCTGCCTTGTTCCGGACAGACTACCTCCCTACATGGGGATCAGCGGCAACGGGCGGGCGGCCTCGGGCGATGCGCCCCGCGAAGGCTTTTCGAGCCCCGCGAACGAAGCTCCCCCCGGATATTTGGCGCCGTCGCGCCGCGCTGCTCTCGCACGAGGGCGGCCCGCCGCGACTTCTAACGAGACGAGGACGACCGCGTGAATACTGGTACTGTCAAGTGGTTCAACGACCAGAAGGGCTTCGGCTTCATCCAGCCGGATAACGGAGGCAAGGACGTCTTCGTCCACATCTCCGCGGTGGAGCGGGCCGGCCTGCGCGGCCTCGTCGAGGGCCAGAAGGTCTCCTACGAGCTGCAGGCCGACCGGCGCGACAGCACGAAGATGTCGGCCGTGAACCTGCAGGTCGCCTGAGGCGGCCCGACGGCCGGGGTTCACGAGATCTTAACGGAGACCCGTTAAGGTTAAAGGAACCTTGGCCGCGCCGGAGCGCCGGGGGGCCCACGGGTCTGACCCGCGCTTCGACGGCAGCCTCATGGCTGCCCGACCACGCACAGGCGCTCCCGTCGGGAGCGCCGCAACGATAGAAGAAAAAACATCCATGTTGTTCGAATTCACCCGGCGCGACGGCGCGCCGACCGTCTTCAATGACGGCACCACCTTCCACGTCGACCAGATCAGCCGTTTCGGCGAGGGCACGCGCCCGATCGACGTCAGCCACCTGATCGACAAGAGCTACGGCTACCACTCGTCCCGCGAGCTGCGCTGGCACCTCGCCGAGCGCTTCGGCCTGACGCCGAACGCGGTGGCCCTGCGCGAAGCCCATTAGGGTCTCGCGGCTCTTCAACAACCGCCGTCATGGTACGAGGCGGGCCGCGCGCGAGCGCGGACCCGCCTTTGTCGTGTTCACGCCAGACGCAGCAGCCCGGCCAGGGCCGCCACGTCCCCCGGATTGTCCGACAGCAGCGCGTCGACCTCGCCGTTGGCCAGCGCCCGGACATGCCGGCAATCGGGCCGGAACCGCGCCCCGGCGCAGGAGCAGCGCAGGCGCGGGCCGTCGCGGCCCTCGATCAGCCGCACGTCGTAAGGCGTGCCGGTGCTCCCCCGGACGACGAAATGCAGGACCGGCGCGCGCGCCGGCCGCGGCGCCACGCCGCGCAAGGCCCGCGCGGCGATGCCGTCGGGCGCCCGTTCCCCCTCCCCGGCCCGCTCGCGGGCGAGGCCGAGGCGGCGGGCGAGGCTGACGATGTCCGGCGCCCCGGATTCCCGCATCACCGCCAGGGCGATCTCGGCGCACGCATAGGCGTCCTCGCCGGCATCGTGGTGGCGAAACGTCACCCCGACCCGCGCGGCGAGCGCCGAGAGCCGGTAGGTCCCCTGCCCCGGCCCGCCCTCCCCCGGCCAGTGCCGGCGGGCGAGCTGCACCGTGCAGAGCGAGGTGTAGGCTGGCTGGGCCAAGCCGTAGGCCTGGAGCGTCGCGGCGAGCACCCCGACGTCGAAGCTGGCATTGTGGGCGAGCACCAGGCTCCCGGCGATCTCCGGCAGGAACGGCGCCATGGCTTCGGGGAAGCTCGGCGCGTCCGCCACGTCCCGCGGCCGGATGCCGTGGACCCGGATGTTGCCCGGCGAGAAGCGCATCTCGGCCGGGCGGATCAGCCGCGCTTCCCGCCGCACCACCCGGCCGCCCTCGATCCAGGCGAGACCGACGGCGCAGGGACTGTCGCGGCGCTCGTTGGCGGTCTCGAAGTCGATCGCAATCGTGCGGGGGAAGGTCATGCGGGCGCCTTCCCGCGGGAAGGCGACGAATTTCAGGCGGAGGCGACCATCGCCAGCCACTCGTCCTCCGACACCACCTTGACGCCGTGCTTCTCCGCATCCTTGAGCTTGCTGCCGGCGCCGGGTCCCGCCACGACCAGGTCGGTCTTGGCCGAGACCGAGCCCGAGACCTTGGCGCCGAGGCGCTCGGCCGTCGCCTTGGCCTCGCTGCGGGTCATCCGCTCCAGGGTGCCGGTGAACACAACGGTCTTGCCGGCAAAGGCCGCTCCTTGCGCCACCGGCGCGGCCCGCTCGGTCTCGACCTCGGCCAGCAGCGCCTCCACCGCCGCGACGTTGTGCGCCTCCGAGAAGAACTGGATGAGCGAGGCGGTGGTCACCGCGCCGATCTCGCCGTCATCGGCGAGCGCCCGGTAGGCGTCGCCGGGGACCTGCCGCGCCGCCCGCTCCACCGCCGCCCGCAGGCCGGCGGAATCGCCATAGGCCTCGACCAGGGACTCGCGCTGCGGCGTCGAGAGGCGGGCCACCGCGCCGCCGGCCAGGAGATCGGCGTCCGGCGCCTCGGCCGCGGTCGCGAGCAGCCGGTCGCGGGTCGTGGCGCCGACGCGGTCGAGGCTCGCGAGCGCGATCCAGTCCGGCCCCGGCTGGCAGGCCGCCGCCGCGGCGACGCCTGTCATCAGGGCCGGCATGTCCGGAAAATGCTTGGCGAGGGCCTTGGCGGTGGCCTCCCCGACCTGCTCGATGCCGAGGGCGAAGATGAACCGGTTGAGCGGGATGGTTCGGCGCGCCTCGACCCCGGCGAGGAGGTTCCTGATCGCCTTGTCCTCGTCGTCCTTCTTCTTGGCCGCCTTCTTGACCTCCTTGCCGGCGGCGAGCGCCCGCTCGGCCGAGAGCGCCTGGCGCCGGGCGAGGACCGCGGCCTTCAGGGGCTCGAATTCGAGCCGGAAGAGGTCGGCGGGCTGGCGCACCAGGCCGGCCTCGAACAGGGTCTCGATGTAGGTCTCGCCGAAACCCTCGATGTCGAAGGCGTTGCGGGAGACGAAGTGCTTCAGGCGCTCCTGTCCCTGCGCCGGGCAGATCAGGCCGCCGGTGCAGCGGCGCACCGCGTCGAGCTTGCCGGTGCGGGGGTTCAGGCCCCGCACCGCGTGGCTGCCGCAGGCCGGGCAGGTCTCGGGAAAGCGGTAGGGCACGGCGTCCTTCGGGCGCCGCTCCAGCACCACGTCGGCGACCTTCGGGATCACGTCGCCGGCGCGCAGCACCACCACCGTATCGCCGACGCGGACGTCCGAGCCTTGCGCCAGGTCGACGTCGTCGCGCAGGGTCTGGCCTGTCCAGACCGGGACGCCGCTGCGGATCGCGTTCCCGTCCGCATCGACGCCGTGGACGTAATCCTCGTTGTGGAGCGTGGCGTTCGACACCACGACGCCGCCGACCGTGACGGGCCGCAGCCGCGCCAGCGGGTTGAGCGAGCCGGTGCGCCCGACATTGATGTCGATCGCCTCGACCACCGTGGTCGCGCGCTGGGCCGGGAACTTGTGCGCCAGCGCCCAGCGCGGGGCGCGTGCCACGAAGCCGAGGCGGCGCTGGAGCGCGAACGCGTCCACCTTGTAGACGACGCCGTCGATGTCGTAGCCGAGCTCAGGCCTCTTCGCCTCGATCATCCGGTAATGCGCCAGCATCGCGGCGGCATCGCTGCACAGGACCGTCAGCGGGTTCACCGGCAGACCCCACTCCCGGAAGCCCTCGATCATCTCGTACTGGGACTCGGCCGGAAGCGACGACATCTCGCCCGCGGCGTAGGCGAAGAAGCGCAGAGGCCGGGAGGCGGTGATGCTGGCATCGAGCTGGCGCAGGGACCCCGCGGCGGCGTTGCGCGGGTTGGCGAAGAGCGGCTTCCCGGCCTGCTCCTGGCGGGCGTTGATCCCGGCGAAATCGGCGTGCGACAGGTAGACCTCGCCGCGCACCTCGCACACGGCCGGCCAGCCCTCGCCGGCCAGCACCTCGGGAATCTCCTTGATCGTCCGCACATTGGCGGTCACGTCCTCGCCGACCTCGCCGTCGCCCCGGGTCGCCGCGGTGACGAGGCGTCCGTCCTCGTAGCGCAGGGACAGCGACAGGCCGTCGATCTTCGGCTCGGCCGTGAAGGCGACGGATTCCGTCGCGGACAGGCCGAGGAAGCGGCGCACCCGCTCGACGAACTCGCCGATCTCCTCGTCCGAGAAGGCGTTGCCCAGCGAGAGCATCGGCACCGCGTGCCGCACCTTGGCGAACTTGTCCGACGCCTTGGCGCCGACGCTGGCCGAGGCCTCGCCGGTGCCGGCGAGATCGGGGAAGCGCGCCTCGATCGCCTCCAGCTTCCGGCGCAGGGCGTCGTAATCGGCATCCGAGATCGTCGGCGCATCCTCGCCGTGATAGCGCCGGTCATGCTCCGCGATCTCCGCCGAGAGAGCGGCGTGGAGGCTCTGCGCGCGCGGCGGGTCGAGGTCGTCGAGGGCGGGGTCGCGGGTGGGGGGCATGGACGCTCGTTACGCGAGGATCTGGTCGGGCCTGATCTAGGGCGTCCGGCGCGGGCGGCGGCGGGCGCGGGCCGGGCCTGTCGTGCCTGAGGATGGCGAGGATTTCGTTAACCAGGCGGTCTCGCACGATCGACGCGGCAGTCCGGGCGGTCGTGGCGGCATGCCGGCCGGGTCGGCGCTCTCGTTCGGAGCCCTCCAGGTCGTCCCGGGGCCGCGCAGCGGAGCCCGGGACGGCCCGGAGGGCTTCATGGACCGCGCAGAACGGCGGGTTCCCTTATCGGGCGAGTTGACCGATGCTCGCGCGGTAGACAGCGATGAGGTCGACCTGAATGACCATCAAGGTTCCTGATTTCGACAGCGCTCCATCCGCCATGCGCTCGAACAGGCCGTGATGCGGGCGATGAACGCCGGGACGGAGCGGTGAGACGGTGTCGCAGACAGGAGCGCCCGGGATGCCACGCAGCGCCATGACGTCCTGCGATCGCCCTCCGGTGCCCGAGGATCGCCGCCCGCCCGTGCTCGCGCATGAGAGGTTTCGCCAGAACGCCGACCCCCTGTCGCGCCTCTCGGTCGCCGAGAGGTTCAGATTCATCTACGAGCACAACCTCTGGGGCGCGGACACCTCCGTGTCCGGCCTGGGCTCCGAGATGAAGGCCACCGACGCCATCCGGAGCGCCCTGCCGCGGCTGCTTCGGGACCTCGACGTCGCGACCCTCCTCGACGCGCCGTGCGGGGATGCCGGCTGGATCTCGCGCGTCGACCTCGGCGGCGTTCGCTACGTCGGTCTCGACATCGTGCCCGACATCGTGTCCCGCAACCGGAGCCTGTACCCCGCGCTCGGCGAGTTCGCCGTGGCCGACCTGATCCGTGACGACCTTCCGCGATCGAACGCGATCCTGTGTCGGGATTGCCTGGTCCATCTGAGCTTCGCCCATATCGACGCGGCGCTCGGCAACTTCCTCCGCTCGGGTGCGCGCTGGCTCATGACGACCACCTTCACGCAGTGGCGCCGCAACGCGGATTGCGACGACGGGGACTGGCGTGCGCTGAACTTCGAGGCGGCGCCGTTCGCCTGGGGACCGCCCGTCGCGATCGTGAACGAGGATTGCGACGAAGGCGGCGGGGGCTGGCGCGACAAGAGCCTGGCGGTGTGGGACCTGGCGTCGATCGCCGGGGCACGAGGCCGGGATCGCCCCGGGCCGATTCTCGGCGCGTCGGCGGGATGAGGGCGGCGCGTGGCGCGCAGGCCGGTCAGACGGTCGCGGCTCCCGCCTGCTCCCGCCGCGCCATCACCTTCGCCTTCCACCCGAGAGCCGGCCGCTCGACGAGACGCCAGGAGAGGGCCGCCACCGCGAGGGTGAGGAGGAGCGACGGCCCGAGCAGCCACCACGCCGAGGCCGCCGGATAGAGCGCATGCAGGCTCTGCTGCACCGGCCAGCCGTACAGATAGGTGCCGTAGGACAGGTCCGCCCGCGGATCGAGGGCCGGGTGGCGGAGCGGCGGGGCGAGGCCGAGGCACAGGACGGCGTAGGCCTCGGCGAGGAAGAGCGCCGGCGGGTAGAGGGCGGTGCCGTGCAGGAAGCCCGCGAGCGCCAGGAGGCCGAGGGCCATGGGCCAGCTCAGGCGGGCCCGGTCGGCATAGAGAAACAGGGCCGCACCGGCGGAGAAGATCAGCGGCAGGCGCAAGGACGTTTCCAGCGCCTTCGGCATCTCGCCCGCCCGCAGTCCGGCGAGCGCGAGGGCGAGCGCGAGGCCGGCGACGAGCAGGGGCGCGAGCCAGCGCCGCCGCAGGGTGCCGAGGAGACCTGCCGCCAGGAGGCCGAGATAGCACAGGACCTCGTATTTCAGCGTCCAGACCGTCCCCATCGGGAACCGGAACGGATTCTCCGGGAAGACCCCCGGCAGGGCGGCATTGCTCTTGAAGGTGGTGAGCGTGCCTTGGATGAACCGCCACAGGCTCGGGTCGGCCCAGTAGGCGGAGAGCGGCAGGCGCGTCATCAGGCTGCCGAGGCCGAGCGCCACGACGAGGGTCGCCGCCACCAGCCCGGGGAGGATGCGCAAGGCGCGTGCGACGAGGTAGTCGCGGGGGCCGCGGCGCACCAGGCTCATGGTGACCAGGAAGCCCGAGACGGCGAAGAAGCCGTTCACCGCGTGCTCGCCCAGCGTGTAGCCGGTGAGGCGCGTGAGCGGCTCGTCGAGGACGGCGCCGGTCGTGACGCTGAAGCCGTGCGAGACCACGACGAGGAGGGCCAGCGCCAGCCGGACCGCCCCGAAGGCGTTGTCGGGCCGCGCGAGGCCGGCCGCGACGGTCGCAGCCCTCACCACGGGCCGGTGTCCGGCGCCGCCGCGTGCTCCGGGGCCAGGCCCTCCCGCGCCAGCGCGGAGCGACCCCGACGGGCCGCCCAGGCGCCGGCGACCGAGCCGCCGTAGCGCTCCACCCCGGAGCGCCGGAAGGCGAGCGCCGCCAGCAGCGCCTTCGCGCCGTTCGTCGCCAGCGTCCCGATCGTCGGGTCCGGCAGGCCGTATTTCCGCGAGACATAGGCGCGCGACCAAGCCTGGTGCCAGCGCGAGCGCCGCACCCGGCCGGGCTCAGGGGCGCTCGAGGCGCCGCGCCCGTGCAGCGCCACCGCGCCGTGGACGTGGACGAGCGCCTTTCCCGCATCGGCGATCCGGCGGCAGAGGTCGTCGTCCTCGTAGAACAGGAAGATCTCAGGGTCGAACCCGCCGAGCGACAGGAAGAGGTCGCGGCGCACCATCAGGCAGGCCCCCGACAGGAACGGCGCGCAGGCATCGCCCTCCGGCGGATGAAGCCGCCCGCGCGGGTTGGTGAGGTAGGGGGCGAGCAGCGAGCGCGGCTGGTAGAAGAACCGCCCGTCCGGCTCGACGATGCGGGGGGCGAACAACCCCGCATCCGGATAGGCCTGCGCCGCCGCGAGCAGCGCGTCGGCGCTGCCCGGCTGGAGCTCGACGTCGGGGTTGACGATCAGGGCGTACTCGGCCCGCCCCGCCGCCCAGATCCCGGCATTGTTGGCCCGGCCGTAGCCCTCGTTGCGGGGAAGCCGCAGCACCCTGGCACCCAGGGACGCGGCGAGGTCGGCCGAGCCGTCTCGGCTCGCATTGTCGACGACGAGTGCCGGCACGTGCTCGCGGGCGAGCGCCGCGAGGCAGGCCGGCAGGACGCCGGCGCTGTCATGCGCGACGACGACCGCGACGAGGCCGGGCACGTCCGCCGATCAGCCCTGCTTCTGCGGCAGGTTGAGGCGGATGTGCAGCTCGCGCAGCTGCTTGGCCGTCACCTCGGAGGGCGCGCCCATCATCAGGTCCTCGGCGCGCTGGTTCATCGGGAACAGCACGACCTCGCGGATGTTCGGCTCGTTGCAGAGCAGCATCACGATGCGGTCGACGCCCGGCGCGATGCCGCCGTGCGGCGGCGCGCCCATCTTCAGGGCGTTCAGCATGCCGCCGAACTTGGCCTCCAGCACATCCCGAGGGTAGCCGGCGAGGCCGAAGGCCTTCTCCATCACCTCGGGGCGATGGTTGCGGATCGCGCCCGACGACAATTCGATGCCGTTGCAGACGATGTCGTACTGGAACGCCTTGATACCGAGGATCGTCGCGTGGTCCTCGGGGTCGAGGGCCATGAAGGCGTCGTGGTCGAAATTCGGCATCGAGAACGGGTTGTGGGAGAAGTCGACCCGCTTCTCGTCCTCGTTCCACTCGTACATCGGGAAGTCGGTGATCCAGCAGAACGCGAACTGGTCCTTGTCGGACAGGGCCAGCTCGTCGCCGATCCGGATGCGCGCCTTGCCGGCGAGCCCGGCCGCCTTGGCCTCGGGGCCGGCGGAAAAGAACACCGCGTCGCCGGCCTTGATCCCGGCCTTGGCGGCGATGGCGGCCTGCGCCTCTGCGGCCACGAACTTGGCGATCGGCCCGCGGCCGGTGAGCGCGCCGTTCTCCTCCTCGAACACGATGTAGCCGAGGCCGGGCGCGCCCTCGGAGCGGGCCCAGTCGTTGAGCTTGTCGAAGAACGAGCGCGGCTGGGACGCCGCGCCGGGAGCCGGCACCGCGCGGACCACGCCGCCAGCCTTGATGGCGTTCTTGAACGCGTTGAAGGTCACGTCGTCGCGCAGGAACTCGTCCGTCACGTCGGCGATGACGAGCGGGTTGCGCAGGTCCGGCTTGTCGACGCCGTATTTCAGCATCGCGTCGGCGTAGGGGATGCGCACGAAGCTCTCGGAGACCCGCTTGCCGTCGGCGAATTCCTGGAACACCGAGCGCAGCACCGGCTCCACCGCCTGGAACACGTCCTCCTGGGTGACGAAGCTCATCTCGATGTCGAGCTGGTAGAACTCGCCCGGCGAGCGGTCGGCCCGGGCGTCCTCGTCGCGGAAGCACGGCGCGATCTGGAAGTACCGGTCGAAGCCGGCGATCATCGTCAGCTGCTTGAACTGCTGCGGGGCCTGCGGCAGGGCGTAGAACTTGCCCGGATGCAGGCGCGACGGCACCAGGAAGTCGCGGGCGCCCTCCGGCGAGGAGGCGGTGAGGATCGGGGTCTGGAACTCGAAGAACCCGCCCTCGCGCATCCGCCGGCGCAGCGAATCGATGATCGCGCCGCGGCGCATGATGTTGGCGTGCAGCTTCTCCCGGCGCAGGTCGAGGAAGCGGTACTTGAGGCGCGTCTCCTCCGGATAGTCCTGGTCGCCGAAGACCGGCATCGGCAATTCGGCGGCGGCGCCCAGCACCTCGAGGTCGGTGATGTAGACCTCGACCGCACCGGTCGGGAGTTCCGCGTTCTCGGTGCCGGCCGGCCGCTGGCGCACCCGCCCGTCGATCCGGATCACCCATTCCGAGCGCACGGCTTCCGCGGCCTTGAAGGCCGCGGAATCGGGGTCGATCACGCATTGCGTGATGCCGTAATGGTCGCGCAGGTCGATGAACAGCACGCCGCCGTGGTCGCGGACGCGGTGGCACCAGCCGGAGAGGCGGACGGTCGCGCCGACGTCGGACGGGCGGAGCGCCCCGCAGGTATGGGTACGATAGCGGTGCATGGGCGTGTCTTAAGCTGTCTCGATCGGGCCGGCAGGCCGGGCGCGCGGGCGGGCCGCCCGGCGGGAAAAGGCTGTCGGCACCCATTCACGAAGGGGGGAAGCGAAGTCAAGCGCGGGCCGCCGGAACCGGCCCTGCGGGGCGGCGTCCAGGCTTGTGGAACAAACATCGAACACTTATATTATCTTCATGGATCAGCACAGCTTTTTCGGCTCGTTCGAGCCGCATCCCGACGCCCTGCCGGACCCGCCCCGGGACACCCCCGCGGCGGCCCGCCCGACCACCCCGGAGGCCCGCGCCATGCCCGAGGACCGTCACGACGCGCCCATCGAGCGGCGAGACGCGCGCGTCGAGCGCCCGAACGCGCTCATCGAGCGCCAGGACGGCGCCTGGCGGGTGCTGCCGATCGAGGGCCGGTTCGAGCTCGTCTACGAGGATGGCAACGGCGCCTGGAGCGTGCGGCGGCTGCAGGCGCACGAGCTCAAGATCGGCCCGGGCCGCGTGCTCGTCGGCGGCACCGACCGCGACCGGGACGGCTACCGGGGCTTTCGCGCCGACCGGATCCACCGCCTGACCGACCGCGACACCGGCGAGCGGGTGGAGCGCAACATCCTCGACTGGCTCACCCGCCGGGCGGAAGGAACGCGGCGCGCCCGGGCGGCGGCGCTGCGCAGGGCGGCGCGCGAGATCAGGCAACCGGGCGACGGGTCGCGCGCCGCGTGATCCCGGTTCACCAGATTCCGGTTCACCATGCCGCCCAATCCCCACAACTCGCGTCGCGGGCGTCTCGCTCTCGGCGGCCGGCTCCGTTATAGCCGGGTGTCATGAAGCTCATGACTTCGACGGAAGAACTCGCCTCCGCCTGCGCGCGTTTCGCCACGCAACCCTTCGTGACCGTCGACACGGAGTTCATGCGCGAGACGACCTATTATCCGAAGCTGTGCCTGATCCAGATCGCGGCGCCGGACGGGTCGACCGCGCTCGTCGATCCGCTGGCGCCCGGCATCGATCTCTCGCCGTTCTTCGCACTCATGGGCGACGAGCGGGTGCTGAAGGTCTTCCACTCGGCGCGGCAGGACCTCGAGATCATCTGGCTGCTCGGCGGATTGCTGCCGCAGCCCTTCTTCGACACCCAGGTCGCCGCGATGGTCTGCGGCTACGGCGACTCGGTCTCCTACGAGCAGCTGGTCAACGACGTCGCCAAGGCCAAGATCGACAAGTCCTCGCGCTTCACCGACTGGTCGCGCCGGCCGCTCTCGGACGCGCAGCTGAGCTACGCGCTCTCGGACGTCACCCACCTGATCAAGGTCTACGAGGTGCTGGCCCGCGAACTCCTGTCGACCGACCGCGGTGCGTGGCTCGACGAGGAGATGGCGGTCCTCACCTCTCCTGACACCTACCGGGCCGACCCGGACCAGGCCTGGCGCCGCCTGAGCAGCCGCATGCGCAAGGCCCGCGAGATCGCGGTGCTGATGGAGGTGGCGGCCTGGCGCGAGCGCGAGGCGCAGACCCGCAACGTGCCCCGCGGCCGCATCCTGAAGGACGAGGCGGTGATCGACATCGCGACCGCCGCCCCGCGCAGCGTCGAGGCGCTGGGGCGCCTGCGCACGATTCCCGCCGGGTTCGAGCGCTCGCGCACCGGGGCCGACATCCTGGCCGCCGTCGAGCGCGGCCTGTCCCGCGATCCCGCCACGGTACCGATGCCGGAGCGCGGCCGCCCGCGCAGCGGCGGCAACGGCGCCCTGGTCGAACTCCTCAAGGTGCTGCTGAAGGCGGTCTGCGAGGAGGAGCGCGTGGCGCCGAAGATCATCGCCACCGTCGACGACCTCGAGGCCCTGGCCGAGGACGACGCAGCCGACGTGCCGGTCCTGCACGGATGGCGCCGCGGCCTCTTCGGCGAGAAGGCGCTGGCGCTCAAGGCCGGGCGGCTGGCGCTCTCGGCGGAGCGGGGGCGCGTGGTGGTGCGGGAGCTGGAGAGCGGGCCCTCCTGAGACGAACCCGTCCCTCGGCCGACGGCCCGACGATCCGACTGCTTGCTTCACCCTGGCGGGACCGGGACGCCGTGGGCAACCGATCCGCGCGGCGTCTGGGCGAAGCCGGCATCCGCTTCGCGACAAGCAACCGGGCAAGCCGTCGCCTGACGCGATCGATCGGGTGTCGGCTGAGCGGCCGCCGGCGCGACCCTCACCCAGTCCGGGCGGCGCCCTCGCCGCCGGCGCTGCGGAACGCCTTCAGCTCCTCGATCGACGCGAAGTGGAAGCGTCCCGCCGGTGTATCGGCGTCGATCGTCCCGTCAGCGTACATCGTGTAGGTGTTGTCGCCGGAATCGTAGGTGCCGATGACCGTCTTGCCCGGCGGCTCCTCGATGACGGGCTCCTGCGCCGGAGGCTCGGGCTCGGGCGCCGCGGCGGGCGTCGGCACCGGGTCGTGCGCGGGTTCCGGCCCCACCGCGTCGGCCGGCTCGGCCGGGACCGGCTCCTCCGCCGGGACGGCGCGGACGGGCTCCTGCGGCGCGTGGGGCGGCGGCAGGGGCGGCGGTGCCGCATCGTGCGGGGCCGGCTCCGCCGGCAGGTCGGGGTCGTCCGCCCGCCTCAGCCGCAGCTCGCTCGCGGCGAGGCCGGCCGCCGCCACGGCGGCCCCGGCTGCCAGCGCCGCACCGCCGTCGAGGCCCGCCGGCTCGGCCGGGCGCGGCTCGGGGGCCGGCTGCCGGGCGGGGAGCGGCGGCGTCGGGATCGGGACCGGCGGCAGGAGCGGCTCGGTGCGGCTTGCCCGGACCGGCATCTCGGCCGGCGCGGCGCCGGATGCGCGCTCGCTCAGGGCGCGCTCGATCCGACCGAGCCGCGCGACCGCGGCGGTGATCCCGAGCAGGACCGCGCCGCCGCTCGCCCCCACCGTCCCGGCGATCACCATGGTCCAGCCGACCTCGAGCCGCACGAAGGGGATGCCCTGGACGATCGCGGCGAGGCCGCCGATCAGCATCAGGAGGGCGAGCACGAACAACGCGACGATCATCGGATTCTCGGACGGGCGACGGGAGGCAGCCGAACGGGCGGTCCGGGGCATGGAAAGCCCCGTCCGCCCGTCACGGGTCCAGACTTAACGGCGGCAGCCGCATTTGCAAAATCGCCGCGCTTCGCCGGGCGCGATAACCCGGCGCGATAACCCGGAATGAGGCCGCCGCGACGGGCCGGCGGCGTTGCCGGCGGCAGGACACCGACTTAGGTAGACGCGGGTGCCGCGGCGGCGCCTCTTCGGGACCGCCGCGCCCAGCCCGTGCGATCAAGCCCGTGCGATCCGGAGACACGCCATGGCCTTCACGCTGCCCGAACTCCCCTATGCCTACGACGCGCTGCAGCCCTACATGTCGAAGGAGACCCTGGAGTTCCATCACGACAAGCACCACAAGGCGTATGTCGACACCGGCAACAAGCTCCTCGAGGGCTCGGAGCTCGCCGGCAAGAGCGTCGAGGAGGTGGTGAAGGCCTCCTACGGCCAGAACCAGCCGCTGTTCAACAATGCCGGCCAGCACTACAACCACATCCACTTCTGGCAGTGGATGAAGCCGAACGGCGGCGGTGCGATCCCGGGCGCGATCGAGAAGAAGATCGCCGAAGACCTCGGCGGCACCGACAAGTTCAAGGCCGACTTCATCCAGGCCGGCGTGTCGCAGTTCGGCTCCGGCTGGGCCTGGCTCGCGGTGAAGAACGGTAAGCTCGAGATCATGAAGACCCCGAACGGCGAGAATCCGCTGGTGCACGGCGCCAAGCCGATCCTCGGC
Organism: Methylobacterium nonmethylotrophicum; assembly: GCF_004745635.1. Lineage (GTDB taxonomy): Bacteria > Pseudomonadota > Alphaproteobacteria > Rhizobiales > Beijerinckiaceae > Methylobacterium > Methylobacterium nonmethylotrophicum. The sequence continues at coordinate 7,225 of NZ_SRLB01000058.1, read as the reverse complement.
GTCGACGTCTGGGAGCACTCCTACTACATCGACTACCGCAACCGTCGTCCCGACTACCTCAAGGCATTCATCGAGAACCTGGTGAACTGGGAGCACGTCGAGAAGATGTACGGCGAGGCGATCGCCTGATCGGCCCAGTCACCGGTATTGTGAGCCCCCTTGCCGGCCTCGGCGAGGGGGTTTTTTGTTGCACATCGCCTGATCGGCGATCGAGACTGCCGAGGTTTCCATGACTCGACGTCATCCCGGGTTCCGTTGCGCGGCCCCGGGATGACCAGGAAGGTCTTGATCCCCGAAGGTCTTGCTTCCCTCGGTGACGATCAGGCGAGGTCCGAGACCCGCACGGGCCCCGGCACGAGCCGCAAGCCCTCCCGCTCCAGGAACTCCCCGAACCGCACCGAGCCGAGATAGGCGAGTTCCAGCGGCCGGCTCTCCACCACCGGATCGAGGTCGCGCAGGCCCTGGTCGATCTCTCCCGGATGGCACATCACCACGGGCGCGGGCCCGAGCGCCCGGAAGCTGCGCGCGAACGCCTCCGCGAACCCGTCTCCGGCCGCGAAATCCGAGAAGCCGGAGAAGCCGCGATTGGTGGAGAACCCCGCCCGCCGGGCCGCTCCGCGAAAGCCCAGGCCCAAGCCCGCGACCACGATGGCCTTGCGGGCGTGCGGCCGGGCGAGGATCGCGCCGGGCGCGTCGCCCGGGTCGCGCAGCCAGCCCTGCCAGCCGCGCGCTTTGAGGGCGCCGAGGAGTGCCGCCCGCACCCCCGGCAGGACGTGGACGTGCTGGTGCCCGTCGACGAAGTCCGGCAGGTGGCCGATCGCCGACGCGAAGGCGTCGAGCTGGCGCTCGATCTCGGGCCGGACGTCGGAGGCGGCGAGGCGCCCCGACAGGCTCAGGCCCAGGAGCCGCCCGAGCGGCGGCAGGCGCCCGTCCGGCGCGAGGCGCGGCAGCGGCCCGAGCGGCGCGCCGGCGGTCAGGGTGAGGTGGAGGCCGAGCCCGGTCGTGCCGCGAAGCTCCCCGAGCGCTGCGGCTGCCTCCCGGAAGGCCGGGATGTTGGTCATCGCCCCGGTGGCTGATATGCGTCGCCCTCGCGCCAGCGCGAGGATCCCCCGGCTGACGCCCGGGCTCAGGCCGTAATCGTCGGCGCAGAGCACGACCGGGCGCCGTTCAGGAAGCATCGCGTAGATCTCGAGCGTGAGAGCCGCCGGTGAGCGCACCGGCCTGTCGACCGCCGCCGCCGGCCCCCGCCGGCGCGACACACCGAAACGAGGGACAGCGCCGTGGAGCTGTTCAGACACCCCAAGCCGGCCGACCTGAGCGTCGTCATACCGGTCTTCAACGAGAGCGCCAACGTGGCGCCGCTGCTTGCCCGCCTGGTGCCGGTGCTGGAGCGCCTGACGCCGTCCTGGGAGGTGGTGTTCGTCGACGACGGCAGCCACGACGACACCGCCGCGGTGGTGGCCGCCCACCACGCCGCGGAACCCCGCATCGGCGCGGTCTCGTTCAGCCGCAACTTCGGCAAGGAGATCGCCATCGCGGCCGGGCTCGACCACGCCCATGGCCGCGCGGTGGTGATCATGGACGCCGACCTGCAGCACCCGCCCGAGCTGATCGCGACCTTCTGGGCGCGCTGGCAGGAGGGCAACGTCATGGTCTACGCCCAGCGCACCGACCGGGACGACGAGAGCGCGATGCGCCGCGGCTTCGCCCGGCTGTTCTACCGGCTCTTCGCCCGCTTCGGCGAGATGCCGCTGCCCGAGGGCGCCGGCGACTTCCGCCTGATCGACCGCAAGGGCGTGGAGGTGCTGCGCTCGCTGCCCGAGCGCGCCCGCTTCTCGAAAGGGCTCTATTCCTGGATCGGCTTCCGCTCGGTGGGCGTGCCCTACACCGTGGAGGAGCGCCAGCACGGCAGCTCGAAATGGAGCTTCCGCAAGCTCTTCCGCTTCGCCTTCGACGGCATCACCTCGTTCTCGACCGTGCCGCTGCGGGTCTGGACCTATCTCGGCGGCGCCATCGCGACCATCGCGTTTCTCACCGCGCTCTACTTCATCGCCGACACCCTGCTGCGCGGGCCCGACGTGCCGGGCTACGCTTCGCTGATCGTCTCGGTGATGTTCTTCTCCGGCGTGCAGCTGATGTCGCTCGGCATCATCGGCGAGTATATCGGCCGCATCTTCGCCGAGGTGAAGCGGCGACCGCTCTACGTCGTCGCCGACCGCCTCGGCCCGGCGGCCGAGGACCACGACCGGGCCGTGCGCGACGACCGCCGCGCGAACCGGCCGGCGCGCTATTCCGGCGCCGCGTGAGGCCTTCGGGTCCCGCCCGGCCCGATCGGCCTGTGCTATCCACGGCGGCATGATTCGCAGCATCCTCTCGGTCGGCGGCTGGACGCTGGTCTCGCGGGCGACCGGCTTCCTGCGCGACGTGGTCATGGCGGCCGTGATGGGCGCAGGCCCGATCGCGGACGCCTTCGTGGTGGCCTTCCGGCTGCCGAACCACTTCCGCGCCATCTTCGGCGAGGGGGCCTTCAACGTCGCCTTCGTGCCGACCTATGCGGCCCTCGACGCCGAGGACGGCGCCGCGCGCGCCTTCGCCGACCGGGTCTTCTCCCTGATGCTGCTGGTGCAGGTCGGGCTCCTGATGCTCGCCCTGCCGCTGATGCCGCTGATCGTGCGGGCGCTCGCCCCCGGCTTCGCGGACGAGCCGGAGAAATTCGACCTCGCGGTGACGCTCACCCGCATCACCTTCCCGTACCTGCTGTTCATCACCCTGGTGACGCTGCTGTCCGGGATCCTGAACGCCCGCCGGCGCTTCGCCGCCGCCGCCGCCGCCCCAGTTCTGCTCAACCTGTCGCTGCTGGCGGCGCTCGCCCTCGCATTCCTGTTCCCGAATGCCGGATACGCCGCCGCCTGGGGCGTCGCCGTCTCGGGGGTGCTGCAGTTCCTGCTGGTCTGGGCCGATGCGAGGCGCGCGGGCCTCGCCCCGTCCCTGGTGCGCCCGACCCTGCGGGATGCCGGCATGCGCCGCTTCTTCGCCATGCTGGGGCCGGCGGTGATCGGCTCGGCGGGCGTGCAGATCGCGATGTTCGCCGACACGATCATCGCGTCGTTCCTGCCGACCGGCGCGGTCTCGGCGCTCTATTACGCCGACCGGCTCTACCAGCTGCCCTTCGGGGTGATCGGCATCGCGGCCGGCACGGTGCTGCTGCCGGAGATGAGCCGGCGCATCGCGGCGGGCGATCCCGAGAGCGCGCATGCGGCGCAGAACCGGGCCACCGGCTTCTCGCTCGCCCTGTCGGCGCCCTTCGCGGTCGCGTTCCTGCTGGTGCCGGACCTGATCATGACGGCGCTGTTTCAGCGCGGCGCCTTCGACGCCGAGGCGGCCGCGCGCTCCGGCGCGGTGCTGGCGGCCTACGGCCTCGCCCTGCCGGCGGCCGTGCTGATCCGCAGCATCGTGGCGAGCTTCTACGCCCGCCAGGACAGCCGCACGCCCGTCGTCGCCTCGCTCACCGCCGTGGCGGTCAACGTGGCGCTCAAGGTCGCGCTCACCGGTCCCCTCGGGGTGATGGGCCTGGCGCTCGCCACCGCCGCCGGGGTCTGGGTCAACGTGCTGATCCTGTTCGTGCTCGCGCGCCGGCGCGACTGGACGGCGCCGAGCCGCACGCTCGTCGTCACCGCCGGCGGGGTGCTGGCCGCCTGCGGGGTCATGGCCGCCTGCACGCTGGGCGGCCTGCCGCTGATCGAGCGGCTGATGCCGTCCCTGCCGCGCTTCCGCGAGCTCGCCGTGCTCTCCGCCCTCGGCATCGCCGGGCTCGTCGCCTATGCGGGAACGCTGCTCGCGGCCCTGCGGCTGTTCGGGGTACGGCTGCGGCGGGTGTGAGAGCGTGGCGTGAGAGGCTGACGCCTCGGTCCCGGCCCCGGGGAGGGCCGGGCCGTCCCGCCCTTCCGCTCGGCCTTCTTTCATGACGCCAATCATGATAGGAAGCGGATGACGGCCATTCCCGATGACGGCGACGGCGAGGGAGCAGCCCTTCGATGCGGGTGACGCGCGAGCAGGTCCGGGAGAACCGGCGCCGCATCCTCGAGGCGGCGGGCCGGCTCCTGCGCGAGAAGGGCTTCTCCGCCGTCACCGTGGCCGAGGTGATGGAGGCGGCGGGCCTGACCCATGGGGGCTTCTACGGCCACTTCGCCTCGAAGGAGGACCTCGCCGCGCAGGCCCTCGCCCAGGCGCTGATCCCGGCGCCCCGGGAGCCCGGCGCGGCGGCGGGCCTCGCGGGCTTCGTCGCCAGCTACCTCTCGGCCGCCCACCGCGACCGGCCGGGCACCGGCTGCGCGCTGGCGGCGCTCGGCGGCGAGGCGGCGCGCCAGCCGGCGCCTGTGCGGCGCGCCTTCACGGAGGGTCTGGAGGCGCGGCTGTCCCGGATGCAGGAAGGGCTGCCGGAAGGCGACCGCGCGACGGCACTCGCGGCTCTGTCGGGCCTCGTCGGCGCCCTGGTGCTGGCCCGGGCCGTGGACGACCCGGCCCTGTCCGACGAGATCCTGGCGGCGGCGCGCACCGCCCTGGAGCCTCTCGGCGATCGTCGCGCCGATCCGCCTTGCGCCGCCGCGCCTCGCACCGGCCGCCCCTGAATCAGGCTGGCAGGAGTTTGGTAACCCTGCCGTGACCATCCTGCCCGGCGTCCTTGCCCGAGGCCGGTGATGGTGTTGCGTGTTGCGTTTCCGTACCTGCCCCCGGCAGTCGCCTTCGCCTGGATCGTTGGCACCGGCCTCGCCGCCGCCGTCGAGCCTGCGGCGCCGGTGCCGCCCGCATCGGTGCCGGGCCCGGCGACCCAGGCGCAGCCCCCGGCCGAGACGCCCCCCGCCCCACCGGCCGCCGCCGAGCCCGCGCGGCGGGAGGCGACGGCGGCGCCCGAGACGCTGCCGAGCGGCACGGTGCCCCTCGCGGTCGGCCCGATCCAGCCCGGCGCCGCCCCCAGGACGAGTGACGGAAAGCCGGCCGAGAGCAAGCCGGCCGACGCGAAGCCGGCGGTCAAGAAGGTCTCGCGCGAGCTGCCGCCCCTGGTGGTGGCCAGGATGTCGCAGGACGCCACCCCGACCCTGACGGCGGCGACCTTCCTCGACACGCTGCGGGCGGCGGAACGCTACCAGGCCCTGGTCGAGGCCGGCGGCTGGCAGCCCCTGCCGGCCGACCTCACGCTGAAGCCCGGCGAGCACAACCCGGCGGTGCCGGCCCTGCGCCGCCACCTCGTCCTCACCGAGGACCTGGCCCCGGGCGGGCCCGAGACCGATGCGCTCGACCCCGGCCTCGTCGCGGCGCTCAAGCGCTTCCAGGCCCGGCACAACTTGCCCGAGACCGGGCTTCTCGGCCGCCAGACCGTGGCGGCCCTCAACGTGCCGGCCGGCGTGCGCCAGCGCCAGCTCGCCGCCTCGGCCAACCGCCTGATCGGGTCGAGCTTCCCGTTCGGCGAGCGCTACGTGGTGGTGAACATCCCCTCGGCTGCCGTCGAGGCGGTGGAGCGCGGCAGCGTGGCCCGGCGCTACGTCGCGGTGGTGGGCAAGCCCGACCGCCCCTCCCCGGCCGTCGAGACGAAGATCACCAACATCAACTTCAACCCGACCTGGACCGTGCCGGTGTCCCTGATCAAGAAGGACATCATCCCGCACATGCGCAAGGACCCGGGCTACCTCGCCAAGATGCACATCCGGATGCTCGACGGGCAGGGTCAGGAGGTGCAGCCGGAGGCCGTCGACTGGTCGACCGAGCGGGCGGTGAACTACACCCTGCGCCAGGACCCGGGCTTCGACAACTCGCTCGGCCAGGTGCGGATCGACATGCCGAACCGGCACGCGGTCTACATGCACGACACGCCGTCGAAGTCGCTGTTTTCCCGCGACGTGCGCTTCCACTCCTCGGGCTGCGTGCGCGTCGCCGACGTGAAGGCGCTGGTGGGCTGGCTGCTCGAGGGCACGCCGGGCCCGAACGGCCCCGGCTCGGCGTGGGGGCCGATGGAGATCGAGACCGGCATCGCCACCGGCGAGCGGCGGGACATCAAGGTGGCCAAGCCCGTGCCGGTGACCTTCGTGTACCTCACCGGCTACGCCACCCCGGACGGGCGGGTTCACTTCCGGGACGACGTCTACGGCCTCGATAGCGGCAAGGAGTCCGGCAAGGATCCGGTCAAGCCGGCCGACGTCGCCGCGACCGGGGCGCTCGCCAAGCCACTGGCCGCCAAGCCCGCGCTCGCCAAGCCCGCCCTTGCCAAGCCCTCCCTTGCCAAGCCGGCGCCCGCGACGCCGGGCGTCGCCAGGGCCGTTCCGGCCCAACCGGCCTCGGCGAAGCCCTCCACCGCGGCCGGGCCTGCGCAGCCCGTCCTCAAGGCCGCGCCGAAGCCCGCCGGAGCGCCCAGGATCGCCCCGGCCGACAAGCCGGCCGCCGCGACGGCGGCGCCCCGGACCGCGCCGGCCCCGAAGGCTCCGCCGTCCGTTCCGCCGGCCTGACCCGTGCCGAGACACGTCGACCGCGCACCGCGGCGACGATGGGATCGTATCTCGAACCTGTCCGGCTGACGCTGCCGCGTTCGCGGCGAACACCCGCACCTCGCGGCGCATCGGCCTGATCCCGGCGAGGGACGGAGCAGCGGGAGGCGCGCCCTGCGTCGGCGTCGTCGCGCGGCCGGAGGACAAGCCGCACGCCGCTCCCGCCGATCGACATCGTTGCCGCCCCGCGCGACCGAGATATCCGCGTCGCGGGCGTCGGCGGGTTCGGCCAGCGCCGGAAGAGGCGACAGCGTTGCGTGCGGCGTCGTCACGATCGCCACCGTAAAAGTAACCCCCGGCGCACGCACAAAGGTGCCGGCAGGCCGCAGCTTTCATTGTTTATTATACGTTCCAGCGCTCACCCTGATGGGCCGAGCCAGTCATAGCACGCCGTGCGCGCATGATCCCGATGATTGAACCTTGCGCAGTGCGCACATGAGACAATGCACCTTCCGTCGATGCTGAAGCGCCGCGCCCCTCCATTGACGAACCTCTGCCCCGACGGCCGCCTGCTCCGGCGCTTCGGGCATGATCGCGGCGGCGCCTTCCTGATCGCCTTCGCGGTCGCCCTGCCGATCCTGCTCGGCTCGGTGAGCGCCGCCATCGAGTACAGCCGCCTGCTCTACCGCAAGGCGCAGTTGCAGAGCGCCGTCGATGCCGGCGTGCTCGCCGGCGCCAACATGCTCAAG
>NZ_SRLB01000057.1 GCF_004745635.1 Methylobacterium nonmethylotrophicum | reverse complement strand
GGAAAACGGGGCTGTTCGCTTCGTCATGGCTCCATCCTCTCAGAAGGGGGAGCCTCCGGGAAACCCGGGGCGGTTCACCCACCGGATCGCCGACTCGCGCCTGCTCCGCCTGATCCAGAAGTGGCTCAAGGCGGGCATCCTCGATGACGGAAAGGTCGAAGTGAGTGACAGGGGCACGCCCCAGGGCGCGGTCCTCACCCCTCCCACAATGGTGCCAAACTCCCTTTCGACCTCACGGTGACGATCCTGCGCGAGCGCCTGCGGCCGCGATACGGGGACGGCTTCTTGGGTGCGCCGTTGATGCCGTGTCGGTCGCGCGATCCGGCGCGGCCCGGTCACGGAGGCGCCGATGCCACGGCGCAACATGAGGTCCCGGCCCTTCCTGGTCCGGGTCAGCCATGAACCCGGTCGGCTCGAGCGCCAATGTATGGCCAACGCTTTCGAGCGGTTGCGGCCGATCGTCGAACGCCGGCTCGGAGCCTGGTCCGGGGACAGCCCCATCCAGGGCCGAGCCATGCTCGACGCCGTCGCCGATCCAAGGAGGGAACCAGCATGACCCCCGTGTGCGCCGCCATCTACGCCCGCGTGTCGTCGGACCAGCAGGCCGGCCACGCCACCATCGGGAGCCAGGTCGCAGCCCTGGAGGCCCGCCTCGCCCAGGATGGCACGGATCCGACGCCCGACGGGCGCTTCGTCGACGAAGGCTACAGCGGAGCCACCTTGGTGCGTCCCGCCCTCGAGCGCCTGCGCGACGCCGTAGCGGCCGGTCATCTCGACCGGCTCTACGTCCATTCTCCCGACCGGCTCGCGCGCCGCTACGCCTATCAGGTTCTGCTCGTGGACGAGTTTCGCCGCGCCGGTGTCGAGATTGTGTTCCTCAATCGCTCGATCGGCGTATCGCCGGAGGACGATCTGCTGCTCCAGGTGCAGGGCATGGTGGCCGAGTACGAGCGCGCCAAGATCCTGGAGCGGAGCCGGCGGGGCAAGCGTCATGCGGCCCACCAGGGCGCTGTCAGCGTGTTGTCGGGTGCGCCCTACGGCTACCGCTACATCGGCAAGCACGCGGGCGGCGGGGTGGCCCGCTACGAGGTGGAAGAGGACGAGGCGCGCGTCGTGCAGCAGATGTTCGACTGGGTCGGCCACGAGCGCGCCAGCATCGGCGAGGTGTGCCGCCGGCTGCAGGCCCAGGGCTGTCCGACCCGCAGCGGCAAGCCGTCCTGGGACCGCTCCACCGTGTGGGGCATCCTCAGGAACCCCGCCTATGTCGGCGCGGCCGCCTTCGGCAAGACCCGGGTTGGGCCGCTGCCGGCCCGGCTGCGTCCAGGGCGCAGGGGCGCCGAGCAGCCCCGTCGGGCCTACGGCGTCTACGATGTGGCGCCGGACTCATGGGTCAGCGTGCCGGTCCCGCCTCTGGTCGAGGGGGCGCTGGCCGAGGCGGCGCGCGAGCAGCTGGCCGAGAACCGGCAGCGCAGCCGGCAGCACGCCCGCGGGCAGCGCTACCTGCTGCAAGGGCTCGTCGTGTGCCGGCACTGCGGCTACGCGTACTATGGCAAGGCGGTCAGCCTCGCCTCAGGCAAGGGGAAGACGCGTCGCTACGCCTACTATCGCTGCACCGGCAGCGACGCCTACCGCTTCGGCGGCGAGCGTGCGTGCGCGAACCGGCAGGTGCGCACCGACCGCCTGGACGAGGCCGTGTGGCGCGAGGTCGAACGGGTGCTCGACGATCCGAGCTGGGTCGCGGCCGAATACGAGCGGCGCCTCGTCCAGGCCCGCAACCCCGTCATCGGCGATCTGGCCGGCCTCGAGAGCCAGGTCGCCAAGCTGCGTCGCAGCCTGGACCGGTTGATTGATGGCTACGCGGAGGGCTTGATCGACAAGGCCGAGTTCGAGCCCCGCGCGGCCGGGCTACGGCAGCGGCTACGGGGCTTTGAGGAACAGGCGGATCGGCTGCGGGACGAGGCGGCGCAGTTCGCGGTGCTGTCGCTGATCGTCAGCCGGCTGGAGGACTTCGCCCGGCAGATCCGGGAGCGGATGGCCGTGGTGGATTGGAGCGCGCAGCGGGACCTGATCCGGCTGCTGGTCAAGCGCGTCGAGATCGACAGGGAGGAGGTTCACGTGGTGCTGCGCGTGACACCGTCGCTCACCGGCCCGGGGGCGCCAAACCCAGACGGCGGACCTGTTTGGCACCATTGTGGGAGGAGTGCTCTCCCCGTTGCTCGCCAACGTGTACCTGCACTACGTCTTCGATCTGTGGGCCGACCGCTGGCGACGACGGGAAGCCACGGGCAACGTCGTGGTCGTGCGCTACGCCGACGACATCGTCGTCGGGTTCGAGCACGAGGCCGACGCCGTCCGGTTCCGCGAGGCGCTGACGGCGCGGCTCGCCTCCTTCTCGCTCACGCTCCATCCGGAGAAGACGCGCCTGATCCAGTTCGGCCGCCACGCGGCGGCCGCGCGGGCTCGGTGCGGCCTCGGCAAGCCGGAAACCTTCGCCTTCCTCGGCTTCACCTTTGTGTGCGGCAGGTCACTGAGGGGCAGGTTCCTGCTCCTGCGGCTGACGCGCCGCGACCGCATGGTGGCGAAGCTCAAGGCCGTGAAGGTGGAGTTGCGGCGACAGAGGCACCAGCCGATCCCTGTCCAGGGTGCGTGGCTGGCCCAGATGATGAGCGGCTTCTTCAACTACCACGCGGTGCCGACCAACGCTCGTGCACTCAGCGCGTTCCGCGACAGGGTGGTGGACCTCTGGAGGCGTTCGCTCCGGCGGCGCTCCCAGCGCGACTTCACCACCTGGGAGCGGATGAGGAAGCTCGCCAGCGACTGGTGTCAACGGGCCTGGAAGTCTCCGCGATTGTGGGCTTTCAAAATTCCCTGACCGGCGGGTTCGGCGGTGATCGGTGATCAGCCGGCTGCGTGATCGAGCATCGCCTTTCCGGGAGGTCGGCCGCGGCGCTTCGGGGCGGGCGGCGGGGTGATGAGGGCCTTCGAGCGGACGTGCTCGGGCACGAGGTCGGCGTGCTGACGCAGACGGTAGCTCGCCCCCTCGATCTGGATGACCACGGCATGGTGCAGAAGGCGGTCGAGAAGCGCCGTGGCCACGACCGGATCGCCGAACACCTCGCCCCACTCGGCAAAGCCGCGGTTGGAGGTCAGGATCATCGCGCCCCGCTCGTAGCGGGCGTTGACGAGCTGGAAGAACAGGTTGCCGCCGCCGGGCACGACCGGCAGGTAGCCGATCTCGTCCACGACCAAGAGCGCGGCCCGGCAGAGATAGCGGATGCGCTCGCGCAACGTGCCGTCGCGCTCAGCCTTGGCGAGTGAGGCGATCAGATCGGCCAGCGTCGAGAACACCACGCTGCGCCCGGCCTTGACCGCCTCGACGGCGAGCCCGGTAGCGAGATGGCTCTTGCCGGTGCCGGGCGGGCCGAGCAGATGGACCACCTCGGATCGGTCGATGAAGGTCAGCTCGGCCAGCGCCAGGATGCGCTCCCGGTCGAGGGAGGGCTGGAAGGTGAAGTCGAAGCCCGAGAGCGTCTTGACCGTGGTCAGGCGCGCCACGAGCAGGGCGGTCTTCACGCGACGGCTCTCGCGCAGCGTCAGTTCCTCGGTCAGGATCTCGTCGAGGGCAGAGATGCCATCGATCTCGCCCTGCTCGATGCGCCGGACCGTGGCGTCGAGCACCTCCAGGGCGCGCGGCATCCGCAGGCCGACTAGGCTGCGCTTGATGCTGTCGAGGGTGGTGGCGGCACAGGCTGCGGCGGCGCGGGTCATGAGCGGCCTCCGATCCCGGCGCCGGCGAGCCGCTCGCCGATCGCCTGGTAGACGGCCAGCGAGCGCTGGGCGACGTGATCGCCGCGGCGGCCGACCGTCAGGCTGTCGGAATGGCCGTGGCGCATGGCCCGCGCCGCCGCCCCCTGACGATGGTCGGGATCGACGCGGTACTGGCGCCGCCCCTCCAGGATCGGATGGCTCGCCACGAGGCGGCCGCTGTCGAGGATGCGGATCGTGTCGGGCAGCTGATGCACCTCGACCACGCGCCGGGTCCGATCCGGCACGCTGTAATAGTTGCCGCCGATCGAGACGAGGCCGTCGTGGCTGACGCAGGGCCATTCAAAGAAGTCCCCTCTGAGCGGCTTTGATGGCGCGGAGCCTGTTTTCGGCGAAGGCTTCGCGGATTGCACGGAGCGGTCCGGGGGCGTCTTTCACGAGGTGGAGCATGGCATTGCGCATCGCGGCCAGGGCCTGCGGGCTGGCCCCGGTGCGGATGCGGCTCTCATCCTCGCGAAGGATCACGTCGCGGCGCCAGTGCAGGCGGTTCTCGATCAGCCAGTGGTCGCGCCACAGCGCCAGCAGGGCGTCGGGATCGGCTTGTTCGGGCGTGAGGCTGGTCACCGCGTAGGCGATCTCACGGCTGATCCGGCCCTTCGTCTCGCGGATCCGCTCGATCCGGCAGATCTGGGCGGCCCCTGGCCAGCCGAGATAGGCCACGCACTCGCGGCTGACGCTCAGGCGCCGCGTCTCGATGCGGCCGTGTCCCTTCTCGACCACCGACGCGCTGAAGGTCATGTCGGGAGCGGACTTGGGCACGTCAGCGGACTTGGGCACGTCAGCGGACTTGGGCACGTCAGCGGACTTGGGCACGTCAGCGGGCTTGGGCACGTCAGCGGATGGGCGGACGCCGCCGCTCGTCTTGAGCGCCTTGAGCAGCGCCGGGGGGAAAGGCGTCGCCGAAGGCGAGAGCCAGATCGGCCATCAACTCGGGCTGGTTGGCTTTGACGGCAAACAGATAGTCCCCGTGCTGGTCGCGCAGGCCCTGGCAGATCGCCCGCTGGCAGAACATCGCGTCGCCGGTGACGAGGGCGCCGTGCAGCGGCAGCCCTTTGAGCAGTGTCAGGGCCGCCGTGATCTCGTTGGCGTCGGGTGCCACCTGCAACTGGCCGATCACCCCGCCCAATCTGATGGCGAATGCCGCCACCAGATGCGCGCCGCCGCTGCCGTCGTGGTCCGCGCCAGCCGAGCCGCGCAGCCGTTTGCCATCGAGCGCCACGTGACCCAGGCCCTGATCCGGTTCGGCCGCACCGCGCACCCAGGCCCCCAGCACCGCCTCGGTCGCCGCCACGTCGAGGGCCTTGAAGAAGTAATGGTACGTGGCGTGGCAGGGCGCCCGCTCCAGGCCGAGCAGAAATAGCGCCTCGGGCGGCAGCCGTCGGCCCCACCGGAACACGGCGCGCAGATCGTTGGCCCCCGACAGCATGGCGGCGAGAGACAGGGTCAGGACGGCGGGCAGGCCGTACTGCCGCCCTTTGCGGCCGCGCCGATCCGGGATGGCAGCCAGGTGTTCCCACAGGCTACCAGGACCTACCTCCAGTGCTTCGGACACGCCGACCTCCAGGATCATCACTCCGATCCTGAATGAATCACGCCACGCGGCCCGTCACCCCTCAGACGCCTTCTCTGAATCGCCCTGGTGGCTGACGCGCCGCTCCAGCTTGAGCAAGGCATCGAAGGGCACCGCCGGCAGCGGCTGCAACTCGGGCTTCTCGGCGGCGAAGGCCTCCGAGACGATCCGCTGCGTGGTGCCGTGCAGGCGGATGTTGGCGACGGTGTCGAGCCAAGTCCGCAGCTGGGCGTTCAGGTCGTCGAGGTCGCGGAACGAGCGCGCCAGGAAGAAGTCTTGGCGGATGTAGGAGAATGGCCGTTCGACCTTGCCCTTCGTCTTTGCCCTGTAGGGCCGGCAGGCGCGGGGCAGGAAGCCGTAGTGTTTGGCCAGCGCTAGCAAAGATCGGTTGTAGACGATGTGGCCGCCCGCATCCTCGCCGGTAACCGCCGTCTTCATGCGATCGTAGAGGATCTCTATCGGCACGCCGCCGATCGCGGCGAACGCCTGCATGTGACAGCGCAGCAGGGTCTGCAAATCCTGGTGCAGGACGAAGCGCGCCTCAATGTGCCGGGAATGGCCGAGCACCAGCGAGAACAGCCAGACGATGCAGGCCGTATCCGGTGCGTCCGTGAAGATGACGACGAAGCGCGCGAAGTCGACCTGCGCCTGCTGGCCGGCCGGCGTCTCGAAGCGGACCTCGTAGGGCTTGGCCTCGGCCGGCCGGATCGCAGCCGCAAACCGCTTCACAGCGGTGTAGGCTCCCGTATAGCCGCGCTCACGCAGTTCGCGGGTCAGGCGCACCGCGCTCAGATCGGGGAAGGCCGCGACGCGCTCGCGCAGATAGTCGAGATAGGGTGCGAGCTTGCTTGGACGTCCGGCCTGACGGGGGCCGTAGGCCGGCGGTTCCAGGCCGCGCTCGATGTACTTGCGGACTGTCTTCGGGTCGCGCCCGGTCCGGCGGGCGATGGCGGTGACGGACAGGCCCTGTCGGTGCAGGTCCAGGATCATGAGGAGTTCTCCCAGCAGGACCATCCTCGTCACTCCCGACCGATACGCGTCGGCGGGCATGGTGGCTGAGGATGGATAAGCCCGAGGGTGCGGGGGGCGTCCCGCCTCCGCGGGCCAGGGCACCGACCAGGGAGTTTTCGATGCCCGCAATCAGGGAGTATTCAACGCCCGCTGACAACTGGTTGCCGAGACCACGTATCCTCCATCCATGGCCCAGTGAACGCTTCGCCGTCAAACACCCGAGGTGGGAGCCGAGTGCCCGAATGGGGCCCGCTCGGTTCTGTGCGGGGGGCGCTCAGAAATGAGCGTCCCTACCGCGATCGAGATTTCTCCACCAATCAAATAAAACATCCGATCACGTAAAAAAGGGGTGCAATAGCTGCCTTTCCGTGATATTCCGATCAAACCTTCTGAGTTTCGAGACCCAGAGGACACTTCTAAGCGCGCTCTTCGGAGCGCGCTTTTTTGCTATAGACCAAAAGATGTGATATGAACGCAAAAAGGATCCCGGCGCGCGCACCGGAATCCTTGATCAGATATGATTTCTAGTTTAGAAGTCGCGCTGGACGCGCATGCGCACTTGGAACGAATCCGTGGAATTTACGGTTGGCAGGGTCAAGCCGGCGGCGGTGACAGGCAGGCCGGCGGCGTTCACGCCGACGGCCGCACCGGTGGCCTTGTTGGCATCGACCACGCGGCCGTTCTTGAGACCCTGGCGGGCGTACAGACCCTCGACGCCAATATCGAGGTCCTTCACCGGCGACCAGATCAGGCTCGCGCCGGCGACGAGCTGGTTGGTGTCACGCAGCACGTTGCTGTAGGCGAACAGCGGGGAGGCCGGGTTGGCGATCAGTGCGCTGCCGATCAGAGTTGAGGCGGCGGCGAGATTGTTTCGGCTCGACTTGCCGAAGCTCTGCTCGCCGTAGCTGCCGATGAAGGCCGAGCGCCACTCCGGCGTCCAGTAGTGCAAGTACGAGCCGACCACCGTCCAGCTGGTCGAGAGTTCCATCCTTCCGGTGAACGGATCGATCACTGCGTCCGAGTAGAAGTTGTTGAAGCTGGAGCCGGCCGCGACGTTGCCTGACGGAGCGTAGGCGCCGTTGTAGCGGTTGTAGCCGGTGTACATCGTAGCGCCCTCGCCGTACGAACCCTGCAGGTACAGGGAGTCGCCGGCGGCGATGAAGGGCAGGTTGATCTTCACGCCACCCTGGACGGCCCAGCCGTACTCGGTCGTCGGCCGGGGCGCTGTCGCGCCGGCGGTGGACACGATGCCCGGAAGAGGGACGATGAGATTCGCGTTGCCGGTGTTCAGCTCGTGGACGGCAGCCGACAGCTGGGCCGAGCCCCAAGCCGCGTCGTAGCGCAGCACGCCGACAAAGTCGGGCATGCGCGAGCGCTGCACCACGTCGTAGAACGCCTCGCCGACCGGGACGCCCGCCGCGTTGACGGCGATGACCGGGGTGAAGTTGCCGCTGCCGGCGCCGAACACCTGGTACTGGGCGTTGGCGACCGTCGCCGCGCCGTTACCGAACAGCGGGGTCTTGCGGAAGATTGGGTCTTCGACCGACAGCGTCGCCGAGAAGCCCTGGCCAAACGTGGCGGTGTAGGCGAGCAAGTTGGTGGAGAAGACGTCCGAGCCCAGCGAAGTGCCGATGATCTCGAAGTCGTGGGCGTAGAAGTCGTAGAACGAGGCCGCGCGACCGGCGGTGAGGCCGGCGAACTGGATGAAGGCCTTGTCGACGTTCACGCTCTGTTGAGCACGGTTGAATGTGTCGATGCCCAGCCCCGGGAATGCGCCGGCGATACGGTTCAGGGTGCCCGAGTACAGATAGGCGCCCGTGCGGGAGGCGAGGTCGAACCGGACGAAGGCGCGCAGGGTGCCGTAGGCGGTCTGCGTGCGGGCGTCGAGGTTGAGGCGGCCGAGGCCCTGGTAACCCATCAGGTCACCGCCGTTGTTAGCATTACCGCGGGTATAGGACTGCGTATAGCCGGCCTCGAACCGCGCGCGACCGGAAACGCGCAGGCAGGTGTCGGTACCGGGAATGAAAAAGAAGCCGGCGCCGTAGGCCGAGCAGACACGAACGTATTCGACAGGCGCCGCCTTCTTGATCGGCAGATCGGCAGCCTGCGCCCCTGCGACAACGGTCAGGCCGGCGGCCGAACCAAGCAGAAGGCTCTTCACGGGCTTCATTGTGACCTCCAAAGTTTCGGACCCGGGGTTGAGCGGCTGCGTTCCTTTACCTTTTGAAGGCTTTAAGACGCGTCGTTCTTGGCCCCTGGCCAGATCAGGCTCTTCCCTGCGCGGGATGCCTGCCAAGCCGCATCGGGTTGGCCCCGATGTGTGAGCAAAATGGGCGAGATATGGCCAGCTATCAATATGAAGCGTGTCAAAATCGAGTCGATTAGTTGGATTTACCATTAGATGTTGCTTGCATGCCACGTTTAGCACTAAAAAAAACTATCTAAAGTAAATAATATAAAAAAATATGTAAAAATATTTGTCTGCGGTAATATTCATTTATTATAGATGATCATTACATCAAATTGCATATAGAATATCAAATATTATATAAATATATAAAATTTTAAAATTATTTTGTGCGAATGAAAATTGTAATTGCCCAGGGGGTATAGGGACGGTGCGGTTCAGGTACGGCTTGGGTGTTGGGTCGCCTGCCCCCCTTGCCGGATGGCGGTTTGGCTGATTCCCTCTCGGGATGAGCCACAGTGATCTTGAGCGCCTGAGCAAGGAGGAACTGATCGAGCTGGTGCTGCGCTTGCACCGGCCGGAGAAGACCTCGCGGACATCCTCCAAGCCGCCAGCGAGCGACCGCAAGGAGCGGCGCGAGAAGGCCCGGCCTGGCGGGGCCAAGCCCGGGCACGAAGGGCACAAGCGGGCGCTGACGTCTGATCCGGATCAGGTCGTGGAGCATCGGCCGGCCTCGTGCCCGGCCTGCGGCGAGCCGCTGCCCGCCGCCCTGCCGGCCGAGGTGATCGGCCCGGCCACGAGCGGGTGAAGCGTCGGGAACGGGGTGAGGTCGCAAAGGGCATAGAGGCGTCGCTCGCCGAGATCCCGGATGCGCGGCGCGAACCGGAACCCCCGCGAGCTGCTGCCGTAAAGAGCGGTGGTGGTGAGCGTCGCGGAAAAGGCGGGACGACGATCCCGTCAGGTGAGGTCCGAGGAGACGAGCGAAAGCGAACCGCCGATGAACTGCCGAAAACGTATCGTCGAGCGTATGAGCCGAGAGTTTCACGTACGGTTCTGGGAGCGCGCGGGGGTGAAACTCCCCCGCGCGACTCGCTTGCCGCTGTATCGCCAGGCCGAGATCTACGCGCGCGACGGCGTCGATCTGGCGACCTCGACGCTCTCGGGCTGGCTCGGCGCGACCGCGGCCACGCTGCAGCCACTGACCGACCTTCTACGCCGGGAGGTGATTACTGGCTCGGACGTCCTGCACGGCGACGACACGCCGATCCTGGTGCTGGCGCCCGGCACGGGCACCGCGAGCGACAGGTGCGCTCGAAGCCGCTGGCCGAGGCGCTCAAGGTCTGGGCCGAGACGAGCCTGGCTCAGGTGCCGGGCCGGTCCGAACTGGCCAAGGCGTTGCGCTACATGCTGGCGCGCTGGCCGGCGCTCATGCGCGCCTTCGACGACGGGCGGCTCGCCCTCGACAACAACGCGGCCGAGCGGGCTCTGCGCAGCGTGGCGGTCAGGCGCAAGAACTACCTGTTTGCCGGATCCGCCTTGGGCGCTGAGCGCGCGGCAGCGTTCTACACCGATACGCACGAGATCACTTCAGAGTGTACCCGTAGCCTTGAGATAAAACATATCATTTTATACAATCTTCGCAATATATATTATATAATATCGCTCACTATCGTATTGAGCAGGTGGTCTTTTGTGAGATCTGTCATGTCAA
This sequence comes from Methylobacterium nonmethylotrophicum, assembly GCF_004745635.1. Lineage (GTDB taxonomy): Bacteria > Pseudomonadota > Alphaproteobacteria > Rhizobiales > Beijerinckiaceae > Methylobacterium > Methylobacterium nonmethylotrophicum. Next base: position 11,958 of record NZ_SRLB01000057.1, on the reverse strand, counting down.
AGCAGATTAATTCAAAACAAAATGAACTCAATCGTCTCAAAGAATTTGCCGCTGCAGGCGTATCACATTTCATGCGCACACAATTTGATAACCTAAATAATAATCCTCCAGAATATCAAGTTGCCGCAAACCATGATTCTGACCAAAGTCAAGCGGACAGCAATATGTACAATGCATTTAGGCAACGAACCGTTCAACTAAATATCGACCGCATTGACCGCATTGACGTAGAAGAGAGAAATATTCGCTTTCGCCTCGCAGTGGAACAGAGCACTTTTGGGCGCAATCACGCTGCCGAACTTGCTCGACTTTTACAGAATCACAATAGCGTATTCAACGAAATGCTCAATTCTGAATGGCGGTCTCAATACGAAAAGCAGCGCACAAACATAAATAATGCTATCATAGTATAGATGAATCACCAATCAATCTATAAGTATTATATAATCCGATCAAAAATGGATCGCTCGGGCTAACGCTCGGGCGAGACATCCCTAGCTCGGGCCTCACGGGCGAATGCAGGATTTGTGGGTGCCCGCTCCAATCCCGGCTGTACTCTCTGAGGATGGTGCCGCCAAGCCATAAGCCGGGGGAACAGCTCTCCGCGCCACGGCATCAGGTCGATCCGGCGCAAGGCGTGCGCCAGCGCCTTCGCCGACGCGATGGCTCGCCCGATCCCGAGCCCGATCTCCGGCTCTTGCAGGTTCACCACCCCACTTCGCACGAACGCGAGGCGGTCGGCCACGTAGTCGGACACGTTCGCCTTCTCCCGGTAGCGTCCAGCCTCCGCGAACAGCCGCTCAAGCAGCATCGACTCCGTTGGGGCGAGCCGCGCATCCGCCTGTCGCTGTCGGCACAGCGCGTCGAGGCGATCCCGCTCCACCACCACCTGGGCCTCTTGCCGATGGCGTGTCAGACCTACGTACGTCTCACGTGCGTCGGCGGAGCTGCCCACGTACAGGACCGCCGCGGCGCTGGTCCGACCTTGGGCCGCGTGCGCCGTGCCAGCCAGCGCGGGCGTGATCCGCGGGGGCCGGCGCGAACCGAACTGTGGCGCGCGGGCCAGCTGTTCCCAAACCTCCTCCAGGATCCGCCCGTCCTCCAGTTTCAGGCGCAGCCGCACCTGACCGTCGGCCGCCACCATCACCCCCCGCACCTCTGCCCGGTTGCCATTGCGCACCCCGAGCTCAGGCAGCGTATCGCCGAACCGCAACCGGTCGCCCACCGCCAGCGGCAGCACCACCCGCCGGTCCTCACGGTCGAGCGCGCTCACCTCGACCAGATCGGGCCCGAGCCGCCCCTCGGCCCGCAGCACCTCCCGCGCAAGTCGGTTCAGTGCCGCGGCATCACGGTTGCGCCGGGTCACGATCAGCACGTCCTCGCCGTGCCGCGCGCGCATCTCGCGCCACAGCGCGATCACCCGCACTTGCGCCGCCTCAGCTCCAGAGACCAGCTCGACGCAGCCTCGTCCCGCGTAGGCGCGTAGTCCCGCTTCGGTCTCACCCTGCGCCATCAGCTCCGAGGCGGCCCGCTGCCAAGGCACCTGCTGGCGGCGCACCTGACCCAGCACGGCCTGACGGCCGCATACCTCCGCCACCGCCCGCAGCGCGCTCGCGCCCGCCACCGAGGCGAGCTGGCGGCGATCGCCCATCAGCACCACCTTCGCGCCCGCGGCGCGCGCCGCGCTCAACACGGCCTCGAGGTCGCGCGTGCCGACCATGCCGGCCTCATCGATCAGAACCAGGCTGTCGGCTCCGAGGGCGGCGTCACGGCTCGTCGAGGCAGCTGGGCCGCAGGCCTGATCGTGGCGCCAGCGCGCGATAGCTGTCGCGGGAATACCGGTGCTGCGCGAAATCTCATCGGCCGCCACCCAGGACGGCGCCAGCCCGACCACCCGCAGTCCGGCGATCCGGGCCGCCTCCACCAGGGTACGAGCCGTGGTGGTCTTACCGGTGCCGGCGCCCGCTTCGATCAGCGACACCCCGTCCGCACCAGCCGCCAGGCGCACCGCCTCGGCCTGCTCGGGCGCGAGCTGGGACGCTTGTTCGAGCGCAGCGGTCACAGACTCAGAGCTGATCCACACTCGCTCCCGCGGTCGCTCGGCAGCGCGCAACAGGGCCGCCTCGCAGGCTGCGATCCCCGGCGTGGTCCAGCACGCTCCCTGGCTCGGCTCGAGCGTGGCGGAGGACAGGCGCACCAGAGTGCCCTTGTGCTCGAGTCGCGCGAGTTCGGCCTCGACGGCCCCGATCCCGAGCCCGTGCAGGCTCGCCTCTTCGAGGCTCACCTGCAGCAGCGCCGCCCGGGTGATCACGTTCTCATGCCGCAGCAGCCTCGAAGCTGCTCGAGCGACCGGTGTAAGGCCGGGGATCTCGGGCGGATCGAACCCGAGATCGTGCTCCGGCTCGATCTGCGGCGCGAACTCGGGATCCCGGGCTGCCTCGAGGGCCCCTTTCCAGGGATCCGCGCCAAGTTCCGCCAGCTCGCGTTGCCAGCGCACCTCGAGCTCGACACCGCTCGGCAGTTGATCCTTAGTCCGCCGCGTGGCCAGGGCCGCGACTTCGCGCTGAGCGCTCGTCGCCTTGGAGCCGACCCGCTCACGGATCTGGGCGGAGCGCTTCGAGAACGTCTCCAGCACCCTCTCGTCGACCCCCGCCACCTCCCACTGCCCGTCCCCGGCCGGGCGGAAGCGCCAGCCGAACTGGGCGTGCAGTTGCTCGGCCAGCGCCGCCCGGTAGGCGGCGCCCACGCCACGCTGCTGCTCGAATAGCCGGGCGGGGTCGGTCGTGAGATGACGCAACGACTTGTAGCGACCGCTGCTCTCGCCGGGATTGCCGGCGACATTCAACAACACGCAGTGCGTGTGTAGATTAGGATCGCCCTCGCGAGTGGTGTAGTGGTCGAAGGTCGCCGCGATCAGATCGGAGGGACGGCGATGCTCGCGTCCACCGGCGCCGGTGCGCACTTCGATCAGACCCTCGCGCTCGACGAACCGCAGGGCTGCATCGACCGCTGCCCGGTGCGCCTGCTCGATCAAGGCGCGCTGATCGGCATCTCCCGCCGCCCAGAGCACGCTCACGGACTTCCCAAGAGTCATCGTGCAATCAGTGCCAGCATGGTGACCAGCACCGGCGCCGCGCACCAGAGGGCGGCCGGTGCCCGGATCGAGACCGGCGCAGAGGTCGCGGAACGAGGCGCCGATAATGGTCGCGCCGTGGCGCACCACGCTCCCGCCGCTCGACCACCAGACCCCGTTGCCCTCGGCCTGGTAGTAGGCTTCGCGCCGGTCCGGCCGGGCCTCGTCCTGGGCCTGGGTCAGATAATAGGCCGATGCTTCGGGCCCGGGCCGCAGACGCTGCAACGAGGCGGTCACGGAGTCCCGGCCGTGTCGCGGTCGGGCCGGTAGCGGCACAGGGCGCCGGGTTCGACGGCCTCGGCCGCTGCCTCGATCTCGCCGACGGTCTGGGCGAGCTGCAGCAGGGCGGCGTCGACCTGCTCCATACGCTCGAGCAGCACGCGGTGGCGCAGGGCGACCTCGAGGTGCTGGGCGAGGCAGTCGAGGGCCAGACTCTCGGGCGTCCAGCCGCGCTGAGCGGCCGCCTGCCGGAGCGAGGCGGCGAGAGCGGCCGGGAGGGTGAGCGAGAGGGTCACGTCGGTTGTCATGCGGCGGCGGATCCGGCACGAGGAGCGCAGCTAGTCCTGGCATGGGCGCAGGAGCCTCGGCGAGGCGGATCAGGGTCCGCAGCCACCCAACCGGCACCTGCGCCGCGGCGTAGCCCACGCCCGGTTGCCAGGCCCGCAGCTCCGCCATGCCGTTGGCTTGGCCCATCAGGGCGTAGGCCCGTCCCGCCACCAGCCGGTCACCGACCGACTGTCCGTCCGGCATGACCCAACTCGCGGGCGCGTCCCGGTCACCCTGGATCTCGACCCAGGACTCGGGCGTGCGCCGCCAGGCCACCACGAGCGCACTCAGAACGCAGACGGCCAGGAGCGCGTCGCGGGTGAGCCGTCCGGCCTGGAACGGCAGGCGCCCGCGCCAGACCGCCCAGGCGCTCGCGTGGCCCGCCACCGGCCGAGCGGCAGGACCGGTCTTGCCGGTCGGGAGCCGCACGGAGCGCAGGAGCTCGAGCCGGTGCTCGGGCAAGAGCTGCGGCGCACCGTCCTCCAGCGCGGCGAAGCGCTCGCTCGTCGGACGCTGCATGAGCTCATCGAGCGCGGCCCGGCTCTCCCGGTCGGCCCTCACCGCAGCCTCGCGCGCGGCGCGGCCGGCGCCCGCGAGGCGGGCGCGGATGTCCTCAGGCGTTGTTGCCATGCCGGGCGCCTCCCTTGCGCGTTCCGACCGCGGCAGGGCCGGCGGCGTCTTCCCCGACCAACCACAGAGCCGCGGGCTCGACCGCCTCCATCACCGCGAGCCGGAACGCGGTGAGATCGCGCAGGATGCGCCCGGCCTGCGCCGGTGAGGTCTGCTTGACCAGGCCCGCCCGATCGAGCTGCCCGATCCCGCGCAGCTGGCCGGCGGTCAGGATCTCGCGCGTCACGTCCTCGAATTCGAAGCCGCGCAGGTGGGTCACCGTCGCGTCGCCCACCACCTGCTTCAGGATCATCGGATCGACCGCGCCGCGCACGCCGTTGGCCACGACGAAGCGGGCACCGGCCCACTCGCGGGAGCCCTGGAGCAGCTTGCCCGCATCAGCCAGCGCGGCCGCCTCGGCCGCGACCACCACCACGAGCCCGAGCTCGATCCCGTCCTGCTTGAGCGTTGGGGCCTCCTCCTTGAGGATGCCGACGAGGCTCGCCGCAGTGTTGGCGCCGATGTCGACGAGGCTCGGGGTGGTCGCCGTGTAGATCGCGTTGATCACCCGGTCGAACTCCGCCCTCGCCGCCTTGCCGCCGCTGGCCTCGATCGCCTCGCGCGTGGCGCGCATCGCGAAGTGCTGCACGCGGCCGGGCTCGTTGGGACCGCGCGCGGTCGCGAACTCGGTCAGGCGCGGCACCGCCTCGATCTCGAGGATCGCGGCGTCCGGCACCGCCTCGGCCAGGCCGCGGGTGACGGTCGATTTGCCGACGCCGCCGGTTTCCTGGGCGACGAGGAGGAGGCGGGGCATGGGTCAGTCCTTCTTGAACAGGGTGGCGTGCTTCTCAGCCTGCAGCCGGCGGATCTCGGTCTCGCTGAGCGGCGCGTCCTCACCGGCCGGAGCCTGCGCTGCACGCTCACGGCGCAGCTCCGGCGCGAGCCGGAAGGACGCGGGCGTGGACCGAGCCGGCTCCTCAGGGCGCGGCTTGGGCTCCGGCCGGTCGGGGCGAGCCGCGCGCGCTGCCACCCTGGCGGCCCGCGCCGCGGCCTGCCGGCGTAGGCTGGAAATAATCCCGGTCAGGTTGCGCCCGGTAATCGGCTGGCCTTGCGCGGTGGTGAACCCCTGAGCGGTCAGCCCGGCGGCGATCGCATCCCAGGTCAGCCCACCGGCCTGGAGGGCAAGGAGCGCATCGAGATTGGCGCGCACCGCGTCCATCAGGCCGGTGGCGGGCCGGCCACCGGGGGTGAGGGCTTCCCGACGTCCGCCAGGGACGGCATCGGCATCACGAGCGAGGCGGCGCAGGTCGAGGCGGGGGCGTTGGGCCATAGCCTGGCCTAGCCGATCGGTGCTTGCCACTCCGTGCCCCCGATCGCTCGAAGGCACGGCAGGGCGGTAAGCCGCCGTTAGGCTACGGCAGGAGGCGGCTGCGTACGGTCGAGGACGGCAGCATCACGGTAGCGTGTACGGCAGGCAGAGAGGGATCACACCACACGCACTGAAGCTGCCGACCCGTTAACCCTCGACCCGCGTGGGTCCGCGCTGAGCACGAGGCTCAGAGCAATCTCGATTGGATCCCGCGGGCACCCCGAGAGCGCAACGGCGGCGAAGCCGTGACCTCGTCCGATCCAGCATAGCTGGACCGCCTTCCCGTCTCCCGACCTGTGTCAGAGGACGGGCGACAGGCATGGTCGACGCTCAGCGGGCGCGACCGACGGGCGGCACCGGCGCGATCAGCTTGCGGAACCGCGGGTCGGTGTGCGCTACCGTCTTCTTCAGGCGCAGTGGGTGGCGCGCGTGGCCGCCGCTGTTGGGAAACACCAGGAGCTCGTCGCCCGGCATCGCGATCAGCGCCTCCTTGCTCATCAGCCGCGCGCCCTGCGAGGATCGCGCTGTGGAGGGACTGCCCTTGGCGTCACCGCTCGGCGCCGAGTGGGTCTCGACGAAGGCGGTGTAGTCGCCGATCGCCCGCGACCAGCGCTCGCTCTCGTCCGGATCGACCGCCGGCACATCGAAGACGGTCACGATCTCGGCGGTGTTGAGCAGCACGTCCGCGCCCGCCTCACCGTAGAGGCCGACGAGTTGGGCGCGATCCTGCCACATCGTCCAGAGGCTGGCCCCGTAGCCCGGCAGCTCGCCGGCCGCGGTCAGCAGCGCGTCGAAGCGGCCGAGCACGGCGGCCTCGTCGACGAAGACCACCAGCCGCTCGGCAGGGCGGTGCCGGCGCACCGAGGTGAACAGGTCGGACAACAGCCAGCGCAGGAGGGGGGCGAGCACGGTCTTGTACTCGGTCGGCACCGCCACGAAGAGGTCGACGCTGCCGGTGGAGAGCTCGGACAGTGCGAAGGTCGAGGCGCCGACGAGGTCGCGCAGGCGCCGGTCTGCGAGCCACTGGAAGGCCTGCAGGGCGGTGGACTTGATCGGGTCCTTGGTCTTGGGATCGGATTGTAGGATCTCGAGCGCGGCATAAGCCGCCGGCTCGGGCCAGTGGTTCACATACTGCGTGAGGAGGCCGAACAGGCGGGAATCATCGGTGATGAGTTCCTGAACGAGCACGACCGAGCGGCCTTCGGGCATGCGCAATACCACCAGCATGGCGCCGACGATGAGATCGACGGCGCGGTTGCGGAAGTAGGCCGAGGCTTCGCTGTCTCCGGTGGCCTCGGGCAGGAGCGCAAGCGCAGTGCTCTGGAGGTAGAGCACATCATTCGGATCGCGGCCCTGCAGCGGGTTCCAGCGATCGGTGCCGCCGGCGAGGCCGAGAGGATCGAGGCAGACGACGCGCCGGCCGAGCGCCCGCCGCCGGGCGACGACAGCGCGGTAGACCTCACCCTTGGGGTCGAGGACGACGGCCGGCCCGCTCCACCCTTGCGGTTCGGGAAAGGCGAGGTTGGGGATGAGAAGACCGGAGGTCTTGCCCTTGCGCGGGGGTGCGATGGTGACGAGGGTGCCCTGGACGGCAACCCGCACGGCCCGGCCGGTCTCGGGGTCGCGGCCGAGCTCGAGACCCTCGCGCAGGCGCGTGCGCTCGGTCGCGGTCGCGAAGCGTGCCGAGCCGAACAGATCGGAGGAGTCGCGCTTCGGCTCGGGCTTGGTGCGCCGCAGGAGCTCGGTCCCGAACAGAGCGAGGAGGGGCGCGAGAGCGAGAAGCGGCCCTAACGACCAGCCTCCGTTGGCGAATTCCGGCGCCCGGCCGATCAGGATGCGGTAGGGCAACGCAAGAGCGTCGGCGACCTGCCAGGACAGCAACGTGGCAAACCATGCCCCGGGGCGCATGACCTCAGCGGGCCAGAGGGACGGATCCAATCCGTGCTGGATCAACCCGGCGATGGGATAGAGAAGAACGAGCGTGGCGACGAAACCAAAGACCAAGCGCATATTTTGCATCGCCCAACGATAAATCGACGTGTCACACGTCCGTGCCATGCGCGCTCTGACGCAAGTATTTGATCAATTACTATGGAAGCCATGTTGAAAAATCGAATGGCGATCCCATAAAATTTGATCAATGAAACTGACGGTTTTGCATAAACAAACACAGATAATGAATAAATATATTTTATGTTATTTTCGATAGGTTCAATCAAATATCTTGTGAACTGCCGTGGAAGCGCTTGAGAAGGCCCAGCGCAGACAGGCACCAGGAAGGCAGCTAAAGCTTAACCATGGAGCGTGATAGGCTGCGTTCGGCACGTTGGTCCGCCGGGCCGAGGAGCAGAGATGCCGATCCGGCGCGAGCACCGCTTCTTCTACCCCATCGACTGGCCCCAGCTCTCCGACGCGATCCGCTTTCGCCGGGCGCAGGGCCGATGCGAGGAATGCGCTCGCCCGCACCTGCAGCGCATCTTCCACCTCGGGGATGGGCGGTGGTGGGACGCCGAAACCCGGGGATGGCGTGACGGTCAAGGTCGCCGGCTTCGGCAGCGACTGCGCGACGAGGACCTGCTCATGCGAGTCCGTGTCACCAAGGTGGTGCTCGCGGCAGCCCACCGCGACCACGACACCGCCAACAACGAGGACGCCAACCTGGCGGCGTTCTGCCAGCGCTGCCACATGCTGCACGACCGCGACGAGCATCAGCGCCGCCGCTGGCGGACCCTGTTCCGGCGTAAGGCCATGGGTGACCTGTTCCAGGGGCCGTATCCGGCGGCTTGAGCCAACCCGCTCAACGAAGAAGGCCCCGCCGCCGGTCGCTACCGGCTGATCGAGGCCATCTCCCGCGTCGTGATGCTCTGTCGTTCAGGTCATTGCCTGGCTGTCTCGGGTTCTGCCTCCCAGCCCCAAGATCATGAGGGCAGAATATCGGACATTCTTGAACCGTAGGCTAAGAACCGCAGTGAATGGCAGCGTAAGAGGTGTTGCTGAACCCTTGCCACCGAGCGGTGTTGCATGGATGAATGCGCGGTTGATTGGCAGAAGGCGTCCGTTACGTGGACATGGCTTGGCTATTCAGATCCGACAGGCCAATGGTGCGCTCTGGCTGAGTTGGAGAAGCAGTTGCGGGACACCTCAGAGGACAAGCGTCGGCTCGCCGACGCACTGCGAGCCGGCTCCATCGCCGAGCGCGACCGCTTGGCAGCGTTCGTCCTCGACGAGGCGGCAGCGTTCGCGGCTAACCCGTTCCCATCAACGACGGCCGGCGCCGCTCGCCAGCGCTGGGGCCTGCGCGAGATCGAGTTCGAGGCGATGCAGATCGCGTCAGCGGGGTTGTCGTGCCTCATGACGGCCCTGGCACGTCTGCCGGCCAGTGAGCCACTGCGGCAAGAGATCCTGCGGACACCAACCCACGTCCTTTACCTGCTCCACCATGGCGAGAGCGGCAGGATTATCGGCGCCGTACTGCACGGGAAACCGCGTGAGCCGCTTCCGCTGTTCGTCAGGCCCAAGGCTGTCTCTCGACGGCCGCGGCGGCGACGCACGAACCCAGATCAGCTCGACCTGTTCAAAATCGACACCGCCTAACGCAGCAACATCGTAAGCCGAACGGCGTCAGCTTGCGCGACATCCACTCACAATCAAAAACTGAGATGTCGTCTCGTAATATGCCTTGACCTATCCGGCCGAGCACCAGCTATCTTGAGGCCGCAGAAAAATGATGGTTGGGGCCTCGCACATGGATGATCTGACACAGCAAGATGCCGATTTTATCGGTCTCGCCGCCGACATCGTCGGCGCCTACGTCACAAAGAACAACGTTCCGGCATCCGAGCTGCCGAACTTCATAGCGGCAACTCATGCGGCTCTGGTGAAGCTGACCGCACCGCCGGTGCCCGCCGCAGAGAAGCCCACACCTCCTGTTCCGATCCGCAAGACGGTGACTCCGGACCACATCATCAGCCTTGAGGACGGCAAGCCCTATAAGTCGCTCAAGCGCCATCTGACGACGCGCGGCCTGACCCCCGACCAGTACCGTCAGAAGTGGGGCCTGCCGCACGACTACCCGATGGTCGCGGCGAGCTACGCGGCCCAGCGCTCCGAGCTCGCCAAGAGCCTTGGCCTTGGCCAGATCCGGCGCGATCAGGCCGCAGCCCGTAAGGCAGAGGCGCAAGCCGAACCGATGGCTGCGCCGGCCCGCCGCGGCCGGCCGAAGAAGGCTGATGCCGCCGCCGCGGAGTGACGTAAACTCGGAGAACTCATGATGGCGGTAGCAGGGGACCTGCACGGTCCCCTGCCAAGCCGAACCTCGAGCCTGACCTGGCAGATATCGCGCGCGAGGACGTAATCCCCATCTCGGCGCGCTCGGGTGCGTCAGCGCCTGAGGGATGTCTGTGCCGTCAGGCTTCGATGCTCGGTGCCGATGCCTTGATCGAGCCGAGCAGGCGGTAGACGCTGGCCCGGCCGATCCCGAGCTGCCGGGCAATGGCTGAGGGACCCACCCCCTCCCCTGCCAGGCGCCGGACCTCGTCGGCGGCGATGCGGGTTTTGCCGCCCTTGTAGACGCCGGCGGCTTTGGCCTTGGCGATCCCCTCCATCTGGCGCTCACGTCGGAGGTTGGTCTCGAACTCGGCGAAGACGCCGAGCATATCGAGGAAGGCCTTGCCGGCGGCCGTGCTCGTGTTGATGGGCTGCTCGGTCGCCATCAGCCCCGCGCCCTTGGTCTTCAGCTCCCGCACGATGTCCTGGAGATCGCCGAGGGATCGCGCCAGGCGGTCGATGCGGGTGACGACGAGCGTGTCGCCCTCGCCTATGAAGGCGAGCACCGTGCGCAGCTCGTCACGGCCGGCGACCGTGGACCCGCTCATCTTCTCCGATCGGATCACCCCGCAGCCGGCCGCCTTGAGCGCGGCGAGTTGCACGGTGAGGTCCTGGTCGGTGGTGCTGACGCGCGCGTAGCCGATGCGGGTGCCGGGCATGGTTTTGTCTCATCAGGGTCTAGAAGCGCGACCTTACGTGTCTCATTGCCGCTTGCGCAACCCTGTTGAGACGGGACGGGCTGTCTCACAGCATCGTCTTGCCAGGGTGTACCCGGTGAACACGGAGCGCGGTGTTCGGGGAACCGGATCCGGGGCGCGGACCGTGGTTGCCTTGTTGATCGGTTGAGGAGTTGACTGCTCATCCCGTTAACGTGTTATCAGGTTTGCCGGTCCACAGTTCAAGCCGTCCACCCCTCAAGCTGTCAAAGGAATGACCCGTTGCCATGTTGACGATTTCCGTGATCGGGCAGAAGGGAGGGGACGGCAAGAGCACGCTCGCCGCCCACCTGAGCGCCCAGGCCTCGGCGGCCGGCCTCCTCACGGCCTGCATCGACGCCGATCCGCAGAAGACCCTTCACGCTTGGTTCGAGCGCCGCGAGGCCGAGGCGCCGCAGGTCACCCGCGAGACCGATGCCGACGAGCTGCGCAAGCTCGCACGTCGCGCTGCGGCCGGCGGCTGCGACGTGCTCCTGATCGATACCTCCGGGCGCGCAGAGGCGACCATGCGCGAGGCGGCCGACCTCGGCGACATCATCCTGACGCCGGTGACTGCCGACCGGTTCAGCGTCGAGACGCTGCCGGTCGTCCAGAAGGTCGTGCGCTTCGTCGGCAAGGACAAGCGCGCATGGCTCGTGCCGAACAAGCTGAAACCCCTCGGGCGCGACGTGGTCGGCCGCGAGGAGCGAGAGCTGCGCGAGGGGCTGGCGTCCCAGGGCTGGCAGGTGGCGCCGATCTCGCTGCACCGGCTCGACGATTACACCAAGGCGACCAACGACGGCCGGGTCGCGCAGGAAATGGCGCCCGAGGGTCGGGCCGCCGACGAGGTCCGCGCGCTGTGGGCCTGGGTTCATCAGGAGGCGCGCGCGCATGTCCAAGCCTAAGGCTGCCCCCCTCTTTGGTCCTGCGCCCACGCCCGAACCCGTTGAGGCGTCAACTCCTCAACAGGTCGAGACGTCAACCCGTCCAGCATACCGAGAGGGAAAGAAGGCGTTCTCGACTTGGTTGAACGAGAAGGCGATCCGCCAGCTCAAGGCGATGGCCGCCGAGGAGGGCGTGACCGTTCAGGATCTCATGGTCGAGATGCTGAACCGCGAGTTCGCGCGCAAGGGCAAGCCCGAGATCGCGTAACCCTCAAGAGGTCAACTGGGCAACCTGGTAACCAGTGGACCGGATGATGATTGAACCGCCCCGGGTTTCCCGGAGGCTCCCCCTTCTGAGAGGATGGAGCCATGACGAAGCGAACAGCCCCGTTTTCC
>NZ_SRLB01000056.1 GCF_004745635.1 Methylobacterium nonmethylotrophicum | reverse complement strand
CGATTGAAGATCGACTGACCTCGAAGGAGGGCTCCAGGGATCACTGAGCCTTCTGGAGCCCTCCTTCGAGGCTCCTTTCACGTGCGATCTTCGATCGCCAGCACCTCAGGATGAGGTCGAGGATGGGATGGATCAAGTCTGTCTAATACTCTTCTCGGCAGTCAAATAGGCTCTCAGGCCCAGGGCCGCTCCGCGAGCTTCTGCTCGTAGGCGTCGATCGCCGGGGCCTTCTCGAGGGTCAGGCCGATGTCGTCGAGGCCGTTGATGAGGTTGTGCTTGCGGCCCGGATCGATGTCGAAGTGCAGGGTGCCGCCGTCCGGCCCCTTGATGACCTGGTTCTCGAGGTCGATCGTCAGCGTCGCGTTGGCGCCGCGACCGGCGTCGTCGAGGAGCTTCTCCAGGTCCTCAGGGCTCACGGTGATCAGCAGGATGCCGTTCTTGGCGCTGTTGTTGAAGAAGATGTCGGCGAAGCTCGTCGAGATGATGCAGCGGATGCCGAAATCGGCGAGCGCCCAGGGGGCGTGCTCGCGCGACGAGCCGCAGCCGAAATTGTCGCCCGCGACCAGGATCTTGGCGTTGCGGTAGGCCGGCTGGTTGAGGACGAAGTCGGGATTTTCCGAGCCGTCGTCGCGGTAGCGCATCTCGGAGAACAGGCCCTTGCCGAGGCCGGTACGCTTGATCGTCTTGAGGTACTGCTTGGGGATGATGCGGTCGGTGTCGACGTTGACGATCGGCAGCGGCGCCGCGACGCCTTCCAGCACGGTGAACTTTTCCATGGGTCGTTTCGTCCGAGATGCGCGCCGCGCGGGTGTGGTCCCGCGCGGCCCCAGTTCGGAGGTGTTCTAGCAACTCGCCGATGCGGCGGGAAGCGCGGGCCGCGTCACCGCGACCCCGACAGCTCCAGCACGTCGTCGAAGGTCCGCAGGCCGGCCCGCGGCGCGTTGACCAGCACCGCCATGTTGCCCGGCGCGTGCTGGTTCTTCCACATCTTGGTGTGGGCCTCCGGGATCTTGTCCCAGGGGAAGAGCTCGCTCATGCACGGATCGACCCGGCGGTCGATGACGAACTGGTTGGCGGCCGCCGCCTGCTTCAGGTGGGCGAAATGCGAGCCCTGGATGCGCTTCTGCCGCATCCAGACGTAGCGGGCGTCGAAGGTGATGTTGAAGCCGGTCGTGCCGGCGCAGAACACCACCATGCCGCCGCGCTTCACCACCAGCGCCGAGACCGGGAAGGTCGCCTCGCCCGGATGCTCGAACACGATGTCGACGTCGTTGCCCTTGCCGGTGATGTCCCAGATCGCCTTGCCGAACTTGCGGGCCTCCTTGGTCCACTCGTTGAACTCGGGCGAGTTGACCTTCGGGAGCTGGCCCCAGCAGTTGAAGTCCTTGCGGTTGATGACGCCCTTGGCGCCCAGGCTCATGACGTAGTCGCGCTTCGACTCGTCGGAGATCACCGCGATGGCGTTGGCGCCGGCGGCCGCGCAGAGCTGCACGCCGAACACGCCGAGGCCGCCCGAGGCGCCCCAGATCAGCACGTTCTGGCCCGGCTTGATCGTGTGCGGCGCGTGGCCGAACAGCATCCGGTAGGCGGTGGCCAGCGTCAGCGTGTAGCAGGCGCTCTCCTCCCAGGTCAGGTGCTGGGGCCGGCGCATCAGCTGGCGCGACTGCACCCGGCAGAACTGGCCGAAGGAGCCGTCCGGCGTCTCGTAGCCCCAGATGCGCTGCGACGGCGAGAACATCGGGTCGCCGCCGTTACATTCCTCGTCGTCGCCGTCGTCCTGGTTGCAGTGGACGATGACCTCGTCGCCGACCTTCCAGCGCTTCACCTTGGCGCCGACCGCCCAGACGATGCCCGAGGCGTCCGACCCGGCGATGTGGAAGGGGGCCTTGTGGACGTCGAACGGCGAGATCGGCTCTCCGAGGCCGGCCCAGACGCCGTTGTAGTTGACGCCGGCGGCCATCACGAGGACGAGCACCTCGTCGTCGCCGATGGGCCAGGTCGGCAGGACCTCGATCTGCATCGACTGTTCCGGCGGCCCGTGCCGCTCGCGGCGGATGGCCCAGGCATACATCTTCGCCGGAACGTGGCCGAGCGGCGGAATCTCGCCGATCTCGTAGAGGTCCTTCACCTGGGTCCCACCCTTGGCCACCGGTTCCAGCGCGGCGCTCGCTGCCATCGTGGACCCTCCCTTGAAATATTGCACTGCACCGTGGATCCTAGCGTCGTTCCAAGGGGGCTCCAATAGCCCTTTTGGCGACGAGGCAGACTCGTCGGTCTCAAGGTCAGGGTGACGGCTCAACCGGGCACGGCTACCATCCGGGCTTTGAGGGCGGGCGAACCCGCCGCGAGGCCGGTCAACGAAGGCGAGGGTGGAATGGGCGAACCGGAGGTCAAGCGGGACAAGCCGTGGATCATCCGCACCTATGCGGGCCACTCCACGGCCGCCGAATCGAACGCGCTCTATCGCGGCAACCTCGCCAAGGGGCAGACCGGCCTCTCGGTCGCCTTCGATCTGCCGACCCAGACCGGCTACGACCCCGACCACGAGCTCGCCCGCGGCGAGGTCGGCAAGGTCGGCGTCTCGATCGCGCATCTCGGCGACATGCGGACCCTGTTCCAGGACATCCCGCTCGCCCAGATGAACACCTCGATGACCATCAACGCCACCGCCCCCTGGCTGCTGGCGCTCTACCTCGCGGTCGCCGAGGAGCAGGGGGCGCCGTTCTCGGCCCTCCAGGGCACGACCCAGAACGACATCATCAAGGAATACCTGTCGCGGGGCACCTACGTGTTTCCGCCCGGGCCGTCCCTGCGGCTCACCAAGGACGTGATCCTGTTCACGACCCGCGAGGTTCCGAAGTGGAACCCGATGAACGTCTGCTCCTACCACCTGCAGGAGGCGGGGGCGACGCCGGTCCAGGAACTCTCCTACGCGCTGGCGGTCGCCATCGCGGTGCTCGACACGGTGCGGGACGACCCCGATTTCGACGAGGAGAGCTTCGCCGACGTGGTCGGGCGGATCTCGTTCTTCGTCAATGCCGGCCTGCGCTTCGTCACCGAGATCTGCAAGATGCGGGCCTTCTGCGATCTCTGGGACGAGATCACCCGCGAGCGCTACGGCATCGACGACCCGAAGAAGCGCATCTTCCGCTACGGCGTGCAGGTGAACTCGCTCGGCCTCACCGAGCAGCAGCCGGAGAACAACGTCCACCGCATCCTGATCGAGATGCTGGCCGTGACGCTCTCGAAGCGGGCGCGGGCCCGCGCGGTGCAATTGCCGGCCTGGAACGAGGCGCTCGGCCTGCCGCGCCCCTGGGACCAGCAATGGTCGATGCGGATGCAGCAGATCCTCGCCTTCGAGACCGACCTCCTCGAATACGACGACATCTTCGACGGCTCGGTCGCCATCGACGCCAAGGTCGAGGCCTTGAAGGCCGAGACCCGGGCGGAGCTCGCCCGCATCGGGGCGCTCGGCGGCGCGGTCGCGGCGATCGAGACCGGGACGATGAAGCGGGCGCTGGTCGAATCGAATGCGAGGCGCATCGCCGCGATCGAGCGCGGCGAGCAGGTCGTGGTCGGCGTCAACAAGTTCCAGAACGGCGAGCCCTCGCCGCTCACCGCCGGCGACGGGGCGATCTTCACCGTCTCCGAGACCGTCGAGATGGAGGCGCAGAGCCGCATCAAGGCCTGGCGCGCCCAGCGCGACGCCTCCGCCGTCGCGGCCGCCCTGGACGAGCTGGAGGCGGCGGCGCGCGAGGGCCGCAACGTGATGCCGGCCTCGATCGCCTGCGCCAAGGCCGGCGTGACGACCGGCGAGTGGGGCGAGCGCCTGCGCCAGGTCTTCGGCGAGTACCGCGCCCCGACCGGCGTGACGCCCGAGACCGTCACCTCGGGCGCGGCGGAGGAGGCGCGCCTGCTCATCGCCGATCTCGGCGAGCGCTTGGGCGAGACCCCGAAGCTCGTCGTCGGCAAGCCGGGCCTCGACGGGCACTCGAACGGCGCCGAGCAGATCGCGCTGCGCGCCCGCGACGTCGGCTTCGACGTGACCTATGACGGCATCCGCCAGACCCCGTCCGAGATCGTCGCCAAGGCGCGCGAGCGCAACGCCCACATCATCGGCCTGTCGATCCTGTCGGGCTCGCACGTGCCGCTGGTACGCGAGGTCCGGTCGCTCCTGCGCCAGCAGGGCCTCGACCACATCCCGGTCGTCGTCGGCGGCATCATCTCGCCCGAGGACGAGCTGGTGCTCAAGAACATGGGCGTGGCGGCGATCTACACCCCGAAGGACTACGCCCTCGACACGATCATGGTCGGCCTCGCCAAGGTCGTCGAGCGCGCCATCGCCCGGCGCGAGGCGGAGGATGCGGAGCCGCGGCGGGAAGAGGTGTTCTGAGGGGGGCTCATGGGAACAGACCGGCGCGGATCCGCGCCGGTTGCCCTGCTCGGAGCACAGACTCAATTCTCACCCGTCATCGGGCCGAAATCAGCCTACCCCACCCGCGCCCTCATCCTGAGGTGCACGCGAAGCGTGCCTCGAAGGAGGGCTCCAGGGCTTGCGGAGGCTTCTGGAGCCCTCCTTCGAGGCTCAGCGATCTCCGATCGCCGGTCACCTCAGGATGAGGGCGCGGGTGGGAGTGTCGGACAAGATCCGTCGAGCAGGCGTCCAGTCTATCGCCCGCCCTTGACTGTCCATGAGACCGGCGCAAACTCCCGCGACCGCGCCGACCGAAGAGAGCGCGGCCGAGGGAGGAACACCATGCTCACGCGCCGCGGTTTCGCGGGGTTCGCCTCGTGCGCGATCTGCAGCCTGACCGGCTTTCTCGCCACCGATGCCGGGGCGCAGTCGCCGCCCGCCGCCACGCCGGGGGTGAAGCGCAAGGTCCTGGGCCAGACCGAGGGGCCGGCGCCCGGCTACGTCACGATCACCGCCGAGGTCGAGATCGAGCCCGGCGTGCTCGTCGGCCGCCACACCCATCCGGGGATCGAGGCGGGCTACGTGCTCGACGGCGAGATCGAGCTGCCGATCGAGGGCCAGCCGACCCGTACCCTGAAGGCCGGCGACAGCTTCCAGGTGCCGGCGGGCACGCCCCATGCCGGATCGAAGAGCGGAGCCAAGCCGGTGCGCATCCTCAGCACCTACATCGTCGAGAAGGGCAAGCCGCTCGCCTCGCCGGCCTGACCGGCGGTCTGGCTGCGGCGGGGCCGGTGGGGTAGGGGTGGTCCGCGCCGCTCGCCGGATCCGAGTCATCTCCATCACTGCCGCATGCCGCCGCTCGCCCCCCTCGTCGCCGTTCCGCTCGCCGCCGGTCTCTCGGCGGGGCTGATCGTGCTCTTGCGCCCGTTGCTCCTGCGCTACGCCCTGGCGCGGCCGAATGCCCGGTCGAGCCACCGGGTGCCGACGCCGCAGGGCGGCGGCATCGCGGTGGTGGCGGCGGCCCTGGCCGCCATTCTCCTGCTGGCCGGCGCGCCCGGCGGCGAGGTCGCGGCGCTCGCGACCGGCACCGTGTTCCTCGCGCTGATCGGCGCCGTCGACGACATCCGGCCCCTGTCGGTGAGCCTGCGCCTGCCGCTCCAGGCGGCGTCCGTGATGCTGGTGCTTGCCGCCGCCGGCGGGCAGCTGATCCCCGGCCTGCCGCTCTGGCTCGAGCGCGGCCTCGCGGTCCTGGCCGGGCTGTGGTTCGTGAACCTCGTCAACTTCATGGACGGGCTCGACTGGATGACGGTCGCCGAGATGGTGCCGTTGCTCGGCGCCCTCGTGGCGTTCGGCCTCGCCGGCCATCTGCCGGATCACGCGACGCTGGTGGCCGGGGCCCTGCTCGGGGGTCTTCTCGGCTTCGCGCCGTTCAACCGGCCGGTGGCCAAGCTCTTCCTCGGCGATGTCGGGTCGCTGCCGATCGGCCTCCTCGTCGCCTGGCTCCTCTATCGGCTCGCCGGGGAGGGAGGCTCGCCTGGGGGAGGCTTGGCTGGGGGAGGCTTGGCCGCCGCGATCCTGCTGCCGCTCTACTCTCTCGCCGACGCGACCCTGACCCTCGGGCGGCGGGCGCTCGCCGGCGAGCCGGTCTGGCAGGCGCATCGCAGCCACTGGTACCAGCGCGCCACGACCAACGGCCGCTCGGTGCCGTTCGTGGTCGGGTCGGTCTTCGCCGTGAACCTCGTCCTGGCGCTGCTCGCCGCCGCGACCCTGGCGGCGCCGGGCTGGGTCACGTCGCTGGCCGCGCTCGCTCTCGGCGCCGGGCTCGTCGCCGCCCTGCTCCGGCTCTTCGCCCTGCCCGCCGTCAGGAACGCCGCCGCATGACCGCACCCCTCGTCGCCCTCACGGGCTCGACCGGCTTCATCGGCCGCCACCTCCTGGCGGCTTTGGCGGCCCGGGGCTACCGGGTGCGGGTGCTGCTGCGCCGGCCGGTGGAGCTGCCGCCGGGCACCAGCGGCGCGGTGGTGGGCGATCTCGCCCGGCCGCAGAACATGGCGGCGGCCCTCTCCGGCGCCGACGCGGTGGTGCACTCGGCCGGGCTCGCCCACGCGATGTCGGGCGCGCCGGAGGACGATTACCGGACCTTCAACACCGAGGCGACCCGCGGCCTCGCCCAGGCGGCAGCCCGGGCCCGGGTGCGCCGCTTCGTCTTCCTGTCGTCGATCCGGGCCCAGAGCGGTCCCTCGGCCGAGGGAATCCTCACAGAGGCCGATGCGCCGGCCCCGACCGACGCCTATGGCCGCTCCAAGCTCGCCGCCGAGGAGGCCCTGGCCGGCATCGACATCGACTACGCGGCCTTGCGGCCGGTGCTGGTCTACGGGCCGGGCCAGAAGGGCAACATGGCGGCGCTGATGCGGCTCGCCGGCGCGCCCTACCCGCTGCCCTTCGGGGGCCTCGCGGGGCGCCGCTCACTGGTCTCGGTGGAATCCTTGAGCGATGCCGTCGACGCGGTGCTGCGGGCGCCGGGCCCGCTGCGCCGGCCGCTGATCGTGAGCGAGGCCGAGCCGCTCACCGTGCCGGAGATGATCTCCGCCCTGCGGGCCGGCCTCGGGCGCCGGCCCGGGCTGCTGCCGCTGCCCGCGCCGCTTCTCGGGGCGCTCCTGGACCTCACCGGGCGGGGGGAGCTGCGCGAGCGGCTCGCCGGATCCCTCGTCGCCCGCGCCGCCGGACTCGATGCCCTGGGCTGGACCGCGCCGGTCGCGACGCGGCGCGGCCTCGAGGCGCTGGCCCGGGCCGGCGGCTGAGCCCCCCGGCCCGGTTCGTTGCCGGGGCTCAATCCTCGGCGTCGTCCTCGTCGTCCTGGCGGATGCCGTAGCGGTTCTCGAGGTTCACGGCGGTGCGGGGCGCGCGCTCGCCGAGATCGCGCGGACCCAGATCGCGCGGCCCGTCGGGGCCGAGGCTGCGCGGCGGGCGCGGCGGGCGGTCGCCCTGCTCGCGGCCGATGCGCGGGATCAGCTGCACGATGTCGACGAAGTCGTCGGCCTGGCGGCGCAACTCGTCGGCGACCATCGGCGGCTGGGTCTGCACCGTCGAGACCACGGTGACCCGCACGCCCCGGCGCTGCAACGCGGCCACCAGCGGCCGGAAGTCGCCGTCGCCGGAGAACAGCACCATGTGGTCGATATAGGGGCTGAGCTCCATGGCATCGATCGTCAGCTCGATGTCCATGTTGCCCTTGACCTTGCGGCGGCCGGTGGAGTCGGTGAATTCCTTCACCGGCTTGGTCACGACACGGTAGCCGTTATAGTCGAGCCAGTCGATCAGGGGCCGGATCGACGAGTATTCCTGGTCCTCGACCAGGGCGGTGTAGTAGAAGGCGCGGACGAGATTCTCGCGCGCCCGGAAATCGGCCAGCAGCTTCCGGTAATCGATGTCGAAGCCGAGGGCCTTGGTGGTGGCGTAGATGTTGGCGCCGTCGATGAAAAGAGCACTGCGCGGGTGAACAGGCATTCGTTATCCTTAGGCAATGCGGTACGGCCGCACGTAAAATCACTTGCGAGAAAAGCCGCTGCGAGCGAATCATCACCCCTTAGTATTATCAGGTCGGGGGCAATCAGCACGGGTGCCGCACACCGGAACAGCGGCCGCAATGCGCGCAGCTAAGAGCGCGCCGCCGCGCCTGTCAAGGGACGACGGTGGCGCGCCGCGGGAGGTCCGGAGGCCTCGCCTCAGGCGCCCGGCAGGGCGCGGCTGCCGGGCTTGACCGCCGGCATCGCCGCGAGGTCCGGCGGCAGCTGGTCGGCCGGGTAGTTCGGGATGTCGAGGGTGACGAGGGCGACCAGGGGCAGGCCGAGATCGGCCTTGCCGCCCGAGCGGTCGATCAGGCAGGCCGCACCCACCACCTCGCCGGGCTCGGAGGCCAGGGCCGCCAGGCACTCGCGCGACGACAGGCCGGTGGTGACGATGTCCTCGACCATCACCGCGCGGGCGCCCTTCGGGATCTGGAAGCCGCGACGCAAGGCGAACGGCCCGCCGGGGTCGCGCTCGACGAAGATCGCCCGGGCGCCCAGCGCCCGGGCGGTCTCGTAGCCCGGCACGATGCCGCCGATCGCCGGCGACACGACGTAGTCGATCGCGCCGTAGCGATCCGCGATCCGCTCGGCCAGCGCCGCGCAGACCCGCGCGGTGCGGACCGGATCGGTGAAGATCGCCATCTTCTGCAGGAAGACCCGGCTGTGCAGGCCGGACGACAGCACGAAATGGCCCTCGAGCAGGGCGCCGGCGGAGCGGAATTCATCGAGGACGTCGTCGGAGGTCATCGCACCCTTCAATGGTCGGTGGAGCGTCGCATGTGCCGGGGCTTGTGGCAGCGCGCCGACCTCCGTGCAATCCTGCCGGCCTGCGCGGTCAGCCGCCGACCGCGGCGAGCCCGCTCGGCAGGCGGATGCGCAACGGACGCGGCTCGCCCTCCTTCCCGCCGTCGAAGAGGACCAGCACCCACGCGCTCGATGCTTCGCTCGTCAGGTAGAGCAGGGCCTCGGGCTTGCGTGGCGCCTTGCCGGGGACGGACGGAATCTCGCCGACGAGTTCGAGCGTCGCACCGTAGTCCCAGTGATAGATCGAGTAGGGGCCCGGAACCTCCCCGGATGGTCCCGCGAGGACGAGGGCACCCCAGGGTGACGCCGCGAGATCGCGCACGCCCCGCCCCGGCCCCAGGCGCAGGAGGTGCAGCTCAGGCGCCACCTCGTCCGTGTCGGTGAAGATCGCCGCGGCCTTGACCGACAGGACCGCCGCCGCGTCCCCGCCGAGCGACGGCGCCCGCAGGCCGACATAGAGGCGGTCGTGGCGCGCCACCAGGCCCTCGATCGTCAGCCCGTTCTCGTCGAGCGGGCGGGACAGGAAGGGCGCCAGGAGCGGCTCGCGGCTGAGGACCGTGCGCAGGCGCCCGGTCTGCGCGAACGTCGCGTCGAGCTGCTCCTGCCCGAACCCCGCCTTGATGTCCGCTTCGGTCAAGGCGATCCTGACGAGCCGGCTGCTGGCCACCGTCCGCCGCCTGATGATCTCGGCGTCGCGCCCGGGATCGAGCCTCTTTTCCTTGTCCCGCGGATGTCCGTGCGATCCCACGACGTAGAAATGCCCGTCCGCGTACGCCACGCCCTCGCCGTCGAGTTCGAGCGGATGACCTTTCTTGTTCACGTCGTCGATCAACCTGATCGTGGCACCGACCTTCAGGTGCTGCCGCTCGACCATCACCAGCTGGGTGGCTTGGCTTTCATCGTCGATGACGAGGCCGTAGCGCACCGCGCCCTCAAGTTGGGTGCTGGCGATACCGCTCACGTTCTGGGACTTGTCGATCCGCCCGTCGGGCTGCTCCTCGCCGAGGAGTTTGCCGATGACCGGCCACGGCTCGCCGGGCCAGGATTGATCGACCGTCACACCTGCCTCCATCGCTGCTCGGCAATACCAACAGCGTAAGATAAAATCCCATATCCCGCAATCGATCCCGCGCGATAGATCCGATTCTCTTGCAACTTCGATGGACAGTGAATGTCTCGATACGTTCGTAAAAACATATTTCTTATTTCTAAAAATAAATCTAACACCTTACAACATGGAAAATGGCATTTATCCGTTCTCAGATTGGATACATCAATAACAGCAGTGACATCGCTGCTGAAATGCCCGATCATTGCTTCGGCAGCAGATGTCCAACCGCCGCATTGCAAGGACGGCATCGTGCACGACGCCCGAGGCTTTGCCGGATGCGCGGTGTCGTCTCCTGCAACGGCCGACCGCCCGCAACCGGGGAATGCCGGGGGACGGTCGCTGGCGCAATGCCGTTCTCCACGCCGCGATGCGGGACGACGCCGTCCCGCATCGCGCATCACCCGTTCACCCGGTCGACCCGGCTCACCACCCGCTTGGCCCGCAGCTCCGACACGATGGCGTTGAGGTGCTTGAGGTCCCAGACCGCGAGGTCGATCGTGACGTCGGTGAAGTCCTGGGTCCGGCGCTTCATCGAGATGTTGTCGATGTTGCCGTCGTGGTCGGCGATCACCTGGGCGATCTGCGCGAAGCTGCCGGGCTCGTTGATCGATTGCAGGGCGAGGCGGGCTGGAAAGCGCTGGTTGGAGGCGCCGTCGACGTCCCAGCGGACGTCGAGCCAGAGTTCCGGCTCGTTGTCGAAGGCGGCGAGCGCCGGCGACTGGATCGGGTAGATGGTCACGCCCTCGCCGGGGGTGAGGATGCCGACGATCCGGTCGCCCGGCACCGCCCCGCCGTCGGGGGCGAAGCGCACCGGCAGGTCGCGGTCGAGGCCGCGGATCGGGATCGCGCCGTCCTCCGGCGCGCCCTTCTCGCCGCCCTTCGTCGCGCCGGGCTTGCCCGGCCAGGTCAGGCGCACCGTCTGGTCCTTGTCGAGGGAGAGCCGCCCGGCGCCGTTGACGTGCGGGCGCGGGGCTCCGGGGGCGGCCTGGCTCGCCGCGGCGCCGCGGCGCTCGTCCTTGTAGTCGGGATAGACCGCCTTCACGACGTCGCCGGAGAACATCTCGCCCCGGCCCACTGCCGCGAACACGTCCTCGGTGGACTGCCGGGCGAGGCGCGGGAGGGCGCCGCGCAGCTTCTCGTCGGAAAAATTCTTGCCGGCGCGCTCGAAGGCGCGGTCGAGGATCTGGCGACCGAGGCCGGCATATTGCCGCCGCACCGCCGAGCGGGTGGCGCGCCGGATCGCGGCCCGGGCCTTGCCGGTCACGACGAGGGATTCCCAGGCCGCCGGCGGAGTCTGGCCGTCGGCCCGGACGATCTCGACCTCGTCGCCGTTCTGCAACTCGGTGAGGAGGGGCGCGATCCGGCCGTTGATCTTGGCGCCGACCGCGGTGTTGCCGACGTCGGTGTGGACCGCGTAGGCGAAGTCGATCGGGGTCGCGCCCCGGGGCAGGGCGATGAGGCGTCCCTTCGGGGTGAAGCAGAAGACCTGGTCCTGGAACAGCTCGAGCTTGGTGTGCTCCAGGAACTCCTCGGGGCTATCGCCCTCGGCGAGGAGCTCGATCGTGCGGCGCAGCCACTGGTAGGCGCCGCTCTCGGTGGCCAGATGCGGCGCGCCGTCCTTGTAGAGCGCGTGCGCGGCGATGCCGTACTCGCCGATCTCGTCCATCTCCCGGGTGCGGATCTGCAATTCGACGCGCTGGCTCTTCGGCCCGATCACGGTGGTGTGGATCGAGCGGTAGTCGTTCTGCTTCGGGGTCGAGATGTAGTCCTTGTAGCGCCCCGGCACCATCGGCCAGGTCGTGTGGACGACCCCGAGCGCCCGGTAGCAGGTGTCGACGGTGTCGACGACGATCCGGAACCCGAAGATGTCGGAGAGCTGCTCGAACGCGACCGACTTGCGCTCCATCTTGCTCCAGATCGAGTAGGGGCGCTTCTGCCGGCCCTTCACGGTGGCGGTGATGTTGGAGAGGGCCAGCTTCGCGGTCAGGTCGCGCTCGATGCTCTCGACCAGCTTCTCGGACCTCGCCGAGAGGTCGGAGAGGCGCTTGGCGATCGTGGCGTAGACGTCGGGCTTCAGGTTGACGAATGAGAGGTCCTCCAGCTCCTCGCGCAGCTCCTGCATGCCCATCCGGCTCGCCAGCGGCGCGTAGATGTCGAGGGTCTCCTGGGCGATGCGGGCCCGCTTCTCCGCCGGCATGTGCTGCAGGGTGCGCATGTTGTGCAGCCGGTCGGCGAGCTTGACGAGCAGCACCCGCACGTCCGCCGCGATGGCGAGCAGCAGCTTGCGGAAGTTCTCTCCCTGCGCCGCCCGCTTCGAGACCAGGTCGAGGCGCTTGATCTTGGTCAGACCGTCGACGAGCTTGCCGATCTCGGGCGAGAAGACCCGGTTGATCTCGTCGAGCGTCGCCGCCGTGTCCTCGACCGTATCGTGCAGCACCGCCGCCACGATGGTGGCGTCGTCGAGCCTGAGATCCGTGAGGATGGCGGCCACCTCGAGCGGGTGGGCGAAGAAGGGATCCCCCGAGGCGCGCTTCTGCGTGCCGTGCGCCCGCATCGCGTAGACGTAGGCCCGGTTCAGCAGCCCCTCGTCGGCGCCGGGATTGTAGGCCTTGACCCGCTCGACGAGCTCGTACTGGCGCATCATCCGCCGCTGGTCTCCTTCGCGCACCGGAGCGCGCCGGCACGGGCCGGCGCGAGAGGCGTCGCGGCGTGCCGAATCGGTTCGGGTGCGCTGAACGCCGACGACGCTTGTGGAGGTCCGGGGGCAACTATCGAGCCGAACGGGCGGCGGCGCCAGCCCCTAAACGTCGCGGCAGCCCCGCTTTGCGGGAGGGCCACGAAAAAACCCGGCCTCGCGGCCGGGTTGCCGTCTCTCGCGCACCTGTCTCTCTCGCGCGGAGGAACTCTCGCGCGCGGACGGATCGCCGGGCAGGCTCAGTCGCCTTCATCCTCGGTCTCGGTCGGGGGCGCCAGGTTCTCGAGGCCGCGCAGCAGGTCCTCCTCGCTCATGCGGTCGAACTGGATGTCGCCGTCGTCGCTCGAGCCTTGCGGCGCCACCGCGGCGGCGGCGGGGGAGCTCGAGAGCAGCGGCACCGCCTCGGCCTCCGGCTCGTCGACCTCGACGTATTTCTGCAGCGAGTGGATCAGCTGCTCCTTGAGGTCGTCGGGCGTGATGGTCTCGTCGGCGATCTCGCGCAGGGCCACGACCGGGTTCTTGTCGCGGTCGCGGTCGATGGTGAGCGGGGCGCCGGAGGAGAGCAGGCGGGCCCGGTGGCCGGCGAGCAGCACCAGCTCGAAGCGGTTCTCGACCTTGTCGATGCAGTCCTCAACGGTGACGCGAGCCATGCGCGACCCCTTTCCTTGGTCAAACGAAACATCTCGGGATTCCGCCTCCCTACACGAGATGCCGTTTTGCAACAAGCATCGGTGATCGCGGGCCCACCGCGCCCGGCGGTCCCGCTCGAAGGCGCCAGGGTATGAGCCGGCGCCCTCCGCTCGGCTGCGGCTGCGCCCGCGGCGCGCCCATCGCCGCCACCGCGGTCGCCCCGGCCCTCGCGCCGAGCGCCGTCGTGTCGACGGCGCTCGGCGCGATCCGGTACGCGGTGGCCAAGCTCGGCGTGCCGCTGGTCCCGGTGATGGGCCACGGCCGCTGCGGCGCCGTCGCGGCGGCGGTGGACGTGGTGAGGCGCAACATCGTCTTTCCGGGCGCGATCGGCCAGATGATCGAGCCGATCGTGCCGGCGGTGCTCGGCGTGCGCGACAAGGGCGGCGCCCTCGTCGAGAACGCCGTGCGGGCCGACGTGAGCCGGGTGGTGCAGCGCCTGCGCACCGCCTCCGAGCCGGACCTGCTCGGCCCGCCCGCCGAGAGGACGCCCCGGATCGTGGGCGCCGCCTACAGCCTCGATACCGGCGAGGTCGACTTCGTCAACGAGGCCTGAGCCCGATCGGCGCCTCCGCCGCGGGGACCGCGGATTTTGCGTCCCGGCCACGCTTGACTATGGCCGGCCGCTCTGCGAGTGGCGCCGCCCAATCGCTGCGTGCCGCGGCCACGGGCCGCGTCCCGCCGCAGCATCCCCAAGGGCAGGAAGCACCGGACGTGTCGCGCGCCTTCATCTTTCCGGGCCAGGGCAGCCAGGCGGTCGGCATGGCCTCCGGCCTCGCCCAGGACCATGCCGCCGCCCGGGCGGTCTTCGCCGAGGTCGACGAGGCCCTGGGCCAGAACCTCTCGCGGCTGATGTTCGAGGGCCCGGCCGAGGAACTGACCCTCACCGCCAATGCCCAGCCGGCCCTGATGGCCGCCAGCCTCGCGGTCCTGCGGGTGCTCGAGGCCGAGCGCGGCCTGGATCTCGCCCGCGACGTCGCCTACGTCGCCGGCCACTCGCTCGGCGAGTACAGCGCGCTCGCCGCCGCCGGCAGCCTGTCGCTCCGCGACGCGGCGCGCCTCCTGCGCCTGCGGGGCGAGGCGATGCAGAGGGCGGTGCCGGTGGGATCGGGTGCCATGGCGGCGCTGCTCGGCCTCGACGTCGCGGCTGCCACGGAGGTCGCGGCGGAGGCCCGGCGGGGCGAGGCCGGAACCTCCGACGTGTGCGACGTCGCCAACGACAACGGCGCCGGCCAGGTGGTGGTCTCCGGGCACCGCGCGGCGGTCGAGCGGGCGGTCGCCCTGGCGCAGGGCCGCGGCGCCAAGCGCGCCGTGATGCTGAACGTCTCCGCGCCGTTCCACTGCGTCCTGATGGCGCCCGCCGCCGAGGCGATGCGCGAGGCGCTGGCCACCGTGTCCTTGCGCCCCGCCGCCGTGCCGGTGATGGCCAACGTGCTGGCCGCCCCCCTGCGCGAGCCGGCGGCGATCCGCGACGCGCTGGTGGCGCAGGTCACCGGCACCGTGCGCTGGCGCGAATGCGTCGCCGCGATGGCGGCGGCCGGCGTCGACGCCTTCTACGAGATCGGCACCGGCAAGGTGCTGTCGGGCCTCGTCAAGCGCATCGCGGCGGGAGCCTCCGCCACGCCGGTCGGCACGTCCGGCGACGTCGCCGCCTTCACGATCTGAGAGAGTTTCCCAGCATGTTCGACCTCAGCGGCCGCAAGGCCCTCGTCACCGGCGCCACCGGCGGCCTCGGCGGTGCCATCGCCCGGGCGCTGCACGGCCAAGGCGCCCACGTCGCGGTGTCGGGCACCCGGCGCGAGGCGCTGGAGGCGCTCGCGGGCGAGCTCGGCGAGCGGGTCCACGTCGTCGAGGCCAACCTGTCCGATACCGCGGCGGTCGAGGCCCTGGTGCCGGCGGCCGAAGCCGCCCTCGGCGGGCTCGACGTGCTCGTCAACAATGCCGGCATCACCCGCGACAACCTCTTCCTGCGCATGAAGGACGAGGAATGGGACAGCGTCATCGCCGTGAACCTGACGGCGGCGTTCCGGCTGTCGCGGGCGGCGGTGAAGGGCATGATGAAGCGCCGCTACGGCCGCATCATCAATGTCGGCTCGGTGGTGGGCGCCACCGGCAATGCCGGCCAGGGCAACTACGCCGCCGCCAAGGCCGGCCTCGTCGGCCTGACCAAGGCGCTCGCCGCCGAGGTGGCGAGCCGCAAGATCACCGTGAACTGCATCGCGCCGGGCTTCATCACCTCGCCGATGACCGACGTGCTGAACGACAAGCAGCGCGAGGGCATCCTCGCCACGGTGCCGATGGGGCGCCTCGGCGAGGGCGCCGAGATCGCGGCGGCGGCGGTCTACCTCGCCTCCGACGAGGCGGCCTACGTCACCGGGCACACCCTGCACGTCAACGGCGGCATGGCGATGTTCTGAGGCGATGTTCTGAGGACACGGGCCCCATTCCCCAGGCGGGTGCACGCTTCCTTAACCGGAGCTGAAGCGGGCCTCGCCAGGGCGGAATCCCTGTGTTAAGCACCCGCCGGCCGTGCAAGGGGATTGACGGCCCGGCCGTCCGCGGCTTTTCCACGACATGCGCGACCGGCCTGCCCGGCCGCATCACGAACTCTCCCCGGGGCTCCGCCCGCACGCGGCGGCTCCGAACAGTTCCACGAGCAGTAACTTAAGGACCCATACGATGAGCGATATCGCGGACCGGGTGAAGAAGATCGTCGTCGATCACCTGGGCGTCGAGCCCGAGAAGGTGACCCCGAACGCGAACTTCATCGACGATCTGGGCGCCGACAGCCTCGACACGGTCGAGCTGGTGATGGCGTTCGAGGAGGAGTTCAACGTCGAGATCCCGGACGACGCCGCCGAGACGATCCAGACGGTCGGCGACGCGATCAAGTTCCTCGAGAAGAACTCCGGCTGATCGCCGGCGTTCTCATCACCAACAGGATCACACGCTTCCGTCATGGGATCGGGTCGGGATAACGCGATGCGTCGAGTCGTCGTCACGGGCCTCGGGATGGTGTCGCCGCTGGGCAGCAGCGTCGACGTCACGTGGAGCCGCCTCATCGAGGGGCAAAGCGGCGCCGCCCGCGTCGAGGCCTTCGACGTATCGGATCTGGCGTGCAAGATCGCCTGCTCGATCCCCCTCGGCGACGGGAGCGACGGCACCTTCAACCCCGACCGGTGGATGGAGCCCAAGGAGCAGCGCAAGGTCGATCCCTTCATCGTCTACGCGATGGCGGCGGCCGGCCAGGCGCTCGACGACGCCGGGTGGCACCCAACCTCCCACGAGGACCAGTGCGCCACCGGCGTCCTCATCGGCTCCGGCATCGGCGGCATCGGCGGCATCTACGATGCCTCGGTGACCCTGTTCGAGAAGGGGCCGCGGCGGATCTCGCCGTTCTTCATCCCGGGCCGGATCATCAACCTGGCCTCGGGCCAGGTCTCGATCGCCCACGGGCTGAAAGGGCCGAACCACGCCGTGGTGACGGCCTGCTCGACCGGCGCCCACGCGATCGGCGACGCCGCGCGCCTGGTGGCGCTCGGCGATGCCGACGTGATGCTGGCCGGCGGCGCCGAGTCGCCGATCAACCGGCTCTCGCTCGCCGGCTTCGCCGCCTGCCGGGCGCTCTCGACCGGCTTCAACGACGCGCCGCAGCGCGCCTCCCGCCCCTACGACCGCGACCGCGACGGGTTCGTGATGGGCGAGGGCGCCGGCGTGGTGGTGCTCGAGGAGTACGAGCACGCCAAGGCCCGGGGCGCGAGGATCTACGCCGAGGTGATCGGCTACGGCCTCTCGGGCGACGCCTATCACATCACCTCGCCCTCGCCGGACGGCGACGGGGCCTATCGCTGCATGAGCGCGGCGGTGAAGCGGGCCGGCATCGACCCGTCCGAGATCGACTACATCAACGCCCACGGCACCTCGACCCCGCTCGGCGACGAGCTGGAGCTGAAGGCCGTCGAGCGCCTGCTCGGCAACGCCACCGACGTGGCGATGTCCTCGACGAAGTCGGCCACCGGCCACCTGCTCGGGGCTGCGGGAGCCATCGAGGCGATCTTCTCGATCCTGGCGATCCGCGACGGCGTCGTGCCCCCGACCCTCAACCTCGACAACCCGTCGGTCGAGACCGCAATCGACCTCGTGCCGCACGAGGCGAAGCGCCGGACCGTCGACATCGCGCTCTCGAACTCCTTCGGCTTCGGCGGCACCAACGCCTCGCTGATCCTGCGCCGGGCGGACTGACCGCCGGTCGCCGGGCGGGTCGACCGTCCGGCTCCTCAATCCCCGGCCGCTCGGAAAAGCCTCTCCTGCCCGCCGGAGG
This sequence comes from Methylobacterium nonmethylotrophicum, assembly GCF_004745635.1. GTDB lineage: Bacteria > Pseudomonadota > Alphaproteobacteria > Rhizobiales > Beijerinckiaceae > Methylobacterium > Methylobacterium nonmethylotrophicum. Next base: position 8,255 of record NZ_SRLB01000056.1, on the reverse strand, counting down.
GGCTTTCGTATTCCCGGCCGCCCTCGCGCTCCCGGCTCCATTTCGCCATAAAACTTGCTAGGGTCTCGGTCGCTTCCCGCCCTTTCGGGCCGGCACGCGCGTCCACCGGCCGGCTCCCCGGACGCGCCACGACAGGACCGCCATGTTTCGCAGATCGAAGACGCAGGACCCGGCGCCGGGCGCGCCGGAGCCGGTGAGCCCGCCCAACCGGCTCGCCCCGCGCAGCCCGAGCGAGGCCATCAAGCCGACCGCGGCCCCGCCGCCGCCCGAGAAGCCGGTGCGCGAGCGCGGCGGCCTGCTCGCGGCGGTGAGCGGCTTCCTGACCCTGTTCGTCATCCTCGGCTTAGGCGCCATCCTGGGCCTCGTGGTGCTGGAGCGCCAGACCAACGAGGCGGGGCCGCTCCCCGCCGACAAGGTCGTGGTGGTGCCGCGCTCCAGCGTCGGCGAGATGGCCGACCTGCTCAAGCGCGAGGGCGTGATCACGCACCCGATGCTGTTCGAGCTGACCGCCCGCTTCGGCCGCAAGGCCGCGCTCAAGGCCGGCGAGTACAACTTCAAGGCCCATGCCAGCATCGATGACGTGATCGACGTCCTGGTCCAGGGCCGGTCGGTGCAGCACGCCATCACCTTCCCGGAGGGGCTGACGAGCGAGCAGATCGTCGGCCGCCTCAACGACAACGACATCCTCACCGGCGACATCAACGAGACCCCGCCGGAGGGCAGCCTGCTCCCCGACACCTACAAGTTCGAGCGCGGCGACTCGCGCCAGAAGATCCTGAACCTGATGCGCGCCAAGCAGCGCGAGGTCCTGAGCCAGATCTGGGCCCGCCGCTCGCCCGAGGTGCCGGTGCGCACGCCCCAGGAGATGGTCACGCTGGCCTCCATCGTCGAGAAGGAGACCGGGCGGGCCGACGAGCGGCCGCGGGTCGCCGGCGTGTTCGTCAACCGCCTGCAGAAGCGCATGAAGCTGCAGTCCGACCCGACCATCGTGTACGGGCTGGTCGGCGGGCGCGGCACCCTCGGGCGCGGCATCCTGCGCTCCGAGATCGACCGGGTGACGCCCTACAACACCTACGCGATCGAGGGCCTGCCGCCGGGCCCGATCGCCAATCCGGGCCGCGCCGCCCTCGAGGCCGTCGCCAACCCGTCGCGGACCAAGGACCTGTTCTTCGTCGCCGACGGCACCGGCGGCCACGTCTTCGCCGAGACGCTGGAGGCCCACAACCGCAACGTCGCCCGCTGGCGCCAGGTCGAGAAGGCGAAGGCCGCGGCCGATCCGGCCTCGGCCGTCGGCGTCGACAAGGTCGAGCCGCCGCAGGCCGACCCCGCGGCCCTGCCCCCGCGCACCGGCCTGCCCGGCGCCCCGCTGGCCTATGACGGCAGCGAGGCGAACACCGTCCGCTCCCGCGCCTTCGACGCCTCCGAGGGCACCGCCCGCGATCCCCTGCGCAACAAGACCTTCGACCTGAACTCGCCCAAGACCGTTCCGGTCCTGCGCAACCCCTGACCGGACGACGAGACCATGGCCATCGCCAGCATGACGGGGTTCGCCCGGGAGGCCGGGACCACCGGTCCCGCGCACTGGGCCTGGGAGCTGAAGAGCGTCAACGGGCGCGGGCTCGAGGTCCGGGTCCGGGTGCCGGCAGGCCTCGACGCCGTCGGCGAGGAGGCCCGCGCCGTCGTGCAGAAGCGGTTCAGCCGCGGCACCTGCCATCTCACCCTGACCCTGTCGCGGGCCGAGGCCGCGCCGCGGGTGCGCATCAACGAGGCGCTCCTCGCCTCGCTGGCCGAGGCGGTAACCCGGGTGCCGATGCCGCTCGGCATCACGCTGCCCTCCGTCGACGGTCTCCTGCACGTGCGCGGCGTGGTCGAGGTCGAGGAGGAAGCGAGCGACGACGAGGCGCTGCGGCGCGACCTCGCGGCCGCCGCCCTCCGGCTGGTCGAGGCCCTGGCCGAGGGCCGCCGCGCCGAGGGGCGGGCGCTCTCCGACATCGTCGGCGGCCAGCTCGCCGTCATGGCGGACCTCGTCGAGGCGGCGGAGGCCTGCCCGGCCCGCAAGCCGGAGGCCGTCAAGGCGCGCCTCGCCGCGCAGGTCGCGGCCCTCATGGAGGCGGGCGGCCTCGATCCGGCACGCCTGCACCAGGAGGCGGTGCTGCTCGCGGCGCGCGCCGACGTGCGCGAGGAGATCGACCGCCTGCGCGCCCATCTCACCGCCGCCCGTGATCTGCTCTCCGCCGGCGGCGCCGTCGGGCGCCGCCTCGACTTCCTGGCCCAGGAGCTCGGCCGCGAGGCCAATACGCTGTGCGCCAAGGCCAACGACGTCGCGCTCTCGCGCATCGGCCTCGACCTCAAGGCGGTGGTCGAGCAGTTCCGCGAGCAGGTCCAGAACGTCGAGTAGGCGGCTGCCACCCGGCCCTTGTCCCGGCCTGACGTTCCCGGCCTGCCGTCACCTCCCCGGTTGCGCGTTCGCCGAGCGAGCGGCATTGGGACGGATCTCGGGAATGGTCTCGAAACGGACGGTCGGTACGGTGGCGCCCCGCGAGGGACCGCACGGGTTCGGGTCGCGTCGCCGGCTCCGCCGGGCGATGCCGACGGGAGCCGGCGAGGTCCCGGCGGTGCCGGCGAAAGGGTAGTGCAACGCGATGGCTTCGACTGTGGGCTCCGAACTCCTGAACGCACCGGTGGCGCGCCGGGGCCTGGTGCTGATCCTCTCCTCGCCCTCGGGGGCGGGCAAGACGACCCTGACCCGCGCCCTGGCCCAGCGGCCCGAATGGGGCCTCGACCTCTCCGTCTCGGTCACCACGCGGGCGCGCCGCCCCTCCGAGATCGACGGCCAGCACTACCGCTTCATCGACCGCGACGCCTTCAAGCGTCTGCGCGAGCGCGACGACCTGCTCGAATGGGCCGAGGTGCACGGCAACTACTACGGCACGCCCCGGAGCCCGGTGGAGAAGGCGCTGGCGGCCGGCCGCGACATGATCTTCGACATCGACTACCAGGGCACGCGGCAGGTGCGCGCCAAGCTGCGCGACGACGTGGTGACGATCTTCATCCTGCCGCCCAGCCTCGCCGAGCTGCGCCGCCGCCTCGAGCGTCGGGCCGAGGATTCCGCCGAGACGATCGAGCGCCGCCTGCTCAACGCCCGCACCGAGATCGAGCGCTGGTCCGAGTACGATTACGTGCTGGTCAACGACGACCTCGACCGCTCGTTCAAGACCCTGGAGGCGATCCTCGCCGCCGAGCACCTGCGCCGCGAGCGCCAGGTCGGCCTCGCCGGCTTCGTGAGCGGCCTCCTGGCGGAGGGCGAGAGCAAGGGCGACGGGGCAGCAAAACCCTGACGCACGGGAACGAATCGTCCACGATCGAAGTTGCCTGCTGGCAGGACCCGCCGCATCGCCTCCCGTGCCGCGCCGGGAGAGCCCGAGGGGATCAGAGATGCGTGAACTGGCCTGCGACGTCGCGGTCATCGGCGCCGGCACGGCCGGGCTCGCCGCGCATGGCGCAGCCACGAGGGCGGGCGCCCGCGCGGTCCTGATCGAGCGCGGCCCCGGCGGCACCACCTGCGCGCGGGTCGGCTGCATGCCCTCGAAGCTGCTGATCGAAGCGGCGCGGGCCGCCCACGACGCCCGCGGGACCGGGATCTTCGGGATCACGGTGGGCGAGGTCCGGGTCGACGGCGCCGCCGTGATGCGGCGCGTGCGGGCCCTGCGGGACGGCTTCGTTGCCTCGGTCTTCGAGGGGCTCGCCCGCATCCCCGCCGACCTGCGCCTCTCCGGCACCGCCAGCTTCTCGGACCCGACCACGCTCCTCGTCGACGACCACACCCGGGTCGCCGCCGGCGCGGTGGTGATCGCCACCGGCTCGACCCCGAGCCTGCCACCGCCCTTGCGACCGGTGGCGGACCGCGTCCTCACCACCGACACCCTGTTCGAGATCGAGACGCTGCCCGAGTCGCTCGCGGTGCTGGGCGCCGGCCCGGTCGGGCTCGAGCTCGCCCAGGCCATGGCCCGTCTCGGCGTGCGGGTGACGCTCCTCGATCCGGCCGGGGCGGTCGGGGGCACCCGCGATCCCGAGGTCGCGGCCTGCGCCGCCGCGCTGATCGGCGCCGAACTGGACCTGCGGCTCGGCGCGACGGTGGAATCGGCGGAGGCGGGGGGCGACGGGGTGCGGCTGACCTGGCGCCCCGAGGCGGGCGGGCAGGAGAGCGGCACCTTCGCGCGGGTGCTCGCCGCCGCCGGACGCCCGCCGAACCTGTCCGGCCTCGACCTCGCGGCGGCCGGGATCGCGTGCGACGAGGACGGCCTGCCGGACTTCAACCCGCGCACGCTCCAGTGCGGCACCGCCCCGGTCTTCATCGCGGGCGACGCCAACCAGGAGCACCCCGTGCTGCACGAGGCCCAGCGCCAGGGCTGGATCGCCGGCGGCAACGCCGCGCGCTTCCCCCAGGTCGAGGCGCCCCCGCCCTGGCCGGCCTTCGCCCTGGTCTTCACCGATCCGCAGATCGCCGCGATCGGCCGGGCCTTCGACCCGGAGGCGGCCCGCGACTGGGTCGTCGGCGAGACCGCCTTCGCCGACCAGGGCCGCGCCCGGGCGATGGACCGGGCCGCCGGCCTGATCCGGGTCTACGCCGATCCCGACGGCCGCCTGACCGGGGCCGCGATGATCGGGCCCAAGATCGAGCACCTCGCCCACCTGATGGCGGTGGCGGTGCAGGAGGGCTGGACAGCCGCGACCTTCCTCGACCGGCCCTTCTACCACCCGACCCTCGAGGAGGGGCTGCAGAGCGCCGTCAGGGCCGTGGCGGCGCGGACGGGCGGGACCCGGTGACGCCGCAGGATGGAGCGGCGGGCCCGCCGCCGTTGCGGTTCCGTTCCGAACGGGAAGCCGATAAGGTGCGGGATCCGTCGTGCGACGCATGGTCGTTTCGGGCCGGCGATTTTCTGGGACAACCGTGACCTTGCCCGACCAGACGACGGCACCGACGATCGACCTCGACGCGCTCGCGCCGCACGACCTCGACGCCCTGCGGCAGGGCGTGATCCAGATCGACGGTGACGGCGTCATCCACCTCTACAACCGCGCCGAGGGCGCCTTCTCGGGCCGCCGGCCGGAGCGGGTGATCGGCCGCAACTTCTTCACCGACATCGCGCCCTGCACGCACCTGCCGCATTTCTACGGCCGCTTCCGCGAAGGCGTGCGGCGGGGTCGGCTCGATCACACCTTCTCGTTCGTCTACGGCTTCGACCCGCGGCCGATGCAGGTGCGGATCACCCTGCGCCAGGCGGCGCAGCCCGGCCGCTACTGGATCATCACCGAGCCGGTCGAGGCGCTGGCGCACGGCCACCGCCGCGAGGCCGTGCAGGCGGCGGTGAGCCAGCGGGTGCGGGCCGAGCCGGTCGATCCGAGCCTGTGCGAGCAGGAGCCGATCCACGTCCCGGGCGCGATCCAGCCCCACGCCGTCCTGGTCGCCGCCGACGTCGAGTCCCTGACCGTGGTCGCCTGCAGCAGCAATGTGCGCGACGCCCTCGACCGGGATCCCCTCGGCCTGCCCCTGGCCGAGGTGCTGGATGGCGGCCTCGTCGAGCAAATCCGCGAGAGCCTGCAGGGCGAGGCGGTCGATCCCGGCCGCATCGTGCGCCAGCGCATCGTGCTGCCGGCCGCCGGCCTGCCGGTCGAGGCGGTGGCCCACCGCAACGGCGAGCGGCTCATCGTCGAGCTCGAACTGGCGCCGGCCCATCCGGAGGATTTCCGCTCGGCGAGCCAGCTCGACACCGAGCTCGCCATCGCCCGCCTGCGCGGCGCCGACACGCTGGACGGCGCCGCCCAGGTCGCGGCCCGCGAGACCCGGGCGCTGACGGGCTTCGACTGCGTCCTGGTCTACCGCTTCGATCCGGACTGGAACGGCGCGGCGATCGCCGAGGACAAGGATCCGGCCTGGACCCGCAGCCTGCTCGGCCTGCGGTTTCCCGCCTCCGACATCCCGGCCCAGGCCCGCGCCCTCTACACCCGCTCGAAGAGCCGCTTCGTCATCGATCGCGACTACGTGCCGGTGCCGCTCGTGGCGACGGCGGCGACCGCCAACGCCCCGGTCGACCTCACCTTCGCCCAGGCCCGCAGCCTGTCGCCGATCCACCTCGAGTACCAGCGCAACCTCGGCGTCAACGGGTCGATGTCGGTCTCGATCCTGGTCGAGGGCAGGCTCTGGGGGCTGATGATCGGCCATCACCGCCGGCCGCACTACGTCGCGCCGGAGACCCGGGCCGCCGCCACCGTGCTGGCCGAGGCCTTCGCGATGCGGGTCTACGAGTTGGAGAGCCGGCGCCTGTGGCAGGAGCAGCAGGCCCATCTGGCGCTCGAGAGCGAGCTGGTGCGCGAGCTCGCCCGCTCCGAGGATTTCGTGAGCGCGCTGACCGAGAACGCCCACACCCTGCTCGACCTGTTCGACGCCCGCGGCGCCGCCACCGTCTCGGACGATGCGGTCCGAGCCCTCGGCGAGACTCCGCCGCCCGACGCCATCCTGACGATCGCCGCCTGGCTCCGCGCGACGCTGCCCCCGGACCGCACCAGCTACGCCACGGCCGAGTTCGCCGCCGCCCATCCGCCGAGCGCGCCCTTCGCGGCCTGCGCCAGCGGCCTGCTGGCCGCCTTCGTCGATGCCGAGCGCCGTCACCTGCTCCTGTGGTTCCGGCCCGAGGTGCCGAGCACGGTCACCTGGGGCGGCGACCCGCGCAAGCCCGTCCTCGCCGGCAGCGGACCGGTGGCGGTGCTGCCCCGGCGCTCGTTCGAGCGCTGGGTGGAGGAGCGCCGCGGCGTCTCCGAGCCCTTCGCACCGTGGCAGGTCGGCATCGCCGAGGCGCTCGCCCAGGCCGTCGAGGGCGTGGTGCTGCGCCAGCGCCGCAAGATCGCCGAGCTGACCGGGTTGCTCGCCGACAAGGAGCGCCTGCTCGCCCAGAAGGACCTGCTCACCCGCGAGATCGACCACCGGGTCAAGAACTCGCTCCAGATCGTCTCGGCCTTCCTGCAGATGCAGCGCCGCCAGGTCACCGATCCGGCCTCGCAGGCCGCCTTCGCCGAGACCGCAGCCCGGGTGATGAGCGTGGCGCGGGTCCATGACAGCCTCTACCAGGCCGAGAGCGTCGACGAGGTCGATCTCGGCCAGACGATCGAGACTCTCTGCGCCGATCTCGCCGGCATGGCGGGGGAGGGGCACGCCGTCGACCTCGACGCCGAGCCCGGCCTGATGGTGCCCTACCGCAAGGCCGTGGCGCTCTCGCTGATCGCCACCGAGCTGATCACCAACGCCTTCAAGTACGCCTACGCGGACGCGGGCGGGCGCGTCGCCGTCAGCGTCGTCGGCGAGGCGGAGGGGCGGGTGAGGCTCTCGGTCTGCGACGAGGGCAAAGGCCTTCCGACCGGCTGGCCCGACGCGCCGGCCCGCGGCACCGGCCTCGGCATGAAGCTGATCCGGGCCATGCTCGACCAGATCAATGCCCGGCTCGAAGTCGAGAACCGCCCTGGCGCCTGCTTCACGGTCACCGCGTGAGCGACATTCTGGAGCGGTTGCGGGCCGAGACCCGCGAGGCGCACGAGGCGATCGAGCGCGATCTCGCCTGGGAGACCCGCGTCGCCACCCTCGACGGCTACCGCGCGCTCCTCGCCCGGTTCCGGGGCTTCCACGCCGTCCTCGAGCCGGCCCTCGCCGGGATGCTGGACGACGAAGCCTTCTTCGGTCCGCGTCGCCGGCTCGGGTACCTCGATGCCGACCTGCGCCATCTCGGCCTCGACGCGGCAGAGATCCGGGCGCTGCCACGCCCCGACGCCGTCCTGCCGCGGAGCCGGCCCGAGGCCTTCGGTGCGCTCTACGTCCTCGAAGGCTCGACGCTCGGCGGGCAGGTGATCGCCAAGCACATCGGCCGGCAGCTCGGCCTCACCGCGGAGACCGGCTGCCGGTACTACGCCGCCCACGGGCGCGAGACCGGCGCGATGTGGAAGGCGTTTCGCCACCGCCTCGCCGACGAAGCGGAAAGCGGCGATGCCGACGCGCTCGTGGCCTTCGCGGCCCGAACCTTCGACGCCATGCGGCACTGGCTCTGTGCCGCGCCCGTTCCGTTCCTGGACGGGGAGGGGAGGGGCCCTGTCGCGAAAGTTTTGCAGAGGGGTTGACGGGTCCCGGCCCGCGGGCCTATACGACCACCCATCGGCGCCGGCCGCTTCCGCGGACCGGGCGCTGAAACGTCTTCTGCACAGTCCGGGCC
>NZ_SRLB01000055.1 GCF_004745635.1 Methylobacterium nonmethylotrophicum | reverse complement strand
TCTATGGCGGATCGGGAGGCCAACATCACGGCCCTGTTCTACTTTCATGGGCAGCCGCCGGCTTCCGGGCCGGACACGCAGCAGGTCGTCCTTGAGATCTGCCGGGACGAAGGCCTGCAGCAGGTCATCTGGGTCAGCCGAGACTTCCCGGAAGCCGAACTCTCCGCACGCTACGAGCCCATCTACCAGGAAGGGGTCCGGCGCCACGGCGAACCCGTCAAGGATGGTAGACCGGAGACTGTGGTCTGGTCCGGCGGACACACGCTCCTGGCAGTTCGTTCCGTCGATGGCGGCCGCAAGCGGCTGATCATGATCGCCACCGGCGATCAGTACGAAAAATGCTCCGCGGCGCACGAAGCCGGCGCGGGCCATCCTGCCACCGTTCACACCTCCGCCTTGCACAAGGCGACGACCCCATGATGCCTATGCCGCCTCGCCGAACCGGTTCGCATGCCCCGAGTTCGCAGAGGGAGGACGATTGCCACCTCCAGAGCGCATTGCTCGTGCCAGACGGGCTGCCGGTGAGGCATCGGCCCGTTGCCATGGGATTAGCCGCGCTGACGGCGATCGGGGCAGCGGCCATCTGCGTTCGGGCCGAGACGCTGGAGAGCGCTCGTGCGGGTCTACAGTGTCAATCCGCAGGCCAATACGGGCTGCGCGGGTGTGCGGGCGACCGACGAGACCATGGCCTGGGTGCGGGCAGGCTACCGCCCGACCGTGGCCGTCCAGGCCGGCATAGGGGTTTCGTCGGCGGAAAGAACCTGGCCGGCAGGGGCTTGAAGCAGACCACACGTCCGAGTGGGGCGGCGCTCACCGTAAACCAAACCCTGTTCAACGATGTTCAGATCGGCAACAGCAGCCGGCGCGCGGAGTCAAACGTGCTCAGCCAGTGCGAGACCCTGCGCTTCACGGAGTTACCCCGCTGTTCAACGGGCACAGGCTTATTCGATCAGGTCAAGGATCTCTGGACGGCGTGCGACCGACGGATGGCTGCCGAGGAGCAGAGCAAGGTAATGCAGGCCAAGGTCGAGAGGCTGGTCTCGGACGCCGGCGTTGAAATTTGCTCCGATAGAGCGCCCTTCTCTGCCCGACGGGAATGCTGAAGGTGCAGGCTGGCAAGAGCACGACAGGCTTCTTGTATGCCAAGAGCCAAACCGATCTCATACACACTCAGGTGTCGGCCAGCCGGCAAGTCCGTGGCCAATGGCTCTCGGGGACTTTCCGCATGCTGGTCGATGCCTGTCTTCTGGATGACCCAAAATGGTATGTCCCACTTTCGGAGGCACTCGTACCAAGGCCCGGCGAATGCATTCTCGACTGTGGCCCTGGAAGCGCCTTGCGCGCATTGTATTATGCGGATCGCTTCCCAGACACCGAATTCACTGCGGTGGAGTTCAATCGGCGTCGGATCGCGAAAGCGTTCAAGCGCGCATCTAGCATGAACTTACCCAACTACAAAGCTATGACGTTCGAGGATGCGAGAAGAACGCCGTTCAGTGCAGGTCAGTTCGACAAGGCCATGTTGGTTCTCAATTTACATGGTCTTGAACCGGAGGACAAAATCAATAACTTGCGAGAGCTTCGTCGGATCGTTCGAAGGGGCGGCATCGTCTTAGCGGCGGACATCGACCGGCCGAAGGCCTCGCGAGAAGATGTGATCTTGCGAATCACCCAGCTGCTCTATGGTGCGGAGGCGACCAGATCCCATACGTCGGGGACATGGCCGAAGTTCCTGTCGGAGGCGGGCTTCACGGGCGTGCGCCGCGTATCGGAGCATCCCATCTGGATCGGCCGAATGGCCCTGGTCCGCAGCCGGAAGCAGTGAGATCATGCAGTCGAGCAGGTGAACGCTTCAAAAGGATACCGTGCGAGTTCAATCATGGCTGGAAGGTAGGCTCTGGTTTCGTCTGGTTGCCTCTCGCCGATGAGCCTGACTCGCATCACGCACTCGGCTGCTGCGTTCGTCGCGCAAGTTTATCCGCTGGTCATTCAGAAAGCGCTTGTCCAGATTTGTGGGAAAGATAAGAAAAGATCGTCAGGAGCCCTTCAGACTCAACATCAACATGCGGTCGAATGCCTTCGTGATCGCTATATTCAGGGAATGGTCTCGGCTGACCTCGCTGGCCTTGAGCATTTCCTGCTCGAGGCTGACGGAGCTTGAGGTCGAAAGCGCGTCCCAGGCATCGGAAGCCTTGATCTTCGTTGCGCTAAATGGTGGGTCTGCTGCGTTCAGGTGGCCGCTTGCTGTCGTCGACAGGCTAGCCGTAGCCGTGCGGGCCATGACTTCGGCGAAGGGCAGGACGTCACGCGCTTTGTAATCCGGTGTATTCGCGTTGGCGACATTGCCAGCAATCATGGACTGACGGACCGCAAGGTAGCGAGCCTGCTGCGACACAAGATCAAAGAGATAGACGCCTGTCACTTCAAACTCCAATCCGCATCTCCGGGACTTCAAGGTAAGCGTTCTTCCGAGCCCACCTACCGTCGTGCGTGGTGAGGCGCGATGCTGATGTCCGTGGTTTGATGCGGGGATCGGCTTGTGTCTGGACTTGAGCATAGATTTGAGCCGCGCCGCCTGGAGGTGATCACGGGTGGCAGCGGGCGGCGGGTCTGGTCGGCGGATGCCAAGGCGGCGATCCTCGAGGAGACCCTTGTACCGGGGGCTGTCGTCTCGGTGATCGCGCGCCGTCACGGGGTGACGCCCCAGCAGGTGTTCGGCTGGCGCCGGGAGGCGCGCCGCGCCCTCGAAGCGGCGCGGGATCCCACTGCGATGACCTTCGTGCCGGCGACGACGCCAGCTGCGTCCGCTCTCCCACTGGTGCCGTCACCGACGCGCTCGCCCGAGCGAGCAGCGGATGGCGCCGGGATCGAGCTCGAGATCGGTGGCGTGGTGGTCCGCATCGGCGTTCACGCCAGCGAGCCTCAGATCAGGGCGGTGATCCGCGCCCTGAGGCCACGGCCGTGATCGGGCCCAGCGGGGCCGTGCGGGTGATGGTGGCCACCCGCCCGGTCGACTTCCGCAAAGGCGTCGACGGGCTGGCCGCCCTGGTGCGTGACGCCATCGGCGCCGATCCGTTCTCGGGCAGCGTCTACGTGTTCCGCTCCAAGCGCGCTGACCGGATCAAGCTGGTGTTCTGGGATGGGACCGGCCTAGTTCTGGTGGCAAAGCGGCTTGAGAGCGGTGCCTTCCACTGGCCAGCGCCTCGCGACAGCACCGTGCACCTGACCGCCGCCCAGCTCTCGGCTCTGCTCGAGGGGCTGGACTGGCGACGCGTTCACGGCCTGCGCCCCGTCGTGACCCCCGCCATCGCGGGCTGAGCGGCAGAGTGCGGAGGACGCCTCACAGCCATCGCAAGTGGCTGAGAACTATGCTTTAATCTTGTTCGTGGCTGCCCCCGCTTCCCCTCCGCCGGACGATCCCGAGACGCTCAAGGCGCTGCTGGCCGAGGAGCGGGCCGAGAACGAGCGGCTGCGCCAGATCATCCAGGCGATGCAGCGCCACCGCTTCGGGCGGCGGGCCGAGAGCCTGCCGGAGGACCAGCTGCTGCTGGGGCTGGAGGAGGCCGAGCAGGGCGAGGCCGCCACGCTGGCTGCTGCCGACATCGAGCCGGCCAGCCGGGCGACGCGGGTCGCCGAGCGACGGCGCAACCGGGGCGCTCTGCCTGCTCACCTGCCGCGGATCGAGCGCGTCGTCGATCCCGCCAGCCTGGTCTGCCCGTGCTGTGCCGGGACCTTGCACCGGATCGGTGAGGACGTCTCTGAGCGCCTCGACGTGGTACCAGCGCAGGTCCGTGTTCTGGTGATCCGCCGGCCGCGCTACGCCTGCCGGACCTGCGAGGAGGCGGTCGTACAGGCGCCCGCACCCGCCCGCCTGATCGAGGGCGGCCTGCCCACCGATGCGCTGGTGGCGCAGGTGCTGGTCTCCAAATACGCGGACCACTCCCCGCTCTACCGGCAGGCGCAGATCTTCGCGCGCCAGGGCGTCTGCCTCGACCGCTCGACCCTGGCCGACTGGGTCGGGCGCGCCGCCTTCGCGCTGCGCCCCGTGCACGAACGCCTGCTGGAGAAGCTACGTGCCAGCGGCAAGCTGTTTGCCGACGAGACCACCGCGCCGGTGCTCGATCCCGGGCGCGGCCGCACCAAGACGGGGCAGCTGTGGGCCTATGCGCGGGACGACCGGCCCTGGAGCGGGCGCGATCCGCCCGGCGTGGCCTACGTCTACGCCCCCGACCGCACGGCCGAGCGGCCGCTTCGTCACCTGAGCGGCTTTGCTGGGGTGCTGCAGGTCGACGGCTATGGCGGCTACAAGGCCCTGGCGGATCGCGGCGGGATCCAGCTGGCGTTCTGCTGGGCGCACGTGCGTCGGCGCTTCTATGAGCTGGCGCAGGGCGGGCCGGCGCCGATCGCCACGCAGGCGCTGGAGCGGATCGCGCGCCTGTACCGGACCGAGGCGGAGATCCGCGGCCGCTCGGCCGAGGAGCGGCGGGCGCAGCGCCAGGAGCACAGCCGCCCGGTGATCGCGGCGCTGGAGCCCTGGCTGCGTGAGACGCTCGGGCAGCTGAGCCAGAAGAGCCGGCTGGCCGAGGCGATCCGCTACGCGCTGTCGCGCTGGGCGGGGCTGTGCGTGTTCCTGGAGGATGGCCGGGTCGAGCTCGACTCGAACGTGGTCGAGCGGGCGATCCGGCCGCTGGCGCTGACGCGCAAGAACGCGTTGTTTGCCGGTTCGGACGGCGGCGGTCAGCACTGGGCGGTGATCGCCTCGCTAATCGAGACCTGCAAGCTGAACGGGGTGGAGCCGCACGCCTACCTGAGCGACGTGCTCACCCGCATCGCCGAGGGCCACCCCAACCGCCGCCTCGACGAGTTGCTGCCCTGGGCCTATGCCAGCGCGCAAGACCTCAAAGCCGTGGCCTGAAGGCTTCGCTTACACTTCAAGGCCTATGAGTGCAGCCTTGTCCGAAGCTGGCGAAGCTTGGTGCGAGTGGCAGCCCTGGTGGAGTTTGCCGATGCGCCTTGAAGGTAATTACCCACGGGGTATGTCCGGGCGCGAGTTGGCGCGTGCCGCTTCGCCTCGCATCGCGTGGACCTCACCCTCTTGCGCAGGTTGGATTTCGCTGATTCCTTCGTGGGATGGGCCGCAGCGATCTTGAGCGGTTGAGCCGCGAGGAACTGATCGAGCTGGTGCTGCGGCTGCAGCGACCGGAGAAGACCTCGCGCACCTCCTCGAAGCCGCCGGCGACCGATCACAAGGACCGGCGCGAGCAATCCAGGCCCGGTGGCGCCAAGCCTGGTCACGAGGGTCACAGCCGCGTCATGACCGACGATCCCGATGCGGTGGTCGATCATCGCCCCGACCGCTGCTCGTGCTGCGGTGGCGCTCTTCACAGGGAGCTGTCGGCCGAGGTCGTCAGCCTGTCTGAGCGGATCGAGCTGCCGGAGGTCGCACCGGTGGTGACGCAGCATCGGCGTCTTGCCGTGCACTGTCCGTCCTGCGGAGCACGGATGGTCGCGCCGGTGCCGGAGGCGGCGCGCGACACCCCGTTCGGGCCACGGCTGCATGCGGTGGCGACCTATCTCAAGACCTTCCAGGCGCTCTCCTACGAGCGGCTGCAGGCGGCGCTGTCCGACCTGTTCGGACTGAGGCTCAGCCAGGGCGGCCTGATGAACCTGCTCCGCCGTGCGCAGGGCCGCTTCCATTCCGGTCGCGAGGCCGCCGTCGCGATGCTGCGCCGTGCCGCCGTCGTTGCGTCGGACGAGACCGGCGTGGGCATCCAAGGCAGCAACGCCTACCACTGGGTCTTCCACTCGACTGACGCGGTGGTGCACACGGCCTCCCCGACGCGGGGCGCCGTCGTGGTGCGGGCGATGATGGATGGGCACCGGCCCTCGGTCTGGATCTCGGACCGCTACACCGCCCAGCAGGGCCATGCGGCCCAGCACCAGACCTGCCTCGCCCATCTCGCCCGCGACGTCGCCTACGTCGTCGAGACCAGCGACGACCCTGTGCCCTGGCGCCTGCAACTCTGGCTGCAATCCGTGTTCGCGCTGGCCGAGCGCGTCACCGACTTGGCCACTTCGACGCGGGCCGCCAAGCGCCGAACTTTGGAGCGGCAGCTCGGCGCCATCCTCGCCGAACCAAGCCGCTGCGACCTGACGCGCGGTCTGCAGGCCAAGATCGGCCGCGCCCGCGACCAACTTCTGGTCTTCCTCGCCCATCCCGGCCAGGTCGAGCCGACCAACAACGGCTCGGAACGGCTGCTGCGCCCGACCGTCGTCCAGCGGAAGATGACCAACGGCTACCGCGCCATGTGGGCCGCCGAGGGCGAAGCCGATATCCGAACCGTCGTCGATACCGCACGCCTCACAGGCGCCAGCCCCTTCGGCACCATCCTCAAGACCGTCGGCGCCTGAACACAGCCACTACGGGCGTGAGTAATTACTGCCGTGGAGAACCTGTCCCATAGCGCGTCCCTCCATGCGGCATCAGTTGTATCACCACACAGCGGGACCAAACATCTCTAGTGAGCCGTTGCGATGCCATCGCCTCGACGGCCGATCGTTCGTGGGAAGGTCTTGACGTAGATATTACGGTTGAGGCGCTACGGTATGCCGGGGCGCTCGAGCGGGGCTGGGCAAAAACCTGGGCCGGGGCGGGGCGCTTCGGTTGACGTTCGATGAACGCCACTTCAAGATCATGAGATGAACCGAACGAGTATTCCGATCCTGAGCGTCACGTCGGCGATTGGCATTCTGTTATCAAGTCCTGCTACGGCCGATACCGTCAAGATCGTTGGCCTTGGCGCCTCGACCTGCGCCCACTTCAATCAGGAGATAGGAGAAAATCCTGCGCTTCAGCGTGATTACTTCGCATGGGCACAGGGCTTCATGAGCGGAGCGCTTATCCGGGCTCCTCAGGGCGTGGACGAGGGACTTGATCTCACGCCTCCATCCTTTCCGCTGCAGGAGCAAGTAGATTTCCTGCGAGCCTTCTGCGCCAAAAATCAGGACCAGGACTACATGGACGCGGCGCGCGCTTTATATCGCCGCCTCCGTGGTCCAAAAACTTAGTTTCAGCTCGCAGGTATTGGATATTTTGATGCACCGGTACCAAGCTTGTTTTTACATCGCGTACGCGGCGCGGGCAATATCTGCCGACTTCCCGATCAGCCGTCCTCAGTGACGCTCTTCATGGTGCGTGCTACGTTCGTGACCTTCACGACGCTCCTCGTGGCGCCCTTCCCGGCGCTCTTGGTGGCCGCCATCGCGGTGCTCCTCCACGACGTGGGGCCCGTGTGAGCCTCCCGGCACCTGCACCCCGCCTGGATTGACGTCAATGTGCTGAGCCATGGCTGCCGCCGGTGCGAGCGTAAGCGCTGCGGTCAACAGCAAAACCGTAGGCATTTTCATTGTCATCACGACCTCCCTTAGTCTTAGCCGCGAGCACTAACGCTCAAGTTCGAATTGGGATCCCGATCCTCACTGACGCCGAGCGGATATCCCGATACACTCTGGATTACGGCGAGGACCTAGCAGGCGCCTCCGTGACGTCGGCAGTCGCGACGATGCTGGGCGGCCGTGCCACGTTTTCACCGGACGCTCCCCGCTCTGCCTTGTTCCGGGGCGCTCTCATCAACACCGGCTCGGTCGCGCCGACCGTGGCGCGCATGGTCCGCTTGGGAGCGAAGCAGGGTCAGTGGCCCTGTCCTCCGTAACCGCCATGGCCGCCGGAGGAGCGTCTGTGACCTCCTCCATACCCAAAGCCGCGACCAGAACCTCCATGGCGGCCGTAAGAGCGTCCATGGCCCCCGGAATAGCCGGGCCGACCGAAGCCGCCGTGGCGGCTGTAGGATCCGCCGTGCCCACGGGATTGGCCATAGCCATGACCCTGAGCGGCGGCCGGGTCCGACAGCGACACGAAGCCGATACCGACCGCCAAGGCGAACAGACCGGCGGTCAGGGCCGCTCCGAAGCGAGGCGCATCTGTCATGTGCATTGTCTCCTGATGAACGGCACGGGCATCGTGTCGTCGTGTCCTCAGGCTAGGCGTGCGCCTTTGAACTGCACCTGAACGGAATGTGCGACCGCCGGACAGCTCGCGCTTGCGGCCACACCGGACGCACAGCCGCAACATGCCCGCCCAACGGATGCCACTTGCCGGCGTTAGCTCCGCGCAACACGGCAGGAGCCACGCATGACGGCCGACGACCTCGACAAACGGGCTGAGCTGACGATCTGGCTTGGAGCAGGGACGGCACAGACCCGACAGGGCCGGGCGTTCGCAACCTTGCGCGAGGCGCTCTCCGCGGCTGTGGACGCGCTGCACGACTCGGAGGCGAGGCCCTGGATCGTGACCGAAGAGGGCGACATCCTCTCGCCCCACTGGATCCGGGCGAACCGCGATGTGGCGCGCCGCCATTGAGGCGAACACCGCGTGGACCGTGCTCAACGGTCGGAACGCTGATGCAAGGGAGGACGCTGGACGTCATGGCCGAGATTGTCAGGTTGCCCGGCCGGTCCACACGCGACACCGGGGCCCTCCAGGACCCGCCAGCCGCCACCCGGCGGCCCCGCAGGTGATGGGTGCGCTGGGCTTGCGCCTCGTCGGTGCGATGACGCTTGCCGGCCTGACCTCGGCCTGCCTCGTCGGACCGGACTATGCGCGTCCCTCGGCCGAGACCCCGCTGGCTTTCAAGGAAGCCTCCGGCTCCCCTGAGCCAGGTTGGCGGGCGGCCAGGCCGAGCGACGCGGTCCCGCGCGGCGACTGGTGGTCGGTCTTCCGCGATCCGGTCCTCGACGGCCTGATCCGCGCCATCGACGTCGACAACCAGACCCTGCGCCAAGCAATCTCTCGGTACGAGCAGGCCAGAGCCGTGGTCCGGCAGGCGCGCGCCCAGCTCTTCCCGACCATGATCGGTGCACCCAGCATCCGGCAATCCGGGAGTGGCAACGAGGCAGAGACCACCCTGACCCTGCAAGGCTCGGCCAGTTGGGAGCTCGACCTGTTCGGCCGCATTCGCCGCCAGATCGAGAGCGGCACGGCCTCCGCTCAGGCCAGCGCTGCCGGCCTCGCGCTCGTGCGCCTCACGAGCCAAGCGGAACTCGCCACGAACTATTTCCAGCTGCGCTATCAGGAGTCGCTCCGGCGGCTCCTGAACGACACCGTCGCGGGCTACAAGCGCAGCCTAGCGATCACCCAGAACCAGTACGCGGCCGGTGTCGCCGCCCGCTCGGACGTGATCACCGCGCAGACCCAGCTCCAGACAACCGAGGCCTTGAGCATCGCGGTTGAGCTGGACCAGGCGACCTTCGCGCATGCCATCGCGGTCCTGAGCGGCCGGCCTCCCTCGGAGATCACGATCCCACGCGGGCAACTCGCCGCACGGCCGCCCAGCATACCCGTGAGCGTGCCCTCGACGCTGCTGGAGCGGCGCCCGGATGTGGCCCAAGCCGAGCGCTTGGTGCAGGCGCAGAGCGAGCAGATCGGCGTCGCTGTGGCGGCCTTCTACCCGAGCGTGAGCCTGTCGGGTTCAGGGGGCCTCTCCGGCGATCCGACCGCTGCGCTGTTTGCGGCCGAGAACCAGTTCTGGTCGGTGACCGGGGCCGCAACGGAGGTCTTGTTCGACGGCGGCGCCCGCTCGGCCGCCCAGCAGGCGGCGCGGGCCGCCTATGAGGCGGCCGTCGCGATGTACCGGCAGACGGTGCTGACGGCGTTCCGTGAGGTTGAGGACGGCTTGGCAGGAGTGCGCATTCTGGCACGGCAGCAGGTGGTGCGGCAGGCTGCCGTGGCGTCCGCCAGCCGCGCCGTGGAGATCGCGCTCAACGAGTACCGGGCGGGCACACAAAACTACACCACGGTGGTGACCGCGCAGGCGCTGGAGTTGAGCAACCGCGTCGCAGCACTGCAGGTCCAGGCCAGCCGCTTCACCACGGCCATTGCGCTGATCCGGGCCTTAGGGGGTGGCTGGGACACGCGCAGTCTGCCGACGCGGCAGGAGGTCATCGCGGCTCGCCTGCCAGTCGACAGCGGGCAACCCCTGCGCGTAGACGAGTGAGCCCTCGGCCATTTGTGCATCGCGTTCTTGGGCGGCAAATCTTGACCGTAAGGCAGGAGATCAGGTGGTGCGCCCGAGGCGATGAGCTTCAAGATACTGGTGCGGGACGGCAGACCAGCGACTGGCGTAGCGTCATCAAAGTGGGGCTATGCATGAGGATCTGCCCTGCGCCGGCGGCGTGTGTCCCAAGAATGATCGTCCCCATGCAGCCCTTGCAGCGTCCCCTCGTCCTATGGCTGGCCCTGGCTATGGCTACCCAGGCGGCATGGGCCCAAACGCCTCCCGAGGAGGCGGCACGGATCGCGTTCGAACCGAACTTCCGTGGCCGACCCGGGGGTGCCGGCAACGATCCCCAGACCTCGGTGGCGCAGCCCGACTTCTCGGCCAGGCCTTCCGCTAACCTGAACACCTCGATCCAGGATCCGCTGGAGCCGTACGGCGATCCATTTGGTGCCCGCAGCTTCCTGAGGACGAGGGGTATCGCGTATAGCCTCACCTATGTCGGCGAGAGCTTCGGCAACGTCACCGGCGGCGCACGGCGCGGCGGCATCGCCGCGGGCCGTCTCGACTTCCAGTTCGATGCCGACCTGGACACCCTGATGGGTTGGCACGGCGCGGCTTTCCACACCAACCTCTACCAGATTCACGGCACCGGCCTGTCACGCTATTTCGTCAACAACTTCATGTCGGTCAGCGCGATCGAGGCGCTACCATCCTCGCGCCTCTACGAACTCTGGGTCGAGCAGAGGTTTTTCGACGGCCAACTCGGGATCAGGGTCGGCCAACTCGCGACCGACACGGAGTTCGCGGTCAGCCAAACCGGAACCCTGTTCCTCAATTCGACCTTCGGCTGGCCCAACATCATGGCCTCCGTCATTCCGAGCGGCGGACCGATCTATCCGCTTGCCGTTCCGGCCGTGCGGGCGAAGTACGTGCCGAACCGGAATTTCTCGCTGCAAGCCGGCATCTACGATGGTGACCCGGCGGGACCGCTGCGCCCCGACAACCGCCCCGATCCGCAGCGGCGCAACCGCACCGGCACGAATTTCCGCACGAACGACCCTGCCCTGGTGATCGCGGAGGCCGCGTATGCCTACGGCCTCGAGGCCGACGACAACGTCGAGCCGGGCACCGTGACGCTCGGCGGCTGGCATCATTTCGGTCGCTTCGGCAGCCCACGCTTCGATCGGAGCGGAGGCTCGCTTGCGAACCCATCCAGCAGCGGCCTTGCGCGCCGCTTCCGGGGCAATAGTGGCATCTACGGCATCGTCGATCAGACCATCTACCGGGAGCCCGACGACCCGAACGATGGCGCCAGCGTGTTCGTGCGCCTGTCCGGTTCGCCCTCGGGTCGCAATCTGCTCGACCTCTACCTCGATGCCGGGATCGGCTATAAGGGTCTGCTGCCCGGCCGTTCGGACGATACGATCGGCATAGCTTTTGCTGTCGAGCGCATCTCGAAGAGCGCTCGAGGATTTGATCGCGACACCCTTCTGTTCGGTGGCGCGCCTAGCCCGAGGCGCAGCAGCGAGGCCTTGCTGGAGGTCAGCTACCAAGCCATCCTCGGGCCCGGCGTTACCGTGCAGCCGGACTTCCAGTACGTGTTCCGGCCAAGTGGCGGCATCGCTAATCCGCGCGACCCGTACGGGCGGCGGATCCGGAATGCGGCCGTGTTTGGCCTGCGCGCGACAATCCGCTACTGAACGGCACTTGCGATGCCGATTCGTCGTGCGCGCATGATGTCGTCGGCGAGTCCAGGCAGCCCAGGGTGTCAACACGAGGGATCTCACGATCGTGTCGCACCAGCCATTGGTGGCGGACAGCTCGGCGTCCGGGTTGTCGGAGTGTAAGTCTTCGATGGCCGTCAGCGCGGTTGCCTTGGCGACATCGGCCGCTTGTCTCAGGACGAGCAGGACCTCATCCTCGGGGATCCCTTGGCTGACACTTCGTTCTTCACCTCCTGCGCGTAGAAGCGAAGGTCTCCCCGCTTGCCGGCCGTCTCGGCCAGGAAGGAGGGATCGCGCGCGGCGCAGACATTTCCCTCCATCAGCATGAGACCGGCCGGCGCGAGCAATCGCGTCAGCATGCCGAGATCTAAAGATGCTGCCAGGTTGTTCGTGGGCACGGCGGTCAGGCCAGCGAGAGCCACGGCGGCAACGATGTGCTTTGAGAGCTTGCAGCGCATCAGCATTATCCTGAACATTTTTGCCTCAAGACCCAAAGCCGGAATCAGTGAGACCGACTCTGCGCCATTGGTCTTGTGCTCAGCGCCACATGCGCGACCGCTATGCCGTCAGTTTGTCCGACATCGTTGTACGTCACGAATCGCCAAGCTGCGACTCACTCTCCCGCCAGCACTTGCCCGAGCTGAAGTTTGAGTGTCGCTCAAGCCACGACCATTTGCGCCCGATGATAGTTCAACGATACTCGATCAGAAGCCAAGCATCGGCACAATGCCCCACTCCTACCCCTGGGAACCTTGCTGCGCCACCGCCGTTAATTCACGACTGCCCAGGCCTGCTCAAGAGGGGTGCGGCGAGCTACCATCCGGCAGATGACCTATGTCCCTGGGTGATGCTCAATGAGGAAAATGTGCCATGCACGTCAGGTTCAGAGTGGCCCGTATCACCGGTTACGCCGCGCTTGCGTTGCTGACCGGTAGCTTTGTGGGATCTATCCCGGCAGCTGCGCAGCACCATGGCGGTCATGGCGGGTTCGGTGGTCATGGCGGGTTCGGTGGTCACGGCGGGTTCGGTGGTCACGGCGGGTTCGGTGGTCACGGCGGGTTCGGTGGTCATGGGCTGCGCCATGGCTACTACGGTGGGCACGGGGGCTATGGAGGCCATTATGGCTACCGTCGCCACGGCCACTTCGGTTACGGTGCAGCGGGTCTGCTCGGTGGTTTTGCGCTCGGAGCTTTGGCCGCGAGCCCGGCCTACTACGGATACGGCTACCCTGCGGCTTACGGGTATGGTTATCCGGCCTATTACGGCGGTGACTGTCACCTCGTGCGGCGGCGCTTCATCGGAGCTTATGGCGGAACCTACATCCGCCGGGTTCGCGTCTGCGACTAGACCTCGGCAGAGCCTCAGCGTACGGTCAAGCGAACTTGATCAAATTATGATGCTGGAAAGCACGCGGACGCGTCGAACCGCGGCCAGCACAGCCAGTCGATCGAGCCGTCGCGCGCCACGAGCGCGGCCGCCTCGCAGCCGCCGATCAGGGCATAGTCCTCGATCCGGGAAGGCATGGCCGTGGCCTGCGATAGGCACTCAGGTCTTCCGGACCTTTTCCTCTTCCTGCAGGACCTCGTTCTCGACCTGCACGGTGACGTGGCGCGTGTCGAACTCGGCCGCCATGACCTGCTGCACCGCCTTGAGGATGCGCGCGGCCTCGGCCATGTCGGTCACGACGACATGCGCGCTCATGGCGTCGATGCCAGAGCTGATCGAGCGCACGTGCAGGTCGTGGACGGAGCGCACGCCCGGGATCGCCAGCAACTGGCGCTCGACGATGCGCGTGATCAATGACGCGACTTGCGAGCCCTTGACGCCGTGCGCAGCCTCGTAGGCATCCAGCGGTTGAGCCCGCGCGCCCTGTGCCTGCGCTCCAGGTGCGGCCAGAGCGAGCATGAGGAGGCCGGCAACGGGGGCGTGGTGGTAGGCATTCGGCATCTGCGATCTCACGGACGAACCTTCCTCAGCAGCGTTCGGGTTGGCGGGTGCGATCCACGCCATGGTACGCCTGCAACCGCCTTCCTCACCAGCCCGGCTTGTCGCAGTGTCGCCGGCCGTGCTCGCGCTCGGAACTGCCCCCGACACCGGATCCAAGTCTGAACGCACAGCAGAGCGTAGAGTGCCGCCAAGCCGGATTTGCGTCCAACGTTGCACGGGAGAGCCGCCGTCGCGAACCGTCCAATCACTCCTGCGTTAAGGCCGCACAGCTTTGCGGCTGCCCACCAAGCTACAGGAGACGCCATGTCCCGGATCGCCCTTTCCCTCGCTCCGCTCCTCTTCCTTTCCGGATTTGCTGCGGCCCAGACGAGCCCGCCTACCCAGGCGCCGGCCCCTGCGGCTGCCCCTCCGGGTGCTGCGCAACCTGCCCACGGCACGACCGGTCACAAGGAGCGTGAGCACGAAGGTTTGCAGACCGCCAAGGTCTCGCTCGCCCAGGCGCTCGACACGGCCGAGAGCAAGGGACCTGGTCGCGCGATCGAGGCGGACTTCGAGAGCGGGAACGGCAAACCGTACTTTGAAATCAAGGTGCTCGGCAGCGATGGTAAGCTCACCGACCACCACATCGACGCGACCACGGGGCAGGTGACCAAGAGCGACAACCACCCGATCGAGAGCTACTTCATCCGCCTGAAGCCGTCCGACGTGCAGAACGCCCCCACGAGCCTGAAGCAGGCGGTCGCGACCGCCGAGCAGAAGGCAGGCGGCAAGGCGGCCGAGGCCGAGGTCGAGCGTGAGGCCAGCAGCGTGCAGTACAAGATCACGGTGATGACCGGCAGCCAGTCGCAGAAGATCAGGGTCGGGGCGGACGGAAAGATCATGCCGAGCAAGTAGGTCGGCAGGGCTGGGCGGAGTTGTCGGCTCCGCCCGGACCGCTCCGATCAGCGGGCCGTAGACGGGACGCGGCTCTCGTCTGCCGATGGCTCCAGGTCGGTTCGTGTGCCATCCGAGAGATCCTCAGACGGCTGACCGGTGAGAGCGCTGCGCACCAAGGCCACAAGGCGGCGTCCGTTGATCAGGAACAGAAGGCCGGCTAGGCCGAGATAGACCCAGGCGAGCCAGGTCAGCGTCGCGATCGTGCGCGCCTCGTCGTTGCGGTAGACGAAGGCGAGCCCGACCTGCACGGCAAACAGCCCGGCCAGAGCCAGCGCGGACCAGAGGCCGAGGCGCAGGCGCAGCAGGAGCGCGATGCCGAGCAGCGACTGGGCCGCTGTCAGGAAGAACTCCTCGCCCTGGCGCGCATCGAGCGGCAGGGGGCTCATCGCGCCCGCGCCGACGCTCAGGGCGAGCGGCAGCATGCCGACGAGCAGCGTCCACTGGTTGATCTTGTCGCTGATCATGGCGATCAGCCCGTCGCCGGCGCGGTTGGCCAGCACGAACAGCACCGCCACCGAGATGGCCGGCGCCTCGCTGGCCAGGGGCGCCAGCCACTGGATCAGCAGAAACTCGTTGAGCCCGATCGCCCGGCCGGTGCCCACCATGGCCTCGGCGAAGGGTTCGGCCGAGGCGAGGATGACGCCGCAGGCCACGGCCACCAGAGCCCCGATCGCGGCCCATTGCTGGCCGGGAGACAAGGCGTTTAGAGCGGCAGCTGGCCCCGGCTCCTCCGCCTCGTCCGGATTGTCGCTCTTCTGAAGGTTGCGCACGCGCCAGACGTAGGCCGCAAAGATGGCCGCGAGCACGGCGAAATCCACGACGGAAATGCTGCGCTTGAACAGGATCACGAAGGCGTAGAGGCTGGCAAGCAGCAGGAAGCCCATCTCGACGGCATTGACAGGGGCAAGATCGACCGCGCGGTGCCGGTCCTTCGTCCAATGCAGGAACACCATCAGGGGCCAGGCCAAGCCGACGAGCAACCGGTTGGCGCCGGTCATGTTGGCGGCGGCGTAATGAACGTATTGCGACCCCGGACCCTCGAGCCCGGCCTTGTAGGCTTAATAGAGATCGACCGCGTATTCCGGCAGCACGGTCACCAGGGCGACCACGGCCAGGATCAGGCCTTGCGCGATATGCTGCTCGGCCGTCTCCGCTCCCCAAGACAGCAGGAAGCCCGCCGCCAGAATGGCGCTGCCGAAGGCGGCGGCATCGAGGACCGGGCTGGGCCGCCAGCCCGTCGCGCGCAGCAGGAGGGCCGGGAGGGTGGCCATGACCGCGACGGCAACCAGGATCAGAAAGCGTTTCACGCGAACTCCTCTACGTCATGTCACGGCCTGCCTGTTCGCGTTCCGCTGAAGCGAGCGTCGCGCGATCACGCCGGCAAAGGACTGTTTCTGCCGCGCCTCAGCCCCGAACGCCGCTCCGGCGTCCGAAGGTGGCGACACGATAGAGGTAGAGCACGAGCGCCAGGACCAGCACGCCGTTGCCGATCGGCTCGATGAGGCGGCCCACGCTGCGGTAGTTCTCGCCAAGCCCGTAGCCGGCCGCCGTCAGCAGCCCGGTCCAGACGATCGTGCCGAGAGCCGAGTAGGCCAGAAAGGGCGTGAGCGGCATACCGGCCACCCCGGCCGGCACCGAGATCAGGCTGCGCACGCCCGGGACGACGCGACCGACTAGGACGGTGACGCCGCCGCGCCGGGCGAACCAGGCGCCGGCCCGATCGACCTCCGCCGGGCTCAGGGTGAGCCAGCGCCCGTGCCGGGCCGCGAAGCGCCGCAAGCGCTCGCGTCCGAGCCAGCGCCCCACGCCGTACCAGACCAGCGCGCCGGAGAGCGATCCGGCCGTGCCGGCGAGGAACACGCCGACGAGGCTGAGCTGGCCGCGCGCCGCGGCAAAGCCTGCCAGCGGCATGATCACCTCAGAGGGGATCGGCGGGAAGATGTTGTCGATCAGCATCAGCAGGAAGACGCCGAGATAGCCGGTCCGCTCGATCGCGGCTACGATCCAGTCGACCAGCGCAACCTCCTCGCAAGCGGCACCTGCAGAAGCCTTGCCGCCGCAGGTCGGATCGGGAACGCACTAAGTGGGGGGCGGGTTCATACGCAGACACCAAAGCGCTGCCCGCGCCCTGTTGCAGCGCGACGATGCAGCGGGCCGCCATCCCGGGGACCAAACGCGCCGATGCATCATCCGCCCCATACGGCATCGGTCCCGCTCACGGGCGGGGCGAAGCTGCTGCAGTCCGGCCTGACCTGCTGGCGCGTCGAGCCTGCGGCGCGCTTTGCCCCAATCGTGGATGCCGCCGCCTACTTCGCGCATCTGCGCAGCGCCCTCCTGCGCGCCCGCCACGCGGTTTTGTTCATCGGCTGGGAGTTCGACACCCGCATCAAGCTCGACCCCGACCACCCGCTGCCGGGCCTGCCGGAGGAACTCGGCCCGTTCCTGTCCGAACTCGGCCGGCGCCGGCCGGAGCTGAGCATCCGCGTGCTGCAGTGGAATTTAGGGGTCCTCGGCACGCTGGCGCGCGGCACGACGCCGCTCTACCTTCTGAACTCGATGCGGGCCCGCGGCTTCCAGTTCCGGCTCGACAGTGCCCACCCGCCCGGAGCCTCGCATCACCAGAAGATCGTGGTGATCGACGACGCGCTCGCTTTCTGCGGCGGCATCGACATGACGGACGACCGCTGGGACACCCGCGACCATGCCGACCAGGACACGCGCCGGGTGCGCCCGTCGGGACGCGCCTACGCGCCGTTCCACGACGCCACCGTCGCGGTCGACGGCGCGGCCGCGTCAGCCCTCGGTGACCTTGCGCGCGAGCGCTGGCACTATGCTACCGGCGAGCGGATCGCGCCGCCCGGTCCATCTACGCAAGACCCCTGGCCCGACGGGCTGAGGCCGCTTCTGCGCGACGTGCAGGTGGGGATCGCCCGGACCGCGCCGCCCTTTCACGGCCGCCCCAACGTGCACGAGATCGAGCAACTCTACCTCGCCGCCATCGCAGCCGCGCGACACACGATCTATATTGAGAGTCAGTACTTCGCCGCACGCTGCATCGCCGAGGCCATGGCATCCCGTCTGAGGGAGCCGGACGGGCCCGAGATCGTCGTGATCAATCCCGAGCGTGCCATGGGCTGGCTCGAGGAAGCGGCCATGGGACGGGGACGCGGCCGTGTTCTGGCGCGTATCCGCGGCGCGGACCGCTTCGGACGCTTCCGCATCTATCGTCCGGTGACCGCAGCCGGGCAGCCGATCTACGTGCATGCCAAGGTGCTGATCGTCGACGACTGCCTGCTGAAGATCGGCTCGTCCAACCTGAACAACCGCTCGATGGGCCTCGATACGGAATGCGATCTGGCCGTCGAAGCCGTGCCTGGCCATGCGACCGATCGAGCCGTCGCGGCAGAGATCCTCGGCTTGCGCGATGCGCTTCTCGGCGAGCACCTCGGTGTTCCACCGGACGACATCGCCCGCACCCTGGCGCGCTCGGGTTCGCTGATTGCGGCGATCGAGGCGCTACGCTGCGACACCGGGCGTACACTGGTTCCCCTGGACGCATCAGCCGCAGGAGCCGTGCAGCCGTTGAGCGAGGGCGAGCTTCTGGACCCCGAGCAGCCCGAGCCGGTCTGGAGAGCCGTGCTGCACGCGCTCGCCGATCGGCGCCGCGCGCATCCGCTGCGCCGCGGAGCCGAACGAACGGGCGTCTCAAGCGAATGACGCTCCTCAGATCTTCAGCAGGTCGACGGTGCGCCTGTTGAGGTCGTCGAGCGTCGCGATCACCTTCAGATTGGATTCGTAGGCGCCCATCGCCGCGCGCAACCCGGCCATCTCGGTGGCAGGATTGACGTTGGGCAGCTTCAGAATGCCCTGCGCGTCGGCAGCGGGGTGCCCGGGGCTGGAGATTGAGCGGAACGGGCTGGTGTCGCGCACGACGCGACCGGTCGGCTCGGCATCGGCCCCGACCGGCTCGAACACCGCGATCTTGCGCCGGTAGGGGTCGCCGCCGGGCGTGCTCGCGGTGCTGTTTGCGTTGGCGAGGTTCTCGGTCATGACGCGCAGGCGGCCCTGCTGCACCCGCAGGCCTGCCGCCGCAATGGCGGATCCAGAGACGCCCTCGCTCCCGGCCATCTGTTCTCTCCCCTGATCCGGCGAGCGGACGATCGATGCCGGCGCGACTCGCAAAATCCTGAAGGAAGGGTTAGGGATTGCGGTTAATGGCCGGTTAATCACGGCGCGTTGGTTCAGTGGATGGCGTCGCGACCGCGCTCTGCAGGGCTGCACGTGGCGAAGCGTCAAACCGCCCGCGATCGGCCCTGGTATCCAAGGCCTGCTTTGCCTATGAGCCTCGGCATGCCAAATCCGACTGCTGTTGCCCTCGACAATCTGTCTCACATCATCCAAGTCGCCTTGACCCCGATCTTTCTACTCTCGGCCCTGGCGACCTTGCTCAACGTTTTCGCAACGCGCCACGGCCGGATCGGGGACCAAGTCCGTGACCTCTCCCAGGATCTTAAGAAGGGGCCTTCCCGCGAGACCAAAAGGCTGGCGCGTCAGCTGTCGCAATTGCAGCGGAGATCCCTCCTGCTCGACGGAGCTGTGTGCCTCGTGGCTTTGGCGGGGTTCCTGACGGGCATCGCAGCCATGGTGCTTTTCATCGGCGAGTTGAGGAACGCGACAACGGAGACGGTGCTCTACGGTTGTTTTGGACTGGCTCTGGCCTTCACGATCGCCGCCATTGCAGGCTTCCTGTGCGAAATCCTTATGGCAAGCCGGAGCATCCGGCTTGAGGTCGGGCACCAGCAGGACACTGCAGTTGCTGCAGCGGATTGAGCATTCCTCGTGGCCTGAGCACACCGCTTACGGTATAGCAACAGCTAATCAATTCGGGCCCGCATTCACGATGCCTACCCGGTGTTGCGCCCTCCCTGCAGCCGCTATGGGTGCGCTGACCCTGTTGCTGATGTCGGTTGAGTTCGGTCGAACGGCTGACCTCCCGCTCGGTCGCTCGATGCCGTCGAGGCCGACCTTCGTCGATTGGTTCGGCGACCATCTCAACGCAAAGGGCGGCGCTGACGCTTCCGACAGCGGCTCCGACTTCAAGCTGACCACGGGCAGCGGACCCAGCATCCCGATCTTTCGGACCGGCGACGCGGTTTGGAATTCTGCCGGATCGGAGATGAAGGATACGTCGCGTTCGCCCTCTTCGGACGCTCCGGTGTCAGATGCTTTCGTCGAAGAAGACTGGGCCATTCGCGCCCAGACCACCTTCGTCACACAGGGCAATTCTCGGTTTCGCTCGCCCTACCGTGGGCCGAACAGCCTCAACGCCAAAGGGCAGATTAAGGAGACCTTCGATTTCACGCTCTACGCGGGTATGCGGCTGTGGCCCGGGGCAGAGATTTGGTTAAACCCGGAGGTCGATCAGGGTTTTGGTCTCAGTACCACGCTTGGTGTCGCTGGTTTCCCAAACGGGGAAGCTTACAAGGTCGGCAGCATCACCCCCTACGTGAAGCTTCACCGCGCTTTCATCCGCCAGATAATCGGCTTGGGAGGCGAAACCGAGAGGGTCGATCCAGATCTGAACCAGCTCGGCGGGTCGCGGCAGGCCGACAGGATCGTGCTGACGTTAGGGAAGTTCAGCGTCGCTGATGTCTTCGACACCAACAGGTACGCCCACGACCCACGAACCGACTTCCTCAACTGGGCCCTTATTGACACCGGCACATTCGATTACGCTGCGAATGCGTGGGGCTATACGGTCGGCGCCGCAGCAGAGTGGTACCAGGACGCCTGGGTGTTCCGCGCGGGCTTTTTCGACCTCTCTATTGTCCCCAACAGCAAGGATCTGGACCCAGGTTTCAATCAAAATCAAGCCGTTCTCGAGATCGAACGGAGGCATGAACTTTGGGGACGACCCGGCAAGATCAAGGTCACCGGCTTTCTCAGTCGCGGCCGCATGGGTCGCTTCGACGACGCGGTTCGTCTGGCAATGGTGACGGGCGGGCCCGCGGATGTGGCGACCGTCCGCCGCTACCGCAGCCGCCCAGGGCTCAGCTTCAACCTCGAACAGCAGATCTTGCCCGACGTCGGTATGTTCGTCCGATGCGGCTTGGCCGACGGAAATGTTGAGCCGTACGAGTTCACCGACGTCGATAGAACCTTGGCAGCGGGATTGTCGATCGCGGGTGAGCGTTGGGGACGCCCATCGGACACCGTGGGATTAGCCGGCGTCATCAACGGTATCACCCGCCCGCATCAAGCCTACTTCGATGCCGGAGGACTCGGCATCCTCGTCGGGGACGGTCGATTGCCCCACCCTGGGGCCGAGAGGATCGTCGAAGCTTACTACAGCTTGCCGCTGGCGCCTTCTATACGACTGACGTTCGACAGTCAGATCGTAGTAAGCCCCGGATACAATCGGGATCGTGGGCCGGCCTTTATCTTCGGGACACGGCTGCGTGCACAGTTCTGAAGCCGACATGATTTCGAACAGGATCGAAGCCGACCGGATGGCCGTGTTGACCTTGGAGTTTAAGAGACTTTTCTGGTTGGGGTTAGTGGCGCAAGCTACTCCAGGCTGTCATTTTTTAATTTCAGGATATTTCGCTCCCGCGGGTCACGCACTTCTTTTCAGTAGAGCGTCGAAGCGGCTCAACGTGACGCGCAGCGCCTGGCGGGGGGGGCCAGTCGCGCAGTTGAGAATGCAGATCGTCTTTGTCCCACAGAACCACGTCAGCAACCCGCTCTTGAGGCAGGCGCCTCCGCACCGGCGATAGGCGCCATAGATAGGCCTGACGTACACGGGTTCGGTGAGCGTCTGCGGTGTGCCCACGTCACCTTGCGAAGCGCTGGGGTGCGCTTCGGCAGAGACGCTCGACGCCAACAAAATCAGCAACCATCGACACAACATGTCTGATCACTGCCTAAAATCCTAGCAATTCATAGTTTGAACCGTCTCGCGCTCTTGGTCAATTAAAGTCAGGGACAAAACCGTTTGACCTGTTTGCGGCAGATGAGGGCGCAGGTGACGGTGGTAAAGGCGAGATGGAGGTCGGCGCGCCGTTCGTAGCGGATGGCCCGCCGGCGGAAGCGGGCCATCCAGGCGAAGGCGCGCTCGACATGCGCTGATCGCGACCCGAGCCGGAATTGAAGGCTGCTGAGGGTGACGCGATGCGGTCTGATGGCCGCGTCCTTACCTGCATCGGAGCGCCTCCATGCCCCAGTACGGCGCCCTCGATGTCTCCAACGAAGAGACCGCCATCCACGTTATCGACGAGACCGGAGCCACGGTCTGGCGCGGCAAACGCGCCAGCGATCCGGATGTGCTCACCACGACTTTGCGGAGTCACGCCCCCGATCTCCTGCGCGTCGGCCTGGAGACGGGGCCGCTGACCCCTTGGATCTACCACACCTGCAAGGCGCTCGGCCTGCCCATCGTCTGCCTGGATGCGAGGCATGCGCGAGCCGCCACGGCCCTGCAGCGGAACAAGACCGACGCGCGCGATGCAGAGACGCTGGCGCAACTCGTACGCATGGGTTGGTACCGCGAGGCCCGCGTCAAAAGCTACGCCGCCCATGCCGTGCGCCACCTCATCGGCGCCCGCGCCCAGCTCATGGGCGTAGCGGTTGACCTGTCCAATCAGATCCGCAGCACGCTCAAGACGTTCGGTTTGATGGCCGGCAAGGGAGCGGGGCGGGCCTTCGAGATCCGGGTGCAAGACCTCATCGCGTCCCGTCCGACCGTCGCCGTCATCGTCGAGCCGCTCTTGGCGGCATGGCGCGCCGTGCGCGGCCAGATCGGTGTCCTGGATCGACGGCTCATCACCTTGGCCAGGGGCGATGCGACCTGCCGCCTGCTGATGACTTGCCCCGGCGTTGGGGTCATCGTCGCCACGAGCTTTGCGGCCGCCATCGAGGCGCCCGAGCACTTCCGCCACTCACGCTCCGTTGGGGCCTATCTCGGGCTGACGCCGGTCCGCCGTCAGTCCGGCGAGATCGACCGGACGGGCGGGATCTCGCGTCGCGGCGACCGGCTGATGCGAAGCTACCTGTTCGAGGCGGCGGCCAGCCTGTTGGTGCGCGTGCGGCAGGACTCGGCCCTGAAGACTTGGGGACGGGCACTGGCCGAGCGCATGGGCTTCAAGCACGCCGCCGTCGCGGTGGCGCGCAAACTCGCGGTCGTGTTGCACGCGATGTGGCGAGCGGGAACACCGTTCCAGCCGTGGCCGCCGGCTGCCGCGTGAGGCACGTACTGAACGCACGCACGGGTACCGTTCATCGAGTTCCGCCAGCGTGAGGCGGACAAGGGCGTCCCCGCCGGGACGCGAGCAGGGCCATCCCGGGGTCGGGTCTTGCGGCCGGTGTCGAGCCGGACCGCGCGTTCGACATGGTGAGCCTCGCTTCGAGACGCATGGTGCGGCGGTCAGAGGGGCCGACCGCGGAAACAACCACGATCCGGCGGCGACCGCTCTCGTCCAACTTGACGCCTGCAACGCGATCAAACAACGACCCAGCGATAGCGCCCGAGCCGCTCGCGGCTCTCCACCCCACGCCGAGCGATCCGTGGCACGATCCCGCGTGCCCGGCACTCGTGCCGGCAGCGACGATGATCGTAGCCTTTGTCGGCGTGCAGCTTGTCCGGTCTGCGCCGCGGACGGCCCCGGCGGCCCGTGCGCACGCCCGGCACCGCGTCGAGGGTAGCCGCAAGCATACGGCTGTCGTTGCAGTTGGCCCCGGTCAGCGTCAGGCCGAGCGGCGTGCCGTTGGCGTCCACGACGAGGTGGCGCTTCGTCCCCGGCTTGCCCCGGTCCGTCGGGTTCGGGCCCGTCGCGGAGCCCCCTTTATGGATGGCCCGCCCCTCACCGGGCTGCACTGCTAGGCTTGCAGCGCGGCCGAGATGAGGGATGGAGCGGAACGATGACGATCGCGGTGCTGGGGATCGATCTGGGCAAGAACAGCTGCAGCCTTGTCGGGCTGGATGCGAGCGGGCGGGTCGTGCTGCGCCGCCAGATGCGGCGCGAGACGGTGATCGCCTTCGGCGCGAAGCTGCCGGGGTGCGTCGTGGCCATGGAAGCGTGCTGCGGTGCGCACCACATGGGCCGCGCCCTCGTAGAGCAGGGACACACGGTCCGGCTGATGTCGCCGGAATACGTGCGCCCGTACGTCAAGGCGCAGAAGAACGACGACCGCGATGCCGAAGCCATCGCCGAGGCGGCCACCCGCCCGACGATGCGGTTCGTGGCGCTCAAGTCCGAGGCGCAGCTCGACGTGCAAACCCTGCACCGGGTCCGGGACCAGCTCGTGGGCGAGCGCACGGCGCTGATGAACCAAGTCCGCGCCATCCTTCTGGAGCGCGGCCATGTCGTCGCGCAAGGGCGGGCCAAGCTGGCCGCCTGTCTGGCTGCGTTACTCGACACAAGAGCGGGCTCCTCGCTCACACCGCGCATGCGCACCCTCGTGGCTGAGGTGCGCGAGCGTTGGCAGGGCCTCGACCGGCGTATCGCCGCGCTCGATGCTGAGTTCGCCGAGCAGGCGCGCACGGACGAGAACGCGCGTCGGCTGACCACCATCCCAGGCATCGGCGCGCTCAATGCGACCGCGCTGATTGCGGCCATCGGCGACGTGGCAAGCTTCGCCCGCGGACGCGACCTCGCCGCCTGGCTCGGCCTCGTACCGCGGCAGGTGACGACCGGCGGGAAGCCCCGGCTGGTCGGCATCACCAAGCGCGGCAGCAAGTACCTGCGCAAAACGCTCATCCAGGGTGCCCGGGCGGCGATGCCGACGCTCCGGCAAAGTGATACGCGGCTCGGGCAGTGGCTGCGCGGGCTTCTGGCGCGGGCGCATGCCAACACGGCGGTAGTGGCGCTGGCGGCGAAGATGGCGCGCATCGTCTGGGCGCTGCTGCGCCACGGGCGCGTCTACGAGGCGACGGCCGTGGCCGCCTGATCCGAGTTTGGCTGGCGCGGCGCGCGCCGGCCTTCCGATGTCTGCGAGCGGTGAGAGGAAGATGGCCTGACAGTAGATCGGTGTTCTGGAAGCCTCCCGGCAAAAATGGCGCTCGACGCCGACCCCTTTATGAGGCCCAGGACGCGCGGATCTCCATCTTGGCCAAGGGCTCGCCCGAAGGCCGGATACGTTTATGCAGACTGCTCAGACCAGCGGATCCAGAGCCACTTGCGGACGGGGCGGGCCATACGTTTTGCCGGCAGGCTCCTACTGTCGAGGGCCGCGCGCGACCAGTTGAGCGCATCGGCGTCCTGAAGCTGCTCCATCATCACGCGGTGCAGGGCGGCCCAAACACCGGCTGCCTGCCACGTGCCGAGCCGCCGCCAACTCGTTTTGCCGCTGCAGCCCACCTCAAAACGCGGCAGGTGCTTCTATCAACGGGCACCGAAGTCTGGTTCTTCCGCACTTCGTGTGGCGAAGTGTGCCGGCCGGCGTGACGTGCCCCATCTCCGGAGATCGGCTTTCCGGAGGACGCCATGCCCCGCCGTATCCTGCCCCTCGTGCCCGATGGCTTGAACGTCGTCGGCATCGAGCCGGCGACCGACCCGCTCATCGTGCGCGTTGTACCCCGCCCGAGCCCGACGCGCTGTCCCACCTGTCGATCGTCAGCAGGGCGCAAGCACGGTCATTGCGAGCGCACCCTCGCCGATTTTCCCTAGCAGGGCCGGTCCGTCCGCCTGCGCCTCCGGCTGCAACGCTTCCGCTGTGCGAACCCAGCCTGTCCGCGGCGGACCTTCAGCGAGAGCGTTGGTGACGTCGCCGTCTCTCACGCCCGCCGGTCCGAGCGGCTGCGCGTGCTCCAGCGCCATCTCGGTCTCGCCCTCGGTGGTGCGCCCGCCGCCCGTATGGCGCATCGTCTCGCGATGCCGGTGAGTGGCGATACCCTCGTGCGCCTCGTGCGTGCGGCGCCACTGCCGACGCAACCCGAGCCGCGCGTCGTCGGCATCGACGAGTGGGCTTGGCGGCGCGGGCGCAGCTACGGCACTATGGTCGTCGACCTCGAACGTCACACCGTCCTCGATCTCCTGCCCGACCGGGACGCCGGGAGCGTCGCCGCGTGGCTGCGCGCCCATCCGGGCATCGAGGTCATCGCTCGCGACCGCGCCGACGTCTTCGCCGAGGGCGCCCGCGCGGGCGCGCCGCAAGCCCAGCACGTGCTCGATCGTTTTCACCTGCTGCGTAACCTTAGCGTCGCCCTGCATGCGATCGTTGCCCATCATCATGGCGTGATCCGCGCCGTCGGTCGTGCGCGCGTCGATTACGAGGTCGAGGCGGCGCGGGCTGTGGCGGGAGCCGCGCGGCCGCCGACGGCGATCGAGGTTCGGAAGCAGGCGACGCACGCGCCGCGTCGGGCTCGGCACTCCGAGCTCAAGCGGCTGTCCGAGGCCGGCGCCTCGGTGGCCGGCATGGCTCGCGCTCTGGATCTCGATCGCAAGACGGTGCGGGTCTGGCTGCGCCAGGACGCACCGCCCTCCTGGCAGCGACGCCGCATCGTGCCGACGATCCTCGACCCCTACCGCGATCATCTCGAGGCGCGCTGGCAGGCCGGCTGCCGCAACGCCGCCGAACTCGCCCGCGGGCTGATCCACGCGGGCGCCGACATCCGTCCGCGTATGGTGCGGGATTGGGCGATGCGGCGGCGTCGCGCGAGCACGGACGTGATGGACGCCACGCCCGGCTCGACGAGCGCGCCGCCATGGCGGCCCCCGTCGATCAACCGGACGGCGTGGCTTCTGCAGGCGGACCCGAGCACGCTCGTTGCGGACGATCGCCGCTTCCTCGATCGCTTACGGGTAGAGGCACCCGATCTGGCGAAGAGCGTGGCCGTCGCGACGCGCTTTGCCGACCTCGTGCGACGGCGCTCGGGCGAGAGCCTGGAGGCTTGGTTCGCGGCGGCGGCTGCGACGCCGCTGGCGAAGTTCGCCGTCGGCCTCGAGGGCGACAGGGACGCGTTACGCGGCACGATCACGACGCCCTGGTCGACGAGTCCGGTGGAGGGGCAGATCGGTAGGCAGAAGATGCTCAAGCGCACGATGTTCGGCCGCGCGGGCTTCGCGCTGTTGCGCCAGCGCGCCCTCATAGCGATCTGACCTGTCGTTCCGCGCCGCACGAAGTGCGGAAGAACCAGTATTCAACGCCCGCTGACAGCTTCCACTGCATGCCCGTGCGCAGAACCAGGATGATGCCAGCCAGCGCCGCCCGATCCGAGGTGCGCGGTCGACCGCCTTTCGGCTTCTCAGGCTCAAACGGCAGAAGCGGCTCGATCACTGCCCACAGGTCGTCGGGAACGAGAGCGTCCATACGCTCCCAACCCACTCACACCAGTTTTGTCCCACGCTTTTAGCATTACAGTTGAAGGGAAAGGCTCCTATCTGAGAGGTTTCGGATGGGAGAGCGCGATGTCCTAAGCCTCGCTCCAATCCACGCTGGAGCTCTGGTCCAGGACGCTACGACAGGCCAAACAGCGCATCCGCCCCTTGTTCGCCGCCCCGAGTGTCGCCGCCTCGGTTAACGCTTTCTTGGACGGCCTGCTCGGGGGTGAGCGGCGCAAAACCGGCTGGATGCGGGCTGAGGCTGCCGGGGACCCGGGTCCCTGGCGCCAGCAGGCCATCCTCGGTCGCACGCACTGGGATGCGGAGGCGTTGCGCGATGTCGTGCGTGACTACGTCGTCGAGACGCTTGCCGCACCCGACGCGGTTCTCGTGATCGACGAGACCGGTTTTCTCAAACAGGGCAAAGCCTCATGCGGTGTGGGCCGGCAGTACACAGGCTCGGCCGGTAAGATCACCAACTGCCAGACCGGGGTGAACCGCCCCGGGTTTCCCGGAGGCTCCCCCTTCTGAGAGGATGGAGCCATGACGAAGCGAACAGCCCCGTTTTCC
>NZ_SRLB01000054.1 GCF_004745635.1 Methylobacterium nonmethylotrophicum | reverse complement strand
GCCGGGCATCATCGGCAACAAAGAGACCAGCGCCTGACCAAGGTCAGGCTCGCCGGCCCGGACTGTGCAGAAGACGTCTCAGCGCCCGGTCCGCGGAAGCGGCCGGCACCGATGGGTGGTCGTATAGGCCCCGATTCTCGGGCCGTCAACACGGTTTCTCCGGCTCAGCTTCCAAAACTCCCCTCCCCTCGCCATCGAGCGATCGCCTCGGTCAGGGTGAGTGGGCCCGGCGCCGGCCGGATCGCGGAAGGCGTGGCCGAGAAGCGGGGCGCCGGGGCGGGCTGGACCGTGCCGCCGATGTCAACGAAGGTCCGCCGCGCCGCGAGATGCGGGTGGTCGCCGGCCTCGCCGAGGGTGAGGACCGGCGCAACGCAGGCATCCGTGCCTTCGAGGAGCCCGCACCACTCGTCCCGGCTCTTCTCCAGAAACAGCGCCTCGAGCTTGCGCCGCAGCACCGGCCAGACCGCCGGGTCGTCGCGGCGATCGAAATCCGGGTCGGCGTCGAGGCCGGTGAGACGGCGGAAGAGGGCGTAGAATTGCGGTTCGAGCGGGCCGATGGCGACGTGGCGACCGTCGCGGCAGGCATAGGTGCGGTACCAGGGCGCGCCGCCGTCGAGGAGGTTCGCTTCGCGCCGGTCGCTCCAGCGGCCCTGCGACGACAACTCCGAGAACATCGCCATCAGGGAGGCGGCGCCGTCGCAGATCGCCGCATCGACGACCTGGCCGCGCCCGGTGCGGCCGGCCGAGAGCAGGCCGGCGAGGAGGCCCGCCACGAGGTAGAGCGAACCGCCGCCGTAATCGCCGACGAGGTTGAGCGGCGGCACCGGCCGCTCGGCCGGGCCGATCGCCGCGAGCGCGCCGGTGACCGCCATGTAGGTGATGTCGTGCCCGGCGGTTGTCGCCAGCGGGCCGTCCTGGCCCCAGCCGGTCATGCGGCCGTAGACGAGGCGCGGATTGCGGGCGAGCACCACGTCGGGCCCGAGGCCGAGCCGCTCCATGACGCCGGGACGGAAGCCTTCGACGAGGGCGTCGGCCCGCTCCAGCAGGGCGTGGGTGCCGGCGACGTCGCCCGGATCCTTCAGGTCGACCGTCACGCTCGGGCGCCCGCGCGCCACCACGTTCTTCGAGTAGGGATCGGCGCCGCCGGGCCGGTCGAGCCGCACCACGTCCGCGCCCATGTCGGCGAGCAGCATGGCGGCGAAGGGCCCGGGACCGATGCCCGCGAACTCGACGATGCGCAGGCCGGCGAGGGGCCCGCCCTGCCCGGCCGTGTGCGACGGGTCCATGTCGCCCTCCCCGATTCGACGGATTTTCTGCCACGCGGCCAGCGCCTTGACGATGACCGGCCTGCCCCATAGCGATGGATCGCAGACGGCCCCTCGCCTAGCAGACCGATCCGCCCCTCGTCACGGGCGGATGGCGGCGGGTCCGCGACCAAAAACGTGCGGGAGGACGGCGGATGAACGTCAACGGCGTAGGGGCCATCGTCACGGGCGGCGGATCGGGCCTCGGCGCGGCGACCGGCCGGGCGCTCGCCGCGGCGGGGGCGCGGGTCGCGCTCCTCGACCTCAACGAGGAGGCCGCTTCGTCCGTTGCTCGAGACATCGGGGGGATCGCCCTGTCCTGCGACGTCGCCGATGCGGGCAGCGCCGAGGCCGCGGTCGCCCGGGCGGCGGACGCGCACGGGCCTGCCCGCATCCTGGTCAACTGCGCCGGCGTCGCCACCGCCGGCCGGATCGTCGGGCGCAACGGCCCGCTCGACCTCGCGGCCTACGCCCGCGTGATCCAGGTCAACCTGATCGGCTCCTTCAACCTGATGCGCCTCGTGGCGGCGGGCGCCCTGGCGCTCGATCCGCTGGAGGGGGGCGAGCGCGGGGTCATCATCTCCACCGCCTCGATCGCCGCCTACGAGGGCCAGGTGGGCCAGGCGGCCTATGCGTCGTCGAAGGCCGGCATCGTCGGCCTGACCCTGCCGGCGGCGCGGGAATTCGCTCCCGCCGGGATCCGGGTCTGCGCCATCGCGCCCGGCATCTTCGAGACGCCGATGCTGCGCGGCCTGCCCCAGGAGGTGCAGGATTCCCTCGGCGCCGCCGTGCCGTTTCCCTCGCGCCTCGGCAGGCCGGAGGAATACGCGAAGCTCGCCCTCGCCATCATCGACAACCCGATGCTCAACGGCGAAGTCATCCGCCTCGACGGCGCCCTGCGCATGCAGCCCAAATGACGCGCGGCAAGTAACGCGCGGCAAGTAACGCGCGGCAAGTGAAGCACGGCCAGTAAGGAGCGCCCGGATGCTGAGCGACGACCAGATCCTGATCCGCGACACCGCCCGCAGCTTCGCGCAGGAGCGCCTGAAGCCGTTCTCGGCCGCCTGGGACCGGGAGGCGCGCTTTCCCCGCGAGGTGATCGCCGAGATGGGGGCGCTCGGCTTCATGGGCATGCTGGTGCCCGAGGAGCACGGGGGCGCGGCCGCCGACCACGTCGCCTACGCGCTCGCCATCGAGGAGGTGGCGGCCGGCGACGGCGCCGTCTCGACGGTGATGAGCGTGCACAACTCCGTCGGCTGCATGCCGATCCTGAAATTCGGCAGCTCCGAGCAGAAGCAGCGCTTCCTGGGCCCTCTCGCCCGCGGCGAGCAGCTCGCGGCCTTCTGCCTGACCGAGCCGGGCGCCGGCTCGGACGCCGCCGCCCTCAAGACCCGGGCCCGGCGCTCCGGCAATGCCTGGGTTCTGTCGGGGACGAAGCAGTTCATCACCTCGGGGGCGAATGCGGACCTCGCCATCGTGTTCGCGGTGACCGATCCGGCGGCCGGCAAGCGCGGCATCTCGGCCTTCATCGTGCCGACCAGGACCCCGGGCTACCGGGTGGCGCGCATCGAGCACAAGCTCGGCCAGCGCGCCTCGGACACCGCCCAGATCGTGTTCGAGGACATGGAGCTCACCCCCGACCTGATGCTCGGCCAGGAGGGCGAGGGATTAAGGATCGCGCTGTCGAACCTCGAGGGCGGTCGCATCGGTATCGCCGCCCAGGCGGTCGGCATGGCCCGGGCCGCGTTCGAGGCGGCTCTCGCCTACGCGCAGGAGCGCGAGACCTTCGGGCAGAAGCTGACAGGGCACCAGGCCGTCGCCTTCCGGCTCGCCGACATGGCGACGCGGATCGAGGCCGCCCGGCTCCTGGTGCTGAACGCCGCGCGCCTGCGCGACGCCGGCCAGCCCTGCCTGAAGGAGGCGGCGATGGCCAAGCTCTTCGCCTCCGAGATGGCGGAGGACGTGTGCTCCGACGCGATCCAGATCCACGGCGGCTACGGCTATCTCGGCGACTATCCGGTCGAGCAGATCTATCGCGACGTGCGGGTGTGCCAGATCTACGAGGGCACCAGCGACGTCCAGCGCATCGTGATCAGCCGGGCGCTGACCGCCTGACCGGCGAGGGCGCCGTCGTCGGCCGGCCATGGAGCACGCGAGCACCGGGCCGGGCCAACGCAGATCGACGGCGCCTGCGCGACGTAGAGAGAGGCAAATCCCGACCGGCCGATGCCAGTTCAGCATCACTCTGCGCAGGATGCGACGCGTCCCCGGGGTCCTGCGACATGACATAGATCGCCATGCCTATGCCGTTCGTCCGGCGTGCTCCTCCGTATCGGCGCCCTTTAACGATTTCGTAACGTCTCTGACATTCTGTCGAGGCTCGTCAGGCGTTGCAGCGCCGAGCCGCCGGCAGGGAGCGTCGCGGTGCATCTTCGTCCCGACCGGGAGGCCGAACGGCTCTCCGACCTGCGCGCCCTCGGCATCCTCGATACCCCGCCGGAGGCGCATTTCGACGCGGTCTGCCACCTCGCCCGGACGCTGTTCCGGGTGCCCTACGCCTGGATCTCCCTGGTCGATGCCGACCGGCTGTGGTGCAAGGCGTCGGCAGGAATCCAGTTCGGTCCGACCGGGCGGGACGCAGCCTTCTGCAACCACGCCATCCTGAGCGACGCAGCCCTGCTCGTCGAGGACGCGACCGCCGATCCACGCTTTCGCGAGATCGCGCTCGTGACGGGGCCGCGGGGCGTACGGTTCTATGCCGGAATCCCGCTGATGCTGCGGCCGGGCCTGCCGCTCGGCACGCTCTGCCTCGGCGACACCGTCCCGCGCCGGCTCTCGTCCGACGAGACCGCGCGGCTCGCCGACCTCACAGCCGTGGTCGTCGCGCAGCTCCGGCATTACGAGGCCCGCGTCGCCAGCGAGACCGAGGCCCTGCGCCGGCGGGCGAGCGAGGACGCCCTGTCGGAGGTCAACCGCAACCTGATGCTGGCCGAGCAGATGGCCCAGATCGGCCATTGGCGCGTCGACCTCGCGTCGGGCGTCGTGACCTGGTCGGACGAGGTCTGCCGCATGCACGGGCGCGCGCCGGGCGATCCGGCCGCCTGCGTCGAGGAGGCCCTGTCCTATTACCACCCGGAGGACCGCGTGCGGGTCGCGGCCCTCGTCACCGAGGCGCGGGAGCGCAGGACGGATTTCCGCTTCAAGGCCCGGATCGTCCGGCGCGACGGCGAGGAGCGGACCATCGTCTCGCGCGGCATCTGCCAGCAGGACGAGGCCGGCACGGCTCTGGCGCTGTTCGGCAGCATCCAGGACGTGACCGAGATGGCGCGGGCCGAGGCCGAGCTGCAGGCGGGCGCCGCGCGGTTGCGCGCCAGCACGGCGCTCCTCGACGCCACCCTGGAGCACATGGACCAGGGCCTGATCATGGTCGACGAGGCCGGGATCGTGCGGGTCTGCAACGAGCGCGCCATCGCGCTCCTCGATCTCCCACGGGACCTGATGCGCGCGCAGCCGAGCTTCGACGCGGTGCGGCGCCACCAGATCGCGCACGACGATTTCGCGCGCTGCGACGCGGCCTTGCGCGAGCAGGTCGCCCACGGGCCGCTCACGGCCCACCCCCACACCTACGAGCGCGAGCGG
Organism: Methylobacterium nonmethylotrophicum; assembly: GCF_004745635.1. GTDB lineage: Bacteria > Pseudomonadota > Alphaproteobacteria > Rhizobiales > Beijerinckiaceae > Methylobacterium > Methylobacterium nonmethylotrophicum. Next base: position 23,305 of record NZ_SRLB01000054.1, on the reverse strand, counting down.
CCGAACGGCACGGTGCTGGAGATCCGCACGGTGGCACTCCCCACCGGCGGGGCGGTGCGCACCTATACCGACATCACCGCCCGCAAGGCGGCGGAGGCGCGGGTGGCCCACATGGCCCGGCACGACGCCCTGACCGGGCTGCCGAACCGCGCGCTCTTTCGCGACAGCCTGGACCAGCGTCTCGCCTCGTTACGCCGCCATGGCGGCACCTGCGGCCTGCTCTGCCTCGACCTCGATGCCTTCAAGGCGGTCAACGACACCCTCGGACACCTCGCGGGCGACGCGCTGCTGCGCGAGGTGGCGGGGCGGATCCGCGCCGCCCTGCGGCGGGAGGACCTGGCCGCCCGCCTCGGCGGCGACGAGTTCGCGATCCTGCTCGGCGGCGAGGCCGATCCGGGCAAGGCCGCCGCGACGGCGGAGCGCCTGGTTGCCGCCCTGCGCCAGCCGGTCGATCTCGGCGGGCAGGAGGCGCAGATCGGGGTCAGCATCGGCATCGCCTTCGCGCCCGAGCACGGCCTCGACAGCGACATCCTGCTCAAGCGGGCCGATCTCGCGCTCTACCGGGCGAAATCGGAAGGGCGCAATACCTTCCGGCTCTTCGCCGCCGCCATGGACCGGGCGGCGGAGGAGCGGCGGCGCCTCGAGCTCGACCTGCGCCTGGCGCTCCAGCGCGGCGAGTTCGCGCTGCACTACCAGCCGGCCTTCGACCTCGCCTGCGGCCGGGTGACGGCGATCGAGGCGCTGCTGCGCTGGGATCACCCGGCCCGCGGCCCGCTGAGGCCCGATGCGTTCCTGCCGCTGGCCGAGGAGACCGGGCTGATCGTGCCGATCGGCGAGTGGGTCCTGCGCACGGCCTTGCGCGACGCGCGCGGCCTTCCGCCGGGAGTTCGGGTGGTGGTGAACGTGGCGGGCGCACAGCTGCGCCAGCCCGGCCTGGTCTCTGTCATCCGGGCCGCCCTGGCGGCGGCCGGGCAGGCACCGGGGCGCCTCGAACTCGATATCGCCGAGGGTGCCATCGCGGAGGGCGGCGACAGGCTGGCGGATCTCGCGGAACTCGGAATCGGGCTGGCCTTCGACGATTTCGGCGCCGGCGCCTCTTCCCTCGGCACCCTGCGGCGCCTGCCCTTCGGGCGGATCAAGCTCGACCGCTCGCTCGCGGCATCCAGCCCCGAGACCGCCGGCCTCGTCCGCGCCGTCGTGGCCCTCGGGCAGGCCCTCGGCCTGCCGGTGACGGCCAAGGGCGTCGAGACCGAGGCGCAGCTCGCGGGCCTGCGGGAGGCGGGCTGCACCGGGGCGCAGGGCTTCCTGCTCGGCCGTCTGGTGCCCGTCTGCGACCTGCTGCCGGTGCTCGGGCGCGCCGTCACACCCCCCGGAACACGGCGTAGCCGAAGCGCGTGAACTTCAGCGGCAGGTGCAGGTGCTCCGCCGCGTCGACGATCGTGAAGCGGAACGGCACCTGATCGAGGAAGTGGGGGCCGGGCATCCCTCGCGCGGTGAAGTAGTCGCCGAGGTGGAAGACCGCCTCGTAGGGGCCGGGCCCGATTCCGACGCCGCGCACGACCGGATGGTCGAAGCCGCCGCTCGGCCCGATCACCCCCTCGGCCACGGAGCGCGGCCCCGACGGGTCGAGCGCCGCGATCGTCACCCGCAGGCCCAGGGCCGGGCAGCCCTCCGCCACGTCGACGGCGTGGACCGAGATGCCGCCGGCGCTCATCGGGCCGACTCCGCGGGCAGGACAGGCCAGCGGTCGGCGAAGGGACGGCGCGCCTCGACGCGCTCGGCGATGTCGAGCAGCAGGTCGTCGCGGCCGAACCCGGCGACGAGGTGGAGGCCGATCGGCATCCCGTCCGGAGCCGGGTCGACCGGCAGGCTCAATCCCGGCAGGGCGGCGGCATTCACCCAGCCCGAATAGACCGCGTGCCCGCGCGGGCCGACCGGCTGCCCGTCGATCACCTCCGGATAGACCGCGTCCGCCGCCCAGGGCATCGCGGCGGCCGAGGGCGTGACGATGAGGTCGAGATCCGCGAAGGCGGCGCTCGCGGCGTTGCGCAGGGCCTGGACGCGCTCGACGATCTCGTAGAGGAGCGGCGCCGGGGCGCGGGCGCCCTCCGCCGCCATCGCCCGGTACGGCGCGCTCGCCCGCGCGGCGAGGTCCGGATCGGCCGCGAACAGCCGGGCGATCCCGATCTTGCCGATCTCCGGCCACAGGGCGTTGAGCCCGGCGACGTCGAAGGGCAGCGGCCCCTCCTCGACCGCGACGCCGAGCGCCTCGAGGTCGGCGAGCGCCCGCCGGCACGCGGCGGCGATGACCGGATCGAGGGGGGCGTCGCCGATGCGCTCGACGTAGCGGGCGCGAAGGCGGCGCTCCGGTCGCGGCGCCGGGACGAAGGTCGACCACAGCACCCGGGGATCGGCCCCCTCCATGAGCCGCAGGACCGCGCGGGCATCGGCGACGGTGCGGGTGAGCGCGCCCGCCACCTCGAAGTCGAGGAGCGGCGAGGGCAGGCCGCCGAGGCGCGGCACCCGGCCGAGGCTGCTCTTGAGGCCGACGAGGCCGGTATGGCCGGCGGGCCGGCGCAGCGAGCCGCCGCCATCGGTGCCGAGGGCGATCGGGGCGTAGCCCGCCGCCGTCGCGGCCGCACCCCCGCCGGTCGATCCCCCGGGGGTCGAGCCTAAGTTCCACGGGTTGCGGGTGACGCCGAAACGGGCAGAGGCGGTGTAACCCTGCACGGCGAATTCGGGCATCGTGGTCTTGGCCAGCGTCACGAGGCCGGCGCGGCGCATCCGGGCGACCGGCAGCTCGTCATGGTCGGACGGCCCCGCCTCCCCCGGCTCGGCATAGGTCGAGGGCAGGCCCGCGGTGACCAAAAACTCCTTCACGGTCATCGGCACGCCGTCGAGGGGGGAGAGCGGGGTGCCGGCACGCCAGCGGGCGGCGCTCGCCTCGGCCTCCGCCCGGGCGCCCGGGTTCTCCCGGGCGATCGCGTTGAGGTGCGGCTCCCACGTCCCGGCCCGCGCCTGCGCCGCTTCGAGCGCGTCGACCGGCGTGGCGCGTGCAGCGGCGAAGAGCCGGCCGAGTTCGACGGCGGAGAGGCGCCACAACTCCGTGCTCATAGACGGCCTCCGGCGATCAAGTCGTGGTTGTTCATGGGCTTTCCCGGAAATGGCATACGATTTGCGACCCCTGCGGCAGCAAGTTCGATGCCGCAGGATACGCTACCGTGACACCATCCGGACCACGCAACGGGCCCCAGGCGGAGGGTCGGTCCGTCGTGCTCGACGGCATCACCCACCGGTATGGCGGCGCGGTCGCCGTCGAGAACGTGAACCTCGACATCAAGGGCGGGGAGTTGGTCTCGCTGCTCGGGCCGTCGGGCTGCGGCAAGACCACCTTGCTGCGCATCGTCGCCGGCTTCCTGCGTCAGACCGAGGGGCGGGTGATCGTCGGCGACGAGGTCATCGACGCGCTGCCGCCGAGCCGGCGCGCCGTCGGCATCGTCTTTCAGAACTACGCCCTCTTCCCGCACCTGACGGTGGCCGAGAACGTCGCCTACGGGCTCGCGGCCCGCGGGGCGCCCCGGGCCGAGCAGGCGGCGGAAGCCAAGCGCCTGCTCGACCTCGTCCAGCTGGGCCATGCCGGTAGCCGCTACCCGCGCCAGCTCTCCGGCGGGCAGCAGCAGCGGGTGGCGCTGGCACGCGCCCTCGCCATCCGCCCCGCGGTGCTGCTCCTCGACGAGCCCTTCGCCGCCCTCGACAAGAACCTGCGCCTCGACATGCAGATCGAGGTGAAGCGGCTCCAGCGGGTCGCCGGCGTCACCACGCTGCTCGTCACCCACGACCAGGAGGAGGCCCTGTCGCTCTCCGACCGGGTGGCGGTGCTCTCCGCCGGGCGGCTCGAGCAGTTCGCCCCGCCGACCACGGTCTACGACGCGCCCGAGAGCCTGTTCGTCAACACCTTCGTGGGCTCGGCCAATGCCGTGCCGGGCGTGCTCGTCGGCGGGGAGGCGGGGCAGCCCCGCATCGCGCTCGATGCGGGCGGCGAGGTCGTGGCCCGTCCCCTCGCCCGCCCGATCGCGCCGGGCTCCCGGGTGACCCTGTGCCTGCGGCCCGAGCACCTGCGCCTCACGGAAGGGCAGGACGGCATTGCGGGCGTGGTCGAGATGGCGCTGCCGCTCGGACCCACCGTCGTCCACGAGGTCCGGGTCGGGGCCGGCCGCCCGCTCAAGATCGCCGAGCCGCGCCTCGGCGGCGGCGCCTTGCGCCCGCCCGGCACGCCGGTGCGGATCGCCGTCGCCCCCGGCCTCGCCTCGGCCTTCCCGGCCGCCGCCTGATTCCAAGGAGCCTTTTCGATGCTCGACCGCCGCCGCCTCCTCACCACCGCCCTGTCGCTCGGCGCGATGGAGCTGTTTCCCGGCCTGTCCTTCGCCCAGGCCCGGCCCCTCGTCTTCGCCACCTTCACGGGCAGCTGGGAGGAGGCGCACAAGGCCGTGCTGGTCCCGGCCTACCGCAAGGAGACCGGCAACGCGCCGATCGTCCTCGACCCAATGCTGTCGGTCGACCAGATCGCCAAGGTCTCGGCCGCCAAGGCCAACCCGCCGATCGACGTGATGCTGCACGATCCGGGCCCGGCGCTCACGGCGCTGGCCCAGGACCTCGTCGATCCCTATCCGGTCGAGCGCAGCGCCGCCTTCAAGGAGCTGATCCCCGACGCGCAGGACCCGAACGGGCCGGCCGCCTTCTTCCAGGTCGTCGGCCTGACCTACAACCCCGACACCGTGAAGACCCCGCCGACCTCCTGGGCCGACCTGTGGCGGCCCGAATACAAGGGCCGGGTCGGCATCACCAACATGAACTCGACGCTCGGCACCGGCTTCATGGTCGAGGTCGCCAAGATGCATGGCGGCTCGGAAGCGAACATCGACCCCGCCTTCAAGGCGATGGAGACGCTGAAGCCCAATCTCTCGGCGGTGGCGGCCAATCCCGGCGCCCTCGCCACCCTCTTCCAGCAGGGCCAGGTCGACATCTCGCCCGGCAACTTCAACGCGATCCAGATCCTCAAGGCCAAGGGCGTGCCGGTGGAGTTCGTGGCGCCGAAGGAGGGCGCGATCGCCTTCAAGACGCTGATCCAGATCGTCAAGAACTCGCCCAACCGCGACCTCGCCTTCAAGCTGATCGAGGCGGCGATCTCCGAGCCGGTCCAGACCCGGCTGATGCAGGCGCCGTACCTGGTCGTTCCCACCAACACCAAGGTGAAGATGACCGGCGAGATCGCCCGGGTGCTGGCGCGTGACACCGACGACCTCAAGAAGAAGTTCGTCTTCCAGGACTGGAAGACGATCAACGCCCAGCGCCCGGCCTGGATCGAGCGGTTCAACCGCGAGATCAAGCTCTAGAGGATCGTGCCCGTGGCCCTGCCGGACGTCACCACCTACCCGTTGCGGCTGGCGAGCCCGCTGGCTGCGTTCTTCGCGGCGTTCTTCGCCGCGCCGCTCGTGGCGCTCCTCGCCCTGTCCCTCCAGGGGGCGGACGGCCGGCTCGGCCTGTCGCAATACGCGGCCTTCCTGGGCGACGGCTTCAGCCTCGGCGTGCTCCTCGGCACGCTCTGGCTCGGGCTCAAGGTGACGGCGGCCTGCCTGGTGCTCGGCCTGCCGCTGGCGCTCGTCGCGACCCGGGCCGGGGGGTGGGTGCGCGGCCTCGTCATCCTGGCGGTGCTGACGCCGCTCCTCACCAGCGTGGTCATCCGCACCTTCGCGTGGATCGTGATCCTGGGGCGGCAGGGGGTGGTCAACTCCCTCCTCTCCTCCCTCGGGCTGATCGAGACGCCGCTGCGGATGCTCTACGCCGAGGGCGGCCTCGTAGCGGCTCTGGCGCAGGTGCAGATGCCGCTGATGGTGCTGCCGCTGATGACAGCGCTCGCGCGCATCGACCCGAGCCTGTGGGACGCCTCGGAGGCTCTGGGGGCCGGGCGCTGGCGCACCTTCTTTCGCGTGACCCTGCCGCTCTGCCTGCCGGGCCTGATCGCTGGCGCGGTCCTCACCTTCGCGGCGGCGATCTCAGGCTTCATCACCCAGTCGCTGATCGGCGGCGGGCAGATGCTGTTCATGCCCGGCTACATCTACCAGCAGGCGATCGCGCTGCAGAACTGGCCCTTCGCGGCGGCGATGTCGGTGATCTTCCTCGTCGCGGTGCTCGCCGTGGTCCTGGCCTTCAACGCGCTCGGCCGCCTCGCCCGCGGCTACGCGCAGACGTGAGGACTGTCCGATGTCCCGCTCACCCGGCGCTTTCGACCGCCTCTCGTTCGAGGGGATCCTGCATCTCCTCGCGATCCTCGCCCTGGTGCTGCTCCTCGCCCCCACCCTGATCGTCTTGGTGGTCTCGTTCACCGACGGGCTTTCCTTACGCTTCCCGCCGCCGGGCTACAGCTTCCGCTGGTACGGCGAGCTGATGGAGGCTTGGCAGCTCCACTTCGCGTTGAAGAACAGCCTGACGGTCGCGGTGCTGGCCACTGTGCTGGCGGTCGGGCTCGGGGTGCTGGCGGCGCTCGCCGTCGCGCGATCGCCGCGTCTGTCGGCGCGCCTCCTCGACGGCTTCTTCCTCTCGCCGCTGATCCTGCCGGCCCTGGCCTTCGGCCTGTCGAGCCTGATGTTCTTCTCGCTCCTCGGCTGGCCGGTCTCGGTCGCCACGCTGGTCCTCGGCCACACGGTCGTCTGCGTGCCCTACGTGGTCCGCAACACCGTGGCGGCGCTCACCCAGCTCCAGCCCGCCCTGCTCGAGGGCTCGGCGAGCCTCGGCGCCTCGCGGCTCTACACGTTCCGCCGCATCACCCTGCCGCTGATCCGGCCCGGCATCCTCTCGGGCGGCTTCCTCGCCTTCATGGCCTCGTTCGACAACATCCCGGTCTCGCTCTTCCTGCGCGACGCCGCCACCGACATGCTGCCGATCCGGATGTGGCAGGACCTGGAAGGCCGCCTCGACGTCACCATCGCGGCGCTCTCGGGAATCCTGATCGTCGCGACGATCGGGGGGATCGTCCTGATGGAGCGGCTGACGGGGTTGTCGCGGCGGTTGGTGTGAAGCGCGTTTCTCGTCCCCGGCTAGGCAGGACTGTTCAGAGAGAGGAAGGGCGCGGGATTCCCCTCTCCCCGCGGGCGGGGAGAGGGCCGCGTCACCGTTCAGGGGACGCGGCAAGCGCAGGCGAAGCCGGAGCGAGGGTGAGGGGGTGTTTCCGGAGGAGCCACACCCGTCGAGCCCCCCTCACCCTCGCGGCGAATCTGCGGTTCGCAGCTCGCTGCATCTCCTGAACGGAGATGCAGCCCTCTCCCCGCCCGCGGGGAGAGGGGAACACTGCGCCTTTTCTTTCCCCGGACAGCCCTGTGACGGGGAGAGGCACGAACTCCTTCGACGTGTCGGCCGTCGCGAGCGTAACGATGATCGAGGCCCCCTTGGCAGAGTCACTCCCGGCCTCACCCGACGCCCCACCCCGCCCCGCACCCTCCCTCACCGAGCAGGCCGCCGCCGCCCTGCGCCGGCTGATCCTGCTCAACCTGCTCGCTCCCGGTGAGGTGCTGAACGAGCCCGACCTCGTCGCCCGCCTCGGCGTGTCGCGCACGCCGGTGCGCGAGGCCCTGAAGCTCCTCGCCGGCGAGGGCCTGGTCACCTTGAGGCGCAACCGGGCTGCCCTGGTGGCGCGGCTCGACCCCGCCGACCTGGTGCCGCTGTTCGAGATGGAGGTGGCGCTGGAGAGCTTCTGCGCCGGCCTCGCCGCCGAGCGGATGACGGCGCCCGAGCTCGTCCGGCTCGACCGGCTCCAGGCGGCCCTGGAGGCGGCACGGGACGACCGCGACACCTACACCCGCCTCAACCGCCAGGCCCATCGGCTGATCGTGACGGCGGCGCGCAGCCCGGCGATCGCCGAGGCGCATGGCCGGGCCTTCCCGCGGCTCGAGCGGGCCCGCAACTTCGCGCTCGCTACCGACGGGCGGGTGGCGGAATCCCTCGCCGAGCACCGGGCGATCCTCGACGCACTCCGCGTGCGCGACCCCGAACGCGCCCGCGCCCTGATGCAGGCTCACGTCGCCCGCACCCAGACCCTGATGATGGCCCGCCTCTGATGGCCCGCCTCACGCAAGGACCCCGCCGATGACCGATCCGATGGTTCAGCCGCTGCCAGCCCTCGGGGTGATCCTGCCGTCCTCGAACCGGGTGGTGGAGCGAGCGACGGAAGTCCGCCTCGCCGGCCGCGCCGAGGCCTGCTACGCCCGCGTGCCCTACGGCGCGATGCTGAAGGGCGAGGCCTACGACGAGGCGGTCTTCCTCACCGCCGCCGACCTCCTGGCGGATGCCGGAGTCGCGGCCCTGTGCTGGAACGCGACGCGGGGCGCTGCCCTGGGCTTTGCCCCCGACGAGCGCCTGTGCGCGGCGGTGACCCGCCGCACCGGCCTGCCGATGGCGACGACGGCGCTCGCCGCCCGGGACCGGCTCCGCCGCGCGAAGGTCCGCCGTCTCGGCCTCGTGGTGCAGGGCGGGCCCGACGAGGCCGCGCTCGTCGGCGCCCGCTTCGCGGAGGCCGGCATCGGCGCGGGCCCCGCCGCCCATCTCGGCATCACCGAGAACCGCCTCGCCGCCCAGGTCCCGCTGCCCCGCCTCGCAACGGCGGCGCAGAGTGCGGCCGCCGGGGCAGACGCGGTGCTGATCTGGAGCACCAACCTGCCCGGCTGGCGCCTGCCCACCGCCATCGACGGCGTGCCCCTCCTCGACGCGACGAGCCTCGGTACCGACGCGCTCATGGCGGCGGCCGGGCTCACCTGACGAAAATCCGCATGGCACCCCTGCGCTGCATCCCCTGACAGGCCTGTGTTAGGCTGTCGACACGCTCGGGAAAGAGGCGCGGGAGGAGGCAGGACCGGCATCGGCCGGCGCTCCCGCGCGCCGCATCCGGGCCCCGGTCACACAGGCAGCGTTCCATGAGCCTCATCACCTATCTCACCCGGATCCAGTTCGAGCGCGGCGCCGTCAGGCTGATCGCCGAGGAGCTGGCGCTCCTCGGCGCCCGCCGGCCCCTCGTGGTCACCGACCGCGGCGTCGTGGCGGCGGGCCTGATCGCCCGCGTCCTCGACGCCGCCGGGCTCCCTCAGACCACCCCGGTCTTCGACGGCACGCCCGAGAACCCGACCGAGGAAGCGACGCTCGAGGCCCGCGACCGCTTCAAGGCGGAAGGGTGCGATTGCGTGATCGCGGTCGGCGGCGGCTCGCCCCTCGACCTCGCCAAGGGCGTGGCGCTGCTCGCCACCCACGACGCGCCGCTGGCGACCTACGCCGCCATCCTCGGCGGCATCCCGCGCATCCGCGCCGACCAGCCCCCGGTGATCGCGGTGCCGACGACGGCCGGTACCGGCAGCGAGGTCGGCCGCGCCGCCCTGATCACGCTCGCCGATGGGCGCAAGCTCGGCTTCATCTCGCCCCACCTGATCCCGAACGTCGCGATCTGCGACCCCGAGCTGACCCTCGGCCTGCCCCCCGGCCTCACCGCCGCGACCGGCATGGACGCGCTCACCCACTGCATCGAGACGTACCTGAGCCCCCGCCACAACCCGCCGGCCGAGGCGATCGCCCTCGACGGCCTGTCGCGCGCCACCCGCTCGCTCGCCCGCGCGGTCCGCGACGGCAGCGATCTCGACGCGCGCGAGGACATGATGATGGCCGCGCTCGAGGGCGGCATGACCTTCCAGAAGGGGCTCGGCGCGGTCCACTCGATGTCGCACGCGCTCGGCGGCCTCAAGGCCAAGCGCCTGCACCACGGCACGCTCAACGCCGTGATCCTGCCCCACGTGCTGCGCTTCAACGCGCCGGCCTGCGAGGGCAAGTACGTCTCCCTGCGCAAGGCGATGGGCCTGCCGGAGGGCGCCGACCTCGCCGCGGCGATCGAGGCGCTGAACCGCGACCTGCACCTCCCTTCCGGCCTCGCCGCCATGGGGGTGACGGAGGAGGATTGCGAGGCGCTGATCCAGCGGGCGGTCGACGACCACTCGACGGCGACCAACGGCCGGCCGGTCGGGGCGGAGGAGTTCCGGGCGCTCTTCCGGGCGTCGCTGCGCGGGCAGGCGGCGTGATCGCCTGACAGGCGGACGAGGGGCGCGCCCGGCCTCGCGGGGCTCAGACCCATTTTGTGCTATCCTCTGCGTCATTCCGGGGCCGCGCAGCGGAGCCCGGAATCCAGAACCGCTGGACGTGCAGGATAAGGTGAAACGCGATCCACCATCGTGCCGGCCCTCTTCGATCCAATCCTCGACCTCATCCTGAGGTGTTAGTCGATCTTTGATCGGCTGACCTCGAAGGAGGGCTCCAGAAATCTCCGTGATCCCTGGAGTGCTCCTTCGAGGCCGCTACGCGGCACCTCAGGATGAGGTTGCGGGTGGGACGAGCATGGGAGCCAAATCAACCAGGCTCTGACTCACCAGCGGTTCTGGATCCCAGGTTCCGCTGCGCGGCCCTGGGGATGACTAGGAGGGTGTGAGAACCACTGGGCCGCTTCACGCCTCACGCCCCCGTTGCGAACTCCGCCTCCAAGGCCGGCACCAGCTCCCCCAAAAAGTCCTCGGCCGCCGCCGGCAGGGTGCGGCCGGCCTTGGCGATCAGGCAGACCGGGCGGGAAAAGCTCGCCTCGGATATCGGACGCGAACGAAGGTCGGGCTCGGCCCGGATCTCGCGCGCAGAGCCCGGCAGGATGGTGAGGCCGAGCCCGGCCCGCACCATCCCGACCGCCGTCATCATGTAGGTCGCCTCGCAGGCCGTCACCGGCAGGCGGCCGGCGGCCACGAAGGCGGCGTCGACCACGGCGCGCACGCTGGTCTCGGCATCCATCAGCACCAGCGGGTGCTCGGCCAGAGCCTCAAGCGTCACCGTCGCGACGGCTCCGATCGGGTGACCCTCCGGATAGACCACGTGCAGGGTGTCGGCCGCGCGGGCCAGCACCGTGAGATCGGGATCGCGGACCTCGCCGCCGGTGACGCCGAGATCGACCTCCTCGCGCCGCACCAGGGCCAGGACCCGCTCGGCGATCACGTCCTTGACGACGAAGCTCATCCGCGGATGCGCCGCCCGGAACGACGCGATCGCGTCCGGCAAAAGGCCCGCCGCCACCGAGGGCAGGGCCGCGATCCGCACCGTGCCGTGGCGGCGCGCCGCGAGGTCGCGGGTGTCGACCACGACGCTGTCGAGCTCGCGCAGCACGCGCTGGAAGACGGGCAGCAATTCGCGCCCGACCCGGGTCGGCGCGACGCTGCGGCTGTTGCGGTCGAGGAGGCGCACCGCCAGCGCCTCCTCCAGGCGGCGGATCTGCACCGTGAGCGCCGGCTGCGACAGGTTCAGGAGCGACGCGGCCCGCGTGAAGCTGCGCAGATGCGCCACCGATACGAAGGCCCGGACGTGACGCAGGTTCAGATCCATAACGGAACGCTATCGCGGCGATCGGATCTTTTCAATTGCCGGATCGCCGGCCGCGCGGTGTGATCGAGCGACACCGAACGGCGCCACGTCCGAGCGCCGGCAATCCTGGGAGGAAGCGATGCTGGCCCTGCTCGGCCTGTGCACCATCGCGCTGCTGCTCGCCTGCATTCTGACCAAGCGCTTGTCGCCCCTGGTGGCGCTGATCGTGATCCCGGTCGCCGCCGCCCTCGTCGGCGGGTTCGGGCTCGACACCGGCAGGTTCGTTCTCGGCGGCATCCAGAGCCTGGCGCCGGTCGTCGGCATGTTCGTGTTCGCGATCCTGTTCTTCGGGATCGTCAGCGACGCGGGCCTCCTCGACCCGATCATCGACCGGATCCTCGCCACCGTCGGCACGCGGCCGAGCCGGATCGTGCCCGGCACGACGCTCCTGGCGCTGCTGATCCACCTCGACGGCTCGGGCGCGGTGACCTTTTTGATCACGATCCCCGCGATGCTGCCGCTCTACGACCGGGTCGGGATCGACCGGCGGATCCTCGCCTGCGCGGCCTCGCTCGCCGCCGGCGTGAACTTCCTGCCCTGGACCGGCCCGATGATCCGGGCCTCCGCAGCTTTGAAACTGCCGATCCCTGACATCTTCTCGCCGCTGGTGCCGGTGCAGGCGGTCGGCCTCCTGTTCATCTTCGGCCTGTCGTACTGGCTCGGCCTGCGCGAGGAGCGGCGGCTCAAGCGCGCCGGAGCGGATCACGCCGAGGCGGTCGCGGCCGGCGGCCGCACCTTGAGCGACGCCGAGCGGGCCTTGCGGCGCCCGGACCGGTTCTGGCCGAACCTGGTGCTCACCCTCGCGGTCCTCGGCACCATGGTGCTGATGGCGGAAAAGATCCCGCCGGCCCTGATGTTCATGCTCGGCACGGCGCTCGCGCTGATCATCAACTATCCTGGCGTCGATGCGCAGCGGCAGCGCATCGACGCCCACGCCAAGGCGGCGATCCTGATGGCGTCGATCCTGCTGGCGGCGGGCGTCTTCACCGGCATCATGCAGGGCACCGGCATGCTGAAGGCGATGGCGCAAGGCGCGGTGGCCTTCGTGCCGCCCGGCCTCGCCCCGCACATCCCCTTCGCGCTCGGCCTCGTCTCGATGCCGCTCAGCATGCTGTTCGACCCGGACTCGTTCTATTTCGGCGTGCTGCCGGTGGTGGCCGAGGTCGCCCACCAGCTCGGCGTGCCGCCGCTCCAGGTCGCGCAGGGCGCGCTGCTCGGCCAGATGACCACCGGCTTCCCGGTGAGCCCGCTCACGCCCGCGACCTTCCTGGTCTGCGGCCTCTGCGGCATCGACCTCGCGGACCACCAGAGGTTCACCTTCCCGTTCCTGCTCGCGGCCTCCGTGGTGATGACCTTCGCGGCCGTCGCCTTCGGGGTGTTTCCGCTCTGAACGACAGGAGGAGAGAGATGAAGAGCATCCGCCTGGGCGCCGGGGCCGGCTATGCCGGCGACCGGATCGAGCCCGCCCTCGAACTCGCCGAGCACGGTGCCCTCGACTACCTCGTCTTCGAGTGCCTGGCCGAGCGCACCATCGCGCTGGCCCAGCAGGCCCGCCTGCGCGATCCCGCCGCCGGCTACGACCCGCTGCTGGAAGCCCGGATGCGGGCGGTGCTGGCGCCGTGCCGGACGAACGGCACCCGCATCGTCACCAACATGGGCGCGGCCAACCCCTTGGCCGCCGCGGAGAAGACCCGGGCGATCGCCCGCGACCTCGGGCTCACCGGCCTCAAGGTCGCGGCGGTGGTCGGTGACGACGTGCTGGAGGCGGTCGGCGCGGGCGATTACGAGGTCCTGGAGACCGGCGGCCGGGTGCGCGACCTCGGCAACCGGGTGATCTCGGCCAACGCCTATCTCGGCGCCGGACCGATCGCCGAGGCTTTGGCCCGAGGCGCCGACATCGTCATCACCGGCCGGGTCGGCGACCCGGCGCTCTTCCTCGCGCCGCTGATCCATGCCTTCGGCTGGGCGATGGACGACTGGGAGCGGCTCGGCCGCGGCACGCTGGCCGGGCACCTCCTCGAATGCGCCGGCCAGATCACCGGCGGCTACTTCGCCGATCCGGGGGTGAAGGACGTCCCCGGCCTCGCCCGCCTCGGCTTCCCGATCGGGATCGTGTCCGAGGACGGCACGGTCGAGATCACCAAGGTGCCGGGTTCGGGCGGCGCGGTGACGCTCGCCACCTGCAAGGAGCAGCTTCTCTACGAGGTGCACGACCCGGCCCGCTACCTGCAGCCCGACGTGGTGGCGGATTTCTCGCACGTCACGATGGAGGCCGTCGGCCCCGACCGGGTGCGGGTGACCGGCGGGCGCGGGCTGCCTGCGACCGGGCTCCTCAAGGTCTCGGTCGGGCTGATCGATTCCTATATCGGCGAGGGCCAGATCTCCTATGCGGGCCCGGGCGCCGTCGGCCGCGGCCGCCTCGCCCTCGACATCGTGCGCGAGCGCTTAGGCCTCACCGGCGTGCGGGCGAGCGAGCTGCGCTTCGACCTGATCGGCATCGATGCCCTGCACGGCCCCCGCCTCGCGGAAGGGGCTGAGCCCTACGAGGTGCGCGTGCGCGTCGCCGGGCGCTGCGACAGCCTTAGCGAGGCGGCGCGGATCGGCAATGAGGTCGAGACGCTCTACACCAACGGCCCGGCCGGCGGCGGCGGGGCGTGGAAATCCGCCCGCGAGGTCGTCGGCGTGCTCTCGGTGCTGGTGCCGGCGGCGCTCGCCCGGCCGAGCGTGCGGATGATCGAGGCGTGAGGAGAGATCCGATGAAGCTGCGCGCGCTCGCCCATTCCCGCACCGGCGACAAGGGCAACACCGCCAACATCTCGCTGATCGCCCACGACCCGGCCGATTACCCGCGGCTCGAACGTCACGTCACGGCCGAGCGGGTGCGGGCCCATTTCACCGGGATCGTGTCCGGCGAGGTCACGCGCTACGCCCTGCCGCAGCTCGGCGCCCTCAACTTCGTGATGACGCAGGCCCTGGGCGGCGGGGTGACCCGGTCCCTGGCGCTCGATGCGCACGGCAAGGGGTTGAGCGCGGCACTGCTGGATATGGAAATCCCGGAGGGGACGTAGCCAGGAATTGAAGGCGCCTCCACTTGGCCTATCCTCGACGGTGAAGGCTCGGGATCCCCTCTCCCGTGTGGGAGAGGGGAGACGCGCTATTCTGCGAAAAACTCACCCATTTCATACCCGTCACGTCGCTGGATCATCGCGTCCGCTCCACCGGGCGGTCGAACTGCCCATGCGGGTGCCGGCCCTCATCTCTGTGCCGCGAGACCGGAAAGCCTGCTTCCGCGATCGCATCATTGTTGACAATCCTACGATAAGAACGATGATGGCCGAACAGCCACGGCGCGGCCCTGGCGCGTTCGCACCGTCACGGGTCGTCACCGATGAAGCTCGCATCCTACTGGCTCGAGACCGCGCCGCCCTTCACGGACGGCTGCGCCGGCCCGGTGGAGGGACGGTTCGACGTGGCGGTGGTGGGGGCGGGCTTCACCGGCCTGTCGGCGGCCCTGGCGCTGGCGAAACGCGGTGCCAGGGTGGCGGTGCTGGAGGCGGGCGAGGTCGGGAGCGCCGCCTCGGGCCGCAACGGCGGCCAGTGCAACAACGGCTTTGCCTCGGATTACCGCGCCGTCGCGGCCCGGTTCGGCGAGGAGCGCGCGGCCGCGCTCTACCACGCCTACGACGCGGCGGTGGACAGCGTCGAGCGGCTGATCCGCGAGGAGGCGATCGACTGCGACTTCCGCCGCACCGGCAAGATCAAGCTGGCGGCCAAGCCCGAGCATGCCGACAAGCTCCGGCGCACCTTCGAGGCGGTGTCGCGCCGGGCCGATCCGGACACGCGCCTCGTCACCGCCGCCGAGATCCGGCGCGAGGTCGGGTCGGACGCCTTCCACGGCGGCCTCGTCTACGCCAAGAGCGGCGGGATGCATGTCGGCAAGTTCGCCCGAGGCCTCGCCCGGGCGGCGGCCGGCCGCGGCGCCGCCGTGTTCGAGAACGCCCCCGTCACGGCCCTGCGCCGGCGCGGCGGGACCACGCACGAGGTTGCAACCCCGCGGGGCAGCCTCACCGCCGGCCAGGTGCTGATGGCGACCGGGGCCTCGATGGTCGGGCCGCTCGGCTGGTTTCGCCGCCGCATCGTGCCGGTCGGCTCGTTCGTGATCGTCACCGAGAGGCTCCCGCGCGACCTGCTCGACCGGCTGATGCCGACCCGCCGCATGGCGACCGATTCGAAGAATGTCGGCACCTATTTCCGGGTCACGCCGGACGACCGGCTGCTGTTCGGCGGGCGCGCCCGGTTCGCGGTCTCGAACCCGCTCTCGGACGAGAAGAGCGGACGCGTGCTGCGCCGTGCCCTCGACCGGGTGTTTCCCGAACTCGCGCCGGCGCGGATCGACTATTGCTGGGGCGGCGTCGTCGACATGACCGCCGACCGGCTGCCGCGGGCGGGCATGCGCGACGGGCTCTACTACGCGATGGGCTATAGCGGTCACGGCACCCAGATGGCGACCCATATGGGGCAGGTGATGGCCGAGGTGCTGGAGGGCCGCCACGAGCGCAACCCCTTCGCGGGCTGGGACTGGAAAGCCATCCCCGGCCATTTCGGCCCGCCCTGGTTCCTTCCCTTCGTGGGCGCGTACTATCGCTTGCAGGACGTCCTGCATTAGGGCGTTCTGCATCGGGCAGAGTGTCGGAGCGTGAGCGGGGCCTGACCCAGATGGCGAGCCAGAAGGACAAGGAGGCGAAGGCCGCGACCGCCGCCAAGCGCCTGCCCCGCACGACCCTGTCCGGCCAGGTCGCCGGGCAGATCCGCGCCTCGATCCTCGACGGCACCTACCCGCTCGGCTCGCAATTGAACGAGATGGAGCTGGCCTCGTCCTTCGGCGTCAGCCGCGGGCCGGTGCGGGAGGCGATGCAGCGGCTGATCCAGGAGGGCCTTCTTCGCAGCGAGCCGCATCGCGGCGTGTTCGTTCCCGAGCTCGCGCCTTCCGACCTGATCGACATCTACTTCGTGCGCCGCTCCCTCGAGCTCGTCGCCATGCGGCGGATCCTGGACCTCCCGGATCGCGGCGGCGTGGTGCGCGACCTGTCGGCGCTCGTCCGCCAGATGAAGGCGGCGGTGCGGCGCAAGGACTGGCCGCAGGTCGCCGACCTCGACATGCTCTTCCACCGCCGCATCGTCGACGAGGCCGGCAGCGAGCGCCTGACCCGCAGCTTCGCCACCCTCCAGGCCGAGACGCGGCTCTGCCTGCAGATGCTGATGGGCGGCTACAGCGAGAACGCGGCTCTCATCGACGAGCACCAGCTCCTCGTCGACCTGATCGAGCGGGGCGAGATCGAGCCGGCGCTCGCCGAGCTGGAGCGCCATTTCGGCGATCCGGTCCGCACGCTGCAGAAGGCCAACGCCTCGCGCAAGGAGAAGCTCGGCGCCGAGGCGGCATGAGGCCGGCCCTCCGCCTCCACCAACGGTCAAGCTTAATCCGCGGTGAGCCGAACCCGCGTCATTCTCGGCGATCATCTCCGGGTTCGCTGACCAGCCGAGCAGAGACCGGCGGCTCGTCTTCGCTCGGCTGCATTTTCGACTGGATCAGCGGTAACGCGCATGTTACCCGGCAGATGCGGAACCGAATCGGTTCACCTCCTTCCTTGTCCGGAACTGCCATGCTTCGCCGGTTTCACCTGGGCCGGATGGCCTGCCTGTCGGCGGCCATCATCGCCGGTCATCTCGCCGCGGCGCGCCCCGCGGCGGCGTGCCCGGCCCCGCTGCCGCAACCGGCGGAGCGGATCAGCCTGACCGTGACCGAAGCCCACGTGGCGCGGCGCGAGCCGGTCCGGGTGCTCGCCATCGGCTCGTCCTCGACCGAGGGCATCGGCGCCTCGGCCCCGGACCGGACCTATCCGTACCTGCTCGAGCAGTCCCTGCGCGCGGCCTGGCGCGGCACCCCGGTCGACGTCACCAATGCCGGCATCGGCGGCGAGACCGCCGACCAGACCCTGGCGCGCCTCGCCGAGGCTCTCCGGCAGCCGGTCAAGCCCGACCTAGTGATCTGGCAGGTCGGCACCAACGACGCGATCTCGGGCGGCGACGAGGCGGCGTTCCGGCGCCGGCTCGAACAGGGCGTCGCCCTGGTCCAGGCCGCCGGCAGCGACCTGATCATCCTCGACCAGCAATATTACCCGGCGATCCCCAACCACGGCCGCTACGAGCGCTTCGTCGGCCTCGTGGCGGCGGTGGCGGACGGCACCGAGGTGCCGGTCTTCTCGCGCTACGCCCTGATGAAGAGCTGGAACCGCCAGGATCCGGCCCTGCTCGCCGGCATGCTGTCGTCCGACCAGTTCCACATGGGCGACCAGGGCTATGCCTGCCTCGCCCAGGCGCTGGGCCGCCAGATCCTCGACGCCGTGACCCCGCGGCCCGACCCACTCCAGGCGGTCGCCCGGGCCAAGCGCCAGCCCCTGCCCACCGCACAGGCCCTGCGCCGGGGCTGATCCGGCCTGACCACGGTACACGACACGACCGATCCGGCTGCGGCGACGCATCTCCAACCCACACCCTGATCCTGATCAACCATGAGATCGGCCGGCTGCGGCCGGTATGAGCGGGGGTCCGGCCAGCCACGGCGACGGGCAGGATTGTGGGCAAAGCGTCGCCTTGCCCACATTCCTGCCCATGCACCACCAGCAGCAGGTGAGATCGCCCGGTTCGTTTCTCACCCCCAGGGCCAGGCCGCCGTCTCGGGTCCTCTGGCCCCGGCAACGCGGGGGTCGAGCGGCCTTGGCCGCCGGCCTCCCAGGCTGTCGCCCGCTGCAACACGGTGTTGGCAAAGATCAGCAGCTTGCGCGCGCACGCCACCATCACGAGCTTGAACGGCTTGCCGCCGACAAACATGCCGCGGACAGCGCCGTGGGACCCCCGCCCGCGATGTGCCGCTGGCCGTCGTACTGGCCCGACGAGCGATCGAACGGTGCCAGCCCGGCCAGGCGGGCGGCCTCCTTCCGGGTGATCCGGCCGGGCTCGGGCATGGTGATCGGCAACGGCACGGCCATGCGCTCGCCCAGACCCGGGATGCTCAGCAGCCGATCCAGACGCCTGTTCAGGTCGGGCTCGGCGCGCAAAGCCGTCACGATCTGCTCGCGCACGTCCCGACGCCGGGCGACGACCTGCTTGATCGGAACCTTCACGGCCGCCTTGATCGCCTCGTCGCGGTCGCTCTCGCAGCGGGTCCCGAGGCAGGCGATGTCGGCGGTGATCGGCTCAAACAGCCGCATCGGCTCGGCCAGCGCGGTCAGACGCTTGTCGCGGGCCGGGTGCACCGGGCCGTCATGGGCCGCCGTGCAGGCGGATGACCTCGGGCCGGCCGGTGAGCGCGAGATCAAGAGCGAGCTTCTCGATATCGAGACCGGCGGTGGGTGCGGTAGGCCGGGGCCTCGTCGTCGACCCTGCCTTGCGAAGCGAACCCTGGGTTCAGGCAACCATTCGGGTCCGAGGACGATGGCCGGTCGCGATCCTGCTCAGGAACAGCCCTGCGGCTGAGGTGCTGACGTTCCGTCGACCCGCCGCCCCGCCCTGGATGGCCGTCCAGGATGGGATATTCCTCATCGGAACGGATCTCTTCTTACACCCAGCCGCTGTCCAAGGTGCGACCGTAGGGAATCTCGAAGGAGGGCTCCAGGGATCACGGGGCTGTCTGGAGCCCTGCTTCGAGGCTCGTTTCACGCGCGCCTCAGGACGAGGACGCGAGCGGGGAGGAGAGCGTGCTGGTCCCGCGGTCGCCGTGCGAAGACGCACCGCCATGCGAGAAGGGCCGCGCCCCTTTCCGGGTGCGCGGCCCTCGCGACACTCAAGCGTGCTGGTGGGATCAGGCGCGGCCGCCGCGGCGGCGCAGGCGCACGATGACCTCGACGCCGGCGATCTCCATGCCCTCGGGCGGCTCGGGCAGGGAATCGACCGTGATGCCGCAATCGGGCATGTCGAGCACCTGGCCCTCCTCCTCGAGGAAGAAGTGGTGGTGCTCGCTCGGGTTGGTGTCGAAATAGGCCTTGGAGCCGTCCAGCGCGAGCTGGCGCAGCAGGCCCGCCTCGGTGAACTGGTGCAGGGTGTTGTAGACGGTGGCGAGCGAGACCGGGACCTTGGCCCGCATCGCCTCGTCGTACAGCATCTCGGCGGTCAGGTGCCGGTCGCCCTTGCCGAACAGCAGCCAGCCGAGGGAGAGGCGCTGCCGGGTCGGGCGCAGGCCGGCGCGGCGCAGACGATCCCGAAGCTCCGAGAGCGGGCAGCCGCGCCGCTGCCCGGCAGCGCCGGTCTCGAGGGCCGGGACGCGGGCGCCGAGCGCGGCGCGCAGGGGCGACAGATCGTTCATCAGCGGAACTATCGACTCGTGAGACGGCGACAAAGATGTCCGCTTTTATAGGCGCCCCGCCCCGGCGCCGCAACCCGACCACGGCCGTTCCGCCGCAGATCAGAAGCGTTACAGACTATGGCGTTCGGCCGGCTTTGAACAGCCCCCGGCGCTGTGTTAACGAGGCGCCACCCCGCCGCGTCACGGCATCTCGCCGGCCCCCTGCCGGCGCGCCAGCGGCCTCCCGCACGAGGAATTCGCCCCGCTCATGTCCGCCGACCAGACCTCCGCCGCCGACACCCCGAGCCGGCCCTCGCGTTTCTCCTACGAGGACCTGCTGGCCTGCGGCCGCGGCGAGATGTTCGGTGCCGGCAACGCCCAGCTGCCGCTGCCGCCGATGCTGATGTTCGACCGCATCACCTCGATCGGCCGGGACGGCGGCGCCCACGGCAAGGGCCATGTCCTGGCCGAGCTCGACGTGCGGCCCGACCTCTGGTTCTTCCCCTGCCACTTCCACGGCGACCCCGTGATGCCGGGCTGCCTCGGCCTCGACGCGCTCTGGCAGATGGTCGGGTTCTTCCTCGGCTGGCTCGGCTCGCCGGGCCGCGGCCGGGCGCTCGGCGTCGGCGAGGTCAAGTTCAGCGACCAGGTGCTGCCGAGCGTCAAGACGGTGGTGTACGGCGTCGACCTGAAGCGGGTGCGCCAGGGCCGCCTGGTGCTCGGCATCGCCGACGGCTGGCTCGAGGCCGACGGCCGGCGCATCTACGAGGCGAAGGACCTGCGGGTCGGCCTGTTCCAGGCCGCGACGCCCGCCGGCGGCTGAGCCCGTCGCAGGCCCGTCATGATGCGGGCGGTTGAGCCCGCCGGAATGCGGGCGATAGACCCGCCGGAATGCGGGCGGTTATGCCCGCCGGGACCCTTTCCCTCGGTGGGCGGTTGAGATTCGGGCACCGTGCGCCTAGGTGACACCTCGCGTGGCGAGGGCGTCCCGCGGGCGCCGGCGGCGCCGCTCCGGAGGGTTCCGACGATCATGAGGCGCGTGGCAATCACCGGGATGGGCATCGTCTCGTCCATCGGCAATTCCACCCAGGAGGTGCTGGCTTCGCTGCGCGAGGCGCGCTCCGGCATCGCCCGTGCCGAGGACTTCGCGGCCCACGGCTTCCGCAGCCAGGTCCAGGGCGCCCCGACCCTCGACGCCGAGGAGGTGGTCGACCGGCGCGCCATGCGCTTCCACGGCGGCGGCACCGCCTGGAACCACGTCGCGATGGAGCAGGCGATCCGCGACGCCGGCCTCGAGCAGGGCGAGATCTCGCACGAGCGCACCGGCATCATCATGGGCTCGGGCGGTCCCTCGACCCGCGCCCTCGTCGAGGCCGCCGACATCGCCCGCGCCAAGGGCCCGAAGCGCGTCGGGCCCTTCGCGGTGCCCAAGGCCATGTCCTCGACGGCGTCGGCGACGCTCGCCACCTGGTTCAAGATCCGGGGCGTGAACTACTCGATCTCGTCCGCCTGCGCGACCTCGAACCACTGCATCGGCAACGCCGCCGAGATCATCCAGGCCGGGCGCCAGGACATCATCTTCGCGGGCGGCTGCGAGGAGCTGGACTGGACGCTGTCGGTCCTGTTCGACGCGATGGGGGCGATGTCCTCGAAGTACAACGACACGCCGGCCCGGGCCTCGCGCGCCTACGACGCGGCGCGGGACGGCTTCGTCATCGCGGGCGGCGCAGGCGTGCTGGTGCTGGAGGAGCTGGAGCATGCCCGCGCCCGCGGCGCGCGCATCTACGGCGAGGTCGCGGGCTACGGCGCCACCTCGGACGGCCACGACATGGTGGCGCCGTCGGGCGAGGGCGCGGTGCGCTGCATGCGCCAGGCGATCGAGGGCCTGAAGGGCGCTCGGATCGACTACATCAACCCGCACGCCACCTCGACCCCCGTCGGCGACGACAAGGAGATCGAGGCGATCCGCGAGGTGTTCGGCACCGGGGACGCCTGCCCGCCGATCGCCGCCACCAAGTCGCTGACCGGCCACTCCCTCGGCGCCACCGGCGTGCAGGAGGCGATCTACTCGCTCCTGATGATGAACAACGGCTTCATCTGCGAGAGCGCGCATATCGACGAACTCGACCCGGCCTTCGCCGACATGCCGATCCTGCGCGCCCGCCGGGACGACGCGCAGCTCGGCCACGTGCTCAGCAACTCCTTCGGCTTCGGCGGTACCAACGCCACCCTGGTGCTCAAGCACGTCGACGCCTGACCTCGCCCTGAGCGTGGACAGGAGCCGGCCCGGCGCGTAAACGCCCGATCCACCGACAACAGCGGAGGATCGGGCGTGACGGGTTTGATGGCAGGCAGGCGCGGGCTCGTAATGGGCGTCGCGAACGACCACTCCATCGCCTGGGGCATCGCCCGGGCCCTCGGGGCCCAAGGCGCCGACCTCGCCTTCACCTACCAGGGCGAGGCCCTCGGGCGCCGGGTCGGGCCCTTGGCCCAGACCCTCGGCTCATCCCTGGTGCTCCCCTGCGACGTCGAGGATCTGGCCTCCGTCGACGCGACCTTCGCGGCCCTCGACGAGGCCTGGCCCGAGGGGCTGGACTTCGTCGTCCACGCCATCGGCTTCTCCGACAAGGCGCAGCTCAAGGGCCGCTACGTCGACGTCACCACGAGGGAGAACTTTTCCCGCACGATGGTGATCTCGTGCTTCTCCTTCACCGAGGTGGCGCAGCGCGCCGCCAGGCGGATTCGCCCCGGCGGCGCCCTCCTGACGCTGACCTATGGCGGCGCGACCCGCGTCATGCCGAACTACAACGTCATGGGCCTCGCCAAGGCGGCTCTGGAGGCCTCGGTGCGCTACCTCGCGGCCGATCTCGGACCGCAGGGCATCCGGGTCAACGCCCTCTCGGCCGGCCCGGTCCGCACGCTGGCCGGCGCCGGCATCGCCGATGCCCGCCTGATGTACAACCACCAGGCCGCCCACGCCCCCCTGCGCCGCACCGCGACCCTCGACGACATCGGCGGCTCGGCCCTCTACCTGCTGTCGCCGCTGTCGGGCAGCGTCACCGGCGAGGTCCACTTCGTCGATTCGGGCTACAACATCATCTCGATGCCGCGGCCGGAGGTGCTGAAGGCGCAGGATGCGGCGGGGGTGACGGATGCGTAACATCAGCGCGCCTCTGCATCGACACGTCGCTGCAGAGGGGTTTAGCG
The DNA here is from genome assembly GCF_004745635.1 of Methylobacterium nonmethylotrophicum. Classification (GTDB taxonomy): domain Bacteria; phylum Pseudomonadota; class Alphaproteobacteria; order Rhizobiales; family Beijerinckiaceae; genus Methylobacterium; species Methylobacterium nonmethylotrophicum. The sequence goes on along the minus strand of NZ_SRLB01000054.1, from coordinate 276 downwards.
CACTGTCACCGGCGCAAAGGAGAAGGGGAAGGAACAATTGCAGCCTAGCCGGCGCTTCGGATAAGTCCGTTCGAATGCTCGCACCTGCCCGGAAAAGCGTCGGCGTTGATACACTGAGCGGCACTGCCTCGACGTGTCGACGCAATTTTGCTACATTTGGGAGATTATAATAATTTGTCGTCCGTGAAGAAATCGCTCAGGCGGCTTGGCTGCTTGGCGGGTCGGATCTGACCATGCGGAGTGCGGCGGCGAGCAGGAGAGACAGCAAAAGCCTGA
>NZ_SRLB01000053.1 GCF_004745635.1 Methylobacterium nonmethylotrophicum | reverse complement strand
GGACCGCACCCTCGTCTACGCCACCGGCGGCTTCGCCTACGGCTCGGGCGGCGGTCGCGACTTCGGCCTGCCCAACAGCTCGCGCGACGACTTCCAGACCGGCTGGGTGGTCGGCGGCGGCGTCGAGTACGCCCTGCCCACCGACTCGTTCCTGAACTTCTTCAAGTCCTCGGCCGTCACGATCAAGATCGAAGGCCTGTACGTGAAGCTCGATCAGGGCAACCGCAACAACGGCGTGTTCGCCCAGACCGCGAACGGCACGCAGTACTCGGTGTTCTCGCCGGGCGTGATCTCGGTGGGCCCGGCCAACCTGTACCGTCGCGAGACCGAGTTCGCGGTCGTGCGCGCCGGCCTGAACTACAAGTTCGGTACCTGGTAGGACCGACTGTCCGTTCGAAGGACGGATCGGAGCCCGGCCGCGAGGCCGGGCTCTTTTTTGTTCGGATCGGATCGTCGCCGGTGCGCAGGCAGGCCGTGCCGCGGAACGATGCGTCACAGCGGCCGGCAACGATCCGGTGCGGCCGGAACGGCGCGACCGGGCGCGTCCGCTGGGGAGCGGGCGCGGCATTCGTCGTTGAAGCGTGACCGCGGCTCCGGCACGCTCGCGAATCGACGGCACCTGCCCTTGCGGCAGGCGCTCTCGTAGCGGAGACGGAGCACCATGCGCGATACGCGGCTCAGCGCCCTTGCGAGGGCCGCCCGCCAGGCCCGGGCGGGCGAGTTCGGCACGGCCTGGAGGGCCCTGCCTGGCGGCCTGCGCGATCTGGCACGTCGCGCCGGTCGCGGCCTGGAGCAGGGATTGGCGCGGTTGCGCGGTCGGCCCCGGGGACCGGTGCCGGAGGTGGCCGAGCCCAGCCGGGGGCGGTTTCTGTCGGAGAGCTTCGCGGGTCCGACGGGGCAGCGGGCCTATCGTCTGTACGTGCCGAGCGGCTATCGCGGCCGGCCGGTGCCGCTCGTCGTGATGCTGCACGGCTGCACCCAGTCGCCGGAGGACTTTTCCGCCGGCACCGGCATGAACCGCGTGGCCGAGGCCGAGACCTTCCTGGTCGCCTATCCGGCGCAGACCAAGGCGGCCAACCAGGCCCGCTGCTGGAACTGGTACAGCCGCGCCGACCAGGGCCGCGAGAGCGGCGAGACCGGGGTGATCGCCGGCATCACCCGGGCGGTGATGGCGGCCTACGCGGTCGATCCGCGGCGGGTCGCCATCGCCGGGCTCTCGGCCGGGGGCGCCGCGGCGGCCAACGTCGCGGCGGCCTATCCCGACCTCTTCGCGGCGCTCGGCGTGCATTCGGGCCTCTGCGCCTTCGCGGCCCGCGACCTGCCGGGGGCGCTCTCGGCGATGCGCCAGGGCGCCGCCGGCACGCCGTCCGGCGCGCCGGTCCCCACCATCGTGTTCCACGGCGACCGGGACACCACCGTGAACCCGCGGAACGGCGAGGCGGTGATCGCCGCCACCGGCGGCCGGCTGATCCGGCGCGAGGACGGACAGGCCCCGGGCGGCCGCGCCTACGCGCGCAGCCTCTACGCCGATGCGGCCGGCCAGCCGTCCTTCGAGCACTGGGTGATCCACGGCTCCGGCCACGCCTGGTCGGGCGGCGACCCGGCCGGCAGCTACACCGACCCGGCCGGGCCCGACGCCGCGCGCGAGATGTGGCGGTTCTTCAAGGAGCATCCGCGGCGGCGCTGAGTCTGGCCTGACATGCGCGAGGAGAGGCACAGGGCGCGCCAGCACCGCACCGGCCTGCCCGGCCTCGAGGCGGTCGCGGTGTCGTCCGACCGGTCCTTCCCGCGGCACGCTCACGACCAGTACGGCATCGGCGTCGTTCTCGCCGGCGGGCACCGGTCCTGGAGCGGCGTGGGCGCGGTCGAAGCGGCGGCTGGCGACGTCATCACCGTCAATCCGGGCGAGATCCACGACGGCCTCCCGATCCAGGCCCGGATCCGGGCCTGGCAGATGCTCTATCTCGATCCCGCCCTGCTCGCCGGCCTGCTCCGGGAGGACCTGCCCCGGGCCGGCGAGATCGCCCGCCCGGCCCTGCACGACCCGGTCCTCGCGGGCCGCTTCACCCGGCTCTTCGCGGGCATCGCCGCGGCCCGGCCCGACGCCTTCGCGGTCGAGCAGGATTTGGTGGGTGTCCTGATGCACCTCTTTGCCCGTTACGGCGGCGGCCCGGCCCCCAGGCGCGGCCCGCCGCCCTTCGTGGCCCGGGCGCTGCGGCGGCTGGAGGAGGCGCCCGGCGAGGCCGTGACCCTGGCGGAACTGGCCGGTCTGTCGGGAGTCAGCCGCTTCCAGCTCATCCGCGGCTTTGCCCGGGCCACCGGCGCGACGCCGCACGCCTATCTCGTGCAGCAGCGCGTCCGCCTGGCACGCCGGCTCCTGGCCGAGGGACGCTGGCCCGCCGCGGCCGCGGCGGAGGCCGGCTTCGCCGACCAGAGCCACATGACCCGCGCGTTCGTCCGCCAGTTCGGGGTGACGCCGGCCCGCTTCCGCGCCGCCCTCGCCTGAGCCGCAATCGCGTTCAAGACCGTCCCGCCCGCCCCGCGCCAGAAGGAGGCCGGAGCGCGGAGGCGGCGATGCGGCACCACCAGGACAACGGCTACGTTCACGGCTACGGCGCGGCCGAGCAGGCGCGCCTGCACGACCAGGCGGCCACGCTGGAGGCGCTGCTGCACCACGACAGCCTGTTCCCGGACGGCAGCACGGTGCTGGAGGCGGGAAGCGGCGTCGGTGCCCAGACGATCCCGCTCCTGCGGCGCAACCCGGGCGCCCGGCTGACCTGCCTCGACATCGCGGAGGCCTCGCTCGCCGCGGCTCGGGCGCGGATCACCGCCGCCGGCCTGCCGCCGCCGGATTTCTGGCAGGGCGATCTCCGTGCCCTGCCCTTCGCGGATGCAACCTTCGACCACGCCTTCGTCTGCTTCGTGCTGGAGCATCTTCCCGAGCCCGCGGCCGCCCTGGCGGAGCTGCGCCGCGTGCTGCGCCCGGGCGGGAGCCTGACCGTGATCGAGGGCGGTCACGGCTCGGTCCTGCTCCATCCGGAGGATCCGGGCGCGCGGGCCGTCATCGCCTGCCAGGTGGCGCTTCAGCGCGCGGCCGGCGGCGACGCCGAGATCGGCCGCCGCCTCGGGCCGCTCCTGGGGCAGGCGGGCTTCGCCGCCGTGCGGGTCTCGCCCCGCCCCGTCGCCGTCGACGGGTCCCGGCCGGCCCTGGCGGAGGGCTTCGTCCGCCGGACCTTCGCGGCGATGGTGGCGGGCATCCGGGACGAGGCGATCCGCGCGGGGCTGACGGACGCCGCAGCGTTCGATGCCGGCCTGCGTGCCCTGCTGCGCACGGCGGAGCCGGACGGCACCTTCTGCTACACGTTCTTCAAGGCCGTCGCCATCGTGCCGGCGGCCTGACGAGCCACCGGTGCCGGCGGCCTGACGAGCCACCGGTGCCGGCGGCCTGACGAGCCACCGGTGCCGGCGGCCTGACGAGCCACCGGTGCCGGCGGCCTGACGAGCCACCGGTGCCGGCGGCCTGACGAGCCACCGGTGCCGGCGGCCTGACGAGCCACCGGTGCCGGCGGCCTGACGAGCCGCGGCGGCGCCCCTCACCGGTAGTCGTTCGGGTCGAGGCCGTGGCGGGCGATCTTGTCGTAGAGGGTCTTTCGGGGCGTGCCGAGGGCTTCGGCCGCCACCCGCACGTCGCCGCCGGCCACGATCAGCTCGTCGCGGATCAGGCCGCGCTCGTGGCGATCCATCTGCTCGGCGAGCGTTGACGCGCGCGCCGGCTCGGCCGGGGCCGGACCGGTGGGGGAGAGGCCGAGCGCGCAGCGCTCGGCGAAGTGGCCGAGCTCGCGCACGTTGCCGGGCCAGGAATGCCGGCTCAGATGCTCGCGGATCGCCGGCGTCACCGGCGGCGGCTCGCGGTTGAAGCGGGCGGCGGCCTTGCGCAGGAAGTGCTCGAACAGCAGCGCCACGTCCTCGCGCCGGTCGCGCAAGGGGGGGATCTCCACCGAGACCACGTTCAGGCGGTAGTAGAGGTCATCGCGAAAGGTGCCCTGCGCGGCGGCCTGGCCGAGGTCGATCTTGGTGGCGGCCACCACCCGCATGTCGACCGGCTGGACCGCGTTGGTGCCGAGCGGCTCCACCACCCGCTCCTGCAGCACCCGCAGGAGCTTGACCTGGATGGTGAGGGCCATGCTCTCGATCTCGTCGAGGAAGAGGGTGCCGCCATCGGCGTGGGCGATGCGCCCGACCCGCTTCTTGAGCGCTCCCGTGAAGGCGCCGGCCTCGTGGCCGAACAGCTCGCTCTCCACCACGGTGTCGGGCAGGGCGCCGCAATTCATCGCCACGAAGTTGCCCTTGGCCCGGCGGCCCCAGCGGTGGAGCGCGCTCGCCACCACCTCCTTGCCGGATCCGGTCTCGCCCAGCACCAGCACGTCGACATCGGCCTGCGCCACCTCCCGCACGAAAAGGCGCAGGCGGGTGATCGCCGGCGAGACGCCGAGGAACGCCGGATCCTCCGCCACCGCGGCGTCGAGGCGGGCTCGGAGCGAGCGGTTCTCCAGCACGAGCGCCCGACGCTCGAGGGCGCGGCGCACGGATGCCACCAGCGTCTCCGCCGGGTAGGGCTTGGCCAGGAAGTCGTAGGCGCCGGCGCGCATCGCCCGCACCGCCATGGTGATGTCGCCGTGGCCGGTGATCAGGATGACCGGCAGCTCGGGGTCGGCCTCCTGGATCGCCGCGAACAGGCCGAGCCCGTCGATCCCCGGCAGGCGCACGTCGGTGACGACGACGCCCGGCGGGTCGGCCAGGATCGCCCGCAGGGCCGATTCGGCGTCGGCATGGGTCTCGACGGCGAACCCCGCGAGGTCGAGGCTCTGGCCGTTGGCCCGCCGCACCTCCTCCTCGTCGTCGACGAAGATCACGCGGCCTTCAGCGCTCATGCGGCGGCTCCCTGCGCCGCAACGGCGGGGGCGAGCGGCAGCTCGACCCGGAACAGGGCGCCGCCCTCCGGCGAGGCGCCGGCCGAGAGGGTGCCGCCGCATTCCTCGACGATGCCGCGGGAGATCGCGAGCCCGAGCCCGAGGCCGTTGGCCTTGGTGGTGAAGAACGCGTCGAACACCTGGGCTCCGCCCTCGGGCAGCCCGCCGCCGTTGTCGCCCACCTCCAGCACCGCGCGCTCCCCCATCACCCGCACCGTCACGGCGATGCGTGGCTCGTTCACGCCCGCGACGGCGTCGAGGGCGTTCTGCACCAGGTTGACCACGACCTGCTCCAGCCGCGGCCCCTCCCCCAGGACATAAGGCGAGGGCTCGGGAAGCGCGAGGGCGAGGGCGACGCCCGAGAGGCGGACCTCCACCACCTCGAGGCTCGCCCGCACCACGCCCGCGAGCGCCACCCGGTCGCGCCGGCCCGAGGCCTTGCGGGCGAAGCCCTTGAGCTGGCGGGTGAGGCCGGCGATGCGCTCGGTCAGGCGGCCGACGGCCGACAGGTTCTCGGTCGCCTCCGGCAGCCGCCCGCGCTGGATCAGGATGCCGGCATTGTCGGCGTAGGAGCGGATCGCGGCCAGCGGCTGGTTGATCTCGTGCGCCATGCTGGCGGCGAACTGGCCGAGCGCCGCCAGCCGGCCCGCATGGGCGAGCTCGCGCCCGAGGCGCTGGCGCTCCTCCTCGGCCCGCTGGCGCTCGGCGATCTCGGCCTTGAGCTTCTGGTTGGCCTCGGTCAGCGCCTGCGTCCTCTCCCGCACCCGCTCCTCGAGCTCGGTCCGCCTGGCCGCCGCCTCGGCGAGGCTCGCCCGCAGGCGCCGGCGCCGCCCCACGATCTCCGCGAGGCCGAAACACGCGAGGCCGACCGCGAGGCCGGCGATGACCTGGGCCTGGACGCGCTCGCGCCCCACCGCCACGCCGATCCGGGTCAGGGTGTGCAGCCGCCAGGTCGTGCCGGGGATCGGGGCGTCGAGGGGCAGCGCCAGGCGCGCCGGCAGGGCGCCGCTGCCGATCCGGATCAGGCCGCCCCCCTCCCCGGCGGGAAAGAGCGGCAGGGGTGCGAGGGCGGCGTCGCCGAATTCGAGCCGCTCGCGGATCAGCCGGCGCTCCTCGTCGGGCACCGGCCGCAGGGCGCCGAAGCGCCAGGCCGGCTCGCTCGCCACCAGCACGATGCCGCGGGAATCGGTCACCATCACGGTCTCGCCGCCCGTCTCGCTGCCCCGGCGCCAGGCGGCCTCGATGCCGTCGAACTCGATCTTGACCACCACCACCCCGGCCTGCCCGCCGGGGCCCGCGACGCGGCGGCTCAGATAGAGGCCCGGCCGGCCGCTGACGGTGCCGAGGGCGAATTGCCGCCCCGCCCCCTCGGCCAGCGCCTGCTGGAAGTAGGGCCGGAAGGCGTAGATCGCCCCGACGAAGCTGCCGGGCTCGCCGGCATTGCTCGCCGCCACCGCGGTGCCGTCCTGGCGGATGACGTAGATCACCGCCGCGCCCGAGGCCCGGGCGATCTCGGCCAGGCGGTCGTTGACCCGGGCGAGCAGGGCCGGCTCCGGCGAGGGCCCCACCGCCGCGGCGATCTCCGGGTCGCTGGCGAGGGCCAGCGGCAGGGATCCCTGCTTCTGCATCTCGGTGCGCAGGGCGGCGACGTGGAGCGCCAGCGTGGCGGAGGCCGAGCGCCTGAGATCGGCGAGCGCCGCCCGCTCGGCATACCGGCCGGCGAGAAGGGCCGCGGCGAGAACCGCCGCGAGCCCGAGGAGCCACGGCAAGGCGGGAGAGCGCGGGAACGCGCGCCAGCCGGTCACGGCCGCCCCGCCGCGGGCCGGGCCCGGTTCCGGCCGGTTGCGGATTTCCGCACCGTTCCCCGGCCTGCGGTGCGGAGCGCCGGAAAGGTCCACCGGGCCGTCTCCTCCGTCATTGTGAAAAGCCTTTTATTGATCTGCACTTAACAAAAAATTTCGGATTTTTCCGGGCTGGCACGCCGGTTGCCATCGTGTGTCTGTCCGCGGCCTGCCGGTGCGCGGCAGGCCTGCCCAAGGTCACCTCGCCGAGAGGCCAAGAGCAAGAGCGTCACCGCGGTCCGCCGCCAACGCCCGCCCCGTCAACGAGCCATGTAGGGAGAACGTCCGATGGCCACGATCCCGTCCCCGCTGACCGCGCCGCACGCGCCGCCGGCCCCCAAGCCGATCTACAAGACCCTCTACTTCCAGGTCCTGGTCGCCGTCGCGATCGGCATCGCGCTCGGCCACTTCTACCCGGCGCTCGGCGCCGACATGAAGCCCCTCGGCGACGCCTTCATCAAGCTCGTCAAGATGATCATCGCCCCGGTGATCTTCCTCACCGTGGTCTCCGGCATCGCCGGCATGACCAACCTCGAGAAGGTCGGCCGGGTCGGCGGCAAGGCGCTGATCTACTTCCTGACCTTCTCGACCCTGGCGCTTATCGTCGGGCTGATCATCGCGAACCTCGTCCAGCCGGGCGCGGGCATGCATATCGACCCGAAGTCGCTCGATCCCAAGCAGATCGCGATGTACGCCGAGAAGGCGAAGACGCAGACGATCACCGACTTCCTGATGAACATCATCCCGTCGACGGCGGTGGGGGCGTTCTCGGGCGGCGAGATCCTGCAGGTCCTGTTCTTCTCGGTGCTGTTCGGCTTCGGCCTCGCCTTCCTGGGCGAGCGCGGCAAGCCGGTCCTCGACTTCATCAAGATCCTGTCCGAGGCGATCTTCGGCGTCGTCCACATCATCATGAAGGTCGCCCCGATCGGCGCCTTCGGGGCGATGGCCTTCACCATCGGCAAGTACGGCATCGCGTCGCTCGCCAACCTCGCCTACCTCGTCGGCGCGTTCTACCTGACCTCGGCGATCTTCGTCTTCGTCGTCCTCGGCGCGGTCGCCCGCTACAACGGCTTCTCGATCGTCAAGCTGATCCGCTACATCAAGGAGGAGCTGCTCCTGGTGCTGGGCACCTCGTCCTCCGAGTCGGCCCTGCCCTCGCTGCTCGAGAAGATGGAGCGCGCCGGCTGCTCGAAGCCCGTCGTCGGCCTCGTCGTCCCGACCGGCTACTCGTTCAACCTCGACGGCACCAACATCTACATGACGATGGCGGCCCTGTTCATCGCCCAGGCGACGGACACGCCGCTCTCCCTCGGCGAGCAGGCCCTGCTGCTCCTCGTCGCGATGCTGTCCTCGAAGGGTGCGGCGGGCGTCACCGGTTCGGGCTTCATCACCCTGGCGGCGACCCTCGCGGTGGTGCCGTCCGTGCCGGTCGTCGGCATGGCGCTGATCCTCGGCATCGACCGCTTCATGTCGGAGTGCCGGGCGCTCACCAACTTCATCGGCAATGCGGTCGCCTGCATCGTGGTCGCCCGCTGGGAGGGTGAGGTCGACGACGCCCGCCTGAAGGCCGCGCTGGACGGCAACCCGCTGCCCCTCGAGGAGATCGGCCCGGTCCCAGCCCTCCAGGCGGCCGAGTGAGCGACGATCCGGGGCCGACAGCCCCGGATCTCGTCGCCGATCGGGGCGGCCCTGCGCGCGGCGCGGGGTCGCCCTTCTGGTTTTTCGGGCTATCGTCCTTCCCGGATTTCCGGGGAGAACCGAGGATGGCGGACGGCGACTGGCGCGGGATGGACCGCGCGGCCCTCAGCAGGGCCTACGACAATTCCGGCGCCGTCGCCGGCAGCGCCGAGCTGATGGCGGCCCTCCGCCAGCGCAGCGCCGCCTTCCGCGAGACGCATCCGGGCGAGCGCGATGTCCCGTACGGCGAGGGCGCGCGCCAGCGCTTCGACCTCTTCCGCTGCGGCCGACCGCAAGCGCCGCTCCTCGCCTTCATCCATGGCGGCTACTGGCAGCGCAACGACAGGCAAGGTTTCGCGGTCCTGGCCGAAGGGCCGCTCGCCCGCGGCCTGGACGTGGCGATGATCGGCTACACCCTGTGCCCCGAGGCGACGATGACGGCGCTCTGCGCCGAGATCCCGGCGGCCCTTGCCCGCCTGCGGGCCCACGCCGGCCCGCCGCGCCTCGTCGTCTCGGGCTGGTCGGCCGGCGGACACCTCGCGGCGCTGGCGATGGCCTGCCCGGAGGTCGATGCGGGGCTTGCCGTCTCCGGCATCTTCGACCTCGCGCCGATCCGCCGCACGGCGCTGGACGACGCGCTCCACCTGACCGGGGACGAGGTCCTGGCGCTCTCGCCGATCCGGCACCTGCCGGTGAAAGCCGGGCCGCTCACCGTGGCCTACGGCGCGAACGAGCTGCCGGAGCTGTGCCGGCAGTCGCAGGTCTACCAGGCCGCCTGGGCCGGGACCGGGCTTCCGGGCGACCTCCTGCCCCTGCCGGGCGACGACCACTTTACCGTGCTCGACCAGATGATCCGGCCGGACGGGGCGTTGACGGAAGCGATCCTTCGGCTCGCGGCCGGGTGAGGCGCAGGGCTCGCCGCGCTCCGCGCCGCGCCCTATAGCGACGACGCCGGAAGAACCGCGCGGGCCTGCGGCCCGCGCGACGGACAGGGAGCGGGCATGGCCCAGCACCACGACCACGCGCACGACCATGACGACCACGATCACGGGGACGGTCACCACGGTCACGGGCATCACCACCACGGCGCCAGCCACGCGCACGGCCCGGGCCACGTCCACGCCCCGGCGAATTTCGGCCGCGCCTTCGCGATCGGCATCGCGCTCAACACCGGCTTCGTGCTGATCGAAGGCGCCTACGGCGTCCTCGCCGATTCGGTGGCGCTGCTGGCCGATGCCGGCCACAACCTCTCCGACGTGCTCGGCCTCGTCGTCGCCTGGGCGGCGGCGACGCTCGGCCAACGGCAGCCGACCGCGCGGTTCACCTACGGCCTGCGCTCGTCCTCGATCCTCGCCGCCCTGTTCAACGCGGTGTTCCTGCTGGTCGCCGTCGGGGCCATCGCCTGGGAGGCGGTGCAGCGCTTCAGCGCGCCGGCCCCGGTCCCGGGCCTCACCGTCACGGTCGTGGCCTTGATCGGCATCGCGGTGAACGGCGTCACCGCCTGGCTGTTCGCCTCAGGCAGCAAGGGCGACCTCAACGTCCGGGGCGCCTACCTGCACATGCTGGCCGACGCCGCGGTCTCGGCCGGGGTCGTAGTGGCGGGCCTCGTCATCGTCTGGACGGGGTGGACCTGGATCGATCCGGCGACCAGCCTCGTCATCGTGGCGGTGGTCGTCGCCGGTACCTGGGGGCTCCTGCGCGACAGCGTCGTGCTCTCGCTCGACGCCGTGCCGCCCGGCATCGACCCGGCGGCGGTGCGAGCCTGCCTCGCCGAGCGCCCGGGCGTGGCAGAGGTTCACGACCTCCACGTCTGGCCGATGAGCACCACCGAGACGGCGCTCACCGCGCACCTCGTGATGCCGGAGGGCCATCCCGGCAACGCCTTCCTGCACGACTGCGCCGGGGTGCTGCGCAGCCGCTTCGGCATCGCCCACGTGACGCTCCAGGTCGAGCTGGCGGGGGGGCCGGCCTGCGCGCTCGCACCGGACCACGTGGTCTAGGCCGCGCTCACCCCGCCTTGCGCACCGGCTGGCGCGCCAGCACCGCGTCGGCGGCGCGGCCGGTCAGCTCGGCGCGGTGGTCGAAGCGGGTGGTGAAGGTGCCGACCCCGGCGGTGGCCGAGCGCAATTCGACGATCAGGTCGGTCATCTCGGATTCGGGAATCAGGGCCTCGACCACGTCCCAGCCGGCCCAGCCGGGCCGCGCGTCGAAACCGAGGATCTGGCCGCGGCGGGCGGTGACGAGGCCGGTGGCCTTCGCGGTGGCGCCGCTCGGCACCGCCATCGACACCGCCAGGATCGGCTCCAGCAGCACCGGCCCGGCCTTGGCGAGCGCGTCTTCAAGGGCGAGCCGCGTCGCGGCCTGGAAGGCGGCGTCGGAGGAATCGACCGCGTGGGCGGCACCGTCCTTGAGCGTCACCGCGATGTCGACCACGGGAAAGCCCAGCGGCCCCTTCGCCGTGAAGGCGCGGGCGCCGGCCTCGACCGAGGCGATGTACTGGCGCGGCACGGCGCCGCCCACCACCTCGTCCTCGAACACGAATCCTTCGCCCCGCCCCAGCGGCCGCACCGCGAGCGCCACGTCGGCGAACTGGCCGTGGCCGCCGGTCTGCTTCTTGTGCCGCGCCCGTGCCTCGGCCGGGCCCCGGATCGTCTCGCGATAGGCCACCCGGGCCGGCTCGGTCTCGACGCCGATGCCGAAGCGCGAGGCGAGGCGCTCCACCGCCACCCGCAGGTGCATCTCGCCCTGGCCGGACAGGCGCAGGTCGCCGAGCTCGGCGCGGTGCTCGACGATCAGGGCCGGATCCTCGTCGGCGAGCTTGGCGAGCGCCGCCGAGAGCCGCACGTCGTCCTTGCGGTCGCGCACCCGCAGCGCCAGGGCGTGGACGGGGTCCGGCGGTGGCAGCGGCACCAGGGAGGCGGGCGCCTCGGGCCCGACCGCCAGGGTCTCGGCGGTGGCGATCGGGTCGAGCTTGGCAAGGCCCGCCACCTCGCCCTCGCGCGCCTCCGGCAGGCGGGTGCCGGCGGCGCCGGTGAGCTGGGTCAGGCCCGCCACCCGGGCGCCGCCGCCCGGGCCTGTCACCGCCTCGCCCTCGCGGACGACGCCCCGCAGCACCCGGCCGACCGAGAGCTTGCCGCCGAAGCCGGTATGCAGGGTCTTCATCACCTGGACGAGGGGCGCCCCGTCCTCGGCGACGCCGAGGCGCGCCCGCGTCTCGGCGAGGCCCGGCGCTTCGTGCCGCAGGGCCTTCAGCAGGCGGGTGACGCCGTGGCCGTGCTCGGCCGAGCCGAACAGCACCGAGACCGCCTGGCCCTGGCGCAGCTCCCGGGCGAGGTCGGCGAAGACCCGGTCCCGCTCCGGCTCGACCTCGGCGATCAGGTCCTCCATCAGGACGTCGTCGTGGTCGGCCAGGCGCTCCAGCATGGTGAAGCGCTCGGCCTTCTCCCGCGGCAGCTCGCCGTCGGGCAGGGCCACCACCTCGCTTTGCGCCTGCTCGCGCCAGATGAAGGCCCGCTCGAGGGCGAGGTCGATGAACCCCACCGCCGTCTCGCCCTCGATCAGCGGGATCTGGCGCAGCAGAAGCGGCACCCGCGAGGCGGGCTGGAGCAGCGCCAGGGCGTCGCGCAGGGAACCCGGCGCGGTCTCGGCCTTGTTGATGAACAGAAGGCGCGGCAGGCCGGCGGCCTCGAGCTCGCGCAGCGTCAGCTCCAGGGCCGGCAGCTTGCGCTCGTCGGCCTCGCAGACCACGACCGCGGCGTCGCATGCCGGCAGCACCGCCCGGAGGTCGTGCGCGAACTCGATCGAGCCCGGGCAGTCGACGAAGGTGAAGGCCTCGCCGAGGAAGCGGGTGGTGGCGAAGGCGGGCTCGACGCTCATGCCGTGCGCCTTGGCCTCCGGCGAGGTGTCGCCCACCCGGGAGCCGGCGCGCCCGGGCCGGTCGACGGCGCCGGTGCGGTGGAGGATGGCCTCGAGCAGGGCGGTCTTGCCGCTCTGGAACGGACCGACGATCGCGATGCACCTGTGCTGCGCAGCCACGTGACGCCTCCACCCTGCTTTTGTTGACAGGGAGTTAAGCACCGGGCCGGGGCGGGGTCCAGGCGGCAGGTGTGCAGGCGCGAAAGCGTGCGGGCGCGAGGACGCGTCATCGTGCGGCGGCCTTGCCGATGTCCGGTCCGGTGTTGGACGGGCGCGCCGCAGCCCGGCATGATGACGCGCAAGATGACGCACGAGGGCGTGACGGGAGGGCGGCGATGCCGGAGATCGATATCGACCATCTGCGCGGCTGGATCGGTCGCAGCCGGGAGGTCGAGGACCTGGTCACGCCGCGCCTCGTCGCCGAGTACCGCGCGACGCTCGCGCCCCACCTCGCCCCCATGCCAGAGGACGAGGCGCCCCTCGCCCTGCACTGGTGCCTCGGTCCCGAGACGCCGCCCGCCGACGCGCTCGGCCCCGACGGGCACGCCGCCAAGGGCGGCTTCCTGCCCCCGGTGCCGCTGCCGCGGCGGATGTGGGCCGGCGGCGAGGTCGAGACCCTCGCGCCCCTGCGCCTCGGCGACCGGGTGGTGCGGCGCGAGACCGTGTCGGACGTCGCCGTGAAGGTCGGGCGCACCGGCACCCTGTGCTTCGTCACCGTGCGGCACGAGTACCTCACGGAGCGCGGCCCGGCGATCCGCGACCGGCAGGACATCGTCTACCGCGAGGCGAGCCGGCCCGGGGACGCGGCGCCCGCTCCGAAGCCCCCGCCGGAGGCCGACCCGGCGGCGTGGTCGGTCGAGGCCAACCCGGTCCTGCTCTTCCGCTACTCGGCCATGACCTTCAACGGCCATCGCTTCCACTACGACCAGCCGTACGCCACGCAGGTCGAGGGCTATCCCGGCCTGGTGGTGCACGGGCCGATGCAGGCGAGCCTGCTCCTCAACCTCGCGGCCGCGCGCCTCGGCCGGGTGCCGGCGCGCTTCCGCTACCGCGGCGTCTCGCCGATGATCGCAGGCCAACGCTTCGCGGTGGCGGGCCGGCAGGAGGGCGGGGAGTTCCGCGGCTGGACCGCGGCCGGCGGCGCCGTCTGCATGGAGGCGGAAGCCGGCGACGCCTGAGGAGGGCAACGATCATTTAAGCGATCGTCGCATTGCGGGGACCGGGCCGAACTGTCAGGGTCACGACCAACCAACCGACAGAAACCTGAGGAAACGCCATGACGAAGCCGTCCCGCCCCGCCCGGGCGCTGACCCGCCGCGCCCTCGCGGCCGGCGCCGCCCTCCTCCTCATGTCGGGCGCCGCCCTGGCACAGGCGCCGATCCTGATCAAGTTCAGCCACGTGGTGGCGCCCGACACGCCCAAGGGCCGCGGCGCCGACAAGTTCAAGGAGCTGGCCGAGAAGTACACCGCCGGCAAGGTCAAGGTCGAGGTCTACCCGAACTCGCAGCTGTTCAAGGACAAGGAAGAGGTCGAGGCGCTCCAGCTCGGCGCGGTGCAGATGCTGGCGCCGTCGCTGGCGAAGTTCGGACCGCTGGGCGCCAAGGAGTTCGAGGTCTTCGACCTGCCCTACATCCTGCCCGACAAGGCGGCCCTGCGCCGGGTGACCGACGGGGCGCTCGGAAAGCGGCTGTTCGACAAGCTGCAATCGAAGGGCATCACGGGGCTCGCCTACTGGGACAACGGCTTCAAGGTGATGAGCGGCAACAAGCCGCTCAGGATGCCGGCCGATTTCCGCGGCCAGAAGATGCGGATCCAGTCCTCCAAGGTGCTGGAGGCGCAGTTCCGCGCGCTGGGCGCGATCCCGCAGGTGATGGCGTTCTCGGAGGTCTACCAGGGCATGCAGACCGGCGTGGTCGACGGCTCTGAGAACACGCCCTCGAACATGTTCACCCAGAAGCACCACGAGGTGCAGAAATACATCACGCTGTCCGATCACGGCTATATCGGCTACGCGGTGATCACCAACAAGAAGTTCTGGGACGGCCTGCCGGCCGACATCCGGACCGAGCTCGAGAAGGCGATGAAGGAGGCGACCGCCTATGCCAACGACGTCGCCGGCAAGGACAATGCCGACGCCCTCGACGAGATGAAGAAGTCCGGCAAGACCACCTTCGTCGAGCTGACCGCCGACGAGAAGGCGGCCTGGAAGGCGGCGCTCGAGCCCGTCACCGCCGAGATGGCCAAGCGCGTCGGCAAGGACGTGATCGACGAGTTCCAGAAGGAAGCGAAGGGCGGGACGCAGTAGGCCTCAGCGTTCGCTCCGCCGACAGGACGGCGCGGGATCCCCTCTCCCGTGTGGGATAGGGGCAGGGGTGAGGGTGACACGCTTCAGTGTAGATCGCAGAGCGTGGTGCTGTCAGCGGAACGGTTGGAGCCTGACTCGGAACCGTAGCACCCTCACCCCCGGCCCCTCTCCCACACGGGAGAGGGGAGACTTGCGCCTCGTTCTGAACAGTCCCGCCTCCAACGCTTACAGTCCCCCATGCACCCCTTGCGCATCCTCGACCGCCTCGAGGAAATCCTGATCGCGAGCCTGATGGCCGGCGCGACGCTGCTGATCTTCGTGGCCGTCGTGCACCGCTACGCGTCGGGCATCGACGCGCTCTATCCGATCACCGCGGCGATCCACCTCTCCTGGGCCCAGGAGCTGTGCATCTACATGTTCGTCTGGATGGCGAAGTTCGGCGCCGCCTACGGCGTGCGCACCGGCATCCATGTCGGCGTCGACGTGCTGGTCAACCAGCTGCCGCCGCCGCTGCGCCGGAACATCGTGCTGTTCGGCCTCTTCTGCGGCGCGCTGTTCACCGCCATCGTCGGCACGATGGGCTTGCGCTTCGTCTACGGCCTGATCGACACCGACCAGACCTCGCCCGACCTCGAGATCCCGAGCTGGATCGTCTACCTGGCGATCCCGCTCGGCTCCTACCTGATGTGCTTCCGCTTCCTGCAGGTGGCCGTCGGCTTCTGGCGCACGGGGGAGCTGCCCCACCACGATCCGGGCCATGTCGAGGGCGTCGCCGAGAGCCCGCACGCGGCGCAAGACCTCGCTCACGAGGCCCGCACCGGAGGCTCCGCCCGATGAACGCCGCCATCATCTTCGGGCTGCTCATCGCCCTGATGCTCACCGGCATGCCGATCTCGATCGCCCTCGGCCTGTCGGTGCTCACCTTCCTGTTCACCATGACCTCGGTGCCGATCGAGGCGGTGGCGCTCAAGCTGTTCACCGGGATCGAGAACTTCGAGATCATGGCGATCCCGTTCTTCATCCTGTCGGGCAACTTCCTGACCCATGGCGGCGTCGCCCGGCGGATGATCAACTTCGCCACCGCGATGGTCGGCCACTGGCACGGCGGCCTCGGGCTTGCCGGCGTCATGGCCTGCGCGCTCTTCGCCGCCATCTCGGGGTCGAGCCCCGCCACCGTGGTGGCGATCGGCTCGATCATCCTGCCCGCCATGGTGGCGCAGGGCTTCCCCAAGCGATTCGGCGCCGGCGTCATCACCACCTCGGGCGCGCTCGGCATCCTGATCCCGCCCTCGATCGTCATGGTGATGTACTCGGTGGCGACGAGCGGCGCGGTGGTGACCGGGCCCGACGGGGCGCGCGTCTCCTCGGCTTCGATCTCGACCTTGTTCGTCGCCGGCGTGGTCCCGGGCCTGATGCTGGCCGCGCTCCTGGGCCTCACCACCTGGTACCGGGCGCGCAAGTTCGGCTACCCGCGCATGCCGAAGGCGACGTGGCGCGAGCGCTGGGTCGCGTTCCGCAAGTCGGTCTGGGGCCTCCTGCTGATCGTGCTGGTGCTGGGCGGCATCTATACCGGCGCCTTCACGCCGACCGAGGCGGCGGCGGTGAGCGCCGTCTACGCCTTCGTGATCGCCCTGTTCGTCTACCGCGACCTCACCTGGCGCGACGTGCCGCGGGTGCTGCTCGATTCGGCCAACATGAGCGCGATGCTGCTCTACATCATCACCAACGCGGTGCTGTTCTCGTTCCTGATGACGAGCGAGCAGATCCCGCAGGCGATGGCGAGCTGGATCACCGGGGCGGGCCTCAACTGGGTGGTGTTCCTGCTGATCGTCAACCTGCTGCTGCTCGTCGCCGGCAACGTGATGGAGCCCTCCTCCATCGTGCTGATCATGGCGCCGATCCTGTTCCCGATCGCCGCCAAGCTCGGCATCGACCCGGTGCATTTCGGCATCCTGATCGTGGTCAACATGGAGGTCGGCATGTGCCATCCCCCGGTCGGCCTCAACCTCTACGTGGCCTCAGGGATTACCCGCATGGGCATCACGGAGCTGACCGTCGCGGTCTGGCCGTGGCTGCTCACCATGCTGATCTTCCTCGTCGTCGTCACCTACGTCCCGGCAATCTCCCTCTGGCTGCCGCTGATGCTCGGGATGATGTGAGGCCTGATCCTGCGGCCGAGATCCTCCGGCAGATCACTTTACCTTTCGTCAGGTGATGGCGCCTAATCATCATCCGCCCTCCCGAGCGGATCGGACTGGACGTGCCATCCCGACGTGAACTCTCGACCGTGCGTGCCGCCGGCGCGCTCGTCCTGGCGCTCCTGGCGCCCGCGGCGGTCGCGCTCGCCCCGCGCTCCGGCACCGTCGCGGTCCTGGGCCCCCCTTGGGCCGGCGGGGCGGGCGCCGCCCGCATCGTCGCGGCGGCCGGTGGCGCCATCCTGCGGGCGGGCCGCTTCGACAACCTCCTGATCACCACCTCGCCCGAGCCGGGATTCGCCCGCCGCCTCTACGCGGCCGGGGCCTGGCTCGTCGTGTCTCCGCTCCTCGCCGGCGCCTGCGCACCCTCCCCGTCTCAGCCTCTCACGGACTCGTCCCCGCGATGATGACGATCGATACCCTCCGGCACGCCTATGCTCGCATCCTGGTGAAGCTGCTGTGGCTGCACCTGCCGGTGCTCGCCGCGACGCAAGCCCTGGTCGGCGGGCTGGAGCTTGGCCAACTCGCCTGCGCGGCCCTGCTCGCCGGCATCGCCACGCTGCTGTGGTGGCGCGACCCGATCGGCCTGCCGACGCGGCTGACGAGCGGCGTCGCGCTCATCGGCATGCCGGCGCTGCTGCTGGTCGCCCTCGAGGGGCATCCCTGGCAGGCGGACACGCACATGTACTTCTTCGCCTGCCTCGCCGTGCTGGTGGGCTGGTGCGACTGGCGGGTGCTGGTGGCCGCGGCCGGCGCGACCGCCGTGCACCACCTCGCCCTGAGCCTGACCCTCCCGGCCCTGGTCTTCCCGGGCAGCGCCACCGGCGACATCGCCCGGGTGCTGCTGCATGCCGGCATCGTGCTGGTCGAGACCGGCGTGCTGATGTGGATCGCCCACATGGTGGCGAAGGCCTTCTCGGCCCTCGGCGTCGCCGAGCAGACCGTCACCGAGACGGAGCGCCTGCGCCGTCTCGAGGTGGAGCGCAGCGAAGCCGAGGACGAGGCCGAACGCGTCCGCCGGGCCGCGACGTCGCAGCTCGCCGACGGGTTCGAGGTCGCGGTTGGCGGCATCGTGGGCGAGGTCTCGACCGCGGCGGGCGACGTTCAGGCCACCGCCCGCACGCTCACGGCGGCAGCGGGCCGCAACGCCGCGCAGGCGCGCGTCGTGGCGACCGCCGCCGCGGAGGCGGCCGACGCCGTCGACGTCACCGCCGGCGCGATGCGGGACCTCGGCGCGTCGGTGGTCGAGATCGGCCGCCAGGTCGACGCCTCGGCCGACCGCGCCCAGGCGGCCGTGAGCGAGGCCGAGCGCACGGCGGGCCTGGTGCGCGAGCTGAGCGAGGCGGTCGTCCGCATCGACGACGTTGTCGGGCTGATCTCGTCGATCGCCGCGCAGACGAACCTGCTGGCGCTCAACGCCACCATCGAGGCGGCCCGTGCCGGGACCGCCGGCCGCGGCTTCGCGGTGGTCGCCGCCGAGGTCAAGCAACTCGCCGGCCAGACCGCCCGGGCCACCGCCGAGATCGGCGAGCAGATCGGTCGCATCCAGCTCTCGACCGAGCAGGCGGTCGGCGCCATCGGGTCGATCGGCGAGCGCATCCGCGACATCAACGCCGTCACGGCGGCGATCGCCGCGGCGGTGGAAGAGCAGGACGCCACCACCCAGGAGATCATCCGCTCGGTGGGCCAGGCCGCATCCAGAACCGGGTCGGTGCGGGAAACGATCGGTGCGGTGGCCGGCATCGCGAGCGAGACCGGCCTCGCCGCCGAGCGGATGCTGGCCTCGGCCTCGGCGCTCTCGCACCAGGCCGGGCATCTCGACGACCAGGTCCGGAGCTTCGTCGCCTCGGTGCGGGCCGGGTGAGGCGCGCGCGCGTGTCGCGAAGGCGGCGCGATGCGGTAGGATCCGGCCGGGTCCCCACTTTCGGAGCAACGCCATGGCTCTCGTGATCCCGGTCATCCTCGGTTCGGTGCGCCAGGGGCGCAACGGCCTGCGCGCCGCCCGCTACCTGGTCCACGCCCTCGAAGCCCGCGGCCACGAGGCGCCGCTGGTCGACCCGGCGGAACTCGGCCTGCCGCTGCTGACGCGGATGTACAAGGAATACCCGAAGGGCGAGGCGCCCGAGGCGCTGGAGCGGCTCGCCGCCCTCTACCGCCGCGCGGACGCCTTCGTGGTGGTGTCGGCGGAGTACAACCACAGCATCCCGCCGGCCCTCTCCAACACCCTCGACCACTTCCTGGAGGAGTATTTCTGGCGGCCCTCGGCCATCGTCTGCTACTCGGCCGGGCGCTACGGCGGCGTGCGGGCGGCGATGCAGCTGCGCGCGATGCTGGGCGAGCTCGGCACACCGAGCATCCCCTCGCTCCTGCCGATCCCGGAGGTGCACAAGGCGCTGGACGAGAACGGAACGCCGCTCCAGCCCTGGCTCGAGCGCCCGGCCGGGCGGTTCCTCGACGAGCTGACCTGGTACGCGGAGGCGTTGCGGGAGAAGCGGCAGGGTGGGGTGCCGTATTGAGGGTAGTTTCAGCCTTTGCGCTATCCGTAGGGCTGTCCGGGGAAAAGAAATGCGCGGGTTTGCCCCTCTCCCCGCGGGCGGGGCGAGGGCCGTGTTCCCGTTCAGGGAATACGGCGAGCCCGCAGGGCGAGGGTGAGGGGGTGCTTCCGGATGAGACTCCTCCGGGGAGACCCCCTCACCCTCGCTTCGGCTGCGCCTGCGCTCACTTCATCGACGGCAAGGTCAAGGGGGACTTTCGATCCCCAGAAGTCCTCTCCCCGCCCGCGGGGAGAGGAGAAAGCCCGTGCCGTTTCCTTTCGCGGAAGCGTTCGCCCCGATCCCGGGCGCCTCACACCACCCCGGCCCGCAGGATGTCGTGGATGTGCAGGATCCCCACCGGGCGCCCGCGCTCGACCGCGAAGAGGGCGGTGATCTGGTGGCGGTTCATCAGCTCCAGGGCGGCGCTGGCGAAGGTGCCGGGGGTCGTGGTGATCGGGGTCGGCGTCATGATCTCGTCGACCTGGCGGGCGAGGAGGTCGCTGGGGCCGGCGCCCTTGCTCATGTGGCGGCGCACGTCGCCGTCGGTGATCATGCCGACGAGCCGGCCGCCGGCGTCGACGATGCCGGCGCAGCCGAAGCGCTTGCCCATCACGGCGATCAGCGCCTCCGAGACCGGGAGGCCGCGAGGCACCAGCGGCATCTCCTCGCCGGCGTGCATCAGCTGGGCCACGGTCTTGAGCCGCGCCGCGAGCTTGCCGCCCGGATGGAAGACCTTGAAATCGCTGGCCGAGAAGCCGCGGCGCTCCAGAAGCGCCACCGCCAGGGCGTCGCCCAGCGCCAGCTGGATCACGCTCGAGGAGGTCGGCGCCAGGTTGTGCGGGCAGGCCTCCTTCACCAGCGGCAGCGGCAGCAGGATGTCGGCGGCCTGGCCGAGGGTGCTCGCGGGGTTCGAGGTCAGGGCGATCAGCCGCACGGCGAAGCGCCGGGTGAAGCTGATGAGGTCGCCGAGCTCCGTCGTCTCGCCGGACCAGGACAGCGCGATGACGATGTCCTGCTGGGTGATCATCCCGAGATCGCCGTGGCTGGCCTCGCTCGGGTGGATGAAGGAGGCGGGCGTGCCCGTCGAGGCGAGCGTGGAGGCGATCTTGCGCCCGATATGCCCGCTCTTGCCGATGCCCGACACGATCACCCGGCCCGGGATGTCGTGGATCGCCGCGACGGCGGCGCCGAAGCCGACCTTGAGCTCCTGGTCGAGGGCGCGGGCCAGCGTCAGGAGCGCCTCGGCCTCGGTGCGGACGCTGCGGATGGCGGAGAAATGCGCCGCCTCGACCACCTGCCCTGCCTCGCCGGCCTCGCCGTCGTAGCTCTCGGCCCGGTTCGAACTCTCCATCGTGCTCCTCGACACCGACGTGAAACTGATCGCCCCGAGCCTGCCGACTCATTTGCGGCCAGAATACGTGCGCCGGGGTACGGCAGCGGCGATTTTCCTGCATCCCCGCCCGGCCCGTTGCGGCGGAGCCGCAGGCTCCGCGCGGGAGCCGCAGGCTGCGCGCGCGAGCCTCAGGCCCCGCGACGATGCCCGGTGCCGAGATGGCTCTCGACCAGGCCGGTCAGCTCGCCGGCGGTCTCCGCCACGGTCCGGTCCGCGGTGTCGATCACCGCCCGGGCGCGGGCGTAGAGCGGCTCGCGGCTCACCAGGATGCCGCGGATCTCCCGCAGGGCGTTGTCGCTGTCCGGCATCCGGGTCGGGGCGAGGCCCTTGGCGGCCTGCTCGCGGACGCGGTGGATGTGCTCCTCCGGCCGCGCCTTGAGCCAGACGGTGAAGAACGACGACAGGAGAAGGTCGAAGGTGACCGGCTCGGCGACGATGCCGCCGCCGGTGGCGAGCACCATCGGGCCCGGCCGCTCGGCGAGCCGCCGCAGGGCGCCCTGCTCCAGGCGGCGATAGGTCTCCTGGCCGTAGATCGCGAAGATCTCCGCCACGGACAGGCCGTTCTCGCGCTCGATCTCCCGGTTGAGCTCGACGAAGGTCCAGCCCATCCGCTCGGCGAGGATGCGCCCGAGGGTCGACTTGCCCGCACCCCGCAGGCCGATCAGGGCGACCCGCTGGGCCGGCCCCTCGCCCCCGGCCGCCGCGCCGGAGAGGACGCGCTTGGCCTCGGCGATCTGGTCGGCATTCGCTTTCTGCAGGAGGTCGCGCAGCACCGGCCAGTCCGGCGGGCTCTCGACCGCGGCGAGCAGGTCCTCGAGCCGCACCCCCATCGCGAGGGCGACCCGGCGCAGCAGGATGATCGAGACGTTGCCCTGCCCGCCCTCGAGCTGGGCGATGTAGCGCTCCGACAGGCCCGAGGTCTGCGACAGCATCTTGCGCGACATCGCCCGCACCGCCCGCATGGTGCGCACGCGCTGGCCGAGGACGGCGAGGAACTCCGCCTCCGGGTCGTCCGCCTCGGTGGCGCCCGCCGCGGTCGCGGCGCCCACGGGCTCGTCGGCGCCCGGGCGCGATCCGGTTCTGCTGGGCATCGCGGGCTTCACCGGGACCGGGGGACGAAGCGGCGGCTTCGCCCGGGCGGCAGGAGGACGAGACCGGAAGGGAGGCTGTGGCGTGTCATCGGATCGTGGGCCCGCGGCGATCGCGCAAGGTGGGATCGACGTCCGGGCGGTTCCTCGGGGACGGGTAAGAGCGACCCTGCTTATCCCATGCCGCCGGGCCTTGCCATGCTGCATTGCAGCAAGACGGGGGCGATCGCCCGGATTCCGGGCTTGGCCCCCATCTTATTCACGGCCGAACGGACGTGGTGCGTCCCCCGGCCGCGGCTCACGGCTCAGGCGACACGCTCCACCGCCAGCGCCACGCCCTGACCGACGCCGACGCACATCGTGGCGAGGCCGAGCCGGCCGCCGGTCCGGGCGAGCTGAAGCGCGACGCTACCGGCGATGCGGGCGCCCGACATGCCGAGCGGGTGGCCGAGCGCGATGGCACCGCCATTCGGGTTCACGTGCTCGGCGTCGTCGGGCAGGCCGAGGCCGCGCAGGCAGGCCAGCGCCTGCGAGGCGAAGGCTTCGTTCAGCTCCACGGCGTCGAAGTCGGAGGGCTTGAGGCCGAGCCGCGCGCAGAGCCTCTCCACCGCCGGGATCGGCCCGATGCCCATCACCCGCGGCGGCACGCCCGCCGAGGCGAGGCCGAGCACCCGGGCGATGGGGGTGAGGCCGTGGCGCTCCGCGGCTTCCGCCGAGGCCAGCACCAGGGCGGCGGCGCCGTCGTTGACGCCCGAGGCGTTGCCGGCGGTCACCGTGCCGTCCTTGCGCACGAAGGGCTTGAGCTTGGCCAGGCCCTCGGCGGTCGTGTCGGCCCTGGGGTGCTCGTCGCGCGCGACCTTGACGTGGCCGCCCTTGCGGTCGGGGATCTCGACCGCGACGATTTCCCGGTCGAAGGTCCCGTCTCCTTGCGCCCGCGTCGCCCGCTGCTGCGAGCGGAGCGCGAAGGCGTCCTGGTCCTGGCGGCCGACCTGGTAATCCTCGGCGACGTTCTCGGCGGTCTCGGGCATCGAGTCGACGCCGTACTGGTGCTTGAGCACCGGGTTGATGAAGCGCCAGCCGATGGTGGTGTCGTGGATCTCGGCCTGGCGCTGGAACGCGCCCTCGGCCTTGCCCATCACGAACGGCGCCCGGGTCATCGATTCGACCCCGCCCGCCACCGCGAGATCGATGTCGCCGGCCCGGATCGCGCGGGCCGCCGCCCCGACCGCGTCCAGGCCGGAGGCGCAGAGGCGGTTGAGGGTCAGGCCCGGCACGCGCCCGGGATAGTCGGCGAGCAGCAGCGCCATGCGGGCGACGTTGCGGTTGTCCTCGCCGGCCTGGTTGGCGCAACCGAGGAACACCTCCTCGACCGCCTCCTTCAGGGCCGGGTTGCGCCGCGCCAGTTCCGCCAGCGGCACGGCCGCGAGATCGTCCGCCCGCACCTTCGCGAGCGACCCGCCGTAGCGGCCGATCGGCGTGCGCACGTAATCGCAGATATAGACGTCCCGCACCGCGCTCATGGGATCCCTCCTGGCCGTCCGCCTCGAATTCGGCCTTGTGTTTCGAAAACTCGGTACGGCGGCCGGCCGGAGCGATCAAGCCCCGGGGCCATCGGCCCTGGACCCCGGCACAGCCCACCGCGACTCCGGCGAGCCTGACAGCGGCCACCGGCGAGACCTGACAGCGGCCTTCGGCGAGGCCTGACAGCAGCCCCCGGCGAGGCCTGACAGAATGTCGCGGTGCCTTGTGCGCTGCGGCCGGAACTCCCACTGTTCCGCTCCGTGACTGGTCGTCTCTGGACATCTCTCGCGCGTTTCTGCGCGACCGCCCTTCTCGGCCTCGGCCTCGCCCTCCTGGCGATGCCGGCGGCGCAGGCCGCGTCCGGCCGCGCGGAGCCGGTGCTGCGCGCGGCCCAGGGCGCCTCGCCGATGGCCAGCCTGCATGCGCACTGGGTCAAGAGCCCGGCCTGCACCCTCACGGCCGGCGGGGTCGACAACCCCCGCCCGGATGACGGCGGCGCGGCGAGCATAACCCTCATCGGTCCGGCCGATGGCCCGGCCGCTCCCGCCGCCACGCCGCTTCCGCCACGCCGCCTCGGCACGCCGGTCCGTGCCGGCGCCGCCCTGCCCGAGCGCCCACCGAAGCCGCGCGCCTGACGGGCAGGGGCCGCCTCCTCGCCGGAGCGGACGCACCGTCACATCTCCGCCTCGGAACCCTGCGAGCCTTGAGTCCTTGAGCGCTCATGGATGCCGCGCGTCCGCCCGGGCGCTCGCCGGCAGCGGGACCGACGCGTGAACCCTTCGAGACCCGACCGTTCCGCTCGCGACGCGCCCCGCCCGCGAGCCGGTGCAGGATGTCCCGTGACGGACATCCCGGCCCCAATCCCCGACCGGACCCGCTTGCCCGGAAGCCAGGCGGCGCCATGCGCGCCGCGCTTCCCCTCCTGCGCAGGAAAGACCCACCCGTGATCCAACGCCGCCGCATCCTCCTCGGAGCGACCGCCCTCCTCCTCGGGCTCGCCGCCTGCAAGCCGGCCGAGCAGGCCGCTGCTCCCGCGGCCCCGTCCGCCCCGCCCGAAGTCTCGATCGTCACGGTCAAGCAGCAGCCGATCCCCTACGAGCGCGACCTGCCCGGCCGCGCCGCGCCGACCCGCATCGCCGAGGTACGGGCGCGCGTCGCCGGCCTCGTCATCAAGCGCACCTTCGAGCAGGGCAGCCAGGTCAAGGAGGGCGACGTCCTCTACAAGATCGACCCGGCGCCGTTCCGGGCCGACCTGGCCAGCGCCGAGGCGACGCTCGCCAAGGCCGAGGCCGCCCTGGTGCTGGCCCGCCAGCAGGCCGAGCGCCTCGAGACCCTGCTCACGCGCCAGACCGCGAGCCAGGCCCAGTACGACGCCGCCTATGCCGGCCAGAAGCAGGCCGAGGCCGAGGTCGCCGGCGCCAAGGCCGCCCGCGACCGCGCCCAGCTCAACCTCGGCTACACGGACGTGCGCGCGCCGATCTCCGGCCGCATCGGCCGGGCGCTGGTCACGGAAGGCGCCCTCGTCGAGCAGGGTGGCGCCAGCAACCTGGCGACGATCCAGCAGCTCGACCCGATCTACGTCGACATCACCCAGTCGGTCGGCGAATTGAACAAGCTGCGCCGGGACCTCGCCAGCGGCGAGCTCGACCGCCTCGCCGCGGATGTCGCGAGCGTGCGCGTGATCATGGATGACGGCTCACTCTACCCCGAGCCCGGCCGCCTGCTCTTCTCCGACGTCACCGCCGACCCGAGCACCGGCCAGGTCACCTTACGCGCCGTGGTGCCGAACCCGCACGGCGAGCTCTTCCCCGGCATGTACGTGCGCGCACGGATCAAGCAGGGCATCGATTCCGACGCCATCGCGGTGCCGCAGCAGGCGGTGCAGCGCTCGAACGATGGCCGCGCCCAGGTCTGGCTCGTCGGAGAGGGCGACAAGGTGGTGCTACAGCCGGTCGAAGTCGGGCCGGTCGTCGAGGGCCAGTGGGTGATCCGCGAGGGGCTGAAGGCCGGCGACCGGGTCGTCGCCGAGGGCTTCCAGAAGATCGTGGCCGGCACCAAGGTCGCGACGGTGCCGTTCGAGACGACGACCCTGGCGTCGGCCGGCGCGGGCCATGTGCCCCAGCCGGCCTCCACCGAGCAGCGCTGAGGGAGGGCACCACCGTGGCCGGCTTCTTCATCGACCGACCGATCTTCGCCTGGGTCGTCGCGCTGTTCATCTGCCTGGGCGGCGTGCTCACGATCCCGATGCTGCCGGTGGCGCAGTACCCGATCATCGCGCCGCCCTCGATCGCGCTCTCGACCGCCTTCCCGGGCGCCTCGGTCGAGGACCTCTATACCGGCACGACGCGCCTCATCGAGGACGAGCTGAACGGCGCGGCCAACATCCAGAGCTTCGAATCGGCGAGCGACTCGTTCGGCGTGATCGAGATCACGGCGAACTTCGAGCCCGGCACCGATCCGGGCTATGCCGGCGTCGAGGTGCAGAACCGCCTCAAGCGCGTCGAGGCGCGCCTGCCGGCGGAGGTGCGCCAGCAGGGCATCCTGGTCGAGGAGGCCTCGGCCGCGACCCTCAACATCATCACCCTCGTCTCCAAGGACGGGTCGATGGACGAGGTCGCGCTGGGCGACTTCCTGATCCGCAACGTCATCAACGAGATCCGCCGCATCCCGGGCGTCGGGCGCGCCACCCTGTACTCGACCGAGCGCTCGTTGCGCGTCTGGATCGACCCCGACAAGCTGCGCGGCCTGTCGCTCAACGCCTCCGACGTGACGCAGGCGATCCAGCGCCAGAACGTCCAGATCGCGTCGGGCGCCGTCGGCGCCCAGCCGAGCCCGGAGGCCCACACGGTCAACTTCCCGATTATCGTGAAGGGCCAGATGCGGGCGCCCGAGGAGTTCGGCGCGATCGTGCTGCGGGCGAACCCCGACGGCTCGACCGTGCGCCTGCGCGACGTCGCCCGGATCGAGCTCGGCGGCGAGGACTACAAGTTCACCACCCGCCTCAACGGCGGCGAGGCCGCCGGCATCTCGGTGACGCTGGCCCCCGACGGCAACGCCCTCGAGACCGCCAAGGCGATCCGCGCCAAGATGGAGGAGCTGTCGCAGTTCTTCCCCGACACGGTGAAGTGGGACATCCCCTACGACATCACGCCGGCGGTCGAGGCCTCGATCGAGAAGGTGCTCCACACCCTCGTCGAGGCGGTGGTGCTGGTGTTCATCGTGATGTTCCTGTTCCTGCAGAACATCCGCTACACCCTGATCCCGACGATCGTGGTGCCGATCGCGCTGCTCGGCACCTGCACGATCATGCTGCTCGCCGGGTTCTCGATCAACGTGCTCACCATGTTCGGCATGGTGCTGGCCATCGGCATCCTGGTCGACGACGCCATCGTGGTGGTCGAGAACGTCGAGCGGATCATGTCCGAGGAGGGCCTGTCGCCCAAGGAGGCCACCCGCAAGGCGATGGGCCAGATCACCGGCGCGATCATCGGCATCACGCTGGTGCTCGTCGCGGTGTTCATCCCGATGGCGTTCTTCCCCGGCTCCGTCGGCATCATCTACCGCCAGTTCTCGATCGCGATGGTGACCTCGATCGCCTTCTCGGCCTTCCTGGCGCTGTCGCTCACGCCCGCGCTCTGCGCCACGCTGCTCAAGCCCGTCGAGCCCGGCCACCACCACGCCAGGCGGGGCTTCTTCGGCTGGTTCAACCGGATCGTCGACCGCGAGACCGCGCGCTACGGCCGCGGCGTCGCCTGGGCGGTGGCGAAGTCCGGCCGGATGATGGTGGTCTACCTGATCCTGGTCGCGGGCGTGGCCTACGCCTTCGTGCGCCTGCCCGAGGGCTTCCTGCCGGTCGAGGACCAGGGCTTCTTCACCGTCGACATCCAGACCCCGCCGGGCTCCTCGTTCAACCGCACGCTGGCGGCGGTGAAGAAGACCGAGCAGCACCTGATGGCCCAGCCGGGCGTGGCCACGGTCACGATCGTCAACGGCTTCTCGTTCTCGGGCCAAGGCCAGATGACCTCGCAGGCCTTCGTCACGCTGAAACCCTGGTCGGAGCGCGGCAAGGACCAGTCGGCGTCGGCGCTGGTGGCCGGCACCAACAAGGCGATGGCGGGCTACCGCGACGCGGTGATCCAGGCCCTCGAGCCGCCGCCGATCGACAACCTCGGCAACGCCTCGGGCTTCAGCTTCCGCCTCCAGGACCGGGCCCAGAAGGGCTACGCCGCCCTGATGGCCGCCCAGGAGCAGTTGCTGGCGCTCGCCCGCAAGAGCCCGATCCTCAAGAACGTCTACGTCGAGGGCCTGCCCCCCGCACCGCAGGCGGAGCTGGTGATCGACCGCGAGAAGGCGGCGGCGCTCGGCGTCAGCTTCGCCGACATCAACGACACGATCCAGGTCAATCTCGGCTCGGTCTACACCAACGACTTCCCCAACCGGGGCAAGATGCAGCGGGTGATCGTCCAGGCCCAGGACGGCCAGCGCCTCAACGCCACCGACCTCCTGAACTACGGCGTCAAGAACCAGCAGGGCACGATGGTGCCGATGTCGTCCTTCGCCGACCTGAAGTGGAGCGTCGGCCCGGCCCAGATCATCGGCTTCAACGGCTACCAGTCGGTCCGCTTCACCGGCGAGCCGGCGGCGGGCTTTACCTCCGGCGAGGCGATCGCCGAGATGGAGCGGCTGATGACCCAGCTGCCGAAGGGCTTCGGCTACGCCTGGACCGGGCAGTCGCTGCAGGAGAAGCAGGCCGGCTCGCAGGCGACGCTGCTGCTGGCGCTGTCGGTGCTGATCGTGTTCCTGTGCCTCGCGGCGCTCTACGAGAGCTGGTCGATCCCGCTCGCGGTGATGCTCGTCATCCCGCTCGGCGTGATCGGCTCGGTCGCCGGCGTGCTGATCCGCGAGATGCCGAACGACGTCTACTTCAAGATCGGCCTCATCACGATCATCGGCCTCTCGGCCAAGAACGCGATCCTGATCATCGAGTTCGCCCGCGAATTGTGGAAGCCCGGCACGAAGCTGGTGCCTGCGACGATCGAGGCCTCGCGCCTGCGCTTCCGCCCGATCGTGATGACCTCGCTCGCCTTCATCTTCGGCGTCGTGCCGCTCGCCATCGCGACCGGCGCGGCCTCGAAGAGCCAGCAGGCGATCGGCACCGGCGTGATGGGCGGGATGATCTCGGCCACGGTGCTGGCGGTGATCCTGGTGCCGGTGTTCTTCGTCGTGGCGATGCGTTTCTTCCAGCGCCGGCGGGTGCGGGAGGAGAACCAGGAGACGGGGCCGGCGACGGCGCACGCCCCCGCGCCGGCGCGCGAGCCGGCGCACGGGCATTGAGGGCACCGCCCGGCTCGGGTTCGTCGCGCCCGAGCCGGGCCATCGCGAGCGCCATCCGCAACGATGCCGGCGCGGGCAGGCCGGGAGCGGTCCTTGTCTCCGGCGAGGCAGGGCTGTCCGGGGAGAGCGCGGGTCCTCGCTCTTCGGTGCGGGAGAGGGAATCCCGCGCTTTAGTCATATCGGAACAGATCAGTCGTCCGTGAAGAAATCGCTCAGGCGGCTTGGCTGCTTGGCGGGTCGGATCTGACCATGCGGAGTGCGGCGGCGAGCAGGAGAGACAGCAAAAGCCTGA
>NZ_SRLB01000052.1 GCF_004745635.1 Methylobacterium nonmethylotrophicum | reverse complement strand
GGATCGCCGAGCCGCGCGGCGGTGGCCTGGAACGAGGAGCGCTCGGGCTCGGCGAGCGGCAGGAACTGCTTGGGGAAACTCTCGCGGGAGGCCGGCCACAGCCGCGTTCCCGAGCCGCCGCAGAGAATCACCGGATGGATCAGGTCACCAGCATCGGACATGGTCGAACTCCGGGCCGCACGGGCAGAAGAGGTTTTGCAGGAGAGGTTTTGCAGGAGACGTCTTGCAGGCGAGCGTCGTTCGCAGGCGAACATGGCAGGCGAACATGGCACGAGCGACCAATCTTACAAACAGGATCCCGCAACGGAGCGGTCTTGCCGCTCGGATCCCGGGCGCTCCTATGGATCGCCCAGGACGAGACTGACAGTCGAGTGGGCGCATCGCGGCCCGTCCGCCCTCGGTCGGATCGCAGAAATTGGCATCTCGATCAAGGGAACCGAGACGGACGGGGACATATCTGTTCCGGCACGACGTTGCACGGCATGGTTTCGCGGATGCGACGCGCGGCGACGGGCGCGCCGCACCGCCATCGCGGCGCGGCAGGCCGCATCGCTGCCATGCCGCGGCCCGCCTTGCGGGCGCCGTCACCCTCCTGCACTCCTCCGGAGCAGCGCCGGCGCGCCTCCCGCAAGGCCGGCCTTCCGGGAAGACCATGGCGAGCAGCGCAAGCCACGACGCGACACCGATCCCCGTCGCCCCCGCCCGGGCCGGGCCGGGCTGGGCCGGGCCCGGCTTCGTCGAGTTCGTGGCCCTGATGGCCCTGATGATGGGCCTGACCGCCGTCACGATCGACAGCTTCCTGCCGGCCTTCCCGGCGATCCAGCGGGATTTCTCGGTCGCGGATCCGAACCGGCTGCAGCTCCTGGTCTACGTCTACATGCTGGGCTTCGGCACCGCCCAGCTCCTCTACGGTCCGGTCTCGGACGGGACCGGACGGCGGCCGGCCCTCATCGTCGGCATCGCGATCTACCTCGCCGGCAGCGTGCTCGCCATGCTGGCGCCGAGCTTCGAGGTGCTGCTGCTGGCCCGGGCGATCCAGGGGATCGGGGGGGCGGCGGGCCGCGTGCTCGCGGTCGCGATCGTGCGCGACCGCTACGACGGGCGCGACATGGCCCGCGTGATGTCGTTCTGCATGATGGTCTTCCTCATCGTGCCGATCCTCGCCCCCTCCCTCGGCGGCGCCATCCTGTTCGCCGGCCACTGGCGCCTGATCTTCGGCGTCATGCTGGCGCTGGCGCTGGTCACCCTGGCCTGGTTCGGCCTGCGCCTGCCCGAGACCCTGCACCCGGGCTTCCGGCGGCCGGTCTCGGCCCGGGCGATCGGCGCGGGCATCGCCGTCACGGTGCGGACCCGGACCTCGCTCGGCTACGCGACCGCGCTCGGCCTCACCACCGGCTGCATCATGGGCTATGTCGGCTCGGCGCAGGCCGTCTTCGACAGCGGGATCTACCATCTCGGGGCCCTGTTCCCGGTGGCCTTCGCGCTCATCGCCGGGGCGATGGGCGTGGCGACGCTGATCAATGCGCGCCTCGTGCGCCGCCTCGGCATGCGGCGCCTGGCGCATGCGGGCGTCCTCGGGCTCTTCCTCGTCGCCTGCCTCCAGCTCGCCTTGATGCTGGGCTTCGGGGGCCGCCCGCCCCTGTGGCTCCTGATCGCGACCCTGGCGGCCTGCCAGTTCCTGATGAGCTTCGCGATGCCGAACTTCAACGCCCTGGCGATGGAGCCGCTGGCGGCGATCGCCGGCACCGCCTCCTCGTTCATCGGCTTCTACACCACGCTGCTCGCCGCCTTCTGCGGCCTGCTGGTCGGCCAGTCGTTCGACGGCACCGTCCTGCCGCTCGCATTCGGCTACTGCGCCCTGAGCGGCCTCGCCCTCGCGACGGTGCTGTGGACCGAGCGCGGCCGCTTGTTCGGGAGCGGAGGGCGCTAACCCTCTTAACGCTCCCTTCAAGGCTCCCGGGCCAAGCTCCGCCCGCATGACGAGGGCATCGGGATGGCAGCGCGCAACGACGGAATCCTGCTCGCCGGGCGGCTGCTCCTGGCCTCGTCCCTGCTGCCGGCGGCGATCGCGCGGGCGCTCAACCCCTCGGGATTCGCCCTCACCCTGGCGGCGACCGGCCTGCCGTCCCCGAACGCCGTCGCGACCGCCTCGGTGGTGGTGGGCCTGTTCGGGCCGCTGCTCCTCGCGCTCGGGCTCCTGCCGCGTCTCGTCGGCCTCGGGCTCGCCGTCCACGCGGTCGTGATGGGGCTCCTCCTGCACCGGTTCTGGGATTTCTCCGGCGCCGTCGCCCGGGTCGAGCAGGAACTCTTCCTGGCCCAGCTCGGCCTCGCCGCCGGCTTCGTGCTCTACGCCGTCACGGGTCCGGGCGGCTGGAGCTGGCAGGGCTGGTGGCACGGGACCGCGCGCGCCGAGCCCGCGCCGGCGGCCGCGCCCGCCGCGAAGGCGCCTCGCAAGCGCGCGAGCGCCCCGCGCCCCACGAAGGCGGCGGCCTGAGCGAACCGGCCTCTCACCCGGTTTCCGAACGACTGCGTCAGGCGATCCCTGCGGGATCGCTTCGCGATGCGGATTTCGTATGGTCGTCCGGACTTTGTATCAGGCCGACATCAGCCGCGCGCCCTCGAGGTTCGGGTCGGGATAGCGGCTGGTGATGTCGCACGCGACCCCGATGAGGCGAGTGCCTCCGCCGGGGGCCGGCACCAGGCTGCCGCGGGCGGAGAGCCACCTTACCCGCCCCTCGTGGTCGACGATGCGGTACTGGGCGTCGTAGGGCCGCTCGCCCCGCAGGGCCGGCTCCAGGACCGAGATGACCCCCGGCCTGTCCTCCGGGAGGATCATCGCCAGGAACTCGTCGAGGGGGCCGTCCGTCACGCCCATCAGGACATTCCCGATCGCCGAGCAGGTGACCTGCCGGCTGACCGGATCGACGTCCCAGGTCATCATCTCGGCTGCCGAGATGGCGAGGCGCAGCCGCTCCTCGCTGGTGCGCAGGGCCTCTTCGGCGCGGATCTGCTCGTCGATGTCCGCCATGGTCCCGACCCATTCGCGGATCGCCCCGTCGACGTTCTCGAGGGGCACGGCGCGGCCGAGCATCCAGCGGTAGGTCTCGTCGCGGTGGCGGACCCGGAACGAGGCTTCGAGCGGCGTGCCGTTCTGGCAGCAGGTCCGCCACACCACCTCGGTGCGGGTCCGGTCGTCGGGGTGGAGGGCGCTCAGCCAGCCCAAGCCCTGAAGCTCCGTGTCGCACAGGCCGGTCCGGGCGCTCAGCCCGAAGGTCTGGGTCAGGCTGCCGTCCGGGCTCGCGCGCCACTCCACCGCCGCGCTCGCCTCCACCAGGGCGCGGTAGCGCTGCTCGCTTTCCAGAAGGTCCTTCGGTGCGGATTCGTCCGGACCCGCCGGAGACGCTCCGGCCGCGGGCGCGAGCTGCCGGAAGCTGGGCTCATAGCGGCCGAGGGGCAGGTCGATGCGGACCGTGAGCGGGCAGGCGGGATCGGTGTAGATCTGCTGCAGCACCTGACGCAGGCGCCGGGCCTCGACCCGCACGATCGCGTCCGTCGCCGGATCGAAGCTGGTCGAGCGCCCGAGGGCGTCGGTCGCGATGGTGTAGGACTTGAGCAGGCTGCCGCGCCCGGCCAGGCTCTCGCGCACGACGTAGGAGAGGAAGGCGGAGAGCTGCGGCGACTTCTTCAGCGACGGCAGGTTCAGCAGGACGTCCAGGGTCGCAAGAATGTTCTCCGTCCCGATCTCTTCCCGGTCCATCGCTCGATTCCGTCGCATTTCCACCCCGCGCCGGATCCGGGTGCTCCCGCGCCCGGGTCGCGGCGATTGAGCGCTCAACCGGTGAAGAGGGTGCACACTCGCATCAGATACGCCAGCCACTCAGGTAAACCGTCAGCCGGTCCGGCTGTCAAGTGACGAACCTCCGTTGTTGTTGACCTAGGGTCAGTATCAGGAAATGCATCGGCAGCACTCGCCACCTTGGTAACGATCGATCGTTCGATTCGGACTTTCCCGGTGCGGTCGCCTCCGGAGGACAGCCGTAGGCTGGCAGCGGCTGCCCCGGACCTATCTTTCTGCGTGCGTATTCTTTGCTTATTTTCCTCAATTGCAACGCTTCGGCCGAGCCGGACCGGCCGCGCGGGCCGGATCAGCCGATGGCCGGAGCGATCACTCCCCGGTCCCCGGAAGGGACACCGGGTGATCGCCCGGGAGGACGCCGGGACGCGCGCCTGCTGTTTCCCGCCGTCTGGCCCACCCGGGTCCGGCCGCCGGTCGGGGGCCGCGTCAATCCGCCAGCAGCCGCGCGCCGACCACCGCGGCGGCGGCCCGGTTCTGCACCCCGAGGCTGCGCAGCAGCGCCGCCATGTGCACCTTGACGGTTCCCTCGCCGAGCTGCAGCCGACGGGCGATCTCCTTGTTCGAGCGTCCCTCGACCAGGAGGGCCAGGACATCGCGCTGGCGCGGCGTCAGGTCGGGGATGCGCGGGTTGCGCCCGTCGAGGGCGGGTCGCGGCTCGAGCGCCGGGCGCGGCGAAGGCCCGTCGAGGATGGCCAGGGAGGCCGGCACGAAGATCTGGCCGTCCAGGATCATCCCGACCGCCCGGGTCAGCTCGGCGGAGCCGATCCCCTTCGGCACGTAGCCGTGGACGCCGACCTCGAGGGCGGTCAGGATCTTGGTGCGCTCGGTCGACGCCGAGACCACCGCCACCCGGACGGCCGGGAAGCATTCCCGCACTGCGCTGAGGCTGCCGGGCCCTTCCATGCCGGGCATCGCGAGATCGAACAGCGCCAGGGTCACGGCGCCGCGGCGGGTAGAGAGCTGGTCGACGGCGGCATCGAGCGAGCCGGTCTCGACGACCTCGGCGAATCCGAAGCTGCGCGTGAGGATCGCCACCACGGCGAGGCGGAAGAAGTCGTCGTCATCCGCGATCAGGGCGACTGGCGGCGTCGGCTGGGTCATACCGTGGCGTCTCTGGAAACGGTCCGTCGCCCGATCCTAGAGCAAGTCGGGGTCACCTGGGTATCCTCCCGCTACGGAATAACTGGCAATATCAACGACCTATCATACGGTTCAGCTGCGCCGGACAGGGCACCCGCGTGCCGGGACATGATCCGGCGTGCGGCGCGTCACCGCACCGTCGCCAGGGCTTTCTATCCTGGGGACGGTTGGCGTTGAAGCGGGTATCGGCGCGATCTCAAGGCGCGGCGGGACACGGGCGGGTGGAGGGGCATGATGGGGGGTGCGGCACCGATCGGCGGGCGGCGGCGGGGGATCCGCACGGTCCTGAGTCGGGCCGGTCTGGCGCTGCTGCTCCTCGGGAGCCACGCGGGAGGTCTCGCGCCGCGGCCCGCCGCGGCGGCGGAGCGCACCCGGCTCGTCGCCTACACGGCCCTCGAACTCGAGCAGCTCGACCCGATCCGCCGGGCCATCGAGGCGGCGGTGCCGGAGGTCGAGATCGCCTGGCTGCGGGCGTCGACCGGCCTCATCACCGACCGCATGCTGGCCGAGCGGAACGCGCCGCAGGCCGACCTCCTGATCGGAGTCGCCACGACGAGCCTGCTGCAGTTCGAATCCGCCGGCCTCCTCGACCCCTACCGCCCGGCCGGCGTCGAGGCCCTGCGGCCGTTCTTCCGGGACCAGACCCCGCCCTACAGCTGGACCGGGATGGACGCCTATCTGGGGGTGATCTGCTTCAACACCGAGGTGGCGGCGAGGCACCGGATCACGCGGCCGAGCTTCTGGCGCGACCTCCTCGGCCCCGCCTTCAAGGGGCGGATCGCGATGCCGAATCCGGCCGCCTCCGGCACCGGCTACCTCCTCGTCGCGGCCTGGCTGCAGACCCTCGGGGAGGATGCGGGCTGGGCCTTCATGGACGCCCTGCACGAGAACGTCGCCGCCTACCTGCCGAGCGGCTCGGCCCCTTGCCGGGAGGCCGCCGCCGGCCGCCACGCCGCGGGCCTCTCCCTCGACATGCGGGCCGCCGCCGAGAAGGCGGCGGGCGCGCCGATCGACATCGTGGTGCCGGTCGACGGCACCGGCTGGGAGGCCGAGGCCTTCGCGGTCGTGGCGGGCCGGCCCCACCTGCCCCTCGCGAGGCGGGTGGCGGACTGGGCGGCGAGCCGCGAGGCCAATGCGCTCTACGCCCGCAGCTACGCCATCGTGGCCTATCCGGGCGTCTCCAACCCGGCGCCGGTCTACCCGCCCCACGCCGAGGCCAGGATGATCCGCAACGACCTCGACTGGATGGCGCGCAACCGCACCCGCATCCTGGCCGAGTGGAGCCGGCGCTACGGCGCCAAGGTCCGCAGCAGCCCCTGACCCCGTCGCCCGCCTTTCTTTTTCCGTTCCACGAGCGCAGACCCCTCGCGCGGCGCACCGTCCCCGGGGATCCGCCCGCGGCGCGGCGGTCCCGCGCCGATGCATCACGCCCCCGGCCGCGAACGGCCGGCGCCGCCGCGGCCACCGGTTCGGCGGCGGCGATGATGCGGAACCGAGGAGCCGAGCGGAGCTGCACCCTGCGGCTCTGCCGAAGCCGCGGCCGACCCGCGCGCAGGAGACCGGATGTATCACGCGGGCAAGGATGGCTGGCTCTTCCTCACCGGAGGCACCAACGAAGTCGCGGGGCAGTACCGTCCCTCGCGCCCGCTCGACCGCGTGCTGCGCCGCTGGCGGCGGCGCATCGCGGAGCGCGTGCGCCGCTGCCGCGGCCTCGGCGCCCGCTACCTGCACCTCGTCGTACCCGAGAAGCTCAGCCTCTACGAGGATCGCTTCGACGGCCTGTCCGTCGATCCGCGCCACTCGCCGGCCCGCCGCCTCGGGGCGATGATGCGCTGGTCGTGGGTCGGGCGCCGGGCCTGGATCGACCTCGTCGGACCGATGCGGGCGCGGCGCGGCGGTGCCGCGCAAGGCGGGGCCCCGGCGCTGCATTTCCGGACCGACACGCACTGGACCATCCACGGTTGCCTCCTTGCCTACCGGCTGGTCTGCCGCGCCTGCGGCGCGGCGCCCCGCACTGACTTCCTCGAACGGCCGTTCCGGGAATTCGAGGCCGTGCTCGACATCGGCGGCAAGCTCGACAGGCCGCCCCTCGAGACCGTGCGGGTCTACGACCTGTTCCGGGATGCCGAGCGCGTCGCGGGCGGCCGCCTCATCGACGCCTACGCGGCGGCCGGCCGCATCGGCGAACTGCACAACGGCGCCCACGCGGTCTACCGCAACCGCTCGCCCGAGGCCGACCCCCGCACCCTGATCCTGTTCGGCGATTCCTGCGCGAACTTCACGCCCAACGGCCTGACCGCGATGCTGGCCGAGACGTTTCGCGAAGTCCATTTCATCTGGTCGACCAATCTCGACTGGTCCTACATCGCGCGGGTCCGGCCGGACATCGTGCTCTGCGAGCAGGTCGAGCGGTTCCTGCCCCGTCTCCCGGACGACGACTTCGATCTCGCGGCCTTCGAGGCCGGGAAGCTCGCCGCACTCGGCCGAGCGGCCTGAGGGTGGCCCGCCTTCCGGCTTGACGAGAAACTGGCATATGCCACTAACTGGGGCCGCCGGGATCGCCGGCCGCTCTGACCGACCCGAGGAGGGCCGCCCGATGGACGCGCGCACCCACCGCCTGCTCCACGCCCCGATCGGGCCGACGCTGCTGCGCCTCGCCGCACCGAACGTCGTCGTCATGCTGGTCCAGGCCCTCGTCGGCCTGATCGAGACCGCCTACGTGGCGGGGCTCGGCACCGACGCGCTCGCCGGCATGGCGCTGGTCTTCCCCGTCCTGATGCTGGTGCAGATGATCTCCGCGGGCGGCATGGGGGGCGGCATCCTGTCGGCGGTGGCCCGCAGCCTGGGGGCCGGGCGGCGCGCCGACGCGGACGCGCTGCCGTGGTACGCCGCCGCGATCGGCCTCTTCCTCGGTCTCGTCACCACGGTGCTCGACCTCGCCTTCGGGCCGGCGCTCTACCGGGCGATGGGCGGGGAGGGGGCGTCGCTCGACGCCGCCACGACCTATGGCGGCGTGGTCTTCGCCGGCGCGGTGCTGATCTGGCTGTTCAACGCGCTGGCGGCGGTGATCCGCGGCACCGGCAACATGGCGCTGCCGGCGATCGTCATCAGCGTCGGCGCCGCGGTGCTGGTGCCGCTCTCGCCGGCCCTCATCTACGGCTTCGGCCCGATCCCGGGCCTCGGCATCGTCGGCGGCGGCGTCGCGGTGCTGGCCTACTACGCCGCCGGCACGGCCGTGTTCGCCCACCACCTCTGGGCCGGCCACGGCCTGCTGCGGCCGAGCCTGCGCCCGCCTCGCCTCGCCTGGGCGCCCTTGCGCGACATCCTGCGGATCGGCGCGGTCTCCTCGATCGTGAGCGTCACCACCAACGTGACCATCGCGTCCGCCACCGCCTTCGCGGGAGCGGCCGGGCCCGCCGCGGTCGCCGGCTACGGCACCGGCGCGCGGCTCGAATACCTGCTGGTCCCCCTCGTCTTCGGCCTCGGCGCGCCGATCGGCGCGATGGTGGGCACCTGCATCGGCGCCGGCGACCGGGCCCGGGCGCTGCGGGTCGCCTGGACCGGCGCCGCCATCGCGGGGGCCTTGACCGAGGCGATCGGGCTTTCCGCCGCCCTGTGGCCGGCGCCGTTCCTGACCCTGTTCGGCCACGACCCGCAGATGCTCGCGGTCGGCAGCCGCTACCTCCACCTCGTCGGGCCGTTCTACGGCTTCTCCGGGGTCGGGCTCGCGCTCTACTTCGCCGCGCAAGGGGCGGGACGGGTCGGCTGGCCGCTGGCGGCGGGGCTGTCGCGCATGGCGGTCTCGATCGGCGGCGGGTTCCTGGCCTTGCGGCTCGGCCTCGGGCTCGACGGGGTCTTCCTGGCGCTCGGCCTCGGGCTCGCGGCGCTCGGGCTCATCAATGCCGGCGCGGTCGCGGCCGGGGTGTGGTTCCGGGGAGAGCGGGCGCGGACGCCCGCCCTCGTCGCGGCGGGAGGGAAATAGGCGATGACGCGGGAGCTGTACCTCGACGATCTGGCGCCGGGCCAGGTCTACCGGTCGGGCGAGACGACGGTGACGGCGGCCGACATCGTCCGCTTCGCCGAACAGTTCGACCCGCAGGTCTTCCACCTCGATGCCGGCAAGGCCGCGGCCACGTTCTTCGGCGGCCTCGCGGCGAGCGGCTGGCACACCGCGGCCCTGACCATGCGGCTCCTCGTCGAGAGCGAGCTGCAGCCGGCAGGCGGCATCATCGGGGCCGGCATGGACGAGCTGCGCTGGCCCAAGCCCCTGCGGCCCGGCGACACGATCCGGCTCGAGAGCGAGGTGATCGAGGTGCGCCCCTCGCGCTCGCGGCCGAGCCAGGGCCTCGCCAAGGTGCGCACCACCACGCTCAACCAGCACGGCGAGCCGGTGCAGGTGCTCATCGCCAACCTGCTCGTGGTGCGCCGGCCGGAGGGCTGAAGACCTCCTATTCCGGCGCCCGCAATCCCGTTCGCCGGCACGTCGCGGGTGACGACGCTGCCCGCCCCTATGATCGCGTCGTCGCCGATCGTCACCGGCACCGGCCTCGGCCAGGAGTGCCTGCCGCTCGGGCTGGCTCAGGGTCTGGGTCGCGTTGTAGCGGTCCATCCAGGCCGAGAAGCGCCGGTTGCCGGCCGCGAGTTCCGGATCGTCGGCGATGTCCACGTCGCCGGCGAGCATCCGCCGCTTCTGGCCCGTCATTTTCTTCCGTCCCTGGTCTCCGCTGCGGTGGGCGCGACGCCCCGCACGATGCTGCCGATCGACGAGCTCTACGCCTATGCGGTCCGCCGGCCCGCCCTGCGGCCCGTGGGGCTGGGCTGCATGGCCGAGAGCCGCGCCGCGCTCGAGCAGCATTCCGCCCCGGGCACCGCCCGGGCCCTCGACGCCATGATCGAGGGCCTGACGATCCATCGCTCGGTCGACGCCGCTCCGGCGGACCGCGACGAGGTCGGGGCGATCGTTTCTCGCCTGACCGCGTCGGTTTCGGGCTTCCTTGAAAAGCCGGGGCGGGTTCCGCATATCGCCCCGCGACGAATTGTTCCTCAGCGGAGCCCAAGACACGTGAGCGAGACCCAAGCGAGCGAGACCCGAGCGAGCGAGACGCTGGAGCGGCACAGCTTCGGCGCCGAGGTCGGACGCCTCCTGGACCTCGTGGTCCACGCCCTCTACTCCGAGCGCGAGATCTTCCTGCGCGAGCTCGTCGCCAACGCCGCCGACGCGGTCGACCGGCGCCGGTTCGGCGCGCTCACCGACTCGGCCCTGGCGCTGCCGGCGGACGCCAAGGTGCGCATCCTGCCCGACAAGGCGGCCCGGACCCTGACCGTCTCGGATCCCGGGATCGGCATGGCCAAGGACGAGCTGGCGCAGAACCTCGGCACGATCGCCCGCTCCGGCACCCGGGCCTTCAGCCAGTCGCTCGCCGACGCCAAGCCCGAGGAGCGCCCGAGCCTGATCGGCCAGTTCGGCGTCGGCTTCTACTCGGCGTTCATGGTCGCCGACCGGGTCGAGGTCACCTCGCGCAAGGCCGGATCCGACGAGGCCTGGACCTGGGCCTCGGAAGGGCAGGGCGAGTACACGCTGGCGCCCGCCACCAGGTCCGAGCCCGGCACCGACATCGTCCTGCACATGAAGGCCGACGCCGAGGACTACCTCGAATCGTTGCGCCTCGAGACCATCGTGCGCAAGTGGGCCGATCACATCACCGTGCCGGTGGCGCTAGTGCGCGACGGCGAGGAGGTCGCCGGCAACAAGGGCACGGCGCTGTGGCGCAAGCCCAAGTCCGAGGTGAGCGAGGAAGAGTATACCGAGTTCTACCGCCAGGTCGCGCACGCCTTCGACAAGCCCTGGGCGACCCTGCACTGGCGCGCCGAAGGCCAGCTCGAATTCACCGCGCTCCTGTTCGTGCCGGGCATGAAGCCCTTCCTCGCCGTCGAGGAGGAGCGCGAGAGCAAGGTGCGCCTGCACGTGCGCCGGATGTTCATCACCGACGAGGCCGGGCTGCTGCCGTCCTGGCTGCGCTTCGTTCAGGGCGTGGTCGACACCGAGGACCTGCCGCTCAACGTCTCTCGCGAGATGCTGCAGGCCACGCCGGTGCTGGCCCGCATCCGCCGGGCGGTGACCGGCAAGGTGCTGTCCGAGCTCAAGAGCCGGGCGAAGGACGCGGAGTCCTACGCCACCTTCTGGCAGGCCTTCGGGCCGGTGCTGAAGGAGGGGCTGTGGGAGGATGCCGAGCACCGCCAGGACATCGCGAACCTCCTGCGCTTCCGCTCGTCCACGGTCGAGGGCTGGACGTCCCTGGCCGACTACGTCTCCCGCATGAAGCCGAACCAGGAGGCGATCTACATCCTGGTCGGCGACGACACCGAGGCGCTCAAGCGCTCGGCCCAGATCGAGGGGTTCTCCGCCCGCGGCCTCGAGGTGCTGCTGCTCTCCGACCACGTCGACGCGTTCTGGCCCGAGCGGCTCG
Organism: Methylobacterium nonmethylotrophicum; assembly: GCF_004745635.1. Lineage (GTDB taxonomy): Bacteria > Pseudomonadota > Alphaproteobacteria > Rhizobiales > Beijerinckiaceae > Methylobacterium > Methylobacterium nonmethylotrophicum. Next base: position 17,785 of record NZ_SRLB01000052.1, on the reverse strand, counting down.
ACGCCTTCGAGGGCAAGCCGATCCGCAGCATCACGCAGGGCGGCGACGACCTCTCGGCCTTCGAGCCGGAGGTGTCGGACGCCGACGCCCCGGCCGACCTCGCCGACCTGCTGCCGAAGCTCAAGGAGGCGCTCAAGGACGACGTCTCCGACGTCAAGGCGAGCCAGCGCCTCGTCGACAGCGCGGTGCTGCTCTCGGCCCCGGCCTACGGCCCCGACCTGCAGATGCAGCGCCTGCTGCGCCGGGCCGGCCGCGGGATGGGCGGCGGCCAGCCGGTGCTGGAGCTCAACCCGCGCCACCCCCTGATCCGCCGCATCGCCGAGCGCGCGTCGGCGGGCGAGGATGTCGGCGAGGCGGCCCAGACGCTCGTCGACCTCGCCCATGTCCAGGGCGGCGACCCGCCCCGCGACCCCGTCGCCTTCGCCCGCCGGGTGGCGGCGGCCCTGGCGCAGGGCTGAGGCCGGGCAAGACCGTGGGAGGAGGGCGCTGGCCCCTCCTCTCGCGAGACGGTTGCCCCGGCCGGGCTCGGGAGCCGTCTCAACCCGTCCTTGCCGCCGTCCCGGGTGCCGACATGCGGATCCGGGACGGCGAGGGAGGCCCGCGGCAGCCTCGAGGACGAAACCCGGTTTCCGCAACTGCTCATCCTCGCCCTCCCGCAAGGGAGCGGGCGGCGGCCGGAGCGTGCGTCGCCCGGCGCTGCGCCTTGCCGCGGCGTCGTGCCGCCGCGTTCTGCGGGGTCGCGACGCCGGTCTTTACTGATGCGTGACGGACGCTAACTTGCCGCCGCGGCGGCCGGGCCCCGTGCCGCCGTGCTGGACCCGAGGGCGTGCATGATGAATCCGCTGATCCGGAAGCTCGAACGGTTCACCCGCCTGAGCGATGCGGACAAGCGCCTCCTGCAGGAGGCGGCCTCGGCGCGGATCGTCAACTACGACACCCACCAGGACATCATCGCCGAGGGCGAGGAGCCGACCGACGTCAACCTGATCCTCGCCGGCTGGGTCTGCCGCTACAAGCATCTCGCCGATGGCGGGCGCCAGATCATGTCGTTCCTGCTGCCCGGCGACCTGTGCGATCTCAACATCTTCCTGCTGCGTCGGATGGACCACGCTCTCGGCACGCTGACGCCGGTGACCGTGGCCAAGATCTCGCGCGACCTGCTCCAGGAGATGCTGAACACCGACCCGCGCCTCACCCGGGCCCTGTGGTGGGAGGTCCTGGTCACGGCGGCGATCCACCGCGAATGGCTGGTCAATATCGGCCGGCGCAGCGCCCTCGAGCGGGTCGCGCACCTGCTCTGCGAGCTGCATGTCCGCCAGCGCGCCGTCGGTCGGGTCAGGGACGGACGGTGCGAGCTGCCCGTCACCCAGGTCGAGCTGTCCGACGCCCTCGGCCTGTCGGCCGTGCACGTCAACCGCACCCTGCGGGACTTGCGCCTGGCGGGCCTGATCGACTGGCGCGACAAGCACCTGGCCGTCCCGGATTTCGAGGCCCTGGCGGCCGTCGCCCTGTTCGATCCGGACTACCTGCACCTCGATCACGAGGGGGAGCGGTTCGACGCGGCTTGCTAGGATCGAGACCCGATCGGTTTCGCTGTCGTGAAGGCTCGTAAGGGCGATACGACTTCCGCTTGATCCGTCCGTGTAAGATCTGAGCGCAACTTCCCTCTTACCGGCTGGAGGTGCACGCTCACGGCGATGTCGAATCCTGGCCTTTCGCGGCCAAGCGCTGCGGGTGAGGGGCCCGGCCGCCTCCCGCACGCTCAAGCCGATCGGGCTTCTCCCATCGCGCCAAGCTCGACCACGCTGAACGCTTCTACCCTCACCGCGCCCCGCGCTTCAGATCGTCCGCGATCAGGAGCGCGCTGCGCCCGTCTCCGGCCTCGGCGAGGCGGGTGCGGTAGACCTGCAGGTTCTCGGTCACCCGCTGGACGTAGTTGCGGGTCTCGGTGAAGGGGATGCGCTCGACCCAGTCGACCGGGTCGACGGCCGGGCTGCGGGGATCGCCGTAGGCGTCGATCCACTTCTTCACGTTGCCGCCGCCGGCATTGTAGGCCGCGAAGGACAGGATGTAGGAGCCGCGCCAATCCTCCATCAGCTCGCCGAGATGCGCCTGGCCGAGGCGGGCGTTGTAGGCCGGGTCGCTGGTCAGGCGGTCGGTGTCGAAGGCGGCGCTGACCCGGCGGGCGGTGCGTTGCGCCGTGGCCGGCATCATCTGCATCAGCCCGCGGGCGCCCACGCTCGACTGCGCCCGGGGATCGAACTGGCTCTCCTGCCGGGCGATCGCGAAGACCATCGCGCGCTCGACCTGCGGCACCGCGGAGGACGCCTCGTAGGTCGGGATGCCGTTGGTCGGGTAGGCGTGCCGGTCGAGCGGCAGGCCGCGCTGCACGGCGGTCTTGCCGATCGCCACGAGGGCGCGGGGATCGTTGAGCGCCATCGCGACGTCGCCCAGCGCGTTGAGCTCCGCCGGCTCGGAGAGGCGCTGGGCGAAGTCCATGTAGAGCGGCAGCGTCAGCTCCTTGAGCCCCGCGGCCGCGAGCAGGCGCAAGGCCCGCACGGCGTGGCGGTTCTCGAAGGCGGTGCGGCCGGCCTCGTCCAGCGTGCTGCAGGGCCGCAGGGCCAGGGAGGATTGGCCGAGCTTCGCCCGGGCGAGCTGGCCGTAATAGGCGATCGGCTGGGCGCCGGCGCGCTCGTAGAAGGCCCGCGCCTCGGCCGCCTCACCGGCCGCCTCGGCGGCGCGGCCCTGCCAGTAGGCCGCCCGCGCGACCGAGATCGGCGTCTCGGCGATGGAAGCCGCGGCGGCGAAGTGGCGCGCGCTCAAGGGCGCGTCGTGGAGGAAGCGCAGGGCGATCCAGCCGGCGTGGAACTCCGCCTCGATGCGCTTCTCGACCGTGCGGGCGCTGTGCCCGGCGGCGACCGCGTAGGCCGTCTTGGCGTCGCCGGCATCGAGGAGCTTGCGGGCGACGATCCGGCGCTCGATCCACCACTCGTCGGGATCGGCCAGCACCTCGGGGTTGCGCGGCGCCAGCGCCATCACGGCGGCGGCCTCCGCCGGCCGGTCGAGGCGGCGCAGGTGCTGGGCGCGGGAGAACAGGAACGAGGAATCCTGGCGCAGGCTCGGCGGCACGGCGTCGAGGGCGGATCCCGCGTTGGAGGCCTTCGCCTCGACGGCGCGGCGGGCCCGCACCAGGGTGCCGTAGGCCTTGCCGGCGTAGGCGGCGGCGCGGCCTGCGGTGTCCCAGTCCTCCTTCATCAGCGCCCGCTCCATGCGGTAGCGATGGTCGATCTCGCCGATCGCGCCCGGGAAGGCGTCCAGGACCTTGAGCTCCAGGGTGCGGCCGAACGTGTCCTCCCGCCACAGGTCGCGCGCGAGGGTGGCGGCGTCCTCCTCGAGGCCGTCGGCCTTGAAGGCCAGCGCCAGGGCGAACTTGCCCGGGGCGCTCTGGGGCCGGCGCGCCGCGAAATAAGCCCGCACCAGGGACGGGGCCTTGCGCTGGGAGAGCAGCGCCTCCTCGGCGCGGCGGCGCACCAGGCTTCCCACCGGCCAGTCCGGATTGTCGCGGATGAACGCGACCGTGCGCTCGAAGCCGATGCCGGCCCCGGCGCGGATCGCCACCCAGTCGAGGAGCGTGCGGGCGGCCGGGTCCTTGAGGCCGTCGCGGATGCGGTCGCCCTCGCTCACCTGGCCGCGGCGGTAGGCGTCGACGGCGCTGCGCAGGGCCGGGCCATCCACCTCGGTGCCCAGGGCCGGCCGGCCCGGATCGGGCACGCTCGGCACCGGGGCGGGCGGGGTGATGGCCGCGTCCGGCACCGGGAACGGGATCGGTACCTCGGGATCGGCGGAGGCGAAGGCCGCCGCGGTCGCGGGCAGGCGTGCCCCGCCCTCGCCCGGGGCCGTGGTCGGGCGCGGTCCGTCCTCGTCGGCCCGCTCGACCGCGCGGGCGATCGGGGCCGCCGCCGACGGCGACGCGGACGGGACGGCCGTCGCGGGGGCGGACGCCTCGGGCGGGGCGTCCGTCACGGTCGAACCGCCGAGGGCCGACAGCGAGGTCAGCGCGGCGCCGGACACCGTGAGGGCGAGGACCGCGAGGCGGCGCCGTCGAGGCGAGAGCAGCATGGTTCCCGTTCCCCTAGTGAGCTCGAGTGACCGGACGCGCCATGGTGGAGGCGCCCCGTTAAGAAGCGATTAACCCTGGAGCCCGATCGCGCCGGAGCGCGAGGGAGCCCAGGCGGCCCGGCCGCGTTTCGCGGGCCACTGCGGTCGCGCGCCGGAGCGTTTGCGCCCGGCCCGTCGAGCGCCTATGTGTCGGGCACCGGACGGCCGAGGTGGTCCCGACACGGGCCGGCCTCCCAACCAGACATCCCGGGGGCGCCGCCGCCCCGCCCGGGCGAGGAACGCCAGCATGACGTCGACGCAGATCTCGCACCGCCTGAAGGGCTCCCTCACCGCCCTGGTGACGCCGTTCCGCGACGGGGCCTTCGACGAGCACGCCTTCCGGGCCTTCGTGGCCTGGCAGATCGAGAACGGCACCCACGGCCTCGTGCCCACCGGCACCACCGGCGAGAGCCCGACGCTGAGCCACGCCGAGCACGACCGGGTGGTCGAGGCCTGCATCGACGAAGCCGCCGGCAAGGTGCCGGTGGTCGCCGGCGCCGGCTCCAACTCCACCGCGGAGGCGATCGAGCGCTCGGTTCATGCGGAGAAGGCCGGCGCGGACGCGCTGCTCATCGTCACGCCCTACTACAACAAGCCGACGCAGGAAGGGCTGTACCAGCACTTCAAGGCGGTGAACGATGCGGTCGGCATTCCCATCCTGATCTACAACATCCCCGGCCGCTCGGTGATCGACATGAGCGTCGATACCATGAAGCGGCTCTACGAGCTGCGAAACATCGCCGGCGTGAAGGATGCCACCGCCAACGTGGCCCGGGTCAGCCTGCAACGCCAAGCCATGGGCGAAGACTTCGTCCAACTTTCTGGCGAAGATGCGACGGCCTTGGGATTCATGGCGCATGGCGGCCACGGCACGATCTCGGTGACCTCGAACGTCGCGCCGCGCCTGTGCGCCGACTTCCAGGAGGCCTGCCTCGCCGGCGATTTCCGCACGGCGCTGGAGATCCAGGACCGCCTGATGCCGCTCCACACCCACCTCTTCGCCGAGACCAACCCGTCGCCGGCCAAGTACGCCCTCGCCCGCCTCGGCCTGATGCAGGAGGACGTGCGCCTGCCGATGGTCCCGGTCGGGGAAGGCACGCGCAGCCTCGTCGACGGGGCGCTTCGCCACGCCGGCCTCACCAACGCCTGACCGGCGCCTTACCTATCGAGCCGGATGCCCGGGACCGATCGCCCGGGTCTCCGATGCGCGGCCCCGAGGATCCCGAACCCGCCCGATGGCCAAGAAACCCGAGCCGAAGAACCGCGTCGTCGCCGACAACCGGAAGGCCCGCTTCCATTACGAGATCACCGACACGGTCGAGGCGGGCATCGCGCTGACGGGCACCGAGGTGAAGTCCCTGCGCGGCGGAAAGGCGACGATCGGCGAGGCCTATGCCGGGCCATCGGGCAACGACCTGCTGCTGTTCAACGCCTACATCCCGGAATACCTCGAGGCGAACCGCTTCAACCACGACACCAAGCGGCCCCGCCGCCTGCTGCTGCACCGACGCCAGATCGACAAGTTCATCGGCGCGACGCAGCGCGAGGGCTACACGGTCGTCCCGCTCAAGATCTACTTCAACGATCGCGGCCGGGCGAAGGTCGAGCTGGGCTTAGGGCGCGGCAAGAAGCTCCACGACAAGCGCGAGACCGCCAAGGAGCGGGACTGGCAGCGCGACAAGGCGCGGCTGATGCGGGACAAGGGGTGAGGGCGGGTCACTGCGCCGGCTGGCCCGGCCGCAGGTGCCATCGTCCGCAATATGCCGCCAGTTCCTCCGCCTCCTGGCCCGGCAGCGCGAGCCCAACGTAGCCGTCCGGCCGCACCAGGTAGCCGCCGTTCTGCACCAGCCCCGCCTGCCGCGCGCCCTCCGTCCACGGGTACGCGTGGAGCGCCAGGCCGGCCCGCTCCGCCGCGGCGGCGAAATCGGGGCGTGGAGTCCCGTAGACGTGGACCTGCCAGGCGAGGCTCGCGAGCGCCGCGAAGTTGTCGGGCTCGGCCACATAGGGCAGGCGGTCGCCGCCCTGGACCGATCCGGCCCGGCCCGCGCTCAGGGGGCTGTCGTGGTAGGCGATGCGGGTCTGCGAGACGGTGTCGAACAGGAATTGTCTCGCCGCCGAGAAGCCCCAGAGCGCCGGCATCAGGTGGGGCAGGAGCCAGGTCCGCAGCACCTGGCTGCCGAGGCCGGGCCCGGTCACGGCCCGGAAGGCCCGGTCGGTGGTGGCGACGAGGCTCCGGGCAAAGCCGATCCGCTCCCGCTCGTAGGTGTCGAGGAGGGCGGGGTCGGCCCGGCCGGCCAGCACCTCGGCAAGCTTCCAGGCGAGGTTCACCGCGTCGCCGATGCCGGTATTCATGCCCTGGCCGCCGGCCGGGCTGTGGATGTGGCCGGCATCGCCCGCGAGGAAGCAGCGCCCGGCCCGGAACCGCTCCGCCACCCGGTGGTGGACGTGGTAGGTCGAGAACCAGTTCACCGCCTCGACCCGGATCCCCATCAGCGGTTCGACGCTCGGGCGCAGGTCCTCGAAGGTCAGGCCCGCCCGGGTGGTCAGGGCGTCCGGCACCAGGCCGATCAGGCGCTGCATGCCCGAGAGCCGCACCGGCAGCATCAGCCCGAAGCCGTGGGAGCCGAGATTGATGAACAACGCCTCCCGGAAGCCCCCGGCCACGCGGGCATCGGCGACGTAGAACAGCTGGTCGTAGGTGCCGCCCGGAAAGCCGATCCTCAGGCTCTCCCGCACCCGGCTGTGGGCACCGTCGCAGCCGCACAGATAGGCGGCGCGGCAGACCTCCTCGGTGCCGTCGCGCGCCAGCACCGCCCGCACGCCTGCCTCGTCCTGCGACAGGCCCGTCAGCGCCGTGCCCCACTCGACCGCAACACCGGCCTGCGCGAGCTGCTGCACCAGCAGGCGCTCGTGGTCGTCCTGCGCGTAGGCGAGGACGAAGGGGTAGGGGCTCTCGCCGGCGCCGAGGTCGGTGAAGCTCACGCTCGCCACGTCCTCGCCGCCCTCCCGCAGGTGGACCGCCGGGACCCGCACGCCCTCGGCCACCACCGCGTCGGCAAAGCCGAGCTGGCGGTAGAATTCGAGGGTGCGGGCCTGCACCGCCATCGCCCGCGACGCCGTGCCGGGACCGCTCGCCCGGTCGACGATCCGCACCGGCACGCCGCGGCGGGCGAGCTGCAGGGCGAGCACGAGGCCGGTCGGGCCGGCGCCGACGATCAGGACGTGGGGATCGGTGGATCGGGAAGCCGTGGACATGGCGTTCCTCCCTCGGGGCGAATATGACCACGAGGTCAGTTTTGATCGGAAGCGAAGCGACGGCAAGTCAAAAATGACCGAAGCGTCCAAAATTGCTCGGGAACCGGGGGAGCCCTCTCCGCGCCGCACCCGCGGCCCGAGTCCCGCAAAGACCGCCGAGACCCGACGGGCGATCCTCTCCGCCGCCCTCGACGCCTTCCTGGCCGAGGGGTTTTCGGGCGCCCGGATGAGCGACGTCGCGAGCCGCGCGGGCCTCGCCAAGGGCACGCTCTACCTGCACTTTCCCGACAAGGAGGCGTTGTTCGAGGGCGTGGTCGCGGGCGCGATCGGCGATCCGCTCAAGGGGGCGATGGCCGCACCGCCCGGGCCGGACGAGCCGACGCGGGCCTACCTCCTGCGCAACCTCGGGCCGCTCTTCGCCGACCTCGAAGGGTCGCGCCGCGGGGCGGTGATCCGGCTGGTGGCGACGGAGGGGCCGCGATTCCCGGGCCTTTCGGCGATCTATCGCCGCCGGGTGATCGATCCGGCGATCGAGGCGGTCCGGCGCCTCGCCGCGCGGGCGCTGGCGCGGGGCGAGATCCGCTCCGACGCGCTGGTGCGGATCCCGCAGCTCCTGATCGCCCCGGCCCTGATGGCGACCCTGTGGAACGGCCTCTACGGGGCCGAGGAGCCGCTGGACGCGGGCGCGGCCTTCGCGGGGTTCCTGGATCTCGTGCTGGGCCCCGCGCCGGACGGCGACGCGTCGGCCGGGTGATGATCACGCCGCGCGCGGTCGCGCCTCGTCCGGCTCCGCCCCGTCCGCGGCGCCCAGCATGAACCAGACCAAGGCCGCGGTCTTGATCGAGAACGGCGAGTCGCTGATCACGAGGAGCAGGCAGATGTAGACCGCCATCGCGCAGCGCAGGCGCCAGCCGTCGGGGTTGCGGGCCGGCATCAGGACGTAGAGGCTCCAGGCCGCCACGGTGCCGGCGACGCCGAGCTGCGTCAGCGCGTAGGCGTAGCCGGAATCCGACAGGAACAGCTTGTCCGGCAGAATGCCCATCACGCCCTCGGGGGGCAGCGAGGTGATCAGCAGCGCCGCCCAGAGAAGGCGGCCGCTGATGTCGTTCTGCCAGGTCACCTGCATGCTCTCGAAGCCGTAGACGGTGAGGCCGAGCAGGATCGTGAACGGCAGCGCGAACCAGAGCAGGCGCGACAGGCGGTAGGCCACCAGCATCGCGCCCGCGACGGCGACGCAGACATAGGCACCGAAGCGGGCATCGGCCAGGATGATGGTGACCGCCGCACAGAGGAAGAGCCAGGCCCGGCCCCGCATGGTGCGGCGGTAGAGCGCCCAGGAAAACAGCACCGCACCGAAATTGCCGGCCGAGACCGGTTCCAGGAAGACCGACGAGACCCGGTGCGGCCCGAGGAACGGCAGGATCGTGCGCGAATCCGGCCGGATGCCGCTGGTGAACAGCGACCCGGTCAGCTCGTTGATCTCGGCCACCGACATGCTGCCGCGGGCCACGTAGTAGCGCACGATGTTGAAGTACGTCTGATAGATGTCGAACAGGCCGTACTCGAACAGCCCCATCACCACCACGATGACGCCGCAGGCCAGCACCGCCCGGTCGGCGCTGCGCAGGTCGGGGGAGCGCAGGCCGAGATTGTAGAACACGACCGGGATCAGGAAGTCGCGCACGCCCTTGACGTCGGTCGAGCCGCGCAGGGCGAGGAGCAGGAGCCCGTAGCTGACGAGCCCGGCGAGGATCAGCCAGGGACCGGGCCGCTCGTCGAGGGCGAAGCTCAAGGTGACGGCGATGATCGCGACCTCGGCGCCGATGACGCTGCCGCCGGTCACCGGGAACCCGGCGGTGTTGAGGAAGCAGAGGGCGGCGTTGAAGACGAGGGCCGCGATCAGCACCCCGAAGGCTGCCCGCGCCTGGTAGGGCGCGCGCCAGTCGGCGGCGGGTGCGGCGAGCGCGAGGGTCATGCCGTCCGGACGCGGCCGGGCATCGGCCGCGCTTGCGCCGCCGGCCAGCGCAGGCGCTCCGCCCGTCCCTCCACCGCCACGAGGCCGAGCAGCCCCTCAGCCCGGAACCGGCCGGCGCCGTCGAGGGTGTCGAGCACGCGCTCGAGGCGGGCGCGGGTCATCCGTCCGGGGGCGACGACGAGCAGGATCGCGTCGGATGTCTCGGGAATCGACAGCCAGCTGTCGCCGCTCGCCACGTCCCGTTCCGCCACGATGATCTCGGGCCGCCTCGGCCGCTCCGGGATGCGGGCGCGGTCGAGCACGGCTGCGCCGCCGCGGACCGGCGCGTCGCCGCGCGGCCCGTCGCCGAAGCCGAGCCGGGCATGGGCCTGCTCGGGCACCAGGATGGCCGGCTCGCCGAGCCGGATCAGCAGGTCGGTCAGGACCTCCGCCGCGTGCAGGCGCTCGGGCCCGAGCCCGTCGGAGGCCACCGTGACGACGACCGCCTGGCCGCGGCCGCCGAGGCGGGTGCGCAGCTCCCGCGCCGCGGTGACCAGCGCCTGCTCGGGGCTGCCGCCCCGGCCGCTGCGGCCCGGCCGCTGCAGGCGGGCCCAGACCGGAGCGCCGGCGCCGCCGAAGCCCGCCACCGTCGTGATGTTGCCGCGCCAAACGTCGTACAGGAAGCCGAGGATCAGCCCCAGCACCGCGCCGAACAGGCCGGCGGCGGCGATCACGATCGGGGCCGGCGTGTCCGAGGGCTTCAGCGGCGCGGTGGCGCGCGAGATGATCTGCGAGTTGCTCGGGTTGATCGATTGCTGCTGCTCGAGGTCCTTCACCCGGTCGAGCACGGTGTTGTAGGTGCGTCGGATCGCCTCCGCCTCGCTCTCGAGCTGGCGCAGGCGGATATTCTCCTGGTTGCTGCTGCTCTGGTTCTGGATCAGCCGCTCGGCGCGGTTGCGCAGCTGGCGCAGACCCTCCTCGCCGCGGCGCAGGTCCTCCTCGATGGTGCGGCGGATCCGGTCGGCCTCGACGGCGATCAGCCGCGCGGTCGCGGTGCGCTGGGCGGACAGCGCGATCATCTGCGGATGGTTGGGCCCGAGGCTGCGGGAGAGCTGGGCGAGTTCCTGGATGGTCTGGGCGTACTGGGTGCGCAGCGAGACCATCACCTGCGAGGTGTCGGCCTCCGGCGCCGCCTGCACCTGGCCGTCCGGCATCCGGAGCTGGCGTACCTGCTCGCGCCGCGCCGAGAGCCGGGCGAGGGTGGTCTCCGCCGCGGTGATCTGGGTGTAGAGGTCCTTGAGCTGCTGCGACACCAGGAGGCCGGCATCGCCCGAGGTGACGAGGCCCTTCTCGGCCCGGTAGCGCTCGACCGCCACGTCGGCCTGGTTGAGCTGGCTGCGCAGGTCGCCGAGCTGGTTGAGCAGCGCCTCGTTGGCGCGGCGCACCGCCGAGACCCGGTCCCGGGCGCCGACCTCGAAGAACTGGGCCGCGATGGTGTTGGCGATCTCGGCCGCGCGGCGCGGGTCCGGATAGGCCACCGTGACCTGGAAGTTGAACGAGTTCTCGACCCGCCGCACCACGATGCGCTTGCGCAGGGCCTCGAGCGCGACCACGGCCGGGTCGGCGCCGGGGGGAGCGGCGCGCATCAGGACGGGATCCTCGGCAAGGCCGAGCTGTCCGATGACCCCGTCGAGGAGCTTGGCCGAGAGCAGGATCAGCCCCTGGCTCTCGAGGTTGGCGAAGTCGACCTGCGCCGGCGCGTCCTGGCGCGACAGGCCGCGCCCGACGATCTGCAGCGCCTGCGGGTCGATCAGCAGCTCCACCGTGGCACGGTAGGTCGGCACCTGCCGAAGCGCGAAGGCACCGCCGAGCGCCGCCATCACGCAGGCGCCGGTCACGACCCACAGGCTGCGCCGCCGCGCCGATCCCCACAGATCCGCGAGCGTGCCGCCGGTCCTGCGGGTCGTCGCCGAGGCGGGATCTGCCGTCGACATTCCGTGCCCTTGCCTCTTTCAACCATCCCTGATCCGGCAGGGCACGGGCAGGAACTTAATCGTCGTTCGGTTACCGATCCGGAAACGCGTCCGGCGCCTGCCCTCATGCCAATCCGCGACACACCCCGGCGATGCGGCACCATGCGTCAGCGCGGCTCGGCGTGTTAGCGCGGCACCGTGCGTCAGCGCGGCACCGTGCGTCAGCGCGGCACCGTGCGTCAGCGCGGCACCGTGCGTCAGCGCGGCAGGAGGGCGGTCGTGATCGGGGCGGGCGCCCGCACCACGGCCGTCGTCGGCGTCCCCGAAGCGAGGCGGGCATCCTGCCGCTTGAACCACCCCAGGGCGGGGCGCTCGATCAGGCGGTAGGTCAGGGCGGCGAGCGGCACCGTGGCGGCCACCAGCAGGGCGGCGACCGCGACATTGAGGAGGCCGGACCCGAAATCGAGGTAGCGGTCGTGTCCGATGACGACCGTGTGCGGCAGGCCGGTGCGCTGCTCGACGGCGTGCATCGCGGTCGTGACGACCTGGATCACCGGCAGGTGAAGCAGGTAGATCGAGAACGACCACGCGCCGAGGCGCTGCGGCAGCCGGCCTCGCGCCAGGCCGGACAGGGCGCCCCGCTCGTGCGAGAACAGTGCCACCGCGACACCGAACACCAGGCTCGCCGCGTAGGTCCCGGGGCCCGGCGTGGCGAGGGCCACCAGCGCCAGCATGGCGGCCGCCGCCGCGGCCTCCGCCGCCGTCGCGGCGGGGCCGGTCACCCGCAGGGAGTCGCGCAGGGTGTAGGCGAGGCAGCCGATGAACATGTCGAACAGGCAGCGCACGATACCCCAGTTCTGGATCACCATGAGCGTGCGCGGGCTCACCGCGTGCAGCGCGAGCGCGCTCAGCGCCGCGAGGCCCGCGAAGACGAGGCGCGCCCGCGGGCCCGCCGCCATCACCACGAGGGCCAGCACCAGCGAGGCATAGAACTCGACCGCGATGCTCCAGGACGGGAAGTTCCAGCTGTAATCCCCGAAGGTGCGGAAGTTGTGCAGGAACAGGAGGTGGGTGACGATCTCGACCGGCCGGTGCCCGGCCCCGAAGGGCAGGGTCGCGATCGGCGTCCCGGCGTGGTGCGAGAGATAGAAGAAGCGAACCGCCTCGATCAGGACCAGCAGGCCGAGCGTCCCGGCATGCAGCGGCCAGAGCCGGCCGAAGCGCATCAGCATGAAGCGCAGAACCTGCCGGCCGCTCGCCAGCCGTTCGCCGTAGGCGTGCAGCAGCACGAAGCCCGAGAGCACGAAGAAGAAGTCGACGCAGAATTGCAGGTTCGAGAACCAGGCCTGCTCCTGCATCGGATGGGCCAGCGGCATGTGGAAGAAGGCGACCGCCAGCGCGCACACGCCCCGCCAGGCGTCCAGGGCCTCGAACCGCTCCGATCGCTCATGCCCCAGCATCGCCCGTCACCCGTGCCGTTCTCGAACAATCCTGGCCGGTCCCGGGACGCCGGGCCGCTGCCGGGAGGGCACCCCGCAGGATCGATGCCGGTCCCGGGCGGACCTCGTCGAGGAGCGAGTGGTGCCGCGGCCGGATGCGGCGCGCCGCCACGCTTTCGCGTCCTCGGTGGCCCCGGTCGACGGCACGCCAGAATGGTGTGCGGTAGTTTACCAGTGTCCCAGATTGCATTTGATTTCCGGCTTGTAACTGTCTTAAGCCGGAGCGGCACGGAACGAGGACGAGCGATGGCTTCTGCGCAGGACATACGCACGATTCTGGCGCGTCACGGTACTCTCGCCCGCACGATCGACGGCCTTCCTGACGACGCCTGCTTGTTCGACAACGGGCTCGATTCGTTCGGGGCGGTTCAGGTCATGATGGATCTGGAAGAACACTTCGAGATCGAGTTCCCGGAGCACCTTCTGAGCCGCGACGTGTTCTCGACGGTGCGCACCATCCAGAATTTCGTCGCGAGCCAGATGGTGCAGCAGGCGGCGTGACGCCGTCACGCGCGGACGAGGGACGCCGGGGGCGCCGTCCGCCGCCCGCTTGGGCGTCTCACCGGATCAGGTTGGACTTCGCCAGGTCGAGGATCTCGTCGCCGCGTCCGTTCATCACCGCCCGCATCACGTAGAGGCTGAAGCCCTTGAGCTGCTCGGCCTGGAGGCGCGGCGGCATCGCGAGTTCCTGGCGGTTCGTCACCACGTCGAGGAGGGCCGGGCCGTCATGGGCCAGCATCTCGGCGAGTGCGTCGTCCAGCTCGCCCGGATCCTCGACCCGGCGGCCGTGCAGGCCGGCGGCGCGGGCGATGGCCGAGAAGTCGGGATTCCGGAGCGCGACCCCCGTGTCGAGGTAGCCGGCGGCCTTCATCTCCATCTCGACGAAGCCCAGGGTGCCGTTGTTGAACACCACCACCTTCACCGGCAGCCGCTCCTGCACCAGGGTGAGGAGGTCGCCCATCAGCATGCTGAAGCCGCCGTCGCCGGCCAGCGCGATCACCTGGCGGCCCGGCTGCGACGCCTGCAGGCCGATCGCGTGCGCCAGGGCGTTGGCCATCGAGCCGTGCGCCCAGGATCCGATCAGGCGCCGGCCCGGGGACACCGCGAGGTAGCGTGCCGCCCAGATCGTCGGGGTGCCGACATCGGCGGTGAACACTGCGTCCGGGCCGGCGGCCTCGCTCACCCTCCGGGTCAGGTATTGCGGGTGGATCGGCCTGCGGCCGGGCTTGCCGGTGGCGAGGTCGTCCAGGCCCTCGCGGGCGCGGGCATAGTGCTTGAGGCAGCGCTCGAGGTGGCCGGGGTCGCGCGAGGCCGTCAGCCGCGGCAGCAGGGCCGCGATCGTCGCCCCGACATCGCCCACGAGGCCCAGGTCGAGGCGGCAGCGGCGGCCGAGATTCTCCGGCCGGATGTCGACCTGCGCGATGGTCGCCTTCTCGGGGTAGAACTGGCGGTAGGGGAAGTCGGTCCCGAGGAGCAGCAGGGCGTCGCAGGCCTCCATGGCGGCGTAGCCGGAGGAGAAGCCGATCAGCCCGGTCATGCCCACGTCGTAGGGGTTGTCGTGCTCGACATGCTCCTTGCCGCCCAGCGCGTGGACCACCGGCGCCTTCAGGGCCTCGGCGAGCGCGATCACCGCCTCGCGGGCGCCGGCGCAGCCGCGGCCGCAGAACAGCGTCACCGCGGCGGCGCCGTCGAGGAGGGCAGCGAGCGCGTCGAGATCGGCCTCCGGCGGCACCGCCACGGGCTGTTTCGGCGCCAGTGTCGCCGGGGCGGCGAGCGCCCGCGCCGGCGCCTCCTTCAGGGCGACGTCGCCCGGGATCACCACCACCGACACGCCGCCGCGGCCGATCGCCGTGCGGATCGCGGTCTCCAGGACGTAGGGCAGCTGCGCCGGATCGGAGACCAGCTCGCAGTAATGGCTGCAATCCCGGAAAAGCTCGGTCGGGCGGGTCTCCTGGAAATAGTTGCTGCCGATCTCGGCCGAGGGGATATGGGCGGCGATCGCCAGGACCGGCATGCGCGAGCGATGGGCGTCGTAGAGCCCGTTGATGAGGTGGAGGTGGCCCGGGCCGCAGGATCCGGCGCAGACCGCGAGCCCGCCGGTCGCCTGCGCCTCCGCCGAGGCCGCGAAGGCCGCCACCTCCTCGTGGCGCACATGCACCCAGCGGATCCTGCCTCGTGCCCGGATCGCCTCAGTGAGGCCGTTCAGGCTGTCGCCGACGATGCCGTAGACGCGTTCGACGCCGGCATGCTCCAGGGTCTCGATGCAGAGATCGGCAACGTTTCGGCCCGTCATGGCGGTCTCCTGCGGGGCGGCACCGCAGCGGCAGGGCCGGTGCGTGCGAGGAACGACGCCGAGGGAACGAGCGAGCGGGCCCGGGGATGCGCGGCGCGACCGAGGAATCGCGCGATCGCCCTTCTGGTGAGGCTGCCAAGAAAAAAGGCCACTCTCGCGAGTGGCCCGAAGTCTAGGGAGGAAACGCCCAAATAGGGCTGGCAAGTCCGCGACGCCATCGCGTCCTTGCGTGGACCCTGTCTCCCATGATTTTTTGCGCTGCACAATCGGGATTGCCGGGCGGGCTGCCATGCGCGCGACGCATGATGTGAGGGCCCGGCCGCCAGGCGTCATTGCGCGATCCCGATCTCGAACGCCATCCCGATCCCCGTCCCCTGGTCGGCGTAGTCGATCAGGGTGTAGCCGCGCTCGGCCAGGGCCGCCTCCAGGTCGTCGCGGTGCCGGCGAAACATCTGCCCGATCGCCAGCGGCGTCAGGCGCGGGCTCGCCCGGCGGAGCTCGTCCGCCCCGATCGTGGCCGGCGCCCCGCCCCGGTCGGCGATCCGGATCAGGGCCGCCGCCAGTTCCGCGGCCTTGGTCTCCGCCGCGGATTTCGCCTTGAAGGCCATGCACGCTCTCCTCTGCCGTGTCCTCGTTCGAGCGGCGGGCTCAGCCGCCGCTCAGCTGCTCGGCGAAATCGTCCGGGATCTCCCCGAACTGGCCCAGGATCTCGACGCTCTCGAGCTCGCCGGTCTCGTCATCCGCCACGATGCGCAGGGCCGCCGCCCCCGGCATCCGGGCGGCGATCGCCTCGGCGCGCTTGAGCGCCCCGCTCTCCGTCGGCGCCACGTCCCGGCTCCCCGGCCGCAACCGCTTCCGGTGCACCTCGAACGTCTGCACCACGAACGTCGTCCGCATCGCCATCGCGCGTCTCCCGCCTGCCTCGTCCCCGCTTGTGCGCCCCTGCCGATGCGATGGCCATCGCCGGACGCCGCCGTTCCGTCTTCGTTCTAACAGGTCGTCTGCCGGGGCTCCACCGCACCGTCGTCGCGGATCAAATCCCCCGGCCGGATTCATGCGGCCGGCCGTTCGTGAATGGTTCCCTTCGTCACCGAACTGTTGCCGAGCGCGGCCATAGACCGGTTTGGAAACATTCCAGGGAGGCAGGGCATGGCCACCGGACCGTCGACGACGCAGACCCCCTATCTCGTGCCGAGCACCGGCACCGTCAGCTTCACGTCGCTCCTGAGCGCCGGCGACACCGTTCCGGGCTCGCTGAAGGCGGACGGGACGCCGTGGCGCTTCGTCGGCGTCCCGGACGGCATCGGCGCCTTCGACAACGGCGACGGCACCGCCACCGTGCTCGTCAACCACGAGATCGGCGCCACCTCGGGCGTGGTCCGGGCGCACGGCTCGGCCGGCGCCTTCGTCGACCGGCTGATCATCGACAAGGCGACCCTGAAGGTCGTCTCGGCGAGCGACCTCGGCACCAGCTACTACGGCTACAACACCGCGACCGGCACCTACCAGCCCGGCACCACCGCGCTGGCGCGCCTGTGCTCGGCCGACCTGCCGGCCGTCTCGGCCTTCTACGACGCGGCGACCGGGCTCGGCACGAAGAGCCGCATCTTCATGAACGGCGAGGAGAACGGCACCGAGGGCCGGGCGCTCGCCTGGATCGTGAACGGGCCCGAGGCCGGGCGGTTCTACGAGCTGCCGCGCCTCGGCAAGTTCTCGATGGAGAACTCGCTGGCCAACCCGGCCTCCGGGGCCAAGACGGTGACGATCGGCACCGACGACTCGGCCACCGGCCAGCTCTACGTCTATGTCGGCACCAAGCAGGCGACCGGCAGCGAGATCGACAAGGCCGGCCTGACCAACGGCAAGCTCTACGGCATCAAGGTCCCGGCCTTCGTGGCCGAGACCAACGCCACCTCGGTCGATCCGGTCGGCACCGCCTTCACCCTGCAGGAGATGGGCCCGAGCGGCGACGTCTCCCGGATGACCGGCGTGCAGCTCCAGTCCGAGAGCGACGCCGAGGGCGTGACCACCTTCCTGCGGCCCGAGGACGGAGCCTGGGACCCGAGCAACCCCAACCGCTTCTACTTCGTCACCACCAACGCCATCACGAGCCCGTCGCGGCTCTGGGCGCTCGACTTCACCGACGTCACCCGGCCCGAGCTCGGCGGCACCGTCAAGGAGCTGCTGCGCGGGACCGAAGGCCAGGTCATGCTCGACAACATGACGGTGACGGCCGACGGCAAGGTGATCCTGCAGGAGGACCCGGGCAACAGCCCGCGCCTGTCCAAGGTCTTCCAGTACGATCCGGCCACCGGCGCGCTGACCGAGCTCGCCCAGCACGATCCGGCCCGGTTCAGCGCGCCGACCGCGCCCTTCACCCAGGACGAGGAATCCTCCGGCGTCCTCGATGTCAGCACGATCTTCGGCGCGCCGGGCCGGCAGGCCTTCCTCCTCGACACCCAGGCGCATTACGCGCTCGGCGGTGAGATCGTCGAGGGCGGACAGCTGATGCTGATGTTCCAGGACCGGTCGATCCGGGGCACCGGCGGCAACGACACCCTGTCGGGCAGCGCCATCGACGACCTGATCTCCGGGGGGGCGGGCGACGACATCGTGTTCAACAGCCCGGGCAACGACATCCTGCTGGGCGGCC
>NZ_SRLB01000051.1 GCF_004745635.1 Methylobacterium nonmethylotrophicum | reverse complement strand
TCCGTCAGCATCGCGTCTCCTCGCTCAAAGCGCGGAAACGCTCACGACCGCAATAGGTTCAAGTGACAACAGGCCCTACACCCCGGCGGCCGAGCGCCAGTACGGGTATTACGTGCTGCCGTTCTTGTTCGGGGAGAAGCTGGTGGGGCGGGTGGATCTGAAGGCGGACCGGGCGGGGTCGCGGCTCGTGGTGCACGCGGCACAAAGGGCGCGCGGGGGGCTTTTGGCTGGGTGGTTGGGGTTGGAGGAGGTGTCGCCACCTGCTGAGTTAGCGAGAGACTGAAACCAGACAGATCATCTCAAGGGTGCCAACACACCCCGGGCGTGAAGACAGGTCTCTCGCTCGCTGCCGGCCAGAAGAGCCTTGGCAAGGCCGTGCGCTGCCGCCGACAAGTAGGCGCCACGGCGCTTAATCAAAGTGATCGGCACCGTCGTCTCTATTGGTGCATCTATTGGTACCCTGACCAAGCTGCCACGTATGAGCCCGTCCTCCACGATGGAGGCGGGTAGCAGCCCCAGACCAATGCCCGCTTCTACGAGTCGCAATTGTGCCGTTAGCCCGTCCACGGGCGTCACCGGAGCTGCTCCGAGGCCGATGCGGCCGAGCATGTCCTGAAGCGCTTCGCCGAACGATCCGCCGTCACGGGTCAGCGGGAAGCCGATCCAGGACTGCCCATGCAAGGTGCCGCCTCCGCCTTTCGCCCCCGCGAGTTGTAATGCACGCTCCGCGGCGGCCACCACCAGCAGGGTCTCTCGTCCTGCGGGACTCGTCTCAAGGATCGGATCGTCATCGTCTCCGTAACGGAGGCCGATCGTCGCCTCACCGCGGCGGACCATCGCGCTCACGTCTCGGCTCGTGGCCGTGCGAAGCACGAGCCGCGCTGCTGGAAATTCAGCGGAGAACTGACGCAAGGTTGCCGCGAAAGCAGAGGTCGCGAGTGTGCCAACCACGGCCAAGCCAACCTCGCCCGTACCGCCGCGGTCCACTGCCTCCACCGCTCGACGCGCGTCGCGCGTCGCAGCAAGCGCCGCCTCGGCATGCGGCAGCAGGGCCCGACCAGCCTCCGTCGGTCCGATCACGCCGGCCGTCGGCGTACGTTCCAGAAGCGTGCAACCGAGATCAGCTTCGAGTTGCTCGATCCGTCGGCTGACCGCAGGCTGCGAGCGCCCGATCACTGCCGCCGCGCGCGTCACTCCACCCTCCCTTAGAACCGTCACGAAGGCTTCTAGCTCGTCGAGGGTCACGTGATGCAAATTCCTGATTCAGGGCTGAATAACAATGCATTGGACACACCGAGACGCTGAGTCCAGCTTTCATCGGCAGAGAGGAAATATGCCATGCCAGCCACCATCGGCCAGTTGACCCGCTTCGCTTCGCGCCATGCCGAACCAGGCATCCTCGTTCTGCCAAACGCTTGGAATGCCGGTAGCGCAATCCTGATGGCCGAGGCAGGCTTCGAGTTCATTGCTACCACCAGTGCAGGTATCGCCCACGCTCTTGGCGTACCGGAAGGAGTGTTGAGGCGCGATGAGATGGTTGCGCAAGTTGCTCATATCGTTCGCGCTGTCGACGTGCCGGTAACCGCGGACCTGGAAGACGGATACGGTCCGCGCCCCGAAGATGTTGCTACGACCTTGGCTGCTGTCATTGAGGTCGGCGTCGCCGGTGCCAACATTGAGGACAGTGGCGTCGGGGGCGATCCGTGTTTGATCGAGGCAGAGCGCATGTGCGATCGCATTCGTGCTGCACGCGACGTGATCGCGCGGACGGATCGCCCCTTCGTCCTGAACGTGCGGACCGATCCCTACCTCGTCCGCCGGAACTCGGCCTTCGCTGAGGCGAATTTCGCCGAGGCTGTCCGCCGGGCAGGAGCCTACGCCGCAGCGGGAGCCGACTGCGTGTTCATCCCAGGGGCGATGGATGCCGCGACGGTGGAGCGCCTTGCCGCGTCCATCGATGCGCCATTGAATGTACTCGGCGCCCGCGGCGGCAGCGAGAGCACATTGACGATCGCCGACTTCGCGCGTCTCGGCGTGCGGCGCGTGTCGATCGGAGGCAGCCTTGCACTTGCGGCGATGGGACTGGTACGCGACGCCTTAGCCAGCATGAGAGAGGGAGATTTCATCTTTAGTCAGGGCGCACCAACTAATGCCGAAATGGACATAGTTATGTCGGAATTTGCTTCAAGATCAATTTTGAATGGCACGACTCTCGCCTGACGATATCCCTGCACGAATATTGAATGATCGAAATATCGGCGCCTGCGACTATTGTGCGCGTGGCGCAGCATGCCATACAAACCGACTAAATCGAGGATGTTATCCTAACGGCCACGACGTCATTGGCATTGAAATGAATCGGTCCGACTGGATCAGCGCTCTCGATAACAAAAAGGACACTTTTACCCTCGACAATTTCCGGGCGACCATAAATTTTATCCCCTGATTTTAGCCATATTTCGCAATCGAAGCCGACATGCGAATGGATTTTTTCAAGATTCTCTAGAGCAAATATAAAGTCTTCATGTTTCATGCGTTAGTCTTTCAGGCGCCGAGAAAAAACCAAAGCCGGGCTCGGCAATCAGGCTGCGCGCGGCTGAGGAACCGTTACATCCCGGAGCACTGCCCAATCCCGTCGCGATACAGGCACCGCCCCAGGTTTCGCGTCGTCGTTCCCCCAACCGCTTACTGGAACTCCAAATGATGAGGAGGTTGTCGGCGCCGTTTTGCACATCGAACGGCCTGCAAGGCCCCCTCAACTCACCTCCACCTGCACCACCCCCGGCACCGCCCGCAGCGCCCCCGCGATCTGCGGCGTCGCCTGATACTTCCCCCCCAGCTTCACCTCCACCTCCCGCTCACCCTCGTCGAGGATCAGGATCAGCGACACCTCGCCCTCGCCGCGCACCTGCAGCCGCTGCTGCACGCTCACGATCGGGCGCTCGTCGCGCAGGTAGATCCGCATGCCCTTCTGGTGGCGGGAGGCGGCCTGGTCGAGGGGTTCGCAGGTCTGGATGCGGGCGCGCACGTCCTCGCCCTCGGTGCTGGCCTGGAGCTGGAGCACCAGGGCGGCGCCGGGCTCCAGGAGGTCGCGGTAATGCTGGAGGCCCTCCGAGAAGATGATCGCCTCGAAATGGCCGGTCTGGTCCGAGAGGGTGACGATGCCAAGCTTGTTGCCGGTCTTGGTGCGGCGCTCGGCGCGGTCGAGCACGCTTGCCGCCACCCGGCCGACGCTCGAGGTGCCGGCGCGGACCGAGCGGCAGAACTCGGCCCAGGTCTGGACCCGGAGCTTTTGCAACAGGTCGCCGTACTCGTCGAGGGGATGGCCGGAGAGGAAGAAGCCGACCGCGTCGTATTCGCGCTTGAGCCGGTCGGCCATCGGCCAGGGCTCGTGGGGCGGGATGCGCAAGGACACCTCGGCGGCCGCGACGCCGCCGAACATGTCCATCATGCCGACGGTCTCGGCCTCCGCCGCGCCTTGGGCGAGGCGCATCATCGGCTCGACGGCGGCGAAGGCCTTGGCCCGGTCGGGCTCGATCGCGTCGAGGGCGCCGGCCGCCACCAGGCTCTCCAGGGTGCGCTTGTTGACGAGCTTCGGGTTGAGGCGCCGGGCGAAGTCGCCGAGATCGCGGAAGGGTTTGTCTGCGCGGGCCTGCACGATCGCCTCGACGGCGGCGCGGCCGACGCCCTTGATGGCGGCGAGCGCGTAGCGGATCGCGCCGTCATGCACCTCGAAGGTGACGCCGGAGCGGTTCACGTTCGGCGGCTCGACCTTGATGCCGAGGCGCTGCGCGTCCTGGCGCAGTTCGGCGAGCTTGTCGGTGTTGTCGATGTCGAGCGACATCGAGGCGGCCATGAACTCGACCGGGTAATTCGCCTTGAGATAGGCGGTCTGGTAGGTGATCAGCGCGTAGGCCGCCGCGTGCGACTTGTTGAAGCCGTAATCGGCGAACTTGGCCAAGAGGTCGAAGATCTCGTTGGCCTTGGCCTTGTCGAGGCCGCGCTCGACCGCGCCCTTCACGAAGCGGTCGCGCTGGGCGTCCATCTCCGCCTTGATCTTCTTGCCCATGGCGCGGCGCAGGAGGTCGGCGTCGCCGAGCGAGTAGCCGGCCAGGACCTTGGCCACCTCCATCACCTGTTCCTGGTAGACGATGATGCCAAAAGTCTCGGCGAGGATCGGCTCCAGCTTCTCGTGCGGGTACCAGTTCTTCTCGTTGCCGGCGTCGCGGCCGAGCTTGCGCTCGCAATAGACCGGGATGTTGGCCATCGGGCCCGGGCGGTAGAGCGCCACGAGGGCGATGATGTCCTCGAACCGGTCGGCGCACATCTCGACCAGCGCCTTGCGCATGCCGGCCGATTCCACCTGGAACACCCCGACCGTCTCGCCCTTGCGCAGGCGCTCGTAGGTGAGGGGATCGTCGATCGGCAGCGAGGGGAGATCGACCTCGATGCCGCGCCGCTTCAGGAGGTCGGTGGCGGCGCGGAGCACCGTCAGGGTCTTGAGGCCGAGGAAGTCGAACTTCACCAGGCCCGCCTGCTCGACCCACTTCATGTTGAACTGGGTCACCCGCATCCCGGTCTTCGGATCGCGGTAGAGCGGCACCAGTTCTTCCAGCGGCCGGTCGCCGATCACCACGCCGGCGGCGTGGGTCGAGGCGTGGCGGTGCAGGCCCTCGAGCTTCTTGGCGATGCTCATCAGGCGGGCGACGACCGGCTCCTCCTCGATCGCGCTCTGGAGCTTCGGCTCGCCCTCGATCGCCTGGGCCAGCGTCACGGGGTTGGCCGGGTTCTGCGGCACCAGCTTCGTCAGCTTGTCGACCTGGCCGTAGGGCATCTCCAGCACCCGGCCGACGTCACGCAGCACGCCGCGGGCGAGCAGGGTGCCGAAGGTGATGATCTGCCCGACTTGGCCCTCGCCGTAGCGCTCCTGCACGTAGCGGATCACCCGCTCGCGGCCCTCGACGCAGAAGTCGATGTCGAAATCCGGCATCGAGACGCGCTCGGGGTTGAGGAAGCGCTCGAAGAGGAGGCCGAAGCGGATCGGGTCGAGGTCGGTGATGAGGAGCGACCAGGCGACGAGCGAGCCGGCGCCCGATCCGCGGCCGGGCCCGACCGGGATGTCGTGCTCCTTGGCCCACTTGATGAAGTCCGAGACGATCAGGAAGTAGCCCGGGAACTTCATGTTGGTGATGACGCGGATCTCGTATTCGAGCCGGTCGCGGTAATCCTTCTCCGTCAGCCCCTCGGCCGGGCCGTGCTGGCGCAGGCGCTCGGTCAGGCCTTCCTCCGCCTGGCGGCGCAGCTCCGCCGCCTCGTCGGTGGCGATCTCCTTGGCCACAGCCGTCGTCGCGGCGGCGGCCAGGGCCTGCGCGGCGGCGCCCTCCGGCGTGCCTTGCGCCGGTGTGGTGAGGCTCGGCGCGCCGAAGCTCGGCAGGATGGGCTTGCGGGTGCGCGCCCGGCAGGCGCAGCGCATCGCGATCTCGACCGTGGCGGCGAGCGCATCGGGCAGGTCGCGAAACAGCTCGGCCATTTCGGCCCGGGTCTTGAAGGCGTGGCGCGGGGTCAGGCGCCGGCGCTTGTCGTCGGAGACGAGGCGGCCTTCCGCGATGGCGAGGAGTGCGTCGTGGGCTTCGTAATCGTCCGGCTTGGCGAAGTAGGGCTCGTTCGTGGCGACGAGCGACAGGCCGTGCCGGTCGGCGAGGCGGATCAGCTCGCCCTCGACCGCGCGCTCGTCGGGAAGGCCGTGGCGCTGCACCTCGACGTAGAGGTTGGCCTCGCCGAAGGCGCCTTTCAGGGCTTCGAGCCGGGCGAGCGCCAGCTCGGGCCGGCCGGCGCGCAGGGCCGCATCGACCGGTCCGCCCAGCCCCCCGGTGAGCGCGATCAGCCCGCCGGCGCATTCGGCGAGCGCCTGCGCGGAGACGCGGGGCGCCTCGCCGATCTCGTTGTCGAAATAGGCCCGGCTCGCCAGGCGCAGCAGGTGGCCGTAGCCGGTCTCGTCCTTGGCGAGCAGCACGACGTGCGGGTGCGCGGCGTTGAGCTTGCCGCCCTCGGCCGCCTCGAAGGCGACGCTGAGCTGCATCCCGGCGATCGGCTGTATGCCGGAGCCCGCCGCCTTCTCGGAGAATTCGAGCGCCCCGAACAGGTTGTTGGTGTCGGTGAGCGCCAGCGCCGGCTGCCGGTCGGCGCCCGCGGCCTTCACGAGGTCGCCGATCTTCAGCGCGCCCTCGAGCAGGGAGTAGGAGGAGTGGACGTGCAGGTGGACGTAGCCGACGGGCTTCAGGATCTGCAAGGCGACTCTCGCTCCGGTTCGAGCGAGGTAGGATTCCCGGCGAAGCCCGGAGAGTCACGGCCTGCCGCACCTCACCGAGGCGAAAATCGCCGGGGATTCACCGGCAAATCGACGGAACCATCCCGGTCGTGGCCGTGCGGCAACGGAGGCCCGTCAATGCATCGGCGAGAGCGCCACCGCCCACAGGGCGATCGCGCCGGTGAGCAGGCCCATCGAGGCGATCTCCGTGACACCGAGGAGGAACTTGCGTATGTTCATGGTCTGTCCCCTTCCGATGGACGTATGTTTGTTCTTGTTTTGTTCCGTGTCAAAGGGGGGCATCCCGGATCCGGGCAGCGTGGTGAACGGTTGGTTGACGGGGCGCGAAGCCGGCCCGGCACCAGGACAGGGGGGACATGCGCCCCAGGGGTATGATGGGGCCGCGTTGCGGCTCGGTCGTCCGCGGCCTATTTAGGCGCAACCTTGACGGTGGGTCGCAGGCCCGCCGGGAGACATCGTTTTCGTTCTAAGCACGAGGTGGCGCATGGCGCGCGACGTGTCCGACGCGACCCCGCTCAGCGCGCGGTCCGAGCTGATCGAGTGGTTCGCAGCCGGCGAGAAGCCGCACGACGCCTTCGCCATCGGCACCGAGCACGAGAAGGTCCCGTTCTACCGCGCCGACCACGCGCCGGTGCCCTATGACGGCGAGCGCGGCATTGCCGCCCTGCTCGAGGGCCTGCGCGCGGTCACCGGCTGGGAGACGATCGAGGATGCCGGCCGGGTGATCGGCCTTGCGGCCGTCGAGGGCGGGGGCGCGATCTCGCTGGAGCCCGGCGGCCAGTTCGAGCTCTCGGGCGCGCCGCTGCCCGACGTCCACGCCACCGCCCACGAGCTGAGCCAGCACCTCGACGCGGTGCGCCAGGCCGCCGATCCCCTCGGCATCGGCTTCCTCACCCTCGGCATGAGCCCGAAATGGACGCGGGACGAGACGCCCGTGATGCCGAAGAGCCGCTACCGCATCATGAAGGGGTACATGCCGAAGGTCGGGAGCCTCGGCCTCGACATGATGCTGCGCACCGCCACCGTGCAGGTGAACCTCGACTTCTCGTCCGAGGCCGACATGGTGACGAAGATGCGGGTCGGCCTCGCGCTGCAGCCGGTCGCGACCGCGCTCTTCGCCAACTCGCCCTTCACCGACGGCAAGCCGAACGGCTTCCTGTCGCGCCGCTCCGCGATCTGGCGCGACACCGACCCCGACCGCACCGGCATGCTGCCCTTCGCGTTCGACGAGGGATTCGGCTACGAGGCCTATGCGGACTGGCTCCTCGACGTGCCGATGTACTTCGTCAAGCGCGGCGAGACCTACCACGACGTCAGCGGCGCCTCGTTCCGCGACCTGATGGAGGGGCGGCTCGCCGCCCTGCCGGGCGAGCGCGCCACCGTGTCGGACTGGGCCAACCACGCCTCGACCGCCTTCCCGGAGGTGCGGCTGAAGCGCTTCCTGGAGATGCGCGGGGCCGATGTCGGCGACG
This sequence comes from Methylobacterium nonmethylotrophicum, assembly GCF_004745635.1. Lineage (GTDB taxonomy): Bacteria > Pseudomonadota > Alphaproteobacteria > Rhizobiales > Beijerinckiaceae > Methylobacterium > Methylobacterium nonmethylotrophicum. The sequence goes on along the minus strand of NZ_SRLB01000051.1, from coordinate 24,380 downwards.
CCAACATGATCGCCGCGCAGGCCGCGTTCTGGACCGGGCTCTACTACGACCCGGCCGCCCTCGACGGCGCCTGGCAGCTGGTGCGGGACCTCACCGCGGCGGAGCGCGAGGCGATGCGGGCCGAGGTGCCGCGCCTCGGGCTCGAGGCGCCGGCGGGCAACCGGCGCCTGCGGGAGCTCGCCCGCGACGCGCTGGCGCTCGCCGAGGCGGGCCTGAGGGCGCGGGCCCGGCTCGACCCGCAGGGGCGCGACGAGACGCTCTACCTCGCGCCGCTCCAGGCCATCGCGGCCTCGCGCAGCCGGGCCGAGGACCTGCTCGCGCTCTATGACGGGCCGTGGCGCGGCTCGGTCGACCCGGCCTTCGGCGCCTGCGCGTTCTGAGGTCCGGTCGCGGATCGGGACGAGGGGCGGGCCCGGCCCCAAGCCGATCCGGCGCGGCAAGCTTATCCGGACGGGACGGAGCCGGCGGCGACAGTCGAGCCGAGTGCGGCGGCGCACGCGGGCCGGCGGCTGATCATGCGAGAAAGCGTAGCCGATACCGATTGACGGTTCGTCAATCGAGCCGGAATCTTGGAACAGAGGCCGGCCCTTGACCGTTCTTGAGGCCAACGGGGCACGTTCCTCACACGATCGGAGAGATCAGCATGTCGCGCATCACCACCCTCGCCCTCGCGGCCGGCGCCGCTGCGGCCCTGACCGCCGGCACCGTCGGCGCCCAGGCCGCCCCGCTGCCGGCCGCCACCTCGGCGGCGATCGCCGGCTCGGGCGCGACCGTCGACCAGGTGCGCTGGCGCGGCGGCGGCTATTACGGCGGCGGCTATCGCGGCTACGGCTACCGCGGCTACGGCTACCGTCGCGGCATCGGCGCCGGCGGCGCGCTGGCGGCCGGTGCGGCCCTCGGCATCATCGGCGGCGCCATCGCGGCGGGGTCCGCCTCGTCCTACGGCTACGGCTACCCGGCCTATGGCGGCTATTACGGCGGCTACGCCCCGGTCGGCGGCTACGCCTATCCGTCCTACGGCTACAGCTACCCGTCCTACGGCTACAGCTACCCGTCCTACGGCTATTACGGCTACGGCTACTGATCGGCGGGACCGTCCCTGACGGGACAGGTCTGCAAAGGAAGCCCGGCGCGGGATGCCCCGCGCCGGGCTTTCTCGTCTGCGCCGGATATGCTCAACCGGAACCGGACAACGACACCCGAGCGATCATGCGACGCCACGACCTCGACCTGCGCGGGCTCAGATGCCCCCTTCCGGTCCTGCGCACCGCGAAGGCCCTGCGCGGCCTCGCGCCCGGCGACGGCCTGTCGGTGCGCTGCACCGACCCGCTGGCCGCCATCGACATCCCCAACCTCCTGCGCGAGCGCGGCGACCACCTCGAGCGGGTGCTCAAGGACGACGGCGTCCTGACCTTCGACATCCGCCGCGGCGCCGGCTGCAGCCAGGATGAGACCCGTCACGACGCCGACGACCGGGAGAGTGCCGCGTGACCCGGGAGAGGCCCGACCCGGATGCGCCGCGCATCGAGGGCACCCGCACGGTCTACGAGGGCTGGGCGCGCTACCTCGTCGCGGAGGTGCGGATGCCGGATGGCAGCCGCATCACCCGCGAGATCGAGGATCACGGGCCCGCCGTGGCCGTGCTGCCCTACGATCCCGAGCGCCGCGTCGCCCTGCTGGTGCGGCAGTTCCGCACGCCGCCCTGCTTCGTCGACGGCACGCCGTCGGTGCTGGAGGCGCCGGCGGGCCTGCGCGAGGAGGACGATCCGGAGGCCTGCGCCCGGCGCGAGGCGTTCGAGGAGGTCGGCCTGCGGCTGTCGCGGCTCGAGCCCGCCGGCCGGGTCTGGGCGCTGCCGGGCCTCTCGACCGAGCGGATGGACCTCTTCCTCGCGCCCTACCGGGCCGCCGACCGCGAGGGGACGGGCGGGGGCCTCGCGGAGGAGCACGAGAGCATCGAGGTGGTGGAGATCGCGCTTCACGATCTCGCCGCCATGGCCGATCGCGGCGGGATCGCCGACATGAAGACGCTCTGCCTGACCCAGACCCTGCGCCTGCGACATCCGGACCTGTTCGCGGATCTGCCGGCGGGTGACCGTGAGGCTTGAGGGCCACGCAGCGTTCCTGAACGGGCGGTGTACAAGCCCCGGCGTTCACGGGTTCGTGATCGGGGCTATCATCTCGTTCAGCAGCTGTTAACTTTGGGCGGTTCCGATAGCCCTCCGTCGCAGGGGCCTCGACAGGAGACGCCGATGTTCAGCATTGGACCCTTCAACCGTCCGTCCGGCCAGCCCGCCGGCCACTACGCCTCGCTCCTCCCGCTGGAGCCCGAGCCCCTCGACTGCGCTGCCGCCCCGCGGCGCGAGCCGTCGCCGGCACCGGCGGCGCCCAGCATGGCCCGCCACGCGGTCTCGATGGCCGTCCTCCTCGGGCTCACCCTGGCGGTGCATTCGGCCGTCGGCTGGTGGACCCTGCCCGGCCATGCGCCGGTCCTCGCCCCCTCCGCCCAGAAGAGCGCGCCGGCGACCCACGTTGCGACCGCCCGCGCGCCGTCCTGATCCGCACGCCGATTCCGAGATCCTGCGCCAGGATCCTCTGCTCCAAGATCCTGCGTGACCCTGCGGCATCGTCGCGGGTCTGGTGAGCCGGCTATGCCGGACCCGGGCGCGGGCTTGCGCGTTGCCGCCCCGTGGGAAGACCGGCCGACCACCGCTCCTCGGCGGCTGTACTTTGGTCATGATCGTGTCGAGAACCCGGCGGTTTCGCGTCCCCCCTCTTGCGCGCGAACGCCGATTCGTTAACGTCACGTTCAAATCCAAGAAAATCAGTCGTGATTCGCGCAAGGGAGCCAGCGCATGTCTGAGATCATTCGCGTCAAGCCCACGCATGACGGCACCTACACGGTCTACCGCGGCGCGCACGTGCTCGTGAGCGGCCTGACCCGTGCCCAGGCCGAGAGCTACGAAGCCTCGCTCGTCCAGATCGAGCGCAAGGACCGGTCGATCCACTAACGCGTCGCGACCGGCGCCGCCGCCCCGCGCGGTCCCGCCGGCCCTCAACATTCGCGGACGCCGCCCCTGCGATGGCGTCCGCCACACTCCCGAACGCCGCCCGTCTGGCCTGGCCGGGACGCCGAGAGCCCGAGCCCTCACCCGCCGCCACCGCGTCACGCCGCAGGACCGGTCTCCCGGCAGGTTTCGCAAGAGCGGCGGCCGGTGCTGCGATCAATCCCTCCGACAGACCAAAGTGGTGACCGGGCGACGTGCCCGTGATCGCGCTTGGGCCGGCGCTCGGACCGCCAGGCTGATCCCCGAGAGGATCAGCAGGATATTCACCGCCTTGGCCAGGCGATGCTCTGCCTGCCGCTGATCGACTCAAGCCTGCATCGTAACCCCAACATTCATGATCGAGTGGCGAGACTCAACAGCACTCTGTGACGAGCAAATCCATTTCCGTTCATTATATGCTTCGCAAGCCCATTATTAAATAAACGGCTAATGTACGAGCGAAAATACGATTCGCATTGAGATCAAGATACAAGCGAATACTAGCGATGCGATGACGTCGTCAGCGCGAGGAGGTCACTTGGCTCGTGCAACCCCAACCACCCCGCCAAAGCCCCCAACTCCACCCCCAGCGCCTCCCGGGCCCCCGCCGGCGCCCCCGGCTCCCAATGCACCGCCTGCACCACGAGCCGCGACACCGCCCGGTCCGCCTTCAGATCCACCCGCCCCACCAACTCCTCCCCGAGCAGGAACGGCAGCACGTAATACCCATGCTGGCGCTTGGAGGCCGGCGTGTAGATCTCGATGCGGTAGCGGAAGCCGAACAGGCGCTCGGTCCGGGCGCGCTCCCAGACCAGGGGGTCGAAGGGGGCGAGCAGCGCCCGGGCCGAGATCCGGCGGGGGCACTTCGCGTCGCGGTGGAGGTAGGCCGGGGGCCAGCCGGGCACCTCCGCCGGGAGCAGGGTGCCCTCGGCGACGAGCCGGGCGATGGCCGCGGCCGCGTCCGCGGGGCCGAGGCGGAAATAGTCGCGCAGCTCCGCAACGGTCGCGATCCCGAGGGCCCGGGCGGAGAGATCGATGAGCCGCGCCTGCGCGTCCGCCTCCGGCACGTCGGGCAGGCAAAGAATGTCCGGCGGGATCACCCGCTCGGTGAGGTCGTAGACCCGCTCGAAGCTGCGCCGCCTTGTCGCGGTGGTGACGTGGCCGGCGTAGAACAGCCATTCGAGCATGCGCTTGGGCTCGCTCCATTCCCACCAGCCGGCCCGGCCGGTCTGGACGTCGGAGGCGGCCATCGGGCCCTCGTCGCGGATGCGGGCGAGCAGCGCCATCGCCTCGGCGCGGCGCTCGGTGGCGAAGACCCGCATGCCCGTATAGCCGGCCTGGCCCCGGTCGGCCCGGGCCATGCGCCAGCGCAGGAGCGGCTGCAGCGCAAGCGGCAAGAGCGAGCACTCGTGGGCCCAGTACTCGAACAGCCGCCGGTCGCGCTTTGGCCCCCAGGCCCGGCGGTCGAGGAGGGCGGTGTCGTAGGCGCCGAGCCGCGAGAAGGCCGGCAGGTAATGCGCCCGCACCAGGACGTTGACGCTGTCGATCTGGTGCAGGCCGAGCCGGTCGAGCGTGGCGGCGAGGTGCCGGTGCCCCGCCGTCGCCGGTCGTGCGGCCTGGAAGCCCTGCGCCGCCAGGGCGACCCGGCGGGCCTCGCCGGGCGTCAGCCGCACGACCGTCATGGCGTCAGATCCGCCGCACGGCCCCGTGGGCGGCGCTGGTGGTCATCGCCGCGAAGGCGCGCAGGGCCGCGCTCACCCGGCGCTGGCGCGGGGCGGCGGGCTGCCAGCCCTTGGCCGCTTGCGCCGCGCGCCGGCGCTCGATCTCGGCCGCATCGACCGCGAGGTGGATGCGCCGGTTCGGGATGTCGATCTCGATCCGGTCGCCCTGCTCCACGAGGCCGATCAGGCCGCCCTCGGCGGCTTCCGGCGAGACATGGCCGATCGAGAGCCCCGAGGAGCCGCCCGAGAAGCGCCCGTCGGTGACGAGGGCGCAGGCTTTGCCGAGGCCCTTCGATTTCAGGTAGCTCGTCGGGTAGAGCATCTCCTGCATGCCGGGGCCGCCGCGGGGGCCCTCGTAGCGGATCAGCACCACCTCGCCGGCCTGGACCTTACCGCCCAGGATGCCCTCCACCGCCGCGTCCTGGCTCTCGAAGACGTGAGCGGAGCCCGAGAAGGTGAGGAGGGCGGCATCGACGCCTGCGGTCTTCACGATGCAGCCGTCCTCGGCGAGGTTGCCATAGAGCACCGCGAGGCCCCCATCCTGCGAGTAGGCATGGGCCGCATCGCGCACCACGCCCGCCTCGCGGTCGAGGTCGAGGTCGTCGAAGCGCGAGGCCTGGCTGAAGGCGACCTGGGTCGGCACGCCGCCGGGCGCGGCGCGATAGAAGTCGCGCACGCTCTCGCTCGTGGTGCGGGCGACGTCCCAGCGCGCCAGCGCGTCCTTGAGCGTGCCGGCGGCGACGTTGCCGACGGATGTGTCGATGAGGCCGGCCCGGTCGAGCTCGCCGAGGATCGCCATGATGCCGCCGGCGCGGTGCACGTCCTCCATGTGGACGTTGGCCACCGCCGGCGCGACCTTGCACAGGACCGGCACCCGGCGCGACAGCCGGTCGATATCAGCCATGGTGAAGGGCACCTCGCCCTCGTGCGCGGCAGCCAGCAGGTGCAAGACCGTGTTGGTCGAGCCGCCCATGGCGATGTCGAGGGTCATGGCGTTCTCGAACGCCGTCATCGAGGCGATGGCGCGCGGCAGGACCGAGGCGTCGTCCTGCTCGTAGTGGCGCCGGGCGAGGTCGACGATCAGGTGGCCGGCCTCGACGAAGAGGCGCCTGCGGTCGGCATGGGTCGCCAGCACCGAGCCGTTGCCGGGCAGCGACAGGCCCAGCGCCTCGGTGAGGCAGTTCATCGAGTTCGCCGTGAACATGCCCGAGCACGAGCCGCAGGTCGGGCAGGCCGAGCGCTCGATCACCTGCACGTCCGCGTCGGTGACGCGGTCGTCGGCGGCGGCGATCATCGCGTCGACGAGGTCGACCTTCTTGATCCCGGTCGAGAGGTGGACCTTGCCGGCCTCCATCGGCCCGCCGGAGACGAATACCACCGGGATGTTGAGGCGGAGCGCCGCCATCAGCATGCCGGGGGTGATCTTGTCGCAGTTCGAGATGCACACCATGGCGTCGGCGCAATGCGCGTTGACCATGTACTCGACCGAGTCGGCGATCAGGTCGCGGGACGGCAGCGAGTAGAGCATGCCGTCATGCCCCATCGCGATGCCGTCATCGACCGCGATGGTGTTGAACTCCTTGGCGACGCCGCCCGCCGCCTCGATCTCCCGCGCGACGAGCTGGCCGAGATCCTTCAGGTGGACGTGGCCGGGCACGAACTGCGTGAACGAGTTCACCACCGCGATGATCGGCTTGCCGAAATCGGCGTCCTTCATGCCGGTGGCGCGCCACAGGCCGCGGGCGCCGGCCATGTTGCGGCCGTGGGTGGTGGTGCGGGAACGATAGGCGGGCATCACGAACTCTTCGAAGGGACGCCCCGGCGTCATGCCGCCGCGACCCCGCCCGCCGCAAGTCCCTCGATGCAGGGCAGATCCGCGAAGGCCGCTATGCATCATTCGCCGAAGCGGTCACCGGTTCGGCGGCGAAAATGATGCAAAAAAGGAGCTAAGCAGAGTTGTGCCATGCAACTCTGCTTAGCGCGAGCAGCCGATGCAGATGCCCTTCATGATCTGGTCCTCGCGCCGCTCCTCCTGGCGGTTGCGCGGGGTGACCGTGCCGGTCGCGTCCGGCCCGAGGCTGCCTGGCTTCGGCACCGTCTGCCCGACCGTGCTGGTGTTGGGCGCCCGGATCGTCGAGGCGGGGCCGCCGCCGGTGCCCGTCTCGGCAGTCGGCGCCTGCGCCAGGGCGGGGAGCGGGGCGAGGAGCCCGAGGGCGAGGAGGGGGGCGAGGAGGGGGGCGAGGAGGCGGATGGCCATGGGAAAACCGTCCATGTGATGCGGTGAAGCTCTCGCGAGTCGACGCGGCGGGGGCGGCGAAGTTCCCAGGTTGCGCTCACGCTTCGCGCAACCATCTCGGTTGTGACCAGGGCTGAAGGCACGTGCGAGACCCCTCCCCCCTCTGCGGGGGAGGGTGCCCCACGGAGTGGGGCGGGAGAGGGGGACCACGCTTCCGGAGAGGTCACGACTGTGGTGACGGGCGCCACCTGGATTGGCCTCGCGCTGCCCCTCTCCCGGCCCCTGCTGACGCAGGGACCACCCTCCCCCTCAGAGCGGGGAGGGTGCGCGCGGAACCCGCGCGGACCCGTAGCGCCAGCGCGGCCATACCGTGCCCGGCGCCTATATCAGTCGCCATGGACAAACCCGCCGACAGCCGCCTTGCCGCCCTGCGCCGCGCCGCCGCCGCCCGGCTCGGGCCGCTGCGCCACCTGCCGGCCCTGTGTCGCCTCGCCGTCGCGACCGATCCGCGGCTCGCGGCCGCGAGCCTGCTCCTTCGCCTCGCCCGGGCCGGGCTTCCGGCCGTGATGCTCTACGTTGCCAAGCTGGTGGTCGACGCGGTGGTGGCGGGACGGACCGGGCCGCCCGACCCGGCGGGCTGGCTCGCGGATCCACGGCTGCACCATCTCGGACTCCTCGTCGGGATCGAGCTCGGGCTCGCCATCGCCTCGGACCTGCTCGGCCGGGCGACGGCCTACGTCGACGGGGTGCTGGCCGAGAAGGTCGGCAACGCCACCAGCCTGCGGCTGATGGCGCACGCCGCCGCCCTCGATCTCGAGCAGTTCGAGGACAGCGCGGTGCAGGACCGGCTCGAGCGGGCCCGCCGCCAGGTCGCCTGGCGCTCGAACCTGATCGGGCAGCTGCTCGGCCAGCTCCAGGACCTCGTGACGGCCGTGACCCTCGCGGTGGCGGTCGGCACGATGCTGCCGGGGCTGGTGCTGCTCCTGGTCCTCGCGCTGATCCCGGCCTTCCTCAACGAACTGCACTTCAACGCCCGCGGCTACCGGCTCGCCTGGCGCCGCAGCCCGGACCGGCGCGAGACCGACTACCTGCGCTACCTCGGCGCCGATGCGCACAGCGCCAAGGAGGTGAAGCTGTTCGGCCTCGCCGGTCACCTCGCCGCGCGCTTCCGCGACCTCGCCGACCGGCTGCTGGCCGAGAACCGGGACCTCGCCCGCCGGCGCGCGCTCGCCGGCGGCGCCTTCGCGACCCTCGGCACGCTCGCCTACTACGCCGCCTACCTGGTCATCGCCGGCGAGGCGCTCGCCGGAACGCTCACCGTCGGCGACCTCACCTTCCTGGGCGGCGCATTCCTGCGCCTGCGCGGCCTCGTCGAGGGGCTGCTGCTCGGTGCCTCGCAGGTGCTCGGCCAGGCGCAGTACCTCGACGACCTGTTCTCGTTCTTCACCATCGCGCCGACCATCCGCTCGGGCGCCTTGCCGGTGCCGGAGCGCCTGCGCGAGGGCTTCGTGTTCGAGGATGTCGGCTACCGCTATCCGGGCGAGAGCCGCTGGGCCGTGCGCCACCTGTCGCTCACCATCGCGGCCGGCGAGGTCGTGGCGCTGGTGGGCGAGAACGGGGCCGGCAAGACCACGGTCGTCAAGCTGCTCGCCCGCCTCTACGCCCCGACCGAGGGGCGCATCCTGCTCGACGGCCGCGACCTCGCCGAGTACGACCTCGCCTCCTTGCGCGACCGGATCGGCGTGATCTTCCAGGACTTCATGCGCTTCGACTTCACGGCCGGCGACAACATCGCGGTCGGCCGCATCGGCGCGCGGGAGGACCGGGCCGGCATCGCGGCGGCGGCGCAGCGCGCGCTCGCCGACGCGGTGATCGAGCGCCTGCCGGACGGGTACGACCAGCGCCTCGGCCGGCGCTTCGAGGACGGGGTCGAGCTCTCCGGCGGCGAGTGGCAGAAGGTGGCGATCGCCCGCGCCTACCGGCGCGACGCGGCGGTCCTCGTCCTCGACGAGCCGACGGCGGCCCTGGACGCCGGGGCGGAGGCCGAGGTGTTTCGCCGCTTCGCCGACCTGGCGGCGGGGCGCACCGCGCTCCTCATCTCGCACCGCTTCTCCACCGTGCGCCGGGCCGACCGGATCGTGGTGCTGGCCGGCGGGCGGGTGCTGGAGGAGGGCACGCATGCCGCGCTGGTGGCCCGGGGCGGGCGCTACGCCGAGTTGTTCGAGCTGCAGGCCGCCGGCTACCGCTGAGCGGGCCTCAATGGTCGGGGCCGCCCCCCTGCTCGGCCCGGTCGCGGTCGAGCTGGCTCAGGAGCTCGGCGAGGCGCGGGTCGAGCCCCTCGTCGAGGACGGGCTCGTACAGGGCCTGGAGATAGCGGCCGAGCCGCTCCCGGCTCGCCGCGTCGAGGGTCGGGGCGCCGTCCGACGGCTCGCGCGGCCCGGGCATATCGGAATCGGAAGCGATCATCGGTCCTACATTGGTGGCGGGCCGGGTCCGGCAAGGCTTCAACACCGTGGCGGATCGCGGAGTTCAACCGGCCCTCCGTACGGTCATCGTCGCACGGCTCCAGCACGATCCGGGCCGCGCCGCAAGCATCCGCGTTGCCGGCCTGCCGCGAGCGAGGTGCGCTCGACCCGCCGCCCGGCGGCGGCGCACCAGGCGACGATCAGCGTCGCTCGGGCGACGTTCTGCCGCCAACCGGGACGGCCGGAGATCGCGAACGGCGCATCGGCCCGGCCCATCGCAGCGTCGAGCCTGCACCCGCGCCGCCGCCGAACCATCCGGTGGATCTCGACATGTTTCCGCTTGGATACGAAGCGGGACCGTTGGACGCAACACAGGAACCGCCCGTGTGCGGTACCGTTGGCCGGCGCAATCGGAGGGATCAGAAGATGCGCTTCGCCGTTCCGCTCGTCCTCGCCTGCGGCCTCGCCGCGACGACGGCCTCTGCCCAGTCCGGCCGTCCGCCGGCGCTCCTCATCCACGGCAATTACTGCGGCCCGGGCAACAACGCGCCGCTGCCGCCGATCGACGCCCTCGACGCGGCCTGCGCCCGGCACGACGCCTGCACGCCCCGCGGCGGGCTGGCCTCGCCGGCCTGCAACGCCCGCCTGCGGCACGAGGCCGACCTGATCGCCCACGACCCGCGCCAGCCCCGGGACGTGCGCGACGCGGCGGGCTTCGTCGCCTTCGCAGCCGGCCTGCTTCCGTCGGGCCCGCAGGTGGCGACGGCCCCGCCGACGATCCCGATCGCCCCCGCCACGATGCCCGTCGCTCCCGCGGGGCGCGCCTTCACGGCGCCCGCCGCGCCGGTCGCCGAGGACGACGAGGACGAGTAGGCGTCGTCAGAGCGGGTAGCGGACGCCGGTCAGCGTCTCGGACTGGGCCCAGAGCTGCGCGGCCGCCTCGGGGTCGCGGGCCCGGGCCTCGACCCGGGCGGGCGCCGGATCGCCGCGGACCTCCCACAGGCCGTCCGGCCCGTAATACTGACCGCCCTCCGCCTCGAGCGCCGTGGCGGCGTAGAGCAGGGGCAGGGCGCCCCGCGCCGCCGACTGGCCAATGAGCCCGAGGAGGCCGGCGCCGATCCGCTCCGCCAGCGGCCCGGCCCGGTCGCCGCGCCGGGCGATCGCCGTGGCGGCGACCCCGGGATGGGCCGGGATCGCGCGCACCGGCGAGCCGGCGGCGCGCAGGCGCCGGTCGAGGTCGAGGGCGAAGATCAGCATCGCGAGCTTGGTCTGCCGGTAGGCCGCTTGCGGGCCGTAGGAGCGGCGCAGCTGCAGGTCGTCGAAGGCGATCTTGCCCGAGCGGTGGGCGATGCTCGCCACCGCGACGATCCGGGTGCCGGCCTGCGCCCTGAGGCTCGGCAGCAGCAGCCCGGTCAGGGCGAAGTGGCCGAGATAGTTGGTGGCGAGCTGGCGCTCGAACCCGTCCTCGGTCTCCTCGCGCCGCGGCACCGCGGCGATGCCGGCATTGAGGAGCAGGAGGTCGATCCCGCGCCCCTCGTCCCGCCAGGCCGACGCGAAGGCCCGGACCGAGGCGAGGCGCGCGGTGTCGAGGGCGCGGATCTCGACCCGGGCGCCGGGATGGGCCCGGCGGATCGCCGCCGCGGCGCCCTCCGCCTTCGCGGTGTCGCGGGCGGCGAGCACGAGCTCGGCGCCGGCACCCGCCAGGGCGAGGGCCGCCTCGTAGCCGATCCCGCTCGTCGCGCCGGTGACGATGGCGCGGCGCCCGGCCTGCGGCGGGATCATGGCGGTGGTCCAGGGCATCCGCGCCCTCCTTGCGGTCGTGACGGAGCCCCGAGATGGGGGCGCATCGGCCCTTGGCAAGCATTGGTCCCTGGCCGGACGCGGGCAGGGCGGATCGAAACGGCGCCCGCGCACGTTCTTTGCAGACCCGTCGCTGGAACATCGGAGGACCGAGGGGGACCGCATGATCGGCCGGCTGATCTCGACCCTGCGCCCGCACAGGCAGCCCGACCCTGCGGAAACGGCCGCGGCGGAGACCGTCCCGGATGAGGCCGTCCCGGATGCGGCCGTTCTGGCCGCGCCGCCGGAGGCGGTGGCGCAGTTCCCGTCGATGGTGCCGCTCACTCCTCCGCCCGCGCTCAACGACGACCTCGAAGGCGCGCTGTGCGACGCGGTCGAGGAGGCCCTGCGGGCCGCCGGCTACCTGCCCGAGCCGCCGGCAGGGTGACGGCGCCGTTCGATCCGCCCGACAGACTGGCCATCCTCCGACGTCCCCGCGGGGCTCGGACAAGGCCGGCGCGACCTGCACGCTCCGTCGAACGATCGCGAAACCATGTCACCGCGGCTCCTCCTCCAGCCAGCGGCGCTTCGACAATTCGAGATGCGCGTGCATCGCCGCCTGTGCCCGCAGCGGGTCGCGGGCCTCGAGCGCGGCCAGGATCGCCTCGTGCTCGGCGAGCGCCAGGGCCCAGCTGGCGGGGGAATCGAAGCGGCTGCGCAGCCGGGCGGCGATCGGGCTGTGGCGCGCGTCGAACAGCCCGGCGACGAGGCGGACGAACACGCCGTTTCCGGTCTGCTGGGCGAGGGTGAGGTGAAACACCCGGTCGCTGTCGAGGGGTGCGCGGCCCTCCGCGATGGCGGCGCCCATGCGGTCGAGCGCCTGGCGCAAGGCGCCCAGGTGCTCTCGCGTCACCCGGGCGGCGGCGAGCGCCGCCACCGCCCCCTCCAGAGCGGCGCGGGCCTGCATCAGCTCCTCCGGGCTGTCGCCGGCGGGCGCCGTGCGCGCCGTGCCCCGGGCGGCCTGGACGTAGATGCCCGACCCCATCCGGATCTCGACCGTGCCGTCGATCTCGAGGGCGATCAGCGCCTCGCGCAAAGACGGGCGCGACACGCCGAGCTGCTGGGCCAGCTCGCGCTCGGCCGGCAGCCGGTCGCCGGCGCGCAGGCCGCCGGCCTGGATCAGTGCCCGGATCCGGTCGGCCACCTGCTGGTAGAGCCGGCCCTCGGCCGGGCTGCCCGCGCTCATCGCTCTCCCCCTGACTGGCCTGACCAATATGCCGGCCAGGGACGAGGATGCTGCGCCGGGCGCGGCATTTCCGCAAGCGCCTGCCGCAAGGTCGGCAAAGTGGCTTTACCAATTCCGCGAACCTGCTAACGATCAGGGCCAGAACGAAACGAATCGTCCCCGGGGAGGGAAGCTGTCGTGCTCGACGGAGCAGACGACGCGGCCGCGTCCGGCGGCCTCGCGACCGGGGCGCCGGAGGGCACGAGCCCGCTCCTGGCGCTGTCGGGCATCGCCAAGGAGTTTCCGGGCGTGCGGGCGCTGTCAGGCGTCGATTTCGACCTGCGCCGCGGCGAGGTCCACGCCGTCTGCGGCGAGAACGGCGCCGGCAAGTCGACCCTGATGAAGATCATCAGCGGCGTCCAGGCGCCGAGCGCCGGCCGCATCGTCTACAAGGGCGTCGAGCGCCGCTTCGCCTCGCCGCTGGAGGCCGAGGCCGCCGGCATCGCGATGATCCACCAGGAGCTGAACCTGGTGGCCCACCTCACGGTGGCGGAAAACATCTTCCTCGGGCGCGAGCCGCGCCGCGGGTTCTTGGTCGACCGGCGCGCCCTGCGGGACGGCGCGCGGGCCTGCCTCGACCGGCTCGGCGCCGGCATCGACCCCGACACCCTGGTGCGCGACCTCTCGGTGGCCCAGTGCCAGCTCGTCGAGATCGCCAAGGCCCTGTCGCTCAAGGCCGAGCTGCTCATCATGGACGAGCCGACCTCGTCCCTCACCGAGCAGGAGGCGCGCCGCCTGTTTCAGGTGATCCGCGACCTGAAGGCGGCGGGTGCGGGCATCGTCTACATCTCGCACCGCCTCGACGAGATGCGCGAGATCGTCGACCGGGTGACGGTCCTGCGCGACGGGCGCCACGTCTCGACCGACGCCTTCGCGGCCGTCACGCTCGACGCGATCGTCGCCCGCATGGTCGGGCGCGCCCTCGACGAGAAGTTCCCGGAGCGGACCTCCGTCCCGACCGGGCACGTGATCCTGGAGGCGGCCGGGCTCACCCGCGCCGGCGCCTTCCGGGACGTGAGCTTCACCCTTCGCCGCGGCGAGATCCTGGGCTTCGCCGGCCTGATGGGGGCCGGGCGCACCGAGGTGGCCCGCGCCATCTTCGGCGCCGACCCGCTCGAGGCCGGATCGCTCGCGATCGAGGGCCGGAGCCTCACGATCCGCGACCCCCGCGACGCCATCGCGGCCGGGATCGCCTACCTGTCGGAGGACCGCAAGGCGCAAGGGCTCGCGGTCAAGATGCCGGTCGACGCCAACCTGACGCTCGCCAATCTCGGGGCGGTGGCGAACCGCCTCGGGCTGATCGATGCGGGACGGCACGCGGCCGCAGCGCAAGGCTTCGTCGACCGGCTCGAGATCAGGACGCCGTCCTTGGGCCAGCCGGTGCGGCTCCTCTCCGGCGGCAACCAGCAGAAGATCATCATCGGCAAGTGGCTGTTTCGCGACGCGAAGGTGATGCTGTTCGACGAGCCGACCCGCGGCATCGACGTCGGCGCCAAGCTCGCGATCTACACGATCATGGACCGGCTTGCCGCCCGCGGCATCGGCGTGGTGCTGATCAGCTCCGAGCTGCCCGAGATCCTCGGGATGACCGACCGCGTCGCGGTGTTTCACCGCGGCCGCCTCGTGCGCATCCTCGACACCGCCCGCACCGACCAGGAGGAGATCATGCACTACGCCTCGGGCTTCGGGACGGCGTGAGATGTCGGCCGGCCTCAATCCTCCGGTCACGGCCGCGCGCCGGCGCCTGTCCGACCGGCAGAAGGACCTGATCCAGACATTCGCGGCGCTCGGGAGCCTCGTCGCCCTGGTGGCGGCGTTCTCGCTCACCAGCGGCGCCTTCCTGTCGCTCGGCAACGGGATGAGCATCGGGCTGCAGGTGACCTCGATCGCGCTGCTCGGCATCGGCGCGACGGTCGTCATCATCGCGGGCGGCATCGACCTGTCGGTCGGCTCGGTGCTGGCGCTCGCCGGCGTCGTCGCGGCGCTCTGCGTCAAGGAGCTCGGCCTGCCGGTGCCGCTGGCGATGCTCGCCGGGATCGGCGTCGGCGGGGTCTGCGGCCTCGTCAACGGGCTCGTGGTCACGCGGCTCAAGCTGCCGCCCTTCATCGCGACCCTCGGCATGATGCTGATCGCCCGCGGCCTGGCGCTCCAGCTCACCGGGGCCCGCGCGGTCTCGGGGCTGGGCGAGGCCTTCGGCGAACTCGGCAACGGCGCGCTCCTGCGCCTCGTGCGGGTCGGCGAAGACGGCTTTCCGGAGGTGCTGTTTCCGGGCATCCCCTACCCGGTGCTGCTGATGGCGGTCATCGCGCTGGCCGTCGCGTTCGGGCTCCGGCGCTCGGTGCTCGGCCGCCACGTCTACGCGGTCGGCTCCAACGCCGAGGCGGCGCGGCTCTCCGGCGTCGCGGTCGGGCGGGTGGTCACGCTCACCTACGTCCTGTCGGGCCTGCTCGCCGGGCTCACCGGCTGCGTGCTGATGTCCCGCCTCGTCACCGCCCAGCCGAACGAAGGCGTGATGTACGAGCTCGACGCGATCGCGAGCGCGGTCATCGGCGGCACCTCGCTGGCCGGCGGGGTGGGCACGATCTCCGGCACGGTGATCGGCGCCTTCGTGATCGGCATCCTGCGCAACGGCCTCAACATGAACGGGGTCTCGGCCTTCACCCAGCAGATCATCATCGGCCTCGTCATCCTGCTCACCGTCTGGATCGACCAGCTCCGCAACCGCCGCTGACGCCCGACCTGCGACCGGGAGAACCCGGCGCCGACCCTGGAGGAGACCCCATGACAGCTCTTGCCGCCAGAGGACTTGCCGCCAGAGCTCTTGCCGCCAGAGCTCTTGCCGCCAGAGCTCTTGCCGCCAGAGCTCTTGCCGCCAGAGCTCTTGCCGCCGCCCTCTTCGCCTCCGGCCTCCTCGCCGCCTTGCCCGCGCGGGCCGGCGAGATCGCCGTGATCGTCAAGACGGTGAACTCGACCTTCTGGCAGAACGTCCAGAAGGGCGCCGAGACGGCGATGAAGGGGGTGCAGGGCCACAGCCTGACCTTCCAGGGCCCGGCGGCGGAATCGGCCATCGCCGATCAGGTCAACATGGTGGAGAACGCGGTCAACCGCCGCGTCGCCGGCATCGTGCTGGCGCCCTCCGACCCCGACGCCCTGGTGCCGGCGGTCAAGAAGGCCTGGGAGGCGCGGATCCCGGTGGTGATCCTCGATTCCGGCCTCGCGAAGAGCGCCGAGCCCTACTACCAGGCGTTCCTCGCCACCGACAACCGCAAGGCCGGGGAACTCGCCGCGCGCGCCCTGATCGCGCGCACCGGCCCGGAGGGCAAGATCGCGGTGATGTCCTACGTCGCCGGCACCGGCTCGGAGGTCGGCCGCGTCGGCGGCTTCACCGACTACGTGAAGGCGCACTCGAAGCTGCAGATCGTCGGGCCGTACTACTCGCAGTCCCAGATGGCGACGGCGCTCAACCAGACCGCCGATGTGCTGGCCGCCCACCCCGACCTCAAGGGACTCTTCGGGGCCAACGAGCCGACCGCGATCGGCATGGGCCGGGCGGTCAAGCAGGCCGGCCGGGCCGACCGGATCGCGGCGGTGGGCTTCGACGGCAACCAGGACCTGCAGGACTTCGTCAAGGACGGCACCCTGGCGGCGATCGTCGTCCAGGGCTCGTTCCGGATGGGCGAGCTCGGCGTGGCCACCGTCGCCAAGGTGCTGGCCAAGCAGAAGGTGGACAAATTCATCGACACCGGCGTCGTTCTTGTGACGAAGGAAAATATCGGGACGGACGAAGCGAAGAACGTGCTGTATTGAGGCAAAATGATAGATCGCGGGATCCCCTCTCCGGGCGATGCCGGGCTTGCCCGGTATCGGTGCAAGGTGTGGGAGAGGGGGGGCGCGTCTCACCTTGAAGCGTCGGCGCCGTACGCGCGGATCACCTTTCAGGCCCGAACCGAGGCGGTCTCGTCGGCGAATTGGCAGCCGAACGAACCCGCGAGGCGCCAGATGGACCTGCACCGAAGGACACCCATGACTCCCGCCACTCCCCGCACCCACGCCCGCACCGGCGTCACCGTCACGGCCCTCGGGCTCGGCTGCGCGCAGATGGGCGGCCTCTACCGGGCGACCAGCCTCGCGGAGGCCGCCGGCGCGGTCCGGGCGGCCTGGGAGCACGGCATCCGCTACTTCGACACGGCGCCCTTCTACGGCTTCACCCGCGCGGAGCGCCGCCTCGGCACGCTGCTCACCGAGGAGCCCCGCGAGGCCTACGTCGTCAGCACCAAGGTCGGCCGGGTGATGGTGCCGGATCCGACCGTCGGCCCGATGGAGGAGGGCTACGCCGACCCGCTGCCGTTCCGCCCGACCTTCGACTACAGCCACGACGGCGTTCTGCGCTCGTTCGAGGCGAGCCGGCAGCGCCTCGGCATCCTGTCGCCCGACATCCTCTACGTCCACGACATCGGCCGCTTCACCCACGGCGAGCGCCATACCCATTACTGGGAGCAATTGACGACGGGCGGCGGCTTCCGGGCGCTGACGCGGCTGCGCGAGGAGGGCGCCGTGCGGGCGATCGGGCTCGGGGTCAACGAGTGGGAGATCGTCGCGCAAGGCCTCGCGGTCGCCGATCTCGACCTCTGCATGCTGGCCGGCCGCTACACCCTGCTGGAGCAGGACAGTCTCGGCCTGATGGACGAATGCGCCCGCCGCGGCGTCGGGATCGTGGTGGCGGGCGCGTTCAATTCCGGGCTGCTCGCCGGGAAGCCCACGTTCAACTACGCCGATGCGCCGCCCGCGGTCGCGGCCCGGGCCGAGGCTTTGCGCGCGGCCTGCGCCGAGGAGGGCGTGCGGCTCGAGGCGGCCGCCCTGCAATTCCCGCTCCTCCACCCGGCGGCCCTCACCGTCGTGACCGGGGCCCGGACCGCCGCGCAGGTCGAGGCCAACGCCGCCTGGTTCGCGGCGCCGATCCCGGAAGGGTTCTGGGCCCGGCTGAAGGCCCGCGGCCTCCTCGCCGAAGCCGCGCCGGTCTGAAGGCTCCCATGCGCATCGACGCCCATCACCACCTCTGGCGCCTCGCCGACCGGCCGGGCGCGTGGCCGCCGCCCAACCTCGCGGCGATCCACCGCGACTTCACCCCCGACGACCTGGCGCCGCTCCTCGCGGCCGCCGGCATCGACGGCACGGTGCTGGTCCAGACCCTCGAGGACGAGGCCGAGACCGACGCGATGCTGGCGCTCGCCGGGCGCCACGGGGCCATCAGGGGCGTCGTCGGCTGGACCGACCTCAAGGCGGCGGACGCCCCGGCGGCGATCGCGCGCCTGGCCGGCGACCCGCGGCTCAAGGGCCTGCGGCCGATGCTGCAGGACCATCCCGACGACGCCTGGATCGCCGATCCGGCCCTCGCACCCGCGATCGACGCGATGGTGGCGCATGACCTCGCCTTCGACGCCCTGGTCCGGCCGCGCCAGCTGGCCTCTCTCCTGACCTTCGCGACGCGTCACCCGCACCTGCGCATCGTGATCGACCACGGGGCCAAGCCGGCGATCGGGCGGGGCGGCTCGCCCGGCTGGGGGCAGGCCCTCGCGGCCCTGGCGGCTCGGCCGAACGTCGCGTGCAAGCTCTCGGGCCTCCTGACCGAAGCGGAAGGCGGCGGCCCCGAGGCCGTGCGCCCCTACGCCGAGACGATCCTGGACCTGTTCGGGCCCGGCCGGGTGATGTGGGGCAGCGACTGGCCGGTCTTGAACCTCGCGGGCGATTACGGCGCCTGGTTCGCACAGTGCCGCGACTGGGTTCCGCCCGCCCATCACGACGCGGTGTTCGGGGCGAACGCCGTCGCGTTCTACCGCCTCGACCCGGCCTGAGGAGCCATCGGCATGAAACGGATGGGCATGGTCGTCGGCGTGAACCCGGACCAGATCGCGACCTACAGGCGGCTCCACGCAGCGGTCTGGCCGGAGGTGCTCGACCTCATCAGCCGCTGCAACATCCGCAACTACACGATCTTCCTGCGCGAGCCGGAGAACCTGCTGTTCGGCACCTGGGAGTACCACGGCACCGACTTCGCGGCCGACATGGCCCGGATGGCGGCGGATGCGAAGAACCAGGAGTGGTGGAGCCTGACCATCCCGTGCCAGCGGCCCTTGGAGAGCCGCGCCGAGGGCGAGTGGTGGGCGATGATGGAGGAGGTGTTTCACCACGACTGACGGGCCGGCCTCAGCGGTCGTCGCGGGCGAGCGCCGCCTCGATCGCGGCGGCGAGGTCGGCCTCCGGCATCGCGTGCCAGTCCTCCGCGAGGGTCAGCCGCACCGAATGCGCGCCGCCCGAGGGCGTGCAGACCACCGCCCGGCTTCCATCGCCCGCGAGCTTGGCCTTCGCCGCATCCGGCACGTCCCGCAGCCCGGCCAGGGCCTCGAGGCAGGTCCAGGCGGTGCCGTCGCGGGTTGTCACGGTGCGCTCCTCCGTCATGATGTCGTCTCGGCTCCTCTCGTCGTGCGTCGCAGGGCGTGGGCGGCCTGGGCGAGGAGCCGCGCGAGCGTGCCGGCATCGACATAGGCGAGATGGATCCGCACCAGCGCGCTCCCGCGGCGGGCGCCCGCCGCCGCGAAGGTGCGGGGCTCCGCGGCCGCCAGCATCGCGCGCTCGTCCTCCTCGATCGGCACCACCAGCGACACCCCGTCCTCCGCCAGCCAGGCGAGCCGCCGCCGGCCGAGCCGGAAGACCGGCCCGGCCGCCGTCGCCTGCTCGGTGAGGCCGGGCAGCGCGCGGGCGGCGTCCCGGGCAACCTCGAACCAGACCGAGGGTTTCCTCGGCGGGCTCTTGGGCCGCACCTCGCGGCGGGGGCGGGCCTGTCTGCGCATCCCCGGACAACCGGAGGCACGGCCGGGGGATCCGCGCCAGCCCGCTCGTGTTGCCCGAGGACCTCCTTCTCGACGACGGAACACGCCGCGATGCCAGAGACCCGAACCGCCCTCGTCGCCGGCGCCAACGGCATTATCGGCAAGGCGCTGATGGAGACGCTGGCGACGGCGCCCGGCTGGCGCGCCCGCGCCCTCTCCCGCCGCCCGCACGGCTCGCCCGAGGCGATCGTGGTCGACCTCACCGATGCCGGCGCGACCCGCGCGGCCCTCACCGGGGCCCGCGACACCACGCACCTGTTCTACGCCGCCCTGGCGCCGCAGCCGAGCCTCGCCGAGGAGGTGGCGGTGAACGGCGCGATGCTGCGCCACCTCCTCGACGGGCTCGAGGCGGTCGGCGCGCCCCTCGCGCGGGTGGTGCTGTACCAGGGCGCGAAGGTCTACGGCGTCCATCTCGGCCCGGTGCCGTCGCCGTTCTACGAGGACGATCCGCGCCATATCGGGCCGAACTTCTACTTCACGCAGGAGGACGAGCTCCGGGCGCGCGCGGCCCGCGGCGGTCCGGACTTCGCGATCCTGCGGCCCGACGTGGTGGTGGGGGATGCCGCCGGCAACGCCATGAACATCGCCATGGTGATCGGCGCCTACGCGGCCCTGTGCCGGGCGGAGGGCGCGGCCTTCCGCTTCCCGGGCCCGGCCCACGTCTATGACGGCGTCCTCGCGCAGGTGACGGAGGCCGGGGCGCTGGCGCGGGCGAGCCTGTGGGCCGCCACCGCCGAGGCGGCGCGGGGCGAGGCCTTCAACTACGTGCACGAGCCGTTCCGCTGGCGCCGGGCCTGGGAGAGGCTGGCGAGCGCCCTCGACCTGCCGCCCGGCCCGCCGGTGCCGCTGCGCCTCGCCACCCACATGGCCGACAAGGAGGCGGCCTGGGCGCGGCTCGTCGCCGGCCAGGGCCTCGTCGACACGCCCTATGCCCGCGCGGTCGGCTGGGGCTTCGGCGACTTCGTCTTCCACAGCGACTTCGATCTCGTCTCCGACATGGGCAAGATCCGACGCGCCGGGTTCACCGAAACCGTCGACAGCGTCGCGGCGCTGATCGGGGCGATCCGGCGGCTGCGGGAGGCGCGGGTGCTGCCGCGGTAAGGCATCCAGGGTCGAAACTTGACCAGCCTGTCCGTACGCGGGGCCGCTGCGGATGGATAGCGGGCCTCCGGCCACCCGAACACGTGGCCCGATTCAACGTCAGGGCTGGCCGCGCCGCCAGCCTTGCTCCCAGGGCGTGAGCGACCCGCAACCGGCCTGTTCGCTTCGAAGCGCGCAAGCATGGCTTTTGATTTTCGATGAAAATCAATATTTTGAGCTGATATCCGGGGTTTCTACCTCTGGCAATCTGGACTTTGCTGATAATCATGACTCTTGTGTTGGATGCTTGCTTTTGTGAGCAGGGAGCCTAACGTGCATGGTGCGGCCTCAACCACGATGCGTCCGGGCGCACCAATCAATTCAAACGAGGTTTCGATAACGTAGAATACCAGCTCAGATCGCTCAGATAAGGAGTTCCACGATGACGACGTTGTCACGAACCCGGCTCCTTCCACTCGTCATGGCCACCTGTGCGATGGCAGTAGCGACAATGTCGGCTCAAGCCGATATCGTGATGGACTGGAATGCCAAGGCTGACGCCATCGCAGCCGACAAGCAGCTTGGTCCATCACCTCACGGCAGGAACCTTGCCCTTCTTCACACAGCCATCTTCGAAGCGGTGAATGCTGTACAGGGCCGCTACGCACCCTACCGGCTGTCCCTCGTGACCGAGCCGGACGCCTCCGACGAAGCCGCGGCGGCTAAGGCGGGCCACGATATCCTCGTCGCCCTCTACCCCGACCAGAAGGAGAGCCTGAACGCGATGCTCGTTCGGATGCTCGCGGGTCTCGATGAGAGTATCGCCAAAACGAAGGGAATTGAGCTCGGGAAGCGTGCAGCATCGGGCATGTTGGCGGAGCGCAAGGATGATGGCTCAGACGCTCCAGAGAATTATCGCCCACATACCGCGCCGGGCTCCTACGTCCCAACCACCATCCCGCTGTACTCAAACATCGGTCGCATGAAGCCCTGGGTCATGACGTCCGGAGCGCAGTTCCGTCCGTCGCCTCCTCCGGCCTTGACCTCCGAGACCTGGACGCGTGACTACAATGAAATTCGGGAGCTTGGCGCTCGAAACAGCACCGTTCGAACCCCGGAGCAGACCAGCATCGGCCGTTTCTGGGTCCTCGCGGGGGCTCGCTCTTACAATCCCATCCTTCGGCAGGTTGCCATGGCGAAGGACATGGACCTTCTGGATTGCGCCCGTCTCTACGCGCTCACGGCCATGGCTGGCAGTGATGCCCAGATCGCCGTCTTCGAAGCCAAGTACACATACGGATTCTGGCGCCCGATCACGGCCATTCGCAACGGCGACTTGGGCGGCAATCCCGCTACCCCGCGGGATGGAGGCTGGCTACCGCTCAGCGACACTCCCCTGCATCCGGAATACCCGTGCGCACATTGCATCACGTCGTCCGCCGTCGCGACTGTGCTCACCCTCCTTGTCGGTAACGAAGTCGGGGAACTCTCGCTCACGAGCGTGACCGCGCCGGGTGTCGTGCGCAAATGGACTCGCCTCAGCGACTATGCCGACGAGGCTGTGAGCGCGCGCATCTATGCCGGCTTCCACTACCGCTTCTCGGGGGAGGTCGGCCAAGCGATGGGACGTCAGATCGGAGAGCTGACGGTGCGTACGCAACTGCGTCCGCGCCTTCCATCCGTCGAGGCAGCCCGCTGAGACCCAAGGAACGATCGCCACGACCGCGAACCGGTCAATGTTGGCAGTGGATGAGCCGACCTCCGCCTGACGTCAGCGCGGTCACTGCGAGAGGTCGGCTGCAGAAGCACGAGTTGGCTGCAGGCTGTGTGAAAACTCACGCCCCCCGAAGTTATACGACAATCGTCCGTGCTGCTGCCATTCGGGCATTCTGGACGGCGGCCGAGACGCCGCAAGATCGACTACACCGCCGCTGCCCAGGATGTGTGAGAGGAAATCTCTCTACAGCCCTGGCGGTTTCATGCCGCCTCGGTGGTAATCCGCATTCGGCGATCTTTGACCCGGCCAAGAGCCTGTCCGGTAAAGGTGCTCAGGGAATGAATGACCGGTGTGGCGGTGCTTCCGGCAGGGTGTGATGCCTGATCCGGACCTGCCATGTGAACCCCGACCACCCGGCGAACCCCGACCACCCGGCGGCGGCATCGCCGCACGGGCGTGGTGCGCGTTGAGGAGGGTGTTGCGATTGTACAGCAATCCCGATCCAGGCCGCTCGGAGTCACCGCGAGGATGAGTTCGCCGCGATGTCCCGGGCCTGCCCTGTGGCCTCCAGAACACGCCCTGGCTCACATGGCACCGATTTGGTCCCGTAAGCTTGACCCTGAGCGCCGCAACCGACTGTTATATTATGGCGTTCGAAGGGAGCTGCCGTGAGTGTTGCGCGCCTCGTGCTCTGTGTCACGTGGCTTCTCGCCTTGGCGGCCTTTCCAGGTGCCGGGTCCGCCCACGACGCGCATGAGGATGGGTCCCGACAGCATCACAGCGCCGAACCCGATGGACCCGGCAAGGCGAAGCATCGCGAGCCCCAGCCTCGGGTGAAGTCTGATCGAAAAGCCCACGGGCATGGTTCATCCCGGGGCCGCTCCCGCGGCGCCCCTCCTGCCCATGATGCAGGCCACGCTCATGGGCTTGGCGGACACGCCCATGAGTCCGGTGGCCGCGTGCGCAGGGCTGGCGGTGATATCCACGATCACGGCCCGAGTACCGAGCACATTTTCGGCTTCATCGAGGGTTCGGACCTCCACGCACCCGGCGAGACCGAGTTCAAGCTCGACGCCATCGGCCGCTTCATGAAGCGCGGCGGCAGCTACGCCGCCGTGGAGAGCAAGGCAGAGATCCATACCGGCGTGACGGGCGATCTCGACTTCGCGTTCGGGTTCCTCGGCGACTTCCGCCGCATCCGTGCCGTTCCGGACCTGGAGGAGGTGCCCGGACGCGCGGCCTTCAGCGGTGCCTCGGTGGAAATGCGCCTGCGTTTTCTCAGACGCGACAAGGCCGGGATCGGCGTCACTCTGCTGATGGAGCCGAGCGTGTCCCGCTACGACGAACGCACGGGTATTCGCGCCTCCCGCATCGGCTCGGAGAACGCGCTCCTCATCGATACCGAGTTCGTGCCCGAAACCCTCTTCGGCGCCATCAATGTGATCTACGACATCGAGAGGACGCGCGAGCGGGGCGCGTTCGCCACCGAGCGGGGCTCCACGGCGGGCATCGGAGGCGCGCTGAGCTACCGGGTACTTCCGAACCTGTTCGTGGGCGGCGAGGCTCGCTACCTGCGCGCCTACGAGGGCCTAGGCCTGAACCGCTACCAGGGCGAGGCACTCTATCTCGGCCCGACGCTGCTCGCTGCCATCACGCCCCGTCTTACCGTGACGGCCGCCTACAGCATCCAAGTCTCCGGGTACGAGGCTCCCGACCGGCGGGGCCCGGCTGCGTCAATCCTGGCCGGTGAAGAGCCGGGCCTGATCCGGCGTTCGTCGCTCAACCTGATCGACTTCGAGCGGCACCAGGCCCGGCTGAAAATCGTCTACGATTTCTGATTGACTGCTTTTGGAGCCCGTTCGGAGAGGGTGCTGAGGCCTGACCGGCCTGCCAACTCGACCCCGACCACCCGGGGGCGGCATGACCGTCCGCGCCTGCGCTCTGACGCTGACCTCCCTTGGGTCCGCATCGGGCCGGGTGCAGACCCCCGCATGACCAAGCCGATTGGGTTTGACGCCAGGCATCGTTGGCCGAAATGGTCACGGTTCGGCGGTGAACATGATGCAAAAACAGGAAACCGAGCGAGTTGTGATCAGCCCCCACGAGGTGGCCCGAGTGGAATGTTAGTGGACCGTGGGCCTTTCCACCACGGGTAGCTTGGCCGGC
>NZ_SRLB01000050.1 GCF_004745635.1 Methylobacterium nonmethylotrophicum | reverse complement strand
AAAAGACCGCCGTCAGCTTCATGGGCGTCCTTTGCCTTGCCTCCACACTACTGTGGTTCAAGTGACAACAGGCCCTAGGGCTCTGCGGCCCTCGCGATAACGGGCGGCAGAGCCTGCAAGGCGAGGCGGGCTTCCCTCTCCCGTCTGGGAGAGGGAAGCCCGCGACGTCCTGGTCTTTCGAACAAGAGCGACTTTCCCTTCACAGAGCATGTCGCCGTAGCGCCCGCCCCGAGGGCCGCGACGATGAGGGCCGCGAAGGTCTCGCGCCGCAGGACCCAGTCCGGGAGGGAGGGCATGGCGGCGCGCGGCCCGTCAGAACGCCGAGATCAGCACGATGCCCCCGACCATCAGGGCGGCGCCGAGGAGCCGCGGCGGCCCGGCCTCGACCCGGCGCATGCCGAGCCAGCCGAAATGGTCGAGCGCCACGGAGGTCAGGAGGTTCGCCGTGATGAGCAGGCCGTTGAAGGCGCCGGCCCCGACCGTGTCGACGAAGAGGAGGCCGGCGAACACCGCGACTGCCCCGGTGAGGCCGGCGAGCGGCATCCACCAGCGCAGGCCGGCGAGGTCCTGGCGGGTCGGCAGCGGCGAGGGCTTGAGCAGGGTCATCAGCGCGAAGGCGAAGACGACGGGCAGGAACGACACGGTGGCGGCGAGCCAGGGATTGAGCAGCGCCCCGCGCAGCTGCGCGTTCCAGACCACGCCGATCGCCATCAGGGCGCCGGCCACGAGGATGAACGGGTAGAGGAGCTTGCCGCCGACGCCGTGGCTCTCGCCCTCGTCCCTCTTTCCGGCCGAGCGGGCGATGAACACCACGCCGGCCGCCATCAGGAGCCCGCCGAGCCAGGGCAGCGGCTTGAAGCCGGAGGCCTGGAGCCCGAACAGCCCGAAGGCGTCCATCGCCAGCGAGGTGATGATGTTGGCGGTGAGCGTCAGGCCGTTGAACGGCCCGGCCCCGACCTTGTCGATGAAGGCGAGCCCGCCGAACACCGCGACCGCGCCGGCCAGGCCCCCGAGGGGCGCGTACCATGGCATCTTCCCCAAGGTCTCGAGGCTCGGCAGCGGCGTCGGCATCACCAGGAACAGGGTGACGAACACGAACACGATCGGCAGGAACGACACCGTGGCGGCGAGCCACGGATTGACCATCCGCCCGCGCAGCTGCGCGTTCATGGCGTTGCCGAGGGCCTGCAGCGCACCGGCCACCAGGATGAAGGGGTAGAGGAGCGCGGCGATCGACACGAGGAGCAACCTTCCGGTCAGCGGGGCGGGTCAGACGAGGAGGAGGCCGGCCAGCGCCAGCCCGAGGGCCGGCGGCATGACGAGCGCGCCGAGCTTGAGGAAGCTCCAGAAGCCGACGTCCTGGCCCTCGCGGCGGATGGCGGTGAGCCACAGGATCGTGGCGAGCGATCCCGTCACCGAGAGATTGGGACCGAGATCGACGCCGATCAGCACCGCGCCCGCGACCTTTTCCGGCACGTGGGCAGCCTGCACCGCCCCCCCGGCGATCAGGCCGGCCGGCAGGTTGTTGACGAGGTTGCAGGC
The DNA here is from genome assembly GCF_004745635.1 of Methylobacterium nonmethylotrophicum. GTDB lineage: Bacteria > Pseudomonadota > Alphaproteobacteria > Rhizobiales > Beijerinckiaceae > Methylobacterium > Methylobacterium nonmethylotrophicum. Next base: position 31,456 of record NZ_SRLB01000050.1, on the reverse strand, counting down.
GACCGCGATCAGCGCGCCGGCGCCCCAGGCGGTCTCGGCGGCGGACGCGGTCGCCGCGCGCTGCAGCGCGCCGGCGATCATCGCCAGCACGCCGGTCTTCTCCAGCGCCTCGACCAGCACGAACAGGCCGGCGACCAGCGGCAGCACGCTCCAGGACACGTCCTTGACCACCTCGACGGCCCCGCGGCCGCGGCGAAGCGCGAGCACGATCAGCGCGGTGGCGAGGCCGGCCACGAAGGTCGGCAGGCCGAGATCGCGACCCAGGGCCGAGGCGCCGATCAGCACCGCACCCGTCGCCACGATGCCGAGGCCCGCGACGATGCCGGTGCGGGACAGGGACGTCGTCTCGACCTCGGTGGCGACCTGCTGCCGGCGCAGGGTCCCGTTCTGGGTCCACCGCAGGACGAGGTAGGTCGCCGCGATGGCGAGGACCGACGGCAGGCCGAACAGGGCGAGCCACCGGGTCAGCGGCGGCATGTGCTCGGCGAAGACCACGAGGTTGGCCGGGTTCGAGATCGGCAGCACGAACGAGGCGGCGTTGGCGATGAAGGCGCAGATGAACAGGTAGGGCAGCGGGTTCTCGACCCTGGCGGCGCGGGTGGCGGCGTAGACCGCCGGCGTCAGCACCACCGCGCAGGCGTCGTTCGACAGGAACACCGTGACGACCGTGCCGACGAGGTAGACGAGCGTGAACAGCCGCGTCGCCGAGCCCTTCGCGGTGCGCACCGCGATGCCGGCGAGCCAGTCGAACAGGCCCTCCTTCCGGGCGACCTCCGACATCAGCATCATGCCGACGAGGAAGAGGTAGACGTCGGTGCCCTTGAGCACGCCCTCCCAGGCGGTGCCGGCCGGCAGGAGGCCTAGGACCACCAGGGCCAGCGCCCCGAGCACGGCCCAGACCGCCTCCGGCCAGGAGAACGGGCGCACGATGACGCCGAGGGTAGCGAGGGCGGCGATCGCCCAAGTCGCGAAGCTAGGCCAGGTCGCGAGGTTGGGGCTGAGCGTCAGCGCGGCCATGCGGGGAGAAGTCCTGTGGTCATGTCACGAAGAGGATGATCGGGGCCGGATGTGCGGCTTCGCCGGCGCCTGCCTTATCCCACCCGCGGCCTCATCCTGAGGTGCGAGTGAAACGAGCCTCGAAGGAGACCTCCAGGGATCGCATGATTTCCGGAAGCCTCCTTCGAGGCTGCCGCACGCGGCAGCACCTCAGGATGAGGCGGTGGATGGGACGTGTCGGTCGTTGATAAGGTCTCCGGGGGCCGGCCTGCCCGCCCTCACCACTGCCGCCCGTTCCGGTTCGGCCCGAGCTGCGTCCCGAGCAGCCCCCGGCCGGGCCAGGCGCCGAGCGCGTCGGCGTCGCTGCCGATGCCGCGGGAGGTGGGCAGGGCGCTCGCATCGGTCGCCGGCTCGATCAGGTCGGTATCCTCGGCGCCGGCAGACATCGCCCGCACCGCGACCGCCCGGGCGCCTGCCGGCCAGTCCAATTCGGCCTCGTGGCAGCGCCCGCCCTCCGGCCGGGTCATCCTCTGCCACGGCCCGTCGTCGATGCGGCATTCGACCGTCTCCGCCGGCCCGAGAACGAGGGCGCGCAGGGTGAAACGCTCGCCGATCGCGTGGACGGCCTCATGGTCGGCCTCATGGCCGGTCTTTTGGGCGAGGCGCCGGTCGGCCGGGGCGGTGATCAGCACGAACGGCCAAGGCCTGCTCAGCTCCTTGAAGCGCCAGCTGACCACGCCGCGATCGAGGGCCGCCACCGCGTAGCCGACCGGCCCCTCCTCGATCTGGCCGGTGGAGCGGGCGGCCGCGTAGACGGTGCGGCCGTCATTGGCGAGCTCGTTGTAGTGGGTGTGGCCCATCTCGACGAGGCGCACCGGCCCGCGATGGACGAGGTCGGCGACCTGGGCGGCCTCGCCCTCGCCCTTCAGGTCGGCCGGGTAGCTGTGCATGAACAGGATGCAGTCCCGCCCTTCCGCCCCCGCGAGCGCGGCCTCGAGCCAGGCGACCTGGTCGGGGCCGAGGCGAAAGTCCGGCCCGCCGCTGCCGGGCCCGCACATGTCGAGGAAGAGGCAGCGCACGCCCCGGACGTCGACGGCGTAGGGCAGGCGCGGGACGCTCAGGCCGGCATAGAAGGCGTCGAGGCTGCCGCCCTCCCTGTCGTGGTCGCCGGTGATGACGTGAACCGGCAGGCGGAGCGTGTCCAGCCCCGCCCGCACCAGGGCGTACTGCTCCGGGCGGCCGTGATCGGCGTTGTCCCCGGGCAGGAAGACGAAGTCGAGCCCGTCGGCCTCGCCGATCTGGGCGACGATGGCCCGGTAGTCGCGGGCATTCTCGGCCTCCGCCCCGGTCAGGTGCAGGTCGCCGATATGGGCGAAGGCCAGGAGGGAGGCGTTCGGGCTCGCGTCAAGGCTGTCCGGGGCGGTCATGGCTCGGCCTCACGCGGCCGCGAGCGCCGGGCGGCCGCTCGGGTCGGACGGCGTGCGGGCCTGGGCCGGCGCGAAGCCGCGGGTCTCGGGCATCACCAGGAGGTAGAGGGCGAAGCCCGCACCCGCGATCGCCGCGAGCGTCAGGAACGCCGCCCCGTAGCCGGCCGACACGATGATCACGCCGGCGAGCGTGGCGCTCAAGGATGCGCCGAGCCCCTGCGCCGTCGCGACCGCGCCCTGGCTGACGTTGAACCGGCCGGTGCCGCGGGTGAGGTCCGCCACCACGATCGGGAACAGCGCCCCGTAGACGCCGGCGCCGATGCCGTCGAGGAGCTGCACCGCCACGAGGTAGAACGGGTTGTTCGAGACGGTGTAGAGCACGCCGCGCAGGGCCAGCACCCCGAAGGCGGCGAGGAAGATCGGCTTGCGCCCGATCGCGTCGGCCTTGGCGCCGACGAACATCGCCACCGGCACCATCACGTATTGCGCCGCCACGATGCAGATCGCGATCAGGGAGGTGGCGTTCTCCTTGCCGGACAGGTGGGTGAGGAGCTGGCCGACCGAGGTCAGCATCGCGGCGTTGGAGAGGTGGAAGATCGCCGCCAGCAGCGCGAACAGCATCAGGTACTTGTTCTGCAGGAGGACCGTGAGGCCGGAGGGCTGCTCGCCGCCCTGGTCCTCGGCGCTGTCGAGGCCGCGGGCGAGGTCGTTGTCGATGGCCTCGGAGGGCACCAGCAGCATCGCGCCGATCGACAGCGCGGCGAGCACGCCCATCAGCCAGAACACCACGACCGGCCCGAACAGGTAGGCGAGCCCCCCGGCGAGCGCCGCCGAGACGGCGTTGCCGGCGTGGTTGAAGCCCTCGTTGCGGCCGATGCGCTTGGAGAAGAGTTTCGGGCCGACCACCCCGAGGGTGATGGCGGCGAGCGCCGGCGGGAAGATCGCCCCCGCGATGCCGGCGAGCGACTGGGTGGCCGCCACCGCGTAGAAGTTCGAGATGAAGGGCAGCGCCAGGCAGCTCAAGGTGACGGCGAGCGCCGCCGCGATGACGATGGCGCGCTTGTGCTGCGAGCGGTCGATGAGCGCGCCGGCGGGCGTCTGGGCGATCAGGCCGGCGATGCCGGCGATCGTCATGATCATGCCGGTGGTGGCCTCGTTCCAGCCCTGGTCGGGGCCGCGCACGGCGATGAGGTAGATCGCCAGGTAGGGGCCCAAGCCGTCCCGCACGTCCGCCAGGGTGAAGTTGAGCGCGTCGAGGCCGCGCAGGGCGCGGGTCGAGGGCTGCCTGTCCGGTGTACCGGACGCAGAGGCAGGGACGGAGGTTGCCGTGCTCACCGTGATGTCTCCCTGAGGAAGGCCTGGCCGATCCGGAGCCGAGAACCGGCCAGATCGCGAAAAGTTGCGCTGTGACCGGGATGAATCGTGCACGAGGCAAGTCCGGCCCCGCGCGCCACTTGCGAGAGCCCGCTCCGGTCAGAACCGGCCCGGCGGGGGCGGCGCGCCGGGGCCGCCCGGCGGGCCGGCCTCGCGGCGCGGGGGCCCACCGACCTCCACCATGGCGTCCTGCGTCGGGCCGAGGGCGCGGACTCCACCACGGTGCCGAGCGCGCTCTTCGTCACGCGGCCGCGCAGGCTCACGGTCTGGCCGGGCTGGAGGCTGGTGGCGAGGCGCGCCGCCTCGTGCGGCGGCAGGGGCAGGGCGGTGCCGTTGTCGAGGAGCGCGCCGTTCACCTCGCCCCGGCGCCCGTGCAGCAGGGCGGTGATCCGGCCGCCGAGCACCGTCTCCTCGGCCGGTTGCTCGGCTGCGCCCAGCATGACCAGGGTGGCGCCGGTGGCCTCGTTGCGGATCGCAGCGCCGTCGATGAGCGGCAGCGCCCGGGCGCGCAGGCCGCGCACCGAGACCGCGTCGCCCGGCCGGACCGTGAACACCAGGGCGGCCGACATCCGGGGCGGCAGCTTCACCTCGGTGCCGTCATTGAGGATCAGGCCGTCGACGTCGCCGCGCGGGGTCAGCGTGTATTGTCTCACCGTGCCCCTCGTCTCCGGCAGGGTGCCGGGATCCCAGACCGCGACGTTCTGCGCCGCGGCCGGGCCGGCCGCGATGACCGCGGCCGTGAGGATGGCCGCCCCGAGGCGGGACCCGGTGCCGTGCATGCCTGCCGTCATGGTTGTGGCTCGTCCGCACCGGCGGGCGGCCGGCTCGGACGATCCTTCCCCAATTTCCGTGCCAGAACCTAAGCCTTTGAAAGATCACGATATCATCGAGGCAGGCCGGGGGTCAGGCGTCGGGATTCAGGACAGCCTCCGTCGGGTTTTCCGACATCCCGGTCTCGCGCCCGAGGCCGTAGCGCTCGATCTTGGCGTAGAGGAGCTGGCGCTGGATGCCGAGGCTCTTGGCCGCCCGGACGCGGTTGCCGCCGCTCGCCCGCAGGGCCCGGCGGATCATCGCCTCCTCGAGCCGCGCCACGGCGCCGGGCAGATTCCCGTCGAGCCAGGCCGGCACGGCGTCCTCGCGATCCGGCGCGAGCCCGCCCGCGAGGCCGAGATCCGAAGGCCCGATCACCGGGCCGCGGGCGAGCACCGCCGCCCGCTCGATCACGTTGCGCAGCTCCCGCACGTTGCCGGGCCAGGGATGGCGCATCAGGGCGGCGGCGGCTTCCGCCGCCAGGCGCTTCGGCCCGGCGCCGCCGAGCGCCAGGAAGTGCTCGGCCAGCGGCAGGATGTCGGCCAGGCGCTCGCGCAGGGGCGGCAGGGTGATCGGCACGACGTTGAGGCGGTAGAAGAGGTCCTGGCGGAAGCTCCCCCCGGCGACGAGGCGCGGCAGGTCGCGGTGGGTCGCGGCCACCACCCGGACCGTCACCGGCACGGGCCGGCCGCCGACCGGCGTCACCACCCGCTCCTGCAGGACGCGCAGGATCTTGGCCTGCATGGCGGGGGGCATGTCGCCGATCTCGTCGAGGAACAGCGTGCCGCCTTCCGCCTCCCGGAAGGCGCCGGGCCGGTCGGCGGTCGCCCCCGTGAAGGCGCCGCGCAGGTGGCCGAACAGCTCGCTCTCCAGGAGATCGGCGGGGATCGCCGCGCAGTTGACCGGCACGAACGGGCCGGCCTGCCAGCGGCCATGGGCGTGGAGCGCGCGGGCCGCGACCTCCTTGCCGGTGCCGGTCTCGCCCTGCAGCAGCACGGTGGCGTCGCTGTCGGCGGCAAGCCCCACCGCCTTCTGCACCCGGCGCATCGCCTCGCTGGAGCCGATCAGGCAGGAAGCGTCCGGGAGGGCGGGCGGCTCCGGCGGCGCCGGGCTGCAGGCCAGCATGCCGGCGAGGAGCGCGGCGAGATCGGCCCGGCCGACCGGCTTCGTCAGGTGGTCGTAGGCGCCGAGCCGCATCGCCTCGATGGTGTTCTCGGCGCTGGCGAAGGCGGTCAGCACCGCGACCGGCGGCGCCTCCGGCCTGGCGCGCAGGCGCTGCAGCACCGCCATCCCGTCGAGCTCGCCCGGCATGCGCAGGTCGAGGAGCACCGCGGCGATCGCCGGATCGGCCGCGACCCGCTCCAGCGCCTCCGCCCCGGAGGCGGCCAGCACCGGGTGGTGGCCGAGGTCGCTCACCGTCTCGGCCAGGCCCTCGCGCAGGGCCGGCTCGTCGTCGACGATCAGGACATGCGCCATCAGGGGAGGGACCATGGCAGATCGAGCTCGAAGGTCGCGCCGGAACCCGGGCCGTCGGGAGGTGGGGCGGCGAGGCGCACCTGTCCACCATGGGCGCGGGCGATCTCGCGCACGAGGGCGAGGCCGAGCCCGGTCCCGTCCGGGCGGCCGGTGACGAAGGGCTCGAACAGGCGTTCGCGCAGGGACGCCGGTACGCCGGGGCCCTGGTCCGTCACCCGGATCCGCAGCCGCTCGCCCGCGACCTCGGCCGAGAGCCGCACCACGCCGCCCGCCGGGCTGTGCTGGATCGCGTTGAGCAGGAGGTTGTCGAGGGCGCGGCGCAGCTGCGCCTCGTCGAGGCGCGGGCGCTCCCGCGGCGCCTCCGCCACGGCGATCCGCACGCCCTGCGCCCGGGCGAGGTCGTCGTGGAGATGGGCGCTCTCCGCCAGCACGGCCGCGAGGTCGGTGGGGGCGAGCGCCGGGGCCCGCTTCTGGGTCAGGCTCAGGAGGTCGCGCAGCAGCCGGTCCATGCGGGCGACCTGAACCAGCACGAGGTCGAGGGCGGCCCGGGGCCGGGCCGGGTCGGCGCTCGCCAGCGCGTTCTCGGCCTTGAGCCGGATCGCCGCCAGGGGGTTTCGGATCTCGTGGGCGATGCCGGCCGCGAGCTGGCCGAGGGCCGCGAGGCGCTCGGCCTCCGCGGCGCGCCGGCGCGCGGCCGCGAGCCGGGCGCCGGCGGCGTTGAGCGCCTCGACCAGCCTGTCGAGCTCGCGCAGGCCGGTCGGGGCGAGGCGGGGCAGCTCACCCTCGTGCGGCACGCCGCCCTCGTCCGCGTCGCGCCCGAGCTGGCCCTCGAGCCGCGCGATCCGCCGGCCGAGCAGGAGCAGCAGCCGCCCGAGGAGCAGGGCCGAGCCGAGCACGGTGGCGGCCAGGAAGCCGAAGCCGGCGAGGAGCTGGCCGTAGGCCCGGCCCTGGTCGGTATAGACCCGCGCCATGGTCCAGGCCGTCGCGCCCTGGATCGGGCCGCGGAGGGGGCAGCCCTGCACCACCAGGGTCTGGGTGCGGGCGACCCGCCGCGTCGTCACCGGCCTCCCGCCGCTCAGGGTCTCGGCGTTGACGCGCCGGATCGTGTCGAGCTCGGCCGCCGGCAGGTCGGTCTTCGGCCCGGTGCCCTCGTAGGTCGGGAACGCGTAGGCCGCCGAGCCCCCGGCCGCGGTCCAGATCCCGCCCTCGACCCCCGGATGGGCGGCCAGTGCCGTCACCACCACGTCGGTGAGCTGGCCCTTGAGCGTGTCGTCGACCTGCGCGACGCTGCCGCTCCATCCGGCGCTGAAGAAGGCGAACCGGTCGCCGATCTCGCGGCAGGCCCGGGCGACCTGCAACTCGGCCTGGGCGACCTGTACGGCGGCGGACTGGGTGTAGAACTCGGTGAGCAGGTAGGCGGTGGCCGCGGCCGAGGCGAGCAGCAGGATCCAGAGGGCGAGGAGGTGGGCGCGGAGGGAGCGGAGGCGAGGGGGCATGGCGGTGACGGACGGAGCCTACGCTCTCATCGGGATTGAGATGACGCTCTCGTCCTCGGCGAATGGATCGACATCCTTCTATCACCGAGACGTCGCGGGCGCCGCAGGCCGAGCACCGCAGGCGCAGGGCCATGTCCGGGAACGGCAGGTCGGCCGGGAACGGGTCGGCGCTGACGATGACGTGGCGACCGCAGCCGTGGCAGTTCGCGGCGATGCGAGACGATCGATGCGCTGGAGAACGAGGTCCGCGCGTTGGCGCGGCACTTCGACCGGCTGGAGCGGGCGCTGCGCGCCGCGGGCGGCGAGGTTGCCGCGATGCCCAACCCCTGAGGCGCCATGCCCTGTGCATGGTCCTGCGATGGCTGGGGCTGTGGTGGCGGGGGGCCACGAACCCGCGCCCCGACGCTGGCTTGCTGCGCCTCGTGGAGGACTTCCGGCAACGCCCCGCCGACGCGATGGCCGCAACCCTCGATCACCGCCACCAGATGCGCGGGACCATGCACGCGCTGCGGCGCGAGGTGGATCACCTCCGCACCTATCGAGCGGAGGCCGGGCGCCGGATGATGCGCCACGGCATCGAGCCGCCCGAGGGCATCACCTGAACGAGATCCCGATGCCGCCCTTGACCAGCGATTGCGTCGGACCGCGGGCGTAGCCCACATACGCCAGGGTGTCCGCGGTGATGCGGGCGGCCACCGAGATCGAGGCCGCGCCGGTGCCGTCGTAGCCCGCGCCGCCCACCGACACCGCGAAGCGATCCCCCGCGTTGGGCGGCAGGATCGTGATGGCGCCCGAGAGCGCGATGCCCTCCCGGAAGCGCTCGGCCTGCCGGTCCATGCGGGCCGCGATGGCCACGAGCGCCGAGGCGCTGAGGCCGCCCGGCGGTCCGGCTGGCCCGGCAGGTCCCTGAGGTCCTTGCGGCCCCTGGATACCCTGTGGCCCCTGTGCTCCCGTCGCGCCGGTCAGCCCTTGCGGGCCCACCGGCCCTTGCGCTCCTGTCGCGCCCGCTGGCCCTGCCGGCCCCTGGGCTCCCTGTGGGCCCTGACGGGCCTTGGGCCCCCGGGGGCAGGGATGCGATAAGGTCGCTCAATCGGATGTATTGAGCCAGAGACCCGGGCACTCCGCGCGGATCCGGAACGCCGGTCAACACATAGGTTTGTGCGGGATTAACTGCCTGCCCATCAAGGAAGCTGCTGGATCCTGGATTGACCAAACCGGTCGATGCGAAATTCAGCGATTGAGCTTGCGCTACTGTTGATGCTGTTAATGCAAAACAAGCAGCATAAAATCTCAGCATCTGGAAAATCCCCAGCCGGCACGCATGCGGCAGTGATTCGGGCCAGGACGTCCATTGTAAAAATATCACAAGCATGCTCATGGGTGCCGTGAGATGATGAGCGGGCGCCCCGCCTCCTGCGCCGAGGCCTGCGTGCGGTCCTACTCCTCGCGTCGCCATCCTCCCGGATCAGGATCATGATCCGCCCTGCCCGAATCCCCTGGCTGATCACGACGGTGCCGCTCTCGAACAGGATGCCGTCGGGCTCGACCTGGAAACGGACGCTGTGAGCTTTGGGCTGGACTGCTGATAGCGAGCGGGTAAGGGTCGTTTCGACGCCCCGAGGCGCGATGTCGTGTCGCGCGCGTGCTGCATGGAGCGGTCTGCCCTGGGTCGTCCTCCATTGCAGTCTCTGGATCCGTGCTGCGACCAAGTGCAACAAGGCTGAAGCAGAGGGCGCGCAATAAAAAACCCGCCAAGTCATTGACCTGACGGGACAACCTCTTGGCTGGGGGACGTGGATTCGAACCACGACTAACGGAGTCAGAGTCCGCTGTTCTACCGTTAAACTATCCCCCAACGGGGCGCTGCGTGCGGAGGGAGCAGAGGACGGGTCCAACTGTCCGGGGTGGCACGTCACCGCCTCGGGTGCGGTGCAGATAGGCCGGTTCGCCGATGGGGTCAAGGCCCTCGTGCGCGGCGGCCCGACGGGGCCGGCGCGATGTGCACATCACGACGGATCACGGCGGCCGGGTCCGATCATGCCGAAGGTTTGGGGTGGCGCGCAGCCGGTAGCTCCGTGCCTCGGCGCGTGCTGGCCGTCCGGCTACGAAGACTGAGACAGCGATGGCTGCGGTGCAACACGCAGGCCGGGCAGCGGGTGACCAACGACGCGTCGCCCGCCGGCCGGAACAAGACCGGTCCGACGAAGCCATAGCCGGCCGTGATACACAGGATTTCCTTGAAGATCGCATCGTTTCACTTGATGGGCACGCGTTCCGCCCGATATGCCTGGACGACTCGGATCGTGCCGGGTTGCTGAGATCGGGATGGAACCTCGTGTCGGACGTCAACCTGGAGCAGCAGACTGAGTTGGTCGGCCTCGCGGCCGACATCGTCTCGTCCTATGTCGCGAACAACAATCTTCAGGTCACGGAGCTGCCGGGATTGATCGCGTCCGTGCACGCCTCCCTCGTGGCGCTCGGCCAGCCGCCGGCGCCGGCGGTCGAGGAGACCCGGGCGACGCCGGCGCAGATCCGCAAGTCGGTGACGCCCGACCACCTGATCAGCTTCATCGACGGCAAGCCGTACCGGTCGCTCAAGCGCCACCTCACCTCCCAGGGCCTCACGCCCGCCGATTACCGCCAGAAATTCGGCCTGCCGCACGATTATCCCATGGTGGCGGCGAGCTACGCCGCCCAGCGCTCGGCCCTCGCCAAGAGCCTCGGCCTCGGGCAGCGCCGCCGCGACGCCGCGGCGGCCCAGGCCGCTGCGGCAGCATCAGCCGCCGCGGCCCCAGCCGCCGCGAAGGCGGCCGAGCCCGACACTGCCGCGCCGGCCGCATCGGAAGCCCCGGCGGAGAAGCCCGCCGCGCGGCGCCGCACCCGCAAGGCCGCGGCCGAGTAGGATGTCACTTGCCAATCCCTGGCGGCGGACGCGCGGTCGGCGCGTCCCGTCGCGCGAGCAGGTGCTGCTGTTCCTGACCGGAGCGGCGATCGCGGCCGTCGGCGTGGCGCTGGCCGGGAGCGAGCTGCTGGGGCCTTGGCTCGGATGAGGCGCGCCTCACGGTCGGCCGCGCTCGCGATCACGCTCGCGCTGGCCCCTGCCGGGGGCCACGCGGCCGGTCCGGCGGACAAGCCCGTCTCCGCCGCGGCAACCATCCGCGCCTGCACGGCCAAGGCGTTGCCGGAGTACCAGAAGGGCGCCTGCCTGGACGACGCGGCCAAGGCGCTGCGGGAGCGGCTCGCCAAGGCGGTCGAGGGCAAGCTCGCCGCCATCGCGGCGGTCGCCGCAAGGCCGCCGAGCCCCGGCAGCCTGGCCGGCCGCGAGGATGCCGAGAACTGGCGCAAGGCGTTCCTCGCCGCCCAAGGCGCCTGGGAGGAGTATTTCCGGCGCCACTGCGACAGCCTCTACGACTTCGACTACCATGGCGGCTCGGCGGCGGGGCAGCTCGCCTCGTCGTGCAAGATCCGCCTGCTCGCGACGCGGATCGACGAGCTGCGGGAGTGACGCCGTGAGCCACCGGGAGGAGTGCCGATGAGCGCGCCGCTGATCGTCGAGGACGACCTCGAGGCGCGCCTGGGCGCCCTCGAGCTGATCGTGACCGCCTTGCTGCGGGAGCGGATGCAGCGGGATCCGAATGCGAGGGAGGCGGTGCTGGCGGAACTGCGGCGCGAGGCCCTGGTGCCGGCCCCGCCGACTCCGAAGACGGAGGCCGCCCTGGCCAAGGCCCTGGCGCTGGCGGAGATCATCCTGGCGCCCTGACAGGCGCTGTTCGGCGCCCTGAGGTTCGCGCGTCCGGAGCCGCGGCAGCGCGTCAGGCGCCGCCGATCGGCTCCGTCACCTTTCCGGTGCCGGCGCAATCCGGGCAGGAGCCGCTCTCGATCCGGCCCTTGCCGGCGCAGCGCGGGCAGAGAGCCTCGCCGGTTCCGGGGGTGCCGGGTTCTGCCTTGTCGCCGGGCTTGGCTGACTGGTCCATCGTGGCACTCCGTCGGAGGGGCTGTCGGCCGGACGACGTCCGGCCGACTTTCTCGATGCTGACCTGCCGGTCCGCGTCAGTAGCCGTAGCCGTAGCTGTAGGAGACGCAGGTCCCGTAGACGTCGTCGTACGTGGCATAGGGACCGCAGCCGCCGTTGTAGGCACCGTAGTAGCCCCCGTCATACCCGCCGTAATAGCCGACGTTGGAGAGACCGTAGCCGAGCCCGAGGCCCAGCCCGACTCCGGCGAGGCCGTAGCCCAGGCCGCGCCCGTAACCGCCGCGATAGCCGTAGCCGCGGTAGCCACCGTAGCCGCCACGATAGCCGGCAAATCCACCCCGGTAGCCGCCGAACCCGGCGCCGCGATAGCCGCCGAAGCCTGCACCGCGGAAGCCGCCGCCGAGGCCCGCGCCGCGGAAGCCACCGCCGAAGCCGCCACCCCGGAATCCTCCGCCGCCGAAGCCGCCGCCACCGAAGCCACCCCCGCGGAAGCCGCCGCCGCCGAAGCCGCGGGCATCGGCCCCGGCGGTCGACAGGGCGAGGGTGCCGAGGGCGACCGCGGATGCGAGAACGAGATGCCTCATGGCACCATCTCCTGATCGTGAAGGGCGTGTTTTCCCAGGGTCGAACAACGCCGGCAAACAAGAGCGGTTCAGGTCGCCTGCCTCCGGCACCGCTGGCTCGCGGCTTCGTGACCGGGCGCGCCTCGTCGGTCGCGCGCCCTGTCCCGAGCGCAGGGCGTGACGAGCCTGGGCGGCAACGCCGCGCCGACCGTGATCACCCGATGGTGCCGGAAGGCACGGTCGCGAGCAGGGCGGGAAGGGGGCGCCGGGCTCCCCGCCCGCTCGCCGCACTCACGCCCGGTGCATCACCCGCGGCTCGGCCAGGACCGGCCAGGGACGGGCCGCCTCGAAGGCCCGGGAAGCGGCGAGCACCCTCGCATCGGCCCCCATCGGGCCGACGATCTGCAGGCCCACCGGCAGGCCGGCTTGCGTCAGCCCGCAGGGCACGCTCGCTGCGGGCTGGCCGGTGAGGTTGAAGGGATAGGAGAACGGCGTCCAGTTCAGCCAGTCGTCGCCGAAGCGGCCGTCCGGCGGGGTCAGGTTGCCGGCCGCGAAGGCGGGCGTGGCGAGGGACGGGGTGAGGAGCAGGTCGTAGCTGCGGTGGAACCGCGCCATGGCGGTGAACAGCGCGCCGCGCGCGTTGAGGGCGGCGACGAAATCCGGCGCCGCGATCGCCCGCCCGCGCTCGGCCGCCGCCCGCAGGGCCGGCTCGACCAGGGCGCGTCTCTCCTCGGGCATCGCCCGCAGCACGCACCAGGCGCCGACGAGCCAGATGCCGTTGAGGGTCTCGACCGGGTCCGAGAAGCCCGGATCGGCCTCCTCCACGCTCGCGCCGAGATCCGCAAAGACCTTGGCCGCCGCCTCGGTCAGGCGTGCCACCTCGGGATCGACGGTCGTCGCGTAGCCGAGGCGCGGGCTCCAGGCGATGCGCAGGCCCCGCACGCCCGCCTCGAGACCGGCGGCATAGTCCGGCGGCTCGGAGAGCCACGCCGCCATGTCGCGGGAATCGGGCCGGGCGATCGCCCGCATCATCAGGGCGGCGTCGCGCACGCCGCGGGTGAGGGGGCCGAGATGCGCCACCGGCCCGAACGGCGAGGGCGGGAAGGCCGGCACCCGGCCGAAGCTGGGCTTGAGGCCGTAGACGCCGCAGAACGCCGCCGGGATGCGGATCGAGCCCGCCCCGTCGGTGCCGATGTGAAGCAGGCCGAGAGCGAGCGCCGCCGCCGCCGCCGCCCCGGCCGAGGAGCCGCCGGTGGTGACGCGCGTGTCCCAGGGGTTGCGGGTTGACCCCGTGTGGGTCGAGTCGCCGAGGCCCTTCCAGCCGAATTCCGGCATCGTGGTCTTGGCGAGCGGGATCGCGCCGGCCTCGAGGAGCCGGTCGACGATGGGGGCGTTCTCGGCGGCGGGCGTGTCGGGGGTGGTGAGCGAGCCGCGGCGCATCGGGCGGCCGGCCCAGGCGATGTTGTCCTTGACCGTGAACGCGACCCCGTCGAGGGGGCCGCAGGGTTCCCCCTTGGCCCAGCGCGCCTCCGATGCGGCGGCCGCGGCCAGCGCGCCATCGCGGTCGACGAGCACGAAGGCGTCGAGATCCGGGCCGAACCGGTCGATGCGCGAGAGCGCGTCCGCCACCGCCTCGCGCGGCGAGAGCCGGCGGTCGCGGTAGGCGTCGAGCGTCGCGACGGCGTCGAGGTCGCGGATCTCCGTCATGCTGTCTCCCTCGTGGACTCAGGCCGCCGGGTAGGTCCGCCCCTTCCAGGTGGCGACCCCCGCCCGACGGGGACGCAGGAGCGCGTTCCATTGCAAGGCCAGCGCCAGCGCCACGGTGAGGGGATGGAGCGGGATCGTCCAGGGGTCTTCGCGGGTGAAAAGCGTGATCGCCGCCCGGGTGAGGAGGGAGACGGCGAGGGCGGCGAGCGCGAGCGTCGCATCGCCGGCGCCGAGGGGTGCGGCGAGGACCAGGAGCGGCGGCAGGACGTGGCCGCCGCCCAGCAGCACGGTCCAGACCGGCAGGGCGCGGGGCGTCGCCAGGCCCTCATGGGCATTCTTCGAGAAGCCGGCCCAGGCCTGGGCGAAATCGGTGTACATCCGGCAGGTCGCGAGATCGGAGGCCGCCACGAGGTCGGTGGCGAGGCCGGCGCGGCGGACAACGCGGGGCAGGCGCACGCCGTCGTGCAGGCTCTCGCGGATCGCTCCGTGGCCGCCGACCCGGCGATAGGCCTCTGCCTCCACCAGCACCAGCTGGCCGCAGGCCGCCCCGAGGGCCGGATCCGTGAGGCGGCGCATCAGCGGGATCGGCAGGTAGCCGAGCAGCAGGAGATTGATCATCGGCACGGTCAGGCGCTCCCCGAGCGTCGCCGTGACCTGGCGCGGCACGCCGCTGACGAGGGCCGCGCCGGCCGATTCCGCCGCTGCCGCCAGGGCCGCGGCGCCGTGAGGAGCGAGGCGCACGTCGGCGTCGATGAACAGCAGGTGGCGGCCCGTGGCGGCCTCGCCGAGGATGTGGCAGGCGTGGTTCTTGCCGGTCCAGCCCGCAGGCAGGGGCGGGACCGGGATCAGGCGCAGGCGGGGATCGCTGGCGGCGATCCCGGCGACGATCGCCGCCGTTCCATCCGTCGAATGGTCGTCGGCGACGATCACCTCGACCGGGACGCCGGTGCTGGCGAGCGCTGCGGCCAGGGTCGGGCCGATATTGGCTGCCTCGTTGCGGGCCGGGATCAGGATCGAGACCAGGCCGTTCGGCACCGCCGCCGCGGGCCGCGCCCGCAGAGCCAGGAGGTTGGCAAGCGCCAGGCCCGCCGGCAGCAGCGCCAGCGCGAGGGCGAGGAGCGCGAGCGCGGTCACGGCGCCCGCCCCTCGCGGTGGCCCGCCACGAAGCGGCGCCCGCTGAGCGCGGCGATCATCCGGTTCCAGGCGTCGTAGACGCCCCCGACCCCGCGCTGCCCCTCGAGCAGGGAGCTGAAGCGGGCGGGGTCGCGGCTCTGCACGTCGGCGCCGAGGCGGTCCAGGGTGGCGGTCAGGTCGGCCTCCAGGCGGGCGAGGCGGTTCGGGCGGGGCAGGGCGAGGAGGTCGCGGCCGGGAAGTCCCGGGCCGAAGGCGGCGCAGCCTTCCGCCCCCCGCTCGTCCCAGAAGGCGTAATCGAGGGCGAGCGGCACGAACAGGGCGTCGGGGGCGAGTTCGGCGAGCCGCGCGACCCCGGGGCGCAGGCCGAGCGGCCGCTCGCGCACGTCGCTGAAGCGCCCCTGCGCGGTGATCCACAGCACCCGGCCCGGCCGGTCGAGGATCGTTCGGGAGGCGGCCATGAACGCCGCCGCGCCGCGGGGGCTGTCGAGGTCGACCCCGAAGGCGCCCATGCGGGCGAAGATGCGGTAGCGCGCGAGCATCGCGGCGTCGAACGGCGCGTAGCTCTCCGCCGCCGGGAAGAACCGCTGGGCGAGCAGGATGATGAGGGCCGCGTCCCACCAGGCCGGGTGGTTGCAGTAGATCACCACCGGGCCGGCGGGCGCATGCGGGGGCTGGCCCCAGTTCGCCAGGCGCAGGGCGTTGAGGTGGCGCCTCACGTAGCGGGCGAAGTACAGGCCCATGAAGCGCCAGACGAGGGGGGAGCGGGCCGCGACCGGATCCGGTGGCAGGGCAGCCCGCCCGCGCGGGCCTACCCGCTCGCGCGGACTTGCCCGCTCCCTCACGAGGCCGCCTTCAGATCCTCGGCGGTGCCGCTCGCGTCCTGGTCGAGGGCGTCCGCGGCGATCCAGCCCGACATCATCACCATCGGCATGCCGGGCCCCGGATGGGCGGCGCCGCCGGCGAGGTAGAGGCCGCGCACCTCCCGCGAGCGGTTGCCGGGCTTGAACGCCCCCATGATCCGCCCGTGTGAGGCCAGGCCGTAGATCGCGCCGTTCAGCACCTTGTAGCGGGAATGGATGTCCGCAGGCGTCAGGTGGCGCTCGACCACGATGCGCTCCTCGATGTCGGGCATGCCGGCGGTGCGCTTCAGCTTGTCGAGGATCTTCTGCCGGTAGGCCGGCAGCATCTGCGACCAGTCGTGGTGCGGGCGAAGATAGGGCGTGTGGACCAGGACGTAGAGCGCCTCGCCGCCCTCGGGGGCCACCGACGGGTCGGTGCTGCTCGGCGCCGCGAGGTAGGCGGTCGGGTCCGGGGCCGGCTCGCCCTTGCGGTAGATCGCGTCGAACTCCTCCTCGGGGTCGCGCGAAAAGACGAAGTCGTGATGGGCGAGGTGGTCGTAGCGCTTGTTGAGCCCGAGATAGAGCACCACGCCCGAGCAGGCCGGCTCGAAGCTGCGCTTCTCGTAAGCCCGCCCGACCTCGCCGCCGACGAGCTCGCGATAGGTGCGCACCGCGTCCATGTTCGAGATCACCTTGTCGTACGGCACCACCGTGCCGCCGACCCGCACGCCCTTCACGGCGCCGTTCTCGATCGCGACGCCCTCGACCTCGCTGTCGGCCTTGAGCGTCGCCCCGAGATCGCCGGCGAGCTTCATCAGCCCCTCGGCCACGGCGCGGGTGCCGCCCATCGGGTACCAGACGCCGTCGGCGGTCTGCATGTGGGCGATGGCGCAGAGCACCGCCGGCGCGCCGTAGGGCGAGGAGCCGACATATTGCACGAAGTGGTCGAGCATCTGGGCGAGGCGCGCGTCCCGCACCTTGCCCCGGATGGTGCCGGCGACCGAGGCGTGCATGCGCAGCGACAGCACGTCGCGCAAGGTACCGGGATTGAGGTTGGCGCGGATGTTGATGGTGTCGAACAGGTCCTGGACCGGCTTCCAGAAGAAGAAGCGCTCCGAGACGCCGTGCAGGTGCTCGGACAGGGCGATGAAGCGCTGGTAGCCCTCGCCGGCGCCCTGGCCGGGGGCGAAGCGGTCCATCTCGGCCGCCATCGCCTTGACGTTCTCCATCAGGTCGATGCGGCTGCCGTCGTCGAAGAAGCAGCGCCATTGCGGGTCGAGGCGGCGCAGGTCCATGTAGTCGTGCACCGAGCGACCGGATTCGGCGAAGATGCGCTCGAGGACGCGGGGCACCGTCAGGATGGTCGGCCCCATGTCGAAGCGGAAGCCGCCCTCGTGCAGCACCGCGGCCTTGCCGCCGATCCAGGCGTTCTTGTCGTAGAGCGTGACGTCGTGCCCCCGCGCCGCGGCCACGCAGGCCGCCGCCAGACCGCCCAACCCGCCGCCGACCACCGCGACCGAGGACCCCGCCATCACGCCTCTCCCGAGCGGGCGACACGCCCGTTCCGGACAAGCTAGGCTCAGGCCAGGGCGGGTCAACGCGGAAGGGGCGGTGCACGTTGCCGCGCCGGGGGCATTCCTCGTCGTCAGGGAGCCGGCAGAGTCCCCGACGGGTTGACCGGCGGAACGCGGCGCCGCTGCCGTCAGGGGACATCCCACCATCAAGGAGACATTCCGCCGTGAAAGCGACCCTCGCCCTCGCCGGCCTCCTCGGGCTGGCGCTCGCCGGCCCGGCTTTCGCGCAAGGTGCCCTCGACATGACCGTGAGCCCGCGCGCCACACCGCTCGATCCGCCGGCGACCGGCAGCGTCCGGGCCGTGCGGCCGAACCCGACCGTCACGCCGAGCAACCCGATGGGCGTCGTCGGCTTCGACGGCCCGCCCGGCGGCACCACCAGCGTGATCGGCGACGAGAGTCCGCTGCCCCCGGGTT
This sequence comes from Methylobacterium nonmethylotrophicum, assembly GCF_004745635.1. Lineage (GTDB taxonomy): Bacteria > Pseudomonadota > Alphaproteobacteria > Rhizobiales > Beijerinckiaceae > Methylobacterium > Methylobacterium nonmethylotrophicum. The sequence goes on along the minus strand of NZ_SRLB01000050.1, from coordinate 13,670 downwards.
CGCCCGCCGCGACCCCGGACGTCCCGTTCGCGCGGCCCTGACTCGGGGCGGGCCGCGACGGAAGACCGGCCGCGAATGGCCTCAGCTTTTTGCTGGGTGTGCGGGCGTGTGTCGGGAAAGGGCTTCGAGGTCGTCCGGGTAGAGACCGGCGAGCGTTCCGCGGTCGCCAGGCCCCAACGCAACCACGATCCTGCGCCGCGCGCCGCTCGAACCGGTCCGGGCCTGACGCGATGGCCCTGGGAGGCCGGCCGCGGCCCCTTGATCCCGCCGGCATTCCCCGCGACCCTGCAGGCTCGCCGAAAGGATTCGCGCCGGATGACGATCCCCACGATTCGCCCGCTTCGGCCCGACGAGCGCGCGGCCTGGGACCCGCTCTGGCAGGGATACCTCGCCTTCTACGGCGCCACGCTCGCTCCCGAGGTCATCGACCTCACCTGGACCCGCCTGCACGACCCCGCCGAGCCGATGCACGCCCTCGTGGCCGAGCAGGACGGCGCCGTCACCGGCCTCGTCCACTATCTCTTCCACCGCTCGACCTGGACCGCCGGCCCCTATTGCTACCTCCAGGACCTGTTCACCGCGCCGGCGGCGCGCGGGCAGGGCGTGGGCCGGGCGCTGATCGAGGCGGTCTATGCGGCGGCGCAAGGCGCGGGCGCGAGCCGGGTGTACTGGCTGACCCAGGAGGCCAACGTCACGGCGCGGGCCTTGTACGACACGCTGGCGGACCGGCCGGGGTTCATTCAGTACCGGAAGGTGTTTTGAATGGTTATGCCTGCTTCGCTTCGTTTCGCCTCAAGCAAGCATCTGTTTGGCCGCCATCAGTTGCTTTCTGCGTATAATAATTGATTGGTGCCTATATCGACCTTGCAAATATTTAAAATATCGATCCATGCTTCCTGACGCCGATGGATCTCGGCGCTCCCTGTTATCGCCATGCAATCCGGCGCTTCCAACAATGCTTCTCGATCGCAATCTATGACGGCTTCGTAGAAGCAATCAGTTCTCAGAAGCCTGGCCAATTACAGCAACATGCCATTTGCTGAAAACCACCTCACGTAAATCTCAAAAATGGCAGTTTCAATCACGCAAATCCGGTGAATGGAGGTTATTTTAGGTTGTCGGAATACCAAAGCAAAAAGCCCCCGACTTGACAGAAGGGGGCTTTTCTCTCGTTCTACGAGGATTGCTCCTACCGGAACAACGACGCCATCCCGCCCTGCATCCGGCCCAGGCCCTGCTTGGCGATCGGGTTGGCTTGGTCGATGGCGACGGCGCGCTGGTAGCTCTCCAGCGCTTCCTGGCGGCGGTTCGACTTCTCGTAGGCGAGGCCGCGGTAGGCCCAGGAATCCGCGTCCTTGTTGTTGACGTTGAGGGCCGCGTTGTAGTCCTCGATCGCCTTGTCGTACTGATTCGTCGCGATCAGGCTCTGGCCGCGGGCGGCGTAGGGCGCCGCCACGAACGGGTTGCGGTCGATGGCGGCGTCGAAGTCGCCGATCGCCGCCCGGTGCTGGCCCTGCGCCTGCCGCACGAGGCCGCGGGCGTGATAGGCCTCCGCCGATTCCGGCGTCAGGCGGATCGCCTGGCTGAGGTCGCCATACGCGGCGTCGAAGTTGCCCTGCGCCCGCTGCAGGTTGGCGCGCCCGATATAGGCGGCGGTGTAGTTCGGGTCGGCGTTGATCGCCTTGGAGAAGTCCTGGAGCGCCGCGTCGTTGCGGCCCGACTGGCGATAGGCCAGCGCCCGGTTGCCGTAGGCCGAGGCCGAGTTCGGGTCGAGCTGGATCGCCTTGGTGAAGTCGGCGATCGCCGAGTCGTAGTTGCCCGCACGGGCATAGGCCGCGCCGCGGGTGTTGTAGGCCGCCGCGTCGCCCGGGTTGCGCTGGATCACGTCCGACAGAGAGGCGATGTTGACCTCGGTCGCACCGGACTTGTCGGTCTCGAGCACGGCGAATTGCCGTGTCGCCGTCGCGCGGCTGACGGTGTCGCAGCCGGCGAGCGCGAGCGCGGTCAGCACGGTCGCTCCCAGCACCCGGGCCGCCGGTGTCACGCGGCTCAAGCCGATCCCGTTGTTCATCGCCCGCTCCCCCGGGGCGGCGCATCCTCGTCGCGCCGCGCACCTCGCAATCCGCACGCGCGCCCCGCCTCACCCGCGGTCCCGGTGCCGGACGACCATTCCGGATCGGGGTGAACGCCGGCTTAAAGGCTGAGCGCGCTCCAGGCTTGTGCGGGCCGATGTGGCGAAGGTGTGACCTGGGGAAGCCCCGGGGGCTGGAGAGGGCGGCGCGCGCCGGGAGTGTGGCCGCGAGGCCTCACCTTCGGCAGCCGCAGGGCCGCGCCTTCGGGGCTCAGGAGCCGTTCCGCACGCGGGTGACGTGGCCCATCTTGCGGCCGGGACGGGCCTCGCCCTTGCCGTAGAGGTGGAGGTGGCGGCCCGGCTCGGCCAGGATCCGGGTCCAGTCGTCGGCCTGGTCGCCGATGAGGTTCAGCATCTCGACCGAAGGGCCGGTGAGCGCCGGACTGCCGAGGGGCCAGCCGCAGATCGCCCGGACGTGCTGGGCGAATTGCGAGGTCTCGGCGCCCTCGATGGTCCAGTGGCCGGAATTGTGCACCCGCGGGGCGATCTCGTTGACCACCACGCCGGCGCCGCCGTCCGGGCGCCGCACCAGGAACATCTCCACCGCCAGCACGCCGACATAGCCGAGCGCGTCCGCGATGGTCCGGGCCACCGCCACCGCCTCGGCCGCGGTCTCGGGCGCCATGCCGGGGGCCGGCACGATCGTGCGGGCCAGGATGTGGTGGCGATGCTCGTTGGCGCACGGATCGTAGGCCGAGAAGCCGCCATCCGCCGTGCGGGCGGCCACCACCGAGACCTCCGCCTCGAAAGGCACGAAGCCCTCGAGGATGCAGGGCTGGTCGCGCAGGGAGGCCATCACGGCGGCGGGGTCGGGGAGCGCGTCCCGCAGCATCACCTGGCCCTTGCCGTCGTAGCCGAAGCGCCGGGTCTTCAGCACCGCCGGCAGGCCGATCTCCCGCACCGCCTCGCCGAGGCCGGCCGCGTCGTCCACCGCCCGGAACGGCGCCACCGGGATGCCGAGCCCGGCGACGAAGCTCTTCTCCGTCAGCCGGTCCTGCGTCGTCGCCAGCGCCGCGGCGCTCGGATGCAGCGGCCGGCGCGCCGCCAGGATCTCGGCGGTGGCGCGCGGGATGTTCTCGAACTCGTAGGTCACCACGTCGACGCTGTCGGCGAAGGCCTGGAGCGCGGCGACGTCGTCGTAAGGCGCGACGGTGCGCCGCCCCGCCACCTCGAAGGCGGGGCTGTCGGGATCGGGACAGTAGATATGGGCCTTGAGCCCGTACTGCGCCGCCGCGACCGCGATCATGCGGCCGAGCTGGCCGCCGCCGATGATACCGATGGTCGCGCCGGGCGCGATGAGGGGCGTGCTCACGGGGCGCTCGTGTCCGGGTGCTCGGCCACCGCCGCGCTCTGCCGGGCCCGCCAGGCGTCGAGCCGCTCGGCCAGGGCCTCGTCGGCGAGCGCCAGCACGGCGGCGGCCAGCAGCGCCGCGTTGACGGCGCCGGCCCGGCCGATGGCGAGCGTGCCCACCGGGATGCCGGCCGGCATCTGCACGATCGACAGGAGGCTGTCCTGGCCCGACAGGGCCTTCGATTCGACCGGCACGCCGAAGACCGGGAGCGGCGTCATCGCGGCCGCCATGCCGGGCAGGTGGGCGGCGCCGCCGGCGCCCGCGATCACCACCCGGAAGCCCGCGGCCTTCGCGCCCTTGGCGAAGGCGACCAGGCGGTCCGGGGTGCGGTGGGCCGAGACGATGCGGGCCTCGTACGGGATCCCGAGCGCCTCGAGGGTCTCGGCCGCGTGGCGCATCGTGGCCCAGTCCGACTGGCTGCCCATGATCACCGCGACGGGGGGCGATGCCGCCATCGTCAAGCGCATCCTCTCGCAAAAAGCGCCGCGTTCCCGCGCGAGGGGGGCCGCGACCGGTCGTTTCCCGCAGTAGCCGCGCGCCCGCGCTCCCGCAAGACGCCGGACCCCTCCGTCAGGCGATGATGTCCGGGGTCAGCTGGTCCTCCAGGAAGGAGATGCGGTCGCGCAGGGCGAGCTTGCGCTTCTTGAGGCGCTGGAGCTGCAGGCGGTCGCCGGCCATGACCCCGGCCAGGGCCTCGATCGCGTCGTCGAGGTCGCGATGCTCCTCCCGGAGCCGCGCCAGCTCGGTCTCGTACTCCGCCGCCGATTCCGCACTCAACTCGAACGCCATCGCCGCCCCAGCCCTGGAGGTATGCCTCGAAGCATGAACCAGGGCCCGGCCTCCGGCAAGGGCACCGCAGGGGTTGTGCAGCCCCGCGCGGTGAGGCGCGCAGACCTGCGCGGCGGGCCTGTGCAGCCCTGTGCGGCGGGCTCGCGCAGCGCCGCCGGCCCGGCGGTCATTACGCAGGTGCAGCATCGATTGCCTTCGACATCGGCCGCGGCCTGTGGCAGGCTGCCTGTGTCACTTACATGACAGGAGGCATTGGCTGATGTCGCTGAACACGCATCTCTCCGAGCTCGAGCGTAAGCACGAAGCGTTGGAGCGCGAGATCCAGGACGCAATCACCCACCTCTCCACCGACGACTTGCGAATTGTCGAGCTGAAGCGTCGCAAGCTTCACCTGAAGGATGAGATCAGTCGTCTGCGGACGACTTCCACCCGAGTGATGCATTAGCCCAGCAGATCATCCGTATGCCGCCGCGCCTGCGTTCGACGCGGCGGCTCCCGACCTAAAGGCATGACGGAGGAGCGGGCGGGGCTCCCGGCGGGAGGCACCCGGCCCATCGGTCGAGGCGGTGCCGTCAGAGCGACTTCGCCATCTCCCGCAGCACGAATTTCTGTACCTTGCCGGTCGAGGTCTTCGGCAGTTCCGTGAAGACCACGTGCTTGGGCACCTTGAAGCCGGCGAGCGACTGGCGGCACCAGCCGATCAACTCCTCGGCCGAGACCATCTCGGACGGTTTCAGCTCCACGAAGGCGCACGGCGTCTCGCCCCATTTCTCGTCGGGCTTGGCCACCACCGCGGCGGCGGCCACGGCCGGGTGCTTGAACAGGGCCTCCTCGACCTCGATCGACGAGATGTTCTCGCCCCCTGAGATGATGATGTCCTTCGAGCGGTCCTTGAGCTGGATGTAGCCGTCCGGGTGCTTCACCCCGAGATCGCCCGAATGGAACCAGCCGCCCCGGAACGCGGCCTCGGTGGCCGTCGGGTTCTTCAGGTAGCCGCGCATCACCACGTTGCCGCGGAACATCACCTCGCCCAGGGTCTCGCCGTCCGCCGGCACCGGCTGCATCGTCTCGGGGTCGAGCACGTCGAGGGCCTCGAGCGGCGGGTAGCGCACGCCCTGGCGCGCCTTGCGGGCGGCCTGCTCGTCCTTGCCCAGGGCGTCCCAGTCGGCGTGCCACTCGTTCACCACCGCCGGGCCGTAGGTCTCGGTCAGGCCGTAGACGTGGGTGACGTCGAAACCGGCCTCCGCCATCCCGGCGAGCACCGCCTCCGGCGGCGGCGCCGCCGCGGTCAGGAAGGCGACCCGGCGCGGCAGGTCGCGCCGCTCCGCCGCCGGAGCGTTGATGAGGAGCGACATCACGATCGGTGCGCCGCACAGATGCGTCACCCCGTGATCGGCGATCGCGTCGTACATCGCACCAGCCCGCACCTGCCGCAGGCAGACATGCGTGCCCGCCACCACCGACAGGGTCCAGGGGAAGCACCAGCCGTTGCAGTGGAACATCGGCAGGGTCCAGAGATAGACCGGGTGGCGGCCGAGATTGCCCGCCACCACGTTGCCGACGGCCAAGAGCGAGGCGCCGCGGTGGTGGTAGACCACGCCCTTCGGGTCGCCGGTGGTGCCCGAGGTGTAGTTGAGGGTGATGGCGTCCCACTCGTCGCCCGGCATCGCCCAGGCGTGGTCGGGATCGCCGGCGGCGAGGAAATCCTCGTACTCGATCGTGCCGAGGCGCTCGCCCGGGCCGTCGTAGTCCGGGTCGTCGTAATCGATCACGAGGGGCTTCACGCCGGCCTTCGCGAGGGCCGGGCCCATGGTGCGGGCAAATTCCCGGTCGGTGATCAGCACCTTGGCTTCGCCGTGGTCGAGGCAGAAGGCGAGGATCGCCGGGTCGAGGCGGGTGTTGAGGGTGTTGAGCACGGCGCCGGCCATCGGCACGCCGTAATGGCACTCGATCATCGCGGGGGTGTTGGCGAGCATCACCGCCACCGTGTCGCCCCGCCCGATGCCGCGGGCCTCGAGCGCCGAGGCGAAGCGCCGGCAGCGGGCGTAGAGCTCGCGGTAGCTGCGCCTCAGGCCGCCGTGGATCACGGCTGTCCGGTCCGGGAAGACCGTGGCCGCCCGCTCCAGGAAGGTGAGCGGCGTGAGCGGCTGATGGTTGGCCGGGTTCCGGTCGAGGCCGTGGTCGTAGATCGTCGTGGTCGTGATCGTCTCGGTCATGGCGGCTCCTCCCGAGGCAGGCGTAGCGGAATCCGGCCCGACTGTGCCATCGTTGCGGGACAGCGCCGAGGCGAAAAAAGGCGGAAGGCTCTCCCCGGGACGGCCTGCACTCGCCTTGCTGACGGAGCCCCGGCGAATTACGTCTTCGTGTCGGCGAACTCGGTTTGACGGGGGCAGCGATCGTGTCAGGCAGATCTTCCGGCGATCTCTTCGGATCCTTCCTCAGGGTCATGCAGGAACCCGGCAGGCAGAGCTACGGCTCGGCGCGGGCGAGCTATGCCGGGCCCCGCGTCGATGCCCTCTCGACCGTGGTGAAGAGCATCGGGCGCGGCGAGCCCGCGACGATCGTCGATCTCGCGCAGCGGACGGGTCTGTCCATGGACATGCTCGCGCAAACCCTGCAGAGCGGCGTCGAGACCGGGCTCCTCGCCCCGACCGCGAAGCAGGACGACAAGGCCTATGCCCTGACCACCCTCGGGCGGAAGGCGCTCTGACGCGGGCCGTCCCATCGGATCACCGTAGTGCCGCAACTTGAGGTTCGTGGACGCCGTTCAAGGCAAGTCTAACATGTCCCTGCGTCAGAGGCAGGGAAGCACGCCGTGGTCTGGGATCGATGTCTCGCAGCGGTCGGAGCGTTGCTCGACCCGCCGGCGGCCGTCTGGGTCGGTCTGATCGGCCTCCTGATCGGCACCGTCGAGATCGTGGCCCGCTACAAGGGTGATCCCCGGCGGGCGCTCCTGAGCGCGCCGGCGCTGCTCTACATCACGGTCAACGTCCTCGCCTGCCTGACGATGCTGGCCTGCCTCCGGATGATCGAGCCGGACTGGCTCTTCTCGGACCTGAACGGCAAGCCCCACCTGCAGAAGCTCTCCCTGATCCTGTCCGCCGGCTTCGGCGCGATGACGCTGTTCCGCTCGTCGCTGTTCCGGATCAAGACGGCGGACGGGGAGCTCGGCATCGGGCCGTCGTTCCTGCTCGACACGCTGCTCTTCGCATCCGACCGCGCGATCGACAGGAGCGTCGCGCTGCCGCGGGGTAACACCGTCAAGGCGATCATGAAGGACGTCTCGTTCGAGCGCGCGAAGGTCGCCTTGCCGGTCTACTGCTTTGCGCTCATGCAGAACGTGCCGTCGCAGGAGCAGCAGGACATCGGCGCGCAGGTGAAGGACCTGGCGGCGGCCGGGCTTCCGCCGGAGATCAGCGCCTACAATCTCGGCCTGCTGCTCATGAACGCCGTCGGTGCCGGCGTGCTGGCGCAGGGCGTGAGGGATCTCAGCCCCCATATCGGCGCCGATCCCCTTGCCGGCGATCAGCAGGTCGGGTCCCTCGCCACCTTGATGCAGGGCTTCGATTTCGGCCAGGCGCAGCAACTGGCGGAGGCCTGCATCAGCCTCGGCCGGCCGGTCTCGGCCACCGGGCCCGCGGACCTGCGCATCCGCATCGCCGACCTCAGCCAGGAGACCATCCACGCGCCGCTGAAGGCCCTGATCCTCGGTCGCTGGCTGGTCGATCTGGTCGGTTACTCGGCGGTCAAGCTGGCGATGGACGGCCTTCGGACCGGGACGCCGCCCGGGCCCGCAGCGGGACCGGGGCCGGCCGATCCGCCATCGCCGCAGGCGGGGAGGGCGCCGACGCCGTTCCGCCGCATGCTGTGGCAGTCTCTTGCCCGCCGCCGCGGAGTCCGGGAAGATCCCTCCAAGCGCCGGTGACCGGCGGATCAGGAGGAACGCCATGCCGGGCACGAGCCGCTACCGGGACATCTACGCCGCCTGGCAGCGCGACCCGGAGGCGTTCTGGGCCGAGGCTGCCGGGGCGATCGACTGGGTGACGCCCGCCGCCCGGGTGTTTTCGCCGGAGGACGGACCCTACGGCCGCTGGTTCGTAGGCGCCGCGGTCAATGCCTGCCACAACGCCGTCGACCGCCACGTCGCGGCCGGACGGGCGGAGCAGGCGGCGATCCTGTACGAATCGCCGGTCACCGGCACCCGGCGCCGCATCACCTACGCCGAGCTCAAGGACGAGGTCGCGGCGCTCGCCGCCCTGCTGCAGGATCTCGGTGTCGCGCGCGGCGACCGGGTGGTGCTCTACATGCCGATGGTGCCGGAGGCCCTGTTCGGTATGCTGGCCTGCGCCCGGATCGGCGCCGTGCATTCCGTGGTGTTCGGGGGCTTCGCCGCCCGGGAGCTCGCCGCCCGCATCGAGGACGCCGCGCCGAAGGTCGTGCTCGCCGCCTCCTGCGGCATCGAGCCGGGGCGGATCGTCGCCTACAAGCCGCTGCTCGACGAGGCCTGCCGCCTCTCCGCCCACAAGCCCGAGGCCTGCGTGATCCTGCAGCGCCCGCAAGGGCCCGCCACCCTGGTCGAGGGGCGCGACCGCGACTGGGCGCAAGCCGTGGCGGCGGTGAAGCAGGCGGGCCGCGCGGCGCCCTGCGTGCCGGTCGCCGCCACCGACCCGCTCTACATCCTCTACACCTCCGGCACGACCGGCCGCCCGAAGGGCGTGGTGCGCGACACCGGCGGCTACCTCGTGGCGCTGGCCTGGTCGATGCCGAACCTCTACGGCGTCGCCCCCGGGGAGACCTACTGGTGCGCCTCCGACGTCGGCTGGGTGGTGGGACACTCCTACATCGTCTACGGGCCGCTCCTGCACGGCTGCACCACGGTGCTCTACGAGGGCAAGCCGGTCGGCACGCCGGATGCCGGCGCGTTCTGGCGCGTCATCGCCGAGACCGGGGCGGTGGCCCTGTTCACCGCGCCGACGGCGCTCCGGGCGGTGAAGAAGGAGGACCCGGAGGCCCGGCTGATGCGGGGCCACGACCTCTCGCGTTTCCGCACCCTCTTCCTCGCCGGCGAGCGGGCCGATCCCGACACCGTCGCCTGGGCCGAGCGGATCCTGGGGGTGCCGGTCATCGACCATTGGTGGCAGACCGAGACCGGCTGGCCGATCGCCGCCAATCCGGTCGGGCTCGGGGCGCTCCCGGTCAAGCACGGCAGCCCGACGGTGCCGATGCCGGGCTGGGACGTGCAGGTGCTCGACGAAGCCGGCAAGCCGGTGCCGGCCAACACCATGGGGACGATCGCCATCAGGCTGCCGCTGCCCCCCGGCGCCCTGCCGACCCTGTGGCAGCAGGACGAGCGGTTCCGCGAGAGCTACCTCGCGGCCTATCCGGGCTACTACAACACCTCGGATGCCGGCTTCCTCGATGAGGACGGCTACGTCTCGGTGATGGGCCGCACCGACGACATCATCAACGTCGCCGGCCACCGCCTCTCGACCGGCGGCATGGAGGAGGTGCTGGCCTCGCACCCGGACGTCGCCGAATGCGCGGTGATCGGCATCCGCGACAGCCTCAAGGGCGAGGTGCCCTGCGGCTTCGTCGTGCTGAAGGCCGGCGTCGACCGGGCGCCGGACGTCATCGAGCGCGACCTCGTGGCCCTGGTGCGCGAGCGCATCGGGCCCGTCGCGGCCTTCCGCATCGCGCTCACGGTCGGGCGCCTGCCCAAGACCCGCTCCGGAAAAATCCTGCGCGGCACGATGAAGAAGATCGCCGACGGCGAGACCTGGACCATGCCGCCGACGATCGAAGACCCATCGGTGCTGGAGGAGATCGGCGGGGCGCTGCGGGAGCGGGGGCTGGGAGCGGCCTGAACGCTGCGCCAGGAGCGGGAGGCCGCCGGCCGACGCGCTCAGTCGCCGGGGCAGGGCGTCGGTGCCAGGAACCGCCTGTGCGCCCATCCGCGCGTGTAGGACTTGGTCCCCGCATCGAGCCGCCGCACCGAGACCACGTGCCACCACGTGCCGGTGGGATCGCAGGCGGCGATGCCCCGGCGCGTCTCGCAGGTCGCCGTGTCGACCCAGAGCTGGTCGCCCGGAAAAAGCTTCAGCACCGCCTCGAACCCGGCACCGGGGCCGATGCGCAGGTTGAGGAAGCCGTCCGGGGTGCGCCGCACCTCCGCGCAACTGTCGATCGTGGCCCGGGCGGGCGCCGCGCAGCCGAGAACCATGACCGCGGAAGCGATCACCCGATGGGAGAGGGGAGAGGCCATCGATCGTCTCCGTGACGTCCGGGATGATGCGGTCGCAGCGGCATCGGCCCGGCGCCGCGATTCATTTCGGCGCGCGGTCCGTGACGAGGCCGAGGAGTCGCTCAGATCGATCGGGGCCGGAACGGGCCGCCCTGCCGCGACAGGGCCTCGCATTGCGAGAGGAAGCGCGCGACGGCCGCGTTCGGGCGCGGCAGGATCAGGGCGACGTCCTGAGCCTCGAGCCGCAGGGTGTCCGAAGCGACCATGTCCTGCACCAGCCCGAGACCGTGGAGCGTGGCATCGATCCCCCACGCCTCGTCCATCTCGTTGTAGGCGAGGGTCTGGCTGTCGGATCTGTGCCGTGCCGCATCGGCGGTGATGGTCAGCGGTGCGGTTCGGGCTCGCGCCGGCCCGGCCGACGCCACGGGCCAGACCGAGACCGCGAGCCGGCGCGTCCGATCGCAGGTCACGAAGACGCGCTCGTAGCTCATCATGCGGCTGGCCCGGTCGCGGGGCTGGAGACCGAGCTTGATCACGCCTTCGACCGTGTCGGACGACGTCGTCCACGTGTACCCCCGAGCCAGATCCTCGATCCGGGATCCCCTCCCGGACAGGCTCGCCGGCATCGGCCGTGCGCCGCCGACGTCGCGCGCGGCCGGCCTGCCCGCGCCCGGCACGCTCACGACGTGCGCGAAGGTGCGGCCGTCGAACGTGTAGTAGTGCCGGGCATCGGCCGTCTCGTCGTCGTGACGCCTGCCCTTCAGGACCAGGAGGCGGCTGTCGACCCGCGTCTCGATCCGCACGGATGGCGCCTCCCCGGCCGCCTCCTGCAGCGTCTCCCCGCCCATGGCCCGGAACGGCGGGTAGAACACCTCGCCCGTTCGGGCGCTGATCACCGCGACCGTCTCGCAGGAGGTGCCGCAGCCCCAGGTGGTCAGGATGAACTCGCCGGCGAAGTTGGGCTTGCCGGTGCGCGCCGCGTCGATGAGGCGGGTGCGATACAGGCGCTTGTCGGCCGTATCGAGGACGGGCGGCGGCGTCGGGCCGGCATAGATCGCGCGAACACGGAAATCGGCGAAACGCGGTGCCGCGGCCGCCTGGGCCGCGCTCGCGCCGAGCAGCATCGCGACGAGCGCCGTGGCGCCCCGGACCATGAGCCTCGTCATGTGACGGATCTCTCGCTTCGTACGGGGTTCGACGACGCGGATGCCGGGCCGTCGCGGACGCGGGTGTCGCGCCGATCGCTCCGAATCCGCGGGTTGGGGGAACGGCCGGAGCGCGCTCAGCCGCAGACGCGCATGCGACGGTAGTAGACGTTGCCGAACTCGTCTCGCGCCCGACGCCGCTGGATCCAGCAATCCCGGGGCGGAGCGTAGTAGACCGGGCGATAACCGTAGGCCGGGGCAGGATAGGCGTAGTGCGGTTGCGACGCCGCAGCCGCGGCGAGCCCGCCGAGCGCGAGGCCGCCGATGATGCCGGCCGCGAGGGCACCGCCGTCGCGGGCCTGCGCCGGCGCCTGCATGCCGGCCAGCGGCAGCGCCGCGACCGTCGCGAGCGCGAGCCTGCGGAGGGCGGAAGCATCGAACGAGATGCGAACGGACATGTCTCTCTACCGGGATTTTCGTGCGCCAGGTGATCGGCACATCGTGACGCCCGCCCCTTGAAGACGCGCCTGCGGGTCTCGCTAAAATTGACTCGAATTGCCGGAAAATACGCGGACGATGTCGGCCGGCCCGGAGCCGCGCCGAAACAACATCCGTTTCATTGGGCGAGGATCCCGGCGGTGCGCCGGCGCACGCCGCGCGTCGCCGGACACGCGCGGGCGCCCTGCGCTGCCGGCGCTGGCCGGATCCGCGGCGCGGCGCCACATTGCGGCGATCCTGCACCGGAGTCCCCCCGCATGAGCTCACCCCTGCTGTTCCAGCCCCTGCGCCTCGACGGCCTCGCGCTGGAGAACCGCATCATCGTCGCGCCGATGTGCCAGTACTCGGCCCGCGACGGCGAGGCGTCCGACTGGCACATGATGCATCTCGGCCAGCTCGCCATGTCGGGCGCCGGGCTCCTGACGCTGGAGGCAACCGCCGTGTCGCCGGAGGCGCGGATCACGCACAGTGATCTCGGCCTGTGGGACGACGGGACCGAGCGGGCGCTCGCCCGCGTCCTCGACGCGGTGCGCGACTACGCCCCGGTGCCGGTCTGCATCCAGATCGCCCATGCCGGCCGCAAGGCGTCGAGCGAGCCGCCGTGGCGCGGCGGGCATCAGGTGGCGCCCGATTCACCCCGCGGCTGGCTCACCGAGGCGCCGTCCGCGCTGCCTCATGCCGACGGCGAGGTGGCGCCCCGGGCCCTCGACCGCGAGGACCTGAAGCGGATCCGCCAGAATTTCGTCGACACCGCCCGGCGGGCGGTGCGCCTCGGCATCGAGGCGGCCGAGATCCACGCGGCGCACGGCTACCTGCTGCACCAGTTCCTGTCGCCGCTCGCCAACCAGCGCACGGACGCCTATGGCGGCAGCCTCGAGAACCGGATGCGCTTCCCCCTCGAGGTGTTCGAGGCGGTGCGGGAGGTGTTTCCCGCAGGCCAGCCGGTCTGGGCCCGGGTCTCGGCGACGGACTGGGTCGAGCACGGCTGGGAGGTCGAGCAGACCATCGCCTTCGCGGAGGCCCTGAAGGCGCGGGGTGCCGCGGCCATCCACGTCTCGACCGGGGGCGTCTCGCCCCGGCAGAAGATCGCCGTCGGGCCGGGCTACCAGGTGCCCTTCGCCGAGCGGGTGCGGGCGGCGACCGACCTCGTCACCATCGCGGTCGGGCTCATCACCGAGCCGCGCCAGGCCGAGACGATCCTGGTCGAGGGCAAGGCGGACGCGGTCTCGCTCGCCCGCGCCATGCTGTACGATCCCCGCTGGCCCTGGCACGCCGCGGCCGAACTGGGGGCCCGGGTCCGCGCGCCCAAGCAGTACTGGCGCTCGCAGCCGCACCATCTCAAGGACCTGTTCAAGGAAGCGAGCTTCGGCCAGCGCTGAAGCCCGGAGGGCGGGACGGTTCAGCCGCCTCGCCCTCAGCTCTCCTGCCCGTCCTCCAGCAGGATCTCGCGCTTGCCGGCGTGGTTGGCGGGGCCGACGATGCCCTCGCGCTCCATCCGCTCCATCAGCGAGGCCG
>NZ_SRLB01000005.1 GCF_004745635.1 Methylobacterium nonmethylotrophicum | reverse complement strand
AAAAGACCGCCGTCAGCTTCATGGGCGTCCTTTGCCTTGCCTCCACACTACTGTGGTTCAAGTGACAACAGGCCCTAGATCTCGATGCGGTAGCGGAAGCCGAACAGGCGCTCGGTCCGGGCGCGCTCCCATACCAGGGGGTCGAAGGGGCGACAGCGCCCAGGCTTTGACGCGGCAGGGGCCAGCGGTGCACCACCGCCGGCTGAGATCAACTCCCCTCCCCGCCGCACTCAGCGCCCACTCCAGCGCGGCGGGCGCTTGGCCAGGAAGGCCTCCATCCCTTCGCGGAAATCCGCGCTGGTGTAGCATTGCAGGATCAGGTCGTCCCCGCCATCGGACGATGCCTCGTCGCGCAGGCGGCGCAGGCCCTCCTTGGTGGCGGCGAGCGTCAGCGGCGCGTGGCCGGCGAGCAGGCGGGCGAGGTCGGTCGCGCGCGCCTCGAGCGCGGCGGCATCCTCCACCACCTCGCTCACCAGGCCGATCGCCCGCGCCTCCTCGGCCTCGACGAGGCGCGCGGTGAAGATCATGTCGGTGACGCGCGCGGGGCCGATCAGGGCCGAGAGCCGGCGTAGGTTGCCCTGCGAGAGGCAGTTGCCGAGGGTGCGGGCGATCGGGAAGCCGAAGCGGGCGTCGCGCGTGGCGATGCGCAGGTCGCAGGCCGCGGCGATGGCCGCCCCGCCGCCGGTGCAGGCCCCGGCGATCGCCGCGATCGTCGGCTTGCGGCAGCGTTCCAGCGCGCCGAGCACCCGGTCCATGAAGCGCTCGTAGCCGAGGGCGTCCTCGGCCGTCGAGAAGGCGCGGAACTGGGAGATGTCGGTGCCGGCCGCGAAGGCCTTGGCCCCCGCGCCCTGGATCACCACCGCGCGGATCGCCGGATCGGCGTCGATCTCGACGCAGAGGCCGTGCAGGCGCTCGTACATCGCGAAGGTCAGGGCGTTGCGCGCCTGCGGCCGGTTGAGGGTGATGCGGGCGATGCCCTCGGCATCGACGGTGGAGAGCAGTTCGTCGGTATCGGTCATGGCGGTGATCGGGTCCGGATGGGTCGCGGCGGAGCCTACCCTGCCCGCGCGATGTCGTCTCCTGCCGATCGCGACGGAGCGCGGCCGCCGCCGCGGCGTTGATGCGCGACCGATCCGCAGGAGACGAACCGTGACCAAGCCGGCGCATGACGACGAGACGGGCCACCAGGGGACCCGCCGCGAGGAGGCTCGCCACGAGGAAACCTGGGCGGCCTTCCGCGAGGCCGTGAACATGAGCCCGGGCGACCTCGAGCATTGGCTCGGCACCGAGGAGAGCCGGTCCGTCGGCTGGAGCGACGGCGCCCGGAAGGAGGGTGCCGGGGGCGGCGAATCGGTCGGCCATCACCAGGGGCGCCGGATCGTCGAAATCAAGCACACGAAGAAGGCGGATCTCACCGACGACGACTACGCCGACATGCGCAAGGTCGTGGCCTACGTCAAACGGCATCTCACGCAGGGCGGGCCGAAGGAGGACGTGAAGACCTCGCGCTGGCGCTACTCGCTCATGAACTGGGGCCACGATCCTTTGAAGGATTGAGGCATTCGCGCCACAGCGGCATGGTGGCGCGGGGTCCCGACCAAGTTTCTCTCGCAACCCCCCGCTCCGGAGAACTGTGTCCGCCGCCGGGCCGTCACGGCGAAACGATCCATGCGGCGGCCCAAGTTCGGCCCGGATCTTGCTCACCATTCCCCGTACCTCCCGCTCTTCGCATCGCTGCGCCGATGTGGCTGAGTGAGGTCAAGAACGAAGGGTCACGTGGGGGACCGGTGATGACGGGAGCGGGTGTGCGGCGGCGCCGGGCATGGGCCGGCGCCGGGGTGGTGCTGGCGTGCCTCGGGCTCGCCGGGGTCGCGGGCGCCCTGACCCCCGCCTTCGGCGGGCTGTCGCGCCTCGAATCGGCCCTGACCCCCGAATCCGCCGGGCCGGAGACCCGCATCACCCTCGGCCCCGGCGGGCGCGACGTGCGGCTCTTCGGCGACCTCACCGACGGCGCGGCGGCGCGCCTCGGCCGCCTGCTCGACGCCCATCCGGGCGTGACGCGCCTGCACCTGACCAGCGACGGCGGCCTCGTCGACGAGGGCGCGGCGATCGGCGAGATCGTGGCGGCGCGGCGCCTCGTCACCTACGTGCCGGATTACTGCGTCTCGGCCTGCACCCTGGCCTTCGTGCGCGGGCGCGAGCGGCTGATCATGGCGGACAGCCGGATCGGCTTCCACGCCCCCTACGAGCCGGGCCTGTTCGGCCGGATGGTCCCGGTCGACGCGAGCGAGGAGCGCGGCCGCTACCTCGCCGCCGGCCTCGAGCCCGCCTTCGTCGACCAGGCCCTCGGCACCCCCTCCCGCGACATCTGGATCCCCGACCCGGCCCGCCTGCGCGCCGCCCGGGTCGTCACCCGGGTGGTCGGCCCCGGCGAATTGCCGGATTCCACCCTCGACGACGACGACTCGCCCGCCGGCGCCCGGGCGGCGGCCCTGCGCGCCGTCGACCTGCTCTCCGCCTTCGCGCTGCACCGGCCGGGCGTGCTCGACGGCATCGCCGCCCGCTACCGCGACGGCTACCGGCAGGGCCGCAGCGAGAGCGAGGGCCTCGACCTTTTGCGGGCCGAGGCGGTGGATGCCATGCGGGCGGCCTTCGCGGGGGCCGATGACGGCACCGTCGCGGCCCTCGGCCGCCTCCTCCTCGACGCCATGGCGGCGAGCGGGAGCGAGGAGGCGTGCCGCGCCATCGGGCAGGACGGCAACCTCCTGACGGCGGCGGAGGCGCTGGCGGGGCGCCGCACCGGCGGGACGGCGCGGATGCGGGCCCTCCTCGACCGGGCGCTGGTCGGGCCGGCGCCGGAGGGTCCGGCCGCGCGCGTCCCCGAACCCACCCGTGCCGTCGGCTGCGCCGAGCTGCGCCGGCGCCTCGCCGGACTCCTTTCCCGGGGCGACGCCCCGCGCCTGCGGGAGGCCCTGTTCGGCCAGACCCGGCGCCTGGAAGCCTCGGCCCTGCCGGGGGAGCCGTAGGAGCGCCCCGCGACGGATCGCCCGGGGTTCGAACGGCGTCCTGCCGCTGCCGGACCGGTCCGCCGGCCTAGATTCGGGTCATGACCCCCTCCCCCGTCATGACCCGCGCCGCCGGCCTCGACGCGCTCGCCGCCTTCCTCTCCGGTCCCGGCGCGGACTACGCGAGCGCCCGCAACACCGATCGCGGGCGCGGCGCGCCGCCGACGACCTCGGCCCTGTCGCCCTATCTGCGCCGGCGGCTCCTCACCGAGGAGGAGGTGGCCCGGGCCGCCCTGCGGGCCTTCGGGGAGCGCGGCGCGGACAAGTTCGTCTCCGAGGTTTTCTGGCGGACCTACTTCAAGGGCCACCTCGAGACCCATCCCGAGGCCTGGTCGCGCTACCGTGCCGGGCGCGACGCGGCCCAGGCGCGCCTCGCGGCCGAGCCCGGCCTGCGCCGGACCCACGAGCGGGCCGTGGCGGGGCGCACCGGGATCGACGGCTTCGACGACTGGGCCGTCCAGCTCGTCGAGGAGGGCTGGCTGCACAACCACGCCCGGATGTGGTTCGCCTCGATCTGGATCTTCACCCTGCGCCTGCCCTGGGAGCTCGGCGCGGCGTTCTTCCTGCGCCACCTCGTCGACGGCGATCCGGCCAGCAACACCCTGTCCTGGCGCTGGGTTGCGGGCCTGCACACCCGTGGCAAGCCCTACCTCGCGCGGCGCGACAACATCCGGGCGTTCACGGACGGCCGCCACGACCCGGCGGGCCTCGACGAGGGGGCCGCCGCCCTCGACGAGGCGATGCCGCCGCCGGAGGTGCCGCTCGCCCCGGCCGAGCCCGCGCCCGACGGCCCGGTCGCCCTGCTGCTCCACCTCGACGACCTCCACCCCGAGACCCTGCCCCTCGGCGCGGCCCGGGTCGTGCGCGTCGGCGGCCTGATCGCGTCGGCCGAGGAGGCGAACGAGCGGGTCCGCGCGGCGGATGCGGCGGCGATGGCGGATGCGCTTGCCCGCGCCGGGGCGCAGTTCCGCTGCCCGGCCGAAGCGGTCCGAGGCGGCTGGGCGGGCGAGCTGCCGGTGGTGACGGCCTGGGCTCCCGTCGGGCCCTCGGCCGAGGCGCTGCCGGCCGGGTGCCGCCGGATCCGGCGGGACTGGGACGAGCGGGCCTGGCCGCTGTCGAACCGGGGCTTTTCCCGGCTGCGCAGCGCCATCCCCAGGCTGATGGGCGGTGGATGACAATGGCATGCGCTTCAACCTGCGCGCCTGATCGAGGCCGGCAGCAAGTCGAACGGGACATCCCGTCAACGATTTTCTAAGTCATCCCGGATTCCGCTGCGCGACCCCGGGATGACGACAGTGCAGTTTATTGGTGACAGGGGCCTCTGACGACCCCTGCCGCCTCCACATGCGAAGCCGGACCGCTCCTTCCCGGCCGATCCAGGGCCAGCCCGCATCGGCCGGGACGGACGCGCTCCTCGGTCGACGCGGCGCGGTCAGGCCGCCGACGCGGTCGGCACGCGTGCCACGTCGTAGCGGTCGAGCATCATCACCTTGTGCCAGACCTTGACGAAGTCGCGCACGAACCGCGCGTGCCCGTCGCTGCCGGCATAGATCTCGGCGATGGCCCGGAGCTGCTGGTTCGCGCCGAAGACGAGGTCGCAGCGCGTCGCCGTGAACTTCGTCCCGCCGCCCTCGCGGGCGTCGAGCGTGAAGGTCAGGCCGGCCTCGTCCGCCTTGTTCCACACGTAGTCCATGCTGGTGAGCACGGTGAAGAAGTCGTTGGTGAGCACCCCGACCCGGTCGGTGAAGATGCCGTGATGCGAGCCGTCGTGGTTCAGGTTGAGGGCGCGCAGGCCCCCGGTCAGCACCACCCATTCGGGCGCGGTGAGCGCGAGGAGGTTCGCCCGGTCGAGGAAGACCTGCTCGGGGGCGACGCGGCCGCGGGTGATCTCGGCGAAGGACGGATCGACGTAGTTGCGGAAGCCGTCGACGACGGGCTTCAGCCACTCGAAGCTCTCTTCGTCCGTGAGCTCCGCGGTGGTGTCCATCCTCCCTGGGACGAACGGCACCGCAGTGGCGACGCCGGCGGCTTTCGCCGCCTCTTCGACCGCAGCGCAGCCGCACAGCACGATCAGGTCGGCGAGCGAGACCTTTTTCCCGCCCGCGGCCTTGCCGTTGAACTCTGCCATGACCGCGCGCAGCGTCTCGATCACCGGGACGGTGCGCCGGTTGACGGCCCAGCCGGATTGCGGCGCCAGCGCCAGGCGGGCTCCGTTCGCGCCGCCGCGCTTGTCGCTGTGGCGGTAGCTCGCAGCGGAGGAGAACGCCGTGAAGGCCAGGTCGGAGACCGAGACGCCGCTGCCCAGGATCGCGCTTTTCAGGGCGGCGATGTCGGTCTCGTCCACCAGCGGGTGGTCGACCGGCGGGATCGGGTCCTGCCAGATGAGGTCGTTCTCGATCCTGGCCTCGGGCCCGACATAACGCTCCTTCGGGCCCATGTCGCGATGGGTCAGCTTGTACCACGCCTTGGCGAATTGCAGCGTGAAGTAGTCGAAGTCGGCCAGGAACGTCTCGCAGATCGCGTGGTAGACCGGGTCGGTCTTGAGCGCGATGTCGCTCGTCATCATCATCAGCGGGTGGCTCTTGCCCGCGATGTGGGCGTCGGGCGTGCGCGGCGCGTCCGGGTCGACCGGCTCCCATTGCAGGGCGCCGGCGGGGCTGCGGGTCTGCTTCCAGTCGTGCTTGAACAGGTTCTCGAGGTAGCTGTTGTCCCAGGTGGTCGGGTTCTGCGTCCAGGAGCCCTCGATGCCGTTGGTCATCGTGTTCTCGGCCGCGCCCGTCCCGACCGGGTTGTGCCAGCCGAGGCCCATCGCCTCGATCGGCGCGATGTCCGGCGGCGGGCCGATCCGGTCGGCCTTGACCATGCCGTGGCTCTTGCCGAAGGCGTGGCCGCCGGCGATCAGCGCGACGGTCTCCTCGTCGTTCATCGCCATGCGGGTGAAGGTGATCCGGATGTCCCGGGCCGAGGCCAGGGGATCGCCGTTGGAATAGGGCCCTTCCGGGTTGACGTAGATCAGCGACTGGTGCGACGCGGCGAGCGGCTGCTCGAGGTCGTAATCGGGGTCGCCGTTCTTGCCCCGCCAGCGCTTGTCGCGGTTCACCATCTCGTCGAACGACGTGACGTTGGTCGGGTCCCACAGCTCGGGGCCCCAGTAGGTCGCATTGTCCGCCTCCCAGGCATCCTCGCGGCCGCCAGCGAAGCCGTAGGTCGGGAAGTTCATGATCTCGAGGGCGCAGTTGCCGGTCAGCACCATCAGGTCGGCCCAGGACAGGGCGCTGCCGTATTTCTGCTTGATCGGCCAGAGCAGGCGGCGCGACTTGTCGATGTTGCCGTTGTCCCACCAGCTGCTGATCGGCGCGAAGCGCTGCAGGCCCTGGCCGGCGCCGCCGCGCCCGTCGGCGATGCGGTAGGTGCCGGCCGAGTGCCAGGCCATCCGGATCATCTGCGGGCCGTAATTGCCGTAATCGGACGGCCACCACGACACCGAGCTGGTCAGGAACTGCTTGATGTCGGCCTTGAGCGCCTGGAGGTCGATCGTCGCGAAGGCCGCAGGATAGTCGAAGTCGGGCCCGAGCGGATTCGCCTGCGGCCCGTTCTGGTGCAGCATCTCGACGCGCAGGCGGTCCGGGTACCACTCCTCCAGGGTCGGGGGCGTCGCGAAGGCGCCGCCGACGCGGTCGCCGCCGAACGGGCACTGGCCGGACAGGACGTCAGTATAGGTTTCCACGCCATCGATCCTTCTGTGCCGATCGCGCGCCGCGGTTCTGAAGCGGCGGACGTGCGATGCCGTATGCGCAAGACGCGCCGCGGGTGAGCGCGCGTCACGACGCCGTCTGGTGCAAGATACTCATGCTCGGTATAGGAATGAGATCGGGATTCCCGGCGCACGGCAGATCCGCCCACCACGCCGACGCAGGGAAACGACCAATCATCCCGGACCAGACACGACCACACGGTGCGCCGACGCAGATAGGGGCGGCTGCCGTGACGGCCACTCCATTTCCGTTCACCGCGTCACGGCGTCCCGGGGAGGATCGCGGGCGGGCCATTCGCCAGGCTGCGATCGTCCGGCGGGCGCCCGCTGCGGGCGAGACGCTGCGGGAGGCGGAATGAGATGCCTGATTCAGGCGGAGATCTGCGGCCGGCGGATATCGCGACTGGCCGCGCTTTTCGGTAGCAGCGCCGGAAGGCCGTCACGGTCAACGACAGTGGGAGTCTGATCCCGGTGCCGGCCCTTCACGCCCGCAAACGTCATCCTGAGGTGCCGGCGATCGAAGATCGCACGCGATCGGAGATCGCCGGCCTCGACGGAGGGCTCCGGGGATGGCAGCGCCATCTGGAGCCCTCCTTCGAGGCTGCTGCAAGCAGCAGCACCTCAGGATGAGGGCGTGGGTGGGAAAGACCGACGCTGCGATCAAGCCCACAATGTCGTGTAACGTGGAAGGCCGTTGCCCGCGATCCGCTTCGTTCGGCGTCGTCAAGGATAGGTGGAACCCGGAGTCCGGTGCGTGGCCCCGGGGCGACGAGATGGTTACGATCGCCGTGGCGAGTCCGACGGATGCCCTCAGCCCGCCGCGACGACGAAGCCGGCGCGCGGGAAGTGCAGGTGCAGCGCGCCGAGATCCGGATCGTCGCGGCGGATGACGATGCGGCCGGCCTCGATGGCGACGAGCCGGCCCTGGACCGGCACGCGGGCGAAGTCGTCCGGCGTCACCGTCACGGGCTCGCCCGGCGCGATGCCGATCAGGTCCGGCACCGCGTTCGCGCTGTCGATCGGCGCCGGCTCGGCCGCCCGCGCCGCCGCCAGCGCCTCCTCGGCCGTCAGGGCGTGCGGCCGGCCGTGGCCGAGCCCCTTGACCCGCGCGTACCAGCCGAGGATCGGCGCGAGGCCGAGCAGCCGGTCGACCGGTGCGGGATCCGCGACGCTCCGCATCAGCGAGAGCAGGTGATAGTGGGCGAGGTCGACCGCACCGGCCCGGTCGCCGCCGAGGAAGCCGCGGCCGTCCGCGAGCGCCTCGGCGAGCCAGGCGATCCAGGCCCCGACCCGCTGGGCGTTGCGGGCGAAATCCGGCTCCATCGCGCCGCGGCTGATGTCGACGTAGAGGTAATCGTCCTTGCGGTCGCGCAGGAACGCCTCCGGGAGATCGCCCATGTGGTGCACCAGCACGCCGATGACCGCGAGCCAGAGGTCGCGCTCGAGGCCGAAGCTCAGGGCCTTGGCGAGCCCGGAATTCAGGCCCGGATACAGGCTCGGCTCGGGATGCAGGCGCTCCAGGGCGGGCAGGATCGCGTTGGTGTCGCAGTAGATGTCGGCCCCGACCTGCAGCACCGGGATGCGGCGGTAGCCGCCGGTGAGCGGATCGAGGAGCGGGCGCGGCGGCATGACCGCGACCTCGACCGAGCCCCAGTCGAGTCCCTTGAGCCCGAGGGCGAGGCGCACTTTCTCGGCGTAAGGAGAGAAGGGGTAGTGATGCAGGATGATGGCGTGCGCTGACATGCGAAACATCTCCCGGCTGGCGGCCTGATCGACGGTGACGAGGGTGGCGGTTCAGCCCGGGACGGCGCCGACCTGCCTGAGCAGGCCGAGATTGTCGAGGAGCGCCCAGTGCTCGACGAGCCGCCCGTCGACGATGTGGAACAGGTCCATGACGCCGATCTCGACGCGACGGTGGCTCGCGGGAAGGCCCATCAGGTCCCCGGTGTGGCGGCCCTTGAATCGCAGCCGGACCAGCACCTTCCCGCCCTCGGCGATGACCTCGTCGATCGGCAGCTCCATCTCGGAGAAGCCGCCGTGCAGCACCTCGCCGAGCCGGCGCACGCCCTCGGGGCCCCGCACCGTGAAGTCGAGGCCGGGATCGTGGCGGACGAAGTCCGGCGCGATGTGCCGTTGCCACCACGCCTCGTCCCGCGCGAGGAAGGCGGTGAAATAGGCGCGGGCCAGGTCCTTGTTGGCGTCTTGCGACATGGTCTCCTCCCTCCCTGATGCACGGCGAGCACCGCTCCGGCGGCCTGCCGCTCCCGGTTCCCCGGGCCGCGGCGGACCGCGCTATGCGGCCTTCATGATTTATTCGTGCACAATTTATCGGGGTGGAATCGTGCCGGGAGACCGGGTTGACGGGCCCGGTTTCGCGGACGACTCACCGGACGGCAGAATGACCCGGTGGACCGTCCGGCGCAATCCCGCAGGTCACTCTGCGTCAGGGCCGCGCGTCGAGGAACTCCAGCACGCCGGCCTTGTGGACCTTGTCGCCGACCGCGAGGTTGTGGTCGCGGTTAGGGATCTCGAGAGCCTTCGCGTCCGGGATCAGGGCGGCGAGCGCGGGCCCTGAGCCCGCCACCGTGTCGGTGGTGCCGACCGCCACGAGGACCGGCACCTCGATCTGGGCGACCTCCGCCCGCGACAGGGTCTGGCGCGAGCCGCGCATGCAGGCGGCGAGGGCCCGCAGGTCGCTGCCGGTCTGCTCGGCGAAGACCCGGAACATGCGCGCGGTCGGATCGGCGATGGCGTCGCGGGAGGGGGCCTCCATCGCCTCCGAGATGCCGGCCGGCAGCCCCCGCCCCTCGACGAGGTGGAGCCCCAAGCCCCCGAGCAGCGCCGAGCGGACCCGGTCGGGATGGCTGAGCGCCAGGAAGGCGGTGATCCGCGCGCCCATCGAGTAGCCCATCACGTCGGCGCGGGGGATCGCGAGGTGGTCGAGAAGCCGGCGGGCATCCTCCGCCATCAGGTCGGAGGCGTAGGCCTCCGGCTCGTAGAGCTTGCCGCTGCGGCCGTGCCCGCGGTTGTCGAGGGCGATCACCCGCCGCCCGGCTCCCGTGAGGCTGCGCACCCAGGAGGTGTTGACCCAGTTGACGATGTGGTTCGACGCGAAGCCGTGGATCAGCAGGATCGGCTCGCCCGCGCCCTCCTTCGGGGCGACGTCGATATAGGCGATCGGCACGCCGTCCGAGTCGAAGGTCTGCATGGCAAGAGGGCTCCCGCGCGAGGTCGGGCCCGGCTTAGCCAGTGCCGGGCGGCCCTGCAACGCGGGGCCGGCGCCTCAGGCCACCGCCGCCGGCGCGGTCACCGCCTGCAGGCTTGCCCGCGGGCCGTCCTCGGCCTCGTCGGAGAACCACGTCACCGTGGCGCGCAGGCCCTGCTCCAGGGGCACGCGCGGGGCCCAGCCCAGGATCTCGCCGGCGCGGGTGATGTCGGGCCGGCGCCGGCGCGGGTCGTCGACCGGCAGCGGGTGGTGGACCACCGCCGAAGGAGAGCCGGTCATGGCGACCACGCGGTCCACCAGGTCCGACACGGTCAGCTCGACCGGGTTGCCGAGATTGACCGCGCCGATGTCGCGGGCCGGCGTCTCGTGCTCCATCAGGCGCCAGAGGCCGTCGATCAGGTCGTCGACGTAGCAGAACGAGCGGGTCTGCGACCCGTCGCCGTAGACCGTGATGTCGTCGCCGGCGAGCGCCTGGCAGATCACGTTCGAGACCACCCGCCCGTCATCGGCCCGCATCCGCGGCCCGTAGGTGTTGAAGATCCGCGCCACCCGCACCGCCGCCCGGCCGGCCCGGGCGTAATCGGCGCAGAGCGTCTCGGCCGCCCTCTTGCCCTCGTCGTAGCAGGCGCGCGGGCCCGTCGGGTTCACGTGGCCCCAGTAGCCCTCCTGCTGCGGATGCATCTCCGGGTCGCCGTAGATCTCGGAGGTCGAGGCCTGGAGCAGGCGCGCGCCCGATTCCTCGGCGGCCAGAAGCAGGTGGCGGGTGCCGAGCACGCTGGTCAGCAGCGTGTGCTCCGGGTCGGCCTGGTAATGCGGCGGCGAGGCCGGGCAGGCGAGGTTGTAGATCCGGGCGAAGCGCTGGCGCCGCAGGCGCGCGGGCAGGGGCTGGACGACGTCGTGGGTGACGACGTCGAAGCGCGGCTCGCGCTCGAGGTGGCGCAGGTTGCGCCGCCGGCCGGTGCCGAAATGATCGAGGCAGACGACCTCGTGGCCTTCCGCGAGCAAGCGATCGCACAGGTGAGACCCCAGGAACCCCGCCCCGCCGGCGACCAGGACGAGCGTGCTCTCGCGGTGTCTCATGCGGTCGATCCTCTTCTCGGCTCGGCTGGTCGGGACGGACCCTCCCAGGGCGCCGGTCCGGCACCTCACGAATCCGGGATCTTTGTTCCCGGTCGCACCCGCACACAACGCGGCGCGCCGCCCCTCGTTGCGATACAGGGTGTAAGTATTTTAGGGTGCGGCACGGGCGCCGCCAGCCCCTGCCTCCCGCAGGGAGATTTCGAGCTCCGCCGCCCGGCAGGCGGCGGTATGGCGGGCGAGCACCCGGTCGCGCGCCGCGTCCGCCAGCGCCGTCCGCGCGGCTTCGTCGCGGCCGGTCAGGATAGCCAGGACCGCGTCGGGCCCGTCCGCCACCAGGATCTCGCGGCCGGGCGCGAGCACGGTGTCGAGCCCGTTCCAGGCATCGGAGATCAGCGGCGTGCCGCAGGCGGCGGCCTCGAACAGGCGCACGCTCGGGCTGTAGCCGGCCGCGATCATGTCGGCCCGGGTCACGTTCAGGGTGTAGCGGCTGGCGGCGTAGAAGGCCGGGTGGTCGCCTGGCCCGACATGGTCGAGGCGCGCGACGTTCTCCGGCCAGTCGATCCCGTCCGGGTATTGCGGCCCGGCGACCGCGAAGCTGAGGTGCGGCGCCCGGCGGGCGGGCTCGATCAGCAGCCGCTCCAGGGTCGGCTGCCGGTCGGGGCTGTAGGTGCCGAGATAGCTCAGGTCGTAGCGGAGCGGTCCTCCCCGGGGCGCGTAATGCTCGGGGTCGACCGAGCAGTAGAGCGCCCGGGCCATCGGGGCGCCGTGCTCGCGCTCGAGCCGCGCCAGGGTCGGGCCGCCGGTGAAGGACAGGTAGAGGTCGTAAGACCGGATCAGGTCCGGCGTCAGGTACTCGTGGTCGGCGCGGGCGAGCTTGGCGAGCGTCACCGGCGTGTCGATGTCGTAGAAGGCCGCGACGGCGCCCGCCCGGTGCGCGGCCCGGATCGCCATCTTGCCGACCGCGACCCCGTCCGGCACGTAGGAGCCGACCATCACGGCATCGGCCGCGCGCACCCGCGGCATCAGGTCGGCGAGTTCGGCGAGGTCGCGGTAGAGCACGAGGTCGCAATAGCCGGGTTCCGCGAGGTCGCGGTGGGCGGCGTACCAGGGCACGTCGCGCTCCAGGAACGTCACCCGGTGGCCTCTGCCTGCGAAGGCCCGGAGCAGCGCCCGGTAGGTGGTGGCGTGGCCGTTGCCCCAGGACGAGGACAGGCTGAGGCCGATCACCACGAGATCGAGGGGCCGGCTCACGCGGGTGCCCCGACGCGCCGCGCAGACAGCGCCCGGCGCAGGAGCGCGTCGACCTCGGCGCCGCGCCGCGCATAGGTGTGCTGGCTGAGGATGCGCCGGCGCGCGGCTTCGCCGATGGCGCGGGCCCGCGCCTCGGTGAGCGCCTCGACATGGGCGGCGACGTCGCGCCCGTCGCGGGCGACCAGCACCTCCTCGCCGTCCGTCAGGAACATCTCGAGGCCGGTCCAGGCGTCGGTGATCAGGCAGGCGCCGGCGCCGGCGGCTTCGAACACCCGGGTCGCGGGCGACCAGCCGGTGGCGGCCATCGAGTCGCGGGCGATGTTCAGCACGGCCCGCGGCGAGGTGTTGAAGGCGTTGTGGTCCGCCGTCGGCACGTGGCCGATCCGGCGCACGTTGTCGGGAAGTGACCGCCACTCCCAGCCGTTGCCGCCGATGAGGAAGCGCCGCTTCGGCAGGCTTGCGGCAGGTTGCAGGAAGAATTCCTCCACCCGCGCCTCCCGGTCCGGCAGGCGGTTGCCCAGGAAGGCGAGGTCGGCGGAAAAGCGCTCCTGCGCCGGCACCGGGTGGTGGGTGTCGGGATCGAGGGCGTTGTAGATCGGCACGCAATCCCTGGCCCCGAAGCCCCGGTAGGCCGCCACCACCGGCGGCCCGCCGCCATAGGTGAGGACGAGGTCCAGGTCCGGCAGGGCCCGGCGCAACGGGTGGTCGGGCGACGCGCCGATCTCGGCGAGGGTGGCCGGCGCATCGACGTCCCAGAACAGCCGCACCGCGTCCGGCCGGGCGGCCTTCGCCAGCCCTTCGAGCAGCAGGTCGTCGAAGACCCCGACGCCGGAGGCCTTCACCACCACGTCGGCCCGCGCCGCCTCGGCGATCACGCCCCGTGCCGCCGCCTCGGTGGCGGGATAGACGACCACCTCGGCCCAGTCCGGCGGGTCGATGTCCCGGTGCTGCTGGCGCTCGAAGGCGTCGGGCTCGTAGAAGGTGGTCCGCCAGCCCCGGCCGGCGAGGTCGCGGATCAGGCCGCGATAGTAGGTGGCGGCGCCGTTCCAGTAGGCGGAGAGCAGGCTGGAGCCGTAGAAGGCGAGGCTGGGCATGCGGCGCGGGGAACTCCCTCTCGGGCACCGCGCACCCGCGATGCTCCCTGACTGTATGCCCAGATGGCGGAGCGCCGCCATTTGGCAAATCCTCGGGCCGCGGCAAAGGCGCGGAAACCGCCCCGCGTTGACACCGCGGGGGCCCCGGCCGATACCGCGGCCGGCTCCCGATGCGCAGACAGATCCTCAAGACCGCGACGATCATCGCCCACGACCTCGTGGCGACGGCCCTCGCCGTGCTCCTCACCTTCGTCATCCGCTTCGACGGGCCGCTGCTCGCCGAGCGGGTCGCCCACCTGCCGGTGCTGCTGCCGCCCTTCGTGGCCTGCGCCGGCCTGGTCTACCGCGCCTTCGGGCTCTACCGGACCAAGTGGCGCTTCGCCTCGCTGCCGGACCTCGCCAACATCGTGCGCGCGGTGGCGGTCCTCACGCTGCTGCTGCTGGTGCTCGATTACGTGCTGGTCTCGCCGGTGCTGTTCGGCATCTATTTCTTCGGCAAGATCGCCATCGGGCTGTACTTCGTCCTGCAGGTCTTCCTGCTCGGCGGGCCGCGGCTCGCGTTCCGCTACCTGAAGTACAGCCGCTCGCGCCAGAGCGCGGCGCGCGCCGCCAGCACGCCGACGCTGCTCGTCGGCCGCGGCCACGACATCGAGGTGGTGCTCCGCGCGATCGAGTCGGGCGCCGTGCGCAAGCTCGACCCGAAGGGCATCCTCTCGCCCCGGGCCGAGGAGCAGGGGCAGACGATGCGCGGCGTGCCGGTGCTCGGCGCCGTCTCCGACCTGGAGGAGGTGGTGGCCGGGCTGGCGGCCCGCGGCGTGCCGATCCGCCGCCTCGTCGCGACCCCGAGCGCCCTCGCCCCCGAGGCCGAGCCCGAGGCGCTGATCGCGCGGGCGCGCCGCCTCGGCCTGCCGCTGGCCCGGGTGACGAGCTTAGGGGATGCCGGCCGCGGGGCGGAACTGGCCCCGATCGAGATCGAGGACCTGCTCCTGCGCCCGACCGTCGCCATCGACCGGCCGCGGCTCGAGCACTTCCTCACCGGACAGCGGGTCGTCGTCACGGGCGGCGGCGGCTCGATCGGCTCCGAGATCTGCGCCCGCGCCGTCGCCTTCGGGGCGAGCGCCGTCCTGGTGCTGGAGAGCTCCGAGCCCGCCCTGCACGGCGTCCTGACCCGCCCGGGCCTGACCGGCCCCGAGGTGAGCGGCGTCATCGCCGACATCCGCGACCGCGACCGGCTGTTCCGGGTGCTCAAGGAGTTCCGGCCCGACTACGTCTTCCACGCCGCCGCGCTCAAGCAGGTGCCCTACCTCGAGCGCGACTGGAGCGAGGGCATCAAGACCAACGTCTTCGGCTCGGTCAACGTCGCGGACGCGACGCTGGCGGCAGGCGCCCGGGCCCTGGTGATGATCTCCACCGACAAGGCGATCGAGCCAGTCTCGCAGCTTGGCGTCACCAAGCGCTTCGCCGAGATGTACGCCCAGGCCCTCGATGCCGGGCGAACGCCCGACGAGACCCGCCTCGTCGCGGTGCGCTTCGGCAACGTGCTGGGGTCGGTCGGCTCGGTGGTGCCGGTGTTCAAGGCGCAGATCGCCCGCGGCGGGCCGGTGACGCTCACGCACCCCGACATGGTGCGCTACTTCATGACCGTGCGCGAGGCGGCGGATCTGGTGCTCACCGCCGCCTCCCACGCCGACCGCGAGGCCCGCGCCCCGGGGGCCGGCGACCAGCGTGCCGCCGTCTACGTGCTCAAGATGGGCCAGCCGGTGCGGATCCGCGACCTCGCCGAGCGGATGATCCGGCTCGCCGGCTTCGAGCCCGGCGAGGACATCGACGTGGTGGTGACGGGTGCCCGCCCGGGCGAGCGCCTGAACGAGATCCTGTTTGCCCGCGACGAGCCGATGGTGAACCTGGAGGGCATCGACGGCGTCATGGCGGCGAAACCCGTCTTCGCCGATCGCGCCCAGCTTCAGGCCTGGCTCGACCGGCTCGCCGCCGCCGTGGCGGCGGACGACCGGGCGGCGGCGGATGCGGTGTTCGGCGAGGCGATCCCGGACTTCCTGCTGCGGGGTGACGGTGCGGCGGTGAGAGCGCCGGCGCTCACACGCGCGGGATAAGGACCAGGACCCCCGGCCCTTCGACCGTCCCGGGCGAGCGGTTGTGCTGCGCCATGGACCCCGCTGCGTCGCCCGTCGGAGACCGGGGGCCGTATCGTCCCGCGGCGCGACCGGGCGAGGGTCAAGCTCGCCGCAGAGGATCGCGCGCGGGCCGCGATGCGGCCCGGGGCACCGTGGAGCCAAGGTCTCGGACGAAGCCAATCCTGTGGGCCCGCGCTTGATCTTCTCCACCGCATCCTGCAGTTTAGCAGCCTGTCCAGTTCGGCCCGGTCATCGACTGAGGATACAAACAAGGCGGCTCGACCGACGCTGTTGCCGCATGGACCCTGTGTGAGTCGCCATTTCAGCGCCGGCAGGTTGTTCTCATCGAGCTTGGCGTTCAGAAAGCAGGGGGCAGCTGTGAATGTCGCGATCGCCTTCCCACGTTACGACCCGCAAGGCAGAACCTTCGTGACATGGCGGCCGGTCGAGGTGATGCTCAAACTTGTCGCGCCATCTCCTGGTCCGGCTTCGGTCAATGTGACCGTATCCGCGAAGACACTTGCGTCAGGTGGTAGCCTGCTCTTCGCCGATCACCTCACGCATGCCGGTTCACCCACGATCGACGTGACGCTGCCGGGGAATGGACAAGAGGTTGCGATCTGGGTCGGCGGCGCGTTCCCGACCGCCAGCAGCCGCTACGGCGATGTCTCGCTGGTCGTTCGCGACAAGGCATCCGGCCTGACCCTCGGGACGCAGGACCTGATGGTGCGCATCCGCAAGGATGCGAACACGCTGTCCGTCGCCGAGCGGGACCGTTTTCTGGCAGCGCTCGC
Organism: Methylobacterium nonmethylotrophicum; assembly: GCF_004745635.1. GTDB lineage: Bacteria > Pseudomonadota > Alphaproteobacteria > Rhizobiales > Beijerinckiaceae > Methylobacterium > Methylobacterium nonmethylotrophicum. The sequence goes on along the minus strand of NZ_SRLB01000005.1, from coordinate 407,318 downwards.
GACACTCAACGGCGCCGGCACCGGGCGGTACAATGATTTCCGCGACATGCACGTGGGCGGGCCGCCCGATACGGAAGCGCATGGCGGGCCGGGGTTTCTGCCGTGGCACCGATCCTACCTGCTCGATTTCGAGCGCGAACTCCAGGCGATCGATCCGGAAGTGACGCTGCCTTACTGGCGCTTCGACCGGGCTGCCCCCAACGTCTTCACCCGTGCTTTCATGGGGGTTGCCAATGCGCTGAACCAGGTTCAGTTCGCGGCGGGCAATCCGCTGACGGGATGGGTCGCGTCCGGCTTACCCGGCATCGACCGGGGGCGTGGCATCGGCCCCTCCACCGTTCCTTCCGTGCTCGGCGAGAAGCAAACGCTGGCGCTGGGCGGCACGGCGACGCCCAGTTTCGGGAGCTTTCGCACGATGCAGGGCAACCCGCACGGACGCGCGCACATGAGTCATGTCGCCGGCTGGATCACGAACCCGACCACGGCACCGCGCGACCCGATCTTCTTTCTGCTGCACTGCAACGTCGATCGCCTCTGGGCGAAATGGCAGTGGGCGACCAAGATCCACGATCCGGCGAAGCCGGCCTCCTTCGCGGCAGGAACGTTCCCTCCCGGCCACAATCTCCCGGATGCCCTGTGGCCCTGGTGCGGTCCCCTCGCGCCGCCGCGTCCCACGACCGCCCCGGGCGGCGGCCTCGCCCAATCGCCGATGACGGACGCGCCGCCGGCGAGTCCCAAGGTCCGGGAGATGATCGACTATCTCGGAACCAGGACGCCAGCCCACCACGCCTTCGCCTATGACGACGTTCCGTTTCAGATCTAGAGCATCCGCCCGATCGCGCCGCCATCGGACGCTGCTCTAGGGTGTTGAGTATTCGGCATTGTCCGTGACGGATCGATGTCCGCTTCGTCCGACAATGCCCCAGGCCCGGAGCCGCCAGATGGCTATCGAAGACACGGTTGATATCGAAGAGCTCCGCAAGCAATACCTGTCCGAGGTCGAGGTCGAGGCCGCGGCGGCGAGCAGCCCGGCCGTCGCGCCCGCGGCGCTCGAGAGCCATGCCATGGCGGCGCAGCACGAACCGGAAGCGGTCCGCGACATGGTCACCGCGCTGCCGCTCGACGAGGAGGCCTACGAGGCGAGCGTTCGGACGTTGCTCGACATCCTCGGGAACGACGCGCTCGATCCGGCACCCCGGCTCTCGGCGCTCAACACACTCGGTGCCGCCGAATTCCAGCCTGCAGCGTTCGCGCCCTTCCACGCCGAGTTCATCGAACTCCTGCGGCGCCTCGCGCTCCATCGCAGCAAGGACATCCGCACGGCGGCCCTCGAGCGCCTGACGCTGACCAACGATCCGGAGGCGCAACGCCTGCTTCGCGAGGGGCTCGAGAAGATCCGCAGGCCGCTCGTCACCGCGGCCAAGGCGGTTCAACTCCTGGCGCGGGACGATCACGGAAGCGCCATCCCGCTCTTCCGGAGGCTCGCCGCCAATGCCACCGGCCAGGTCCGCGAGCAGGCGCTCCGCGCGCTCGCCGTGGATCCCAAATCGATCCCGTTATTCGAGGAGATCGCCGCCAACAAGCAAGAGAGGACGCAGCTTCGCCAGATCGCGGCGGTCAACCTCAAGAATACATCGGCCTCCCGCTTCGCGAAGCTCGCCAGGGACCTGGTGCTCGATGAGCAGGAGGTCGACAAGCTGCGGGCGGTCGCCGTATCGGCGATCGCTCACACCAGCGACGTTGCCGCGAGGCTGAAATCCCCGGCCTTCACCGAGTCGGTCCTGGCGCTCGGGGCATCGACGGGATCGCGTGCCCTCAAGGCCTCGGTCGCTCGGCTGTCGAAGACGCTCGGTGACACCAAGGCCTGAGGAGGGGTGCCGATGCCACGCAGCATCGACGACGTGATCGGACAGATCCGGACGATCCCGAGGAGCCGCGCGGGCGACCGGCGCCTGGCCTCGATGCTGCACCAGAACGCCCCGCTTTTCCGGGGCCTCTCGGCCGGTGACGCCGACCGGGTTCGGGGGCACGTGCTGGCCTCCCTCGAGAGCCGCCTCCTGGACGAAGATGCGGTCCACGCCGTCAAGGAGGAGCTTCGCACGAGCTTCAGTCCGGTCGTCCTGGCCGGGGCCGCCCGTGCGGTCCGCGACCTCGTCCGCGTCGACGCCGAGATCCGGGACCTGCTCGCCGCCGCATCGGCCCGCATCGCGGCACGCGACGAGTTCGTCCGTCTGGACGCGTCGGAATGCTGCCCGGATCGGGCGCCACGGACGGCCCGGGACGAGATCGCGTCCGCGCTGGCCCTTCAGGCCATCCTGGAGAACCCGCCCGGTCGCTGCTGCGGCGCGGCCAGCCGCGAGGAGCCGGATCGCGGGAGACGTGCCTTCTCCCTCTGTCGGAATCGTCTCGGCGGCATCGTCGTCGAGGACCAGTCCGAGCGGCAGGGCACGCTGCTCGATCTCGTCCAGGGCCGGACGAGCCTGGTCGCGTTCTTCTACACGCGGTGCATGAATCCGGCGAAATGCTCGCTGACGATCTCCCGTCTGGCAGGGCTTGCCCGCCTCGCTTCGGAGCGGGCCACCACCGCGGAAATCGGGGTTTTCGCGATCAGCTACGATCCCGATTTCGACACGGCCTCACGCCTCAGGGCGTTCGGACAGGATCGCGGCTTTCCCTTCGGCGAGACGGCACGTCTCCTGCGATGCACCACCGGCTGGGAGAAAGTTCGCCGTGCCTTCGACCTTCAGGTCGGCTACTCGGCGGCAACCGTCAACGCGCATGCACGCGAGCTGTTCATGCTGTCTGATCGCTTGCAGGCGGTCGAGGTCGCTTGCGAGCGCCTGGCCGACGTCGAACGCCTCCTCGCCGACGTCACCGAGACGGCGAAAGGCGCGTGATACGAGATCCGGACGATCACTTCCGGACCTCGTATCACGCGCCCGCGGCGGTGGAGCCGTCGGCTCCACACGGTTGAGCGAAGCCGGTTTCCGCATAGCGAAAGCGATCTCGCAGGGATCGCCCGAAGCAATCGATCGGGAACCGTATGACAAGCCTCGCTGGCGCCCGCACCGCCCTCGCCCTGACGCGGCGGAGGGGCCGGCCACCGTCGTGCGGCGTGAACCGGAATCCGGTCCTACTCCCCGGCCACGACCGCACCCGGCCGCGCCGCGCAATACCCCGCCACCGTCCCGATCGCCCACAGCGCCTTGTCGAGCGCCGTGCCGGCATCCCGGCGCAGGAGCGCGCGGCCGCCGCTCGCGGTGAAGCGGGCGAGGCGGAAGCCGAGATAGACGAGGCCGTAGCGGTGCAGCCGCAGCACCCGGCCGAAGCCGCGGGCGTAGTCGGCGGCGCGCCTGTGGCGGTTGGCGTCGAGGCCGACCTGGTCGTGGTGGACGACAAGGCCGTGGCGAAACAGGATCCCCCTCCCCTGCCCCAGGAGGCGCAGCAGGAAGTCGGTCTCTTCGCCGGAGCGGAACGGCGTCGGGGCGCCGACCCCGAGGGTCTCGTCGAAGCCGCCGACCGCGCGGGCGGCGGCGCGGCGAACGAACAGGGCGTTCGAGTTGCCGGCAAACCACACGTTGCGCCGGTCGACCGGCTGATCGGCGGCGAGGAACGCGCCGAGCGACTCGACGCCCGCGCCGTCGAGGGTGCGGCCGGTGACGGCATCGGCCTCCGGATGGCGCGAAAACAGCCGCACCACCTCCGCCGTCAGACCGGCCGGGTACCAGCAATCGTCGTCCGGGAAGGCGATCAGGTCGCCGCGGCAGCGGGCAAGGCCCACGTTGCGGGCCCGCGACAGCCCGGGCGCCGAGCGGACGTGGTCGATCGCCAGGCGGTCGCGGTAGCGCGCGACGACCGGCGCGAGCACGCCCGGCGCGTTCTGGTCGACGAGCACCACCTCGAAGTCGCGGCAGGTCTGCGCCGCGAGCGAGTCGAACAGCCGCTCGAGCGGGGCCGAGCGCCCCTTGGTGCAGACGAGGAGCGACAGGACCGGCGGCGGAGGGGCGGAGGGCGTGTCGGGCTCAAGGCTCATCGTCGGGTCGCCGCGCTCGGGAAGAACAGGGGTCGGGGGTAGGGGCCGGGACAGGTCAGCCGCTCCGGGACAGCCGCAGCGTCAGGCCGCCCGGGTGCGGAGCCGGCCGCGGCGCCGCCGGCTCGGGGGCGGCGCCCGGCCGGTTGTCCCGGCCGGTCTCGCGCACCACCCGTTCGAGGATCGCGAAGACCCGGTCCTGGTCGGCGGGCCGGCTCAGGTTGTGGTCGGTCCCGTGCAGGATCTGGACCGGGTAGCCGAGGCGGCGGGCGATCCGCGCCTCCGAGCCGCCGAAATGCGCCGCGACGGTCGGGATGCCGAGGTCGTCGGCGCTGTAGACCATGCAGATCCGGGCGCCGCGCCGGCGTAAGGCGGCCACCCGGTCGACGACGCCGCCGCCCAGCGTCCGCCACGGCATCCGGGCCGTCCAGCGGTCGAGGCGGGCGGCGGCGTCGCGCAGGAGCGCGCGGGCGATGCGGTCGAGTCCGATCTCGCCGCTGAGGATCCGGCGCCAGAACCGGCCCTGCCGGGCGCGCGCCATGTAGCCCTGGCTGTGCCGGAAGGTGTCCCGCACCATGGTCTCGACGTCGGTGCCGGGCTTCAGGTCGAAGCAGTACAGGTTGAGCAGGACGGCGGCGCGCAGGCGTGAATCGCGGCTGAGGGCCTGGAACGCCTGGTAGGCGCCGCTGCAATTGCCCAGGACGACGCCGGGCGTGTGCCGAAGGGCGTCGAGATGGTCGATGGCCGCGGTGACGTCGGCGACGGAATCCGCCGCGTAGAGCGGGAGCGAGCCGTCCGGCCGCTCGGCGCTGTCGCCGATGCCGCGCAGGTCGAAGCGGAACGAGGCGATGCCGGCTCCGGCGAGCCGCCGGGCGAGCCGCGTCGTCTGCCGGCCGTGCCCGGCCCGCGGGTTGCGCCCGGAATTGACCACCAGCACGGTGTCGCCGCTCCATTCCGCGGCCGGCCGGCACAGGATGCCGACGAGGCCGGGGCCGAAGCGCGTGACCTCCTCGCGCCACTCCGCATCCTCGAGGCGGCAGGCCGGCAAGGCCGGGGCGGCGACGCTTGTGGCCGGCGGTGCCTCCGCCACGGCGAAGTCGCGCACCAGCGCGAAGGTCTGGTCGGGCGTGCGGGAGAAGAGCGGGTCGGAGACGAGCTGCGTCAGGTCCGGGAAGGGACCGGTCTCGACCGCGCTCCCGAGCGCCCGGTAGCGCTCCGCCAGGGCCTCGACCTTGGGCCCGAGCATCAGGATCCGCGGCGCAGGCGCGCGCATCGAGGCCATCAGGTCGAGCCGGCCGAGGTCGGCGAGAGTCCGCGGGCCGAGGAGGAAGCTGCCGACCATGAGCGCGTCGGGCTCCTGCGGCATCGGCGTGCGGTCGGGCATCACGTCGAGGAGGCGGGCTTGCATCGCCATCTCGCGCCGATAGGCCTTGCCGGTGGCGAAGGGGGCGAGCAGCACCAGCCGGTCGACGCCCTCCGCCGCCAGGGCCGCGAGGGTGCCGCCGAGGCGAAGCCCGACGACGACGATCTCCTCCGCCCCCGCCCGCTCGCGCAGGAAGGCGATGCCGGCCCGGATCGCCGTGAGCGCGGCCGGGATCTCTCCCTCCTGCGGGTCGCGGGAATCGCCCTGGCCCGGATAGTCGAAGCGCAGGGTCGGGCAGCCGGAGGCCGCCATCAGGGCGGCGAGCTCGCGCCAGGAGCGGTAGGCGCACCCCTGCTCGAACCCGAAGGTGCCGCAGAGCAGCACGCCCCGCCGGCGCGACCCGGCGGTGAACCAGCCGAACGCGTCGCCGAGCGCGACCGGAACCGGCTCCGCCGCAGCGGGGCGGGTTCCCGCCGCGTGAGGCAGGCTCGCGAGGGGTCCGGCGCCTGCAAGCGGCGCGTCGTGAATGCCGTCGGTCAGCATCTGCGCGATTCCTTCCCTCACCGGGCGTCCGCCGCGCGGATCGGGCGGCTCCGCGCGAGGCTCGCCAGCCGCAGGCGAAGGATCATGACGGCGAAGGCCACGATATCGACGGTGTAGCGGCGCCCGAGGCGGCGCGGCTCGCGCAGGAGACGGAACAGCCATTCGAGACGCACCAGGCGGAACGCCACGGGTGCCCGGATCGCGGCGCCGGCGGTGTAGTCGAGGAGCGCGCCGATCCCCATCAGCAGGCGCGCGTCGATCCGGTGCGCGTTCTCGGCGATGAACATCTCCTGGGCCGGGTTGCCGAGGGCGACCAGCAGGATGTCGGGCGAGGCGGCGTTGATCTCGGCGATGACCGCGCCGGTCTCCTCGGCCGAGAAGTAGCCGTGCCGGACGCCGACGACCCGGTGCTGGGGGGTGAGCAGCGCGATGTTCCGCGCCGCCGCCGCGGCGATGCCGGGCTTGGCGCCGAGGAGATAGAGCGTGCGCGGCGCGGTCTCGGCGGAGAGGAAGGCCGGGACGAGGTCGGTGCCGTTGAGGTTCTGGCGGAAGAAGCGGCCGCGGAACAGGCCCGAGCACAGATCGATGCCGATGCCGTCGCTGACGAGAAGGAGCCCGCGCAGGGCCGCCGCGTAGGCCGGCATGCACAGGGCCTTCAGCAGCATGTTGGCGTTGCAGAAGCCGAGGCACAGCTGCGTGCGCCGCTCCAGGGCGTCGCGCAGGCGCCCGAACAGCTCGTCGCGGGTGAGGTCGCTGACGCAGACGCCCTCGAGCTCGAGCCGGTCGACGCTCGCAGCTCCGGACGCCGTATCGATGGCGCGGTCAGGCATGGCACGATTCCGAGAGGAGGGGATGATCCGTGTCGAGGCAAGACCATCACCGGGATCGATGAAGAAGTACTGGTGCGTAGCACCTCGCGCACAGTGAATGCGCTCACACCCGCCAGAGATGCAGCCTTAATTCGGCGCAGGGTTAACGCCGGGTTGGGCCGATGCCGGCAAGATCGTATCGCGCTCGTGACGAATGCTTCAGCTTGTCGTCTTGGATCATCGGCCGCGATGATTTTGCGGCGATCGCTGGAAGGCGGGCGGTCGCGTTAAAGTCCCGATAGGGGATGGCTGCTACCCGGGGACGGAGAGGCGGGCTCGGGGCGCGGACTCTTTTCTCATCGAGGGGCGACGCACACGATGCTGACACTCGTCGCGCGGCTTCGCCGGTCGGCCCGCACGCAGCAATTCGCCTCGGCCTTCGTGGCCCGGATCGCGAGCGCGGTGCTCGGCTTCGTGCTGCTGCTGGTCGCGAGCCGGCTCCTCACCACCTACGAGTACGGCGTCTACGTCTTCCTGTTCTCGCTCGGCAGCGGGCTCGGGCTGATCGCGGTGTTCGGCCAGCAGAACCTGGTGCTCAAGCACTATCGGGCGCAGGCCGGCACCTGGCCGCTCAACGACGCGCTGGTGCGCTACAACCTCGGCTGGCTCGCGGTGGCGATCGCCGTGATGCTGGGCGTGAGCGCGCTGGTGTTCTTCGCCGAGGAGTCCCTGCCCGACCCCTATCACCGGCTCCACCTCGCCTGTGCCTTCGCGGCGGTGTTTGCGCTCTCCGAGTACCTGCAGAGCTACTTCCGCGTCCACGGCCGGATCTGGCTCGCGCTGCTGCCCCGGGAGGTGGTCTGGCGCGGTGCCTGCTCGGTGCTGCTCTGGGGCGCCTCGATCCTCGGCCTGCTTCAGGGCGCGACCGCCGCGATGGAGATCGTGCTCGGGCTCCTGCTCCTGGTGACGCTCTACCAGATCCGCCACCTCGCCGGGCACCACGGCTGGGACGCCTGGCGCGGCGGCTTCGGCCATCCGGAAAAAGCGCCGGGCTGGCGCGGCGAGAGCCTGCTGTTCACGGCCAACAACGTCATGGTGGCGGTGACCGCCTATCTCGAGACCGTGATCGTCGGGGCGCTGCTCGGCATGGAGCAGGCCGCATTCTACTTCGTGGCCCTGCGCTACGCGACGCTCGTCAACCTGCCGAGCGCGGCGATCGACACCGTCAGCATGCCGATGATCGCGAGCCACTTCCAGGCTCGCGACCGCGCTGGCGCGCAACGCCTGGTCGGCCGCCTGTCCCTGGCGAGCTTCGCGATCTCGTCGGCCGGAGCGGTGGTGATGGCGGTGGGTGCGCCCTACGCGCTGGCCCTGTTCAAGCCGGATTTCGCTGCCCATACCGGCGTGCTGATGGTGCTCAGCCTGTCCTCGGTCGTCACGGCGTTCTTCGGGCCCGGCGCCTCGCTGCTGACGATCGGCGGCGGCGAGCGCTATATCCTGCTCAGCAACGCGGCTTTGTTCTCGATCTACGCGGTCCTGCTCTGCCTCGTGGCGGTGCCCTTCGGCATCCTCGGCGTCGCGGTGGCGAACGTGGCCTGGACGATCGTCATCAACCTGGTCCTGGCGCGCTGGGTGCGCCGGAACTGGGACGTCGACAGCCGGGCGACCGCGTTCTTCACCCGCCGCGCCTGGGGAATGGCGCCGGCCGGCCACGCCGCGCCCCAGGCGGCGGAGTGACATGCGCCGCCTTCTCGCCGCCCTCGCCTCCCTGGCGCTCGCCGTCTCCCCGGCCGCGGCCGCGCCCCGCCCGGCAGCGCCGCCCTGCCTGCGCGGCGTCAACCTCAGCGGGGCCGAGTTCGGCACCGTGCCGGGGCGCTACGGCTTCGACTACCTCTACCCGTCCGCCCAGACGATCGGCCGGTTCGCGGCCCTCGGCCTCACGGCGATGCGGCTGCCGATCCGCTGGGAGCGCCTTCAGCCGAGCCTGCGCGGGCCCCTCGACCCGGACGAGCTCGCCCGCCTCGAGGCCGCGGTGTCGGCCGCGACCCGCAGCGGGATGCGCACGGTGATCGACCTGCACAACTACGCCTATTACGGCCAGGCGCGCATCGACAGCGCGACGGTGACACCGGCGGCCTTCGCCGATGTCTGGCGGCGCCTGGCGCGGCACTTCCGGGGCGACGCCTCGGTGGTGTTCGGGCTGATGAACGAGCCGCACGACATCCCGGCGAAGGCCTGGCTCGAGGCCTCCAACGCCGCCATCGCGGCGATCCGGGCGGCGGGGGCCCGGCAACTGGTGCTGGTGCCGGGCTCCGGCTGGACCGGGGCGCATAGCTGGACCGCCGACCTGCCGACCGGGAACAACGCCGCGATCATGCTCGGCACGGTCGATCCGGGCAAGAACGTCGCCTTCGAGGTCCACCAGTACCTCGATTCCGACTATTCCGGCACCAAGGGCGAGTGCAGCCGGGGCGCCGACGCCCTGGCGGCGATGGAGCGGCTCACCGGCTGGCTGGCGCGGAACGGCCAGCGCGCGTTCCTCGGCGAGGTCGGGGCCTCGGCGCAGGCGGGCTGCCCGGAGCGCCTGCGCGCGGTGCTGATGCACGCCAACGCCAATCCGCGGCAATGGGTCGGCTGGACCGCCTGGGCCGCCGGCGAGCTGTGGCCGCCGACCTATCACCTGAAGCTCGACCCCGCCGGGGCCAATGCCGCGGTCGTGGCGGCGGTCCAGGCCGCGGCCCGGGCCGCACCTGCCTGCGAGCGTTGAGACGACCATGATCCCTCCCGTCGCGCCCCGCTCGATCCTGCACGTGGTCCGCCAGTTCCTGCCCAATCGCGGCGGGCTCGAGGATTTCGTCGCCAACCTCGCCCGCGAGCAGGCCCGGCTCGGCCACCGCGTCCGGGTGCTGACCCTCGACCGGCTCTTCTCGCAGCCGGAGATGCGGCTTCCCACGCGGGAGCGTCTGGAGGGGATCGACATCGACCGCATCCCGTTCGTCGGCTCGCACCGCTACCCCGTCGCGCCCTCGGTGTTCCGGCACCTGGGCGACGCCGACATCGTCCACGTCCACGCCATCGACTTCTTCTTCGACGCCTTCGCGCTGGCGAAACCCCTGCACCGCCGGCCGATGGTGGCGACGACCCATGGCGGCTTCTTCCACACGACTGCGCATTCGCGCCTGAAGAAGCTCTGGTTCGAGGGCCCGACGCGGCTCAGCCTGCGCGGCTACGAGGCGGTCGTCGCCTGCAGCGAGAGCGACGCCCGGCTGTTCGACAGCATCGCACCGGACGGGGTCGCGGTGATCCAGAACGGCGTCGATCTCGAGAAGTTCGCCGGCGCCGCGTCGCCCACGCCACGCCGCGCCCTCCTGACGATCGGCCGCTTCGCCCACAACAAGCGCCTCGACCGCCTGCTCGCGGCGATGCGGACCCTGAAGGCGGACGGGGCCGACTGGCGCCTGCGGATCGTCGGGGTGCCCTCCGACGTCACCGCCGAGGCGCTCACCGCCGACATCGACCGGATGGGCCTCACCGGCGCGGTCACGCTCCATGCCGGCCTCGACGTGCCGGCGGTCCGCGACCTGATCGGGCAGTCGAGCCTGTTCGTCTCGGCCTCGCAGTATGAGGGCTTCGGCATCGCGCTGATCGAGGCGCTGAGCGCCGGCCTCGTCCCGGTGGCCCATCCGAACGACGCCTTCACTTGGCTCGCCAAGCGCCACCCCTTGATCGCGCTGTGCGATTTCGCCGATGCCGAGGCGGCCGCCGGGGCGATCCGCGGCGCCTACGACCGCCTGGCGCGCGGCGAGGTCGCGCGGGGCGCGGAGGACCTGTCCGACTATCGCTGGTCGAGCGTCGCGGCCCGCTACGTCGCGGTCTACGAGGCGGCGCTGGCGGGGGCCGGGCATGGATTGGCGGCGAGGGCGGCCTGACGGGGTCACAGGCGAGGATTCCAGTATCGCCCTCCCCCCCTCGGTGCAGGGCTGTCCGCGGAAAGAAGCGCGCGCGGCCCCTCTCCCAAACGGGAAGGGGTCCCGCGCTTGACTCTAAAAGGCATTTCCCCGGACAGCCCTGCGCCGAGGGCGGAGGGTGCCCCTCCGTCGCGCGCCTTGCCCATCAACACCTCGTTAACCCTCATCCGCGACCCTGGCCGGGCCGCACCGGGTCGCGCCGGGTGGCGAGGGCGGCGGTCCGGCCAGAAAGCCCCCATCCACCGGGCCGGGCCGCCGCGCTCCCCTCCCCTCCCCCGGGTGCTCGCCGCGGCGCACGGGATCGTGCGATAAGGCGCGACCTTCCGGAACAAGGATGACCATGCACCTCGTCGTGACCGCGCACACCGCCAACGGCCCGCTCTCGCACCAGCGGACCTCGCCGGAGGATGCCCTGGAGAAGGCGCAGGAACTCGAGGCCGAGGGCCACGACCACGTCGTGATCACCGACATCACCGGCCGGGACTATGCGCCGCCGGAATTCGACAGCCTGTTCCTCAACCCCGGCACCTGATCCGATGCAGGGCCCGCTCACCATCTACGTCGACGCCGATGCCTGCCCGGTCAAGGACGAGGTCTATCGTGTCGCCGGGCGCCACGGCGTCCACGTCGTGGTGGTGGCGAATGCCTTCCTGAACGTGCCGCGCGAGCCGTGGATCGAGCGCGTGGTCGTCTCCGACAGGCTCGACGCCGCCGACGACTGGATCGCCGAGCGGGCCGGCCCGCAGGCGATCGTGGTCACCGCCGATGTGCCGCTGGCGAGCCGCTGCGTGAAGGCCGGCGCCAGCGTGCTGGCCCCCAACGGCAAGGCCTTCACGGACTCGTCGATCGGCATGGCGCTCGCCACCCGCGACCTGATGCAGTCCCTGCGCGAGGCGGGCGCGGTGACGGGGGGGCCGAAGCCGTTTTCCCCGAAGGACCGCTCCGCCTTCCTGGGCGCCCTCGACCGGGCGGTGGTGCGGCTGCGGCGCCACGCCTCCGGCGCCTGAGCCGGGGCAGCGCGAACTTCCCTACTCCCTGCGGGTTCCTTCCCGGCGGCGGCCGTCACCCGCCTGCCGTACGGGAGAGCCAGCATGTCGGTCGAGGAGAACACGGTCCATTATGACAGCCCGGCCGGCGGTTGGGGCTCGGTGCGCGGCATCGCCGAGGTGTTCGGCAAGGAATGGGCGACGCCCCTCGCCACCGAGACCCTGTTTCGCCAGAACAAGCCGAAAGGCTTCATGTGCGTCTCGTGCTCCTGGGCGAAGCCGGCGAACTACCATCCCTTCGAGTTCTGCGAGAACGGCGCCAAGGCGACCCTGTGGGAGCTGACGACGCGGCGCTGCACGCCGGACTTCTTCGGCAAGCACACGCTCACCGAATTGCGCGGCTGGAGCGACTACGAACTCGAGCAGCAGGGCCGCCTGACCCACCCGATGCGCTTCGACCGCGCCAGCGACCGCTACGTCCCGTGCGGCTGGGACGAGGCGTTTCGCGAGATCGGCTCCGAACTGCGCCGGCTCGATCCGAAATCGGTGGTGTTCTACTCGTCGGGCCGCGCCAGCCTCGAGACCTCGTACCTCTACGCCCTGTTCGCCCGGCTCTACGGCAACAACAACCTGCCCGATTCCTCCAACATGTGCCACGAGACGACCTCGGTGGCCTTGAAGAAGGTGATCGGCGCCAGCGTCGGCACGGTGGTGTTCGACGACCTCTCGACATGCGACGCGATGTTCTTCTTCGGCCAGAACACCGGCACCAACTCGCCGCGCTTCCTGCACCCGCTGCAGGAGGCCTCGAAGCGGGGGGTGAGGATCATCACCTTCAACCCCGTGCGCGAGCGCGGCCTCGAGAGCTTCACCAACCCGCAGAGCCCGGTCGAGATGCTGACCGGCAAGGCGACGCCGATCAGCACCCAGTACCACCAGGTCCGGCCCGGCGGCGACATCGCGGTGATGCTCGGCCTGTGCAAGCACGTCTTTGCCGCCGACGACGCGGCGAAGGCGCGCGGTGAGCGCGTCCTCGACGTCGACTTCATCGCCCAGCACACGACCGGTCTTGAGGCCTTCGAGGCGCGTGTCCGGGCGACGTCCTGGGAGGAGATCGAGCGCGAATCCGGCATCTCCCGCGCCGACATCGAGGCGGCCGGGCAGGTCTATGTCGAGGCCGAGCGGGTTTGCGCCTTCTACGGCATGGGGCTGACGCAGCACGTGCACGGCTTCGAGAACGTCGCGATGGTGGTCAACCTCTTGCTGCTCAAGGGCAATATCGGGCGCGACGGCACCGGCGTGTCGCCGGTGCGCGGTCACTCCAACGTCCAGGGCCAGCGCACCGTCGGCATCTCGGAGAAGCCGGAGCTGGTGCCCCTCGACCGGCTGGCTGAGCAGTTCGGCTTCGATCCGCCGCGGGAGAAGGGCGTCAACACGGTCGAGGCCTGCGAGGGGATCCTCTCGGGCGAGATCCGCAGCTTCATCGGGCTTGGCGGCAACTTCGTGCGGGCGATCCCCGACCAGGACCGGATGGAGAAGGCCTGGACCGGCATGCGCCTGACCGTGCAGGTCGCGACCAAGCTCAACCGCTCGCACCTCGTCAACGGCGAGATCGCCTACCTCCTGCCCTGCCTCGGCCGCACCGAGGAGGACCGGCAGGCAAGCGGGCCGCAGGCGGTGAGCATCGAGGACACGTTCAGCTGCATCTACGGCTCGCTCGGCCGCCGCACCCCGGCGAGCGACTTCCTGAAGTCCGAGGTCGCCATCGTGGCCGGAATGGCCAAGGCGACGCTGGCGCCGAACCCGAAGGCTCCTTGGGACGCCTGGACCGGCGATTACGGCCTGATCCGCGACGCGATCGCCAGGACCTACCGGGAGGAGTTCCACGACTTCAACGACCGGCTCTGGATCCCGGGTGGCTTCTACCGCGGCAACTCGGCCCGCGAGCGGATCTGGAAGACCGAGAGCGGCAAGGCCGAGTTCACCGCGCCCGAGGTGCTGTCGGCCACCGGCTTCTCCGACGAGCCCGGCCGCTACCGGCTGATCACCATGCGGTCGAACGACCAGTTCAACACCACGATCTACGGCTACAGCGACCGCCTGCGCGGGATCGAGGGCACCCGCGACGTGCTCCTGATGAATCCGGACGAAATCCGCCGGGCCGGCCTCAGCGACGGCCAGGTCGTCTCCCTCGTGAGCGACGCCGGCGACGGGATCACCCGCGAGGTGACCGGGCTCACGGTGACGCCCTTCTCGCTGCCCGACGGGTGCCTCGGGGCCTACTACCCCGAGATGAATCCCCTGATGGCCCTGTCGCACCACGACATACAATCCGGGACGCCGGCGGCGAAATCGGTGCCGGTGCGGATCCGGCCGGAGGCCGGCGGCCCGAAGCGGGACCGGCGCGAGCCGACCGGGCACTCGGCGCACCCGATCTGACGGGGTGCCAGCCCCCTCCCCTGCCCGGTCCGCCGTCCGGCAGGATCGGATCGCGGGCCTCCGACGCTCGCGCTCCGGCCCCGCCTGCTTCATCCCCGTCGCGGGGATGAAGTCCCCTCCCGGCTCCTCCGCGAGAGGAGAAACCCGCACGCGAATCGGCGAACGGGAGACCACTCCCCTCCCCCGGGAGGCCACTGGACTGCGCACGAAAATGCCAGATGCCCGCAGATGACGCACAATTGTGCTTGTCTGGAGGCGAATCGCCGGCTACGACTGTGATCACAGACACGAACGAGGCCGCCCTCGAGAGCGGCCCGAAGTCTGGGGAGGAAAGCCCTCGAAGAGGGCGAGCACCGCCGCGACGCCATCGCGGCGGTGCTTTCCGTTTATGTCCCGGCCGCGGCGGGTGGTGCAACCCGGCCGAAAGGGCAAGGCGTCCCTCACTCCTCCGCCGAACCTGACAGGCCGAGGCGATCGAGCAGCCGCAGCACGACCAGGATCGTCAGGCCGAACCCCATCGCGACGGCGAGCAGGGTGAACTGCGCCGCTCCCGCGACGATGCCGACGGAGGCCGAGAACCAGATGCTGGCCGCTGTCGTGAGGTTCTTCACGTTGCGCCGAGCGACGAAGATCGTACCGGCCGCGATGAATCCGATCGCCTGCGCCAGTCCCTGGATCACCCGCAGCGGGTCGGCTGTCCCGCCCTCCCGGCGCACCACCGCGTAGAGGCTGAGCGCCGAGGTGGTGATCAGGCCTGCGCTCAGGGCGACGAGGGCGTGGGTGCGCAGGCCCGCATCCTTGCCGCGCCACTCGCGCTCGAGGCCGAGCACCAGGCCGCACAGGGTCGCGGCGCCGAGCCGCCAGATGATGTCCCCGAGGGTGAAGGCCGTGGCGTCGGGCAGCATCGGTCCCCCGCGTCAGGCCTCCCTCCGCCCCGGCTGCGGCGGCTCCGGGAACGGCGTCCAGTGGGTGAAGGCGTCCGGCGCGTAGCCGTAATCCGTGGTGGCGACGTGCCAGGGTCGGTCGTCGCCGGCCCGCCCTGGATCCCAGCGGATCACGGCCCGCCGGTCCGGCTCGTCCCGGTGGATGGCGATGATCCAGCGGCCATCCTGCGGGGCGCGGTCGATGGGCCTCCAGTCGGTCATCGGATGCTCCGCGGCGCATGCTTCGCGATGGATCAACGCGCGGCGCGAGCGGCCGTTCGCGCCTTAGCGCCGGGCGTTGCCGCGCACCAGGCGCTCGCCCGCCTCGCATTCGCGCAGGTAGGTCTCCCGGCCGTCGCCGGTGATGCCGGTCTGGTCGGCCTTGGCTTCGCAGACCTGGCGTGCGTCCGCCGGAGCCGGATCGGGCGCGGTCTGGGCCATGACGGCAGTGGGTGTCAGGACAGCGCTTTGCGCCAGGATGGCGAGGATCGAAAGAGCGATACGCATGCGGGCCTCGGAGGCGGGCGGGACTGCCTGTCCGGAGATAGGTCCCGCCCGGCTCTCCGGTTCCGCGGATTCAGGGCCGCGCGCGGCCCGCCCGGTAGGCCGCCAGCATCTCGGGCAGCCGTTCGAGGACGTAGTCGGCAAGGCCGGGCTCCAGCCGGTCGTCGAACGAGAGCGCGACCCGGTCGGGCGTGCGCTCGATCCGGGCGATGGAGCGGCCCGCCTCGTCGTTCCACACCTGCGGCGCCGGCCGCGGCGTGGCAGGTGGCCCGAGCGCGGTCAGCACCGCGGCGAAGCGCTCGTTGGTGGGCTTGTCCCGAAAGCCGGGATCGGCGAGGAGGCCCGCCACCCGGTCGGGCTTCGCCGCCCGGATCCGCTCGGCGAGCAGCATCCAGCGCGGCCGCCCAGCGGCCGGCGCCGGGCCGATCGCCCGGACGATCTCCGCCGGCACCGTGCGCGCCACCGAGATCAGGGTCGAGAGGTCGCCCTTGCCGATCCCCATCGCGGCGGTGATCGTGGCGCGCGGGAAGCCGTGCTCCTCGAGGCGCAGGGCGAAGAACGCCCGTTCGATGTAGCTCAGGTCCTGGCGCTCCAGGTTCTCCTTGCCCTGGGCCACCACCAGTTCGGCATCGGTGAGCGGACGCACCACCGCGCGGACGGGCCGCGCCAGCTGGCGCGCCGCCTGGATGCGCCGGCGGCCATAGGCGACCTGGTAACGCTCCGGGTCGGCCGGGTGCGGCCGCACCAGGATCGGCACCTGCTGGCCGCTCTCGCGGATGCTCTCGACGAGGGCCGGGAGGCCCGGATCGGTGGCATCCGCGACCCGGTCGGCGATGAAGGAATCGTCGATCCGATCCGGCGCGATCTCGACCACGACGGTGCCGGCCTCGATCTCCGCGGCGGCGTCGGCCCGGGCGGCGAGGCCGCGCAGGGTGCTGCTCATCGCCCGCACCGCGCCGCTGCGGTTGCGCTCAGGGGCACGAGACTCCTGGGCGCGGGAGTTTGCAGCTGCGAACTCGGGCTCGGCCGGCTCCGGGTTTGCAGCTGCAAACGCCCCGGCCTCGGGAGGTTGCGGGGATTCCGGAGCCGGTGCGACCGGCTTCGCCGCGGGCTTGGCGCCGAAGAGCGCGTCGAGGTTCGACCTGCGGCTCATGGCCGGCCCCACGCCCGGCGGATCAGTCCCTCGATCTCGCCGTTGACCGCCTCGAGGGATTCGAGCGCCCGGTCGTAGGTCGAGCGGGTCACGCCCTCGCGGCCGATCTCGTAGAGGGTCTGCTTCGACAGGCCGGCATCCGACACCGCCGAGGACTTGAGCATCGGCGCGGTCAGCACCGCGTCCTCGAACAGGGTGCGCAGCATCCCGACGATGCGGGTCTGCGGCGCGTCCTGCTGCTCGTAGCGGGTCACGAGGTAGCGCAGCCAGTCGTATTGCAGCCGCCCGCCGGATTCCGCCACCACGCCGAGCAGGTCCTCGGTCATGGCCAGGAACTGGCTCATCGAGGCGACGTCGAGCATCTGCGGATGCACGGTGATCAGGAGCGAGGTCGCGGCGCAGAGCGCCGAGAGGGTGAGATAGCCGAGCTGCGGCGGGCAATCGATGACGACGATGTCGTAGGACTCCGCCACGGTCTCGATCGCGTGGGCGACCCGGTCGAAGAACAGGGGCTCGCCGGGCCGGCGGCGGCTCAGCGCCCGCGGGGTCTCGTGCTCGAACTCCATCAGCTCGAGGTTGGCCGGCACGAGGTCGAGCCCGGTGAAGTAGGTCTTGCGCACCACCTCGCTCAAGGGACGCGCGTCGTCGTACCGGATCGCCCCGTAGAGCGTCTCGTCGGCGCCGACATCGAGCTCGGGCTGCACGCCCAGCAGGGCCGAGAGGCTCGCCTGCGGATCGAGGTCGATGGCGAGCACGCGATAGCCGCGCAGGACCAGGGACTGGGCGAGGTGGGCGGTGGTGGTGGTCTTGCCCGATCCGCCCTTGAAGTTCGCCACCGCCAGGACCTGCAGGTGCTCGAGGCCGCTGCGGCGCGGCTGGTAGCGCCGGCCGCCGCGGGTGTTCTCGTCGAGATAGGCGCGCAGCCCGTGGATGTCGGCGAGGCTGTAGGAGCGCCGGCCGTTGGCGGAGACCTCCGGCTGAGGCCCGAGCCCATCCGCGGCGAGCTGCTGCAGCCGCGAGACGGTGACGCCGATGAGGCGCGCGGCCTCCGTCGAGGTGAAGCGGCGCAGGCCCTTGGCGGCCATGGGGGGAAACAGTCCCGAGGAGATCGCCTGGAGCTGCTCGCGCAACGTCGCGGCGTGGGCGCCGATCATCGCGGCCGGGGCGACCGACCCGGTGGAGTGGGGCGGCGTGTGCTGATTCATGCTCGCGAGCCCTGTTTGCAGAAAATACGTCGGTTCGTCGATGAAACTGCAATTGGCGCGAGACGACCCCGATTCGCAATCGGCACACCGGGCGCGGCGCAAGCCTCGCGCAAGCCTCGGGCACGGTCGGCAGGGGAGGGGCCCGCCTCCCGTCCGGTCCTCATCCTGTGGCGGCCTCCTTCGGCCGCACGGGCCTTCCGCGACGGGGCGCCGTGCCTGCCGTTCCATCACGGGCCCGGGATCCGGGCGCGGGGCAGGGGAGCCGATCCGGGCGCCACGGCGCGGCGTCGCGTCGCCGAGACACGGGGGGCGCGGCCCACAGGATCCGGAGGCTGATGGTCCTTGCGGACCGCAGCCGGCGGGGCCCCGCCCGGGCAGCATGGCACCGCCCGCGGCGTGAAATCCGTAAGCTTGACGGAATCTTGTCCCAGCGACTGCGCTCCGGTTTGCCGGCCGTTAAGCTGTTCGGAGTTGATTGGTCGCCATCGACTCGGAACGAGCCTCCCGCCCCGCAGTGGATCGGGTCTTTCGTGAAAATAAACATCTGAAAATTTACCAAAACTTACGCTCGAGATTGCAATCTCATCTACCGGATGAGACCCATGTCTCACGCAGGAAGGTGGAGCCCCATGACTGAAATCTCTGACATCCGCGACGTGCTGAAGTCGCTGGAATCGCTGAAGGGGGTGGTCGACACGCTGTCGGACGACGACGATCTGTTCGAGAAGGGGCTGGATTCCTTCGGCTCGGTGCAGCTGATGCTGGCCCTCGAGGAGCGGTTCGACATCGAGTTCCCCGATTCGGCCCTCGGCCGCCGCTCGTTCTCGACCGTCCGCATCATCCGGGACACCGTCGCGGGCCTGAGCCGGCAGGAGGCCGCATGAACATGCACGTCGAGGTCGCGGCGACGGGAACCGTCGCGGCTGCAATCCCTGCGGGCGGCCTCGACGCGCGTGCCAAGCGCGTGGCGGAGATCGCCGCCCGGCACGCCGACGCGGTCGATCGCGAGGGCCGGTTCCCGGCCGAGGCGGTCGCCGCCCTCAAGGCCGAGCGCCTGCTCGGCATCCAGGTTCCGCGCGCCCTGGGCGGAGAGGGGGCCTCGATGAGCGAGATCGCCGAGCTCTGCGCCATCCTCGGGCGCGCCTGCTCGGCCAGCGCGATGGTATTCGCGATGCACCACATCAAGCTCGCGAGCCTCGTCACCCACGGCATCGACAGCCCCTGGCATTGCGGCCTGATGGAGCGCGTCGCCGGGGAGCAGCTGCTGATCGCCTCCTCGACCACCGAGGCCGGCATCGGCGGCGATTTGCGCAACAGCCTCTGCGCCGTCGAGGCGGACGGCGACACCTTTCGCCTCACCAAGGAGGCGAGCGTCATCTCCTACGGCGCCCAGGCCGACCTGATCCTGGCGACCGCCCGCCGCCACCCCGAGGCCGCGACCTCCGATCAGGTGCTGGTGGCCCTGCTGGCCGACCAGATCACGCTGGAGCGCACCAGCGTGTGGGACACGCTCGGCATGCGCGGCACCTGCAGCGACGGCTTCGTGCTCAAGGCCGAGGGCCTGCCGCTGGCGCAGGTGCTGCAGAAGCCCTTCGCGGAGATCGCCGCGCAGTCGATGCTCGCCGCCTCGCACCTGCTCTGGGGCAGCGTGTGGTTCGGCATCGCGAGCTACGCCGTCGACCGCGCCCGCGCCTTCGTGCAGGGCGAGGCGCGCAAGAAGCCGGGCCAGGTGCCCCCGGGGGCCCTGCGCCTCGCGGAAGCCGCCAACGAACTCCAGGCGATGAAGAGCAATGTGGTGGCCGGGCTCGCGCGCTACGAGGCCGCCAAGGGCGATCCGGATTCCTTGAGCGCGATCGGCTTCTCGATCATGCTCAACAACGTCAAGATCACGGTCTCGGGCCAGGCCGTCGACATCGTGCAGCGTGCGCTGAGCGTGGTCGGCATCCTCGGCTACAAGAACGGCACCCCGTTCAGCCTCGGCCGGCAGCTGCGCGACGTCCTCTCGGCGCCGCTGATGATCAGCAACGACCGCATCCTCTCCAACACCGCCAACCTCCTGCTGGTGCAGAAGGGCAGCGGCAAGCTCCTGAGCGCGTGATGGACCAGAGCCTCTCCTCCGACCTCCTGCCCGCCGCCGACGAGGCCTTCGTCGAGGCGCCCGAGCCGCGCTCGTTCCTCGACCGCCTGTTCGACCGCGGCCTGCTGATCCGGACCGGGGTCGACGGCCTTTACGGCCGCTCCGGCGCCTTCGAGAGCGTGGTCGAGGCCCTCGACCGCCTCGTCTCGCGCATCGGCGGTTCCGATGGCGCCGAGGCCCTGCGCTTCCCGCCCGGCATGGCGCGCGCGAGCTTCGAGCGCAGCGGCTACCTCAAGGGCTTCCCGCACCTCGCCGGCACCGTGCACAGCTTCTGCGGCAACGAGGCCGACCACGCGCGGCTTCTCGCCTGCCTCGATGCCGGCGAGGACTGGACCGCCAAGCAGGCCGCCACCGACATCGTGCTGACGCCGGCCGCCTGCTACCCGCTCTATCCTGTCGCCGCCGCCCGCGGCCGGCTGCCCGAAGGCGGGCTGCTCTTCGATCTGCAATCCTACTGCTTCCGGCACGAGCCCTCGCTTGAGCCGACCCGCATGCAATTGTTCCGCATGCGCGAATACGTCCGCATGGGCACGCCGGAGCAGGTGCTCGCCTTCCGCGAGCTGTGGCTCGCCCGCGGCACCACGATGATGCGCGATCTCGGCCTGCCGCTCGCCATCGATCCGGCCAACGACCCGTTCTTCGGCCGCGCCGGCAAGATGCTCGCCAACAACCAGCGCGCCCAGGCGCTGAAGTTCGAGCTGAACGTGCCGGTCAACAGCGAGGACAAGCCGACCGCCTGCCTCAGCTTCAACTATCACCAGGACCATTTCGGCACGACCTGGGGCATCCACCAGGCCGACGGCGCGGTCGCGCACACGGCCTGCGTCGGCTTCGGCCTGGAGCGGATCACCCTCGCGCTGCTGCGCCACCACGGCCTCGACCTCGACGCCTGGCCGGCGAGCGTCCGCGCCCAGCTGTTCGGCTGAGGCGCGCCGATGTCGGTCGCCCTGCTTCGCCCGATCGAGGAGCCGCGGACGGAGACGTCCGCGGGACCCCTCGTGGGGGACCACACGCCGCACGCGCTCCACGCCCCCGACCGGACCTGGCCGGAGACGAACTGCTACGTCGATCTGTGGATCGAGCTCCTGCACCTGCGGGGCTTGTCGCCCGAGGCGATGCTGGGCTTCACCCTCCGGCAGGATTTCGAGGGCGACCAGTTCACCTTCTTCAAGCCGAAGGCGGCCGACCTCGAGGCGCTCTACGGCCTCGAGATCCTGGAGCTGGCGCTCTACGAGGACCTGGAAGGGCACAGCCTGGTCCAGGCCGCCCGCGGCCTGCCGGTGCTGGTCGAGGTCAACGCCTTCTTCCTGCCCGACACCGCCGGCACCACCTACCGGCGCGAGGCCTCGAAGACCACGATCGCGATCCTCTCCCTCGACCCGGTGCGGCGCCGGCTCGACTACCTCCACAATGCCGGGCGGTTCACGCTCGAAGGCGCCGATTACGACGGGATCTTCGCGAGGGGAGAGCTGCTGCCCTACGCCGAGTTCGTGAAGCCGTGCGGCCCGGCCCTGAGCCCGGCCGAGCTCCCGGGCGGGGCCCTGGCGCTGCTGAGGCGCCACCGCGCCCAGGCGCCGGCGGCGAACCCGGTCACCGCCTTCCGCGCGGCGCTCGGAGCCAAGCCGGACGGCTTCGTGCAGCGCCCGCTCTCGGCCTTCCACGCCTACGCCTTCAACACCACGCGCCAGCTCGGGGCGAATTTCGAGCTGCTCGGCAGCCATCTCGCCTGGCTGGAGGCGCAAGGCGCCGGGGCGTTCGGCGAGGCGGCGGCGGCGGCGACGCGGCTGTCGCAGGAGGCCAAGGCGTTCCAGTTCCAGCTCGCCCGCGCTTTCGCCCGCGGCCGCCTCGCCGGGCTGCCGGAGCGCCTGAGCGCCGCCGAGGCGACCTATGCGGCGGTGTTCGAGGCGCTGGACCGGGCGCTGGCGGAGGCTTGAGTGGCTGTTTGATCAGCGAAACCAGTATGGCTGTTATCTTTCGGCCCACCCTCGACCTCAATCAGGCTCCGGCGACAGCATGGCCCTTCTGCGCACCGTCGACCGGGCCCTCGATCAACCCTGGGCGATGATCGTCACCGGACCCGGCGCCTGCGCCGGGCCCGGCGACCTCGACGCCCTCACGGGCTTCATCCCGGCCCCGGTGCCCGGCACCGCGGCCGGCGCCCTGCGCGCCGCCGGGCGCTGGTCGGACGCCGCGCCGACGCCGCTCCACGGATCAGACGTTTGGTACCGCACCCGCATCGAGGGCCGGGGCCGCGAGATCCTGCGCTTCGAGGGACTGGCGACGCTCTGCGAGGTCTGGCTCGACGGCCGGCGCGTGCTCGCCTCCCGCTCGATGTTCCTCGCCCACGAGGTCGCGGTCGATCTCGACGGCACCCACGACCTCGCCCTCGCGTTCCGCTCGCTCGCCCAGGATCTCGCCCGGCCGCACACACGCGGCCGGTGGCGGCCGCAGCTCGCCACCCCCGGCTCGCTCCGCCACGCCCGCACGACGCTCCTCGGCTTCATGCCGGGCTGGTGCCCGGGCGTCGATGCCGTCGGCCCGTACCGGCCGATCACCCGGAGAGGGGAGGGGGGTCGTCCGACCGCCATCGACCTGCGGGCGAGCGTCGCGGACGGGACCGGGATCCTCACCGCCCGGCTGACCTTCCCGGACGCGCCCGGCCCGCTCACCCTGCGCTGCGACGGCCGCGAGACGGTGCTCGCCGAGACCGCACCCGGCCTGTTCGAGGGCCGGCTCGACCTGCCGGGCGTCGCCCTGTGGTGGCCCCACACCCATGGCGAGCCGCGGCTCCACGCCGTCGCGCTCGAGGCGGGAGACGAGACGTTCGATCTCGGCCGCGTCGGCTTTCGCACCATCACGATGCTCCGCACCTTCGCGGAGGGCCTGAGCCTCGCGGTCAACGGCGTGCCGGTCTTCTGTCGCGGCGCCTGCTGGACCCCGGCCGACCTCGTCGGGCTGGCGGGCGACCGCGCCGCTTACGCCCCGCTCCTCGCCCTCGCCGTCGAGGCCGGCATGAATATGCTGCGGGTCGGCGGCACCATGCTGTACGAGGCGCAACCCTTCCACGATCTCTGCGACGAACTCGGCATCCTGGTCTGGCAGGACCTGATGCTGGCCAATTTCGACTATCCGGTCGACGATCCCGCCTTCCGCACGGCGCTCGCGGCCGAGATCGCCCAGCTCCTCGACCGGCACCAATCCTCGCCCTCGCTCTGCATCCTCGGCGGCGGCAGCGAGGTCGAGCAGCAGGCCGCGATGCTGGGGTTTCCGGAGCCGGTCTGGCGCGCCGCGGCGGTCGAGGCGATGCTGCGGGAGGCAGCAGGGGCGCGCCGGCCCGACCTCGTGGTGGTGCCGAACTCGCCCTCGGGCGGCGACCTGCCGTTCTCCACCGATGCCGGCGTCACCCACTATTATGGTGTCGGCGCCTATTGCCGCCCGTTCGAGGATGCGCGCCGGGCGGAGGTGCGCTTCGCCTCCGAATGCCTGGCCTTCGCCAACGTGCCGGAGCCGGCGTCTCTCCGCGAGTCCGGCCTGACCGACCCGCGCGACCCGGCCTGGGCCGGCGGCGTGCCGCGCGACCGCGGCGCCGACTGGGACTTCGAGGGCGTGCGCGACCATTATGTCGGCGTCCTCTACGGCGTCGACCCGGAGCGCCTGCGCCGCGACGATCCGGAGCGCTACCTGACGCTCGGCCGCGCCGCGGTCGCCGAGGTGATGGAGACGACCTTCGCCGAGTGGCGCCGCACCGGCTCCGTCACCGCCGGCGGCCTCGTCTGGCTCTGGCGCGACCTCGCGCCGGGGGCGGGCTGGGGCGTCATCGACGTCGCCGGCCGGCCGAAATCCGCCTGGTACGCCCTCAAGCGGGCTTTCCGGCCGGTGCAGGCCGTGCTGTCGGACGAGGGCCTGAACGGCCTTCACGCCCATCTGCGCAACGAGACGGCGCGCCCCCTCGACGCCACCCTGTCGCTCACCTTCACCAATACGGCCGGCAAGGTCGCGGCGAAGGCCGAGCGGGCCGTGTCGCTCGGGCCCCGGGAGGCCGTCACCCTGTCCTCGGCCGCTCTGCTCGGCCGCTTCTTCGACGCGACCGCCGCCTACCGCTTCGGCCCGGCGGCGCACGCGCTCGCCCATCTGCGGCTGACCGACCGCGACGGCGCGCTCCTCGCCGAGTCGTTCCATTTCCCGGCCGGCCGGGACGCGACGCCCCGTGAGACCGGCCTCTCGGCCGCGCTCGCCGAGGGCCGCGACGGCGTCGTGCTGCGGGTCGCGGCGGAGCGGCACGCCCTCGCGGTGCACGTCACCCTCGACGGGGAGGGGCGGCCCTCCGACAACTGGTTCCACCTGGCGCCGGGGGGCGAGCGGTCCCTCGCGCTCACCGGGACGGGAGGGCGGCCGAGCGGCACCGTGCGGGCCGTGAACGGGAGCGAGACCGTCCGGTTCTGACCGGCGGCCCCCGGGCGGTTCGGGCCGACCCCGGGATGAGGGAGCATGACACCGCGATACGCCGACGGCGTCGGTCCCCCTCGGGTCGCGCCCTTGGGTCCATACCCTATTGGCTTGACCGTGCGAGTGGTCTGCTTGCGACGCGTTGTCGGACCTTCGGAGCGTCCGCTTTGGGGCAGTCTGATAGAACGGACTGATTTGACCGGAACGGGTGGTGCGAGGGCTGTCTATGCCTTCTCCCGCCTATGGTCTGAGGCGCCCTACCACATCAAATCCAGAGTCTGCATTCGGTCGAAGGACGGTGATCTCGCCGTCTGCCGGGACGATTCCAGTGAGCGCAGTGATGTTCACCTGATGTGTCACGAGCACGAGGGTACCCGGTCGGCCCAACCAGTCTCGAATGCGGTCGCGTAGGGCTGCGCTCTGGTCCGACTCGGTCTTGCGATCGGCAAAGAAGCTGTCGAGAGCCGGATCGGCCTCGACCGTGACGTTGGGGAACGCGAGGGCGGCTGTGTCGCGTGCGCGGCACCATCGGCTGGACCGAACCGCGGTCACGACGACGGATTCACGTCTCAAGCGTATGCCGAGCTCGGCGGCCTGCGCGCGGCCCGCCTCGCCAAGATTGCGCTGCGTCTCGCAGGCGCCGAGCCTGAAGCCCGCCGGATCGCCGAAACCTGGAGCGTTGGCGTGCCGCAGCAACATGACCGTCCCGCCAGCCCGTGCCGCCGCCCAAACCGCCTCCGTTGCCGATGCAGGGATAACGGAAAGGACCAAAGCGAGGGCGAAGATGAGATGTGCGTGCATGGAGCAAAGCTCTCTCTCGACCTGCCTAGCCACAGGGCGCCCCGCCTGGCACGCAGAAACGCGCGCAATTTGGATGGCTGAACGCGACCGAACCGAGGGCTGCTTACCGCCGGGGAGCCCATCTTCCAAGCAGGCAAGCAAGCAGGCAAGAATGCTGTCGAGCGGCGCTTGCTGCAGCTTGTGCGACCAAATCAGGTCGCATGTTGAACGTCCGCTTTTGGGCGCAACGCCCGGTTCCGCTTCCCACCCTCAGCAGCCCTCCAGCCGTCAAGCTGATCGAGTTTTGACCCGGGGGCCGCGACCGCCATCTGTCGCGCGCGAGGGTTCCGGCCTATCAGGGGCCCGCTCCCTATCCCCTCCGACCGGATCGTCATGCTGAAGGCCTTCCTCGCCTATTACCGGCCGCACCGGGCCCTGTTTCTCCTCGATTTCGGCTGCGCCATCCTGTCGGGCCTGCTCGAGCTCGGCTTCCCGATGGCCGTGAAGGCCTTCGTCGACGTGCTGCTGCCGCAACAGGACTGGACCCTGATCCTGATCGCGGCGGCCGGGCTCGCGGCGCTCTACGTCGCCAATGCGGGGCTGATGGTGGTGGTGACCTACTGGGGTCACGTGCTCGGCATCAACATCGAGACCACGATGCGCGCCCGCGCCTTCGACCACCTGCAGACCCTGTCCTTCCGCTTCTTCGACAACCAGAAGACCGGCCACCTCGTGGCGCGGGTCACCAAGGACCTCGAGGAGATCGGCGAGGTCGCCCATCACGGGCCCGAGGACCTGTTCATCGCCGTGATGACGCTCGTCGGCGCCTTCGGGCTGATGCTGCTGGTCCACCCGCCGCTGGCGCTCCTCACCGCCGCGATCCTGCCGGTCATCGCCTTCGTCACCGTGCGCTACGGCGGCCGGATGACCCGCAACTGGCAGGCGCAGTACGGCCGGGTCGGGGCGTTCAACGCCCGCATCGAGGAGAATGTCGGCGGCATCCGGGTGGTGAAGGCCTTCGCCAACGAGGCCCACGAGCGCCGCCTGTTCGCCGCCGACAACGAGCGCTACCGCGCCACCAAGCTCGAGGCCTACAGGATCATGGCCGCGAGCCTGTCGCTCAACTATCTCGGCATGCGCCTCGTCCAGATCGTGGTGCTCGTCGGCGGCGCCGCCTTCGTGGTCCGGGGCGATCTCAGCCCCGGCGGTTTCGTCGGCTTCCTGCTCCTGGTCGGGGTGTTCTACCGTCCGCTGGAGAAGATCAGCGCGGTGGTCGAGACCTACCCCAAGGGGATCGCGGGCTTTCGCCGCTACATGGCTCTGCTCGCTACCGCGCCCGACATCGTCGACCGGCCCGGCGCGACCGCTGTACCGCTCCGAGGCGAGATCCGCTTCGAGGGCGTGCGCTTCGGCTACGGCGACGGACGGCCGGTGCTCGACGGCGTCGACCTCGCGGTGCGCGCCGGCGAGACCCTGGCCTTCGTCGGGCCCTCGGGGGCCGGCAAGACCACCCTGTGCTCCCTGGTGCCGCGCTTCTACGACGTCGAGGGCGGGCGCATCACCATCGATGGGCACGACATCCGCGACCTGACCCTCGCCTCCCTGCGCGGCCAGATCGGTATCGTGCAGCAGGACGTCTTCCTGTTCGCCGGCACGATCCGCGAGAACATCGCGTATGGACGGCTCGACGCGAGCGAGGCCGAGATCCGGGCGGCGGCCCACCGCGCCCGCCTCGACGGGCTGATCGAGACCCTGCCCGACGGCCTCGACACGGTGGTGGGCGAGCGCGGCGTCAAGCTCTCCGGCGGCCAGAAGCAGCGCCTGGCGATCGCCCGAGTCTTCCTCAAGAATCCGCCGATCCTGATCCTCGACGAGGCGACCTCGGCGCTCGACACCCAGACGGAGCGGGAGATCCAGGCCGCGCTCGCCGAGCTGACCGAGGGCCGCACGACGCTCGTGATCGCGCATCGCCTCGCCACCATCCGGCATGCCGACCGCATCGCCGTGGTGTCGAACGGGCGCATCCTGGAGCAGGGCTCGCACGACGCCCTGGTGGCGGCGAACGGCGCCTACCGGCGCCTGCATGCGGCGCAAGCCGGCATCGTCGCAGCGGAGTGAGGGGTCAATGCGCGGCGGTGTGGAGCGCCCAGACGTCTTCCTCGACGTCGAGCAGCGTCTCGTGCACCTGCCGCGCCAGGGAGAGGGCGGCCTCGTCGCTCGCCGCCGCGCCGCCGACACGGGCGATGACCGCGAGGGACTCGACCGACAGCGCCCGTCGGAAGCGGGCGAAGCCGCCCGGGCATTCCGCCTCGTAGGACAGGGCGAGGTCGCGCAGGACGTGCGCGAGGAGCGTCGCGGCGCGCGCGGGGGCGGGAGCACGGCCCTCGGTGGCCGTCATCGGGTCGAGCATCAGGATCATGCCCGCGCAGGTAGTGCTTGCATTGCGACGGAAACATTCAGGCTTATAGCCTAGGCCGCCTGGTATAATGCGCGGCTCCTGAACCGTTCCGACATTCACGCGGCGTCTCCCGGGCACGGGATGTTGCAGTCGACGCGGCCGCACGGGACAAGAACTAACAAACCGAAAGCATGGCGGCCATCACATAGGGCACGATCTCGGCTTCGATCGCTTGCTCGAAGCGACGTCGTCTTGTGCAATGTTGATCGACCGCATCTCGGCCGGTGCCGAACCCTGGTGCACGAGGTTCGTGCCGCTCCCCCCGGAACCCTTGCGCCGCCGGGAGGAGCCCATGGCGGGAGCGCGGCAGATCACGGTCGCGGCGCTTCCGGGCCCGTCTGCGTAATGAGCATCGAGGACCGGCGGGTGTTCCCGACCGGGCTCGGCACCTACGACATGCCGCCGGTGATCGCCCTCGGAGCGACCTTGCGGGGGAGGGGAGGCGCGGTGGGCCGGCGCCGTTGCGGCCGCTCGCCGCCCGGTCCTCCCTCTCCCCTGCATCCCATCCGCGCCGATGCCGGCGACGCCCGAGCGGTCGGCTGCCCGGCCCTGGGGCGTCCGGTCGCCGGCGCCCGGGCGATGCTCGCGGCGGTAGTGCGGGCGACCGAGCCGGCCGATGGCCGGCGAGGAGTCACGCGGCCCGCATCTCCGCCGCCGCTCGGTCGACGGTGGCCCGCGCGTCGAAGGCGTGGATCCAGCCGAAATCCTCGGGGAAGCGGGTCATCCGGGCGTCGCGCCGCGCCAGGGCCGTGGCGCCCGCCGCGTCGGGCAGGTGCAGGAGGCGGTTCGTCGCCCAGGCGCTGCGCTGGATCGTGCGGGTGCGGGCCTGCCGCAAGGCCTGGTAGCGCGCCATCATCCGGTCGAGGTCGCGCGCGCCGCCGGCGGCCAGGAGTTCGGCCAGGGTGATCGCGTCCTCGATCGTGGTGTTGGCGCCCTGGCCGTGATGGGGCAGCATCGCGTGGGCGCTGTCGCCCATCAGCACCGCCCGGCCCCGGTGCCAGCGCCGCAGGGGATCGGTCACGAACAGGCCCCAGCGCTGGGTCTGGGGGAGCGCATCGAGCATCTCGGTGACCGCCGGGTGCCAGCCGGCGAATCCGGCGCGGTGCCCGCCCGGCGCGATGGGCGCGAGCCAGCGCTCGGAGGTCCAGGTCTGCGGTCCCTCGACGACGGCGAAGAAGTTGACGGAATCCGCCTCGCCCCCGATGGCGTAGTGCAGGAGGTGGGCGTCCGGCCCCATCCAGAACTGGATCGCTTCCGGGTCGGGCAGCGACGGCAGCAGGCCCATCGGCACCACGCCCCGGATGGCGCTGGTGCCGGAGTAGCGCACGGCCTCGCCGCCGGTGATCCAGCGCCGCACCAGGGAGCGCACGCCGTCGCCGCCGATGACGAGGTCGGCCTCGACCGCGACACCGTTGGCGAAGGTGAGCGCCATCGCGTCGCCGACCTGGTCGAGGGCGGCGAGGCGGTGACCGAGATGCAGGCCCTCGCCGGCGAGCGCACCGCTCAAGACCGTCTGCAGGTCGGCCCGGTGGACGCCGTAATACGGTGCCCCGAACCGCGCCCGGTAGGCGCCGCCGGTCCGGACCGGGTGGGCGGCGACGCGCGCGCCGCTGCGCCCGTCGCGGTAGATCAGCTCGGTCGGCTCGGTCGAGACCGCGGCGAGCGCGGGTCCGAGGCCGAGCCGTTCGAGCTCGCGGGTGGCGTTGGCCGAGAGCGCGACGGCGGCGCCGATCTCGGCAAGCTCCGCCGCCTGCTCGTACACCGCGACGGAGAACCCGTGCCGGCGCAGCGCGAGCGCGAGGGTGAGCCCGCCGATGCCCCCGCCGATCACGGCGATGCGGGGCGCCCCGGGCGATTGATGGAACGAGGTCATGGTGGTCTCCCGGGGTTCGAGGGGGCGTTCAGGTGCTCTGGAGCGCCGGGGCGAGGCGCGGTGCCGGCGCGCCGAGCCGGCCCTTGAGCAGGATGCTCGCGGCGGCGATCAGCGCCGGCACCGCGACGATGCCGAAGGTCGTCGGCAGGCCCAAGCCCAGCCCGATCAGCGAGGCGCCGATCATCGAGCCCACCACCGAACCGACGCGGCCGACGGCATTGGCCCAGGCGACGCCGGTCGCCCGGCTGGCGGTCGGGTAGGTGCTCGCCGAGAGGGCGTTGATGCCGATCTGCGAGCCGGCGACGCAGAAGCCGGCGCCGAACACCGCCAGCACGAGGAGCGGGACCGAGCCGGTCGCATTGCCGATCAGCGCCACGAAGCCGGCGGCCGCGAGATAGGACAGGCCCAGCACCGCGTGCGGGTTCACCCGGTCCATCAGCGCCCCGAGCACGAGCCCGCCGACGGTGCCGCCGGTGGCGAGCATCACGGTGACGAGGGAGGCTTCCTTGAGCGACAGGCCGGCGCTGCTGATGATGGTCGGCAGCCAGCTCGACAGCAGGTAGAAGATCAGCAGGCTCATGAAGAACGTCACCCACAGGCACAGCGTGCTGGCGACCAGGCCGGGCTGGAACAGCTGGCCGATCGGCGAGCCCTTGGGCTTGGCGATGCCCGTGAAGACGGCGCCGGAAAAATCCTCGGCCGGGGCGATGCGGCGCAGGAGCCGGGCGACCGTCTCGGCCGGGGCCTGCCTGAGCACGAGGAAGCGGGCCGATTCCTGCAGGCCGAGCATCAGCACCGGCACCAGGGCGAGGGGCATGACGCCGCCGAGCACCAGCACCGAGGTCCAGCCGTAATCGGCGATGAGGTGGGCCGCCGCGAAGCCGCCCAGCGCCGAGCCGACGGTGAAGCCGCAGAACATCGCCATGGTGAGGAACGAGCGGCGGTGCTCGGGGCAGTATTCCGAGGTCAGCGTGATGGCGTTCGGCATCGCGCCGCCGAGGCCGAGGCCCGTGACGAAGCGCAGGATCGTCAGCATCTCGATCGAGGTCGACCAGGCCGAGGCGAGGCTGGCGACGCCGAAGAAGGCGGTGGTGACGATCAGGACCGCCTTGCGGCCGATCCGGTCGGCCAGCGGCCCGAACAGGAAGGCGCCGATCATCAGGCCGAACAGCCCGGCGCCGAAGAGGGGCGCGAGCTGCGCCTGGCCCACCGTCCACTGGGCGCGGAGCGCCGGGGCGATGTAGCCGATCGCGGCGGTGTCGAACCCGTCGATGGCGACGACGAGGAAGCACAGGAGCACGATCCGCATCTGGAATCGCGAGACCCCGTGGCGGTTGATGACGTCCTGGACGTCGATGCTGCGTGGATTGGGCATGGGCGTGGGTTCCTCCTGAAGGATTTTTCGGTGGTTTTCTTGGTCTTGCGCCGGATGGCGGATGAGCCCGGTCGAGGAGATCGACGGGATTTCTCGACCCTCCGCGTCAGTCCGGGGCTCGCCGAAGGCGAGAGCCCGGAATCCGGAACCGCGGGACTTTCCGAACTGAGCGGACGGCTTTCCGCGTCGTTCGGCACCACCTGAGTGTCTGGGCCTGCCTTCGGCAGCCCGGGCTCCGCTGCGCGGCCCCGTGATGACGCGGTGGGCTTCATCGATGTCGGGGCCGTTCGACAGCCCCGCCGATGGCGCGCCGCCTCAGCCGATCGCCGACGGGTGGCGTGCGAGCGCCGTCACCCGCATCGTCATGAACGGGAACAGCGGCAGGCCGGACAGGATGTCGTGCAGTTCGTCGTGGCTCTCGACGTCGAACACGCTGATGTTGGCGTAGCGGCCCGTCACCCGCCACAGGTGACGCCACTTGCCCTGGCGCTGGAGATCCTGGGCCCGCGCCTTCTCGTCGGCCTTGAGCTTGGCGACGTGATCGGGATCGAGGCCGTGCGGGATCGCGACGTCCATCTCGACGCAATACAGCATGGGATCAGCTCCGTGCGTAGTGGCGCAGCTTGTCGGGGTCGAGGGTCACGCCGAGGCCGGGGCCGTCGGGCAGGTGCACTGCGAAGTCGTGGAAGGCCAGCGGCTCGGTGACGAGGTCGCCGGTGAGGATCTGCGGCCCGAAATGCTCGCAGCCCCAGGCGAGATCGCGCAGGCCCGCGAAGGCGTGGAGATGGGCCGCGGCACCGACCGAGCTCTCCAGCAGGCAACCGCCGTAGAGCCCGATGCCGGCGGCCTCCGCCACCGCCGCGACCTTGCGCAGACCGACGAGCCCGCCGTGCTTGACGAGCTTGAGGGAGACCGCGTCGGCAGCTGCCGCCTGCGCCACCGCCATCATGTCGTGCGGGGTGAAGACGCATTCGTCGGCCAAGAGCGGCGGCACGCCGTCTCGCGCCCGCAGGCGGCCCATCCCGGCGACGTTCCAGGCCGGCAGCGGCTGCTCGACGAGGGCGATGCCGAGATCGGCGAGGAGCGGCAGGCAGCGCCGGGCGACCGTCTCGTCCCAGGCCTGATTGGCATCGACGATCAGGGTGGCGCGGTCGGCGAGCGCCGTCGCCAGACGCGTGAGGCGGGCGAGGTCGGCCTCGGGGGAGAGCGCGCCGATCTTGATCTTGAAGGTGCGGTGCAGCCGCGCCGCAAGCTTGGCTTCTGCTTCGGCGATTTCCTGGTCGGGGTCGCCGGAGGCGAGCGTCCACAGCACCGGGAAGCTCTTTCGCACCGCGCCGCCGAGAAGGGCGGCGACCGGCAGGTCGAGGCTCTTGCCGACCGCGTCGAACAGGGCGGTCTCGAGCGCCGCCTTGGCGGCGTTGTTGCGCTTGGCCGCCGCGTCGAGGCGCTCGCCGGCGGTGACGAAGCGGTCGGCGGCCTGCCCGATCAGGGCCGGGGCGAGATAGGTGTCGATGGTGGCCTTGATGCCCTCGACGCTCTCCTCGCTCCAGCGCGGCCCGCCGAGCGTCGCCGCCTCGCCGATGCCCTCGACGCCGTTGGCGAGGCGGAGCTGGACGATGACGTAGCTCTGCGCGGTGACGGAGGTCTGGGACAGCTTGTGCTGGCGCACCGTCGGCACGTCCACGATCGTGGTGCGGATCTGCGCCACCGCGAGGTCTCGGTCGGGCGCGGGGCGCACGGCGTCGTGGAGCTGGTTCTTGGCGAGCATGGGGTGTCTCGGGGTGTGGGGGTGGGTGCGGTGGATGGGCATCGGGGCCGTACGGCGAGGACGGTGCCTCCGGCGCAGTCCAACCCTCCCCCCTCTGCGGGGGAGGGTGCCCGGCTGCGAGTGCGAAGCACTCGTGCGCCGGGCGGGAGAGGGGCAGCGCGACGCGGATCCAGGTGGCGCCGTTCATGAAGCGCGCGACCTCTCCGGAGACGGGGTTCCCCTCTCCCGGCTCGCTCCGCTCGCCACCCTCCCCCGCAGAGGGGGGAGGGTTTGAGCGTCGCGCCTCAGGCCGCCTCGGCGTGCGCCCGCACCACCACCGGATCGGGCGCGTGCGCCACCTCGGGGTTGAGGGCGAAGTCGAAGCGGATCGCCGAGTACGGCTCGTTCAGCCCCGCGGCCTTCAGCGCCGCCGGGTCGGTGACGCGCACCACCTCGGCGATCAGGCCGTCGCGGGTGGCGAAGGCGAAGTCGTCGTGCAGGTAGGGGTCGTCCGAGAGGTTGATCTGCGTCGTCAGCTGCCGGTGGCCGGGGCCGGAGACGAAGAAGTGGATGTGGGCCGGGCGCTGGCCGTGGCGGCCGAGCTGGTCGAGGAGCTTCTGGGTCTGGCCGTGCGGCGGGCAGCCGTAGCCCTTCGGCAGGAGGCTGCGGAAGCGGTAGCGGCCCTCGGCGTCCGTCTCGATGCGCCGGCGCAGGTTCCAGGTGCTCTGGCTCTTGTCGAAGACCGAGTAGTTGCCGAGCGTGTTGGCGTGCCAGACATCGACGATGGCGCCCGCGACCGGCGCGCCGCCCTGCCCGGTCACCTGGCCCTCGACGATCAGCACCTCGCCGTCCTCCGGGTCGTCGTCGAGGCGCGCCTCGCCCTTGGTCAGCGGCGCGCCGGCGACGTAGAGCGGGCCCTCGATGGTGCGCGGCGTGCCGCCTTCGATGCCCGCCGCCCGCTCCTTGGCGTCGATGCACAGGTCGATGAAGTGCTCGATCCCGAGCCCCGGCATCAGCAGGCCGAACTCGTTGGCCTGGCCGGTCTCCGTCAGGTAGCTCATCGCGGTCCAGAACTCGCTCGGGGTCACGTCGAGATCCTCGACGATCCGGCAGGCATCCTCGACGACGCGGCGCACGATCTGCTTGATGCGCGGATTGCCGCTCTCGGTGGAGAGGCCCGCGACCTTGTCGAACAGGGCCTGGGCTTCGGCGGAGTCGGT
This sequence comes from Methylobacterium nonmethylotrophicum, assembly GCF_004745635.1. Classification (GTDB taxonomy): domain Bacteria; phylum Pseudomonadota; class Alphaproteobacteria; order Rhizobiales; family Beijerinckiaceae; genus Methylobacterium; species Methylobacterium nonmethylotrophicum. The sequence continues at coordinate 373,359 of NZ_SRLB01000005.1, read as the reverse complement.
GATCTTGGACATGGGTGTTTCCTCTCTTCTGCTTGGGAGTTGCGGTCAGCCGAGGTCGCCGCCGGCCACCGGCAAGGTCACGCCGGTGACGTAGGAGGCCTCGTCGGAGGCGAGGAACAGGATCGCGGCGGCCTGCTCGGCGGCGGTGCCGTAGCGGTGCATCAGGCTCGAGGCCTTGGTCTGGGCCACCACCTCGGCGATCCAGGCGCGCTCCTGGTCGCTCGGCGGGGCAGGGTTGCGGGGCACGCGCCGGGGCGGCGCCTCGGTGCCGCCGGGGGCGACCGCGTTCACCCGGATGCCGTGCCCGGCATATTCCCACGCGAGGCAGGCGGTGAGCGCGTTCACCCCGCCCTTGGCGGCCGCGTAAGGCACCCGGTTGACGCCGCGGGTCGCCACCGACGAGACGTTGACGATGCTGCCGGCGCCGTTCGCCAGCATGTGCGGCAGCGCCGCCCGGCAGCACCACAGGGTCGGGAAGAGCGAGCGCCGGATCTCGGCCTCGACCTCGTGCGGGGCGTAATGCGCGAACGGCTTGAACCAGATCGAGCCGCCGACATTGTTGACCAGCACGTCGAGCCGGCCGAACCGGGCGACCGCCGCCGCCATCACGCTCTCGCAGCCCTCGAACGTCTCGGCATCGGCGCGCTGCACCGCCGCCCTCGCGCCGAGGTCGCGGGCCTCGGCTGCCGTCTCCTCGACGATCTCCGAGCGATCGGTGAGGAGGAGGGCGGCGCCCTCGCGGGCGAGCCGCAGGGCGACCTCGCGGCCGATCCCCTGCGCGGCGCCGGTCACCACCGCGATCTTGCCGTCGAAGCGGCCGGGCGAGACGATACCGCTCAGGCCGGGGTCGTTCATGCCCCACCCCCGACGCCGCTTGCCGAGAATTTCTCGTAGTGGAAGCTCGCAGGCGTCAGCCCCCGCTCGGCGAAGGTCCTGCGGACCGCGTCGACCATCGCGGGCGGGCCGCACAGATACGTGTCGATGTCGCCGCCATGCAGGTGCGCATCGGCCAGATGCTCGGTGACGTAGCCCTTCCTCGCGTGACGGCTCTCGGGAGAGGCGACGCAGGTCTCGAAGCTGAATCCCGGGATCTTCGCGGCGGCGTCTTCGAGGGCGTCGGTCTCGACGAGGTCGGCGTCGTGCGTGACGCCGTAGACGAGGTGGATCGGCTGGTCGGCGCCGGTCTCGCCGATCCGGCCCAGCATCGACAGGAACGGCGCCAGGCCGGTGCCGCCGGCGAGCATCAGGACCGGGCGGCGGATCTCGCGCAGGTAGAAGCTGCCCGAGGGACCTGTCAGGTCGAGGCTCGCGCCCTCCCGCGCGGCTTGTGCGAGGTAGGTGCTCATCAGCCCGCCCGGGATGTTGCGGATCAGGAACTCGGCTTGGCGGCTGCCCGGGACCGAGCTGAACGAGTAGGAGCGGGTCTGTGCGCTGCCCGGCACCGCGATGTTGACGTACTGCCCCGGCAGGAAGCCGACCGGCTCCTCGGTCTCCAGGCTGAGCCCGAAGGTGGTGTCCGAGAGCCGGCGCACCGCCGCGACCGTGCCCTTGAGGGCGGCGGCCTTGGTCTTGCAGACCTCCGAGGAGGCCGCCACCGCGAGCACCAGGTCGGTCTTCGGCCGCATCTGGCAGGCGAGGCCGTAGCCTTGCGCCGCCTCCTCGTCGGAGAGGGCATCCTCGATGTAGCTGCCCGGATCGAACCGGCCGGATTCGCAATGGACCCGGCAGGTGCCGCAGGCGCCGTCCCGGCAGTCGAGCGGGATGTTGATGCCGAGGCGGTAGGAGGCGTCCGCCACCGTCTCGCCGGGCCGGCAGGCGATGAACCGGGTGACCCCGTCCTCGAAATTGAGCGCGACAGTCGACACGGCGCCCTCCCTAGATGTGATAGACGTCGATGACGTGATGGATGTAGTCGTTCTTGAGGATGACCTTCTTGTTCTTGATCAGCGGGGTCCCGCCACTGGTGTCGAGGGTGTAGAACGACGTCCCGAAATGCGTATCGACGGTCTTGTAGCGGTAGTTGAAGGTGAGCCAGTTGAAGCGAAGCTTGCAGGTCGCCTCGTCCTGCGCGAGGATCTCGACGTTCGCGATGTTGTGCGAGGTGCGCGGCTCCGGCAGGCTGGTGGCGCTGGAGCGCTCGGTGCGGATGCGGAAGACCCGGTCCTCCAGGCCGCTGCGGCTGTCGTAGTAGATCAGCGAGACGTCGGTCTGCGGGTCCGTGACGAGCTGGTCGTCGTCGTCCCAGGACGGCATCCAGAACTCGACGTCGGGGGCGTAGAGCGCCAGCCAGGCGTCGAAGTCGCGGTCGTCGAGGTAGCGGGCCTCGCGGTAGAGGAATTGCTGCACCTGCTCCAGGGTGAGGGGCATCGGAGGGCTCCTTGAGGGCGTGCGGGCGCGTTCGGCGACCTGGGGGCCGGCGCCGTCGGTGTTGAGCGTTCTTGAGTCTGGCTCCCGAACCCTCCCCCCTCTGCGGGGGAGGGTGGCGAGCGGAGCGAGCCGGGAGAGGGGACGCCGCTTCCGGAAAGGTCGCGCGCTCGATGAAGGGCGCCACCTGAAGCACCGTCGCGCTCCCCTCTCCCGCCCCGCATCCGCGGGGCACCCTCCCCCGCGGAGGGGGGAGGGTTCAGGGGCGATGCGCTACGGCAGGTGCCGGCGCATCGTGTCCATCCAGTAGCGGTGCTGGATCGCGAACAGGCCCTCGTCCTCGGTCTTGGCGCCGCTCAGGAGCGGCTTCAGCCCGATCGCACGCGCGCCCTCGTCCGCCCCCTCGATCCAGTGGGCGGCACCGCGGCAGAGGTCGTTCCATTGGGCGGCGCGGCCGCGATAGCCGATCTGGCAGGCGCGGAACTCCTCGAGGTCGTCCGGGGTCGCCATGCCGCTGGCGTTGAAGAAGTCCTCGTACTGGCGGATGCGCCGGGCCCGCGCCTCCGGCGCCTCGCCGCGGGGCGCGATGCAATAGATCGTCACCTCGGTCTTATCGACCGCGATCGGCCGGTAGGTGCGGATCTGCGACGAGAACTGGTCCATCAGGTAGACGTTCGGGTAGAGGCAGAGGTTGCGCGAGCGGCTGATCATCCAGTCCGCCATCGCCTGCCCGTATTGCTCCGCCAGCTCGCCGCGCCGGTCCCAGTTCGGCCGGTCCTCCGGGTTCGCCCAGGTCGTCCAGAGCAGCAGGTGGCCGTGCTCGAACGAGTAGAAGCCGCCGCCCTGCTTGGCCCAGCCGCCCGCATCCATGGCGCGGGTCTTGTCGACGACGTGCGCTTCCTTGCGCCGGCTCGTCGTGGCGGCGTAGTTCCAGTGCGTCGCGCTGACGTGGTAGCCGTCGGCGCCGTTCTCGGTCTGGAGCTTCCAGTTGCCGTCGTACACGTAGGTCGAGTTGCCGCGCAGCACCTCGAGCCCGTCCGGCGACTGGTCGACGATCATGTCGATGATCTTCGTCGCCTCGCCGAGATGCTCGGTCAGCGGTTTCACGTCGGGGTTGAGGGAGCCGAACAGGAAGCCGCGGTAGTTCTCGAACCGGGCCACCTTGGTCAGGTCGTGCGAGCCGTCGCGGTTGAAGCTCTCGGGATAGCCGGCGCCGTCCGGATCCTTGACCTTGAGGAGCTTGCCGCCGTTGCTGAAGGTCCAGCCGTGGAACGGGCAGGTGAAGGTCGCCTTGTTGCCGCGCTTGTGCCGGCACACCATCGCGCCGCGGTGGCTGCAGGCATTGACGAAGGCCTGCAACTCGCCCTTGCGGCTGCGGGTGATGACCACCGGCTGGCGGCCCATGAAGGTGGTGAAGTAGTCGTTGGGGTTCGGGATCTGGCTCTCGTGGGCCATGTAGATCCAGTTGCCCTCGAAGATGTGCTGCATCTCCAGCTCGAAGATGTCGGGATCGGTAAAAATGTCCCGCCGGCAGCGATAGATCCCGGTCTCCGGGTTCTCCTCGACCGCGGTCTCGACCACCTGATGCAGATCGTCCAGCATGCCATCCTCCCTGCCGCCTGGGCTGTGTTCGGGACGAGGGGGATCGCTGCCGGTCCACGGGGTGCGGGGCCGGTTCGGATCCGTGTCTCGTCTTGCACAGGGTGGCAGGGCGTGCGTTCTGGACTGTCTCGTCCCGGTCCCCGCTCGCTCCCTGAGCGTTTCCTCTTTCTCCAGTTCTAAGGAGCGGGCATACCGGCGTCCAAGACCGATTGGGAACAAAACCATTCCTGGGAGGAATGATTGGAGCTGCGCCACCTGCGCTACTTCGTGGCCGTCGCCCGCGAGCAGAGCTTCACCCGGGCGGCCGAGGCGATGCACGTCGCCCAGCCGGCGCTGAGCAAGCAGGTGCAGCAATTCGAGGAGGAGTTCGGCCTCGCCCTGATCGAGCGCGGCTCGCGCCCGGTGCGGCTGACCGAGCCGGGCCGGGTGATCTACGAGCAGGCGTTGCAGATCCTGGAGCGGGTCGACGACCTGCGCGAGACCGGCCGGCGCCTGCGCGTCGCCGAGCGCAACAGCTTCCGCATCGGCTTCGTCGCCTCGACGCTCTACGGCCGCCTGCCGGAGATCCTGCGCGGCTACCGGTTGAAGCGCCCGGACGTCGACATGACCCTGCTCGAACTCCTGACGCTGGAGCAGATCGCGGCGCTGAAGGAGGGCCGGATCGATGTCGGCTTCGGCCGGGTCGAGATCGAGGATCCGGCGATCACCCGGGTGCTCCTGCGCAACGAGAAGTTGATCGTCGCCGTGCCGATGGCCTGGGATGCCGCCCGCCCGCCCGGCCCCTTGCGCTTGCGCGACCTCGCCGATTCGGCGCTGATCCTCTACCCGAAGAGCGCGCGGCCCAACAATGCCGACCGCATCCTGGCGCTGTTTCGCGAGCACGCCGTGCGCCCGGCGATGATCCACGAGGTGCGCGAGCTCCAGACCGCGCTCGGCCTCGTCGCGGCGGAAGCGGGGGTATGCGTGGTGCCGGCCTCGATCGAGCGCCTGCGCCGCGACGGCGTCGCCTACCGGCCGCTGGACGAGGAGCGGGCGCTGATCCCGGTCATCATGAGCTACCGCAAGAACGATCCCTCGCCCGAGATCGGGCTGATCCTGCAATGCGTGAAGGAGGATTACGAGCGGGAGGGTCTGCGGTTCGGGGTGTGAGAGCCTGTTTGACTGCCGAGAACGATATCGCATGGACCTGATCCATCCCAATCACGACCTCATCCTGAGGTGCGACTGAAAGGAGCCTCGAAGGAGGGCTCCAGATATCACAGTGATTGCTGGAGCCCTCCTTCGAGGTCAGTCGATCTTCGATCGACTGACACCTCAGGATGAGGATGAGGTTGGGATAAATTTGCCAAGCACGTCGAACAGGCTCTGAGCCCCGCTGCGCAGGCTACGTCCGCTCTGCCACGTTCTTGCCGCCGTGGCGCTGGCGCAGCGCGTCGATCTGCTCCTCGGCCTGGCGGAAGGCGGCGAGGTTCGGGCCGGTGAGCTCGCGGGCGCTCGGCAGGCGGATCTTCATCGGGTCGACGAAGCGGCCGTTGATCGCGACCTCGTAATGCACGTGCGGGCCGGTCGAGAGGCCGGTGGTGCCCACCGCCCCGATCACCTGGCCGAGGCGCACCCGGGTGCCCGGCGCGACGCCGCGGGCGATCCGGGCCATGTGGTTGTAGGCGGTGGTGTAGCCGTTGGCGTGCTGGATCTCGACCCGGTTGCCGTAGCCCGACCGGGCACCCGCCGCCACGATCGTGCCGTCGCCGGTCGCCATGATCGGCGTGCCGCGGGTCGCCGCCCAGTCGACGCCGTTATGGGGCCGGTAATAGCCGAGGATCGGGTGCAGGCGGGCGCCGAAGGGCGATGAGATCCGCCCCTCCGCCACCGGCCGGCGCATCAGGAATTTCTGGCTCGAGCGGCCGGACGGGTCGAGGTAATCGACCTCGCCCGAGCCCGGCACCCGGTAGCGGTAGAGGCCGAAGGTCTCGTCGTGGACGCGCAGGCCCACATAGAGCAGCTCCGGCCGGGCATCCTCGTCCTCGGTGAAGAACAGTTCGGCCCGGTCGCCGGGCGTCGTGCGCTGCTGCAGGTCGGTCGAGGTCGCGAGCGCCATGACCATCTCCTCGATGATCGGGCGCGGCACGCCGTTCTTGAGCGCGGTGCCGTACAGGCTCTCGTAGAGGGTGACGCCGGATTCCTCGTCCTCCTCCGGCGCGCGGCCGGGCCGGGGCGGCGCCACCGAGACGAAGCCGCCGCGGTCGTTGGCCGCCACGATCTCCTGGATGCCGTCCTCGCCGTAGAGCGTGACCCGGGCGATGCCGCGGCCCTCCCCATCTCGGCCTACAACCTCGGGGGCGATGAGGAGGCGCACGTGCTGGCCCTCGGGCAGATCGCCCCTCGCCCGGGCGCTGAGGCTCGCCAGCAGGGCGGAGAGCCGCGCCGGCCCGGCGCCGTTGCGCCTGAGCAGGTCCTCCAGGCTCTGGTCCTTGGCGAGGACGAGGTCGCGCTCCTCGAACAGCGCAGGGGCGGCGCCGGTGCTGGTCTCGGCGATCTCGGTCAGGTTCTCGGGCAGGATCCGGACCTCGATGGCGCGAAAGCGCGCTTCCGCCCCCGGATCGTCGTCCGGAAGCGCGGCCGGCCGCAGGGCGCGGGACAGCAGGCGCTCGGCCGGGAAGGCCGGCGGCAGCGCCCCGCCGGGCGCCTGCGTCTCGGCCACGAGCGCGTCGACCTCGTCGTCCGAGAGGGCCGGCGCGCCTCCTTCGAGCGGCGCCTCGGCGAGCGGGCTGCGGGTCAGGGTCACGGCGGTCTCGGCCGGGTCCGAATCGCCGTCCTGCACCGCCGGCGCCTCGATCCGGGCGCTGCGCAGGGGATCGAAGGGCGGTACCGGCGCGTCGGGGGCGCGCAGCGGCAGGTCGGTGGCGAGCTGCACGTAGGCGTGGACGCGGATCGCCTCGCGCTCGCCGGCGCGCTCGGTCATCGGCGCCTTGAAGGCGGTCCTGGCCGCCACGATCATCTCGTCGCGCACCAGCCGGTCGCCCTTGCGGGCGACGGCGCCCTGCCCCTCGCCGTGGGGCGGCAGGGCCCGCTCCGGGGGCGCCGGCACGATGCCGTCGGCGGCCGCGAGGATGAGCGCGACGCCGATCAGCCCGGCGCCGGTCACGCCGGTGAGCAGGCAGCCGGCGAGCCAGCGCAGGTTGAGGGCCTGGCGCGGCGGAGCCGCCGGGGCGGAGCCGGGGAGGGAGGTCGCGTCGGCGAGCACGGACAAGGAATCGGGCCCTGACTCAGGCGGGTGGCCAAGGTCCGCCCTTGGCGCCGAAACCGTGACCGTTTTGAGACGCGCGCCGCTCCTACTCGGCCGCGGCCCGGGGCGCGTAGCCGAGCCGCGCGTTCAGCTCCTCGATCAGCGAGGCCGCGGCCTCCGCGATGACGGTGCCGGGCGGGAAGATCGCCGAGGCACCGGCCTGGCGCAGGGCCGCGAAGTCGCCCGGCGGGATCACGCCGCCCACCACGATCATCACGTCGGGCCGGCCGGCCGCGTCGAGCGCGCGCTTCAATTCCGGCACCAGGGTGAGGTGGCCGGCGGCGAGCGAGGACACGCCGACGATGTGGACGTCGTTCTCCACCGCCTGGCGCGCCGCCTCCTCGGGGGTGGCGAAGAGCGGGCCGATATCGACGTCGAAGCCGAGATCGGCGAAGGCCGACGCGATCACCTTCTGGCCGCGGTCGTGACCGTCCTGGCCCATCTTGGCGACCAGGATGCGGGGGCGGCGCCCATCCGCCTCCTCGAAGGTCTCGACCAAGCCCCGCACCCGCTCGACCGCCGCCGACATGCCGCCCATCTCCCGCTTGTAGACGCCCGAGATCGCCCGGATCTCGGCCCGGTGCCGGCCCCAGGCCCGCTCCAGCGCCTCCGAGATCTCGCCGACCGTGGCCTTGGCCCGCGCCGCGTCCACCGCGAGCGCCAGCAGGTTGCCGCTTCCCTTGGCCGCCTCGGTCAGGGCCGCGAGCCGGGCCTCCACCGCCTGCCCGTCGCGCTCGGCGCGCAGGCGCTTGAGCTTGTCGATCTGCAGGGTGCGGACGTTGCCGTTGTCGACCCGCAGGAGATCGATCGCCCGGTCGCCGTCGGGCTTGTAGCGGTTGACGCCGACGATGACCTGCTGGCCGGAATCGATCCGCGCCTGGGTGCGGGCCGCCGCCTCCTCGATGCGCAGCTTCGGGATGCCGGCCTCGATCGCCTTGGCCATGCCGCCGAGCGCCTCGACCTCGCGGATATGGGCCGAGGCCCGGGCCGCGAGGTCCTGCGTCAGCCGCTCGACGTAGTAGGAGCCGCCCCACGGATCGATGATCCGGGTGGTGCCGCTCTCCTGCTGCAGGAAGAGCTGGGTGTTGCGGGCGATGCGGGCCGAGAAGTCGGTCGGCAGCGCCAGCGCCTCGTCGAGGGCGTTGGTGTGCAGCGACTGGGTGCCGCCCTGCGTCGCCGCCATCGCCTCGACGCAGGTGCGGGTGACGTTGTTGAACACGTCCTGGGCGGTGAGCGACCAGCCCGACGTCTGCGAGTGGGTGCGCAGGGCCAGGGACTTGTCGGATTTCGGGGAAAAGTCCTTGACGAGGGAGGCCCAGAGCAGGCGCGCCGCCCGCATCTTGGCCACCTCCATGAAGAAGTTCATCCCGATCGCCCAGAAGAACGACAGGCGGGGTGCGAACTTGTCGATGTCGAGCCCCGCCGCCAGGCCGGCGCGGATGTACTCGACGCCGTCGGCCAGCGTGTAGGCGAGCTCAAGGTCCTGCGTCGCCCCGGCCTCCTGCATGTGGTAGCCGGAGATCGAGATCGAGTTGAACTTCGGCATGTGGGCCGAGGTATAGGCAAAGATGTCCGAGATGATCCGCATCGACCCGGCTGGCGGGTAGATGTAGGTGTTGCGGACCATGAACTCCTTGAGGATGTCGTTCTGGATCGTGCCGGCGAGCTTTTCGGGCGGCACGCCCTGCTCCTCGGCCGCGACGATGTAGAGGGCCAGCACCGGCAGCACCGCGCCGTTCATCGTCATCGACACGGTCATCTGGTCGAGCGGAATGCCGGAGAACAGCGTCCGCATGTCGTAGATCGAGTCGATCGCGACGCCCGCCATACCTACGTCGCCCGAGACCCGCGGATGGTCGGAATCGTAGCCGCGGTGGGTGGCGAGGTCGAAGGCGACCGACAGCCCCTTCTGCCCGGCCGCGAGGTTGCGGCGGTAGAAGGCGTTCGAATCCTCCGCCGTGGAGAAGCCGGCATATTGCCGGATCGTCCAGGGCTGGGTCGCGTACATGGTGGGGTAGGGGCCGCGCAGGAACGGCGCGATGCCCGGATAGGAGCCGGCGAGGTCCAGCCCGTCCCGATCCTGCGGGCCGTAGGCCGGCTTCACCGGGATGCCCTCGGGCGTCATCCACGGCTCGGCGGCCCCGGCGGCCGCGGCGGCGGGGCTGGTCGCCCGGTAGGCGATCTCCGAGAAATCCGGGATGCGGGTCATCGGCCTGCGGCTCTCGTTGCTGGCGTTCCTAAGCCTCAGACTTATAGGCGCGGGTGCCGCTGCGGCCAATGGGTCGACGGTCGGGCGCGCGCCGATCAGCGCGCTTCCTCTCCGCCCCGGACCGCCATTGACGCGGCGCCCGCCCGGCCCACTTCGTCGCCAGCCCGTTCCTTCCCGGAGTGACGAGACCAGTGCCCGATCGCTTCCTGCGGGTCGCCCTCGCCGCCGCCCTGGTGCTGCTCGCGCTGTTCGTGGCGCAGCCCTACGTCACGAGCCTGCTGTTCTCCGCCGACACGCCCCGGACGGTGACGGCGCGGGGCGACCTCGCGCCGGCGGAGACCTCGACCGTGGCCCTGTTCGAGCGCGCCGCGCCGTCCGTGGTCTACGTCTTCGCCCGGGCGCGGCAGGGGGCGGTGTCGTTCGACCCCCAGACCGGCGAGCCGCGGCAGGGCGGGGGCGAGCAGACCGGCTCGGGCTTCGTCTGGGACGCGGCCGGCCACGTCGTCACCAACAACCACGTCATCCAGGGCGGCGGCGACATCCAGGTCCGGCTCTCCACCGGCGAGACGGTGCCGGCGACCGTGGTCGGCACCGCGCCGAACTACGACCTCGCGGTGCTGCAGCTCGGCCGCGTCAGCGCCAGCCCGCCGCCGATCGCCATCGGCACCTCCGCCGACCTCAAGGTCGGGCAGTTCACCTACGCCATCGGCAACCCGTTCGGCCTCGACCACACCCTGACGACCGGGGTGGTGAGCGCGCTCCAGCGCCGGCTGCCCACCGCCGAGGGGCGGGAGCTCTCCGGCGTGATCCAGACCGACGCGGCGATCAACCCGGGCAATTCCGGCGGGCCGCTGCTCGATTCCGCCGGGCGCTTGATCGGGGTCAACACCGCGATCTTCTCGCCCTCGGGGGCGAGCGCCGGCATCGGCTTCGCCATTCCCGTCGACGTGGTCAACCGGGTCGTGCCGAACCTGATCCGCACCGGCCGCACCCCGACGCCGGGCATCGGCATCGTGGCGGCGAGCGAGGACGCGGCGGCGCGGCTCGGCATCGACGGCATCGTGGTGGTGCGGGTGTTGCCGGGCTCGCCCGCCGCCGCGGCCGGGCTGCAGGGCATCGATCCGGCCTCGGGCGACCTCGGCGACATCATCATGGGGGTGAACGGGCGGCCGGTGCGCCGCCTGGCCGATCTCACGGCGGCGCTCGAAGCCGCGGGCCTCGGCCGCAGCGCCCAGCTGCAGATCGAGCGCGACGGGCGGGCGGTGACGGTCCCGGTCACCCCGGCCGACATGGGCCAGGCCCGGCGGTGACGCGACGATCGCCCCGCGGCGCCGGAGGCGCTATCCTGGCGCGCGATCGACGCGCCGGAGCCCCATCCCCGTGACCCCCCGCCTCCTCGCCGCCCTCCTCCTCGCGGCCGCCGCGCTGCCGGCCGTCGCGGGCAAACGCGGCGCCCCTCAACGCGGCGCCCCTGTGCCGCGCCTGTGCCCCCAGGACGCGCCGCCCGGCGTCCGCCTGCCCGATCGGCCCGGATGCCGCGAGGCGCCCCCGGCCTCTTTGCGGGCCACCGCCCCCGGCTTCATCGATCTCGGCAACGGCACCGCGTTGCGCGTCAGCGGCCGCGCCGCCTACGAGGTCGGGGTCCGCGGGCGCTAAGATCCCTCCGTCGGGCGGAGCCGCCTCCGCCCTTGGTCGAGAATCGCACGCTCTGCGCCTGCCGCGCCGGAACCCTCGGGGCCGCCGCCGCATTCGCCTCTGAGGCGAGACGGGGAGGGCACGATGATCCTTGCAGCCTGCGAGGGCCGGCACTGGCAGTACGAGATCGTCGAGCACGCCGACGGCTACGTGGTCCGGATGCGCGACCTCGACACCGGCGACCTCGACGAGGATTGCGCCACGGTCTTCCGCACCATGCCGGTCGCCTTCGCGTTCGCCGAGATGTCGGCCGCCTTCGACCGCTTCACGGCGTCCACCGACGAGGAGGCCGACGACGCCCAGATGGCGACCGAGTTCGCGGTGAGCGAGCGGGTGTTCTGCGACCTCAGCAGCCGCCTGTGCGACGGCGGCGTCGCCGGTACCCTGGTGCAGGCCTGGGAGCGCCTGCCGGCGGACGGCCCGCGGCTGACGCTGCACTGAGCCTGCGACGCTCCGCCCTCACGATCCCAGCCGTCTCAGCACCTCCGCGGCCGCCCGCTCGCCGTCGAGGGTCGCACCCCCCACCGTCATGGCACCGCCGCCGGCCGTGGCCTCGCCGGACAAGAAGATCCGCTCGGCCACCGGCACCCGCAGGGCCTCGCGGGCGGGAAGGTGGCCGGGCCGGGCGAGGGAGTAGCTGCCGCGGGCGAAAGGGTCGGTCCACCAGGGGGCGAGGCGGCCCGCCGTCACGGCGGCCCGGATGCCGGCGCCGAAGACGCTCACCAGATGGTCGCTCGCCGCCGCGAGCGCGGCGGCCTCCCCGGCCTCGCACAAGGACCGGGCGCCGTCGCCGCCGCAATGCAGCACCGCCAGCGGCTTCCCGAACGGCTGCATCTCGAGATACGCGGTGAGGCCCGGAATGCCGCTCCTGAGGATCACCGCGTCGCGCAGGTCCTGACCCGGAAACAGCGACGGATCGAGGGCGATCCCGATCTTGGTGTAGGCCCCCATGCGCAGGCCCGCCACCGCCTCCGCAGTCGCCGCCGGCAGGTCGGGCATGAAGCGCAAGGCGCCCGACGCCAGCACGCCGATCGGCACCGTGACGATGGCGCAGGCCGTCCGCAGGGTGCCCCCCGGCGTCTCGATCGCGACGCCCGCGCCGCGCCAGTCGATCGCGCTGACGGGCGTACCCAGGCGCACCGGCAGGTCGGCATAGTGGCCGGCCACGAGGGCGCCGTAGCCGTCGACCCAGATGTCGTCGCCGGACCAGAGCTGGTCGTAATCGGCGCAGGAGACCCGGTCCGGCTCCTCGCCGAGGGTAAGGCGGGTCAGCCCCGCGGCGGCGGCCCGCGCCGCCTCGTCCTCGCCCGCCACGGCCTGCGCGACCGAGCGGTCGGGGGGCGCCGGGTGATCGAGGAGGCTGCTCACCCGGGTAAACCCCGCCCGGCGCTGCCGCCGCTCGGCCTCGCTCGCCCGGACCCCGTCCCTCACCAGCACCGGCCACGGGCTGGCGGCATCGTCCGTCGTGCGCACCCCCGCCGCCCGCGCGATCTCCCGCCAGGGATTGCGCTCGGCCCAGTGCACGTATTGCCCACCGGCATCGAAGCTGCGGCCGGCCCCAAGGCCCGTATCGGTGTAGGCCCGCCCGCCGATGCGGTCGCGCGCCTCCAGCACCACGACGCTGTGGCCGCCCCGGCGGATCGCCGCCGCGGCGGCGAGGCCGGCCGCCCCGGCGCCGATCACCGCGACGTCGGCGTCAGCCGCCGCACGGGCTTTGGTCGAGGCCGCGAGGATCGCCGCGCCGGCCAGGAGGGAGCGACGCGAGAGCGTCATCCCGGGTCTCCGTCTGTGTCACTCCGAGCCGTCTCACCTCGGCGCCGCGGGCGCGCCGGCAAGCCAGCGCGGCAAAATAACACCCGGTCGTTCGGTGCAGGCGTCGTTCGTCGCCGGCCACCGGTCGCGGGATCGTGCGCAGGCCCGGTCGAGAGAGATCCAGCCGGGAGAGATCATGATGAGCGGTCGCGTGCGGTTGCAGGCCGGGCCTCGCCTCCCCCGGCCGGTCACACGTCACCTCCGACCCGCGCCACGAACGCCATCCGTCCCTGATTGTGCCCGAGATTGCGCGGCATCCGCTCCGCCGCGAATCCGGCGGCCGTGAGCCGTGCCAGCATCTCGGCCTCGCCGTGCCGCGTCAGGCCGAGCCGCTGGCGCAGGGAGCGGTAATCCGACACGACGGTGCGGGCGAGGCCCAGGAGCGCCGCGAGGAGGAAGCCGTCGCGCCGCGCGAAGGCGAGGAGCGCGGCGGCATCCGCCACGGCGCCGAGATGCGGCGGGATCACGTCGGCGAGGATCAGGCGGCCGCCGGGCCTGAGCGCGCGGCGCCAGTCCCGCAGGCAGGCGTCGAGCTCGGAGGCGGTGAGGTACTGCGCCAGGGAGTTCGCCACCACGAGGTCGAGGCTCGCCGCGGGCAGCTCCGCGACCTCCTCGGGCGCCAGGATCGTGATCGTCGGGATGCCGGCGAAACGCTGCCGGAGGGCGTCGCGCTGGCGCGGGGAGGATTCGCAGAGGAGGAGCCGGCCGCAGGCCGACGCGACCTGGTCGGCGGAGAGGGCCTCGCCGCTTCCGTGATCGAGGATCGCCGCGTCCGGATGCGGCACCAGGGCGGCGATGTCCCGCGCCAGCCCGGCATAGTGCCGGGCTTTGTGGCGCGCATTGACGTAGATCGGGGTGTCCCGGTCCCAGAACTCGCGCCAGGAGGCGACCACCTGCCGGCCCTGGCGCGTCAGCCGCCGATCAGCAGGACCGAGACGGCCCGGTCGATCGAGAGGTAGAACACCGCGAAGGCGACCAGGGCGGCGAGCGCGAACTCGGCGGCGTCGTTCGGCAGGGCGCGCAGCTCGCGCAGGGACTCGCGGCCGTAGACGGCGCCGAGCCAGGCGAGCGTCAGCACCACCGGCATCGCGAACAGGAACGACCAGGTGCTCTCGACGCGGCTGGCCATCGGGTCCATCAGCGCCCGGATGTTGCGCACCCACGGCGCCTGCGTCGCCGCCGCCAGCGTGGTCACCCAGGCCAGACCCACGGCGATGCCGAGATGGGTGGTGAAGGTGCGGTGCAGGCGCGAGAAGCTGTCGGTCGCGGCGTGGTCGGTCACTGGGCAAACCCCCGAATTCGCGGCCCCGCGACGATCGTTGCGCCGTCGTCGCTCCAAGGCCCGTGGACGGCCGGGAGAATCGGCCGCGAGTTCGGGTTTTTTGTGGCTGCGGCCGGGTCCGGCCGCAACCTTTTTCCGAGTTACGCGTTGCCGACTTTCGTCTCGCGCATCAGGCTGACGAAGCGGTCGAACAGGTAGTGGCTGTCCTGCGGGCCCGGCGAGGCCTCGGGGTGGTGCTGCACCGAGAAGGCCGGGCGATCGGTCAGCGACAGGCCGCAATTCGAGCCGTCGAACAGCGAGACGTGGGTCTCGACCGCGTTCTCGGGCAGGCTCTTCGGGTCGACCGCGAAGCCGTGGTTCATCGACACGATCTCGACCTTGCCGGTGGTGTGGTCCTTCACCGGGTGGTTGGCGCCGTGGTGGCCCTGGCTCATCTTCACCGTGCGGCCGCCGAGCGCTAGGCCCATCAGCTGGTGGCCGAGGCAGATGCCGAAGGTCGGGACCTTCCTGTCGAGGAGGGCGCGGATCACCGGCACGGCGTATTCGCCGGTCGCCGCCGGGTCGCCGGGGCCGTTCGACAGGAAGACGCCGTCGGGCTTGAGCGCCAGCACCTCCTCGGCGCTCGCGGTCGCCGGCACCACGGTGACGTCGCAGCCGGCCTTCGCCAGGAGGCGCAGGATGTTGCGCTTCACGCCGTAATCGATCGCCACGACCTTGAGGCCCTCGCCCGGCGCCCGGCTGCCGTAGCCGGCGCCGTGCTGCCACACGGTCTCGCCCCAGCTCTTGGACTCGCGGCTCGTCACCGGCGGCACCAGGTCGAGGCCCTCCATCGGCGGGAGCGTCGCGGCCCTGGCCTTGAGTGCCTCGCGGTCGAAGCGGCCGTGCGGATCGTTCGCCAGGATCGCGTTCGGCATGCCGCGGTCGCGGATGAGGGCGGTCAGGGCCCTTGTGTCGACGCCCGTGATGCCGACGATGCCGCGGGCCTTCAGCCAGCCGTCGAGATGGCTGGACGAGCGCCAGTTCGAGGGGTTGGTCACGGCCGAGGCGATCACCGCGCCGCGCACGCCGGAGGCGGGCGCCGCGTCGAGGCTCTCGAGATCCTCGTCATTGGTGCCGACATTGCCGATATGCGGGAAGGTGAAGGTGACGATCTGCCCGGCATAGGACGGATCGGTCAGGATCTCCTGGTAGCCGGTCATCGCGGTGTTGAAGCAGACCTCGCCGGCGGCCTCGCCGGTGGCACCGATGCCGAACCCCTCCAGGACCGTGCCGTCGGCGAGCACCAGGAGGGCGGTCGCGACGGGCTCGGCCCAGCCTTCGGGTTGCGCGGGGGCGGCCGCGTCGTCTTGCAGCATGATCGTGAACTCGCTTATGTCGCGGCCGGGCACGGCCGACGGGCGCGGCCGGCTGTTTACGGGGCCGGCGGCGGCCCGGTCAATCTGGGGACGGGCCGCGTCCCGCTCAAGTGCCTCGCGCCACACCAGAAGACCAGGAGACCGGCATGCTGCGCCAGCGCCTCACCGCCGAGATGAAGGAGGCCATGAAGGCCGGCGACAAGGCGAAGCTCGCCACCGTCCGGCTGATCCAGGCCGCCCTCAAGGACAGGGACATCGAGGCCCGCGGCCTCGGCAAGGAGCCCCTCGCCGACGAGGAGATCTTCGCGCTGCTCCAGAAGATGATCAAGCAGCGCAACGAATCGGCGAGCGTCTACGACCAGGGCGGCCGCCCCGAACTCGCCGAGGGCGAGCGCGCGGAGGCCGCGATCATCGCGGCGTTCCTGCCCCAGCAGATGGGCGAGGACGAGACCCGCGCGGCGATCAAGGCCGCGATCGCGGAGACCGGTGCCGCCTCCCCGAAGGACATGGGCAAGGTCATCGCCGCCCTGAAGGGCGCCTATGCCGGCCGGATGGATTTCGGCAAGGCGAGCGGCCTCGTGAAGGCGATGCTGGCCTGAGGACGACGCCGGCGTGACGGGGGCGCCGCGCCCCGCGACGCCCCGCTCCTCTCGTGGGTCCGCGCCCCGCTGGCGGGGCGTCCGCTCTCGGGATGAGGGCCGCCGCGCTCCGCCGGGCAGGCGCGCCCACCGGCGCCACGGGCGAGAAGCGTTCTTCGGCCGTACCGCAGGATACCGCTTCGGAGCGATTACAACTCAAAGTGCGGTGCACTTGCGACACTCACGCGAACTCTGCAGTTATCTCTCTTGACGTAACGGTCGTGGTCGCGACGATTAGGCGTTCGTTAGGATCGCTGTCGTTAACTCCTCTGGTTGTATGGCGGTTCCTCGACCGGTTGCCGCCCAGGGGAGGTCGGTGGTGAGGTCTCTGTTGTCCATCCGGGTGCTGGTGCTCGGGATCAGTCTCGCATTGGGCGGCATCGTCGGCGCGATGACGCTCGACGGCGTCGTCACGGCCTGGATCGGCTATCGCAAGGCCGGGACCGTCGCGGCGGCGGCGAAGTTCGACCAGCTCATCCTCGAGGCCTTGCAGGCCTTCCGCGTCGAGCGTGCCGACACCGCCGCGACCTTGCTGAACCTGTCGGGCGATCAGCTCGCGGCGATGCGGCGGGTGATCGCCGGCCATCGCAGCCGGGTCGACAAGGCGGTCCAGGCGGTGCTCGCCGCGCCCGCCGACCTCGACGTGCCGGGCCTGCCCGAGGCGCTGAAGGAGCTCGATCCCGGCTACCGCGACCAGGTCGCCCTGCGCGGCCTCGCCGACGACGCCTTCGGCCTCGAGCCCGGCCTGCGCGACAAGGCCCTGGCCCCGCGGATGCTTCAGACCGGCGACGCCGTCCTCGCCCGGCTCGATCGGGTCGCCATCGTGCTCGAGCGGCAGATGGCGCGCCTCGATCCGGAGATCCGGTTCCTGACCGACGCGAAGAACAACATCTGGGCGACCCGGGCCACTCTCGGTTCGCTGGCGGTGATGGTCAACAACCTGCTGTCGAGCCAGAAGCCGCTGACGCCGGAGCAGGCCGAGATGGTGCAGGTCCTGCGCGGCCGCTCCGAAGCGACGTGGAAGCTCGTCGAGGCAGCGATCGCCGACCTTCCGCCCCGCATCACCGCCGCGATCGCCACCGCCAAGGCCCGCTACTTCACCCCGGAGGTGGGGGCCGCGATCCAGCGCAACCTGCGCGCCTTCACGCCCGGGGCCGAGGCGGTGATGACGCTGCCCGAGTGGCAGAAGTTCGTCGCACCGCGGCTCGACACGATCGCGGCCGCCGCGAACGAGGCCCTGAGCGTCGTGGTGGAAAGGGCCGACGCCGCGGCCGAGGCGGCAAGGCAGCAGCTCGCCGTCCATGCCGGCCTGTTCCTCGCGGCGATGCTGCTCGTCGGATTCAGCTGCACGATGGCGCATGTTCGGATCGCCCGGCCGATCCGGCGCATGACCGGTGCGATGCAGGCTCTCGCGGAGGGCGACACCGCGGTGCAGGTGCCGGCGGTGGGCCGGCGCGACGAGATCGGCGCGATGGCCGCCACCGTGCAGGTGTTTCGCGACACGCTGATCCGCACCCGGGCGCTCGAGAAGGAGACGGCCCTCGCCCGCGCCTCGGCCGAAGAGCAGCGCCGGGCCGGCATGCGCCAGATGGCCGATGCCTTCGAGCGGGCGGTCGGCGGGGTCGTCGGCCAGGTCGCGGCGTCCGCCACCGAGCTGCAGGCCACGGCCCAGACCATGACCGACGGCGCCACCCTCACGGCCGGCCGCTCCGCCACCGTCGCGGCGGCTGCCGGGCACACCGCCGACAATGTCGGCACGGTGGCGGCGGCGGCCGAGGAGCTGGGGACCTCCGTGCAGGAGATCAGCCGCCAGGTCTCCGGCTCGGCCTCGCTGGCCCGTACCGCCGTGGACGAGGCGGCCGGCACCGCCGGCCACATGCGCGAGCTGAGCGAGGCGGTCTCCCGCATCGGCGACGTGGTCGGGCTGATCTCGTCGATCGCCTCGCAGACCAATTTGCTGGCGCTCAACGCCACCATCGAGGCGGCGCGGGCCGGGGCGGCGGGCCGCGGCTTCGCGGTGGTGGCCGCCGAGGTCAAGGCGCTCGCCGGCCAGACCGCCAAGGCCACCGAGGAGATCACCGGGCAGATCGGCCGGATCCAGGGCAAGACCGGCGACGCGGTCGCGGCGATCGAGGCGATCACCGGGCGCATCGCCGAGATCAGCCGGGCGTCCGTGGGGATCGCGGCGGCGGTCGAGGAGCAGGGCGCGGCCACCCAGGAGATCGTCCGCAACGTCGCGGCGGCGGCCACCGGCACCACCGAGGTCACCCACACGATCACGGCGGTGGCCGGGGCGGCGGAGGAGACCGGGGCTGCGGCGACGCAGGTCCTGGCGGCCTCCTCCGAGCTGTCGCGGCAATCCGAGCAGCTTTCCGCCGAGGTGGCGCGCTTCCTCGCCACCGTGCGGGCGGCGTGACCGCCTCCGAGGGGACGGGGGACGCCGGCGCCGATTCGTTAGGACTCCGCTGACCAAGACGCGCTAGAAGGCAGACTCCTCCACCGGACCCTCCCCTTGCGCTATCCGCCCCACCTGCTCGAAGAGATCCGCTCCCGCCTGCCGGCCTCCGAGGTCGTCGGCCGACGCGTGCGCCTCAAGAAGGCGGGGCGGGAATGGCGCGGCCTGTCGCCGTTCAACGCCGAGAAGTCGCCGTCGTTCTACGTCAACGACCAGAAGCAGTTCTACCACTGCTTCTCGTCCGGCAAGCATGGCGACATCTTCACCTTCCTGATGGAGACCGAAGGCGTCTCGTTCCCCGAGGCCGTCGAGCGGCTCGCCTCCGAGGCCGGGGTGGCGCTGCCGGCGCCCTCCGAGGCCTCGCGCGAGAGCGAGACGCGCCGGCGCGGCGCCCTCGAGGTGATGGAGCTGGCCTGCGCCTTCTTCGAGGAGCAGCTCGCAGGCCGGCCGGGAGCGCGCGCCCGCGACTACCTCGCCGGCCGCGGGCTCGACGGCGAGGTCCGCCGCACCTTCCGCCTCGGCTACGCGCCGCCGGAGCGCTACGCGCTCCGCGACCACCTCGCCGCCCGCGACGTGCCGGCCGAGCTGATGGTGGAGCTGAACCTGCTCACCACCGGCGACGACATCAAGGTGCCGTTCGACCGCTTCCGCGACCGCGTGATCTTCCCGATCCGCGACGTGCGCGGCCGGGTCGTCGCCTTCGGCGGCCGCGGCATGAGCCCGGACGCCAAGCCCAAATACCTCAACTCCTCCGAGACGCCGCTCTTCCACAAGGGGCGGATGCTCTACAACCACCACGCCGCGCGAAAGCCCGCCCACGAGACCGGCCGGGTGATCGCGGTCGAGGGCTACGTCGACGCGATCGCAATGACGCTCGCCGGCCACCCGGAGGTGGTCGCCTCCCTCGGCACGGCGCTGACGGAGGACCAGCTCGCCCTGCTCTGGCGCATGGCCGACGAGCCGATCCTGTGCTTCGACGGCGACGGCGCCGGCCGGCGCGCCGCCTACCGGGCCCTCGACGTGGCCCTGCCGGCGCTCCAGCCCGGAAAGTCCCTGCGCTTCGCCCTGATGCCCGAGGGCCAGGACCCGGACGACCTCCTGCGCACCGGCGGCCCGGGCGCCATCGACCGGGTGCTCGACGGCGCCCGGCCCCTCGTCGACGTCCTGTGGTCGCGCGAGACCGAGTTGAGCCCGGTCGATACGCCGGAGCGCCGGGCCGGCCTCGCCCAGCGCCTGCGCGAGATCGTCGGCGGCATCCGCGACGAGACCCTGAAGCGCTACTACCGCGACGAGATCGAGGCCCGGCTGCGGTCCTTGAGCCCCAGCGGCGCCCGCCCGCCGCAGCCGGGGCGGGAGCGCGCGCCCTTCGTGCCGCGCGGACGCGGCGTGCCGGCGGCCCCCGTCTCGCCGCGGCTCACCGCCCGGGCGAGCCCGCTGCTTGCCCGCTCGTCGCTGTTCTCCGGCGGCTCGTCCTCCCGCGAGGCCCTGATCGTCGCGGCCCTGCTCGTCCATCCCGAGCTTCTCGCCCGCGAGGCCGAGGAGCTGGCCGAGGTCGAGTTCGAGGGGGCCGACGCCCGGGCGCTGCGCGGCGCGCTCCTCGACTTCGCCGCCGAGGGCGGCGCGGGCGACACCGCGCTCCTCGACGCGCGGCTCGAGCGCGCCGGGCTCGCGGCGGCGGCCGGCCGGATCGCCGGCCTGGTGCGGCCCGGCGACCGCTGGGTGCTCGATCCCCACGCCGATCCGGTGCGGCTGGAGGACGCGCTCCGGCAGGCCGTGATCTTGCACCGCAAGGCCGGAACGCTACATAGCGAACTCCGGGCCGCCGAGCGCGCCCTGGCGGCAGAGGAGACGGAAGCCAATTTCGCTTGGCTTCGCGACGTGAAGAACCGCCTCTCCGTGGTGGCGGGCGCCGAGGCCGAGGCCGAGGCGGCCCAAGAGGCCGAACCATGAAGAGGCCGGATCGTGACGGAACCGTCCTGACGCCACGCGCGGCTTGCGGCTTCCGCCCGGACTAGTTAACGGCAAGTCGATCGAATGGCTTGCACATTTGCGTGAGATCCTGGGACGGCTCGTGCGCCGTCCGACGAGACATCACGGTGCCGGCACGGCGGGAGCCTCCCCCGCCCGGGCACTGCCGACACCGGGAAGCATAGGCTGAGCATGGCGACGAAGGCAACGGAACGAGACGAGACCGAGGCGGCCCCCGAGCAGCAGACCGACGGCCCGCTCCTCGACCTGACGGATGCCTCCGTCAAGCGGATGATCAAGCTCGCCAAGAAGCGCGGCTACGTCACCTACGACGAGCTGAACGAGGTGCTGCCTCAGGAAGAGTTCACCTCCGAGCAGATCGAGGACGTGCTGGGCCAGCTGTCGGAGCTCGGCGTCAACGTGGTCGAGGCCGAGGAGGCCGACGACCAGCAGGGCGAGAACGCCCCTCAGGAAGGGGCCGAGGAGGAGGAGGCGAGCGAGGGCGGCGAGGTGGCCGAGGTCGCCGCCGCCCGGCCCGTGGCCCTGCGCGCCGAGACCACCAAGGAGCCCACCGACCGCACCGACGACCCGGTCCGGATGTACCTGCGCGAGATGGGCTCGGTCGAGCTCCTGTCGCGCGAGGGCGAGATCGCGATCGCCAAGCGGATCGAGGCGGGCCGCGAGGCGATGATCGCGGGCCTGTGCGAGAGCCCGCTGACCTTCCAGGCCATCATCATCTGGCGCGACGAGCTCGTCGACGGCCGCGTGCTGCTGCGCGACATCATCGACCTCGAGGCGACCTATGCCGGCCCCGACGGCCGCGCCGGCCCCGCCGAGGGCGCGGGCGAGGCCGAGGAGGAGGCCGAGGCCGAGGGCGACACCCCGCCGGAGGGCGAGGGCGACGAGGACGACCTCGAGAACAACGTCTCGCTCTCGGCCATGGAGGCCGAGCTGAAGCCGCGCGTGCTCGAGACCTTCGACGCGATCGCCGAGAACTACCGCAAGCTGCGCAAGGTCCAGGCCGAGCAGGCCGAGACCCGGCTCAAGGGCGCGGCGGCCTCCGAGTCGCAGGGCCAGCGCTATTCGGAGCTCAAGAACCGCGTCGTCGCCGACGTGAAGTCGCTGTCGCTGAACGCCAACCGCATCGAGGCGCTGGTCGAGCAGCTCTACGACATCAACAAGCGGCTGATCTCGCACGAGGGCCGCCTGATGCGCCTCGCCGAGAACCACGGCGTCGCCCGCGACGAGTTCCTGCGCCACTACCAGGGGTCAGAGCTCGACCCGCACTGGGTCGAGCGGGTGGCCAGGCTCGGCGGCAAGGGCTGGAAGAACTTCACCGAGCGCGGCGCCGACGGCATCGGCACCCTGCGCGAGCAGATCATCTCGCTCGCCTCCGAGACCGGCCTGGAGATCCAGGAGTACCGGAAGATCGTCCACATGGTCCAGAAGGGCGAGCGCGAAGCCCGCCAGGCCAAGAAGGAGATGATCGAGGCCAACCTGCGGCTGGTGATCTCGATCGCCAAGAAGTACACCAACCGCGGCCTGCAGTTCCTGGACCTGATCCAGGAGGGCAACATCGGCCTGATGAAGGCGGTGGACAAGTTCGAGTACCGCCGCGGCTACAAGTTCTCGACCTACGCCACGTGGTGGATCCGGCAGGCGATCACCCGCTCGATCGCCGACCAGGCCCGCACGATCCGCATCCCGGTGCACATGATCGAGACGATCAACAAGATCGTCCGGACCTCGCGCCAGATGCTGCACGAGATCGGCCGCGAGCCGACCCCGGAGGAGCTGGCCGAGAAGCTGGCGATGCCGCTGGAGAAGGTCCGCAAGGTCCTCAAGATCGCCAAGGAGCCGATCTCGCTGGAGACCCCGATCGGCGACGAGGAGGATTCCCACCTCGGCGACTTCATCGAGGACAAGAACGTCGTCCTGCCGATCGACGCGGCGATCCAGTCGAACCTGCGCGAGACCACCACCCGGGTGCTGGCCTCGCTCACCCCCCGCGAGGAGCGCGTGCTGCGCATGCGCTTCGGCATCGGCATGAACACCGACCACACCCTCGAGGAGGTCGGCCAGCAATTCTCGGTGACCCGCGAGCGCATCCGCCAGATCGAGGCGAAGGCCTTGCGCAAGCTCAAGCACCCGAGCCGGTCCAGGAAGCTGCGGAGCTTCCTCGACAACTGAGGCCGGACGACGAGGACGCGAGAAGCCCGGGACGCATCGCGTCCCGGGCTTCTTTGCTGGGCGCGGCGCTAACGCGGCGCCACGATCCGCGCCGCGACGCGACGGACCAGCGGCAGGACGAGCAGCAGCGTCGGGAAGGCGACCAGCCAGGAGAAGCCCCAGGCCCGCGGCCAGTGCAGCAGCGCATCGGGCGTGACGCCGAGGCTGAGCAGGGTCGCAATGGCGGAGACGATGCCGGTCATCATCACCGACAGCAGGAACGCGGTCACCAGCGGCGCGTAGCGGGCCGGGAGCCGCTTCGGGGACGGAAGGGAGTGCATGCCACGTCTTTCGGAACGGCGGATCCGCCCGTGCGAGGCGACGCGCACCCGCCCGGTGGAACCACCCAGGGAGCGCGTTGCTTGACGTGAGACGCTTACGGCCGAGCGGGACGCGGGTCCCGGGGGCGACACAATCCGTAGCAGACGCAAGGTCAGGCGCCAAGAGGCGGTCGCCGGGATGCTCGAAGGCCTGCCGCCGGGATGCCGTCGGTTGCCCGCCGCCAAGCCTTGCCGTCCCGCGGGCCAGCGCCCATGTCAGAGCCATGCACGACCAGCCTCGCCTCAACGCTGCCCCGACGCCCACGGCCGCGGCGGACGGATCGGAGGCGAGCGACATCCCGATCGGCCTGTTCCGCGACTGCGTGGCCCTGCGCGACTGGCTGCTCAGCGAGGGCGCGCGGCTTCCCGAATCCGGCGACCTCCTCGCCGGCATGGCCGAGCGGCTGATCGACCTCGGCGTGCCGGTCGACCGGGCCACCACCGCCATCGACGCGCTGCACTCGGACTATTCCGGCGTCGGCCGGTTCTGGACCCGGGAGGACGGGGTCAGCTTCCGCCTCTTCCCGCACGGCGAGGCGACCGAGCAGGCGCTCGCCCGCAGCCCCTTCGCGCATGTCTACGCCACCGGCCAGTGGCTGATCCTCGACCTGCGCGAGACGCCGGACGACCGCTTCAGCATCATCCCGGAGCTGAAGGCGGCGGGCTACACCCACTACATCACCGTGCCGCTGTTCTTCACCAACGGCACAAAGAACGGCGTCACCTTCGCGACCCGCGACCCGCGGGGGTTTCGCGACGACGACCTGGCGATCCTGCGCTTCATCGTGCCGACCCTCTCCGCCGTGATGGAGATGCGCGGCCTCAACGCCCGCCTCGACCACGTGCTGCGGGTCTATGTCGGCGACGGGCCGCACCAGGCGATCCTGGCTGGCTTCATCCGCCGGGGCCAGGTCGAGCGGATCCGCTCGGCGATCCTCTTCGCCGACATGCGCGGCTATACCCGCCTCACCGATGCGCTCCCGCCGGAGGCCTCGGTGGAGCTCCTCAACACCTATTTCGATTGCCTGGTGCCGCCGATCGAGAGCGAGGGCGGCGAGGTGCTGAAATACATGGGCGACGGCCTGCTGGCGATCTTCCGCGAGAGCGGCGACGATCTCGGCGGCGCCGCGCAGGGCGCGCTCTCCGCCGCCCAGACCGCGCTGCGCCGGGTCGAGGAGGCCAACCGCGCCGGGCGCTTCCCGACCCGCATCGAGGTCGGCATCGCGCTCCACCACGGCGAGGCGGCCTACGGCAATGTCGGCTCGGGCGCGCGCCTCGACTTCACGGTGATCGGCCGCGACGTGAACCTGGCCAGCCGCCTGGCCAAGCTCAACAAGGTCCTGTCCGAGCCGCTCCTGATGTCGAAGCCTTTCGTCGACTTCCTGTGGGGCGACCCCGAGCTGCTCGGCACCCACCCCCTCGACGGCTTCGCCGAGGAGATGGCGATCTACCGTCCGGGCAAGGGTGGCTGATCCGGGTGGTTGACGGCCGGCCCGTCCCTCGCCAAATACCGGGTGTTCCAGGGAGATCCCCGGCAAGGGGCTGAGACACCGCTGGACCGATGGCCTTCGTCAGGCCCGGTCGGCGCGGAAATCCTTCGAACCTGATCCGGCTCATACCGGCGTAGGGATTGGACAGGGTCCTCCAGGATCCGCGCGCATCATCCGGCCACCGGGCGCAGTCCACTCTCTTCGGGCCACCGTGGAGACGAGGGTGCACGCGCAGACGATCGGACGGCGGAGCGGGCCGCAGGCGGAGCCGGGCAGGGACCGGCTGCCGGAGCGCGCGGACGTGGCCGTGATCGGCGCCGGGCTGATCGGCCTCTCGGTCGGCTGGCGCCTGGCGCGCGCCGGCCTCGCCGTCGCGGTGATCGAGCGGGGCCGGGCCGGGGACGGGGCGAGCCTCGCGGCCACCGGCATGCTGGCGGCGGCGGCCGAGCACGAGCCCGGGGCCGAGACCCTGTCGCCGCTCTGCCTCGCGAGCCAGCGTCTCTGGCACCCGTTTCGCGACGACCTCGAGGCCGAATCGGGCCTCACCATCGATTACCGCCGCGAGGGCACCCTCGTCGTCGCGCTCGGCCGCGACGAGGTCGAGCGCCTGCGCTTCCGCCACGACCTGCAGCGCCGCGACGGCCTCGCCGCCGAGTGGCTGTCCGGCCCCGCCATCCGCGCCCGCGAGCCGGGCCTGCGCCCCACCGTCACCGCCGGCCTGTTCTGCCCCGACGACCACCAGGTCGACCCGGCCCGGGTGATGGCCGCCCTGCGCCTTGCGTTCCGCGCCGCCGGCGGGCGCCTGATCGAGGAGACCGCCGTCACCGCGCTCACCCGCGAGGGCGGCCGGGTCGCCGGCGTCGAGACCGCTGCGGGCGCGTTGCGGGCCGGCACCGTCGTGCTCGCCTCCGGCGCCTGGGCCGGGGATGGGAGCCTGGTGCCCGACCTCGCCCTGCCGGTGCGCCCGCTGAAAGGCCAGTCGATGGCCCTGCAGATGACGCCCCGCAGCGGCTCCCTCGCGCACGTGGTCTGGACCGAGCAGGTCCACATGGCACCGAAGGGCGACGGCACGCTCATCGTCGGCGCCACCGTCGAGGAGACCGGCTTCGACCCCCACCTCACCGCCGGCGGCCTCTACGCCCTGCTGGAGGGCGCCCGCCGGGCGCTCCCCGGGGTCGAGGAGATGCGGGTGGCGGGCGTCTGGAGCGGCTTTCGCCCGACCTCCGACGACGATGCCCCGATCCTCGGCGAGGCTTTGCCCGGCCTGGTCCTCGCCGCCGGCCACCACCGCAACGGCTATCTCCTCGCCCCGGTCACCGCCGAGGCCGTGTCCACCCTGATCCTGCGCGGCGAGACGCTGCCGGTGGCCGCCCCCTTCGGCCTCGCCCGGTTCGCGCGCGCGTCCGGAGACCCCGCATGAAGCTCCACGTCAACGGCGAGCCCCGCGACAGCGAGGCCGCCACCCTCGACGCCCTGTGGCGCCAGGAGACCGCCGACCTCGACCTCCCCGGGCCGCAAGGCTTCGCCATCGCGCTCAACGGCGCCGTGGTGCGCCAGCGCGACTGGGCCGCGACGGCGCTCGCCGAGGGCGACCGCGTCGAGATCGTGCGCGCCATGCAGGGCGGGTAGTGGGGGCGTTCGACGTGATTGCGCAGCATCACGAACGCGTCGTGCCTCCCATTCTCGACCTCATCCTGAGGTGCCCACGTCAGTGGGCCTCGAAGGAGGGCTCCAGAAATCGCTGAGGCCTCTGGAGCCCTCCTTCGAGGCTCCCTACGGTCGCACCTCAGGATGAGGTCGAAAATGGGAAATCACAAATCGTTCAGCAACAATAATTTGGCGGAGATCTTCTACTATGAATGCCTTCGTCTATATCCTGCGATGCGCCGACAACAGCTATTACGTCGGATCGGCGCGTGGGACGAGCCTCGACAAGCGGATTGGCGAGCATCAGGCCGGCACCTATCCCGGCCATACACGCCAGCGTCGGCCCGTCACGCTCGTCTACGCCGAAATGTTTGAGCGCATCACCGATGCCATTGCGATGGAGAGGCGCGTCAAAGGTTGGAGCAGGGCGAAGAAGGAAGCGCTGATTCAAAGCGATTGGGATCGCCTCAAGCAGCTGGCCAAAAGATCTCATCTGCAGGACGAGACGAGTTCGATCATGATCGATGAGCATGGATCGACACCGATGCTCGACGATGCGGGTTGCTGCACGCCCAGTGCCTCATCGTGAAGCGGGCAGCAGCCTGTCCAAACCAACTGTCCAACGAGACGCGGAGGAATCCCATGACCCACTCCCACGACGATCCCCTCGTCATCGCCGGCACGACCCTGTCCTCGCGCCTCCTCATCGGCACTGCCGGCTACCCGACGCAAGCGATCATGAGCGAGGCGGTGCGGGCGAGCGGCGCCGAGGTGGTGACGGTCTCGATCCGCCGCATCTCGCTCCACGGCCACGGCTCGGACACCGTCGCGCGCCTGAAAGGCGCGCGCTTCCTGCCCAACACCGCCGGCTGCGAGACCGCCCGCGACGCCGTGATGACGGCGGAGCTCGCCCGCGAGGCGCTCGGCACCGACTGGATCAAGGTCGAGGTGATCGGCGACCGCGAGACGCTCTATCCCGACGTCGCCGAGACGATCGAGGCCACCCGCCAGCTGGTCGAATCCGGGTTCAAAGTCCTGCCCTACTGCAACGACGACCCCGTCGTGTGCAGCCGGCTCGCCGATCTCGGCGCCGCCGCCGTGATGCCGATGGGCTCGCTGATCGGCTCCGGCATGGGCGTCGCCAACCCGGCCAACCTCGAGCTGATCTGCCGGCGCTCGCCCGTGCCGGTGATCGTGGATGCCGGCATCGGCACCGCCTCCGACGCGGTGATCGCGATGGAGCTCGGCGCGAGCGCGGTGCTCCTCAACACCGCCGTCGCCAAGGCGGACGACCCGGTCCGGATGGCCCGCGCCATGCGCCACGCCGTCGAGGCCGGCCGCCTCGCCCACCTCGCCGGCCGCATCCCGCGTCGCGCCCGCGCCGAGCCGTCGAGCCCGCAGCTCGGCCTCGTCGGCTCGTGAGCCTGCCCGCCCGCCTGCTGATCGTCACCGACCGGCACGGCTGCCCCGAACCCCTGGAGACCCGCATCGCCGCCTGCCTCGCTGCCGGCGCCCGCTGGATCTGGCTGCGCGACCGCGACCTGCCCGCCCCCGAGCGGGCGGCCCTCGCCGAGGCCCTGGCCGGGCAGGTGGCCCGGGTCGGCGGCGCGCTCACCATCGGCCGCGACGTGGACCTCGCGGCGCGGGTGGGGGCGGCCGGCGTCCAGCTCGGCGACGCGGCGGCGGTGGCCCCGGCCCGGGCGCGGCTGGGGCGGGGGGCGTTGCTCGGCGTCTCGGCCCACTCCCTCGCGGAGGTGCGGGCGGCGCGGGAGGCAGGGGCGGATTACGTGACCTTGAGCCCGATTTTTCTGACGGCCAGCAAGCCGGGCTATGGGCCCGCGCTCGGGTTGGGGGTGTTGCGGGAGGCGGCGGGGGTGATGCCGGTGGTGGCGCTGGGGGGCGTTGATTCTGGGACGGCCCCGGCTTGTCGCGCGGCTGGGGCTGCTAGCGTGGCCGTGATGGGGGCGGTGATGCGGGCGCCGAACGTGAGTGATGTACAATCGGCCATCGCGCAAAGCTTCAATATGTTATGAATATTATGATCTTATGTAAAATATTCAAGATATATAATTGAAATATTATAAACATTTTAAGTTCCCCTTGCACTGCGGGTACAGCGACGGCAAACCTGCCCGACGACGAGACGCCAGTGAGGCTTTCATGAGCCTGCCTGGCGTCACGTGAAGACGGCTACGACGAGCGTCAGTCGATTAATATCTGACCTTTCTAAAGGTCGAGGTCGATATTATAGAATATTCCATTCTGAGGAGACGGTGTTTAGTGTATGAAAAGCTCCTGGTCCATTCCCAACATCCCAGACAAGAATCTCGCCGGTTTGCTGATTGTGCCAGATTATACTATCTGTGACACTGCCTCTTGGTGGATTGCCGAGAATTTGACCTGATGGTTGAGATGTAAACTGTCCTATAGTCGCTTCCCATCCTGGCGCTGCATATCCCAAAGTCCGAGTTGCGTACGACTGGCTCACGGTTGTATAAAACCAACTGTAGACAGTGAATGTGACTATATCATAGCCGGTTGAGACTTCGCCGGTTTTCATGTTTTGCCACAAAGTGCCATTAACTCTATTAGTACTATATTGAGGATATGATGAAGTAGATGAGTCATCATTGGCAAAATCCCCAAGACCCAGGAATTTCCAGTCAGATCCTCTATTCTCAAGTCTGGTCCATGACTGGTTTGCGGAAGAGGATCCGCTCCAATAGCCCGTCTCGCCGGTCTGTTGATTTCTCCAATAAATTTTTCCGCTGCTTGACCCAAGTGCTTCCCAGCCAGCATTCGGATCTGCTCTTCCTACTTCCGTAGTCGAAACGACTTCTCCATTGGAGATTTCCCATCGAACGACTTGGCAAGTTGATGTGTTATACCAAAGGGGTGGAGTAGGGCTGTAGGTCGACGCATTATTGCCGTAGGACGGGATTGCCTTCCACTCCGGGCCAATGTTCCCTAATGAGTGAACTGTGTTTTGGCCACCATCGGCCAAATCCCACCAGACAACCTGACCTGAATTTTCATTCGCCCATAGTATATCAGTGATGCCATTAGAATTATAATCACCATAATTAACGACGTTCCAGCCTGGACCAACAACGCCCTGACTATTATAGCCTATGATTGTCGAAGCTGAATTTTCAGATTGCAACAACCAGTATTCAACTTCTCCAATATTCTTGTTCTTCTATAAGATATCAGAATACTTATCCTTGTTAATATAAGGAGCTTTCATGGCATTTCTCCGATGAAACTAATGTGAGACAAAATTTCCGCTACAGGATTTTTGACCAATCTACCAACTTAAATAAAGACATATATTTGCATTTTTATGATATTTCATTGGACACGCCCCCGCGTCGAATGTTTCAATGTAACTAACTTATTCGCCCTTTTTAGTCAAATGCACAGATGTAACTGGCAGTGCGATATAGAGCATAAGCGCTTCGCGCTACGAAAAAATAGAATATATAATGATAGCATATTATTGCAGCCAAATATTGAAATAATATTGCAAGTTAAGCGCGCCGGCGGTCAAGAATTTCCCCTTGTAGGCCTCGCCCCCGTTCACGCGCTGTCT
This sequence comes from Methylobacterium nonmethylotrophicum, assembly GCF_004745635.1. Classification (GTDB taxonomy): domain Bacteria; phylum Pseudomonadota; class Alphaproteobacteria; order Rhizobiales; family Beijerinckiaceae; genus Methylobacterium; species Methylobacterium nonmethylotrophicum. Next base: position 343,415 of record NZ_SRLB01000005.1, on the reverse strand, counting down.
CCGATCGGTTTCCTCCAGTGGCACGCTCGCCGATGAGTGCGGGGATCATCAGCATCCCGGCCATCGGCGCGCTTAGCGCCAAGCGTCAGTGTGGTGACCACGCGGGCCGCCACTACCGCCTCAGGCGGGTGATCACTTCTTGAACTCTCAGATTGGCACCGTGTCCGGCATCTTCGCCGGCTTGTGCCGATCACTTCAGGTGGCCCTTTGCGTTGAGGTGATCGGCGAGGAGCTTATCGACGAGCGAAGTCCAGCCCTGCGCCAACCCCGGCGCGCATTGGCACGACTTCGGCAACTGGAAGCGGACCCAAGCTGAAGCTCAGCGATGGGCGCCGGTCATCCTCTCGGCGGCTGGCGTGCCTCTCACGGACGCTGATGCTGACGATCTGTGGGGAGGGCCGATCGGATGAGGCATTTTGAACCATCAGGGCTGGGGTTCGCCATTCCCGTAGCGTTATGCTGGCTCTCGACCGCAACCCATGACATCGAGCTAAGTGCTGGTGCGGACGGCGGGACTCGAACCCGCACGACCAGAGGTCGCAAGATTTTAAGTCTCGTGCGTCTACCGATTCCGCCACGTCCGCGCGGGCGCTGCCCAGCCGGTCCGGGTTAGCCGTGGCAAGGGCTCAGATCAAGGGCTCAGATCAAGAGCCCTCAGGCCGGCCCGAGCGGGCGCCAGCCGTAGAGCCAGGCGTAGCGCTCGGTCATCCGGGCCGGGCCGAGGCGGCCCATCACCGCGTCGCGGGCGGCGGAGACCAGGGTGCCGGCGTGGTAGATCCGGCCGTTGCGGCGGGCATGGGCCTGGATGGTGCGCACCCGCTCGGTCCGGGCGCGGGCATAGGCCGCGAGCGCCGCCGGCACCGGCTGGCCGGGAGCGAGGCAGGCGGCGAGCACCGCGGCGTCCTCGATCGCGAGCGCCGCGCCCTGCGCCAGGAACGGCAGCACCGGGTGGGCGGCGTCGCCGAGCAGCGCGATGCGGCCGCGGGCCATCGGGCGCGCCGCCGGCCGGTCGACGAGCGACCAGACCAGCCACGAGTCGGGCCGGGCGAGCAGGCCGGCGAGCGGCGGGGCGGCATCGCTAAAGGCGGCGCGCAGGCGCGCGGGCTCGCCGCTCGCGCCCCAATCCTCGCTGCCGCTCCTGTCCGGCACCACCGCCACGAGGTTGAGCCGGCGCCCGCCGTTGATCGGATAATGCACCACGTGCCGGCCGGGGCCGAGCCACAGGCCGGTCTCGTCGGCCAGGAATTCGGGCGGCAGCGCCTCGCGGGGCAGGGTGGCGCGCCAGGCGGCCTCGCCGCGGGGGCGCAGGGGCTGCCGGTCGAGGCCGGCGCGCAGGGCGGAGCGCACGCCGTCGGCGGCGATCACGAGGTCGGCCTCCAGGGTCTCGGTGCGGCCGCCGTCGCTGGCGAGCGTCAGGGTGACGCCCACCCGGCTCTCCTGCACGGCCGTGACGGCGCGCCCGATCGTCAGGCGGATGCCCGGGCGGCTGCGGGCGGCGTCGAGCAGGATGGTCTGGAGGTCGGCCCGGTGCACCACCCAGTAGGGCGCGCCGAAGCGCTCGCGCATCGCCTCGCCGAGCGCGATCTCGCCGATGCCGCGGCCGGTCGTCAGCGCCCGGATCCGCACCCGGGCCGGCTCGCCGGCGACGCGGCGCAGGGGGAGCCCGAGGCCGAGATCGGTCAGGATCCGGCTGGCATTGGGCGAGAGCTGCAGCCCGGCGCCGACCTCGCTGAAGGCGGTGCGCCGCTCGATCAGCGTGACGTCGTGGCCCCGCGCGCTCAGGCACAACGCCGCCGTCAGCCCGCCGATGCCGGCCCCGACGATCGCGACGCGCAGGCCCGGCCGGTCCGGGACCGGACGGCTCCCGGGCAGGGTGCGGGGCGGCGACTCTCTTCCCGGCAAGGCTTACTCGGCGGCGAGGCGGGCGCGGTCGTCCCAGACGCTCGAGGCCGGCTCCGCCGTGCCGGCCTTCAGGCCCGGGCTGTAGCGGTACAGGGTCGAGCAGTACTGGCAGATGATCTCGTGGTCGGCGCCCATGTCCAGGAAGACGTGGGGGTGGTCGAACGGCGGCAGCGCGCCGATGCACATGAACTCCTTCGAGCCGACCTGGATGACCGGAACGCCGTCCTGGTTGTGGAAGTGCGGGACCGCCTTGTCTGCCATCGCGTCCGAGTTCCTGCCTGCGGGGCTTGCCCGTGGGGACTTGCCCACGGGGAGTTGCCCACGGGGACTTGCCCGTTGGGACCTTGCCTGCGGGAGCCTGCCGGCCCCCGATCTCGGGTTCTCCTAGCCCCTCGGCGCCGCCGCGCCTAGGGGTGCCGCTGGCGCAGGCGACCGCCCGCCGCCGTTTGGTCACGGTCTTGCGGCACCGGGGCCCGCAGGACCGTCGAGAGACACGACGAGAGACACGAGAGGATCGCCCGTGACCCGCTTCCTGCCGAGGCTCGCTCTTCTGGCCGCGCTCAGCGCCGGCGCCGCCCTCGGCGCCGCCCCGGCCGCCCGGGCCCAGAGCCGCACCGTGGTCGGCGCCGGGGCCGGCGTGGTGGCGGGCGCCCTCGTGGCCGGGCCGATCGGCGCCGTGGTGGGGGGCGTCGTCGGCGCCGCCTGGGGCGAATCGTCGAGGCGCCCGCGCCGGGCCGGCCGCCGGGTGCGGCGCCACATCGCGGCCCGGCCCGCTCCCGCGCGTCCGGCCGCGACGCGGGTCGCCCAGCGCGCGCCCGCCGCCGAGCCGGCGCGGCCGCGGGCCTGGGTCGATCCGCGCTGAGGCGCGCACGGGTCGATCCGCGCCGAGGCGCGCTCGGGGTCGTGCGTTGCGTCCTCCTCGGCTTCGTCCTTGGCTTCGGGGCCGGAAGCGCCTACATCACGAACACCCCGTCGAGCGCCAGCAGCATGTTCCGGACCCCCGATGAGTCGTGACGAGCAGAGCGCGGTCAAGGACAGCCGCCGGCAGGAACCGCCGATCCACGGCCCCGAGGCCTTCGAGGGGATGCGCAAGGCCGGCCGCCTCACCGCCGAGGCCCTCGACCTGCTGATGGAGGCGGTGGCGCCCGGCGTCACCACCGAGGCCCTCGACCGCCTCGCCTACACCTTCGCGATGGATCACGGCGCCTACCCGGCCTCGCTGCACTACCGCGGCTACCCGAAATCGATCTGCACCTCGATCAACCACGTCGTCTGCCACGGCATCCCCAACGACAAGCCGCTGCGCGAGGGCGACATCGTCAACCTCGACATCTGCCTGATCGTCGACGGCTGGCACGGCGATTCGAGCCGCATGGCCTATGTGGGCGAGGTGTCCCGCAAGGCGGCACGGCTGTGCGAGATCACCCACGAGGCGATGATGCGCGGCATCGCGGCGATCAGGCCCGGCGGCACCACCAACGACATCGGGGCGGCGATCCAGGCCTATGCCGAGGGCGAGCGCTGCTCGGTGGTGCGCGACTTCTGCGGCCACGGCCTCGGCCGCACCTACCACGACGCGCCGACCATCCTGCACTACGTCGAGCCGAGCTACAGCGTCACCTTGCGTCCCGGCCAGTTCTTCACCGTCGAGCCGATGATCAATCTCGGCCGCCCGGCCGTGAAGGTCCTGGCCGACGGCTGGACCGCGGTCACCCGCGACCGCTCGCTCTCGGCCCAGTTCGAGCACACCGTCGCGGTGACCGAGACCGGCGTCGAGATCTTCACGCTCTCCCCCAAGGGCCTGGACAAGCCGCGCGACACCGCAGCCTGAGCCCGCCATGGCCCGCCGCAGCAGCCCCGGTTTCGCGGAGGCCGGCGGGCCGGCGCCAGGGGGCGCGCAGCCCGGGGCGAAGGCCGAGGAGCCGCATTACCACGGCCACCGCGACCGCCTGCGCGCCCGCTTCGCGCAAGGGGACACGCTGCCGGACTACGAGTTCCTGGAGCTCGTGCTCTTCCGCGCCATCCCGCGCCGGGACGTCAAGCCGATCGCCAAGGCGCTGATCGCCCGCTTCGGCAGCTTCGCCGAAGTCATCAGCGCTCCCACCGAGCGCCTGCTCGAGGTCGACGGCATCGGGCCCGCGGTGGTCACCGACCTCAAGATCATGGAGGCGGCCGGCCGCCGCCTGGCCCGCGGCGCGGTGGCGGAGCGCCCGCTCCTCTCCTCCTGGGCGGCCGTGATCGATTACTGCCGGGCCGCGATGGCCTTCGCGCCGCGGGAGGAGTTCCGCCTCCTCTTCCTCGACAAGCGCAACCGCCTGATCGCCGACGAGGTGCAGGGCCGCGGCACCGTCGACCACACCCCGGTCTATCCCCGCGAGGTGGTGCGCCGGGCCCTCGAACTCTCCGCCACCGCCCTGATCCTCGTCCACAACCACCCCTCCGGCGACCCGACGCCGTCCCAGGCCGACATCAAGATGACCCGCGACATCGTCGCGGTCGCCGGTCCCCTCGGCATCGTGGTGCACGACCACATCATCGTCGGGCGCGACGGGCATGCGAGCTTCCGGGGGCTGAAGCTGATCTGAGGGCGACCTCCCGGGACGACCTCCCGCCGGGTTCCCCGCGGCGCGGCCCCGGGACGACGGGGCGCGTCGAACTCGCCGCCGAGCCGGGTCGCCCCAAGTCATCTGCTCAAAATGTAAGCAGATCCGCCCCGTCCCCGACGCGTCCCGGCACGACCTGCCTGACCTTGCGCGAGGATCGGTGCAACGGAAGGGCTCAAGGTGCATTTCCTTTGCCTTGGCCCCCGTCTTGCGTCTAGCTTCGGGGCAAACAGAGGGACGCCCATGCCGCTCAGCGCGTTCGACGAGATGACCGGAGTCCAGGAGAGCGGACTGAGCCAGGCCGCCGTGCGCGAGGCGTACGCGGCGCTCAAGACCTGGCTCGACACCACCCCGCCGGAGCATTTCGACACGCGGCGCAGCCAGGCCGAGCTGTTCTTCCGCCGGATCGGCATCACCTTCGCGGTCTACGGCGACAACGAATCGACCGAGCGCCTGATCCCGTTCGACATCATCCCGCGGGTGCTGACCAAGCCCGAATGGGGGTTCCTCGAGCGCGGCCTCAAGCAGCGCGTCACCGCGCTCAACATGTTCCTGGCCGACGTCTACGGCCCGCAGGAATGCATCAAGGCCGGCATCATCCCGGGCGACCTCGTCTACCGCAACCCGCATTACCGGCTCGAGATGCGGGACTTCGAGGTGCCGCACGGCAAGTACGTCCACATCGCCGGCATCGACATCGTGCGCACCGGCGAGGACCAGTTCTTCGTGCTGGAGGACAATGCCCGCACGCCGTCCGGGGTCTCCTACATGCTGGAGAACCGCGAGGTGATGCTGCGGCTCTTCCCCGAGCTGTTCTCCAAGCACCGGGTGTCGCCGGTGGAGGCTTATCCGGACGCGCTGCTCGCCACCCTGCGCAGCCTCGCGCCGATGAGCGCGGCCCGCGACCCGACGGTGGTGCTGCTCACGCCCGGCCGCTTCAACTCGGCCTTCTACGAGCACTCGTTCCTGGCCGACAAGCTCGGCGTCGAATTGGTGGAGGCGTCCGACCTCTTCACCAAGGACGACGTGGTCTACATGCGGACCACCGAGGGGCCGCGGCGGGTCGACGTGATCTACCGGCGCATCGACGACGACTTCCTCGATCCCCTGGTGTTCCGGCCCGACTCGGTGCTGGGCGTGCCGGGGCTGATGAGCGCCTACCAGAGCGGCAGCGTCACGCTCGCCAACGCGGTCGGCACCGGCATCGCCGACGACAAGGCGGTCTACAGCTACATGCCGGAGATCGTGCGCTTCTTCACCGGCGAGGAGCCGATCCTGCACAACGTCCCGACCTGGCGCTGCCGCGAGAAGGAGGCACTCTCCTACGTGCTGTCGAACCTCGGCGACCTCGTGGTCAAGGAGGTCAACGGCTCGGGCGGCTACGGCATGCTGGTGGGGCCCCACGCCACCAAGCGCGAGATCGAGGAGTTCGGCCGCAAGCTGCGCCACGCGCCGGACGGCTTCATCGCCCAGCCGACCCTGGCGCTCTCGACCTGCCCGACCTTCGTCGCCTCGGGCGTCGCGCCCCGCCACGTGGACCTCAGGCCCTTCGTGCTCTCGGGCGCCGAGGAGATCCGGATCGTGCCGGGCGGGCTGACCCGGGTCGCCCTCAAGGAAGGCTCGCTCGTGGTCAATTCGAGCCAGGGCGGCGGCACCAAGGACACCTGGGTGCTCGACGGCTGAGCGCCGCCGCGACGATCCGCCCTCGAGACCCAGGACCCGGCCGTGCGCCACGGCGCGCCCGGCCGGGTCCGACCGCACCGCCACAGCGTGAGCCCTCAAGTCCCGCCATGCTCTCCCGCACCGCCGACAACCTGTACTGGCTCTCGCGCTACGCCGAGCGCGCCGACTTCGTCGCCCGCATCCTCGACGCCGCCCTGCGCCTCTCCGCCCTGCCGGCCAATTACGGCGGCGCCGACGCCAACGAGTGGGAATCGGCTTTGGCCTCGGCCGGCAACATCGACCTGTTCCGGCAGCATTACGACAGCGTCAACGAGCACACGGTCCGCGACTTCCTGGCCTTCAGCCCCAACAACCCGTCCTCGATCCGCTCCTGCCTGCAGACCGCCCGGGAGAACGCCCGCTCCGTGCGCACGGCCCTGACCAGCGAGATGTGGGAGGCGATCAACGAGGCCTTCCTGCACCTGCGCAGCTTCGAGGGCCGGGACATGACGCGGGAGGAGTTCGCCCGCTTCCTCGACTGGGTGAAGGGCGTGTCGCTCGCCTTCGACGGCTCGGCCTACCGCACGATGCTGCGCAACGATTCCTACTGGTTCACGCGCCTCGGCATCGCCATCGAGCGCGCCGACAACACCGCCCGCATCCTCGACGTGAAGTACCACGTGCTCCTGCCCGAGACCGAGCGGGTCGGCGGCAGCCTCGACTACTTCCAGTGGACCACGATCCTGCGCGAGGTCTCGGCGCTCACCGCCTATCACTGGGTCTACCGCGAGAGCATCAAGCCCTGGCTGGTGGCCGACCTCCTGATCCTCAACCGCGAGATGCCGCGCTCCCTCGCCAATTGCTACGAGATGCTGGTGCTCAACCTCGACCGCATCGCCGACGCCTATGGCCGGCGCGGCCCGAGCCAGCGCCTCGCCCGCGGCATGGCGGCGAAGCTCGACGACCTCTCGGTCGACGAGATCTTCGCCTCCGGCCTGCACGAGTTCATCCAGGAGTTCATCGCCGAGAACAACCGCCTCGGGGCGGCGGTGATCGAGCAGTACCTGGGTTGAGCGTCGGCCGGAGGGCCCGGATCCGGCCAGGTTTCGCCGTCCCGCGGGACGGTGTAGACCGCCCCCACGGCCCCGCTTTCAGCGTGACAGCGAGCTTCGCGACACCATGCGCATCTGCGTCGTCCACGAGACGGTCTACCAGTACGACAGCCCGGCCCGGGGCCTGATCCAGATGCTGCGGCTCACGCCGCGGGACCATGACGGCCAGCACGTGCGCGCCTGGCGCATCGAGCCGACCGTCGACGGTCGCCTGAGCCGGCGCGAGGACGGCTTCGGCAACGTCGTCCACGTCTTCAGTGCCGACGGCCCGGAGGAGGCGCTGACCATCCGGGTCACCGGCGAGGTCGAGACCACCGAGACCCACGGGGTGATGCGCGGCACGGCCGAGTGGCTGCCCGACCCGTTCTACCTGCGCGAATCGCGCTTCGCCGTCGCCGACGAGGCGATCCGGGCCTTCGCCGACGAGGCGGTCGGCGCCAGCGCCGACCGCCTCGACCGGCTCCACCGCCTGCTCGCCGCCGTCCATCAGGCGGTCGACTACGCCCCCGGCCCGACCGGCGCCAGCACCACCGCGGCGGAGGCCTTCGCCTTGCGCAAGGGCGTGGGGCAGGACCTCGCCCATGTCTTCATCGCGGCGGCGCGCCATCTCGAGATCCCCGTGCGCTACGTCTCGGGCTATTTCTGGCGGCCGGACGTGTCGGTGCAGGAGGCCGGCCACGCCTGGGTCGAGGCCCGGGTGCCGGATCTCGGCTGGGTCGGGTTCGATCCCGCTCACGGCATTGCCGTCACGGAGGCCCACCTGCGGGTGGCGGTCGGCCTCGACTACCTCGACGCCGCGCCGGTCCGCGGCAGCCGCACCGGCGGCGGCACCGAGACCATGACGGTCCGGGTCCGGGTCGACGATGCCCGCGCCCAGGCCCAGGCCCAGGCCCAGGCCCAGGCCCAGCAGGCGAAAGCCCGGCCGGCCCAGGCGCAGGCGCAGGGCTGACCCGCGGCTCCCTGTGGCGGCGCCGCGATAGGCGTGGCCCACCTCACCCGGCGGCAGCGGATTCGGCTGGATTCGGGCGACGGGCTGCGTCAGGGTGGCGCCCGTGAGCGGTATCGGGTCGCTCGCAGGGGGGTGGCGAGCGATGACCTACTGCGTCGGGATCCTGGTGGAGGAGGGTCTCGTCATGATCGCCGACACCCGCACGAATGCGGGCCTCGACGACATCTCGACCTACCGCAAGCTCCACATGTTCACCAAGCCCGGCGAGCGGGTGCTGGCGCTCGCCTCGGCCGGCAACCTCTCGGTGACCCAGTCGGTGCTCTCGCTCCTGGTCGAGGGCGTCGAGGATCCCGATACGGCGAAGCTCGAGACGATCTACGACGCCCCGACGATGTTCCGCGCCGCGCAGCTGATCGGGCGGGCGATCCGCAAGGTCCGGGCGATCGAGCGCGCCGGCTTCGAGGCGGCGCAGCTGCGCTTCGAGGTGTCGTTCCTGTTCGGCGGCCAGATCGGCGACGGGCCGATGCGGCTCTACATGATCTATTCGGCCGGCAACTTCATCGCCTGCAGCCAGGACGCGCCCTTCCTGCAGATCGGCGAGCACAAATACGGCAAGCCGATCCTCGACCGCGCGGTGACCTTCCGGACCGACATCTACGACGCGCTGAAGGTCGGCCTGGTCTCGATGGACTCGACCATGCGCTCGAATCTCGGCGTCGGCCTGCCGATCGACCTCACGGTGATCCGCCGCAACATCTGCGACACCGAGGTGCTGCACCGGATCGAGGCCGGCGAGCCCTATTTCCACGACCTGCGCGAGCGCTGGTCGGCGGCCCTGCGGGCGGCCCACCGGGCGATCCCGCGGCCGCCTTACGGGCCGGGGGCGAAGTAGGCGGGGGCCGCCGGCTGCAGCCACCCGCGATTGAACTCGCGCGGACGTCGCAGGTGGGGTGAGCTGACGCGATCGTGATGCGTTCCTGACGGATTGCCGTCCGCCATAGTCATGTCGGGGCCGCGCAGCGCAGCCTGGAAACCGGAGGCGCGCGTTCTTCAAGACGAGAGCGAGGAAGGGCTCACGTCCCTCTCCAGGAGATCACCCTCCATCGTTCTATGTCTCGGCTACCTGGACCGGAAGCCGCGACTTCCTGCCAAGAGCGTCTTGTTACCAAGAGCGTCTTTGGGTCTGTCTTCGCCGAGACAGGCCGAGGAGAGCAGTTCCCGCCGGCATCGATCCAGGGGAGACTGGAGTTCCGCCACCAAGGTCGGCATCGTCGCGTTCGCGCCTCACCGGCTCGCCACAGCCTTCCGGAGTTGATGCGCGGCGCAAACGGATCCACTTCGCGGAGGGTCGCGTGAACCGGCGTGACGTCTTGATGCTTTTGCCCGCCGCCGCTTGGCTCACTCCCGAGCCGGTCTTCGCCGGGGAACACGGTCGCCCCCGGCAGCTTGCTGTCCTTCTGAGCTACGCCGCAACCGATCCCGCAGCCGGACAGAGACTTGCGGCGTTCGAAGCACGGCTCCGGGAGCTTGGCTGGGGGCCAGGCACTGACGCGCTCGAGATGAACGTGCGTTGGGCCGAAGGACGGGATGATCTTCGGGAGGTTCTCGCCGAAAGCATCGTTTCATCGAAGCCGGACGTGATCGTGACCGGCTCGACGCCCGACACTCGCGCCATCGTCACACGCACCAGCACCATTCCGGTCGTGTTCGCGTTCTCCGGCGATCCGGTCGGGAGCGGGTTCGTCGCGAGCCTTTCTCGTCCTGGCCGCAACGTGACTGGGTTCAGCAACAATATGGCCGCGCTTGGCGGGAAATGGCTGAACTTGCTTCACGAAGCCTGTCCTCGCCTCCGCAGCGTCGTCATCCTGTTCAACCCCGATCTCGCTGCCGGCCGGGGCGAGTACTATCTTGCCACGATAAGCGAGGCGGCGGCAGCGACGGACATTCGCCTCGTCATCGCTCGAGTACGCTCGGAACGAGAAGCGCAACAGGCGTTTGCTGAGGCGGCACGCGCACAAAGTGGCGCGATCATACTGCCGGATCCGTTCACGACCGGACATCTCGATAAGTTGGCGGAGATGAGCAGGGCGTTCAAGGTTCCCGCGATCGCCTATTCGAGCACCTTCGCCAGAGCGAGCGGCCTCATGTCCTACGGGATAGAGCCGAATGAACCATATATAAGAACGGCAGAATACGTGGATCGTTTGTTAAGAGGGGAACGTGCGGCGGAATTGCCAGTTCAGAATCCGACGAAATTCAAACTCGTCCTCAACCTCGTGACATTCGCCGCGTTCGGACTTTCGATCCCAAATGCCATGCTTGCTCGCACGGACGAAGTCCTCGAGTAAGGCGGGAAAAAGGCGATCGCCCTTTCTCGGGAAGTGGTGCCCGGCTCGTTCGACCTGTCCGCGGTAGGACCGTGGAGGTCAGTTGCCGACTATCGTGGAAACGCGAACGCTGACTGGCTCCGCGCCGTTTCAGAGTGTCTCGGACAGGCCGCAACGCCGCGGGACACGAGGAGAGGCACGACGTCGAGGCTGCCTGCCGGTACGCCGCAAGCGGTGACGGCCGCGATTCCGGCGCCCGTCACCGATCAGCTCGACCGCTGCATTCCACTCCCGGCAGGCACGCGCGCAGCCGAGCCGCCCAGGTACCGATATTGCGGGGCGGGCGCGCAGGCGCGCGTCCCGCCCTTCAGCACTGTGCGCCCCCGCCCTCAATCCGCCAGCGGCCGCGCCTCTTCCGGCAGCATGATCGGGATACCGTCGCGGATCGGGTAGGCGAGCTTGGCCGAGCGGCTGATCAGCTCCTGGCGCCCGGAATCGTACTCGAGCCGCTCCTTGGTGAGCGGGCAGACCAGGAGCTCGAGCAGCTTCGGGTCGATGCGGGTGGCATCGAGAGGGGAGGGGGAATCGGTCACGACGAATCCTTCCGAACGGTCCGGTGCGGGACTTTGCCCGGAGGCTTTAGCCCAAAGCGCCGCCTATTGCAGCGTCGGCTCGCTGCCCGAGCCGCGCACCAGCTCCATCTCGGTGACGGCGATCAGCACCTCGGCCCGGGTCTTGAGGTCGGGGGCCTCCAGCATCGCCTGCTTCTCCCGCGGGCCGAACGGGCTCATCATGCAGAGCGCGTTGACCAGTGCCTCGTTCGGCGCCTCCTCGATGCCGGCCCAGTCGACCTTGAGGTCGTTGGCCTCGACGAAATCGCGCAAAGCCCGCAGCACGCCGGCCCGGTCGACCGCCTCCTCGCCGGCGCGGGCGTGGAAGTCGCTCTCGAACGGCGCGAAGGTGACGCGGCAGCGCCGGTAGCCGGTGGTGGTCGACAGCTCCTCCTCGATCCGGAACCGGGCGATGCCGGTGAGCGAGATCAGGTAGCGGCCGTCGCCGGTCTCGGCGAACTGGGTGACCCGGCCGGCGCAGCCGACCCGGAAGAGCTTCGGCGACAGCGGGGTCTCGCCGGACTCGGCATCCGGCTGGATCATGCCGATCACCCGGTCGGTGCGCAGCGCGTCGTCCACCATCGCGAGGTAGCGCGGCTCGAAGATGTTGAGCGGCATCTGGCCCCGCGGCAGCAGCAGGGCACCGGGGAGCGGAAAGACCGGGATCACGGCCGGGCAGTCGGCCGGGCCCTTGTAGGCGACGTTCATGCTCATCGGCGTCGCTCCCGCGCGGATCGAAGGGGGTTCCGGGCCTCTTGTTCTCGGGCCCGGGCTCATCCCTGACGTTCTAGGGCGCTCGCCTCCGGCGTGGATACCTCTCCGGCGTAAATGCCGCGCCGGATGGACTTGAGCGGGCGTCAGGAGAACATCAGCGCCGACAGCTTGCGCCGGCCGCGGATGGTCATCGGGTCCATCGGGCCCCAGGCCTCGAACAGCTGCAGCAGCTGCTTGCGGGCGCCGTCCTCGTTCCACGACCGGTCGCGACGGACGATCTCGATCAGCTGGTCGATCGCTTCCTGCTGCTTGCCCTTGGCGTTGAGCCCGAGGGCGAGGTCGAACCGGGCCTGGTAATCGGCCGGGTCGGCCTCGATCCGCTGCTGCAGGCCGGCGAGGTCGCCGAGGGAGGCCGCCTGCTCGGCGAGCTCGATCGCCGCCTTCACCGCGGCGATCGCCGGGTCCTTGGCGGCCTCGGGGGGCGCCGCCTCGAGGAAGCGGCGGGCGCCCTCGAGGTCGTCCCGGTCGAGGAGGAGGCGGGCGAGCGCCGCGATCGCGCCGGCATGTCCCGGCTCCTGGCCCAGCACCGCGGCGTAGATCTCGGCCGCCGCATCCGGGTCGCCGGCCTCGGCGGCGGCTTGCGCCTCCGCCATCAGGTCCTCGACCGCGGTGGGCCCGAGGGGGCCGACCAGCCGCTCGATGAAGGCCTTCACCTGGCTCTCGGGCAGGGCGCCCATGAAGCCGTCGACCGGCTGGCCGCGCTGGAACGCGATCACCGCCGGGATCGACTGGATGCCGAGCTGGCCGGCGATCTGGGGATGCTCGTCGATGTTCATCTTGACGAGCTTCACCTTGCCGCCGGCGTCCTTGACGGCCTTCTCGATGATCGGCGTGAGCTGCTTGCACGGCCCGCACCACGGCGCCCAGAAATCGACCAGCACCGGCTGCTGCAGGGATTCCTGCATCACGTCCTGCCGGAAGGTCGCGGTGGTGGTGTCCTTGATCAGGGCGCCCGCGGGGGGCTGGCCGGCCGCAGGAGTGTCGGTGAGCATCGATGACCTCGGGAGAACGGCCTTCACGTCGCGAGCCCGGACGGCCCGCCAGACAGATGGGGTAGACCGGCCGCCCCGGCCAGGGCAAGGCGTGATAAGCCCGGACGGGACCAGGACAAACGGGAGGCCGGACGCGCCCTTGCGACGCGCCCGGCGCCGTCTCAGGCCGCCGCCGGCGCCGCCTGGCGCATCCGGCCGATCATCAGCGACATCAGCGCCGCCATCACGGCAGTGAGCCCTGCGGCCAGGAACGCCTCGAGGTAGCGGCCCTCGGACGCCCGCACCAGGCCCGCCCCGAAGGCCGCGGTCGCGGCGCCGAGCTGGTGGCCGGCGGCGATCCAGCCGAACACGATCGGGGCGTCGCGCTCGCCGAAGGCCTCGTTGGCGAGCCGCACCGTCGGCGGCACCGTGGCGATCCAGTCGAGGCCGTAGAACACCGCGAAGATCGACAGGCTGTAGAACGAGAAATCGGTGAAGGGCAGCGCCATCAGCGACAGCCCGCGCAGGCCGTAATACACGAACAGGAGCTTGCGCGGGTCGTAGCGGTCGGTGAGCCAGCCTGAGCCGGTGGTGCCGATGAGGTCGAACACGCCCATCAGCGCGAGGAGCCCCGCGGCCCGCACCTCCGGGATGCCCTGGTCGGCGCAGAACGAGATCAGGTGGGTGCCCACCAGCCCGTTGGTGGTGAGCCCGCAGATGAAGAAGGTGCCGAAGAGCAGCCAGAAATCGCCCTTGGCGCTCGCCCGCACCAGCCCGTCGATCGCGGCGCGGAACGGATTGGCGCGCCGGGGCGGCTCGGAGGCGGTGCCGGGAGCCGCACCATAGGGGGTGAGCCCGATATCGGAGGGCCGCTCCGGCAGGAGCCAGGCGACGAGGGGGATCAGCGCCGCGATGGCGCAGGCCACCGTGAGCACCACCGGCCGCCAGCCGCCGGCTTGCGCGATCGCCGCGAGGCCGGGGAGGAAGATCAGGGTGCCGGTGGCGGTGCTGGCGGTGAGGAGACCCATGAACAGGCCGCGGCGCACGGCAAACCAGCGGTTGACGACCGTGGCGCCGAGCACGATGGCGACGCAGCCGCTGCCGAGGCCCGACAGCACGCCCCAGGTGGCGACGAGGTGCCAGGGCTCGCTCATCAGCGCGCTGAGCGCCGTCGAGCCGGCCATGAGGGCCAGCGCGCAGAGCAGCGTGCGGCGGATGCCGAAGCTCTGCATCAGCGCGGCGGCGAAGGGACCGACCAGCCCGTACAGGAAGATGCCGAGCCCGGCCGCGAACGAGGTGACGCCGCGGTTCCAGCCGAAGGCCTGCTCGAGCGGCAGGATCAGCACGCCCGGCGAGGCCCTGAGGCCCGCCGCCGCGAGCAGGCACAGGAAGATCACGCCGACGACCACGAAGGCGTAGTTCTGGCCGAACGGGCGCTGTCGGGGAGAGAGAGGGGCCGGGGGCGCGATGCCCCGCGGCGACACGGTCGAACTCATGCTGGAACATCCTCCCCGAATCGTGCTACGACGATACGTACCGGTCAGTAACATCGTCAAGGGTGAACATGGCACAGGGCAGCGGTCGCGACGGGAACGAGCCGGCCCGGGCCGGCGACCGGATCCGGGCGGCCGCGCGCGAGCTGTTCTACAGCCGCGGCATCCGCGGCGTCGGGGTCGACGAGATCGTGGCCCGGGCCGGGGTGACGAAGCCGAGCCTGTATCGCGGCTTCGCCTCGAAGGACGCCCTCGTGGTCGCCTGCCTGGCCGATTACGACGCGACCCTGCGCGGCCGCCTCGACGAGGCGCTGGCCGCCCATCCGGGCGATCCCCGGGCCGGCCTCGTGGCGTTCCTCGCCGGCGTCGCCGCGCGCAGCGCCCGCCCGGGCTTTCGCGGCTGCGGCCTCACCAACGCCCTGGTCGAGTACCCGGAGCCGGACCATCCCGCCCGCGCCGCGGTGCTCGACAGCAAGCGCGCCCTGCACGCGCGCCTCGCCGAGGTGGCCGGGACGATCGGCGCCCGGGCGCCCGAGCGCCTCGCCGATTCCCTGCTCCTCCTCCTCGAGGGCGCCTTCGCGTGCGGGCAGATCTTCGGCGCCGAGGGGCCGAACCGCTCGCTCGGTGCCGCCGCCGACGCCCTGATCGCCGCGAGCATCAAATGAGGCCCTGGCCCGCCCGGGATCGCCGCCAGCATCGCGGCCGCCCGCAACGGCACGCCATAGAATTCCGTCAATAAACCGGGCTAGGCGGGCGGGTGGACTTGATTCCGTCACCTCGATCGGTCGATACGCGAGAATTGACGCCGATCGCGGCACACGGCCGCGACCCCCGTGGAGTGGAGCGTATGACCCTCGTACGACGTTTCCAGGTTGCGCCGGCGCTGGTCCGCCTGATCCGCAAGGAGCGCGGCTCCTCCCGCATCACCGAGGGCTATTTCCCGCCCCAGGCCGGCCGGACCTCGTTCGTGCGCGTCGACGGCGGGCAGTGCCACCTCGTGCTGGTGACCTCCGACGGCGGCTCGGCCAACGAGGAGCGCACCGAGGTGCCGCGCGCCCACGGCGACGCGCTCCTCGACGTCTGCGCCGGCCGCGCCGCCTACGACCGTACCCAGGTCGCGCTCGGCAACGGCCGCGACGCCCTGCTCGACCGCTACGTCGCCCCGGGCGCCGTCGACGTCGTCTCGGTGGTGTTCGACAATCCCGACGAGGCGAGCGGCTTCCCGGTCCCGCCCTGGTTCGGCCCGGAGGTCAGCGCCGACCCGGCCTATGAGGGCCGCAGCATCGCCCTCCAGGGGGTGCCGCAGCCCGGCGAGATCGGCCTGTCCAACGCCGCCCTCGACGCCGTGCTCGACCTGATCGAGCCGCGCTACGGCTTCGGCCGCTACGCCGCGCCGAGCCGCAACGGCGACGATGGCGGGGTGGTCAATGCGCTGCGCCGCATCGCGACGCCGCCGGCCCCCGAGCCGGCGCCGCCGCCCCCGCCGGAGCCCGAGCCCGTCCATCACGAGCCGGCGCCTCCGCCGCCCCAGGCCGAGGCCGCCCCCGAGCCGTCCCCGCCCCCGCCGCCGGAGCCGCACCAGGACACTCGCATCGACGACGTGATCGAGAGCCTGTCCCAGGCCCTCGGCGCCGCGGTGCCGGGCGGGGATGCGGCCCGGGACGACGGCACCCCGGCCTTCGAGCGCTGGACGGTGCGCCCGCGCCGGACCCAGCCGACGCCCTGAGCCGCGCAACCTCCGCGACCGCCCGACGACCCGTCCCGGGTTCCGCCTGCCGGAGCCCGGGATTTTTTTGTCAAGTCGTTGGTCTCGGGCGGCGCCTGGGCGGCTTTGCACGGTTGAACCCCTCCCGTTAATCCGGCAGACCGTTGACCTGGCGGCGCCCACGCGGCATGCCGCGCTCCACCCGGTCCTGCATCCGGTCGTCCACCGGCCGCCGGTGACGGCGGCCGCGCGGGCGGCAGCCATCGGGCGGCCTCGATTCCGTTTGTCCCAGGGGCACCGGGTCGAGACGGGACACGCCGAAGGGTTACGGCGAATTTCGACTTGGAACTCTCGGGACGGACTTCCTACACTGTCCGGGCCGCGGACCATTCCAGAATGCAGACGCGGCGAAGGCCGCAGCGCGACGGCCGATGCCAGGCGGCGGCCGGCACCGTGGGGAGGGAACGATCATGCAGCACGCCGCGTCGGCCCCGGGCTCGTCGCAGCCCTGGTACAGGGTCCTCTACATCCAGGTCCTGATCGCCATCGCGGTCGGCGTCGTGCTCGGCTATGCCGCGCCCGACACCGCCAAGGCGATGAAGTGGCTCGGGGACGCCTTCATCGCGCTCATCAAGATGATGATCGCGCCGATCATCTTCTGCACCATCGTGCACGGCATCGCGTCGATCGGCGACCTCAAGAAGGTCGGCCGCGTCGGCCTGAAGGCGCTGATCTACTTCGAGGTGGTGTCGTCGCTCGCCCTCGTCATCGGCGTCGTCGTCGGCGAGATCGTGCAGCCGGGCGCCGGCTTCGGCGTCGATCCCGCGAAGCTCGACGCCAAGGCGGTCGCCGGCTACGCCAGCAAGGCGCAGGCGGATTCCACCGTCGCCCACATCATGGCGATCATTCCCAAAAGCTACTTCGACGCCTTCGCGGGCGGCGACCTCCTGCAGATCCTGCTGATCTCGGTGCTGACCGGCGTCGTCATCACGGGGCTCGGCGAGCGCGGCAAGCCGGCGATGCACGCCATCGAGGCGGCGGGCGAGATCTTCTTCCGCATCATCGGCATGATCGTGAAGCTCGCGCCGATCGGCGCCTTCGGGGCCATGGCCTACACGATCGGCGAGTACGGCATCGGCAAGCTCGGCAACCTGATCGGCCTCGTCGCCACCTTCTACCTCACCAGCCTGCTGTTCGTGCTCGTGGTCCTCGGCCTGATCGCGCGCTTCTCCGGCTTCTCGATCCTCAAGTTCCTGGCCTACATCAAGGACGAGCTCCTGATCGTGCTCGGCACCTCCTCGTCCGAGACGGTGCTGCCGCACATGATGCAGAAGATGAAGCGGCTCGGCGCCTCGGATTCGGTCGTCGGCCTCGTCATTCCGACCGGCTACTCGTTCAACCTCGACGGCACCAACATCTACATGACGCTGGCGACGCTGTTCCTGGCGCAGGCCGTCGGGGCCGACCTCAGCTTCGGCCAGTACGCCACCATCATCGCGGTCGCGATGCTGACCTCGAAGGGCGCGTCGGGCGTCACCGGCGCCGGCTTCGTGACGCTCGCGGCGACGCTCGGTGCCATTCCCGGCAACCCGGTCCCGGTCGCCGCGATGGCGCTGATCCTCGGCATCGACAAGTTCATGTCGGAATGCCGGGCGCTCACCAACCTCGTCGGCAACGGCGTCGCCTGCGTGGTGGTGAGCCGCTGGGAGGGCGAGCTCGACCCGGTCAAGCTGCGCGAGGTGATGGCCAACCCCGTCGCCATCGGCACCGAGATCGCGGACGAGAAGCCGGTCCCGGTCGCGCCCTGACCGGATGGGCCCGCTCCGCATCGGCATCGATCTCGGCGGCACCAAGATCGCCGGGATCGTCCTCGACGGGGCCGGCCGGGTCCTGGCCGAGCAGCGGGTCGCGACCCCGCGGGGCGATTACGACGCCTCGCTTCGCGCCATCGCGGGCCTCGTCGCGGCGCTGGAGGCGCAAGGCGGCGGCACCGGCACGGTCGGACTCGGGATCCCCGGCGCCCTGGTGCCGCAGACCGGCCGGGTCAAGAACGCCAACTCGACCTGGCTCAACGGCCGGGCTCTCGGCGAGGATCTCGAACGCGCTCTCGGCCGCCCGGTGCGGCTCGAGAACGACGCCAACTGCCTCGCCGTCTCGGAGGCCGTCGACGGGGCGGGGGAGGGGGCGGCCGTGGTCTGGGCCGTGATCCTCGGCACCGGCGTCGGCTCGGGGATCGCGCTGTCGGGCCGGGCGCTCTCCGGGCGCCAGCGCATCGCTGGCGAATGGGGCCACAACCCGCTGCCTGCCCCCCGCGACGACGAGCGCCCGGGCCCGGCCTGCTATTGCGGCCGGCACGGCTGCCTCGAGACCTGGCTCTCCGGCCCCGGCCTCGCCGCCGACCACGCCCGCCGCACCGACCGGGCCATCACCGGCGAGGCGATCATCGCGGCGATGCGGGCCGGCGACCCGGCGGCGCGGGCAACCTTCGCCGCCTGGCTCGACCGGCTCGGGCGCGGCATCGCCGGCATCGTCAACGTGCTCGACCCCGACGTGATCGTGCTCGGCGGCGGCCTCTCGACCATCCCGGAGATCTACGAAGCCCTGCCGGCGCGCGTCGCCCCGCACGTCTTCGGCGGCGGCTTCGACACCCCGATCCGGCCGAGCCGGCACGGCGACGCCTCGGGGGTACGCGGGGCCGCGTGGCTGTGGAACGGGGTGGGGTGACGCCGCGGGATCGCCTCGGGCGTCGCGACGGCGGGATGACCCTGGGCATCGTGAGGATCGCCGAGTATCGTTCCGCTCCGATGTCACGAGAGGACAGGGCGAGAGGACGTTCGATGCGGATCCTGCTGGTCGGCTACGAGCCCGACGCGGTCGACTTCTCCGATCCCGCCCTGCCGCCGGGCCTCGACGCCGAGAAGGTCCGGGCCGGAATCACGGGCACTCTCCACGACATGCGCCAGCGCGGCTGGACCGCCGAGCACTGCCTCGTCCGGCCGGACGCGGCCGCCGCCGGGATCGTGGCGCAGCGGCTCGGGTCGGCGTCCTACGACTGCGTGGTGATCGGCGCCGGCGTGCGCCAGTCGCGTGCGCATCTCGCGGTGTTCGAAGCCATCCTCAACGCGGTGCACCGGGCCGCGCCGGGCGCCCGCATCGCCTTCAACACCCGGCCCGAGGACACCGCGGCGGCGGTCGACCGCGTGTCCGGCTGAGGCGCCCCTTGCCTTGAGGCCGCCGATGCGGGTTTGCTCGGAGGGCGGGCCCTTCGAGCCCGCCAGGAGACACGCGCGTGCCGGCCAGACCCGTCGACCTCGATCCGGCCTCGATCCGCATTCTCGAGCACCTGCAGCAGGACAGCGAGATCGGCATCGGCGACCTCGCCGAGGCGGTCGGCCTCTCGACCTCGCCGTGCTGGCGGCGCGTCAACGACCTCAAGGCCAAGGGGATCATCCGGCGCTGCGTCGCGGTGGCCGATCCGCAGGCTCTCGGCCTGCATGTCAACGTCTTCGTCCACGTCTCCCTGGAGAAGCAGACCCAGGCCGCCCTCCAGGCCTTCTCCGACGCCATCCGCTCCCGCCCGGAGGTGATGGAGTGCTACCTGATGAGCGGCGAGGCCGATTACCTGCTGCGGGTCGTGGTCGAGGACCTGGCCGAGTACCAGCGGCTGATCGTCGACCACCTCACCCGCATCCCGGGCGTCGCGAAGATACGCTCGAGCTTCGCGCTCGACCAGGTGAAGTACACCACTGCATTGCCGCTGGATCACCTGAAGGAATGATTCGTTTTTGATAGTCTGGTGACGTCATTCCGCTTCCAGCGATCTCCGCCTCATCCCGGGGCTCGTCACAGGCGAGAACCCGGGGCCGATGAGGCCTGACGGTGCAGAAAGCGGGACGCCTCCGCTTCAGACCCGAGCGTCAGCGACGAGCGATCCCGGGTTCCGCCTTCGCGGCCGCGGGATGTCGCGGGGAGATCCTGGCCGAGATGCCGGACCGCCTCCGCGGCGAACGGCCCCGACTTGCGTCAGATCGGCCGCACCTCGCCCGGACGCAGCCTCAATCGGGCGGCGAGGCGGTCGGAGAGAGTGCCGCTCAACTCCACCGCCGCCTCCGGCGCCACCGCCTGCACGGCGGCGACGGCCGCCAGGGGATCGGCCGCCATGGCGACGTAGACCCGGGTGGCCGGGGGGCTGGCCCCGTCGTCGGCGGCCGAGACGGCGACGGTGAAGGCGGTCTGTTTCGGCTTCTTTGCAGGCATGGGTCCGTATCGCACGGTGCCGCGTCCCTGTCTTCGCTTAGAGGCCATCCCGGTAGGGAAGGTTGGGGGTGGCATCTCGGCTCGGGTTTCGCACCTCTTGAGGATGCCGACGCTCAAGAGCCAAGCTGGCCGGCGTCCTGCGATGGCGGACGACAGCTGGCGTATCGCCGACGCTCTCTGGATGCGGATGGAGCCGCTGCTGCCGTCCCGTCCGCGCCATCCGCTCGGGTGCCACGATCCGCGGGTGCCCGATCGGGCGGCGATGGACGCGATCGTCGTGCTGCGCACCGGATGCCAGTGGAACGCGCTCAACGCCAC
Source organism: Methylobacterium nonmethylotrophicum (assembly GCF_004745635.1). Classification (GTDB taxonomy): domain Bacteria; phylum Pseudomonadota; class Alphaproteobacteria; order Rhizobiales; family Beijerinckiaceae; genus Methylobacterium; species Methylobacterium nonmethylotrophicum. Next base: position 322,731 of record NZ_SRLB01000005.1, on the reverse strand, counting down.
AGGGATCTGCACCTCGTCCTCGGCCCACCGCCGCTTCCAGGAACGGACGAAAGCCGGCGTGTTCGAGGCGTTCTGGCGCGAGGGGCGTTTGGCCCACGACGCCTTGGTGGGGATCGACTGGGAGGGGTTGTCTACCGACGGGCGCGGGGTGCCGGTGGGGCTGGTGATCGCCGGCGCCAACGTCGACGATCACCTGCTGCCGCGCGAGACGCTGGAGGCGATCCCGGTCTCCCGGCCTGATCCGAGCGCCTGGGATCCGCAGCACCTGTGCCTGGAGAAGGGCGATGATGACACCGGCCCACGCGAAACAGCCGGCGAGTACGGCGTCGAACTGCATCTCCGGCGACGCGGAGAGGAGATCGTCGAGACGCGCGAATGCGGCAAGCGGGCGAGGCGCTGGGTGGTGGAGCGCTGCCATTCCTGGGTCAACCGCTTCCGCGCCTTGCCGATCCGCTGGTCCAAGACGCGGCAGAACGCCCTCGCCCTGCTCCACTGCGCAGCTGCCATCGTCGCATGGCGACACGCCCGAGTGGGATAGCCTCTTCGCCAGGTGCCTCAGAGCGTCGCGCCGAAACACGCCGATCCAGCCCATCGGGCAGGCCTGGACCAAAGAACCGGACCGGTTCGTGCTCGCTCCGCAGCACCTCATTCCGGGACCATACACCGAGCCTACAGGCTCCATGCTCGGTCTGAGTCGTAAGCGACCTTGTCCGCCTTCACCGAGATGTGGACGTGCTTGGTGTGCGGGTTGTCGCCGGTGTAGCGCCGCCACGCCCAAGCCGGAAACCGGCCGATGGCGGTGGAGCTCGCGATGCGCCTGTTCCAGATGATGTACTTCACGCGCGGATCGCGGCTGCGGCGGATCGCTTCGGCGATGGCGTCTGCGCTGCATCCGTGGCGCGGGTCGTTGGTGATGTCGAGCGCCGTCACGACGCCTGTCCCGTCGTCGATCACCCAGGGATTGTGGTCCGAGTCCCGGCTCTGGTGCGCGGCGTCGCCGATCGTCCCGTCGCTCGCCTTGCTGCGGCCGGGTGCCATGGCGTTGACCTGGGCACGGAGCGTGACGAGGGCCTTGGCCTCCCGCCAGGCGGCGTGCCGGAGGCCCTCCGCGAGGAATCGTCCCGGCTGTTCCGGGTCGGCCTTCTCGTCATCGCCGGTATTCGGCGTGACGAGAGGCTCGTCGGGAACGGCGACGGGCTGGAGGGGCGACGGTGTGCACGGCTCTCTCAGGTTGCTCAGGCGGCCGCCCACGGATCCCCACGGGGCCCGGACATTGCCGCTCGCGTGATGGAGCACGTCGCCGAGCACCACGCGCAGTCGCTTGAGATCGGTCAGCGTGAAGCTGATCGCGGCGCCGCCGCCGTAGTAGAGCTGGTCCCCGGTGAACAAGGTCGTGAAGAGGTGTTTCCGGATACGGTAATGACCGCCCGCCTTGATGATCTGCGCGCTCAGCAGGTAAGCGGCGGGCGCGTCCTGGACGAGGCAGGTCACGGCGCTCGCCGCCTGGATCTGCGCGATGCGGTGCCCGCCCTCCGCGCCGCTGCCGAGGTCCGTCATGATGGCGTCCACGGCGCCGATCAGCGACGTGATGCGGGTGACGCCGCGCTGCCGCGCCTCCCGCTCCGGGTCGTCCGGGTTCGGTTCGGCGCCCTCCGCCTGGCCCGCCTTCGCGTCGCCACCGTCCCTGTCCGCTCCCGCTTCGTCGGCATCGGGCAGGAAGGCCGCGAGCTGCTCGCGCAGGCGCAGCAGGCGTTCCAGACGACCGATCAGGTCGCGCCCCGTCGCGGCGCCGGCACCGAGCGGCCGGGCCGCCTCGACCAGAACCGGTTCGATGCCCGCCTCGGCGAGCCGGCCTGCGAGGGCGGGATACAGGGCGGCAGCCGGAAGCTCCACAGTCCGGCCGCTGTAGCGGGCCTCGGCCTTGAAGAAGGACAGCAGCTTGGCGACGGCCTCGACCGCCGAGGTCGCCTGGCCCAGGCTCGCGACCAGCCCCTCCTCGTGCGCATCCGGTGGCTCCACCGGCAGCAGCAGGGCCTCGATGCCCTCCTCGACCGCCCCGATGCGGGCCGCGATCACCTGCCACTCGGCCATCCGGGAGACGAGCGACTCGTCGGCGAGGACGACCGGGGCCGGCGGTTCGATCCGGCCGACCTTCGCCTTCACGCGATCCGCGATCACGCCCGCGATCCTCCGGACGGCGTCGAGGGTCAGGGCGACAACCTCGAAATCCATCTTCTCGTCGATCGTCGTCTCGCCGCTCACCGGCGTCACGCCCGGTCCGCCCTCGGCGCCCCCATCGGCGGCCTGGGCCGGCGTCCCGGAGGCGTCCCCGGATCCATCCTCGCCGTCGGTCGTCTCATCCGGCTTCGCTTGCCCGGCCATCGCGGCTCTCCCATTGGCTCGAGTTCGGATCTCGACCGAGTGTCGATCGGTCCTTCTGAGGACACCGCCGGACCGCACTCTCGATGCGCAGGCCGGCTTCGCTCAGGCAGGGCTCGTGCGACGACGCCGTCGCACGTCCGTTCGAGAGAACGGCGGTCACCGGGCTCGTCCCGTCCCGGCCGCGTCGCGTGAAGACCCCCGGCGCGCTACACCCCGAGCGCCTTCAGCATCACCGCGGCGCCGCATTGCTTGGAGACCGCGTTCGCGTCGTAGACCTTGTCCTTCACGAACTTGCCTCGGGTGTAGTGGGTGGAGAAGCTCCACAGGTACGGCGTGTGCACGCCCCGGCCGCGGTACCCCCAGCCGTTATACGCCTCGAACCGGTAGAGCGCCCGGGGAACCGACCAATCCTCCTGGCCCGCATAGCCCTTCATGGTCAGGGCATCGACGGCGCTCGACTCCCAGTCGTTGGGCGGGTTCCAGACCTTCGGCCGGCCCTTGGGAATCTGGACGGTGCGGGCGGTCAGCGGATCGCCGTTATGGAGATGCCCGTTGAAGTTGAAGCTGCCCTCGAGGGCGTGGGTGATGCCCACGAACCACCAGGGGATGCCGAGCTTGTCTCCGACGGCCTCGTAGCGTGCCTGGTAGGCGCGCAGCTTCTTGACGTGCCAGGCCACTTCGCCGGCCCGCTCCGGCCGGACCTGGCACGACGCGAACAGGGTTTCGTAGTCCGGCTTCAGGCTGGCATAGCTCGGGGCCGGTCCCTCCTCCCTCGACGGGTACGACGCGACGGCGGCCTGGTAGGCGCGCAGAAGCTCGCCGACCTCCGCGGCCTGCCCCGGGTCGCCCGTACCGTCCTGCAGCTCGACGAGGCGCTGCAGCAGGGTCGGGGGCGGGAATTGCGCGACCCTGGACGCGACCTCCGCGAGCGCTTCGTCCTCGCTCCCGGCCTCTCCGGCGTCGCCCGGCGCCGTCTCGCCGGCCGCGGCGAGGACCAGGTCCTCCGCGCTCTCGAGGGGGATGTAGGCCGGACGGCCGTCCGCCAGGGCTTCCTGGGCCCGCAGCGTGCGGCTGAGCGGATCGGCGCCGCGCAGGGCCGGGAACGAGAGCCCCGTGACCTCCTCGATATGCGTGATCGCGACCTGGAACGTGCGGTAGGGCCCGAGCACGAAGCCTTCGGCGGCCTCGTTCCGGCTCCGCTTGAGGAGGAGGCGGCGGATCAGATCGCCCTGGCTGAGCAGGTAGGCCGTCGCATGCAGGCCGCCGCCTTCCGCCGGCATCGCGACGATCTTCCAGAATTCCTGCGGGACCTGGGCGTTGCTGGGCGGGAGCTCGGGATCCTCGTCGTCGAACACCGGGCCGGTGAAGACGCAGGCCTTGAACCCTTTGGTCCGGGAACTGTCGAGGATGTAGTTCTCGAGCCCCTGCCAGAGCGTCTTGCCCTGGTTCAGGCTCGAATGCTGCAAGGCCGAGTTGGTGTAGTGGAAGGTGTCGTCGTTCGCCTGCTGGGCGTCGTCGCCCCAGTTCGGGTCCTCGCGCCGGACCATGTGGCCGCGGTCGATGTCCGGGTCCTCGTAGGCGTTCTGGCCGAGCTGCAGCTCGCGCGGGATGCGCAGGTCGTAGAACCAGCGGTCGTCGCGGCGCTTGATGCGGACGCTCTCCTCCCCGTCGATGTTGACGGCGGTCACGCGCGGCGAGCGCCGGCTCTTCGAGAACAGCACGCCGAAATGGGTGTAGCGAAGCTCGTAGGGGCGGCCGGGCAGGGCGTCCGACGGCTGCGCGAGGTCGTCGCCGATCCCGGCGTCGAGGTCGGGCCAGGGCACCGCCAGTCCCTCGCCCAGGAAGTCCGGATCGTACCCGCCGCGATCCTTGAGGTCGTCCGCGTCGTGCTCGCCGTCGGAGCGCGACTCGACGTCGGCCGGCGCGGCCGCGCCGGGCAGCGCGACCAGCGAGCCCGAGGCGAGGAGCCGCTTCAGCGTCTCCACGCTGACGGCAGCGTTCTCCACCCCGAACTCGCCGGAGAAATGCAGCCCGACGACGCCCTCCTGCTCAAGGCTGATCAGGCAGGAGCCCGAGTTGCCGCCGAGCGTCGTGCAGTCATGCGACAGGACCGTGCCGGCCCCGCTCGTCATCACCAGGCCGGGCGCGAACCGCTTGACGTCGAAGAGGTCCTGGAAATACTCGCGCATCTCGGCCAGGTCGTTCCGGTCGTCGAAGGCCGGGTAGCCCACCGTCGCGACCAGCTCGGCGTCGTTCGCCCGCCGGCCGGCGAGCGGGATCGGATCGGGCGCGAGGCGGTCGTTGACCTCGATCTCGAGCAGCGCGACGTCGGCCTCGGTGTCGTCGGCGAGGTACACGATGGTGCTGACCGGAAGCTCGAAGGCGGTGCCGGGCTTCGAGTCGACCTCCTCGCGCATGTCGAGCTTGGCCCGGTAGGGCATGCCGATCGGCGAGCGCAGGAATACGCCCGCTCCCGTGCGGCCGCGCCGGGCCACGAGCTTGGCCACGTGGCGGTTGGTCACCACGCGCCGGCGGCCGCGCCCTGCCCCGTCGATCACGAAGCCGGTGCCGCCCCAGCGCATGCTGTGGTTGACGAACTCGACGCGGCCGACGGACGGGATGAAGCGCTCGACGCGCCGCACATGCGCCTCCGTCAGTTCCGGGAATTTGGGAACGGGCACGAACTCCACCCGGTCGTTCCGGATCAGCATCGGGGGCCGGACGACCCGCCTGATGATGGCTTCGAGGCCGAGCGGATTGCCGACGTGCTCCAGCCTCGTGCCGAGATCGGCCTGGTTCACCCGGAAGCGGGTGGGGTCGATCTGCCCGCTGGCGATCGCCTCCGCGACCGCCTCGCGGGCGCCGGGAATCCCGCTGAACAGGGACTCGAGGCGTCCGCGCGCCTCTTCGTGAGAGTCATGGTCGGCCACGTCCGTTCCCTCCCTCGCTCTGTGCCTTGCGACCAACCTCAGGAAGCGCCCGGACCGGGCCCCGCCGAGGCTCCGTTGCCGGTCAGGTGGATCGCCAGTTCCGGCAGCAGCGCGACCGGCGCCCCTGCTCTCGCGAGCCCGGCCGCGACCGCCAGGGCCCGCTCCCGCCGGGATCCGAACAACGGCTGACCGACCGTCCCCAGGAGGCTCTCCAACCGGTGCAGCACCCGCTGCGCCGGATCCTCCTTGCCGGGCAGCAGGTCGCCCCACGCCCGCAGGCGCTCCAGCGCCCGCCGTTCGGGCGCGGCGCCTCCCAGCAGCGCGTCGAGCCGCCGCTCCTGGGTTGCGTCGAGCGCGCGCGGGCGCCAGGGCTTCGGCGCCCGTCCATACGCCCAGGCGCCCGCCGCGCTGCGCCGGCGCCGCTCGGCCGCCCTGGCCAGCAGCCGGTTGTCGGCATCGGGAAGATAGAAGGCCAGCGCGCCCAGCCACTCGGACAGGCGGCCTCTCGCGTCGAGCCGCTCGGCCGCGAACGGCCCGGCCGGCGGGTCCGGGCCGGCCGACGGGTCCGGGTTGTCCGGATCCCCGTCCAGGATGCCGTCGGTGAAGAGCGCGGCGATGGCGGCGAGGCGGTCCTGCAGGTGGTGCCGCTCGCTCGCCCGCCACCGCTCGCCGGCGATCTGGGCGTAGGGCGATCCGACGGCGAGGAGCCGGACCATGAGGTCTCGCCCGCGGCCGGCCAGCGCGCGGGGCGGTCCGCCCTCGCGCTCGGCCTGCGCGATCAGCGTCTCCGCGAGCGCGGCCGTGTCGGGCGGCAGCTTGGCCTCGCGTTGCACCAGGTCGAGCTTGCGGGAGAGCAGGCGGGGGAAATCGGCCTGCCTGCGCGCGTCATCCGTCCAGACGGACCAGATGGCCGCCTCCTCCGTCTGCGGCGCCTCGGCCCCCGCGGCCAGCAGCAGGAAGGCGAGCGGACCGCCGAACGTCCGCTCCCGGCTGTGCGGGACGAGCCGGGCCAGCCGCGCGGCCTCGTCCCGGTGGCGTGCGAGCCAGATCCGGACGGCGTCGGGTGTGAACTCGGCCCGAAGCTGCATCTGGGCCAGTGCATGCGAATCGACGGGGGGGAGGGGCCAGGAGGGCGCGGCCTGGTCCCTCCTGCGCAGCAGCCGGCGCGCCCGCGCCCAGTCGCCGATGCGCCAGAAGGCCTCGATCAGCACGTCGGCCTCCGACGACAGCGGGTCGACGGTCTCCTCCGCGACGGTGCGGCTGGCCAGCCCGGCCGCTTCCGACACCTCGCCCTGATCGAGGAGCGAGCGGAGCTCGGAGGCGGCGCGCAGGGTCGATCCCGCGGTCGGGGCGGCCTTCGTCCCGGCCCGCCCGAAGCTGCTGCGCCCGCCGCGGGCGAGAAGCACGGCGTCGCGCGGGCGCTGGCCGAGGTCGGCCAGCATCGCGTCGTCGAACTGCTCGGCCACGGCAGGGTCGATCGGCGGCAGGCGCCCTCCGGACCGGACGGCCTGGAGCCGGTGATAGAGCGCTTCGCGCGGCGCCCACGGCTCCGGCAGACGGTCGAACCAGGCGGCGGCGAGCCGGTTGAGCCGCCTGGCCCGCACGGGATCGGCCGCGAGCTGCAGGGGCAGCATCACCTCGCGCAGATCGGAGCGGTGGGAGACCCATCCTCCGGCCTCCTCGACCAGCCAGGCGTGCCGCCGGAGCTCGTCGAGGAGTTCGGCCGCGCGGGGCTCCGTCATCGGGCCCAGGCCGAGTTCGGGCGCGAGCACCTCGCGGATCAGCCCCGCATTGAGCCGGCGGAGCAGCAGCCCGGGATGGGCGATGGCGCGCAGCTCCGGATCGCTCAGGCGCGACAGGACGAGGCGATAGAGCTGGCCCGCGACGATCCGCTCCGAGGCGTGACCCGCCAGACCGCTCTCGTCGAGCGCTCCCGGGCCGGCCTCCGCGACGAGGCGGGCCCCGAGCCGCAGCACGAGCGGGTTGCCGCGCGCCAGCGCGAGCAGGGCCGGACGGGCCGGGGAGGGGACGTCCAGCCGCTGGACGAGGTCCGACGCCGACCGCTCGTCCAGGCCGGTCAGCGGAGGCAGCGCCTCGACCCGGTCGCGGATCAGCGCCGGGACATCGCCGCGCCCGGCTGCCAGGATCGCCAGCGGAACGACGCCGGCGTCACGGCACGCGCCGAGGAACTCGAACACGGCGAGCGGGTGCGAGTCGCCGCGCGCCGCGAGCACCTCGACGGTGTCCAGGATGACGAGGACGGGACGACCGCTCGCCTGCACGAGGCGGCCGACCTCCTGGAGAAGGGCGGTCGGCGGGGTTCGACGCTCCGCCTTGACCAGGCCCGATTGTGCGCCCGCGGCCTTGAGGCGCGCCTCGCGCAGCGGCGCGGCCCGCGCCCCGAGAGCCACGGAGAGCTGGCGCGCGGTCTCGAGGGAGAGGCCGACGACGTCCAGTCCGTCCAGGCTCGGCCGATCGAAGTCCAGCGACACGACCAGGGGCGCGTCCGGCTTGAGGCGGCGGACGGTTTCGGCCAGGATCGTGGACTTGCCCACCCCGCCGACGCCGCCGATGAAGAGCGCCTGCGGCCCGCCCGTCCAGGCCGCCCGGCAATGGGCCAGGATCCGGGCGAGCTCCGGTTCCCGCCCGACGATGCCGTGCCGGAGCAGCGGATCGGGCCGCTGCTCCTCGGCCGCCGAGGCGGCAAGCTGGAGCGCCGGAAGCCGGTCGGCCGCCGGCGCGGCCGGCCCGGCCAGGGCCAGGGTCGACGCGGCGCGCTGGAGCGCTCCGGCATCGGCCGCGACCGCGCCGACGAGGCGGGCGATGCTGTCCTCGGCGTAGACGTCCCGCCCGGCCAGGGCGTGGCAGAGATCGGCGGCGTCGGTGTAGTCCGGTTGCGTCTCGCGTTCGGCGAGCGCCTGATCCAGCGCGCCCGCTTCCTTGAGCGCCTGAAGGATGCGCGCGCGCGCCGGCGGCCTGAGGCGCCAGCGGCCATCGGCCTGGTCGGTGTCCGACTCGACCGAGAGCGCTCCGGCCACCGAGAGCCGGTCGGACAGGCCTGACACGCCGGCGATCTCCAGGGCCTTTTCCGGATCGTAGCTCACCGACAGGGCCGCGAAGCGACGTGCGCGGTCGACCCGGCCGTCGATCCCGCCGGGCGTCGTGCCCGGCCCCGCTCTCTCGGGCTGACCAGGACCGCCGGACATCATGGTCCTCCCTCGAACCAGGGGCGCACCTGGTCGACCAGCGCGGCGCTCACGCGCGGCAACTCGGCCGTGGAGAAGGTATTGCGTGCCGGCAGGCCTTCAAGCGTCACCGCGAGGGCCTGCGCGATCTCGCCCCCGGACCTCGCCCGCCCCGAGGCCTCGGCCGCGCGGCTGAGCGTCGCCCGGACTTGCTCTCTGGTAAACTCGCCGAACCATTCGGTGAGGAAGCTGCCCGGTCCCTGATCGGGCTGGCGGGCGGCCGCGGCCAGGCCGAGTTCGCTGCCCGGCGTGCCGAGGGTTTCCAGGCCGATCAGCACGACGCGCAAGCTGGGCCACGGCAGGATCGCCGCCGTCAGGGCTTCCAACGCCTCCCGGGCGGCTCCGAGAGCCTCGACGGGCTGGTCGAACACGATCCAGCGGATGACGCGGTCCGCCTCGGCCCTCGCGTGGAGCGCGCGCGCCAGGCGCTCCGCCCGCGCGCCGACAGCACCCGCCCGGCCGGTCTCGCCGGCGCGCGCGCCGTCGAGACCCGTCTCCGCCGCCGCCGCGTCGAGCCACTTGGCCCGCCTCGCCCAGGCTTCGACGTCGTCCAGCAGGTCGAAGGTCGGACCCAACGGGGTGGGCCAGTCGTAGGAGAGAAGCCGGTGCTGGCCGGCATTGCGGGCGACGAGCGCCCGCAGGATCTGGAACGTGAAGCCGAGACCGGTATCCGGGCCCTCGGGCCGCAGGCGCCGGACGCGCAGTCCCCGCCACCGGGTCCGCGGCTTCACCAGGTGGGTGAAGGCCTCGAACAGGTCGTCGCGCCCGATGACCGGGGGTCCGGACGGATCGCCCGTCAGCGACCACAGGAAGGGCGGCGCACGATCCTCCGCGACGCAGGCGCGAATCCGGTCGACGAAGCGCGACAGGGGCACGAGCCTGCGCTGGGGCGGCCATTGGCCCTGGTGGATTCCGATGAGGTCGAACCGGTTGTTGAAGCACGCGCCGCCGGACGAGCCGGGCGCGGTCACGACGTCGTGTCGCCAGCGCGCATCGGGGTCGGTGATCGCCTCCAGCCTGCCGGACCCGATCCCGTGATCCGCGCCGTCCGGGAAATGCCAGACGAAGATCGTGCCGCCGACCGATCCGGGCCAGATGGCGGCCGGCAGGGGCACGTTGGCGTAGCGCGAACCGGCCGGACGCGTGAGGCGGAGCAGGGCGAAGTCGTCCTCGTTGCCGTAGTGAGGGCTCCCGTTGGGCGCCTGCGCGGACAGGTCGTGCGGCGATACGGACGCGAAGACGGGCGGCTTGGGCGCGACGAACTCCCTCAACCCGTCCTGGAATTCGACCTCGACATCCTCGAATTCGAGGATGGCCGGATTCGTCGTCAGCACATGCGCGGCCGTCAGGACCAGGCTGGGCCCGAGGAGGCAGCCGCTTCCCTCGAACTTTCCGTTGCGGCGGATGCGGCAGCGGGCGCTCACCAGGAACCCGAAATGGAAGGCGGCGCGCGCGGAGTCGAGGTGGGTGTCCTCGACATCGTCCGTCACCGGGGGCGGCAGGCGCCGTGCGCCGAGCGCCGCCGCGAAGGCCTGAAGCTTGCCCGCCTGCTCGATCCAGGCGAGCAGCTGTCCGGGCAAGCTCTCGCGGGAGGCGTGAAGCACCAGGCGGAAGGCGGCCAGGGTCAGGTTGGGATCGACCGCGACGCGAAGCGCTTCGTCCACGTCTGAGGGGGAGCCCTCGATCGCCTCTCTCAGCGCTTCTTGATTCAAGGATCGGCCTATCGTTCAGAGAGAGATCCTCAAATAAGAATAGCTTTTGGTCCAAGGCCGCACAAGTGCGAAAAGCTGCGGCTGGGAAGAGCGAACGCTAAGAGTGCCGGATCCCTCAGTTTGGATGGAAATATCGCCGTCACGCAAGCATTGCGACGATTAAATCGTCGAGATTGCGTAGGGCGACCGCAAAGACAAGGCCTGTGGCGATATCCAAAATAATTGGATTTATTATCAATTTGATTTGCTGAAGGGCAGTGGGGCTGAAGTTGTAATTTTAAATTATGCAGTCGACGAATCCGCGGGTTACAGTGCGTCGCATTGTGGAGCGTGTCACCAGTCGAGCACCGCCTGTTCGCCGATTGGAGAACCGCTTGGTGTCGTGTCAGGCCCGCCAAGCGCCGGCCCGGTCTGCCCCGTCACGCCGCGTCGGGTCGGCCGTTCCGTCGATCGCCGCCGCCTGGCGAGGAACTGCGTCCGCCGCCCGTGGCCCGTCTCACGGATGGCCGCCAGCCGACGACGGCGCAGATCACCGGCTGATCGCGTCGGGAGCATGATCCGCTCCGGCTCCGCCGGGTTTCGTGCGGCTTCTCGGATCAGCCGGACGGCATTGCCGCGGTTGATCTCAGCCTGGTCGGAGCGGGCGGCCTCCTGCACCGCGCGGTGCTGCGACAGCCGCATCGTTTACGGCCGCGCCACGCGCTCCCGACCGGCTTCCGTCATGAACCCCGAGCGCAGGCCGTCGACCCGCAGGACAGGGCGCCGGTTCGTTAACCCAACGACAATCATATCGGACCATCCTCGGGTTGAGTTATGCCTCACCGGAGCGGCATCGTGCCTCGTTCGCGCCTCGACAACATGCGCATCCTCGGGAAGGCCTCGATCCCGGTCGGCCTGCTGCTGGTGATGCTGGCCGGCCTGTGCGGCTTCGCCCTGTCGCGCATGAGCCTCATTGCCCAGACCTACCAGGACGTGCTCGGCCGCGAGGTGGCGGCGGGGCGGGCGGCTTCCGAGGTCCAGCTCGAGCTGGCGCGCTACGGGGCGGTCGTGAACCGGATCGTCTCGGAAAGCTCGATGACCGAGCTCGACGCCCTCGAGAAGGAGACCAAGGCGATCGCCGCCGCGCTGCCGGTCCGGCTCGACCGGCTCAAGAGCCTGATGCCCGAGGCGGGGGGCGGCGCGGACCGGGTCCTCGCCCAGTTCAACCAGGCGTTCGAGGCCACCGACGACGTCATCACCAAGACCTTCGGCAGCCAGCAGGACCAGGCCCTCAAGGTCGGCCGCGAGCGCGTCGATCCGGCGCTCGTCGCGGCGCGGCGCACCCTCACCGAGATCGAGTCGAACGCCGAGGCGATGACGCGGCAGGCGAGCGAGACCGCGGCGGCGGCGGGCGAGAGCGCCCGGGTCACCACGGTCGTGGTCGCGAGCGCGTCCTGCGCCGTGGCGCTCGTCCTCGCCTGGCTGATCCTGCAGCGCGGCGTCGCCGGGCCGGTCGTCGCCATGGCGCGCACCATGGAGCGACTCGCCGCCGGCGACACCGCGGTGGCGGTCACCGGCACGCAGCGGCGCGACGAGGTCGGCCGGATGGCGCAGGCTGTCCAGGTGTTCAAGGACAACCTGATCCGCAGCCGCGCGCTGGAGGAGGAGGCGGCCCTGTCGCGCGCCTCGACGGAGGAGCAGCGCCGGGCCGGCATGCGCCAGATGGCCCACGCCTTCGAGCAGGCCGTCGGCGGCATCGTCGGCCGGGTCGCCGCCTCCGCCGCCGAACTGCAGGCCACGGCCCGGACCATGACGGCGACGGCCACCCAGACGGCCGGACAATCCGCGACGGCAGCCGCCGCCGCCGACGAGGCGGCGAGCAATGTCGGCACGGTCGCGGCCGCGGCCGAGGAGCTCGGCGCCTCGGTGGCCGAGATCGGCCGCCAGGTCGACGGCTCGGCCGAGCTCGCCCGGTCTGCCGTAACGGAAGCCGACCGGACCGGCACCCTGGTGCAGGAGCTGAGCAGCGCGGTCTCGCGCATCGGCGACGTGGTCGGGCTGATCTCGTCGATCGCCGGCCAGACCAACCTGCTCGCGCTCAACGCCACCATCGAGGCGGCGCGCGCCGGGGCGGCCGGCCGCGGCTTCGCGGTCGTGGCCGCCGAGGTCAAGGAACTGGCCGGCCAGACCGCCAAGGCGACCGAGGAGATCACCGCCCAGATCGGGCGCATCCAGGGCTCGACGGAGCAGGCGGTCGGGGCGATCGGGGCGATCGGCGGACGCATCCGCGAGATCTCGGCCGTCGCCACCTCGATCGCTGCGGCAGTGGAGGAGCAGGGCGCCGCCACGCAGGAGATCGTCCGCAACGTCTCGCAGGCCGCGGCCGGGACGGGCGCGGTGACGGCGAACATCGCCGGCGTCGCCGGCGCCGCGGAGGAGACGGGCGCCGCCGCCTCGCAGGTTCTGGCCTCGGCGTCCGAGCTGTCGCGGCAATCCGAGACCCTGACGGCGGAGGTCGGCCGGTTCCTCGAGACCGTACGGGCGGCTTGATGGGGGACGCATACCATCGGTCAATTGAAAATGACCTTTGGTTCCGTTCTCGACTTTTCGATGCCAAGCCAGAGGCTTGGCATCGAAAAGTCGAGATGACTCGACGGCCTGATGCGTCGGCACCTTAGGCCGTTGGCATCAATCCCTCGGGGCGTACCGCCCCGGCGACCTGCGCCACGGCCTCGGCGCAGGCCCGCATCGCCGCCAGCACCGTCCCGGGGGCGAGCGCCTCGAAGCGGTATTTCGGCAGGCTGACGCTGATGCAGCCGAGGACGCGGCCTCCCGCCCCGCGCAGGGCCTGCCCGTAGCAGCAGATGTCGAGCTCGTTCTCCTGCAGGTCGAGGGAATGGCCGCGCTGGCGCGTCTCGGCGATCTCGCGGCGCAGGCGCGCGGGATCGGTGATGCTGTGGGGCGTGTGCGCCGGCCGCTCCATCCGGTCGAGCAGCGGCTCCAGCTCGTGCTCCGGCAGGGTCGCCAGCCACGCCTTGCCGACCGCGCTGGTGTGCAGCGACACCCTTGTGCCGATGCGCGAGGCCATGCGGACGGTGCGGTGGCTCTCGAGCTTGTCGATGTAGACCATCTCGCCGAAATCCGGCACCGCGAGGTGCACCGTCTCGTCGAGGCTGTCGCGCAGGCGCAGCAGCGGCTCCCGCGCCGCCTGGCGCAGGAGCGAGCCGTCCCAGGACCGGAAGGCCAGGCTGACGAGGCGGGGCCCGAGGTGCAGGGCCCCGTCCTCCTCGGTGAGCAGGCCCTCCGCCACCAGGGCGGCGGCGATGCGGTGCACGGTCGGCCGCGGCAACGCCGTCGCGCGGACGAGGCGGGCGATGCTCGGCCCCTGGTGCGCCTCGCCCTGCGCGTCTGCCACCGCCTGGAGCACCCGCATGAACTTGCCGAAGGCGGCCGTGCCCGGAACCTCGGGGCGCGAGGTCGCCCCGGTCCCGGGAGGTGACGCCGCGTCGGAGCCCATCAGGCGACGAGGTAGCCGCCGTCGACCGGCAGCACCACCCCGGTCACGAAGGCGGCGGCCGGGCTCACCAGGAAGGTCACCGCCGCCGCGACGTCGGCGGGCGTGCCCCAGCGCCCGAGCGGCGTGCGGGCGAGGATCGGGCCCGCCCGGGCGGGGTCGTCCTGCAATGCCTGGGTCAGGGGCGTGGCGATCCAGCCCGGCGCCACGGCGTTCACCCGGATGCCATCGGCGGCGTACGCGATGGCGAGCGACTTCGTCAGCTGCGCCACCCCGCCCTTGCTGGCGCTGTAGCCCGGCACCAGGCCGCCGCCGAAGAACGACAGCATCGAGGCGGTGTTGACGATCGTGCCGCCGGTCTCCGCCAGACGCGGCCGCGCCGCGGCGCAGACCCGCATCGTGCCGGTGAGGTTCACCGCCAGCACCTCCTCGAACACCTCGGGGCGGTGCTCGTCGCCGCGGCGGATGACGCCCGCGCAATTGACCACGATGTCGAGCCGTGGGCAGGCCTGGACGAGGGCCGCCACCGCGGCGCCGTCGGTGACGTCGAGCTCGTGCGCGGTGAGCGCGAGGTCGGCCGGGATCCCGGACGAGGCCGCGCCGATCCCGGCCGCCAGCACCCGGGCGCCGAGGCGGGCCAGCGCCTCGGCGATGCCGGCGCCGATCCCGGAGGTGCCGCCGGTGACGAGGGCGGTCTTGCCGGTGAGCAGGTCGGGGGCGAAGGTCATGCCGGGCGCTCCGTCGGGATCAGGCTCTCGCTGCCCTCGAGGGGCTTGCGCACGAGGGCGATGTAGGCGACCGCCGCCAGCACCGCGACGGCCGCGGCGGCGAGCAGCGCGTCGACGTAGGAGCCGGTGCCCTGGACGACGTAGCCGGTGATCACCGGCGCGAACGAGCCGGCGAAGTAGCCGCCGAAGTTCTGGATGCTGCCGAGGGAGGCGACCTGGCGCTTGGGCACCGCGACGCTCACCATCATCCAGGCGGCGGCGCTCGCCATGTTGATGAAGAACATCGCCAGGCAGATATAGACCACCGCGAGCGTCACGCTCGGGGTATAGGCCGCCGGCACCGTGAAGATGCCGCCGCCGAGGAGCCCGATGCAGACCGGCCACTTGCGGCTGGCGACGATGCCGGCGCCGCGGGCGAGCAGCCGGTCGGCGGCCTGTCCGGCGCAGAGCATGCCGAGCGTGCCGAAGACGTAGGGGATCGCCACCACCCAGCCGGTGCGGGCGACGCTGAGGCCCCGCTCGTGCTCGAGGTAGGAGGGCAGCCAGGTCAGGTAGAGCCAGACCATGTAGATGACGCCCATGAAGCCGAGGATCATGCCCCAGGTCGTGGCGTGGCCGAACAGGCCGCGCCACTCCGCGAAGGTCATGCGCCGGGCCGGCGGCTCGGGCGCCGCGCCCTCGTCGAGATGGGCGGTCTCCTCCGGCGTCAGCGTCACCTCGGCGCGGTTGCGGTAGACCAGGTACCAGCCGACCGCGACCACGATGCCGACGAGGCCGGTGGCGACGAACATCCAGCGCCAGCCGAGGAGCACCATCAGGGCGGTCAGCAGCGGCGGGGCGATGCACGGCCCGATGCAGGACGAGGCGATGAAGATGCCGGTCGGCGTGCCGCGCTCGCGAAGTGAGAACCACTCGCTGACCGTCTTGGCGCCGGCGGGGAATTGCGGCGCCTCGCCGAGGCCGAGGATCGCCCGCGCCAGCACGAATTGCCGGAAGCTGCCGACGAAGCCGGAGACGAGCTGCGCCAGCGACCAGAAGAACATCCCGGCCCCGAGCATGATCCGGGAGCCGAGCCGGTCGAGGAGCGCGCCCACCGGCAGCTGCGAGAACGCGTAGGCGAGCGAGAAGGCGGACAGCAGCCAGCCCATCTCGGCCGGCGTGAGCGCCATCTCGTCCCGGATCGCCGTGTTGGCGATCGAGAGCGCCGAGCGGTCGACGTAGTTGATGATGCCCGCCGCCGTCAGGAACGCGACGGCGATCCACTGGATGCGGCGCAGGCGTTGCGACTTGTCCAATGACACAGGGTTACGCATTTGGCCGGACGGCATGCGCTCCGGTCCTCCCACTCTGTTCGACTTTGAGATGCAATTCGCGGACGATCAGCGGATGAACTGGTCGACGTAATCCCGGCCCAGCCCCACCGCCTCGTAATGCGCCCGGCACATGTCGACCTTGGTGAAGACGTCCTCGTAGCCGGTGTGCCGGCCCCACGGGTCGACGTAGTACATGCAGCCGTTGACCTGGAAGTAAGTGATCATCTCCTCCACGCCCTCGTCGACCACGAGGGTGTGGGTCTCGCCCGGCGGCTCGAACGCGTAGGCGCCCTCGCTCGCCACCCAGTCGTGCTCGAGGTAGCGCCACGAGCCCTTGAGCACGAAGGCGTGGACCGGGCCGGGATGGCGGTGGCGGCTGAGGATGCCGGACTTCCGGACCTTGAGCAGGTTCATCCAGTAGCCGGCGGAGATGTTCAGGCAGAGCGGCCGGAACCAGACGTTGTCGGCCTGCGGCACCCAGATCCGGTCGTCCTGCGGAATCGCCGGCGCGACCACGAGGTCGGGCCGGATCTCCGCCGGCTGCGGCCGCTGGTAGGGCATCCGCCGCAGCGCGTCGGCGTCGAGCCCGGCGGCGGGGTAGGCGGTCGTGGCAGCGTCCATGATGTCCCTCCCGTTGTCCATATCGTGGACGAACCGTCCGTAATATGGATGTTCGGTGAGGCGAGGCGCGCTGTCAAACGGCGCAGGCCGCATGGCAGCGTTGCAGTCTTCAGAGCCTGCTAAGCAGCCTTGCGTTGGCAGGCCAACGCTTCGTCCGCTTAGGTTTTTGGTTTTGCCGCAGGCTATTGTCGCCGAACCGACGGCCAGTTTTTGCGAAACGTGCCCAGCCGGCATGAGACGCCGGAGGGGCGACGATGCGGGACGGCAGCGATTGCCGCGCACGATGAGGAGCCCCATCTGGGCGTGGCCGGGACGGCCCGGCCGGCCTTCACCCATCGCGTCGCAGGATGCGTGGCGGAATGCTCGGGCGAGAACCTCGCGAAGCGGGGCCGCGAACCCGCAGGGACGGCCCTGCCTGCGACAGGAAAACCCGTGGCCTGGATTCTCCTCCTCCTCGCCGGCCTGCTCGAGATCGGCTGGGCGATCGGCCTCAAATACACCGAGGGCTTCACCCGGCCGCTGCCCTCGCTGGTGACCGGCCTCAGCATGGTGGCGAGCGTCGGGCTGCTGGGCCTCGCCCTGCGGTCGCTGCCGGTCGGCACCGCCTACGCGGTGTGGACCGGGATCGGCACCGTCGGCACGGCGCTCCTCGGCATCGCGCTGTTCGGCGAGCCCGCCACGGCCGCGCGCCTCGCCTGCATCGGCCTGATCGTCCTCGGCATCCTCGGGCTCAAGCTCGTCGCGTGACGGCGACGTCAGTCGTGACCCTGGGTCGGGTCGACCGCCACGATGGCGCCGTTCTCGGCGTAGACCGCCCCGAGCACGGTGCGGAAGTGATGCCGGACCTTGCCGTAGCACTCACAGGCGGATTGCTCGGCCTTCGGCCGGTCCAGGATGGTGATCTGGCCGCGGCGCACGGAAATCAGGCCGCGGCGCTGCAGCGACCCGAGCACGCCGGTGAGGTAGGTGCGGCGCACGCCGAGCATCTCGGCCAGCATCTCCTGCGTCACCGGCAGGACGGGCGTGCCGAGCCGGTCCTGGAAGGTGAGCAGCCAGCGCAGGCAGCGCTCCTCGATCGGGTGGACGGCGTTGCAGGCCACCGACTGCAGCACCTGCGCCAACAGGCAATCGGCGTAGCGCACGAACAGGTCGCGCAACGACGGCGAGGCCAGCTTCGCCTGGGTCAGGCGCTCGGCGTCGAGGCGCAGCACCGGGCCGGAGACCTGCACCACCGCCTCGCTGAAGGCCGGGAGATAGCCGTGGCTGACGACGCCGCCGATCGCGCCCTCGTGCCCCACGGTCGCGGTCTCGACCATGCGCCCGTCGCGCATGCGCGAGACCAGCGTCACGGCGGTCTGATGGAGCGGGAAGGTGACGTACGAGACGTCCTCGCCGGCGCGGAACAGCACCGCCCCGCGGGTCCGGTGGCCGCGCTCGAGATGCGGTGCCAACAGGGCGCGGTCGCTCACGCCGAGGGCCTCGAGCAGGAGGTTTCCCGCGAAAAGGCTGGCCTCAGGGGCCTGCGACTCGTCCGGCACAATCAAGGTCAGGGTCTCCGGAAGCCAGGAACTCGCCGTGCGGAGCCGACCGGAGGGGTCGGCCATTCCAGGCGGGCGATCGCCGCACGGCACTCGCACATCCTCGGGACGGGAGCGAGTTGTCATTTGATCTAACGGTAGGATAGCCTCTCGTCTGTCGTTTTTCTGACATTTCTCTATTGATTATGGCCTATTCCAGTTCACCGATCTCGCGCTTTCCCAGCGGGCAACATTCAGTCCCGCTCAATTCGCGTCTTGTGCCCGGCGCAGAAGATCAACGATGTCCGACAAGGAATGCCTAGGATTATTTGAAGAAGGGTTTATCGGTATCGCAACACTGGCGCAACTGTCCTTACGTCCTAGGCACTTGAGCTCTCGGTCAGATCCCGCATGCGGCAGAGAACAAGGCGGAGCATCGACGCCGGCGCGTCAGTCGACCGATCATCTCGCGGACATGCAGCATGCAAGAGGAAGAACACTCATCCGGCCATGTGACGGATGTCATGACGTTATCGCATATCCCGGCCAGGAAGTCTGCTTCTGCATCGAGGCCGGATCGTGCGAGGTCTGGCCATCGTCTTGCCTGCCCCTGGGCAAACTGTCTCTTCACGTCCTGCCCGTGACGTGTCGACACTGACCGCCACGCATGGCCGCGCCCACCAAGCCGAAACAGGCGCGGTGCCGTGATGTTCCGTCATGGACCATGAGAGTTAGGACTTTCGGCCCATCCCTCGGCGAGGAGCCCTCAGCCGTCGAGCACCATCGCGCCGGCGTGTTCCATGGCGGAGCGGGTGAGCCGGTCGGCGCCGAGCTCGCCGCCGGTATAGCCCAGGAGTTCCGCGAGCTTGTCGCGGGCCCGGCAGACCCGGCTCTTCACGGTACCGACCTTGCACTGCATCAGCACGGCGGCGTCCTCGTAGGAGAGGTCGCCGACGGCAACCAGCATCAGGGCCTCGCGCTGCTCGGCCACCAGCTTGTTGAGCGCCGCCTGCAGGTCCTGCACGTCGAGGCGGTCGCCCTGGTTGGGAGCGGTGGTCAGGCGGGCCGAGTACACGCCCTCGCCGTCCTCGACCTCGCGGGCGCGCTTGCGGTGCTCCGAGTAGAAGGCGTTGCGCATGATCGTGAACAGCCACGCGCTGAGGTTGGTGCCGGATTCGAACCGGTCGCGGTTCTGCCAGGCCTTCAGCATCGTGTCCTGCACCAGGTCGTCGGCGCGGGCGGGGTTGGCGGTGAGCGTCAGGGCGAAGCGGCGCAAGGCGGGGGCCGCCGCCAGCAGCTCGTCCCGGAACCCGTCCTTCTTCGGCGCGCCCATGATGGCGAGCGCCTGCTCGAGGCGCGCGAGAAGCTCCGCGAAGGCGGCGGGCGCCTCCACCTCCTCGACCGCCGCGTAGTGGGCGCGAAGCCGCTCGCCGAGGTGCTCCTGCACCGAGAGGGGCAGGGCAGGAGCGGTCTTGGTCGGAGCGGTGGTCGGAGCGGCCTTGCTCGGAGCGGCCTTGGTCGGACCTGGGGGCGTGCTCTGGGTCATCGGGTCGTTCGGCTGGCGCGGGGACGACCCTAAGCTAGACCATAAGCAGCCCGGAGGCGAGGGCGAAGCCGGCGCTTCATGCTGCAGTGCAGCACGAAGCGCCGCCGCGTGGCGGAAGCGGCACTCCATGCCGGCAGCGGCGCCGCGTCCCGGCCTCAGCGGCGGCCCTTCAGCAACCAGCCGGCCGCGAAGGCGAGGCCCGCGACCGCGAGCAGCGTCTCGGTCGGATGCGTCTCAGCGCGGCGCAGGGCCTTGCGGCCGCGGTGGCGGGCCTCGCCGTAGACCTCGCGGCCGCGCGCATAGGCGTGGCGCCCGCGCTTCTCGATCTCGCCGGCCAGCGCCGCACCGTCATGCGACAGCTCCTCGGCGACGCGACGGCCGCGGCCATAGGCGTATTGCGCGCCGCCGATGACCTGGTTGAGCGCCCCTTCCGCCTGCGGCCGGGCCCGGCCGGAAACGGCGCCGAGGGCGGTCTGACCGCGCCCCTTGAGGTTGTGCAGGCCGCCCTCGATCTGGTCCCTGTTCATCGCGGTCTCCGTCGGTTCGCGCAAAGCAAAGGCCGGTCTCCCACCCGAGAGGCGAGGACCGGCCCGGTATTCCCTGGGTGTTCCTTTGAGGGTCGGGCCGGCGCGGTGCCGGCCCGCGCGCTCGTTAGAGCTTGCTCTTCACCGTGTCGGCGGCGTTCTTGATGCCGTCCTTGACGTCGCCGGCGGTCTTCTGGGCCTCTCCCTTCAGCTCCTGGGCCTTGCCCTCCGCCTGCAGCTTCTCGTTGCCGGTGGCGCTGCCGATGCCCTGCTTGATGTTACCGACCGCCTCGTTGGCGAGGCCCTTGATCTTGTCGGTTGTGCTGCTCATGGGAAGCTCCTCGTTTTCTGCAGTTCATCGACTGCTCAGGCCAGACGAACCGGTGAGGCGGCACATTGTTCCGTTGCGACAGACGGCCGGGTCGCGGTCTCGGGTGCTGGGAGAGGGGCCCGCGGCCGGGCTGGACCGGCGCGGCGGAACCCGCTAGGTCGCGCTCCCTCCCGGCACGGCAGAGAATCGGCATGGCGGCCTGCGGCCTCGATTTCGGCACTTCGAACACCACCCTCGGGCTCCTCGGGGGCGGCGGGCTCGCGCTGGCGCGACTGGAAGGGGAGGCGGTCACGATCCCGAGCGCGATCTTCTTCCCGCCGGCCGGCGAGGCGGCGATCGGCCGGGCCGCGATCGGCGCCTATGTCGAGGGGAATCCGGGGCGGCTGATGCGCAGCCTGAAATCGGTGCTCGGCTCGTCGCTCCTCGACGAGACCACCCCGATCGGGCGCCGCCGGCTGTCGTTCCGGGCGGTGATCGCCCGCTACCTCGCCGCCGTGAAGGCGCGGGCCGAAGCGCAGGCCGGGGAGGCGCTGACGCAGGTGGTGCATGGCCGCCCGGTCCACTTCGTCGACGGCGACACCGACGGCGACCGCCGGGCCGAGGAGGCGCTGGCCGGCATCGCCCGGGAGGTCGGCTTCTCGCAGGTGTCGTTCCAGTACGAGCCGATCGCCGCGGCGCTCGACTACGAGCGCGGGCTTTCCCGCGAGGAGGTGGCGCTGATCGCCGATATCGGCGGCGGCACCTCGGACTTCTCGGTGGTGCGCCTGAGCCCGGAGCGGCACCGGGCGGTGGAGCGGGCGGGCGACATCCTGGCCAATGACGGCGTGCGGATCGGCGGCACCGACTTCGACCGGACGCTCAGCGTCGGGCAGGTGATGCCGCTCCTCGGCCTCGGCAGCCCGATGCGCCGTCCGGGCCTCGACGTGCCCTCGGCCTATTACCACGACCTCGCCACCTGGTCGCAGATCAACCGGCTCTACGACGGCCGGACCCTGCGCGAGCTGCGCTCCCTGCGGCGCGAGGCGGCCCGGCCGGAGCTGATCGATCGCCTCGCCGCGGTGATCGAGGCCGAGCGCGGCCATACGCTGGCGATGGAGGTCGAGGACGCCAAGATCGCCCTGTCGGAGGTCGAGCGGATCGCCCTGCCCCTCGGCTGGGTCGAGCCCGGCCTTCGCGCCGAGATCGGCCGCCCCGACCTCGCCCGGCATTCCGCCGACCTCGCCCGGCGGATCGGCGCCTGCATCGCGCGCTGCCTCTCCGAGGCCGGGGTGGCACCGGGCGCCATCGACGCCCTGTTCCTCACCGGCGGCTCGACCCGCCTCGCCCCGGTCCGGGCCGCCATCCTGGCGGCGGCGCCGGAGGCCCGGGTGGTCGAGGGCGACACCTTCGGGTCGGTCGGTCTGGGGCTCACCGTGGAGGCGGCGCGGCGCTACGGGTGACCGCGTTCACTCCTTCGCCAGCGCATCCGCGAAGGCCGCGATGCGGTTGCGGGCGTAGGTCGGCAGGCCGGCGCTGATCGAGGTGCCGGTGTTGAAGGAGGAGTTGCCCATCAGCACCTGGGCCGGCAGCAGGTTGCGCAGGACCGGCACGCGCTCGTACTCCTTCTTGCGGTCGAGCACGTCGGCCTTGATGCCGAGCGTCATGTAGGCGGTCACCACCGTCTTCCCCGGATCGGTCGCCACCGGCTGCATCACCGCCAGGAACTTGCCGAAGCGCAGGATCTGGTTGACCCAGAAGATGTTCTGCTCCATCGCGCCGGCGACCGGCGCCTCGATCTTCGTCAGCTGGACGAGCTTGCCCGCCTCGTCCGCCGGCAGCACCCGCAGCTCGCTCTGGAACGAGACGAACTCGGCGATCTTCTTGGCCCCGTCCTCGAGCTTGTTGGCGAGCTTCACGCCGAGCGGCAGCTTGCCCTCGAGGTCGTAGCGCGACTCGATGCAGGTCGTGTCGGGCGCCACGCACCACGGCCGGTCGGGCCGGCGGGCGAAGGCGGCGGCCGGGTCCTTCGTGGGAGTGGCGTCGGCGGGGCTCAGGGGCTTGTGCTTGATCGCCGGGTCCATCCGCGCCACGAACGGGATCGTGGCGAAGCGCTTCAGGTCGATCCGGTCGGCCGGGCGCGGCACGATGAACCGCGCCTCGGCGACGTAGACCTTCAGCGCCTCGTGCCGGGGCTTCGCGACGCCGTTCACCGTCTGGGTGTAGTCCGGCTCGGCGTAGGCCGGGTGGGGGGAGAGCAAAGCCTTCTGGGCCGGGCTGCGCTTGCCCCATTCCGTGAACGGCACGAGCCCGCTCTCCGGGCTCGCCGGGTTGTCGCGGTGATCGGTGAACGCGATGGTGTTGGGGGCGATCGCCCCCGGGTCGAGGCCCGCCACCGCCGGCACGTCCCTGGTGCGGTACTCGGCCAGCGCCGGGGAGGCCGCGAGGGACGCGGCGAGCACGAGCGAGGAGAGGCGCAGGCGCGCCGTCAGGCTGTCACGCACGGGGAATGGTCCTGCTGGTTCAGTAAGTCGGGTCGTCGCCGAACGGGTAGTCCGGGTCGCGCCGGCGCGGCCGGCGGACGTACTCGTCGTCGTCGCCGAAGGGCGAGCGGCTGCGTGCACCGGGCCAGATCGGCTCCGGCGGCTGCACGGGCTGGGCGCGGCGGGCGTAGGGGCGCGGCTCGGGCCGGCCGAACAGGCTGCCGAACGGGTCGTAGCGGTCGGCATCCGGTGCCTCGTCCGGCGGGCGGCCCGGATTCTCGCCCGGGAGCGCGCCGTCCAGGGCGTCGCCGTCCTGCTCGCTGTCGGGCCGCATGGCGTAGAGGGTCTCCTGCGGCACCAGGCGGAAGCGGGTATCGGCGAGGCGCCCGTCCACCGAGAGCCGGAAATGCTCCATGAAGCCGCCGCCGGACACGCGCGAGCCGGAGCGCAGGTCGATGGGCGCGTCGGCGATCAGGCGCCTGGCCTCCGGGCTCGGGCCGGCGAGCGGCGTCTTCGGCACGCCGTTGGCCCAGGCGGCCTGGAGCACCTGCGAGAAGATCGGCACCGAGAGGTGGCCGCCGGTCTGGCCGCGCCCCAGCGTCCGGCGCTTTCCGTCGGCGTTGTCGTAGCCGACCCAGGCCACGATGGTGATCTCGTTGGTGAATCCGGCGAACCAGGCGTCGTTCTCGTCCTCCGAGGTGCCGGTCTTGCCGGCGACGTACGGCGAGAATCGTGCGAGCGCCGCCGCGGTGCCGCGCTGGGTCACGCCCTGGAGCAGGCTCTTCAACTGGTAGAACGCCACCCGGTCGGCCGAGCCGATGCGGGTCAGCGGCCGGTCGGCGTGCTGGTAGAGAACCTTCTCGCCCTGCGCCACGCTCTCGAGGCCGAAGGGCGAGGGGCGCTCGCCCTCGTTGGCGACGGCGGCGTAGAAGGTCGCGAGATCCATCATCCGCACCGGCTGGGCGCCGAGCACGAAGGGGTAGTAGCGCTCGCATTCGGCGTAGAGCTGGGCTTCCAGCGCGATGTCGCAGACCCGCTGCAGGCTCGCCGGTGCCTTCTCGGCGATGCCGCCCTTGAGGAGCTGGGCGGTGACGAGGTTCTTCGAGTGTTCGAGGCCGCGGCGCAGGGTGGTGGGGCCGGACCCGCCGCCCTCGTAGTTCTTCGGCGACCACGAATCCCCCACCCCGCCGATCGGCGGCAGGGTCACGGCGGCATCCATCACCAGGGTGTTGGGCTGCAGGCCCGCATTGAGCGCGGCGAGGTAGGTCAGCGGCTTCAGGGTCGAGCCGGGCTGGCGCACGCTCTGGGTCACCCGGTTGAGCTGGCTCAACGGATAGGAGAAGCCGCCCGCCATGGCGAGGATGCGGCCGGTGCGGTTCTCCAGCACCAGGACGGCGCCCTGGACCTGCGGGCGGATGCGCAGCTCGGCGCGGGGGGCGCCCTTGCCCTCCCACAGCTTGACCCGCACGACGTCGTAAGCGGTGAGCCGACCGCGGGCCGCGCCCGGGTTCAGGCTCGCCACCCGCCCGTCGGCGAGACCCACCCGCACGCCGCCCTGGCCGCCGGTGGAGAGCACCACCGCCGCCGGCCAGTGCACGTCGTAGAGCGGCAGCCGCGCGGTCTCGAGCGCCCGCTGCCAGGCAGGCTTCGGCCCGGCGGGCTTCGCGGCCTGCCGCGCGCCCTTCTTGCCCTTCGGGGGCTCCGGGGGCGGGGCGGGGGCCGGCTCGGGCGCCGGGGCCGCGGCCTCGATCCGGCGCACCGCCTCGGCGAGGTTCGCCTCCGGGCCGTCGTAGCGGGCGCGCCCGGTCGCGGCCTCGTAGCGCGACAGGCTCTCCTGGAGGATGCCCTCGGTCGCGGCCTGCAGGCCGGTATTGAGGGTCGAGCGCACCGTGTAGGCGCCGGCGGTGAGCGAGTCGAGGCCGGCCAGCGTGCGCGCCTCGCGGGTGAGGTGGTCGACGAAGTGGAAGCCGGCCTCCTGGCGCAGGCGCTCCAGCGGCGCGAGGCCGAGGGGTGCTGCGAGCGCCGTATTCATCTCGGCCTCGGTGATCGCGCCCTCCTCCTTCATGCGGGTGAGGACGTAGGCGCGGCGCTCCCGTGCCCGGTCGGGGTAGCGGTCGGGGTTGTAGAAGTTCGGGCCCTTCGGCATGCCGCCGAGCAAGGCCGCCTCCGCGACGGTGAGGTCGCGCACCGACTTGCCGAAATAGCTGCGCGCCGCCATCTCGACGCCGTAGGCGCCGCGGCCGAGATAGATGCCGTTGAGGTAGAGGCCGAGGATCTCGGGCTTCGTCATCACCCGCTCGGCGCGGGCCGCGACGATCATCTCGCGGATCTTGCGCTCGTAGGTGACGTCGTCGCCGACGGACAGGTTCTTCACCACCTGCTGGGTGATGGTCGAGCCGCCCTGCGGCCGGCCCGGCGCGGCGAGGTTGCCGATGAAGGCGCGGATCACCCCGCGCTCGTCGATGCCGTGATGGGTGAGGAAGCGCTTGTCCTCCGCCGCGATGAAGGCCTTCTGGACGAGCGGCGGGATCTCGCCGATCGGCACCGCCACGCGCCGCCCGTTCGGCTCGAAGGTCTCCGAGAAGCGGGCGCCGCGCCCGTCGAGGATCGTGGTCGCCCCGGGCAGCCGCAGGGTCTTGAGGGCGTTCGCGTCCGGCAGGTCGGTGACCGCCTTGTTGTAGAATTCGATCACGGCGCGCGCCTCGAAGGGCGAATTCGCCGGGTTCTCGCCCTTGCAGAACTGCTTGTAGCTCGTGTTGAGCTCAGCGATGTCGAGGCCGTGCAGGAGCTTCGATTCGCCCGCGACCGCCTTCGGGTCCTCCATCGCGGTCGAGATCAGGTCGTCGAGGTTGATGTCCTCGATGTCGAAGGCCTTGCGCATGTGGGCGCAGCCGTCGCGCAAGAGGCGCACCACCTCCGGCCCGTCCTTTGCCGGATCGAACTGCGTCCGGATCGCGTCAGGCCGGGTGGTGACCTGGCTCAGCGTCAGGGCCGTGGCAAACAGCTTGATGAGGATCGCGTTCATCGGTGACCAAGGGCCGGGGAGGCGCCGGCGGCAGGAAGCGCCCGGCGGCCTGAACCGGACATGGCTGAGGGGACATCGACAACGCGGCTGTTTTAAGGACGGGGCGGGGACGCGCCGGCCGGCGGGGGCATGCTCTCCACAGCCTCGCCCCGCAGGCGCCGCAGCGCGAAGGCCGCGAACACGCCGACGAGGCACAGCGCCAGCCCGAACCACGTGAAGGCGTATTGCAGGTGGTTGTTCGGCAGGTCGACCCGGAGCTGCCCGCCCTTCGGCCAGCCGCCGGGATTGGGCGTCGCATCCGCCTCGATCAGGTAGGGGGCGACATCCGTCAGCCCCTTGGCGGCGGCGATGCCCGGGATATCGCGGTTGAACCACTCGCCGGTCTGCGGGTTCGGGGCGGGCACGAACATCGCCCGCGCCTCGCTCTGGCGCAGCATGCCGGTGACCGTCGTCTCCCCCTCGACCTGGCCGGCGGCGCGGCGGCCCTTGTCCTTGAGCTCGGTCGGCACGAAGCCGCGGTTGACGAGCACGGTGCGACCGTCGTCGAGCCTCAAGGGGGTGACGACGTAGTAGCCCTGCAGCGCCCGGCCGGGCGTTTCGCCGGGCGCGAGGCCGTGGACCAGCGTCTCCCTGTCCTGGAGGAAGCGGCCGGTGGCGCGCACGCGCATGAACTCGTCCCGGGCCGGATCGAAACGATCGAAGGCCGGCAGCGGGGCCGGCGGCTCGATCCGCGAGCGGGCGACGATCCGGTCGATCAGCGCCTCCTTCCAGGCCTTGCGCTCGAGCTGCCACACCCCGAGGCCGATCAGAATCGCCAGACAGACCAGGCTCGCCAGCGCCGGGGCCAGGAGGTCGCGCAGGGCGGAGCGCCGCTCCGCCGGACCGGCCGCCGCGCTCACCGGAAGCGCCCCTCCTGGGCCTTGTTGGAATATTGCAGCGCCGCCATCATGCCCTTGAGCGGCCGCACCAGGATCAGGCTCAAGCCGACCGAGAGCGGCACCCACAGGGCGGCGTGCACCCACATCGGCGGCTCGTAGGCGAACTCGACCCACATCGCCAAGGCCACCACCACGATGCCGACGATCGACATCACGAAGAAGGCCGGGCCGTCGGCGGAATCGATGAAGCGGTAATCGAGCCCGCAGACCTCGCAGGCGGGGCGGAAGCTGAGATAGCCCTTGAACAGGTGCCCCTCGCCGCAGCGCGGGCAGCGGCCGCGCAGGCCCACGGTGGCGGGCGAGTCGACGGTGCGGTTGGTGTCCATGGGCCTACTCCTGAACGCGGTGAGATTCCGCGATCTGGGGCTGCTGCGCCCCAAGAAAAAGGGCGGCTTGCGCCGCCCTCTCATGTTCCCGACGCGGTGGCGCGCCGTCAGTGCGCGGCGTGGCCGGCGCCCGAGCCCCAGACGTAGATGGCGGCGAACAGGAACAGCCACACGACGTCGACGAAGTGCCAGTACCAGGCGGCGAACTCGAAGCCGAGATGCTGCTTGGGCGTGAACTGGCCGAGATAGGTCCGGTACAGGCAGACCGCCAGGAAGATCGTGCCGATGAGCACGTGGGCGCCATGGAAGCCGGTCGCCATGAAGAAGGTGGCCGAGTAGATGCTGCCCGAGAAGCCGAAATGGGCGTGGCCGTACTCGTAGGCCTGGACGCAGGAAAAGAGCGCGCCCAGCGCGATGGTCAGCCACAGGCCGTACTTGACGCCCTTGCGGTCGCCGTTGAGCAGGGCGTGGTGGGCCCAGGTGATCGTGGTGCCCGAGGTGAGCAGGATCAGGGTGTTGAGCAGCGGCAGGTGCCAGGGGTCGAACGCCTCGACGCCCTTCGGCGGCCACAGGCCCCCGGTGAAGTCCACGCGCGAGGCCTGGATCGGGTCGCCGGAATACAGCGCCGCCTCGAAATAGGCCCAGAACCAGGCGACGAAGAACATCACCTCGGAGGCGATGAACATCATCATGCCGTAGCGGTGCGAGAGCTGCACCACCCGGGTGTGGTCGCCGGTATTGGCCTCGTGCACGACGTCGCGCCACCAGCTCAGCATGGTGTAGAGCACGCCGATGACGCCGGCGAAGAAGATGTAGGGACCGAGCGCCAGGTTGGCGATGGTCAGGCTCTTCATCCACAGCACGGCACCTGAGGTCATCAGGAACCCGCTCATCGAGCCGACGAGCGGCCACGGGCTCGGATTGACGAGGTGGTAGTCGTGGTGCTTCCCGTGCGCCTCGGCCATCGTGTCGGGTCTCCTGCCTGGTCTTTTGACCGGTCGCGCCCCCCGCGCCGGCCGTGGATCTTGGTCTTCGCGGGGCGGGCGCCGTCCGCGGGCGGCCTCGGCGTCCTCCGCCGTCAGCGCCACACGGTCACGCTTTAATCCGGCCCTCGCGCGGTTGTCACCTCGTCAATTGGCTTTCGTCCCCGCGGGCGTCGCGAGCGCGGCCTGCGGCTGGCCGTTCTTCGACGCGAAATAGGTGTAGGACAGGGTCATCTCGGTGAGGTCCCGGGTGTTCGGGTCGGTCTTGATGCCCGGTTCGAGGTAGAACACCACCGGGAAGTCCATGGTTTCGCCCGGGGCCAAGGTCTGCTCGTTGAAGCAGAAGCACTGCACCTTGACGAAGTAGCCGCCGGTCAGCCCCGGCTGCAGGTTGAAGGTGGCGATGCCGGTGCTCGGCACGCTGCCGGTGTTGGTGACGCGGAAGAACACCGTCTTGGTGGCCCCGAGCTGCGCCTCGACCTGGCGGGTCTCCGCCACGAAACGCCAGGGCAGGCCGGGCGCGACGTTGGTGTCGAAGTGGACCACCATCGTGCCTTGCTGGCTGCCTTGGCTCGCCGGGCCGCTGGCGGCCGCACCCCGCAGCGGCGTGCCGTCGTAGCCGGTCGCCTTGCAGAACAGGTCGTAGAGCGGCACGAACGCGAAGGCGAGCGCCGTCATCCCGACGACGAGTCCGAGGCAGGCGAGCGCCGTGTTGCGGGCCTGCTTCTGCGTCCGGGAGCGCGGATCGGTCATGACGGGTTCGCCTCCTCGGTCACAGCGGCCGGTTGAGGACCTGGGGGCCGAGCTTGGCGATCGTCAGCACGTAGAAGATCGCCACCAGGGCGGCCAGGACCAGCGCGATCGCGACGGAGCGCTTGCGCCGGCGCTGGAGCTCTTCGGGGGTCAATGGCTGGGGCACCGCACTCATCACTGGATCAACCGAAGGGAGGCCGTCAGCCGAGGACCGGCCGAAAGAGCCCGAGGCCCTGCTCCGCCAGGAGGGCGGAGAAGAGCAGGAACAGGTAGAGGATCGAGAAGCCGAACAGGCTCATCGCCGCCTTGTTGGCCGCCTCGCCCTCGCGCCGGCGCAGCACCTGGACGCTGAGAGCCACCATGCCGAGACCGCCGAGGAGACCGACGAGGCCGTAGATCAGCCCGCCGAAGCCGAGGACGACCGGGGCGAGGCCGAGCGGCGCCAGCAGGACCGAGTAGGCGAGGATCTGGCGGCGCGTCGAGTCGGGCCCGGCGACGTTCGGCATCATCGGGATGCCGGCCCGGGCGTACTCGCCGGCCTTCACGAGCGCCAGCGCCCAGAAATGCGGAGGCGTCCAGACGAAGATGATCAGGAACAGGACCGTGCCCTCGAGCCCGATCGAGCCGGTCACGACGGCCTGGCCGATCATCGGCGGCAGGGCGCCGGCGGCGCCGCCGATCACGATGTTCTGCGCCGTCGCGCGCTTCAGCCACATCGAGTAGATGACGGCGTAGAACACGATGGTGAAGGCGAGCAGCCCTGCCGCGAGCCAGTTCGCCGCGAGCCCGAGCACCAGCACCGAGCCGACCGAGAGGGTGAGGCCGAAGGACAGCGCCTCGCCCGGCCGGATCCGCCCGGCCGGGATCGGCCGGGTGCGGGTGCGAGTCATGACGGCGTCGACGTCGGCGTCCCACCACATGTTGAGGCAGCCCGAGGCGCCGGCCCCGACCGCGATCATCAGGAGCGAGATCGCCCCGATCACCGGGTTCACGTGCGACGGGGTCACCGTCATGCCGACGAGGGCGGTGAAGATCACCAGCGCCATCACCCGGGGCTTCAGGAGCGCGAAGTAATCCGCGACCTCGCCGCCGGAGGTGCCGGCTTCCGCGAAGCTACGGTCGGAGATCGCGCTGTTCGACAGGGTGGTCATGCTGGGTGTCGCGGCCATCGTCTCGTGGGGTTCCTGAGGTGTCGCGCTCCTCGCCGGAACGCCCTTTCGGCGCTCGGGGGAAGAGCGAGGAAAGCCGGGCAGGATGTCCCCCGTCCGGCGGTCCTCCGGTGAGACGTGCCAGGAAAGCCGGGGCCCGTCTCCACTCTCTGTTGGTCCGCCGCGATGTCGTGCGGCGGACCTTAGGTCTCGTGTCAGTGGGCGTGGGACGGCTCGTCCACGATCACCGGCAGGGTCTCGTACTGGTGGAACGGCGGGGGCGAGGACAGGGTCCATTCGAGGGTGGTGGCACCCTCGCCCCACGGGTTGTCCGCGGCCCGCTCCTTGGAGCGGAAGGCGAGGACGACGCCGATCACGAACACCACCATGCCGAGGGCGAAGATGTGGCCGCCCATGGTGGCCACCCAGTGCCAGCCCGCGAAGGCCTCCGGATAGTCGGCATAGCGCCGCGGCATGCCGGCGAGGCCCAGGAAGTGCATCGGGAAGAACAGCACGTTGGCGCCGATGAAGGCGAGCCAGAAGTGCAGCTTGCCGGCCCATTCCGGGATGATGCGGCCGGTCATCTTCGGGAACCAGTAGTAGACACCGGCGAAGATGATGAACACGGCGCCGAGCGACAGCACGTAGTGGAAGTGCGCGACGACGTAGTAGGTGTCGTGCAGGTAGCGGTCGACCGCGGCGTTGGCCAGGATCACGCCGGTGACGCCGCCGACGGTGAACAGGAACACGAAGCCGACGGCCCAGTGCATGGCGGCGGTGAAGCGGATCGAGCCGCCCCACATCGTGGCGATCCAGGAGAAGATCTTCACGCCGGTGGGGACCGCGATCACCATGGTGGCGAACACGAAGTAGGACTGGGTCTGAAGCGTGAGGCCGACCGTGTACATGTGGTGGGCCCACACCACGAAGCCGACGACGCCGATCGCCACCATCGCGTAGGCCATCGCCAGGTAGCCGAAGACGGGCTTCCTCGAGAAGGTCGCGATGATGTGCGAGACGATGCCGAAGGCCGGCAGGATCATGATGTAGACTTCGGGGTGGCCGAAGAACCAGAACAGGTGCTGGTACAGGATCGGGTCACCGCCGCCGGCCGGGTCGAAGAAGGTCGTGCCGAAGTTGCGGTCGGTGAGCAGCATCGTGATCGCGCCGGCGAGCACCGGGAGCGACAGGAGCAGCAGGAACGCGGTCACCAGCATCGACCAGGCGAACAGCGGCATCTTGTGCAGGGTCATGCCCGGCGCGCGCATGTTCAGGATGGTGGTGATGAAGTTGATCGCGCCGAGGATCGAGCCCGCGCCCGACAGGTGCAGGGCGAAGATCGCGAAGTCGACCGCCGGGCCGGGATGGCCGGCGGTGGAGAGCGGCGGGTAGACGGTCCAGCCGGTGCCGGCGCCGACCGCGCCCGGGGCGCCCTCGACGAACAGCGAGCAGACGAGGCTCATGAAGCCCGCGACCGTCAGCCAGAACGAGATGTTGTTCATGCGCGGGAACGCCATGTCGGGCGCCCCGATCATCAGCGGCACGAACCAGTTGCCGAAGCCGCCGATGAGCGCCGGCATCACCATGAAGAACACCATGATGAGGCCGTGGCCGGTCACGAACACGTTGTAGGTCTGCGGATTGGAGAAGTACTGCAGGCCGGGGGCCTCCATCTCCATCCGGATGCCGAAGGACAGGAAGGCGCCCACGATGCCCGCCGAGAAGGCGAACAGCAGGTAGAGGGTGCCGATGTCCTTGTGGTTCGTCGAGTTGAACCAGCGCTGGAAGAACGGTGGGGTGTGGTCGTGGGCGTGGTCGTGCCCTGCCGTGACGGCTTGAGCCATGGTCAGCCTCTTCGAGGTATGTCTCGGTCGGTCTGTCGAGTGGGGCGGGGGACGCCCGGCGCGTCACCCCGCGGAGGATGCAGGCGGGCGGCCGCGATCGCTTACTTGGCTTCCGCGAATTTCGCGCCGCCGTCGGTGCGGGCGAACTTGGTCTTGGCCTCGGCGGTCCAGGCCTGGAAGGCCTGCTCGCTCACCACCTTGATGGTGATCGGCATGTAGGCGTGGCGCTGGCCGCACAGCTCGGAGCACTGGCCGTGATAGGTGCCCTCGCGCTCGGCCTTGAACCAGAACTGGTTGAGGCGGCCCGGGATGGCGTCGATCTTGAAGCCGAAGGACGGCACCGCCCAGGAATGCATCACGTCGGCGGCGGTGACCTGGACCTTCACGATCTTGTTCACCGGCACCACCACCTCGTTGTCGGTGGCGAGGAGCTTGGGCTGGCCGGACTTCACCTGGTCGTCGCCCTCGAGCAGGTTGGCGTCGAACTTGAAGCCGCCGACCTCCTGCGGGTACTCGTACGACCAGTACCAGGCGTGGCCGATGACCTTGACCATCAGGTCGGCCTTCGGGTCGGAGAGCTGCGTGCGCAGCACCCGGAACGACGGGATCGCGATCGCCACCAGGATCAGCACCGGGACGATCGTCCAGGCCACCTCGAGCATCGTGTTGTGGGTGGTGCGCGACGGCGTCGGGTTTGCGCGCTCGTTGAACTTCACCACCACGGCGATCAGCAGGCCGAGCACGAACAGGACGATGACGAGCATGATCCAGTTCAGCAGGTGGTGGAAATTGTAGATTTCCGTCGCCACCTCGGTCACGGGCCGCTGCAGATCCATCTGCCACGGCACCGGCTGGCCCACGCCTGCCGCCATCGCGGCCGTGGCGGAGCCGAGGAGCCCGGTCGCTGCCAGCGCCGCGGCGCATCCCCAGAAGCCCCGGCCCAACCGCCGACCCTTCGCCGGCGTCTCTTGCGCCCTCGCCATCCCCATGGTGCCCTCGATGCTCCCCAACAGGCTGTGTGCCGGCAACGGCTGCCCGCCCGGCGGGAGCGCCGTCAGTTTCGGCCGCGCGATGCCGGCCTGCCGCCCGGCGGCCGGATGCCGGCCGAGACCCGGTCGGCGTCTCTCACCACAATGGCGCCCCAAGCGCAACGGCGTTGGCGTCGCATCGGCGCGGGGAATTCGCGTGGCGGCACTGGACATTCGTCCTGAGGCTCGAATGATTCCGCCCTACGGCGTCGAACCCCGCGCCGCCGCCGCCGACGGCCCGACACGCCGCGACCCTCTGCATGATCGAACGCCTCGAGTTCATCCTGGCTCTCGCCCGCGAGCAGCATTTCGGCCGCGCCGCCCAGGCCTGCGGGGTGTCGCAGCAGACCCTCTCGGCCGGGGTCAAGCAGCTCGAGGAGCGCCTGGGTGTGCTCCTGGTGCAACGCGGCTCGCGCTTCCAGGGCTTCACCCCGGAGGGCGAGCGGGTGCTCGACTGGGCGCGGCGCATCGTCGGCGACGCGCGCGCCATGCGCCAGGAGGTGGCGGCCTTGCGCCGCGGCCTCTCGGGCACGCTCAGGATGGCGGCGGTGCCGACCGCGACCCCGATGGTGGCGGCGCTCACGACCCCGTTCCGCGCCCGGCATCCGGCGGTGCGCTTCACGGTGCAGTCCTCGACCTCGCACGAGATCACCCGCCAGCTCGCCAATCTCGAGCTCGATGCCGGGCTCACCTACCTGGAGAACGAGCCCCTCGGGCGCGTCACGGCGCTTCCGCTCTACCGCGAGCAATACCGGCTGCTGACCGCCGCCGACGGGATCTACGGCGCGCGTGCGAGCGTGACCTGGGCCGAGGTCGGGCGCATCCCGCTCTGCCTTCTGACGCCCGCGATGCAGAACCGGCGCATCATCGACCGCCACCTGCGCGCCGCCGGGGCCGACCCGGCGCCGATCCTCGAATCGAACTCGATGATCGTGCTGGTGACGCATGTGCGCACCGCCAAGTGGGCGAGCATCATGCCGGCGGCGCTCGCCGAGACCTTCCGCCTCACCGAGCGGGTGCGGGCGGTGCCGATCGTCGACCCGGACGTCAGCCACACGATCGGCCTCGTGGTCCCGGAGCGCGACCCGATGACCCCCCTCGTCGCCGCCTTCCTGGCCGAGGCGCGGGCGATCGCCCCGGGGCTTGCCGCAGAGGTAGCGGCGCTCTGAGCTGTCATCGCGGCGGGACACAATCCCATTCCTCTGGGATCCTGCTGGTTCGCGCAGGTTCATTTTACCCGTTAAAGGCGCGCGGTTTCGTTGCTAATTAATGTCTTTGCCTCTCCATCGTGAGGCGCCGACGAGCCGTTCATGGTGGCCCTCATGCTTAAATTATCGAATATAGGAATTTTATCTAAACTCGTGGGGATCGTCCTGATGATCGGCGCCATCACGGCGACGAGCGTCTGGTACGCGCAGTCGCATATGTCGTCGATCGACGAAACCTACGGAACCTTCGTGCTGCGCGAGGGCAAGGCGGCGACGAACGCCCGCAGGCTGAACCGGCTGATCTTCGAGCTGAACTACTGGGTCTATCGCCTCATCGCCGAGACCGAGGACGGCCAGATGGACGCGGCCAATGCGGGCTTCGAGGCGGCCCTGCGCCATGTCGCGAAGGCGATTACCGCCCTGCGCGCCCAGGCGCCGACCTTCTCGCACCGGGTCGAGGCGCAGGCTGTCAGCGTCGAGACCTTCGTGAGGAGCGTCGCCGAGGTCCGCCGCCTCGGACGGCTGAACCGAAACGCCGAAGCGGTGGACCTCGTCCACCGCACGGTCGATCCGATCTTCGGTCCCATGGTCGAGGAGGGCTCCCGCCTCGCCGACGACCTCGAACGCTACCTCGAGGACGGCGCCGGCCTGCTCCACGGCGAGACCGACGCGACGCGGCACGTCCTCGTCGCCGTCAGCGCGGTCGCCGTCCTGCTCGGCCTCGCCGCGGCGGCGTTCGTCTCCGTCTTCGGCATCACGCGGCCGCTGCACCGCCTCGTCGGCGTGCTGGAGGGGATGGCACGGGGTGACAGCGACGCCGACATCCGCGAAGCCTCGCGCCGCGACGAGATCGGGGCCGTGGCCCGTGCGGTCGAGGGCATCAAGGCGATGGTCGCCCGCAAGGCGGCGGACGAGGCGGAGATCCGCCACCGCGCCGACGACGCGGCGGCCTCGGCGCGCCGGCAGGCGATGCTTGACCTCGCCGACGGCTTCCAGCGGGCGGTCGGGAGCATCGTGCGGCAGGTCTCGTCCTCGGCGACCGAACTGCAGGCCACCGCCCGGCAGATGACCGCGACCGCCGCCGAGGCCGCGAGCCAGTCGACCACCGTGGCCGCTGCCGCCGAGGAGGCGAGCGCCAACGTCAACACCGTGGCGGCCGCGGCCGAGGAACTCGGCGCCTCGGTGCAGGAGATCGGCCGGCAGGTGCAGGGCTCGGCCCAGCTCGCCCAGGCTGCCGTCGCCGAGGCCGACCAGACCGGCCAGCTGGTCCAGGTGCTGCGCCAGACCTCGGGCCGGATCGGCGACATGGTCGGGATGATCGCCACCATCGCCAGCCAGACCAACCTGCTGGCGCTCAACGCCACGATCGAGGCGGCACGGGCCGGCGAGGCGGGCCGCGGCTTCGCGGTGGTGGCCGCCGAGGTCAAGGAACTCGCCAACCAGACCGGCCGGGCGACGGAGGAGATCTCGCGCCAGATCGGCGAGGTACAGGGCGTGACCGATCGAGCGGTGGCAGCGATCGGCGGCATCACCGGGCGGATCCGCGAGATCAACAGCGTGGCGGCCTCGATCGCCGCGGCCGTGGAGCAGCAGGGTGCGGCGACCCAGGAGATCGTCCGCAACGTGAACCAGGCCGCGACCGGCGCCGGCGAGGTGACGACCAACATCGTGGGCGTCGCCCACGCTTCGGAGGAGACCGGCGCTGCGGCAAGCCAGGTCCTGTCCTCCTCCACCGAGCTGTCGCGCCAGTCCGAGCACCTCGACGCCGAAGTCCAGCGGTTCCTGGCCACGGTGCGGGCGGCCTGACGGGGAGGGTCGTTACCGATCGCCGGTGCCGTCCACCCATGCACCGCGGCCATCCCGGGGCTGCGAAAGCGGAACCCGGGACCCGGAGCCGCTGACGGTGCCGGCTGATGTGGAAACCGGATCGCCATCGTCCGCCTCATCGGCATGCAGGGTCCCGCACAATCGCCTCCGGCGCGCCCGGGACGACATAGCGGGACGGGCGGTCGACGCGTCCTCCGGCGGCCATGGCTTTGCGGCCACCGCTGTCGAGCGGCGATCGGGGCCGAGACTTTCGTCGC
Organism: Methylobacterium nonmethylotrophicum; assembly: GCF_004745635.1. Classification (GTDB taxonomy): domain Bacteria; phylum Pseudomonadota; class Alphaproteobacteria; order Rhizobiales; family Beijerinckiaceae; genus Methylobacterium; species Methylobacterium nonmethylotrophicum. Next base: position 286,593 of record NZ_SRLB01000005.1, on the reverse strand, counting down.
ATGCGTCACCGCTTGCTCAACCTTTCCCCCTCGTGACGGCCTGTTTCAACAAAAATTCCTTGTCGCACCACTGAACCGTGCGATTGATCGGACGGACCGGACCGCCCAGGCTCCAGCCTAGAACGAGAACGATCTGGGCTGGGAACATGCCGGGCTACGACCCCTGGAACGTCGATCGGGCGGCCGCAATCATCGCCGGGCATGCCCGCCGCGAGGGCGCGACGCTGCCGATCCTGCACGCCCTGCAGGAGACCTTCGGCTACGTCGATCGCGAGGCGGTGCCGCTCATCGCCGAGGCGCTGAACCTGTCCCGGGCGGAAGTTCACGGCTGCCTCACCTTCTACCACGATTTCCGCAGCGAGCCGGCGGGCCGCCACACCGTGAAGCTGTGCCGGGCCGAGGCCTGCCAGGCTGTCGGCGCCGACGCGCTGCACGACGAGGTCCTGCACCGCTACGACGTCGCCTGGCACGGCACCACCCGCGACGGACGGGTGACGGTGGAGCCGGTCTTCTGCCTCGGCCTCTGCGCCTGCGGCCCCGCGGCCCTCGTCGACGGCGCGCCGGTCGGCCGCCTCGACCTCGACGCCCTCGAGGACGCCCTGACGGAGGCCGCCGCGTGAGCCTGACCGTCTACCTCCCGAAGGATGCCGCCAGCCTCGCCCTTGGGGCCGACCGGGTCGCGAAGGCCCTGACGCGGGCGGCCGAGGCGCGGGGCCTCGCCCTCACCCTGGTGCGCACGGGTTCGCGCGGGATGCTGTGGCTCGAGCCGATGCTCGAGGTCGCCACGCCGGAGGGGCGCATCGCCTACGGGCCGGTGCGGCCGGGCGACGTCGAGCCCCTGCTCGAGGCCGTGCTGGCGGACGGCGGCGCCCATCCCCTGCGGATCGGCCGTCCGGAGGAGCATCCCTACCTCGCGCGCCAGCAGCGCTTGACCTTCGGCCGCTGCGGGATCGTCGATCCGGCTTCCGTCGACGCCTACCGCGCCCATGGCGGCTATCGCGGGCTCGAAGCCGCGCTGGCGGCCGGCCCGGAGGCCACGGTCGATGCCGTGAAGGCCTCCGGCCTGCGCGGCCGGGGCGGTGCCGGCTTCCCGACCGGCATCAAGTGGAACACGGTGATGCGGGCGGAGGCCGCGCAGAAATACGTGGTCTGCAACGCCGACGAGGGCGATTCCGGCACCTTCGCCGACCGGATGCTGATGGAGGGCGATCCGCTCACGCTGATCGAGGGCATGACGATCGCGGCGGTCGCGGTCGGCGCCACGCGCGGCTACATCTATTGCCGCTCCGAATACCCGCACGCCTTCGCGGCGCTGAACACCGCCATCGCGGCGGCCGAGCGGGCCGGTTGTCTCGGCGCCGACGTGATGGGCTCCGGCAAGGCCTTCCACCTCGAGGCGCGCCTGGGGGCGGGCGCCTATATCTGCGGCGAGGAGACCTCGCTCCTCGAGAGCCTGGAGGGCAAGCGGGGCATCGTGCGGGCCAAGCCCCCGATCCCGGCCCTCAAGGGGCTGTTCGGCCGGCCGACGCTCGTCAACAACGTGCTCTCCTTCGCCGCCGTGCCGTGGATCCTGGAGCACGGGGGTGAGGCCTACGCCGCCTACGGCATGGGTCGGTCGCTCGGCACCCTGCCGATCCAGCTCGCCGGCAACGTCAGGCGCGGCGGCCTGATCGAGACCGCCTTCGGGTTGACGCTTCGCGAGGTGATCGAGGAGTTCGGCGGCGGCACGGCGTCGGGCCGGCCCTTCCGCGCGGTGCAGGTCGGCGGGCCGCTCGGGGCCTATTTCCCCGAAGCGCTCCTCGACACGCCCCTCGATTACGAGGCCTTCGCGGCCAAGAAGGGCCTGCTCGGCCACGGCGGCATCGTGGTGTTCGACGACACCGTCGACCTCGCGCGTCAGGCCCGCTTCGCCTTCGAATTCTGCGCCGCCGAATCCTGCGGCAAGTGCACGCCGTGCCGGATCGGCGCCGTGCGCGGGCTGGAGACGATCGACAAGGTGATCGCCGGCGAGTCGCCCCGCGAGAACCTCGCCCTCGTCGCCGACCTCTGCGAAGTCATGACCGACGGCTCGCTCTGCGCCATGGGCGGGCTGACGCCCGTGCCGGTGATGAGCGCGCTCACCCATTTCCCGGAAGATTTTTCCGGCCGCGGCGCCCGGCTGCCGCTGGCCGCCGAGTGAGGACGCACCTGATGGCCCTCATCAAGGAAATCGACTACGGCACCCCGATCCGCGTCTCGGACAAGACCGTGACGCTGACGATCGACGGCAAGTCCGTCACCGTGCCCTCCGGCACCTCGGTGATGGCGGCGGCGATGCAGGCCGGCACCGCGATCCCGAAGCTCTGCGCCACCGATTCGCTGGAGCCGTTCGGCTCCTGCCGGCTCTGCCTCGTCGAGATCGACGGGCGGCGCGGCACGCCGGCCTCCTGCACCACGCCGGCCGAGGACGGCATGGTGGTGCACACCCAGTCGGACAAGCTCGCGCGCCTGCGCAAGGGGGTGATGGAGCTCTACATCTCCGACCATCCCCTCGACTGCCTGACCTGCTCGGCCAACGGCGATTGCGAATTGCAGACCCAGGCCGGCACGGTCGGCCTGCGCGAGGTCCGCTACGGCCATGACGGCGCCAACCACGTCTCGAAGAATTCCGAGCTCTACCTGCCGAAGGACGAGTCGAACCCGTACTTCGCCTACGATCCGTCGAAGTGCATCGTCTGCAACCGCTGCGTCCGGGCCTGCGAGGAGGTGCAGGGCACCTTCGCGCTGACCATCGCGGGCCGCGGCTTCGATTCGCGGGTGGCGGCGGGGCCGACCGACTTCTTCAACTCCGAATGCGTGTCCTGCGGCGCCTGCGTGCAGGCCTGCCCGACGGCGACTTTGCAGGAGAAATCCGTCATCGCCATGGGCCAGCCGGAGCATTCGGCGGTGACGACCTGCGCCTATTGCGGCGTCGGCTGCTCGTTCAAGGCCGAGATGCAGGGCGACCGGATCGTCCGCATGGTGCCCTACAAGGACGGCAAGGCGAACGAGGGCCATTCCTGCGTCAAGGGCCGCTTCGCCTACGGCTACGCCACCCACCGGGACCGCATCACGAAGCCGATGGTGCGGGACAGGATCACCGATCCCTGGCGCGAGGTGTCCTGGGAGGAGGCGATCCAGCACGCGGCCACCGCCTTCAAGCGCATCCAGGCGCAGTACGGCCGCGACGCGATCGGCGGCATCACCTCGTCGCGCTGCACCAACGAGGAGGCCTACCTCGTCCAGAAGCTGGTGCGGGCCGGGTTCGGCAACAACAACGTCGATACCTGCGCCCGGGTCTGCCACTCGCCGACCGGCTACGGCCTGATGTCGACGCTGGGCACCTCCGCCGGCACCCAGGACTTCAAGTCGGTCGAGCAGGCCGACGTGATCCTGGTGATCGGCGCCAACCCGACCGACGGCCACCCGGTCTTCGGCTCGCGGATGAAGAAGCGCCTGCGCCAGGGCGCCAAGCTGATCGTCATCGACCCGCGCCGGATCGACCTCGTGCAATCGCCCCATATCCGGGCGGCGCATCACCTGCCGGTCAAGCCCGGCGCCAACGTGGCGGTCATCAACGCGCTCGCCCACGTCGTCGTGACGGAAGGCCTGGTGGACGAATCTTACGTCCGCGCGCGCTGCGACCTGAAGGATTTCGAGATCTGGGCCCGCTTCATCGCCGACGAGCGCCACGCGCCGGAGGCGGTGCAGGAACTGACCGGCTGCGACCCGGCCGAGGTGCGGGCGGCCGCCCGGCTCTACGCCACCGGCGGGGCCGCGGCGATCTATTACGGCCTCGGCGTCACCGAGCACAGCCAGGGCTCGACCATGGTGATGGGCATGGCGAACCTCGCCATGGCGACCGGCAACATCGGCAAGCCGGGGGCGGGCGTGAACCCGCTGCGGGGCCAGAACAACGTCCAGGGCTCCTGCGACATGGGCTCGTTCCCGCACGAGCTGACCGGCTACCGCCACGTCTCCGACGACGCGACCCGCGAGACCTTCGAGGCCCTGTGGGGCGCGCAGCTCTCGCCCAATCCGGGCCTGCGCATCACCAACATGCTCGACGAGGCCGTCGCCGGCACCTTCAAGGGCCTCTACATCCAGGGCGAGGACATCGCCCAGTCCGATCCCGACACGCACCACGTCACGGCGGGCTTGCGTGCGATGGAGTGCATCGTCGTCCAGGACCTGTTCCTCAACGAGACCGCGAAATACGCCCACGTCTTCCTGCCGGGCGCCTCGTTCCTGGAGAAGGACGGCACCTTCACCAATGCCGAGCGGCGGATCAGCCGGGTGCGGAAGGTGATGGCGCCCTTGGGCGGCTACGGCGACTGGGAGGGCACGATGCTGCTCTCGAACGCGCTCGGCTACCCGATGACTTACACCCACCCGTCCGAGATCATGGACGAGATCGCAGGCCTGACCCCGAGCTTTGCCGGCGTCTCCTACGCCAAGCTCGAGGAGCTCGGCTCGATCCAGTGGCCCTGCAACGACAAGGCGCCGCAGGGCACGCCGATGATGCATGTCGACCGCTTCGTGCGCGGTCTCGGCCGGTTCATGCTCACCGAGTTCGTGCCGTCCGACGAGCGCACCACGCGAAAGTTCCCGCTGATCCTGACCACGGGTCGGATCCTGTCGCAGTACAATGTCGGGGCGCAGACCCGGCGCACGGCGAACTCCCTGTGGCACCCCGAGGACGTGCTGGAGATCCACCCTTTCGACGCCGAGAGCCGCGGCATCGTCGACGGCGACCTCGTCAGCCTGGAGAGCCGGTCGGGCGACATCGCGCTCAAGGCCCGGGTCACCGAGCGGATGCAGCCGGGCGTGGTCTACACCACCTTCCACCATGCCAAGACCGGCGCCAACGTCATCACCACCGACTACTCGGACTGGGCGACGAACTGCCCCGAGTACAAGGTGACGGCGGTGCAGGTTCGGCGTACGAACCGGCCGTCCGATTGGCAGGCCCGGTTCTATGAGGAAGACATCTCCCTCACCCGCATCAGTCAGACCCTCGATGCCGCCGAGTAGCGGTGTCGCGACGAGTCGTCCCGTCCCGACGCGGATCGTCGCCTACGGGCGCGGCGCGGCGCGGGCGGAGGACCGTCCGCTCGCCGTCGAGATGCCGGTGAACGTCGTCTACGGCGACGTGCCCTACGCCGTCATGATGACGACGCCGGCCGACCTCGAGGATTTCGCCTACGGCTTCAGCCTGACCGAAGGCATCGTGGCTGGTGCCGACGAGATCCGCGGCGCGGTGGTCGAGGCCGGGGAGGGGGGCTTGCGCCTCGTCGTCGACCTCGCTCCGGGGCGCCTGCGCGAGCACCTCGCCCGCAAGCGGGCGCTGTCAGGCCGCACCGGCTGCGGCGTCTGCGGCATCGACGACCTGAAGGACATCCCCCGGGCCGAGCGGGCTTCGGCGAAGGGCGTCACGGTCTCCCTCGCGGCGGTCGAGCGGGCGGTGCAGGCCCTCGACGACCTCCAGGTGCTCGGCCGCGCGACGCGGGCGGTCCACGCCGCCGCCTGGGCGACCCGCGAGGGCGACATCCTGGCTGTGCGCGAGGATGTCGGCCGCCACAACGCCCTGGACAAGCTGATCGGCGCGCTGATGCGCACCGGCACCCGGCCGGAGGACGGCTTCCTCGTCATCACCAGCCGCTGCTCGTTCGAGATGGTCGAGAAAGCCGCGAGCTTCGGCGCCGCCGTGCTGGTGGCGATCTCGGCCCCGACCTCGCTCGCGGTCGAGCGCGCCGCCCTGCACGGCCTGACGCTGGCGGCGATCGCGCGGCGCGACACCGTCACCCTGTTCACCGCCCCCGAGCGCCTGACCGTTCCGTAAGTCCTCCGCCGTGAGTGTGTCGCAATGAGCGCCGTCGATCCCAACGAGAAGCTCGTCCGCATGGCGAACCAGATCGCCGCCTTCTTCCGCGCCTACCCGCAGGACGAGGCGGTGGCGGGCATCCACAAGCACGTCACGGCGTTCTGGACCCCGCGCATGCGCGACCAGCTCGTCACGTATTGCGAGGACGGCGACCACGGCCTCGACCCCCTGGCGCTGACCGCCCTGAAGATCGTGCCGCGGGCGCGCAGCCCGATCCCGGACGCAGTCGCGGATCCGCAGGAGCAGGGGCTGGGGGCGAGCGACGCGGGATGAGGCGGCTCGCCACCGGCACATGCTTGCCGGCGGAATTGACCTATGGTCAGCTGAAAGGGTGATCGAGCGGAAAGCGCCAGGGCGTCACGGCCCCACGTCCGGCGAGCGGCCGGGCGTCTCGGGCGAGAGCCTCGCCGATCACGAACCTTGGAGGCGTCGATGGTGTGGTTTCTGCCACGCTTTCGCGTTTCGGTGGTCTACAAACGAGTGCGGAGGACCAGCGTGACTCTGATCCTCCGCGTCCAACTCGGCTAGAGTAGCCCCGAAAGGAGCGAGGAGCGGGAGCTCCTCGCTCCACTCCAGGGTCGAATTGTATGGCCCACTGACCGGCAGTCAACACGGTCGAGCGCGCGTCACATCACCTCCACGGCGATGTTCGGCAGCCGGATCGCGAAGGTCGAGCCCGGCGCGTCCGCGTGCGTCTCGGCGGTGGCGCGGCCGCCATGCAATTCGGCGATGCGCTTGACGATCGAGAGGCCGAGGCCCGTCGAGCCCTCGCCGGCGGTGGGCTTGGCGGAGAGGCGCTGGAAGCGGCCGAACAGGCGCGCGGTGTCCTCGGGCGACAGGCCCGGCCCGTGGTCGCGCACGGCGTAGATCGTGTCCACGTCGTCGCGGGCCACCGTGACGACGATCTCGGCCCCGACCGGCGAGTACTTGATGGCGTTCGAGATCAGGTTGTCCATCGCCTCGCGCAGGCGCTCGGCGTCGCCGCAGAGATAGAGGCTGTCGGGGATCTCCGAGCGCAGGGTCTGCCGCTTGGTCTCGGCGAGCGGGACATTGGCCTGCGACACCTCCCGGGCGAGGCCGGCGAAATCGACCGGCTCGCGCCGCAGCGTGATGTCGAGGGCGTCGTTCATCGCGTCGGCGATCAGCGTCTCGATCATGCCGGTGAGGCGCCGGGCGGTGTCGCGGATGTGCCCGATCTGGGCATGCATCGCCTCCGCCGGCTGGGGCCGGGCGTCGATCATGTCGCCCAGCATCTCGGCCCGGCCGAGGATGACGGCGAGCGGGTTCTTCAGGTCGTGGGCGACCGTTCCCAGGATCTCGGTCTTGAGCTGGTTGGCGCGGCGCAGGTCGGAGCGCTGCATCGCGAGCCGGCGGTTGGCCCGCATCAGCTCGGCGGTGCGCTCCACCACCCGCTGCTCCAGGCCGATATTGGCCCGCTGCAATTGCTCGTAGAGGATCACGTTGTCGAAGGCGACCGACAGGCGCGAGGTGAACAGCGCGATCAGGGCCCGGTCGGTCTCGGCGAGCGAGCGGTCGGCCTTGAGCAGGGCGACGATCTCGCTGCCGCTCGCGGTATGGACGTAGAGGGTCGACCACTGGTCGCCGAAGGTGTGGCGCCGCTCCGCAAAGGCCCGGGTGACGATCGCCCGCACGTCGGCGTCGAGGGGCCGCCCGTCCTCGCCGACGAGGTGCTGGTAGCAGCCCGAGCCCGCCAGCACGCTGACCGCGTCCTGGGGACCGGTATGGTCGCGCAGCACCAGGATGCCCTCGCAGGCGACGTTGAGCAGCGACGCGACCTGCGTCAGCACGCCCTCGGCCAGGCGCTGCATCGACTTGTAGTCGAGCAGCATCGGGGCGGCGTCGATGATGATCTCGAGCCCGCGCCGCGTCTCCTCCAAGCGCTTGAGCTGCTGGTAGGCGCGCAGGGCCGCGGTGAGGCTGGTGAACAGCTTGTCGGCGGTGAGCTCGGTCTTCGCCTTGTAGTCGTTGATGTCGTAGTCGACGATGACCCGCCGCTCCGGCGCCTGACCGGGCTGGCCGGTGCGCAGGATGATGCGCACGGTGTCGTCCTTCAGCTCGCGCCGCACGAAATCGACCAGCCGCAAGCCGGCGTCGTCGGTCTCCATGACCACGTCGAGCAGGATCACCGCGACGCCGCCCCGGCGCGCCAGCAGGGTCCTGGCCTCGGCCGCCGAATAGGCGGAGACGAGCTCCAGCCGCGCCCCGTCGAGGCGGTAGCCCGACAGCGCGAAGCGGGTGCCCTCGTGCACGGCGGGGTCGTCGTCCACCACGAGGACGGGCCAGGTGGCCGCCGCGGCGCCCTCGCCGGGTTCGTCGTCCGGCATCAGGAAGAGGATGTCGTCGTCGCTCATCGACCGTCCGCGAGAAGGGCCCGGCCCGGGGCCGGCCGGCAAGGCTGATGCCCCGCAACGTGGCGGCGAAGGGGCGCGAGGACAAGATCGCGGCAGATGAGGTGCTCCGCGCCGCCCGGCGCCGTCCGCCACGGCGCCGGCGGCATCTTGCCGCGACAGCCGGACGATGGGAGCAGGCGCGAACAGCCGGAGGTCACGTCTTGTGCGCGAGAGCACATCCCGGACGGCGCCGATCAGGACGCAATGTTCGAGCAACAGATCGCCCCTACAAGCGCCACGCTTGCTGACGAGGGAGACAGGCCATGCTTCACGTGGTCCCGGGACATGCCGGCGCGACCGCCGCTCCCCTGCCGGAGGATGCGCCCTGGCGACAGGACCCGCCCTGGCGGCAGGATCTCGACGCCCTGAACACGCTGCTGCAGGATTCTCGCCCGCGCGGCCCGAGCCGGGCCCAGATCGCCGCCCTGATCGAGGCCGAGGCGCCCGGCGCCCTCTCGGCCGCCTCCCGTGCCCGGATCGCCGAGCGGCTCGCGGGCATCCTCGCCCGGTCGGAAGGCGGCCGGGCCTGACGCCACGATGAGGTGAGGACAAGTCAAGCGCCGCACCCTCACGGTTAGGTGCGACACGTGGACGGGACGCGTCCGGCGCGTCATTGTCGTCGCCAGCGCCCCGGGCCGCGGGGCCGTTCCGGCACGGGATCGCGGGATGATGGCGAGGCTGCGACGCGGGGGTGAAGGGCTGGCTGGGCGGCTCTGTCAGGACCTCGCGCCGCGTGCCCGCGCGGCGTGGGGCGCCGCGCGGGGCGGCACGACCGGACCGACCGCGCCCGAAGCTCCCCACGCATGGGCGATGCGATGACGGGCGCCGCTCCGCACGTCGTCGTGGTGGACGACGAGGCCGATGCCCGCGCCATGGTGGGCGACTACCTGCGCATGCACGGCTTCGAGGTCAGCCTGTGCGACGGCGGCTCCGCCCTGCGGCGGCGCCTGGCCGAGGTCGTGCCGGACCTGATCGTCCTCGACCTCAACATGCCGGAGGAGGACGGGCTCTCGATCGTGCGCGACCTCAAGGGGCGCTCGAGCGTGCCGATCATCATGCTCACCGCCACGGCAAGCCCGATCGACCGCGTGGTCGGCCTCGAACTCGGGGCCGACGACTACCTGCCGAAGCCCTGCGAATTGCGCGAGCTCGTGGCCCGCATCCGCTCGGTGCTGCGCCGGGCGGCGCAGGCCAGGGCGGCCCCGGCCGAGCCGGCGGCCCCGCCGCGCCCCGAGGGCGGCGTCCGCTTCGGCCGGATGATCGTCGACACCGAGACCCTTCGCCTGCGCGACGAGGCCGGCACCGAGCAGATCCTGACCCGCTCCGAATACGCCCTGCTCAAGGCCTTTCTCGACAACCCGAAGCGCGTGCTGACCCGGGAACGCCTGCTCGACCTCGCGGATGCCCGCGACCCCGAGGCCTTCGACCGGGCGATCGACGTGCGGATCAACCGCATCCGCAAGAAGGTCGAGCCCGATCCGGCCAACCCGCGCTTCATCAAGACCGTCCGCGGGATGGGCTACGTGTTTCGGCCCGACGGGGATTGAGGGCGAGGATCGAGGGCAAGGATTGAGGGACAGCCCCGCGGCCGGGGGGCTTGATGAATGGGGGATGTCTCTCCACGCTATTCCGGGAGAATGCCGTCGCGCGTATGAGCGGCGGGCGGAGCGTCGTGCGCCCGCCAGCCCTGCCGAGGAGAAGGCCGTTGTCGTCCAGCCCCGCTCCCACCCTCTCCGGCGCCGATCCGGTCGCCGGCATCGTCGATCCGGTCTGGCGGCGGCTGCGCCAGGAGGCCGAGACCGTGATGCGCGACGAGCCGCGCCTCGCCTCGTTCCTGTTCGCCAGCGTGCTCAACCACGCCACCCTCGAATCGGCGGTGGCACACCGGGTCGCCTCGCGGCTCGGCCACCCGGCGCTCACCGCCGACCTGATCGCCCAGAGCTTCGGCGAGGCGGTGGCGGACGATCCCGGCATCGGCCAGGCGTTCCGGGCCGATATCGGCGCGGTCATCGACCGCGACCCGGCCGCCGGGCGGGCGATCGAGCCGGTCCTGTACTTCAAGGGCTTCCACGCCATCCAGGCCCACCGCCTGAGCCATTGGCTGTGGACCCGCGGCCGGCGCGACCTCGCGCTCTACCTGCAGAGCCGCTCCTCCGAGGTCTTCCAGACCGACATCCACCCGGCGGCCCGGATCGGCCGCGGCATCTTCCTCGACCACGCCACCGGCCTCGTGGTCGGCTCGACGGCGGTGATCGAGGACGAGGTCTCGATGCTGCACGACGTCACCCTCGGCGGCACCGGCAAGCATGGCGGCGACCGCCACCCGAAGATCCGCCAGGGCGTGATGATCGGCGCCGGCGCCAAGATCCTCGGCAACATCGAGGTCGGCGCCCGGGCCCGCGTCGCCGCCGGCTCGGTGGTGCTGCAGGCGGTGCCGCCCTGCACCACGGTGGTGGGCGTGCCCGCCCGCGTGGTCGGCTCGGCCGGCTGCTCCGACCCGGCCCGCGCCATGGATCAATTCATCCACCTGATGGACGGGATCTGACGCACGGCCAAGGCGTCACGTCAAAGGCGTCATGGTGCAGCCGTCGACGCCAAGCCGCCGCCTTGCCCGCTCGTCCCCGCCGTGGCAAGGCGGGGCGTCCCGTCCCCGGGACCGCCGCGGCACGCCCGGCGGGGAGGGGGCGTCGTCGCATCCCGGAGCCCGCCTGCGGCCTCGGGGTCCTCGTTGAAGGCGGCACGCGCCGCGTCCCGCTCCGGGCGCGGTCGCTGCCCCGCCAAGCGCGTGAAGAGGCCAGCGTGAACAAGACCGAGATGACGAAGGTGGAAGGCTATCTTCGCCGCACGTTCGCGAACCACAACATCCGGCTCGTCGCCCGTCCCAAGAAGACGGACTCGGCCGAGGTCTATATCGGTGAGGAGTTCATCGGCGTGTTGTCTGTCGACGACGAGGACGGCGACCGCTCGTTCAACTTCTCGATGGCGATCCTCGACACCGACCTGGACGAGTAGTTCGGGACGGGTCGTCCCGGGACCGTCACGGGCTGGAGCCGAACAGCCGCTCCAGCCCGGCGAGACCGGTGCTCCAGGACGGCAGCCGCTCGGCCGAGAAGCGCAGCCGCAGGGCGAGGTTGCCGATCCGGATCTCGGAGAGGCAGGCTGCATCCGGCTCAGGACTCGGGCCGGTGGCGCAGCGCGCGGCGAACCGGCTGCCCTCGCCCTGCGCGAGGTAGAGATCCTCACCCTCGAACGGCGTCCCGGCGCGGAAGCGCCGGCGCATCAGGCCCTCGGGCAACGGCTGCGCCTCCGCGGTGAGGAAGCGGGCGTAGCGCCGGGCCGGGCTCAAGGGGGCCTCGGTCTCGGGCGCCCGGGTGGCCGTCACCCGCATCAGGCCGGGAAGGCGGCTGTCGGTCAGATCGCTCCAGGGAATCGCCAGGTCGATCCGGTCGGGCACCGCCTCGGCGGCGGCACCGGGCCGCACGAGCCAGGCCGCCGGCAGCACCAGGGGGCGGGCGGTGAGCGCGCTCACCACCACCGGCCCGGCCGGCGCTGGCGGACGGGCGAGCCAGGCGGCGACGATCCCGGTGAGGCCGAGCGCACCGGCGAGCCCGAGGGCCGCCGCCAGCATCAGGCGCCGGTCGATCGGGCGGCCCGTCACGACGGGCGGGGCCGGCCGGCCGGCGCGCATCGACCGCACCGCGTCCCGTTCCATCCGCGCCGCTGCGGCGCTCAGTGCAGGCCCCATGGCGCCCGCCTCCGATTCGTTCGCTCGATGCCCGACAAGGGCATGTCCCGCGAACGTTCGGCTGCGACCGTTAACGGCCCCTTACCGGAGCGGGTGCGCGACCGGGATTATTGTGGCGCCGACGCCCCATGCCGAGGGGATTCCCGCAACGGGACCGGCGTCAGAGACCTGTGGATAACGAAAGATTAACCATAACCGGAAATCGCCCCTGGCGCAGGGTGGGACGAACGTGCCCGCAGGAGCTTAACCTCCCATGAACCTGTCGCCCTCCGCCCTCGAGAACCTCCAGACCCTGGTGCTCGGCCTCGCCTTCGCGGGCCTCCTGGCCAGCGCCTTCGAGTGGGCGACGGCGCGGCGGGCGAGCTTCCGCCTGCTCCAGAGCGGCGGCCTCGTGGCGATCGCGTCCCTGCCGCTCCTCGCCTTCGGGGCGCCCTTCATCATCCTGCGCAACACCGTGCGCGGCCGTCGGCTCGAGGGCCGGCCGATCCCGTTCGTGATGCTGGCGACGATGCTGGCCTGCGGCTGGAGCCTGGTCTCGGGGCGCGTGGTGCTCGATCTCGCGCACCTGGTCTCGGGCGTCTGAGGGGGCGCCCTCGCGCCCTCAGCGATTCGCCGTGGTGATCGGCGAGGCGATGCCGTTGAGCGACACCCAGGCGAGGCCGTCCTGGCCCTCGCGCTTCACGTAGGTATAGCCCGTGCGCTGCCAGGGCAGGATGGTGTTGGTCTTGTTGTCGAGGATGTAGTCGCCCCGGTCGGTGCGGACCATCAGCACCGCGTGGCCCTCGCCGATCTCGTCGATCACCACGGTCATGCGCAGGGCCCGGCGGGCGAGGCCGCGCTCCACCAGCATCCGGCGCTTGAGGAGCTGGTAATCCTCGCAATCGCCCATGCCGTCGTCCGGGAAGTCCCAGCGGTCGACCACGCCCCAATGGTCCTGGTCGATCATCGGCCGGATGCGGCTGTTGACGCGCCGGTTCACCGCCGTGAGCGTCCGCCACAGGGCCGGCGTCATCGCCAGCACCGTCGGTTCGCGCGTGTCGACGGCGCATTCCGCGGGGTAGCGGTTGCAGAAATCGGTCCAGGCGCTGACGGGCCGCGCCGCGCCGCCGCGCTCGATCGCCACGCTGGCGTCGGGCAGGGACGCGAGGGTCTGCGTCTGTCCCTGCGTGGTGGCGCCGCCGATCAGCAGCAGCGTCCCGAGAAGTCCCAGCTGCGCCGCCCGGGCGCCGCGCATCAGGAGGCTCTGGCGATCGACATGCCGCGCATCGACATGGCTCGCCCGGCCGAGGCCGTCCATCACTGCCCGCATTGCCCCATCGACCTAGCTTGGTTCTTGCATCCAAGCTGCCACGGGGACGGACGGTGCTCAACCGAAAAATTTAAACCCTGGTAAACGCCCCTGCCGCACTTTGGTTCCAATTCGATACGCAGATTTCTTAGCTGATTCGCCGGCTCACCGGTTGGCCGTCACGGTCGGGGCGGTGGCGCCGCCGAGGGACACCCAGGCCGCCGCCTCCTGCGATTCGCGCTTGATGAAGGTGTAGCCGGTGCGGTGCCAGGGCAGCACGGCGCTGGTCTTGTTGTCGAGGACCAGATCGCCGCGGTCGGTGCGGATCATCAGGACGGCGTGGCCCTCGCCCTTCTCGTCGATCACCACGGTCATCCGCATGGCGCGGCGCGGCAGGCCGGCCTCGGCCAGGAGCTTGCGCTTGAGGAGCTGGAAGTCCTCGCAATCGCCCGATCCGTCCTCGGCGAGGTCCCAGCGGTCCGGCACGCCCCAGTGCTCCTGGTCGGTCACGGCCCGCAGGGAGGTGTTGACCTGACGGTTGACGGTCGTGATCGTCTGCCAGAGCCGGGGCGTCAGGGAGATCTGCGCCGGCTCGGACACGTCGACCGCGCATTCCTGGGCGTAGCGGGCGCAGAACTCGACCCAGCCGACGATCGGGCGGGCCTGGCCCAGCTCCTGGGCGCCGCTGCTCGGCATCGGCAGGGCCGCCAGCGTCTGGGCCGCCGCGCCACCGCCCTGGGCCGTCAGAAACGCCGCCGAGACCATCGCCGCGCCGACCAGAACCCGCTTCACCGCTCGTCCGAAACCCGTGGTCATCGGTGCCATCCCCTTCGTTACGAAGGAGAATGGCCGCCGAACCGCTCGGCCGCGCTGAAATGGATCCGCGCAATTTTATCGATCGGCCCGCCCGGTGTCGGGGCCCGAGAACAGGCCCAAGACCACGCTCAACTGTTCCGACAAAAGCCGCAGCTGGCGTTAGGGGGCGGGTGACCTTAACCGGACGTTCCGGGCTGGATCGGCGCCTGGTAGGACAGGCCCATGTCCCACGGGAAATAGATCCAGGTGTCCTGGCTCACCTCCGTGACGAAGGTGTCGATCAGCGGCCGGCCAGCCGGCTTGGCGTAGACCGTGGCGAAGTGGGCCTCCGGCAGCATCGCGCGCACCACCTGGGCGGTCTTGCCGGTATCGGTGAGGTCGTCGAGGACCAGCACGCCGCGGCCGCGACCGTCGCCGATCGCCCGGATGCTCGGGGCGACGTCCTTGAGCACCGTGAGGGCGCCCTGCTCCTGGTAGTCGTGATAGCTCGCCACGCAGACGGTCTCGACGAGGCGGATGCCGAGCTCGCGCGCCACGATCGCGGCCGGCACCAGCCCGCCGCGGGTGATGCACACGATGGCCTCGAAGGGACCTGCGCCGGCGAGCCGCCAGGCCAGCGCCCGGGCGTCGCGGTGGAACTGGTCCCAGGAAACGGGGAAAGCCTTGTCGCTCGGGGCAGCCATGATCGTCCTCAGTTCCGCTCGGCCTGGAGGCGCGCCACGAGCGCCTCGATCGCGCTGCGGGCCGCCGCCAGCGCCTCCGGCTCGCGCCCGCGCACCACGATCTGGTTGCGGAAGCCCGCCGGGGTCATCGACGGGTAGGAGCCGATCGAGACGCCCGGATGCGCCTTGGCGATGGCCGCGAGCCCTTCGGCGTAGCCGCCCTCCGGCAGGTTGCCGGCCTCGATCGTCTCGGCGATCACCCGGGCGCCGGTCTTCAGCCGCGGAGCGACCGAATCCAGCATCGCCTGCATGATCGAGGGCACGCCCGCCATCACGATCACGTTCTCGATCATGAAGCCCGGCGCCTTCGAGATCGGGTTCTCGATCAGCTCGGCCCCGAACGGGATGCGCGCCATGCGCAGGCGGGCCTCGTTGAGGTCCTCCGGCTTGATCCGCTCGAGCAGCATCGCCTTCGCCCGCGGATCGACGTCGATCCCGACCCCGACCGCCTGCGCCACGCAATCGGCCGTGATGTCGTCGTGCGTCGGCCCGATGCCGCCGGTGGTGAACAGGTAGGTGTAGCGCGCGCGAAGCGCATTGACCGCCCCGACGATCTCCTCGGCCACGTCCGGCACCACCCGCACCTCGCGCAGGTCGATGCCCGAATTGGTGAGGTACTCGGCGATGTAGCCGATGTTCTTGTCCTTGGTGCGCCCGGACAGGATCTCGTCGCCGATGACCAGGATGGCGGCCGTGACCGGGGCGGGGCTGGCGTCAGGCATCGGGCGTCCTCGTGGCGGCGCTGGCAGGGTTGGGAATCGCCTTATCGCGGCGCTGCCGGCCGCTCAAGCGTGACACTCCGGCCCCCTCCGGGGTAAGCGCCGGGAATGCCCACCGACATCGCCTTTCCCCGATGCGCTTCCCCGGCCCGCTGACCGAGGGGCGGCTGGTGCGCCGCTACAAGCGCTTCCTCGCCGACGTGGCGCTGCCCGACGGCTCCCTCGTCACCGCCCATTGCGCCAATCCGGGCGCGATGCTGGGGCTCGTCGAGGCAGGCCGGCCGGTGCTGCTCTCGGCCTCGACCAACCCGGCCCGCAAGCTCGCCTGGTCGTGGGAGCTGGTCGAGGCGGACCTGCCCGGCGGGCCGCAATGGGTCGGCATCAACACCGCCCGGCCGAACGCGCTGGTGGCCGAGGCGTTTCGCGAGGGGCGCCTGCCGCCGCTCATGGGCGCAACGTCCTGGCGGGCGGAAGTCGCATACGGCCGTGCGAGCCGCGTCGATTTCCTGGCCGGCGACGCGGCCGGCCCGATCCATGTCGAGGTGAAGAACTGCCACCTGATGCGGCAGGCCGGCCTCGCCGAGTTCCCGGACTGCGTCGCCGCCCGCAGCGCCCGCCACATGGACGAGCTCGCCGAGGTGGTCCGCCTCGGCGGGCGCGCGATGGTGATCTGGGTGGTGCAGATGCGGGCCGAGCGCTTCGCGGTCGCGGGCGACCTCGATCCGGGCTTCGCCGCGGCCTTCGGCCGGGCCCGGGCGGCGGGCGTGGCGGCGCACGCCTTCACGTGCCGGATCGACGCCACCGCGGTGACGATCGGGACGGAGATCCCGATCGTCTGAACTCCTACCAGCGGCCGGGCCCCGGCTCGTCGTCCCAGTGGCGGTGGCGCCGGGCCCAGCCCCAGCGGGGACCATCGCGATAGCCGTCCCGGTATCCGGGAGCCTCGTCGCAGACCCGGACCCGGCGCACCACCTCGTCGTCGTCGGGATCGATGCGGCGCTTGACGAAGACCCGGCAGGTCTCGGGCGCCTCAACGTAGCGGGGCGGGGGAGGGGGTGCCGGGCGCCAGTCGCCCCGTCCCTCGAACCGGGGCGGCGGCTCGTCGAGGTCGGCGGCAGCGACCGGCCCTGCGAGGGCGAGGAGCGCGAGGGCGCCGAGGAGGAGAGAGCGCGAGGAACGCGCGGTCATGGCGGACAACTCTTGATTGGCGACGCGGGGCGGTGGTGACCGCCGGCATGTCGCCAACCTCGCGCGTCGGCGTTGAACTGCAGCTGAAGCCGGTGTTGTGGAACTGACAGGGTGGCGGCGGATGCTCCGCCGCGAGATCCCCTACTTCGTCGCCGCCACCACGATCCGGGTCCGGCTGACGAAGGCCCGCGGATCCGCACCCTGGTGGCCGTAGAGGTCGCGGTTCACCGTCACGCTGCGATTCCCCAAGGCCTTGCGGCATTCCTCCTTGACGAATGTCTCGCCCAGCGGCGTCTCGTCGCCGGTGGGCTTCCGCTCGGCGCAGGTCCAGCCGTCCTCGCCCCAGTGGCCGCGGGCCTGCAAGCCCAGGAGATGGCCCTTCTTGCGCAGGTAGAGCGGCACCGCGTCGTCGGTCTCGATCACCAGCCCGCCGATCCGGGCATCGTCGCCGACGAGCAGCGTCAGGCGCGCCGGGTGGCCGGCGACCCGGGTGCCGTTGCGGGTCGTGCCGTCGGCGTAGGCGAAGCCGATGGCGCGCTGGCCCTTCGCGTCCGCCGGGCAGGCGCGCCAGTCGCCCCAGCCCGACAGCGTCCGGGCCGGGCCCTCCCGGCAGGCGAGGTCGCCGTAGCCGGTGGGCGAGATCTCCGAGACCGGCATGCCGACCCTGAGGTCGCGCAGGTCGGGCAGGTCGGGCCCGGCCGCCAGGGCCGGTCCGGTGCAGAGGAGCGCGAGCAGCGCCGTCCGCTCAATGCGAAGCCGTCGGGGCATCGGAGCCCTCCTTCTTGCGGTAGATGTCGCAGGCCCGGGAGGTCGCGCCGAAGAACGTCGTGCATTCCTCGAGCGTCGGCTCGCCCTTGCCCTTGAGCTGGGTGACGACGTAAGTGGCCACCGCGTCGATCTCCGGCGGGCGCAGGAACACCGCCGTCTCCGGCGGCATGCTCGACCCCATATCGGCCTTGAGAGAATCGTAGCACTTCACCGTGTCGTAGGCGCCGCGCAGGTGGTAGGGCATGCCGGTGCCGGGCCGGCCGCAGCGCACCACCTCGGCGACCTGCTCCTTGTCGAGCTGGGTCTTGCGCAGGGACAGGGCCTCGCCCCCGTAACCCCCGCCGCCGCCGCCGTGCCACTTGTGGCAGCCCGAGCAGGCCTTCTTGAACACCGCGAGATCGCCCTCGCCGCCCCCGGTCCGGGCGCCCTGCGCCCAGGCCGGGGAGGCGAGGAGGCCGGCGAGCAGCGCCGGCAGCAACAGTTTCCGCATCCGCATGAACCTCTTGGGCGGCGGGGCACCGTCGGCGCCCCGCCCTGACGACATCAGCTCAGAGCGCGAAGACGTAGAGCATCGAGCCGGTCTGGATGTTCTTCAGCTCCGGGGTCGAGTCGATGAACCACTTGTCCCAGGCGCCGCCGAGGCCGACCAGGATCGCCAGGTACTGCTTGCCGTCGACCGTGAAGGTCATCGGCGGGGCGTTGACGCCGCCGCCGGTGCGGAACTCCCACAGCTTGTCGAGGCTCTTGGCGTCGAGCGCCATCACGCCGCCGGAGGGCTCGCCGGTGAAGACGAGGTCCGGCGTCGCCAGCATGCCGCCGAGCAGCGGGAACTGGGTCTCGTGCTTGCCGGCGACCTTGCCGGTCTTCACGTCGATCGCCGTCACGCTGCCGGTGATCCGGAACGGCTGGCTCGGCCCGCCGCCGGTGAAGAACTCCCGCGGCTTCAGGCTCGCCGTCGTCATCGCCTCGTGGGTGACGCGGTTGCAGCTCTCGATGACCGGGATGTACCAGTATTGCAGGTTCGGATTGTAAGCGGTCGGCGGCCAGTTCTTGCCGCCCATGTTGCCGGGGCAGAAATCGGCGTTCTTGTTCTCGGCCGAGGGCGTCGCCGACGGGATGTAGCGCTGCACGTCCTTGGTCGGGTCGTACTCGAACGGCTTGCCGGTATCGGGGTTGATGCCCTTGGTCCAGGTCACCTTCTTGACGAACGGCGTCGCCCAGACGAACTGGCCGGTGGTGCGGTCGACGGCGTAGCCGAAGCCGTTGCGGTCGGCCTCGATCGCCAGCTTGCGACCGCCGACATCGACCAGCAGGTTCTCCGACACGCTGTCATAGTCGTAGGGGTCGTTCGGCGTGTGCTGGAAGTGCCACTTGATCTTGCCGGTCGTGGCGTCGAGGGCCAGCGTCGAGTCGGTGTAGAGGTTGTCGCCGGGGCGGTAGGCGTTGTCCCAGTCCGGGCCCGGATTGCCGACGCCCCACACGATGGTGTCGGTGTCGGGGTCGTAGGTGCCGGTGACCCAGGTCGAGCCGCCGCCGCTCACCGCGGCGTTGTTCGGGCCCTTCCAGGTCTCGTAGCCCGGCTCGCCCTTGCCCGGGATGGTATGGGTGCGCCAGACCTCCTTCTCGGTCTTCAGGTCGGTGGCGGCGATCCAGCCGCGGATGCCGTACTCCGCGCCGCCGACGCCCGAGATCGCCATGCCCTTCACGATGAGCGGCGCGCCGGTGATCGTCTCGCCCTTGTCGGGATCGGCGACCTGGCGCTGCCAGGCGACCTGGCCGGTCTCCTTGTTGGTGGCGATCAGGCGCCCGTCGAGGGTGTGGCTGACCACGAGGTCGCCCCAGAGCGCGACGCCGCGGTTGTTGACGCCGCAGCAGGCGACCGCGCCGGCCCATTCCCGGTCGGTCTTGGGGTCCATCTTCCAGATCAGCTTGCCCTCGCCGCCGCGGGTGTCGATCTTGTAGACCGAGCCCCAGCCGTCGGTGACGTACATCATGCCGTTCTCGACGATCGGCGTGCCCTCGAGCCCGCCGTGGCTCCAGATGCCGCCGCCCTCGATGCCGCCGAGATGCATCGTCCAGGCGACCTTGAGGGTCTTGACGTTGCCCTTGTTGATCTGGGTCAGCGTCGAGTAGCGGTGGCCGGCGAAGTTCTTGTGGTGATGGATCCAGTTGCCCTCCTCCTTGTCGGCGTTCAGCAGGCGTTCCTGCGTGACGCCGGCATCGGCGGCAAGCGCTGGGGAAGCGGGCAGAGCGCCGGCCGTCAGGGCGGCAAGGGAGGTCGCGGCGAGGATGCGCCGCGCCGTGCGGGACGTCGTCATGGTGGTCTCCTCCAGGCGGCCGTCATTGGGATTGCTCGCCGCGGCGCGGGCAGCCTCGCGACCGGGCGTCGACGATTGCAGTGTCGTTCAAGCGACGTTGCGCAAAGCCACTCTGCTCGACCTCTTGCTCTTGCATCATTCCCGCGACCGGCGACCGCGGCGTCAGCGGCCTGATCCGGCCGGCGGAACGATGATCAGGGGCCGGCGCGGACATCCACCGGCACGTCGAGCGCGCCGGCCTTGCGGAAGCTCGCCTGGCAGGTGAAGCGCTCGCCCGCCACCAGCGGCTGGCGGGTCTGGAGCAGCATCACGTGCATGCCCTCCGGCGTCAGCGCGGTCTCGCCCGAGGCCTTGAGGGCGATCGTCTGGACGGGGCGCTTCGAGGGCGGGCCCTCGCCGCCCTTGTCCACCGTGACCCGCTCGCTGAAATTCGCGAAGGGGCAGCGGAACCGGACCAGCGCGTCGGCCTCGGCGGCGCGGTTCATGACCGTCAGATGCAGGGGTATGTCGGCGCCGACCCTGTCCGTGGCAGCCACGGAAGCATGCAGCACGTCGATGTCGCCGGCGATCGCCGGCGCGCAGCCTAGAGCCACCGCAACGGCCACGCTGTTCGTCCAATAAAACAGACGCCTCTTCAACGGCATGGCGCTGCCGTCTCGGCGTCAAGACGCGACATGGACGCGAACATCCATTCACCTCCCTCCGGAAGAGCTTCGCCTTTTGGCGGCGAATTGCCCACGAGGGTAGCCCGCACCGGTGCCTCGTCAAGATCCGGGAGGAACGCGCGGCGGAAAATCGCCCGCGACGAATGCACTCCCATCTAGCGTCCAGCCCCCTCCCGCGGCGGGCCGGGTCGCGCTAGATTCGAGGGTTGTCCTGTTCAGCAAGGGAGAGCGCCCGATGGCCGACACCGATCCGGAACCGGCGCCGACGCGGGGCCGCTTCGACGTCGGGGCGATCGCCGCCGCCCTTCCCGAGAGCGCCGCCACGATGCTGGTCGACACCTATCTGACCGACCGGCCGGCGGCGAGCGCACGGGTCTTCCGCGTCTACCGGCCGACGCCGGCCCATTACCACGCGGGCTGCGACGAGTACCTCTACGTGCTCTCCGGCCGCGGCACATTCTGGATCGATGATCCCTCCGACGAGGCGGAGTTCGGCCCCGGCCAGCTGCTGTTCTTCGAGCGCGGCCTCGTCCACGCGATGCCGCAACTCCTTGAGGAGCCGGTGGTGTTCCTCTCCGTCGACACGCCCCGGCGCGCGCCGACCGACGTGATCTTCGTCGATCCGGCTACCGGCACGGCCGAGAGCTTCATGGCCCGCAACGCGGCCTCCGATCCGGCTTGACCTCCCGGGCCCCGGCCGCGATGCACGGGGCATAACAGCGGGAGGCGACGGCATGACGGGTGACGGCAAGGTGGCGCTGGTCACGGGCGCGGCGCGGGGGATCGGGCTCGCGACGGCGCAAGTCTTCCTGGAGGAGGGCTGGCGCGTCGCCCTCCTCGACATCGACGGCGCGGCGCAGGAGCAGGCCGTGGCCGCGCTCGGCCGGCCCGACGACACCCTGGCGCTCACCGGCGACGTCGCCGACCCGGAAGCGGTCACGGCGGCCGTCGCCGCGGTCGATGCCCGGTTCGGCCGCCTCGACGCGCTCGTCAACAATGCCGGCACCGCGGTGTTCAAGCCGCTCCTCGACACGAGCCATGCCGAATGGGCTCGGGTCCTTGCCGTGAACCTGACCGGGCCGTTCCTGTGCGTGCAGGCGGCCGCGCCCGTGATGGCGCGGGGCGGCGGCGGCGCGGTCGTCAACATCACGTCGATCTCGGGCCAGCGCGCCTCGACCCTGCGGGTCGCCTACGGGACCAGCAAGGCGGCGCTCAAGCACCTGACGAAGCAGCAGGCGGTCGAGCTCGCGCATCTCGGCATCCGGGTCAACGCGGTCGCGCCGGGCCCGGTCGACACCGCGATGGCCAAGGCGGTCCACAGCCCGGCGATCCGGGCCGACTACCACGACGCGGTGCCGCTCAACCGCTACGGCCTCGAGCGCGAGATCGCCGACGCCGTCGTCTATCTGTGCGGGGCGCGGGCGAGCTACGTCACCGGCCAGACCCTCGCGGTCGACGGCGGCTTCGACGCGGCCGGCATCGGGCTGCCGACCTTGCGGCGGGATCTCGCCGGACGCTGAGGCTCCTCCGTGTTGTAATAACGTTACGGTCGGCACGCCTCATGCGGGACGCGCCGGCTTCGCGCTTGCCAGCCTGTCCTCCGCCGCGCGATTGCAATGTTATTACGTTCGCGAGGGGCGATCATGAATGGGATGGGATCGGGCGCGGGTGCATTCGGGGCGGGTCCGGCGCTGCTGGCGGCGGCCCTCGCCCTCGCCGGCTCGGCGGCCCGGGCGGAGGACATCGCCCTCGACACGATCGATGTCGCCTCGCCGAGCCCGATCGTGACCCCGCCTTCCGGCGGGGCTGCTGTCCCGGGCACCTTTCCGGCCGGCGTTCTGCCGGTCGTGACGACCACCTTCTCGCCGGTCACGGTGGTGACCCAGGCCGATATCGTGCGCCAGCAGCCGCGCACCCTCGGCGACGCGCTGTTCGACCGGCCGGGCCTCTCGGCCACCACCTACGCGCCGGGCGCCGCGAGCCGGCCGATCATCCGCGGCCTCGACACGAGCCGGGTGCGGATCCAGGAGAACGGCATCGGCGTCCACGACGTCTCGGATCTCGGCGAGGACCACGCCGTGCCGATCAACCCTCTCGTCGCCGACCGGATCGAGGTGATCCGCGGCCCCGCCTCCCTGCGCTACGGCAGCCAGGCGATCGGCGGCGTGGTCTCGGCCGAGAACAACCGCATCCCGACCTATATCCCGCCGAACGGCATCGCGGGCCGGGTCACCACCGGCTATTCCGCGGTCGACAACGGCCGCAACGCCGCCGCGACGGTCGATGCCGGCGGGCAATCGGTGGCGTTCCACGCCGACGCGTTCCGGAGCGCCGCCGACAGCTACGCCACGCCGCTCGGCATCCAGCGCAACTCCGCGAACGAATCGCAGGGCGGCGCGGTCGGGATGTCGTACCTGTTCGACCGCGGCTTCGTCGGCCTGTCGTTCAGCCACTACGACGCGCTCTACCAGATCCCGGGCGGGGAGGCCGCCCAGAGCCGCACCCGCCTCGACCCGACCCAGGACAAGGTCCAGGCCAAGGGCGAGTACCGGCCGGTCGACGGGCCGATCGAGGTGATCCGCTTCTGGCTCGGCGGCTCGACCTACAAGCACAACGAGATCGGCATCGGCGAGAACGGGATCGACGGCGTCCAGGCGACCTTCAAGAGCCGCGAGGCGGAGGGGCGGCTCGAGGTCCAGCACGTACCGGTGGCGACCAGCCTCGGCACGCTCACCGGCGCGCTCGGCCTGCAGACCGACCGGCGGCTGATCGGCACCTCGGGCGAGGCCGGGAGCCTGCTGGCGCCGACCGATTCGCGCAGCACCGCCCTCTACCTGTTCGAGGAGCTGCGCCTGGAGCGGGGCCTGCGGCTCCAGGCGGCGGGGCGGATCGAGGGCGCGCGCTCCACCGGCACCGCGACGCTGTTCCCGGGCGACTACGTCCCGGTCGACGGCGAGGATCCGCTGTCGTATGGCCGCCGCCGGCGCTTCGCCCCGAAGAGCGCGAGCTTCGGCGTGCTGCAGGACCTGCCCGACGGCTTCGTCGCCAGCCTCTCCGGCCAGTACGTCGAGCGGGCGCCCTCCGCCTTCGAGCTCTATTCCCGCGGGCCGCACGACGCCACGGAGACCTTCGAGATCGGCGACCCGAACCTGAAGAAGGAGCGCGCCCGCACCATCGAGGCGAGCATCCGTCGCGCGGAAGGCCCGTTCCGCCTCGACGCCACCGGCTACTACACCCGCTACACCGGCTTCATCTACAAGCGCCTGACGGGCCTGCGCTGCGGCGACGACTTTGCCAGCTGCGGCAGCGGCGACGAACTCGCCCAGGTCGTCTACGCGCAACAGAACGCGACCTTCTACGGCGCCGAGATCGCCTCGCAGCTCGATCTCCTGCCCGTCGGCAACGGATTCGCCGGCGTGGAGGCCCAGTACGACTTCGTGCGCGCCACCTTCGACGACGGCACCTTCGTGCCCCGCATCCCGCCGCACCGGGTCGGCGGCGGCGTCTTCCTGCGGGCCGACGGCTGGTACGCCCGGGTGAACCTGCTCCACGCCTTCGCCCATACCGAGACGGCGCCCTACGAGACGCTGACGCGGGGCTACGACAACCTCCGGGCCGAGGTGAGCTACACCAAGGCGTTCGATCCGGCGGTGACGGGGTGGAGCGAGGTGACGCTCGGGGTGCAGGGCACGAACCTGCTCAACGACGTGATCCGCAACTCGGCCTCGTTCAAGAAGGACGAGATCGTGCTGCCGGGGCGGAACGTGCGGGTGTTCCTGACGGCGCGGTTCTGAAGTCTCAAATTACCGCGGAGGTCAACGTTTCAAGATGAAGCACATTCCCCTCTCCCGTGTGGGAGAGGGGAATGTGCTTCGATTGTTGATGGCTTTGCTTTGCAGGGTTGGGGATCCTCACCCCTTCTGCGGCCGCAGGACCCCGTCGCCGGTCCTCGGGTCCGGTGCCGGCGCGCTCGGGCGCACGGTGCCGGTGGCGTCGGTGTCGCCGGGGCGGACGCGCTCGGGCAGGGTCTCATGGCTGGGCGGCATGTTCGGCGCCTGCTCGCGGCTGCGCTGCGGCGTGTCCGTCACCTGCGCCACCACCGGCGCGGCGGCCAGGACGGCGAGCATGATGAGACGGCTGGTGCCCCTGGTCATCGGGCTCTCCTCCGAAGGTTGCGTGCAGTCGTGAGGAGAAATGGCCCGGCGCCGGATCCGGTTCCCGCAACGGTCACCGGATCGCCAGCATCCCCAGCACCGCGTCGCCGATCATCCGCTTGTGACGCGCCCGCAAGGCCGGCGCGTCGAGGTCGACGGAGAAGATCGCCCCGAAGGTGTGGCGGTTCGAGACCCGGAAGAAGCAGAGCGCGCTGATCATCATGTGCACGTCGAGGGGATCGACATCGGCGCGGAAACAGCCGTCGGCCTGCCCGCGGGCGATGATGTCGGTGATGGTCTGGATCACCCCGAGGTTCAGCCCGCGGATCGTCTCCGAGCCCGACAGGTGCTCGGCCCGATGGATGTTCTCGATCGTGACGAGGCGGATGAAGTCGGGATGCGCCTCGTCGTACTCGAAGGTGAACTCGACCAGCCGCCGGATCGCCTCCGCCGGCGCGAGGTTGCCGAGGTCGAGATCGGCCTCGACCTGGCGGATGTCGGCATAGGCCTTCTCCAGCACCGCGAGGTACAGGCCCTCCTTGCTGCCGAAGTAGTAGTAGATCATCCGCTTCGAGGTGCGGGTGCGCTCCGCGATGGCGTCGACCCGGGCGCCGCTGAGCCCGAAGGCAGAGAATTCTTCCCGGGCGACCGCCAGGATGTCGGCCCGGGTCCGCTCGGGATCCTTGGTACGGGGGGAGGCGCGGGGCGTGGCGGCGTCCATGATCGAACAACGACGGGCGGCGGGACGGCGCTGCTCTACCATCCCGGCCGCCCCGGCGCACCCGTCCTCCCGTTGGTTCAATCCCTCGCCAACACCCGGCGACCTCGTCGCCCCGGCTCAGGCGACTTCGTCGCCCAGCACCTCGCGCGCCCACCGGAAGGCGCCGTTCGCCGCCGGCACACCGGCATAGATCGCGGTCTGGATCAGAAGGGCCTGCAACTCCGGCACGGTGACGCCGTTGCGCAGGGCCGGGCGGACATGGAGCTTGAACTCCTCCTCGCGGCCGAGCGCCACCATCATGGCGAGCGTCACGAAGGAGCGGGTCTTCCACGGGATGCGCGGGTCACCCCAGACCTCGCCCCAGGCGGTGCGGGTGATGAAGTCCTGCCACGGCCCGGCGAAGCTGCCCGCGGCGCTCAGCGAGCGCTCGACATGCGCGTCGCCGAGCACGCTCTTGCGGTTGGCGAGGCCTGACTCGAACGCCACCGCGCCGGTCGCGGTGTCGGCGGCCTCCCGGTGCCGGTTGAGGAAGCCGAGGAGATGGGCGGCGGTGGCGGCCGGCTGCTCGACGGAGAGGAGGTGCGCGGCCTTCGGCAGGATCACGAGTTCGGCGTGGGGGATGCCGGCGCAGATCTCCTCCGACATGGCGGGCGGCGTCGCCGGGTCGTCGCGGCCGGCGATCACCAGGGTGGGGGCGGTGATGCGGTCGAGGACCGGGCGCAGGTCCATGCGGCCGATGGCGTTGCAGCACACCGCGTAGCCGGCGGCATCCGTGTCGACGAATTGCCGGCGCACCGGCGCCACCGCGTCGGGGTTCGAGGCCGGGAAGCCGGGCGTGAACCAGCGGCCCATCGTGGCCTCGACGATCGCCGCCGTGCCCTTGGCCCGCACCGTCTCGGCGCGCTCGTTCCACGACGCCTCGCTCGGCATGAAGGCGGCGGTCGCCATCAGGGTCAGGCTGATGACCCGGTCGGGGTGGCGGCTCGCCGCCGCCTGGCCGGTCATGCCGCCGAGCGACAGCCCGACCACGTGGGCGCGGGGGATGTTCAGGGCATCGAGCAGGCCGATCAGGTCGTCGGCCAAGTCCTCGACCTCGGCGCGCGCGTCGCGCACCTGCGAGGCGCCATGGCCGCGGGTGTCGTAGCGCAGCACCCGGTAGCGGCCGCGCAGATGCGGCACCAGCGGGTCCCACATGGCCAGCGTGGTGCCGAGGGAGTTGGAGAACACCACCACCGGAGCGCCGCTCGGGCCGGAGAGCTCGTAGTTCAGCAGCGTGCCGTTGGCCTCGATCTGGGGCATGGGATCCTCGGGGAAACGGAAAAGCGGTCAGGCGGAATGCAGGAAGGCGGCGAGGCGCGAGACCTCGGCGAGCGCCCGGTCGGCGGTGCGGGCCCCGGCCCGGATGGCGGGGCTCAAGTCGAAGGCGGAATCGAGGTCGGAGCCAGCCGTCTCGGGGCGGGCGCGCAGCACCTCGCGGAGCGAGCCCTGCCCGTCGCGCACCGCGCCGGCGGCCTCTTCCACCAGGGCGTGGGCGGCCTTGGCGCCGATCACGGGGCTGAGCCTTCCCGCGGCGGCGTCGGCGAAGAGCAGGCCCTTCGTCAGGTCGAGGTTGCGGGCCATCCGGTCGGGGTCGGGCACAAGCCCCTGCGCGAGGCCGCGCGCCTCGCGCAAGCTTCCGGAGGCGAGGCCGAACAGGGTCGGCAGGGCGTGCCACTCGGCGTGCCAGGCGCCGGCTGGGCGCTCGTGGGCCGCCGCCATCCCGTCGAGGAGGGTGAGGCTCACGCCCTTGGCGGCGCCGAAGGCCGCAAGAATCACCGTCGAGGAGACGGGATTGCGCTTGTGCGGCATCGCCGAGGAGCCGCCGCGGCCCGGCACGTAGGGCTCGGCCACCTCACCGACCTCGGTGGTGGCGAGATGCGCGACGTCGGTGGCGAACTTGGCGAGCGCCCCCGTCAGCAGGGCGAGCCACGAGCCGGTCTCGGCGATGCGGGCGCGGCGGGTGTGCCAGGGCGCGAGGTCCGGGTGCAGGCCGAGCGCGGCGGCGAATCCGTCGCCCACGGCCTCCGCTTTCTCGCCCAGGCCCGCGAGGGTCCCGACCGGGCCGCCGAGGGAGGCGGTCAGCACCCGATCGCGCAAGGCGGGCAGCAGGGCCGCCACCTCGGCGATGCCGAGCGCCCAGATCGCCGCCTTGAAGCCGAAGGTCACGGGTGCGGCGTGCTGGCCGTAGGTGCGCCCGACGCAGGGCGTCTCGCGGTGCTTCCGGGCGAGGCCGGAAAGCCCGTCGAGGATCGCCCGGAGATCGGCCGCGACGAGGTCGAGGGCGTCGCGGACCTGCAGCACCAGGGCGGTGTCGGCGATGTCCTGGGTGGTCGTGGCCTTGTGGAAGGCGGGCTCGAGCTCAGGGGGAAGCGCCCCCTGCACCGCCTTCACGAACGGGATCACCGGCACGCCCGACACGGCGGTGCGCCGGCCGAGGGCGGAGGGGTCGAGGTCGTTCGCGTCGATCGCCGCGATGGCGGGGGCGAGGGAGGCCGGCACCAGGCCGGCCTCGGCCTGCGCCCGGGCGAGGGCCGCCTCGGCCCGCAGCATCGCCGCCACCCGGGCCTCGTCGGCGAAGACGGCGCGCATCGCGTCCGTGGCGAAGAGGGGCCCGAGCAGGGCGGAGTCGAGGGCCGAGAGGGTCATCGGATCAGGCCGCGGGCTTCAGGTGGAGGAGGGCGCGGGCCTCCGCCGGGGTCGCGACCTTGCGGTTGTGGCGCGTCACCATCTCGGCGGCGAGCGAGACCAGCTCGGCGTTGCTCGCCGCCAAGCGGTCCTTGGTCACCCGGATGTTGTCCTCGAGCCCGGTGCGCACGGCGTCCGCTCCGCGGGCGAGCGCCCAGCCCATGACGCGGGCCTGCTCGCGGCCGATGCCGGCGGCGGTCCAGGTGGCTCCCGGGATCACCCGGCGGGTCTCGGCGAGCAGGATGTCGAGCAGGTGCTCGTCTGCCGGCATCG
This sequence comes from Methylobacterium nonmethylotrophicum, assembly GCF_004745635.1. GTDB lineage: Bacteria > Pseudomonadota > Alphaproteobacteria > Rhizobiales > Beijerinckiaceae > Methylobacterium > Methylobacterium nonmethylotrophicum. The sequence continues at coordinate 258,179 of NZ_SRLB01000005.1, read as the reverse complement.
CGTTCTTCACGCCCATCACGAACTGCACGTGCGGATGGGCGTCCATCAGCCCTTCCTCAATCAGCCTTTTGGCGCCGTGGATGTGCGAGAGATCGAAGATCTCGATCTCGGGCCGGATGCCGTTCTCGCGCATCGACCCGGCGAGGTCGTTCACCAGCATCGCGTGGTTCTCGTACACGATGGTCGGGAAGTTCACCGAGCCGGTCGAGAGCGAGGCCATGTCGGGCCGGTGCACCAGCGAGAGGCCGCGCGCGCTCGGATCGCGGCCGCGGCCGCCGGTCGAGAACTGCACGATCATGCCGGGGCAGTGCTTGCGCACGCCCTCCTGCACGGCGGCGAACTTGTCGGGGTCGGACGAGGGCGACTCGTCGTCGTTGCGGACGTGGATGTGGACGAGGGTGGCGCCGGCCTCGAAGGCCTGGTGCGTGGATTCGATCTGCTCGGCGACGGTGGTGGGCACCGCCGGGTTGTCCTTCTTGCGCGGCACGGAGCCGGTGATCGCAACCGCGATGACGACGGGGTTCATGGGGGTCTCCTGATTGTTGCTATCGTGATGCGATGTCCGCTTGACCTGATCCGATACCAGTAAAGCGCGGGATCCCCTCTCCCGTGTGGGAGAGGGGTAGGGGATCGAAGATCCCGCGTGAGGGTGACACGGTTCCGTGTAAAGCTCGAACTGTGGTGCTGGCAGCGGAACGGTCGAAGCCAGACTCAGAACCGTAGCACCCTCACCCCCGGCCCCTCTCCCACACGGGAGAGGGGAGATGTGCTCCATCTTTACTCGGTGGAATCAAGCGGAAATCGTATGAGTTAACGATCTCACACGTCGAAGAACACGGTCTCGTTCGGCCCCTGCAGGGTGACGTCGAAGACGTAGACGGCCTTGCCGTCGCGCTCCTCGCGCTTCGCCAGCAGGCTGTCGCGCTGCTGGCCGCGCTCGACGAGGTTCAGGACCGGGTCGTTGGCATTCGCATCCGCCTCGTCGGCGAAGTAGAGCCGGGTCTGCAGGCCGATATTGATGCCGCGGGCGGCGATCCAGAGGTTGATGTGCGGCGCCATCGGGCGGTGGCCCTTGCGGCCGACGACCGGGCCGGGCTTCACCGTCTCGAAGTGCCACAATCCGGTCTCGAAATCCGAGCCGGTGCGGCCCCAACCCCGAAAACCCTCGTCGAGGGGCTTGCCCTCCTGGCGGTCGGCGGGGTGGTTGTAGCGGCCGGCGGCGTTGGCCTGCCAGATCTCGACCAGCACGTCGCGCACCGGGACGCCGGCGCCGTCGAAGACCCGGCCCTCGATCCGGATGCGCTCGCCCTTCGTGTCGGGGCCGGCGAGCACGTTGGTGAAGTTGGTCTCGAAGATGTCGAAGCCGGCCTGGTGCGGGATCAGCCCGATATGGACGTAGGGACCCGCGGTCTGGGACGGCGTCTCCTGGAGACGGACGGGAAGCGGCTGGACCATGGGCTCAGTTCCCCTGGAGCTTGTTCTCGAACAGCGTCTGCTGGCGGCCGCGCAGCACGATGTCGAACTTGTAGGCGAGCATGTCGAGCGGCACCGCGGCACCGAGGTCGAGGGGCGCGATCAGCCGCTCGGCGGCGGAGCGATCGGGAATCCCGAGCACCATCGGGTCGCGCCAGATCAGCGGATCGCCCTCGAAATACATCTGGGTGATGAGGCGCTGGGCGAAGCCGGTGCCGAACACCGAGAAGTGGATATGCGCCGGGCGCCAGGAATTGAGGTTGTTGCGCCAGGGATAGGGCCCGGGCTTGATCGTGCGGAAGTAGTAGAAGCCGGTCTCGTCGGTGATCGTCCGGCCGCAGCCGCCGAAGTTGGGATCGATCGGCGCGAGGTAGCGGTCGTTGCGGTGGCGGTAGCGCCCGCCCGCATTGGCCTGCCAGAACTCCACGAGGGTGTTGGGGATGCCGCGGCCGTTCTCGTCGCGGACATGGCCGTGGACGAAGATCCGCTCGCCGATCGGCTCGCCCTCGCGGGCGTAGTTGAGGATCAGGTCGTTGTCGAGCGGGCCGAGCTCGGAATGGCCGAAGGCGGGGCCGGTGACCTCCGACAGCGAGGATTGCAGCGAGATCATCGCCCGGCGCGGCGAGCGCAGCACGCTGGTCTTGTAGTCCGGCGTGAAGGCCGGCGGGTGGATCGAGCGGTCCCGCTGCAGGAACTCGCTGTCGGCGTGGGTCATCGTCTCCTCCTTGTGCGCTCCTTCCGGAGGCGCAGTGCGGTCATGCGAGGATCGCCCCGTGGGGACGTCCGTCGTGGCTCTTCGGCCCGGTCGCTCGCCGCACGGCCGGAGGCGTATCACCTTCCCGGATGGCGGGCCATTTCGGGCAGAGGGGGCGTCAGGACATGGCGGGGCGGCTCGCCCTCGCCCGGCCGCCCAGCGCCCCGAGATACTCTGAGAAGGCGCCGACCGAGGACAGCTCGGCGGCGGCCGCCAGCAGATCCGGGGCGATGGCGTCGCGCTGCGCCTCGGTCAGCCGGAGGCTCGGGCCGGCGACGCTGAGGTTGCCGACCGCCCGGCCGGTCTGCGGATGCAGAACGTTGGCCGCCATCGCGGCGGCGCCCGCGGTGTTGGTCTCCTGCACCCAGGCGTAGCCGCGGGCGCGGGCCTGGTTCACCAGCGCCATCAGCTCGGCGACCGTGCGCGGGGCGTTGGGGCCGCTCTCGCCGGTCGCCAGGCCCTGCCGCATCACGAGTTCCAGCGCCTCCTCGTCCGAGAGGCTGGCGAGCCAGGCGATGCCGGTGGAGGTGGTCGAGAGCCGCGCCTCCGCCCCCATGTCGCCGTCGTAGCGCAGGCCGGTGCGGGCGCCCTGCGCCTTCGCCACCCAGACGAGGCGCGGGTAATCGACGACCGCGAGGCGCGCCAGCTCGCCGCTGAGATCGGCCAGACGGTTGAGCACCGCCTGGGCGATGTCGACCACGCCGGTGCGCGAGAGGTGCTTGAGGCCGAGCGTCGCGAACCGGGTGGTGAGGAGATACCGGCCGGTCTCGGCGTCCTGCACCGCGTAGGCGTGCTCGGCGAGCTCGGCCAGCAGCCGGTGGGCGCCGCTCTTCGGGATATCCAGCGTCTCGGCGATGGCCTGGAGGGGAAGCCCGCGCGGATGGTTCGCGAGCAATTCCACCAAGTCCAGGACGCGCCGCAGCAGGGAGCCGGCCATCTGTCTTCGCTCAAATATGGAACGCAGTTCTGGATTTGAACGAGGTTCCGGTCTAAGTCAAGAGCCAGGGTGCCGGACGGGGAGGGCGGACATGCGCGGGACGGGCCAGCGGGAGACCCTGATCGGCATCGCCCTGATGGTGAGCGCGGTGGCGGGCTTCGCCGGCATCGACGCCTCGGCGAAGTTCCTGAGCGGGACCATGAATCCGCTGCTGATCGTCGCCGTGCGCTACGTCGTCAGCTTCGTCATCGTGGCGGCGGCTCTGGCGTGGCGGCGCGACATCGTCGGGCTGATGCGCACCCGAAAGCCCGGCTTGCAGGTGCTGCGCTCGCTCTGCCTGGTGACGGCGACGCTATGCTCGTTCGTGGCCCTGCGCTACCTGCCGCTGGCGCAGGTGACCTCGATCACCTTCGCGTCGCCCCTGGTGGTGGCGCTGATCGCCGGTCCCCTGCTCGGCGAGCGGGTCGGCTGGCGGCGGACGGCGGCGGTGCTGGTCGGGTTCTCGGGCGTGCTGGTGGTGAGCCGCCCGGGCGTCTCCGGCATGCATCCGGCGGCCCTGCTGGCGGTCGTCACCGCCCTCGTCAACGGCGTCTACATCGTGGTGACCCGGATGCTCGCCGCCCACGACCCGCCCGAGACCACGATGTTCTATACCGGCCTCGTCGGCTCGGTGCTGACCGCGCCCGCCCTGCCGTTCCTGTGGGAGACGCCGGCCGAGCCCGCGCCCTGGCTCGGCATCGCCTCGGTCGGCTTCTTCGGGGCGCTGGGGCACTGGTTGCTGATCCTCGCCCACCGCCGGGCGCCCGCCTCGACCCTGGCGCCCTTTGCCTACGCCCACCTGCTCTGGGCGGTGCTGCTGGGCGTCCTGATCTTCGGCCACCTGCCGGATCGCTGGACGGTGATCGGCGGCGCGGTGGTGGCCGCCTCGGGGCTGTACCTGCTGTACCAGGAGCGCCCGCGGATCACGCCGCCGGAAGAGGAGGGCGCGGCGTGAGCAGGAGGTCACCCGCGGCGGCGCGCGCGGCGATTCGGAGCCGCTGCCGTCATGGGCGCGGCCCGGCCACCACCCCGTCGTCGTGCAGGCGCGCCACCTCCCCGTCGCTGTAGCCGATCTCGGCCAGGATCTCGTCGGTGTTCTCCCCCAGGCTCGGCGCGCGCGTCGGGGGGACGCGCTCCACGTCCGAGAAGACGATGGGGTTGCCGGGGGTCAGGTAGGCGCCGATCCCGGGATGCTCCAGGCGGGAGAACATCGGGTTGTCGGTCGAGCAGTCCGGATCCTCCTCGACCACCTGGCGGAAGGAGCGGTAGCGGGACCAGGTGACGCTCCGGGCCTGGAAGTCCGCCGCGAACTCCTCCAGCCGCCGGGCGGCGAAGAACGGGGCCAGCACCGCCGTGATGGCGTGGCGGTGGAGATAGCGCTCGCCCTCGCGCCGCAGGTCGGCGCCGAGGCGCGCGGCCAGCGCCTCCATCTCGTCCCTGGTGCCGGTCGCCGCCTGCAGGTTGTCCCATTGCCGCTGCGTCAGGGCCACCACGATGACGCGCTCGCCGTCGCGGCAGGTGAAATCCTGGGCGTAGGCGCCGTAGAGCGCATTGCCGACCTTGGGGCGGTCGACGCCGTTCACCGTCACCTCGCCGATGATGCCGAGGTTGCCCAGCATGGCGAGCGCCATGTCCTTGAGCGCGAGCTCGACCACCTGGCCGCGGCCGGTGAGGCGGCGATGGCGTTCGGCCGCCAGGATGCCGAGGGCCGCCTGCTGGCCGGTGATGCAGTCCCAGGCCGGCAGCACGTGCCCGACCGGCTCGGACGAGCCCTCCGGCCCGGTGGCGCCGGGAAAGCCCACCGCGGGATTGACCGTGTAGTCGACCTGCGGACCGCCGTGGCGGTCGCCGGTGACCGACATCATGATCAGGTCCTCGCGGTGCTTGCGCAGCGCGTCGTAATCCATCCAGCCGCGCACGCGCAGGTTGGTGAGGAAGATGCCGTTGCCCTCGCCGGGCTGGCAGATGAGGCGGGTCACCACCTCCTGGCCGCGCGGCGTGGCCATGTCGACCGCGAGGCTGCGCTTGCCCTTGTTCAGCCCCGCCCAGAACAGGCTGCGGCCCTGGTCGGTCACCGGCCAGCGCGCGTGGTCGAGCCCGCCGCGGATGCGGTCGAAGCGGATCACGTCCGCACCCATCTGCGCCAGCGTCATGCCGGCGAGGGGAGCCGCCACGAAGGCCGACCCCTCGACGATGCGCAGACCCGCCAGGATCTTGACCATGCTGCCCTCCCCACGCACCGCTCCGCGCCGTGCCGTCTTCGCGTTCTTGCCGCCCGAGCTTACGGGAGCGGACGCTGCGGTAAAGGCCGGGATCATCGCCGGACCGGACGCGCATCGCCGGGCGCCCGCTTACGGGACGGGTCGCGCCGGCCCGGCTCGGACGCGCGACTCCCGGTGTCCGGACGTCGCGGATCGTGTGGGACGCTGAGCCGGGTCGTGCGGGGCAGAGATCGTCGAACGCGAGCGCGGGACGCCCCTTCCCGAGGGGGGGAGTCGCGCTCGACTGGGGAAACGGGAGACCGTTCCCTACGTCACGACCGAGGGCCCGGTCCGCCCGGTCTGCTGCGCGATCCCTGCGATCGCCTCCGCCGCCGCCACGACGGGGGCCAGCATGTCGGCGGTCGGCGCGTCGAGCCGGTCCTTCGAGAAGCGCTCGAGATAGACCCGGAGCGTCGCCCCGACGGTGCCGGTGCCGGAAAGGCGAAAGACCACGCGGGCATCCTCGCGGAAGAGGATCCGCACGCCCTGGCGCGCCGTCACCGAGCCGTCGACCGGGTCGGTATAGGCGAAGTCGTCCGCCGCCTCGACCGTCAGGTCGCCGACGCGCTGTCCCGGCAGCCCGGCGAGCTTGTCGCGAAGAGCCGTCATCAGGCCCTCGGCGGCGGCGCTCTCCACCTCCTCGTAGTCGTGGCGGGCATAGTAGTCGCGGCCGTACGCTTTCCAGTGGTCGCGCACCACCTGGTCGGCGCGCTTGCCCGTGGCGGCGAGCAGGTTGAGCCAGAGCAGCACCGCCCACAGCCCGTCCTTCTCGCGCACGTGGCTCGAGCCGGTGCCGGCGCTCTCCTCGCCGCACAACGTGATCCGCCCGGCATCGAGCAGGTTGCCGAAGAACTTCCAGCCGGTCGGGGTCTCGAAGGCCGGGATGCTCAGGCGAGCCGCGACCCGGTCGGCGGCGCGGCTCGTCGGCATCGAGCGGGCGATGCCGGCGAGCCCGCCACGATAGCCCGGCGCCAGATGGGCGTGGGCGGCCAGGATCGCCAGGCTGTCGCTCGGGGTGACGAAGAGGTGCGGCGCCACGATCATGTTGCGGTCGCCGTCGCCGTCGGAGGCGGCGCCGAAATCGGGCGCGTCCGGGCCGGTCATCAGCGCCATCAGGTCGTGGGCGTGGACCGGGTTCGGGTCCGGGTGGTGGCCGCCGAAATCGGGCAGCGGCTCGGCATTCACCACCGTGCCGGCCGGCGCGCCGAGGCGCCGCTCCAGGATCTCCGTGGCGTAGGGGCCGGTCACGGCGCTCATCGCGTCGAAGCGCATCCGGAAGCCGGAGCGGAAGAGGGCCGCGATGGCCGGAAAATCGATCAGCGTCTCCATCAGCGCCGCGTAATCCGCGACCGGGTCGATCACCGTGACGGTGGCCTCGCCGAGGGTCACGTCGCCGAGGGTGTCCAGATCGATGTCGGGAGCCTCGACGATGCGGTACTCGGTGATCGCCTTCGTGCGGGCGAAGATCGCCTCGGTCACCGGCTCGGGCGCCGGGCCGCCGTTGCGGCCGTTGAACTTGATGCCGAAATCGCCCTCCGGCCCGCCCGGGTTGTGGCTCGCCGAGAGCACCACGCCGCCGATCGCGCCGGATTTGCGGATCACGCAGGAGGCCGCCGGGGTCGAGAGCAGGCCGCCGCGGCCGGCCAGGATGCGGGAGAACCCGTTCGCCGCCGCGATCTTCAGGGTCGTCTGCACCACCTCGCGATTGAGGAAGCGCCCGTCGCCGCCGACCACCAGGGTCGTGCCGGCCCGGTCCGGCAGGCAGTCGACGATCGCCTGGACGAAGTTCTCGACGTAACCCGGCTGGCGGAAGACCGGCACCTTCTTGCGCAGGCCCGACGTGCCGGGCTTCTGGTCGGGAAAGGGCTGCGTGGGGACGGCCTTGACGGTCATGGGGTCTCGTCTCGGTGGAGGCGGGGCCGGCTTAGCCCCCGGCCGGGCTTATGCCGCCTCTTTCCCCCGGCGGCCAGCCCGCCTCACGCGGCGTCCTCGGCGGTGCGCGGCGCTTTCGTCGTCAGGTGCCGGAAGGTGTCGATCGGGGCCGGGCGGCCGAACAGGTAGCCTTGCGCCTCGTGGCAGGCCTCGGCGTCCAGGAAGGCGAGCTCGCCCCGGGTCTCGACGCCCTCGGCCAGGACCGGCAGGCCCAGGCCCCGCCCGAGGCCGAGCACCGTGCGGACGATCGTGGCCGCCTGCTCGCTCGAATCGACCGCGCGGGTGAAGGAGGCGTCGATCTTGATCTTGTCGAACGGGAAGGCCCGCAGGTTCGACAGCGACGAGTAGCCGGTGCCGAAATCGTCCATCGCGATCCGCACGCCGAGGGCCTTGACCCGCCTGAGGGTCGCGAGCGCCCGCGGCAGGTCGCGGATCAGCGCCGTCTCGGTGATCTCGAGCTCGAGCCGGGCCGGCGCCAGGCCGGTGGTGAACAGGATCTCGTGGACGAGCTCGGAAAAGCCCGGGGCGTGGAGCTGGACCGCCGAGACGTTGACGGCGATGCGCAGCGGCTTCTCCCAGGAGGCGGCCTCGCGGCAGGTCTCGCGCAGCACCCACTCGCCGATGCCCAGGATGCTGCCGGTCTCCTCGGAGATCGGGATGAACAGGTTCGGGGGCACCGTGCCGCGCTCCGGATGATGCCAGCGCAGCAGCGCCTCGAACCCGACCGTCTCGCCGCTGTCGATGCGGGTCTGCGGCTGGTAGACGACCCGCAGCTGGCCCCGCTCGACGGCATGGCGCAGATCGTGCTCGAGCCGGCGACGCTCGCGGACCTGCACGCCCATGCGGGCCTCGTAGAAGCGCAGCCGCCCGCGGCCCTCCTGCTTGGCCCGGTAGAGGGCGGTATCGGCCTGGATCATCAGGGTCTCGGGCTCCTCGCCGTCATGCGGGTAGAGCGCGATGCCGAGGCTCGCCGCCGCGATCGCGCCGGCCGGCCCGGTCTCGGCCCCCCGCAGGGCGGCGAGGATCGCCTCGCCGAGGGCTTCGGCGGCCGCCGCGTCGAGGTTCGGGGCCAGCACCGCGAACTCGTCGCCGCCGAGGCGGGCCAGCATCTGGCCGGGGCCGAGCACCGCGGTGATCGCCGCGCAGACCGCGCGCAGCAGCGCGTCGCCGGCGGCGTGGCCGAAGAGGTCGTTGACCTCCTTGAAGCGGTCGAGGTCGGCGCACAGGACCGCCAGCGGCCGGCCCGCGGCACGCGCCAGCGCGATCTCCTGCTCGAGCCGGCGGTTGAAGCTGGTGCGGTTCGGCGTCCCCGTGAGGGCGTCGTGATGGGCGAGGTACGCGATGCGCGCCTCGGCGCGCTTGCGCGCCCGGAGGTCCCGGACCGCCGCCGCCGCGTGCGGCCGACCGGCGAAGTCGATGACGCGGCGGATCACCTCCACCGGCACGAGGCTGCCGTCGGCCCGGCGCAGCTGCGCCTCGGGGGCCTCCGCGAGGTCGCTCGCGCCGGGCTCCGTCGGCTCGCCGAGGAAGCCCGACAGGGCCTCGCCGGCCAGCGTCTCGGCCGGTCGGCCGACGAGGTCGGCGAAGCTGTCGTTGACGGTGACGATCCGGTCGCCGTCGCAGACCACCAGGCCCTCGACCGCGGCATTGGCGAGCCCCCGCATCCGGTCGCCCTCGAGGACCGAGCGGCGCTCGTCGCGCAGGTGCAGCCACAGCCCCGCGAAGGCCAGGACCAGGATCGTGATGCTGGCGACCGCCACCGCCACGGCCAGCATCTCCGCCGGCACCGCGGTGCCCGACAGGGCGACCGCGGGATCCGGCACGATCACGGCGGCGCTCATGGCGGTGAAGTGCAGCCCGCAGATGCCCAGCACCATCAGGCCGGCCCCCGCCAGCTTCACCCGCACCGAGCCGTCCCGCAGCGTCGTGGCGAGCGCCAGGCTGCCCAGCACGGTCCCGGCCGCCAGCGCCGCAGCGACGAGGCCCGGATCCCAGGCGACGCGGCCCGCGACCTCGAAGGCCGCCATGCCGGTGAAGTGCATCGCCCCGACGCCGAGGCCGATCTGCGCGCCGCCGAGCCAGGCCGCGCCGGGAAAGCCCGGCCGCAGGGCGATCCAGAACCCGGCCGCCGTCATGACCACGCCGATCAGCAGGGACAGGCCGGTCAGGCCGAGATCGTAGGCCGAGGCGAGGCCGGGCGCGAAGGCCAGCATGGCGATGAAATGCGTCGCCCAGATGCCGGTCCCGCCCGCCAGGGCGGCGCTCGACAGCCACAGCCGGCGCGCCTTGCCGGCACTGATGCGGGCGTGATCGAGGAGAGTCAGGCTGGTCGCCGCAGCGAGGTTGCATACAACTGCTGCGAGCAAGACCAGCTTGAGGTCGTGACTTCCGGCAATACAATCGTAGAGGGCTCTCACGACTTGCGTCTCGCTCCCGGGCGTTGTCGCCATGCTAGGTGCGCCGGCAGTGGTGAAGATCCTTGTCGTCCCTTGGAGCCGGCGAGCGATTCCGTTCCGCGTAGTAAAATGCACCTTAACGCTGGGCGCCCGCACCGGCCGGCGGCGACCGTTCCGGCCATTCCCCTTGGCGGGCGGCGCCCGCGCCCGATATCCCGCAGCGACGAGGAACGGACGCGAGCGCGATGCAGAACGAGGAGCCGGGTGCCCCGGCGCGACCGACGCTGGACGAGGACACGATCGCCTTCGCGGGCCGGGTGTTTCAGTATGCCCGCCTCGGCCACCATGCGGAACTGGGCGAGCTCCTCGGCATGGGCCTGCCCCCCGATCTGCGCAACGACAAGGGCGACACGCTGCTGATGCTCGCGGCCTATCACGGCCACGCCGAGACGGTGCGCGTTCTCCTGGAGCATCGGGCCGATCCGGAGATCGCCAACGACCGCGGCCAGACCCCGCTCGCCGCGGCGGCGTTCAAGGGCGCGATGCCGGTGGTGCAGGCCCTGCTCGAGGGCGGGGCCGCGATCGACGGGGCCGGCCCGGACGGGCGCACCGCCCTGATGATCGCGGCGATGTTCAACCGCGTCGAGATGGTGGAGCTGCTGCTCGCCCGCGGCGCCGATCCGGTCCGCCGGGATGCGGCCGGCCACGACGCCGAGAGCGCCGCCCGTGCCATGAGCGCTCCCGACACGCCCGACCTCCTGGCCCGGGCGGCCGCCGCCGGCCAGAAGGGCTAGACCACGGGCGGCACCGCCTTCGGGGCCATCAGCCCGCGGCGCGCCTCGATCGCCTGCCAGGCCATCAGCGCCGGCAGGCCCAGCACCACGTCCGGCACCCGCTTGACCAGCGAGAGCGCCAGCGCGGTATGCGGATCGATGCCGAACAGGCTTCCCAGCAGCACGAAGCCGCCCTCCTGCACCCCGAGCCCGCTCGGGATCGGGAAGGCGGCGGACTTGATCGCCTGGCTCAAGGATTCGAGCACCACCGCCTCGGCGAGCGTCACGCCCTCGATGCCGATGCAGCGCAGGGCGATCCAGATCTCGAGGGCGCCCAGGAACCAGGCCGCGAGGTGGAGCAGGACCCCGTGCGTCAGGGGCAGCCAGCGCCGGCGGTCCCAGACCGCGTCGAGGGCCGCCTGGACGCCGCCGCCGGCCGGCGCGCCGCCGCCTTCCTGGGCGAAGCGGCGGGCGAGCGCGCTCACCCGCCGCTCGACGAAGCCGGCGCCGCCGTAGCGCTGCACGGCGAAGAAGGCGACCAGCACCACGCCGCTGACGCCCAGCCCCTTGGCGCACCAGGCCGCCAGCGTGGCGGCCTGCTCGCCCTCGAGCCGCGACAGGAGCAGCACGCCGGCGAGCGCGAACAGCGCCTCGGTGACGACCTGGAAGAACATGTCCACGAGGATGCCGGCGGCGCTCGCCGCCCCGGTGACGCCCCAGAAGGTGAGGAGGCGCGCCCCCAGCACCTCGCCGCCCACCGAGGCGACGGGCAGCAGCACGTTGACGCCCTCGCGCACGAAGCGCAGCAGCACGAACGGGCCGGCGGCGACGCCCGTGAGCCCGGTGAGAACCCGCGCCCAGGCGAGGCCGCACAGGCCGATGATCACCACCCGCACCAGCACCACGGCGGCGATGCCCGCGATCCCGACGCGCCCGAAGGCCTCCCCCACCGCCCCGACGTCGTTGGCGGCGACGAGCCACAGGGCCAGCACGACGCCGACGACGGCGCCGAGGAGCGGCACGCGGCGCAGGAGGCGGCGGCCGAGGCCGGGGCGCGTCGCGGCGCGCGGCGCCGTCACGGCCCGTCGGCCCGCGCCGGGAGCAGGGCCTGCAGCATCGCCTCCGGGGCGAGCGCCGGATCGAGCACCAGCAGGCGCCCGGCGCCGAGGGAGCCGGCGGTGGCGAGCGTCAGGCTGCGCTTCGGGCACAGGCCGAGGCATCCGGTCTCGACTACCCGCACCGTGCGGCCGCGGCGATCCGCCTTGAGGGCGCGCTTCAGCCCGCCCAGGACCGCCTTGGCCCCGACCCCCTGCCGCTTGGCGCACTTCCCGCACACCATCACGATCTCGGCGAAGGGAGCGGCGGCCGCCTTGGCGGGTCCGCGTTTCGTCACCGGCAGCTTGCTCACCGCGTCCTGGTCTCCCGTGCCTCGATGCCAGGTTGTGGGTTAGCTCCCGCCCGGAGCGGGCGCAACGCGGCATGACGTGGCGTCGAGACACCCGGCGTGGGGCGCAGCGACGTCGATCCCGTCGCGGCGCCCGCTCGCGCATTCCAGTCCCGATCAGCTCTTCGATCAGCTCTTGCCGACCAGCGGGCAGCCGCCCTGGCTCATCGGCTTGAAGGCCTGGTCGGCGGGAATCGTCGCGAGCTTGTTGTAGAGGTCCCACGGGCCCTTCGACTCGGCCGGCTTCTTGACCTCGAACAGGTACATGTCGTGGATCTTGCGGCCGTCCGGCCGGATCAGCCCCTTGCCGAACAGCGGATCGTCAGTCGGGTTGGCCTTCATCCACTCCATCACGACCTTCGCGTCCTTCGACTTCGTGGCCGCGACCGCCTTCAGGTAATGGAGCAGCCCGGCATAGACGCCGGCCTGGTTCATGGTCGGCATGTTGCCGTTCTGGCGCTTGGCGAACCGCTCCGAGAACGCGCGGGTGCCGTCGTTCAGGTCCCAGTAGAACGACTCGGTCAGCACCAGCCCCTGCGCGACGCCGAGGCCGAGCGCCTTGGCGTCGAGCACGTAGAACAGCAGGGCGGCGAGCTTCTGCCCGCCCTGGGTGATGCCGAACTCGTTCGCCTGCTTGACCGCGTTGATCGTGTCGCCGCCGGCATTGGCGAGCCCGATCACCTTGGCGCCGGACCCTTGCGCCTGAAGCAGGAAGGACGAGAAGTCGTTGGCCGGGAACGGCACCTTTGCGGAGCCGATGACCTTGCCGCCGGTGCGGGTGACGACGGCCGCCGTCTCGCTCTGGAGCGACTGCCCGAAGGCGTAATCCGCCGTCAGGAAGAACCACGTGTCGCCGCCGCGCTTGACCATGGCGCTGCCGGTGCCGTTGGCGAGCGCGTAGGTGTCGTAGGTCCAGTGGATGGTGTTGGGCGAGCATTGCGAGCCGGTCAGGTCGGTCGTGCCGGCGCCCGAATCGATGAAGATCTTGTTCTTCTCGCGCGTGATCTGGCTGACGGCGAGCGCCACGGAGGAGGTCGGAACGTCCAGGATCGCGTCGACGCCGTCCCGATCGTACCATTGCCGCGCCACACCGGCGCCGATATCCGGCTTGTTCTGGTGGTCGGCGGCCAGGACCTCGACGCGGACGTCCTTGTTGATCGCGGCGAAATCCTCGACGGCGAGTTGCGCCGCGACGACCGAGCCCTTGCCGCCGATATCCGAGTAGACGCCCGACATGTCGTTCAGCACGCCGACCTTGACGTTCGTCTGCGCCGAGACAGGCGTCAAAGACAGTGCGAACAGTCCGGCAGATAGCAGCCACTTCATTCTCATCGAGCCAACCTCCCGACATTCAGTTATTGTCGGCGTAGAAGTGGCTGCCTGATCTCGTTCGTCAAGCTCGACAAAGTGTCGGGCGATCCCCCGTGAGGCCGTGCCCGCGCGGTGCGGAGGCCCGGCCGGCGAAGTCACGTCGATGCCGGATGGGGCCGGCCGTTCCGCGGCGGGTCACGGTCACGGGTCCGGGAGCAGCCCTGGGTCGCCGAGCCGTTGAGCTTCGGTCAATGTCGCCGTTCTCCCGAAGACGCAACCGGCAGGACTCGCTTCTCCCGTATCGCCTCCGCCCTCTTTTCGAGCCCAGGGCAGAAGGGGCTGTGCCTGTTCAATCACACGACCGCTCTGCCGGGGCGGTTTGGGCGGACTCAACGTCGGGCACAGCCCGTCCGCGACGCGCCATCATCCCGCGAGGAGCGACATGTCACCCGGCAGCCACCGGCTCGCCGAGGCGCACGCACCGCGCCGCGTGGCCCGGCCCGACCGGCACCCGGGGCGGCAGACCCTCCCGGCAGGCCGGGACGACGAGGCTGCAGCGGGGCTCGAACGGGCAGCCGGGGGGCGGGTCGGCGAGGTCCGGCGGCGAGCCCGGGATCGTGGCGAGGCGCACGCCCTTCGGCGAATCCGGCGTGATGCGGGAGGCGAGCAGGCCGCTTGTGTAGGGATGGGCCGGGCTGCCGATGACGGCGCCGCTCGCCCCCACCTCGACGAGGTGGCCGCCATACATCACCGCGACCCGGTCGGCGACCTGCACCGCCACGCCGACGTCGTGGGTGACGAAGATCACCGCGAGGCCGAGGTCGCGCTGCAGCTCGCGCAGGAGCAGCAGGATCTGGATCTGCACCGTGGCGTCGAGGGCCGTTGTCGGCTCGTCGGCCAGCAGCACCTTCGGCCGGCAGGCCAGCGCCAGCGCGATCATCGCGCGCTGGCGCATGCCGCCCGACATCTCGTGCGGGTAGGCGTCGAGGCGCCGGGCCGGGGAGGGGATGTGGACGCGCTCGAACAATTCCAGCGCCCGCGCCCGGCCGGCGGCGCGGGAGACGCCCTCGTGGCGCATCACGGCCTCGGCGATCTGGTCGCCGATGCGGTAGACCGGATCGAGAGCGAGGCCCGGATCCTGGAAGATCATCGCGACGGTGCCGCCGCGATAGGCCGAGAGCGCCTTGCGGCCGAGCGCGAGGACGTCGTGGCCGTCGAGCCGCAGGTGGCCGCCGATTCGGGTGCGGGATTCGGGCAGGAGCCGCATCAGGGCGCGCAGGGTCACGCTCTTGCCCGAGCCCGATTCGCCCAGCAGCGCCAGGGCCTCGCCGGCCCGCAAGGTGAGATCGACCCCGCCGACCGCCCGGACGGCTTTTCGGCCGCCAAGGAAATCGACCGTGAGGTCGCGGACCTCGACCAGGGCGGCGTCGGCGGCGGTGGTCGCGTTGCGCAAGGGTGCGTTCATGACTGCCTCACGCCGCCATCGGGACCGGAGGGGAATCCGGGTGCCCCGACCCCGGCACCGCCCTATGGCAGGCGGCGAAATGGGCCGGCGACACCGGGTCGAGGCCCGGCTCGCGGGTGCGGCAGACCTCCGCCGCGAATTGGCAGCGGGTGTGGAAGCGGCAGCCCGGGGGCGGGTTGATCGGGTTCGGCGGGTCGCCGGTGAGCGGCGCCTCGTCGAGGCGCGCATCCGGGTCGGTCGAGGGCTGGGAGGCGAGCAGCGCCGCCGTGTAGGGATGGCGCGGCGAGGTCAGGATGGCGTCGGCCGGGCCGATCTCGGCGACGCGGCCGAGATACATCACCATCACCCGGTCGGACATGAAGCGCACGACGTTGAGGTCGTGCGAGATGAAGATGTAGGTCAGGCCGAATTCCTGCTTCAGGTCGGTGAGCAGGTTGAGCACCTGCGCCTCCACCGACTTGTCGAGGGCCGAGACCGCCTCGTCGAGGATCAGGAGCCGCGGCTCGAGGGCGAGCGCCCGGGCGATGTTGACCCGCTGGCGCTGGCCGCCCGAGACCTCGTGCGGATAGCGCCCGCCGAAGCGCCGCGGCTCGAGGCCGACCCGGCGCAGGAGGTCGTGGGCGCGGGCGAGCGCGGCCGCGGCGGAGAGGCCGTGCGCCTTCGGGCCGAAGGCCACCGATTCCTCGACCGTGAGCCGCGGGTTGAGCGAGGCGTAGGAATCCTGAAAGACCATCTGGACCTGGCGGCGATAGGCCTTCAGGTCGAGGGCACGGGAGCCCAGAAGCTCGCCGTCGAAGACGATGTCGCCGCGGTCCTGCCGGTTGATCTGCATCAGGAGGCGCGCCGTCGTCGACTTGCCGCAGCCGGATTCGCCGACGACGCCGAGCGTCTCGCCCTTCATCACCGAGAAGTCGACGCCGTCGACGGCGCGCACCGCCGGGCCCTTGCCGAACAGGCCGCCTTTTCCCGAGAAGTGCTTCACCAGGCCCTCGACCGAGAGCAGCGGCTGGGCGGGGCCGCCGCGGTCGCGCGGATCGAGCTCGGTCACTGGCGCACCTCCATGGCCGAGCGCAGGCCGTCCGAGAGCAGGTTGAAGGAGATCGAGGTCAGGAAGATCATCACGCCGGGCAGGGCCGCGACCAGCGGGTTGACGTAGATCGCCGTGCGCAGGGTGTTGAGCATCAGGCCCCATTCCGGCTCCGGCGGCTTCACGCCGAGGCCCAGGAACGACAGGCCCGAGGCCAGGATCATCGAGACCGAGATCAGGCTGGTGGCGTAGACGAAGACCGGCCCCAGCACGTTGCCGAGCACCTGCACCCGCACCACCGTGAACGGATGGGCGCCCGAGACCCGGGCCGCCTCGACGTAGTCGCGGTTGCGGATCTGGACCGTGACGCTCTCGGCGACGCGGGTGATCTGGGGCACGAACACGACGGTGAGCGACACGATCGAGTTGAGGATGCCGGCGCCGAGCGCCCCCGAGAGCGCGATCGCCAGCAGCACCGAGGGAAACGCGAAGAACACGTCGACGACGCGCATGATCAGGGTGTTGACCCAGCCGCCGGCATAGCCCGCGAGGATGCCGAGGGCCGATCCGACGAAGAACGCGATCACGACCGGCAGCACGCCCATGAACAGCGACAGGCGGCCGGCATAGAGCAGGCGGGTCAGCATGTCCCGCCCGAGCTCGTCCGAGCCGAGCCAGTAGGTCGCGTCGCCGACATGGCGCAGGCGCCGCACCATCGAGCCCTTGAACGGGTCCATCGGGGCGATCAGCGGCGCGAAGATCGCCGCCAGCACGATTGCGAGGATCACGAAGGCCGCCGCCATCGCGACGGGATCGCGGGCGAGGCGGCGCAGCACGCTGCCCCAGTAGCCGCGCGAGGCCTCGACCGGGATGGCCTCCGGCACCGCGACCGCCGCGACGGGATCGCCGGTGGCGAGGGAGGCTGAGACCGGGGTGGTCGCCGTCATGGCTTCAGGCCCTCTCGATGCGGGGGTCGAGGGCGGTCTGCACCACGTCGACCAGGAGGTTGAGGGTGACGAAGAACATCGCGAGCACGAGGATCGTGCCCTGGAGGAGCGGCAGGTCGCGCTGGAAGATCGCGGCGTTGAGGAGGAAGCCGGTGCCCGGCCAGGCGAAGACGGTCTCGATCAGGATCGAGCCGCCGAGGAGGTAGCCGAGCTGCAGGCCCATGATGGCGATGGCCGTGGGCGCCGCGTTCTTGACCACGTGGCGGAAGACGCCGAATTCCGACAGGCCCTTGGCGCGCAGGGCCTGGACGAAGTCCTGGTGCAGGATGTCGCCGACCAGCGCCCGGACGGTGCGGGAGATCACGCCCATCGGGATCACCGACATGGTGATGGCCGGGAGAAGCAGGTAGCGCAGGTGCTCGAGGTCCGGGAACCAGTTGCCCGACCCTTGCGGCCCCGCGCCGGTCGGCGGCAGCCAGCCGAGGGTCGCCGAGAACACGATCACCATCACGATGCCGAGCCAGTAATGCGGCACGCTGACCCCGAACACCGCGATGGCCGAGGCGACCCGGTCGAGCCAGGAATCGCGGGCGTAGCCGGCGACGAAGCCGAAGAAGGTGCCGAAGGTGAAGCCGATCAGGGTCGCGACCGAGGCCAGGATCAGGCTGTTGCCGACGGCGCGCCCGACCTCGGCCAGGACCGGGCGGCCGGTGGCGATCGAGGTGCCGAGGTCGCCGTGCAGCACCTTCCACAGCCACAGGCCGTACTGCACCGGCAGCGGCTTGTCGAAGCCGTAGGCCGCCCGCATCTGGGCCTGCATCTCGGCGGTCGCGTCGACCGGGAGGATCGCGCTCAAGGGATCGCCGGGGGCGAGATGCACGAGGAGGAAGCACACGAGGCTGACGCCGAGGGCGACGGGAGCGGCGTAGCCGATGCGCTTGAGGATGAAGAGGATCATGGCGAGTGGATCCTGGGGGCGGCGCCGGTTGTCGGGGTGTTGGAGCCCGTCGGGCCCGGGGCCGGGCGCGATCGGGACGTTCTCAGGGCCTCGCCGGCTACCCTCGTGCAGCCTTTCCCGTTCGCGGCCTCATCCTGAGGCGTCAGTCGATCAGAGATCGACTGACCGGAGGGCGCCAGGAGCCTCCGCGCTCGCTGGAGCCCTCCTTCGAGGCCGCTGCGCGGCACCTCAGGATGAGGTCGGGGGTGGGAAGCAAAACCCTTGCATTGCACAGCGTCTTTCGAACGTGAGCGGTCCGTCGCTCACTTCGCCATCGTGATCGGCGAAAAATCCTGGAACCAGCTCTGGGCCTGGACGAAGCCCGTCACCTTCTTGCTCATCGCCCGCGGGTTGACGTCGTGGGTCACCATCAGGAACAGCGCGTCGTCCACGAACTTCTCGTGGATCTTCTGCAGCACCGCCACCTGGTCCTTCGGCTCGAAGGTCGACCGGACCTCATCGAACAGCTTGTCCATCGCGGGATCGCAGTAATAGCCCCAGTTGGTGCCGTTCGGCGGCGCCAGGTTGCACTGGGCATGACGGACGAACGCGGTGAACGGATCCTGGATCAGGTAGGAATAGTTCATGGCGGTGCCGCCGCGGGCGCTGTCGGACTTCGAGCCGGCGCGCCAGATGTTGATCAGCGTGTTCCACTCCACCACCTCGTAGTCGACCTTGATGCCGACCTCGGCGAGGTTCTGCTGCAGGAACTCGTTCATCGGCAGCGGCTGCATCTGGCCCGAGCCCGAGGCCGAGATCAGCACCTTGGTGGCGAGCGGCTTGTTCGGGCCGTAGCCGGCCTCCTTGAGGAGCTTCTTGGCCGCTTCCGGATCGTACGCGACCTTGAAGCTCGGCTTGCCGAACCAGGGATGGCCCGGGGTGAGGAAGCCTTCGGCCGGGGTGGCGAGGCCGCCGAGGAATTCCTTCAGGCCCTCGCGGTCGATGGCGAGGTTCGCGGCCTTGCGCACCCGCACGTCGTTCCACGGCGAGCCCTCGGCCCGCGACAGGTGCCAGGTCCAGTTGTGGGGGTAGAGGTTGGTGACGAGAGCAAAGCCCGCGGCCTTGAGCGAGGCGACCGCGTCCGGCGCCGGCGCCTCGATCCAGTCGACCTGCCCCGAGCGCAGGGCCGCGACCCGGGCATTGGCCTCCGGCAGCGGCACCAGCACCATGCGATCGAGCTTCGGCACCCGCGCCTTGTCCCAGTACTCCTTGTTCGGCACCAGCTCCAGGCGCTCGCGCGGCACGAAGCTCGTCACCTTCCACGGCCCGGTGCCGGAGGGCGCCTTGGCGACCGCGTCCCAGCTCTTGCCCTGCTTCTCCCAGTTGGCGGGAGACGACATCAGGATCCAGGCGATCTGGTACGGGAAGGTCGCGTCCGGGGTCTTGGTGACGATCTCGAGCGTCATCGGATCGACCGCCTTGTAGGACGCCACCGCCGGGATGCGGGTGCGGCCCTGCGCCGACTGGCGCGGGTCGAATTGCGGGCTGTCCGACTTCAGCAGCTTGTCGAGGTTCCACACCACCGCGTTGGCGTCGAAGATGGAACCGTCGTGGAAGGTCACGCCGGGACGAAGCGTGAAGATCCAGCGGGTCTTGTCGGAGGGGTCGACCTTCCAGGAGGTGGCAAGGCCCGGCGCCAGGTCCGAGGCCTTGTCGGCCCGGCTGAGGTCCCAGTTGATGAGCGCGTCGTAGATCGTGTAGCCGGCAAAGCGCATGCCCTCGCCGCCATTGTCGGCCTGGCCGGTGGTCAGCGGGATATCGGAGGCGGTCATGCCGATGCGCAGCACGCCCTGCGCGCTCGCTGTCCCGGTCAGCGCGAGGGCGAGGGCGAGCCCGGACAGGGTTCGCCCCAGCGGGCGCAGGGGCAGGCGGGTGAGCAGCGGCATCGTGGGACATCCCCGGTGGTGAGCGACGGGGAGTCGGGCTGCAAGAGCCCTGCCAACCGGGCAGCCCCTGCGGAACAAAATCGGGCCACGCTCAAATGCCCAATTAATAGGCATTATCATTCGTATGCGAACAATTCACAGCGGAGCGTGACGTCACGCGAGGCACGCCTCGGCCCGTGCCGCGTCGATCTGCCGATCGGCGACGAGGTGGGCGAGGCCGTGAACCAGAGCCCAGGCCCGCAAGGATTCGCGCTCGGTTCCGGCGGCAGGCTCGCCCGCCGCGACGACGTCGCGGAGAGCCCCGAACGCCTGCGCGGCAGCCTCGGCGAGGTCGGGATGTGCGGCGCGCTCGAGCGTGCCGCCGAACATCAGCCGGAAGACCGGGCGGTCGGCATCGGCGAAGCGCAGATAGGCGCGGCCGAGGTCGGTCAGCCGCTCGGCCGGCATGGCCGCGCGCCCGGCCGACGGGGCCGCGCGCCCGGCCTCGTCGAGAGCCCGGCGCAGCCCGCGGAAGCCCTCCGCGGCGAGCGCGGCCAGCAGCGCCTCGCGGCCGGCGAAGTGGCGGTAGGGCGCGTTGTGCGAGACCCCGGCGAGGCGCGCCGCCTCGCGCAGCGTGACCGCCTCGACGCCGCCGTCCCGCAGCAACTCGTGCGCGGCCGCGATCAGGCTGCGGCGCAGGTCGCCGTGGTGATAGGCGGTCTCGCTTGATGTTGACAATGCCCACATTCCCGCTATGTTGCTGATGTCAACATAGCGGCCCCGGGATCTGCCGCAAGTCGCGGGCGACCGGTACGGCTTGGAGGTGGTTTGCGCGATGACCCTTCAGCCGCTGCTCCAGGCCTCGCCGGTGATCCAGGTCCACGCGGCGGCCGCCATCGCCGCCCTGGTGCTCGGGGCGCTTCAGTTCGGCCTGCCGCGCGGCTTTGGCCGGCACCGGCTGATGGGCCGGCTCTGGGTCGGCCTGATGGCGCTGGTGGCGCTGAGTTCCTTCGGCATCTCCGGCCTGCGCCAGGTCGGGCCGTTCAGCTGGATCCACGGCCTCTCGGTGTTCACCCTCGGCGCGCTGGTGCTGGCGGTGGCCTACGCCAGGCGCCGCCGCCTCGCCGCCCATCGTTGGGCGATGATCGGGCTCTATCTCGGGGCGCTGGTGGTCACCGGGCTGTTCACGCTGCTGCCCGGTCGGATCATGGGGCACGTGGTGTTCGGGTGACGCAACAGGCTGGTCCGTCCAAAGACCGGTTCCGTCCTGGAACCGGACGAGACGTCGCCTCGCCCTGCCGCCCCTCTCGACCCTGGGGGCATCAAGACCGGAGACGCGTGTGTCTCATGAAAAACTCCCGATCACCTGGGCCGCGCGTTGCGGCGCCGGTGCATCGGGAGTTCCGTCAGGAGCCTTGCAAGCGCCGGGCGTGCCCGGTCAGTGCGTGGTGGCGTTCTCCCCCGCTGCGGCGGCGCGGCGCCGGCGCGGGGCGGGCTTCGCGGCGGCCTCGGCCGTCGCGGCCACTGCCTGGGCGGCCGGCTTGCGGGCCGCCGGCTTGCGCGCCGGCTTGGGCGGAGCCGCCTCGATGCCGACCGGCTCGGCGACCGGGGCCGCCCGCAGCGCGCGCTCAGCCGACTCCCGTTCCGCCAGCTCTCGTTCCGCCATGCGCCAGTAATGCTCGTCGCGGCCGGGCGCGCGGCCGTCGCTCTCCCAGAGGGCGTAGGCCCGCTCGCGGATGCTGGTCTCGACGTGATCCATCCGGACCTCCTCGCTGTTCACGTGAGCGGACCATCCCGTCTCGTGGTTAAGGAAGAGCTAACCGGTCGATTCCCGATCGCGGCAGGCGCGGCGGACGGCCTGCACGAGAGCGTCCGGGCCGGACGGCGTCTCGAGACGCGGCAGGTCGCGGAACGCGCACGGACGGGCGTCGTCGCAGGAGCCCGTGGCGAGGACGACCGGGACCGGGCGCGCAGCGGCGCGATGACCGGACGGACCCGCCCGCCGCGCAGAGTCATGTCGAGCAGAGCCGCGCCGGGCGCCTCGGCCCGGGCCACGGTCTCGATGATGCGGCGGGCCGCCAGGTCCTCGTCCGCCGCCATCAGGATGCGGCGTCCCGCAAGGCGGGAGGCGGCGTCACGTCCCGGCCGGGTCGGCGGCACGCTCAACGCTCGCTTGCCGGGATGCCCCCGTCCGGGACGGGGCGGGGAGCCGTCGGACGACGCCGTGCGGTCGGCCGGACCACGGAGCGACGGGCCGGGACGCGCAGCGCCGACGAGCGCGCGGTCCCCGCCCGCCGGTGACACCGTCCCAGCGGGAGCGGCAAGAACGGCGTGACCTCGCGAGGGTGGGCCCGCCCCGGCGGCCTGTCGCCGACCCAGGTTAAGTGTCCGTCACAAAGCTCCGGCCCCGGTCTCGCCCGAAGGTAGCATCGACGCTGCGCAACGGAGCGCCACGCGCCGGCTCGGTGCGCCGAGGATGTAACATTGTTGCAATTCCGGTCTGCCGGGCCTAGGGAAGCCCGGTCTCGAGCGACGGAGTGCGGTGATGGACGGGCTGAGGATCGGGGTGCTGCTGCTGGCCCTCGTGCTGGGATGCAGCGGTCCGGCGCGGGCGGAGCCGATCCGGGTGGTGGCGACCTTCTCGATCCTCGGCGACCTCGTGCGGCAGGTCGGCGGTCCGCGGCTCGCGGTGACGACGCTCGTCGGCCCGAACGGCGACGCCCACAGCTTCGTGCCGGCGCCGGCCGACGCGCAGGCGGTGGCGGCCGCCCGCCTGGTGGTCGTCAACGGCCTCGGCTTCGAGGGCTGGATCGACCGGCTGATCAAGGCCTCCGGCACCAGGGCCGCGCTGGTCGTCGCCGCCAAGGGCATCGTGCCGATCGAGGCGGATGACGGGCACGGCCACGACCACGCGATCGACCCGCATGCCTGGCAGAACGTCGCCAACGCCAAGCGCTACGTCGCGGCCATCCGCGACGGCCTGACCGGGGTCGACCCGGAGGGCCGTGCGGCCTACGAGGCCAACGCGACCGCCTATCTGGCGCAGCTCGATGCCCTCGATGCCGAGGTGCGCGCAGCGCTCGCCGGCATCCCGGAGGCGCGCCGGCGCATCGTCACCACCCACGACGCCTTCGGCTACTTCGCCCGCGCCTACGGCCTGCGCTTCCTCGCTCCCCAGGGCGTGTCGAGCCAGAGCGAGGCCACCGCCCGGGACGTCGCCGCCATCGTGCGGCAGGTCCGCCGCGACAGGATCCCGGCGGTCTTCCTCGAGAACGTCTCCGACCCGCGGCTGATGCAGCAGATCGCCCGCGAGAGCGGCGCCAAGGCGGGCGGGCGGGTGTTCTCCGACGCCCTGTCCGAGCCCGGCGGCCCGGCTCCGACCTACGTCGAGATGATGCGCCACAACGTCAGGGAGTTCGCGGCGGCGCTGAAGGAGTGAGGCGTTCCCGATGCGTCAATGACGCACAATCTCGTGCGCGCGCTGAGCTGGAGAGGGCCGACCTGGAGAGGGGAGACACGCTCGGCCTTTCTGTGAGCCTGTCCGGCGCAGGGCCTCCGGCGGCGAGGGACCGATGGACCCTCCCCATCACCGGACGGGGCATCGAGGAAGACCGTTACCGCAGATCCAGCGTCAGGCTCCGGAACCGCTTGCCGTCCTGCGACTCCCCGCAGGCCTTGCCGTCGGAGCCGAGGGCCTCGCCGTCGTCGCTCAGCACCTGGACCCGGTCGCCGGCCGGGCTGACCAGCAAAGCCTCGGGCTGGAAATCGGGGATCGCCGCGAAGGCCGCGGCGGCGCCCTCCACCCGCACGGGCTTGCCTGCTGGATCGCCCGACCAGCGGTAGAGGTCGAACGGCTCCCCGCCGCCGCCGGCGCCGCCGGCGAGGATCAGGTAGGCCTTCGCGTTCGCCGCGTAGGCGAGGTCGCGGATGCCGCGGCCCTTGAGGTCGAGGGCGACCGGCGCGCCGAGCCGCGGGGCGGCGCCGGCGACCGCCTCGGCGGGGTTCTCGAGCGGCACCAGCAGGGCGTTCGCGTCGGTGTCGAGGGGGTTGCGCAGGCCGAGCCAGAGGGACGTGCCGTCCGGGCCCGGCGCCATGCCCTCGATGTTGAAGCCCTTGCGCTTCGGGTCGAGGTCGTCCCGGGCCGGCACGTCGAGGCCGATCCGGGCGGCGAAGAGCGGCGACAGGGCGGCGAAGGCCCGCGGGAGGCCCGTGACCGCGCCGGCCTTCGGGGCGAGGCCGGGCGCGTCGCCGGCCTCCGTCACCGTCACGGCTGCGAGGCGGCTCCTTCCCGGGCTCTGCCTGCCGCCGTGGCGGCGGCTGTGCGAGCCGAGCACGTAGAGGTCGCGGCCGAGCCAGGTCGCGGATTCGAGATCGGCCTTGCGGTCGTCGCCGGTGAGGCCGAGGTGGCCCGCGAGGTCGGCGCCCCCGAGCGGCAGCGCCTCGCCGGCGGCGCCGGCCCGGTAGAGCCGCACGAGCGTCGCCTCGTCGTCGACCACCAGGAAGCGGTCGCCGAAGCTGCCGGGCGGGTAGGGCGCCGCGCCGGACGCCTCGCACATGCCCCGGTGCTCCAGCAGCGGGCCGACCTTGACCGGCTCGGCGGTCGCGGCGGAGGCCAGGAGCGATAGCGTGACCGTGAGGAGCGGAAGGGGGCGGGGCATCGGGGGACTCTCGAGAATACTTTTCGACCTCCCACCCTCCGCCTCATCCTGAGGTGACGGCGATCGGAGATCGCGAACGATCGGAGATCGCCTCGATCTTTGATCGACGGCCTCGAAGGAGGGCTCCAGGAATCGCAGAGACGTCTGGAGCCCTCCTTCGAGGCCGCTACGCGGCGCCTCAGGATGAGGCGGAGGATGGGATGATTCGATTGGAGAACGTGACGTATCGACGGGCGGGACCGCCTCACCCCCCTGTCATCGGCGGGAAGAACGCCACCTCGCGCGCGCCGGACAGCGATGTACCGGGCTTGGCGTGCACCCGGTCGACGGCGGCGCGCACGACGCCCTCGGTCTCGAAGGCGTAGGCGTATTCCTCGCCCCGGTCCTTCAGCCAAGCGACGAGGTCGGCCACCGTCGCGACCTCCGGCGGCAGGTCGAGGGTCTCCTCGGGGCGGCCGATCCGCTCGCGGACCCAGGCGAAGTAGACGAGCTTCATCGTGCGTCCCCGGTTATCTCTCGTCGTCGATGACGTGGCGGATGCCGGAGCGCATGTAGTCGTAGCCGGTATAGAGGGTCAGCGCCGCCGCGACCCACAGCAGGACGAGCCCGAGGGTGCCGTTGCCCGGCAGCACCCGCTCGCCGGCGGGGCCCGCGATCAGGACGCCGAGCGCCACGAGCTGCACCCCGGTCTTCCACTTCGCGACCCGGCTCACCGGCACGCCGACCTTCAGCTCGGCCAGGTACTCGCGCAAGCCGGAGACCAGGATCTCGCGGCACAGGATCACGATCGCGGCCCAGAGCGACAGGCCGCGGATGGTGCCGTCGGCGCAGAGCATCAGCAGGCTCGCGGCGACGAGGAGCTTGTCGGCGATCGGGTCGAGCATCCGCCCGAGCGCCGAGCTCTGGGCGTAGGTGCGGGCGACGTAGCCGTCGAGGTAGTCGGTGATGGCCGCGGCGACGAACACCGCGACTGCGATCCAGCGGGCGGTCTCGTCCTGGGGCCAGAACAGCAGCGCCACCACCACCGGAACCGCGACCAGGCGGCCGTAGGTCAGGAGGTTGGCGAGGTTCAGGGCCGTCGAGCGGCGCCGGGGCAGGACCACGTTCATTGCGGCTGGTGAAACCACGCGGGGGGAGGGGCGTCAACAGAACTCGTCCCGGACAGGGGGTCGTGCGTCGTCTTCAACTCACGCATCGGCGTGGAAGAAGTCGTAGACCGCGCGCGCCGTGGCGGCGTTCACGCCGGGGGTCTTGGCGAGGTCCTCGAGCGCCGCGCGCTGGATCGCCTTCACGGTCCCGAAATGGTGCAGGAGCGCGCGCTTGCGCGTCGGCCCGATCCCCGGGATCTCGTCGAGGGGGTTCTTCACCATCTCGCGCTTGCGCTTGGCCCGGTGCGCCCCGATGGCGAAGCGGTGTGCCTCGTCGCGCAGGCGCTGGACGAAGTAGAGCGTCGGGTCCCGCGGCGGCAGCCGGAACGGCGCCTGGCCGGGCACGAAGAAGGTCTCGCGGCCCGCGTCGCGGTCGCGCCCCTTGGCGATGCCGACGAGGGGCACGTCGGTGACGCCGACCTCCTCGAGCGCCTTGCGGGCCGCCTCGAGCTGGCCGCGGCCGCCGTCGATCAGCACCAGGTCGGGCCAGGCCGGAAACGCGTCCGTGTCGGCCGGGTCGGGCGCGGGCTCCGGCGCGGAGGCCCCGCCCGCAGCGGCCGCCCGGGCGGCCTCGGCCGTGGTCCGGGGATGCTCCTTCACGAGGCGACTGAACCGGCGCTGCAGCACCTCGCGCATCATGCCGTAATCGTCGCCGGGCTTCACCTCCTCGGACTTGATCGTGAAGGTGCGGTAATGGGTCTTCATGAAGCCCGTCGGGCCTGCGACGATCATCGCCCCGACGGCGTTCGTGCCCATGATGTGCGAGTTGTCGTAGACCTCGATCCGCCGCGGCGCCGAAGCGAGGCCGAACGAGGTGCCCAGAGCCGCGAGCAGCTTGCCCTGCGAGGCGGTGTCGGCGAGGCGCCGGCCCAGGGCCTCGCGGGCGTTGCGGGCGGCGTACTCGACGAGGTTCCTGCGCTCGCCGCGCTTCGGCGAATGGATCTCGACCCGCGTCTCGCCCTTGGTCGAGAGCGCGGCGGCGAGCAGTTCCGCGTCCTCGATCTCGTGCGAGGTCAGCACCAGCCGGGGCGCCGGCTTGTCGTCGTAGAACTGGGCCAGGAACGAGGCCAGCACCTCGGCCGGCGTCATGCTGCGGTCGGCCTTCGGGAAATAGGCCCGGTTGCCCCAGTTCTGCCAGTTGCGGAAGAAGAACACCTCGATGCAGAACTGGCCGGCCTGCTCGTCGAGGGCGAAGACGTCGGCCTCCTCGATGCCTTGCGTGTTGACCCCCTGCACGCCCTGGATGGCGGCGAGCGCCGCGATGCGGTCGCGGTAGCGCGCCGCCTTCTCGAACTCCCAGGCGTCGGAGGCAGCCTGCATCTCGGCGGCCATGCGCTCCTTCACGGCGTTGGACTTGCCCGACAGGAAGCCCCGCGCCTCCCCGGCGAGCGCCGCGTAGTCCTCGACCGAGATCTCGTTCGTGCAGGGCCCCGAGCAGCGCTTGATCTGGTAGAGCAGGCAGGGCCGCGTGCGGTTCTCGAAATAGCTGTCGGAGCAGGAGCGCAGCAGGAAGGCGCGCTGCAGCGCGTTCACCGTGCGGTTGACCGCCCAGACGCTGGCGAAGGGGCCGTAATAGTGGCCGGCCCGGCGTCGCGCGCCGCGATGCTTGACGAGCTGCGGCGCGTCGGTATCGGCGGTGAGCAGGATGTAGGGCAGGGACTTGTCGTCCCGCATCAGCACGTTGAAGCGCGGCTTCAGCTGCTTGATGAGGTTGGCTTCGAGCAGCAGCGCCTCGGTCTCGGTCGCCGTGGTGACGAACTCCATCGAGGCCGTCTCGGCGATCATCCGGGCAATGCGGTTGGTGTGCGCCTGGCCCCGGGCGTAGGAGCCGACCCGGTTCTTCAGGTTCTTGGCCTTGCCGACATAGAGCACGTCGCCCTTGGCGTCGAACATCCGGTAGACGCCCGGCGAGCTCGGCAGGGTGCTCCAGAACCGGCGGATCACCGCGGTGCCGGCCTGGATCGCGCCGGCGCCGGCATCGAGGTCGAAGTCGATCTCGGGGGCGGTGTCGAGGGCGTCCACCGCCTCGTCGTCGTCCTCGAGGGTGTCGAGGGCGTCGGGCGGCACGTCGTTCCCGGGCTGTCGGCTCATCCTGGCGATGTAGGCGGTCGGGCTGCCGCTGGAAAGACCGCGGCCAAGCGCTAAAAGGCCCCGACCCCGCCCGTCCCGAGGGAACGCCGCTTGACCCCGCCCGCCGCATGACGCTCCGCGACTGCCGGACGCCCCGGACCCCGCGCCCGCGGCGCGACCTGCCGGTCGTGCGGACGATCGAGAACGCCCTCTACCTGCCGCACAGCGCGGCGCGGGGCCAGCCCTCGGCCCTGTTCGATGCCGCGCGCCGCTTCGTGCCCGAGAGCGTCGATTACCGCGGACCCGGCACGACGCCGTCCTGGCAGCGCACCGACTGGCCCCGGGACTGGGTTTCGGGCCTGCCGCCCACCGTGGAGGAGGCCCCGGAGGAGACCTACCTCTTCCTCGGAGGCGCCCACCTGCATTACGGGCACTTCCTCGTCACCACGCTGCCGCGGTTCTGGCCGCTCCTGCGAGGACGGCCCGACGCGCCGATCCTGTGCTACGCGCCGGTGGACGCGGCGCAGTGGCAGCCCTTCCGCTTCGCGATCGACATCCTGGCCCGCCTCGGCCTCGGCGTGCGCGAGATCCACGCCTTCGAGGCGCCGATGCGGCTGCGGCGCGCCGTCGTGCCGGCGCCGGCCTTCCAGGAGGAGGCCTTCGCCCACACGGTCTTCCGCGACCTGTGCCTGGCGATCGGGGCCGGCTGCTACACGCCCGACGAGGTCGATGCCGACGCCCGCCCGGCCTACCTCGCCAAGACCCGCCTCTCCGGCGGCGTGCGGCGCTTCGCCAACGAGGAGGCGGTGACGGAGATCCTGGCGCGGGAGGGCGTCGAGATCCTCCACCCCGAGGCGATGAGCTTCGCCGAGCAGGTCCGGCTGTTCGCGCGCAGGCGCGTCGTCGCGGGCTCCCTCGGCTCGGCGCTCCACACCGCTCTGTTCGCGCCGCCCGGCCGGCGGGTGGTGGCGCTGAGCGCCGGATCGCGGATCAACCCGACCTTCCGGCTGGTCGACGCGCTCTGCGGCAACGCCGTCGCCTATCTCCACCAGCCGGGCACCGCGGAGGTCGAGAAGGAGGGTTTCGGCAGCCAGCAGCGCCTGCCGGATCCGCGGGCGGCGGCCGAGGGCCTGCTGCGCCGGATGGGAGCGATGGCGACCGCGCCATCCCGGTTCGGGCCGGGCGCGCTCGCGGCCTGGTCGCGGCTGTCGGATCGGGTCGGGCGCTGAGGCGCCCGATCAATCGAACAGCGCGTCGATGTCGTTCTGGTCGACGTGGCCCGGATCCTCGTCGAGCTTCGGCCCGTTCAGCAGGCTGCTCTCGTCGTCGATGCTGACCCCGCCGCCGCCCCGCTCGCCGATCAGGTCCTTGAAGGCGTCGAGCCCGCCCCAGGCCTCGATCATCCGGTCGATATGGTCCTCGACGAACTTCAGCACATGCACGATCTTGCTGATGCGCTGGCCGGTCAGGTCCTGGAAGTTGCACGCCTCGTAGAGCACCACGGTGCGGTCCAGGATGGCGTCGACATTCGACTGGTCCTTGAGCGCGCCGCTCGCCCGCAGCACCGAGGCATGGGTCTCGATGTCCTCGACCGCGGCCAGGATGGTGGTGGTGGCCCGCTCGGTGGCGTCGACCACGGCGTCGAGCTCGCCGGCGGCGCGGCGCACGCCCTTGCCGTCGAAATCCTGCCGGTGCAGCACCGCGATCTCGTGCTTGGTCCGGCCGATCGCGGCCTTCATCACGTCGAGCTCGTCGCGCAGCCCGTAGATCTCGGTGATCTCCCGCCGGCAGGCGTCGATCACGTCGCCGGTCGTGGTCTGGGTGAGCCGCTTCAGCTCGTTGACCGTCGCCAGGATCTCGGAGATGCGGTCGTCGTTGGCGGAGGGCGGCGGAGGCGGGGCCTCGACCGGAGCGGCGGCGACGCCGAGACTGTCCTCGATGCGGAAGCGCTTATTCTTCATGGGTGCGAGAGAGCCTGCAGCCGTGGCCGTATCGTACGGCCCGCACCGCCACTGTCCCGAAGATTGATTGCGAATTGCTGAATGCCCCGCGCTTCCGGCGGCCGCGGTGACAAAGGATTCACGATGCGGCCGGATTAACGAGTCGCGGCAATAGGTTAGTGAAGCGCTCACCACGTTCCTTCACCGTCCGCAACGCGCCTGGCTGCTCTCTTCGATCCCGCGCCGGCGGCAGGCCGGGCAGGGTTCGAGGGCCGGTGAGATGATGGTGCGCGGGATGGTGCTGGCCGGGACGATCGCGGCCGGGCTTGGGGCAGGGCTCGGCAGCGCCCCGGCCCTGGCGCAGGGCCGCTACGGCGGCGGCTTCATCGAGTTCCTGATGACCGGTCAGGATCCGGGCAGCGTCGCCCGGCCGAATCGCCCGGCCCCCGTCGCCCCGGACGGCACGATTCTTTCGAGCCGCGGCTATCGGCAGGCCGGCTACGCCGCCGATGCCGACGCGCAGCGTCCCGCCTACGCGAACACCGCCGGCTACGCCCCGACGGGCTATTCCGGCGCGCAGGTCGGCTACGCCCCCGTCGTGCCCGGGACGCGTCTGCGCTCCGGCGACCCGGTGCCGCCCCCGGCCTACGGGCAGCCCCCCTCCGCGCCGGTCCAGGCCTATGCGCCGGCGCAAGCCCAGCCGCAGCTCCAGGCCTACGCCCCGGACCCGTTCGAGACCCCCCGCGGCCGCCCGGCGCCGATGGAGCCCCGGGAGGAGGGGATCGCCCGTGCCGTCGACCCGCGCTTCCAGCGCCAGGAGGTGGCGTATGACGGCGGGCAGCGGCCCGGCACCATCGTGATCGACACGCCCTCACGCTTCCTCTACCTGGTCCAGCCCGGCGGCCGGGCGCTGCGCTACGGCATCGGCGTCGGGCGGCCGGGCTTCACCTGGTCGGGCATGAAGACGGTCAGCGCCAAGCGCGAATGGCCGGACTGGACGCCCCCGCCCGAGATGCTGCGCCGCCGTCCCGACCTGCCGCGCCACATGGCGGGCGGGCCGTCCAACCCGCTCGGGGCCCGGGCACTCTATCTCGGCTCGTCGCTCTACCGCATCCACGGCACCAACGAGCCGCACACGATCGGCCAGTCGGTCTCGTCCGGCTGCATCCGGATGATGAACGAGGACGTGACGGACCTCTACGAGCGGGTGCCGGTCGGGGCCCGCGTGATGGTGATCTGACGAAAAAGCCCCGCCGCGTGAAGCGGCGGGGCCCTTTCAGGTCGGTGTCAGGACGACCGGTCAGACCCAGTCGTCGTTGCCGTCGCCGCCATCGCCGTCGAACGAGGCGTCCTGGAAGTCGGCGTCGCCGCCGCCGAGGGGCGCCCCGAAATCCTGGCTGCCGCCGGCATTGCCGAAGTAGTTGTTCTCGACCACGGTCTCACCGCCCGCGGCACCCGCGCCGCCGAGGCCCGCCATGCTGCCCAGCGACGAGTGGCCGCCCGCGAAGGCGTTGCTGAGCGCGCTGCCGAGCAGCATGCCGCCCGCCGCGCCCGCCGCCATCGGCAGCGCCGTGGCGAGGAAGCCCCCGCCGCGCTGCTGCGGCGCCTGTTGGCCGCCCCACGGGCCGCCCTGCTGCGGGGCGTAGCCGGGCTGCTGCGGAGGATAGCCCTGCGGCCCGCCATAGCCGGGCTGCTGGCCGTAGCCGCCGCCCTGGTTGCCCCAGGCGCCGGCGCGCTGCGGCGGCTGCGGCTCGGGCCGCGAGCCCCCGCCGAAGATGCTGGAGAAGAAGCCGCCGCCCGAGCCCTGGCCGGCGCCCTGGCCGCCGCGCTGGGCCTCGGCCCGGGCCTGCTCGAGCTGCTGGTTGAGGCTCTTGATCGCCTCCTCCTGCACGTAGATCAGCTGCGCCATGGCGTAGGGGGCGTAGGGCTGGGCGCGGATCTTGTCGGCGATGAAGCGCTCCGCGTCGGCATCGCGGGGCTGCTGCGAGGCCTGCTCCAGGCGCTGGAATATGCCGTTGATGACGTCGCGTTCTTCGCTGTTCATGGAGCCGTACTCCTTCGGTTGCCGGCGGGCGGGGCCCGGCCCGGCGCCCACGAGATGGGAGAGGGGTTCGGGTTTGTCACGGGGAGGAAACGCGTCAGCGCAGCGTTTTCGCCCTCGTCATGCATTACGTTTTCGTCACGTCGTCTCATCCCGGCTCGCGCCGCCTTCCCCCGCGGAGCCCGGCTTTCTGGCACCCGCATCCCCTGTTAAGGGGGGCGCAGAGCGCGGCACGTGCGGATGCCCGCGGGAGGGAAAAGAACATGGATCGCAAGACGGTGGGTGGCGTGTCGGTGGCCCGGGTGCTGCACGACTTCGTGGTCGAGGAAGCCCTGCCGGGGACCGGGATCGCCCCCGAGGCGTTCTGGGACGGCCTGTCGGCCATCGTGCGCGACCTCGCGCCCCGCAATCGCGCCCTGCTCGAGACCCGCGACGCGATCCAGGCCAGAATCGACGCCTATCACCGCGAGCGGGTCGGCAAGCCGGTGGACGAGGCCGCCTACAAGGCCTTCCTGACCGAGATCGGCTACCTCCTGCCCGATCCCGGCCCGGTCCAGGTGCGCACCGACAACGTCGACGACGAGATCGCCACCATCGCCGGCCCGCAGCTCGTGGTGCCGGTCTCGAACGCCCGCTACGCGCTCAACGCCGCCAATGCCCGCTGGGGCTCGCTCTACGACGCGCTCTACGGCACCGACGCGGTGTCGGAGGAGGGCGGCGCGACCCGCGGCGGGGGCTACAACCGCACCCGCGGCGCCCGGGTCGTGGCCCGCGCCCGCGCCTTCCTCGACCGCAACCTGCCGCTCGCCGGCGGCCGCCACGCCGACGTGGTGACCTACGCGGTGGAGGGCGGGCAGCTCGTCGGCAACATGAACACCGGCGACACCATCCCGCTCGCCCGGCCGGAGGCCTTCGCGGGCTATCGCGGCAAGGCCACCTCGCCGACGGCCCTGCTGCTGCGCCACAACGGCCTGCATGTCGAGGTCGTCCTCGACCGCACCCACCGGATCGGCCGCTTCGACGCGTCGGGCGTCGCCGACATCGTGATCGAATCCGCGGTCTCCACCATCATGGACCTCGAGGATTCGGTCGCGGCGGTCGATGCCGACGACAAGGTCGTCGTCTACCGCAACTGGCTCGGCCTGATGAACGGCACGCTCTCGGCCCCGGTCGAGAAGGACGGGCGCCGGTTCGAGCGCAAGCTCAACCCCGACCGCACCTACACCGCCCCCTCCGGCGAGGGCGAGGTGAGCGTACCCGGCCGCTCGCTGATGCTGGTGCGCAATGTCGGCCACCACATGTTCACCGACGCGGTGCTCGACGAGGCCGGCGCCGAGGTACCGGAGGGCATCCTCGACGCCGCCGTGACCGCGCTCATCGCGATCCACGACCTCAAGGGCACGTCGGGCATCCGCAACAGCCGCCGCGGCTCCGTCTACATCGTCAAGCCGAAGATGCACGGGCCCGACGAGGTCGCCTTTGCGGTCGAGCTGTTCACCCGCGTCGAGGCGATGCTGGGCTTGGCCCCCAACACCCTCAAGATGGGCATCATGGACGAGGAGCGCCGCACCACGGTGAACCTCGCCGCCTGCATCAAGGCGGCCTCCGAGCGGGTGGTGTTCATCAATACCGGCTTCCTCGACCGCACCGGCGACGAGATCCACACCTCGATGGAGGCCGGCCCCGTCATCCGCAAGAACGACATGAAGGGCACGCCCTGGATCAAGGGCTACGAGGAGAACAACGTCGATGTCGGCCTCGCCTGCGGGCTGCTCGGCCGGGCGCAGATCGGCAAGGGCATGTGGGCGGCGCCGGACGCCATGGCCGACATGCTGATGCAGAAGGGCGCCCACCCGAAGGCGGGCGCCAGCACCGCCTGGGTGCCCTCGCCGACCGCCGCGACGCTCCACGCGCTGCACTACCACGAGACCGACGTGAAGGCCCGCCAGCAGGAGCTGGCGCGCCGCCCGCGCCAGGCCCTCGACGAGATCCTGCAGATCCCTCTCGCCCGTTCGAACTTCGCCCCCGACGACGTCCAGCAGGAGATCGACAACAACGTCCAGAGCATCCTCGGCTACGTCGTGCGCTGGATCGACCAGGGCGTCGGCTGCTCCAAGGTGCCGGACATCCACGACGTCGCCCTGATGGAGGACCGCGCGACCTTGCGGATCTCGTCCCAGCACATCGCCAACTGGCTGCACCACGGCGTGGTGTCGGAGGCACAGGTGATGGAGACGATGAAGCGGATGGCGAAGGTGGTCGACCGCCAGAATGCCGGCGACCCGCTCTACCGCCCGATGGCGCCGGGCTTCGACGGCCCCGCCTTCCAGGCCGCCTGCGACCTCGTCTTCAAGGGCCGGGTGCAGCCCAACGGCTACACCGAGTACGTGCTGCATACCCGCCGGCGCGAGGCGAAGGCCGCCGGCGCGCCGGCCTGAGGCCGGGAGGGGAGGGCGCCCGGCGGTCGCGCCGGGCGCTTCCTTGAGGTCTCACTGGCCTCCGCGCGGCGGCCGGCGCCCGCCGGCCGCGCTCACAAGGCCGCGCGCAGCCCCAGCGCGATGACCGCCAGGATCGCCGCGCCGAGCGCCGGGCCCGCGGCGGCGATCACCAGGGCGCCCGGGTGGTAGCCCGGGGCCGCGAGGTAGCGCTGATGCGCGTGCTTCTCCTGCCGGAGCAGCGGCGCGGTGTTGCGCGCCGCTGCTCCGGGCGTCCGACCCTGTCGCATGATGCCGTCCCCGCTCGCTTGTGCCGGCCCTCTCGGGCGGCGCGAGACCTGTTGTGTGGCCCCATCAGGGACCGGGCGGCGTGAAGAGGTGGTGAATCCGATCGATCGGATTCTCCGCGTCGTGAATCGTGGGTTAGCGGGCCGGTGGCCGCCGAGTCGCGAGCCCGACCCGCGGGGCGGTCTTTCTCTCCGCTCTTGCCGC
Organism: Methylobacterium nonmethylotrophicum; assembly: GCF_004745635.1. Lineage (GTDB taxonomy): Bacteria > Pseudomonadota > Alphaproteobacteria > Rhizobiales > Beijerinckiaceae > Methylobacterium > Methylobacterium nonmethylotrophicum. The sequence goes on along the minus strand of NZ_SRLB01000005.1, from coordinate 223,774 downwards.
GCGCGGCACTGCTTTCCCAGGGAAAATGCCCCCGCTTGAAGATCAGGCGCGGGATCCCCTCTCCAGGCGATGCCGGGCTTGCCCGGTATCGCTCAAGGTGTGGGAGAGGGGTAGTGGCGATCGCAGATCGCACGTGAGGGTGGCGACTGTTCAGGATCAGGCGCTCAGCGTCGAGCTGCCAGCACGACGTTTCGAGCTTTACAATGAAGCGCGCCACCCTCACGCGGGCCTTCAGGCCCGTGCGGGATCTTCGATCGCCACGGCCCCTCTCCCACACGGGAGAGGGGAGATGTGCCTCTTCTTCTGCCCGGCAGCCGGCGGGCCAGCCGCGTGGGAGCGCCTCCGGAATCGTGCCCACCAGCGGGCCGGAGGCGGTCGCGACCTACTCGCCGTTTATCGCGAAGACGCTCGACCCCAGAGCCTGACAGGCCTCCGTAAAGCCGCGCACGATCATCCCCAGAAGCCGCCGCCACCCGGTCCGGCGCCATCCACCACATTCCTCGGGATTAGATTTCTCTATCAAACGTGCTCACGATGGCTGTAGGAAGGGCGCAGTCGAGGGAGCCGCCTACCGGGAGGAATGAGCATGGCAGGTCCGGTCCACGGCCCGCAGGGGTCGAAGGTCGCCACGGTGTTGCGCGTCACGAGCGGCAACTTCCTGGAGATGTTCGACTTCTTCCTGTTCGGCATCTACGCGAGCCACATCTCGAAGGCGTTCTTCCCGGCCGGGAACGAGTTCGCCTCCCTGATGCTCACCTTCATGACCTTCGGGGCGGGCTTCCTGATGCGCCCGCTCGGGGCGATCTTCCTCGGCGCCTATGTTGACCGCATCGGCCGGCGCCAGGGCCTGATCGTCACCCTCGGCATCATGGCGGCCGGCACGGTGCTGATCGCCTTCGTGCCGTCCTACCAGTCCATCGGGCTGGCGGCGCCGTTTCTGGTGCTGATCGGCCGGTTGCTGCAGGGCTTCTCCGCGGGCGTCGAGCTCGGCGGCGTCTCGGTCTACCTCGCCGAGATGGCGACGCCGGGCCGCAAGGGCTTCTACGTCTCCTGGCAGTCCGGCAGCCAGCAGGTCGCCGTGATGGTGGCGGCGCTGATCGGCTTTGCCTTGAGCCACGCCCTGATGCCGGCCCAGATGACCGAATGGGGCTGGCGCATCCCGTTCTTCATCGGCTGCCTGATCGTGCCGTTCCTGTTCTACATCCGGCGCTCGCTGGAGGAGACCCAGGAGTTCCTGCACCGCAAGCACCGGCCTTCGCTGCCCGAGGTGTTCAAGTCCCTGGGCGAGAACTGGAAGATCGTGCTGCTCGGCATGCTGCTAGTGGTGATGACGACGGTGTCGTTCTACACCATCACGGTCTACACCCCGACCTTCGGCAAGAACGTCCTGAAGCTGTCCGAGACCGACAGCCTGATCGTCACCTTCTGCACCGCGCTGTCGAACCTGTTCTGGCTGCCGGTGATGGGGGCCTTGTCAGACAGGATCGGCCGCAAGCCGATCCTGATCGCCTTCTCGGCGCTCGCGATGCTCACCGCCTATCCGGCGCTGGCCTGGCTCACCTCCAACATCTCGTTCACCAACATGCTGCTCACGCTGCTGTGGCTGTCTTTCCTGTACGGCAGCTACAACGGCGCGATGGTGGTGGCACTGACCGAGATCGTCCCGGCCCATGTCCGCACCACCGGCTTCTCCCTCGCCTACTCGCTCGCCACGGCATTGTTCGGCGGCTTCACCCCGGTCGTCTCGACCTGGCTGATCGAGACGCTCGACAACAAGGCGGCGCCGGGCCTGTGGATGGCCTTCGCGGGCGCCTGCGGCCTCATCGCCACCCTGCTGATCTACCGCCGCGGCGCGACCGCGGCTGATGCCCTGCCGGGCGCCGCCCGCCCGGTGGCGGGCGAGTAGGCCGGGCCGTCAGGCCAGCAGCCCGTCGAGGGACCGGATCACCCGGACCGGCGCGAGGTCCGGGTATTCGTCGGGCTGGCCGGTGCGGTTGACCCAGACCGGGGCGAAGCCGTAGGCGGCCGCCCCGGCGATGTCCCACCGGTTCGAGGACAGGAAGGCGATGCGCTCCCGCGCGACCCCGAGGCGCTCCGGCGCCAGGTCGTAGGCGCGGGCAGACGTCTTGAAGGTGCCGGCCGGATCGACCGACAGGACCGCGTCGAGACGGGTCTCGATGCCTGCCGCCTTCACCGCCGCGGCGAGCATGGCGGTGTCGCCGTTCGACAGGATCGTGGTCCTGAGTCCCATCCGGCGCAGGGCGTCGAGGGTGCCGGGGACCTCCGGATAGGCATCGAGCGCCCGGTAGGCCTCGAGCAGGTCGCCGCGGACCGCCCTGTCGACCTGCGGATGCTTGGCCAGCGCGAAGTCGAGGGCGCGCTCGGTCAGCGTCCAGAACGGCGCGTAGTGCCCGCACAGGGACAGGACCCAGGAATATTCGAGCTGCTTCTGGCGCCAGGTCTCCGACAGGGCCTGCGCCTGCGGGCCGACCGCGGCCGCGTGGCGCTGCACGGCGGAATGGACGTCGAGCAGCGTGCCGTAGGCGTCGAAGACCACGGCCTCGGCGCCGTCGAGTGGGGCGGGAAGGGGCATGCGGGAGCCTCCTGCTGTCGTGACCGCGATGGTGGCCGGCCTCGGAGGTGTCCGTCTACCGATTCCCTTGCCGGGGGTCGTGGGAAATGACCTTCTGGCGCGCCGGGGGAGATCCCCCGCCGATCCGCACCCGAGGAGGAACGCCCGTGAGCCTGCCCTATCGCACCGCCCTCATCGTCGGCGCCGGCGCCGGCATCAGCGCGGCACTCGCCCGGCTCCTGACCGCCGAGGGGCTGCGGGTCGGCCTCGCCGCCCGCGACACCGAAAAACTCGCCGGCCTGACGGCCGAGACCGGGGCCGAGGCCTTCCCGGCCGACGCCGCCGACCCGCAGGCCGTGGCCGACCTGTTCGCGCAGGTCGAATCGCGCCTCGGCGAGCCCGACGTCGTGATCTACAACGCCAGCGCCCGCGCCCCCGGGCCGCTCGCCTCCCTCGATCCGGAGGCGGTCCGGCGGGCCGTGGCGATCACCGCCTTCGGCGCCTTCCTGGTCGCCCGCGAGGCGGCGCGGCGCATGGAGCCGCGCGGGCACGGGGCGCTTCTGTTCACCGGCGCCACCGCCGGCGTGAAGGGCTTTCCGCTCTCGGCCGCCTTCGCGATGGGAAAGTTCGCCCTGCGCGGCCTCGCCCAGAGCGCGGCGCGGGAGCTCGGCCCCAAGGGCATCCACGTCGCCCACGTGGTGGTGGACGGCGCGGTGCGCAGCGCCCGCCGGCCCGACCCGGAGGACCGCCCCGACAGCACGCTCACCCCCGAGGGCGTGGCGCGCGCCTATCTCGAATTGCTGCGCCAGCCGCGGGACGCCTGGTCGTTCGAGGTCGAGCTGCGCCCCTGGGTCGAGCGCTTTTGACGGAGGACCGCCTCACGCGGCCCGCACCGCCTCCAGGAAGCCCTGCACCTCGCCGCGCAGGCGCTCGGCCTGGCCGGCGAGCTCGGCGGAGGCGGACAGCACCTGCGTCGCGGCGTTGCCGGTCTCGTGGGCGGCCTGCGACACGCCCGCGATCGTCGCGGTGACGTCGCCGGTGCGGGAGGAGGCCTGCGCCACCGAGGTGACGATCTCCCGGGTGGCGCCGCCCTGCTCGCGCACGGTGCCGGCGATGGCGTCGGCGGTGTCGCTGACGGCGCGGATCGTCCCGGCGATCCCGGAGATCGCCGTCACCGCCCGCCCGGTCGAGGCCTGGATCCAGGCGATCTGCTCGCCGATCTCGGCGGTGGCCTTCGCGGTCTGCCCGGCGAGCTCCTTGACCTCCGCGGCGACCACCGCGAAGCCCTTGCCGGCGGCGCCGGCACGCGCCGCCTCGATGGTGGCGTTGAGCGCCAGCAGGTTGGTCTGCTGGGCGATGCCCGAGATGAGGGAGAGCACGTCGCCGATCCGGTTCGCCGCGCTGGCGAGGTCGGCCACGATCGTTCCGGCCTGCGTCGCCTCGTCGACGGCGCTGCGCGACATCTCGGCCGAGAGGCCGGCCTGCCGGTCGATCTCCGCCACCGAGGAGCCGAGCTCCTCGGCCGCACCCGACACCATCAGGACGTTCTGGGCGGCATCGCCGGCGGCGTCCGCCACGGCGGTCGAGCGCCGGGCGGTCTCGCCCGCGGTGGCGGTGAGCTGGGCGGCGGTCGCCTGCATCTCGGTCGCCGCCGAGGAGACCATGCCGACGACCTCGCCGACGGCCCGGTCGAAGCCGCGCACCAGGTCGTCCACCACCTGGGCCCGGCGCTCCCTCTGCGCCTGGTCGGCGGCCTGCGCGGCGCGCAGGCCCTCGGCCTCGGCGAGGCCGTCGCGGAACATCAGGACCGAGCGGGCCATGGTGCCGATCTCGTCGCCGCGCTCCGTCGCCGGCACCGCCGTGTCGAGGCGCCCCTCGGCGAGGGCCTGCATGGTGCGGTCGAGGGCCGCGAGCGGCCGGCCGATATGCCGGGTCAGCACCCAGGCGACGGCGAGCGCCGCCAGGGCGACGACGGCGAGGACGCCGAACAGGAGAAGCGCGGCGCGCTGCCGGGCGCTCGCCAGGTCCGAGATGTCGAGCGCCACTTCGATCGTGCCGATGGCCTGGCCCGCCGCATTGAGGAGCGGGCCGGCCACCACCGCGGTCGGCCTGTCGGCGAGCCTCGTCTCGCGCCAGGCGATCGGCCCGGCCATCCCGGCCGCATGCGCGGCGGGGTCGAGCAGGGTCCTGTCCGGGAAGGTCGCCGAGAGGGTCGCGGGGGCGCCGTCCTTGACGAGGTGGAACGCAAGGTCGACGCCGAGCCGCTGCTTCATCTCGGCCAGGAAACCGTCGCCGAGCGGGCTGCCGACATCGACGATGCCCACCCTCGCGCCGCCCCGGACCACCGGCACCGTCGCGAAGATCGCGATCGTGTCGCGCCCCGGCTCGATGCCGGTCGTGGGCTTCCCGTCCTGGAGCGCCGCCCGCACGGTGACGCGGCGGGCGAGCACCGAATCGCCGTGGGCGTCCGGCGCGTGAAGCCGGGCGAGCGCGATGCCGTCCGGCCGGAAGAAGCTCACCAGACGGAGGTTCTGGCTCTCCGCGAGCCGCGCCAGGAGCGCCGGATAGCGCTCGAGGATCGCCGAGCGGTCGCTCCGCTGCATCGCGTCGCCGATCGCCGGGTCGTGGGCGAGGCTCGTCGAGGCCGCGAGCGCCCGCTGCCCCTGCTGGGCCATCGCGTCCGTCACGGCGCGGTAGCGCTGGCCGAGGGCCGAGGCGACCGCCTCCTCGCCGGCCTCCTGCTGCTGCCGGTAGGCGGTCCATCCGAGGATGGCGGTCGCCGTCAGGGAGCAGGCGAGCAGGGCGGCGGTGAGCTTGCCCCCGATGGACCGCAAGGAGGGCGGGCGTCGCGCAGACATGGGCACGTTCGGAGACTCGTCAGGTCGATCAAGGTCGAACAACCTTGTCGTTTCACGGTTAACAGCCCATGAAATCTGTCGTCGTAAGATTTTATAGACCTCCGTGATGTGGGACTCCCTGCGCCGATGCGGCCGCCGATTGTCCCGGTCCGTCCGGAAACGGACGCTTTAGCCGGCCATCTGCCGTGGCGGCAGCTGGCCTGACCTGGGTCTTGCCTCAAGCCCGGTAGCGGGCCGCCGCGTGGGACTGCGCGAAATTCGCCATCATCGCCTGGCGCGCCGCCTCGAACGCGTCCCACTGGGCCGCGTCGGGCAGGGAGGGGATCGTCACCGCCTCGCGCCGGTCGAAGCCGGTCAGCGCCGCATCGACCATCTCGCCGACCTCCATCACGCCCTGCATGCCGTCCACCGAACGCCCCGAGCGCTCCCAGATCTCGGTGCGGGTCGCGGCCGGCAGGACCGCCTGGACGTACACGCCGCGAGGCCCGAGCTCGGCCTGAAGCGCCTGCGACAGGGTCAGCACGTAGGCCTTGGTCGCCGCGTAGACGCCGGGCATGATCTCGGGCGCGAGCGCCAGGACCGAGCTGATGTTGACGATCGCGCCGCCGCCGCGGGCGAGGAAGCCTTGCGTCGCGGCGCCGGCGAGGCGGGTGAGCGCCGCCACGTTGAGGTCGACGAGGCGGTAATGCGGCGCGAGGTCGGCGGCGGCGAAGCCCGCCGGGGCCGCCGCCCCGGCATTGTTCACCAGGATGCCGATCCGGGCATCGTCGCGCAGGCGCGCCTCGACGGCGGCGAGGCTGCCCGCGTCGGTGAGGTCGGCCGGCAGCACGTCGACCGCGACGCCGGTCTCGGCGCGCAGGTGCGCCGCCAGGGTCTCGAGGCGGGCGGCGTCGCGGGCCACCAGCACCAGGGGATGGCCGCGGCGGGCGAGGCGGTCGGCGTAGGTGGCGCCGATGCCGGACGAGGCGCCGGTGATCAGGGCGGCGGGCTTGGACTGGGCGGGCTCGGGCTGGTCGGTCATGGTCGTGCTCCGTGACGGCGGCGTTTTCATGATGGCCGTCATGTCTGTATTGATGTCAATCATCATGAAAAACGTCAATCGCCCCGGCCGGTGGCGCGTGCGCCCGCGCACCCCGCGCCGCGTCCCTGGCCGCAACCTCCGCACAAGGCAGGGGCGTCACAGAACGATGAGGCAAGAATCGCCTGTGCTGGAGCGGGATTGGCGGGGGCATGTCCGGTCGCGAGCAAGCCGAGAGGCTGTGGAGCAACATCGTCGAGCTTGGCCCCCGGCGCCTCGCCGCCCTCGGGCTGATCGGCCTCGTGGTCTTCCTGGCGGTGGGCTTAGGGGCCTACTACCTGAGCCGGCCGGCGCAGGAGACGCTCTACACAGGGCTGTCCCGCGAGGACGTGGCCCGCATCGGTGGCGTGCTGAAGGATGCGGGCATCCGCTTCGACGTCAGCGCCGACGGCGCGGCGGTGCTGGTGCCCTACGGCAATACCGCGCAGGCCCGGATGCTGCTCGCCGAGAAGGGCCTGCCGCAGAGCTCGAAATCCGGCTACGAGCTGTTCAACGACCTCGGCTCGCTCGGCATGACCTCGTTCATGCAGGAGGTGACCCGGGTCCGCGCGCTCGAGGGCGAGATCGCCCGCACGATCCAGGGCATGAAGGGCGTGCGCGCGGCGCGGGTCCACATCGTGCTGCCCGAGCGCGGCTCGTTCCGGCGCGACCAGCAGCCGCCCTCCGCCTCCGTGGTGGTGCGCACCGAGCCGGCCGACGACCGAAGCGGGGCCCAGGCGATCCGCCAGCTCGTCGCCTCGGCGATTCCCGGCATGAGGCCCGACCGGGTCACGGTGATCGGCGCCGACGGCACATTGCTCCTGTCCGGCGACGACGGCGGCCAGGTCCCGACCGGCAAGATGGCGAGCCTGGAGAAGGACGTCAGCCGCGAGGTGCAGGACCGGATCCGGCGGGCGCTGACGCCCTATCTCGGCCTCGGCAACTTCGAGGTCAGCGTCGCGGCCCAGCTCAACACCGACAAGACCTCGACCAACGAGACGATCTACAACCCCGACCAGCAGGTCGCCCGCTCGGTCCGCTCGGTGCGCGAGAACGAGAACAGCCAGAATCGCAGCGCCCAGCGGCCGACGAGCGCGCAGCAGAACCTGCCCGACCAGCGCACCCGCTCGGACGGCAACGACACCGCCAGCAACGAGACCTCGAAGAAGGAGGACCTCACCAACTACGAGATCTCCCAGAAGGTGATCCAGACGGTGAGCGACGGCTACGCGATGAAGCAGCTCTCGGTGGCGGTGCTGGTCAACCGCTCGCGGCTCACCGCCGGGCAGCAGGGCCAGGAGGGCAACGCCGCCAACGCGGCCAACATCGAGAAGCAGATCGCCGAGATCGAGCAGATCGTCGCCTCGGCGGCCGGCACCAGCAAGGAGCGCGGCGACACGATCAAGGTCGCGGCGGTGAGTTTCATCAACGACGGCCAGGCCCTCGAGCCGGTGCCGCCGCTGAGCATCGCCGACGTGATGGTGCGCCAGTCCGCGACCCTGATCAACGCGGCGACCATCCTGGTGGTGGCCGGCCTCCTGATCTGGTTCGGCCTGCGCCCGGCGCTTCGCGCCATCCTGGCCACGCCGGAGGCGGCCCAGGCCGAGGTCGCGGCCCTCGAGGCCGCGGGTGCCGCGCTGCCGGGCGCAGGGCCCGGCGAGGCGGGCGCCCTGCCGGCGCCGGGTGGTCAGGCCGTGCCCGGGCAGGCGGCGCTCGCCGGACCCGACGCCGTGCCCGCCATGGCAAGCCTGATCGAGGACATGGCCGACAAGGCGCGGACCTCGCCGCAGAAGCGGCTCGAGCAGATGATCGACCTCAACGAGGAGCAGGTGGCCGCCATCCTCAAGCGCTGGCTGCTGCGTGAGGAGCCGGCGTGATGGACGCGGTGATCGCCCGCTACCTGCCGGAATTCGCCCCGGCGGCCCCCGTTGCGTCCCCGGCCGCGGCTCCGGAGGCCTTCGGCAATCCCTGGGCCGGCCTCGCCCGCGCGACGCGCCCGGCCGCTCCGCTGGTGGCCGACGGCCCGGACGCGATCCGGGTGGAGCCGGTCCGGCCCGAGACGCCCAGGCTTGAGCCTCTTCCCCTCGGCCCGCAGGCGCCGCGGCCCCCGGCGGCCCGGCGCGAGACCCCCGAGGAGCGCGCGGCGCTCATCGCGGCGGCCGAGGAGCGCGGCCGCCAGCAGGGCCTGGCCGCGGCGCGCGAGGAGGCCGAGGCCGCGCGCCTGCGGGCGGCGGAGGAGGCGGAGCACCGCCTCGCCGAGGCGCGCCGGCACTGGAGCGAGGCCGAGGCCGAGGCCCTGGCCGACGGCTTCTCGGCGGCGCTCCGCGCCCTCGACGCGGCCCTGTCCGAGCGGATCGCCCGGCTGCTGGTGCCGATCCTGACCGATGCCCTGCGCCGCCAGGCGGTGGCGGAGCTGAGCGGCGCGCTGACGCGGCTCCTCGCCGAGCCGCAGGCGGCAACGATCCGGGTGAGCGGGCCGGAGGACCTGCTGGCGGCTCTGGCCGCCCGCCTCGGGCCGCTCGCCGCCGCGGTGTCGTTCGCGCCGGCCGAGACCCCCGAGGTGCAGGTGAGCGCCGACCAGACCGTGATCGACACCCGGCTCGGCGCCTGGACGCGCCTGATCGCCGCGGCGGTGGCGGAGGCCTGACATGTCCGAGACCGGCCGCCACGAGATCATCATCATCAAGCGCCACGGCGACCACGAGGACGGCCATCACGGCGGCGCCTGGAAGATCGCGCTCGCCGACTTCATGACCGCCATGATGGCGCTGTTCCTGGTGATGTGGCTGATCAACTCGACCAGCAAGGAGCAGAAGCAGACCATCGCCGAGTACTTCAACCCGGTGAAGCTCGCCGAGGTCACCCACGACAAGAAGGGCCTGCGCGATCCCCACGACACCCCCTCCGAGCCCGGCGCCGAGGGCGGCAAGGCCGAGGGCAAGGGCGGCGAGGGCAAGGGAGAGGGCAAGGGAGACGGCAAGGCCGGCGACGCCCGGGGCGAGGCCGCGCCGGGCAGCCGGGCTCGGGAATCGGCCCTGTTCCAGGACCCCTACGCGGTGCTGGCGCGCCTCGCCGCCGAGGCGGAGCGGGGCGACACGGCGAGCGCCGACGCGGCCGCGGTCGAGACGGGCCAGCCCGGGATCAGCGGCGGCGACGCGGCGCGCGATCCCTTCGATCCGCTCTACTGGCAGGTCGAGCCGCTGCCGCGACACCGCACCGAGCGGCCGGGCACCCTCGGCACCGCGGTCGCGGCCCCCGCCGAGGCCCGCCTCGACGCGAAGGGACAGGTGGCGGCCGCGGCCAGGCCGCGGGACTCCGCCCGCCCCGACACCAAGGAGGCGCCCCTGCGCGTCGCCTCGGCGGACGACACGCTGCCACTCACCCCGAAGGAGCCGGCCAAGGAGGCGGCGCCCAAGGACGGGGCGCCGAAGGTTGCCGCCCTGAAGGAGCCGGCGCCCAAGGACGTGACCAGGGATTCGGCCAAGGATGCGGCCAAGGATTCCGTCAAGGACCCCGCCAAGGACCCGAAGGCGGCCGAGACCGCGGCACTCGCCGCCATGAAGGCCGAGATCGCCAAGGCGGTGGCGCCGCTGTCCATCGGCACGCCGACCCCGAAGGTCGAGGTGCGCCGCTCCGGCGAGGGCATCCTGATCAGCATCACCGACGAGATCGACTTCAGCATGTTCGGCATCGGCTCGGCCGAGCCGACCCCGAAGGTGGTGCGGGCGCTCGAGCGCATCGCCAAGGTGATCAATGCCCGGCCCGGCCGCATCGTGGTCCGCGGCCATACCGACGGGCGGCCGTTCCGCTCGGAGACCTACGACAACTGGCGCCTCTCGACGGCCCGGGCCCAGATGGCCTCCTACATGCTGGTGCGCGGCGGCGTCGACGAGTCCCGGATCGAGCGCATCGAGGGCTACGCCGACCGCCAGCCCCGCAACCCCGCCGACCCGAAGGCGGCGGAGAACCGGCGCATCGAGATCCTGGTGCGGGGGCTGCCCGAATGAGCCGGCGCCTCCGGATCGCGCGCCTCGGGACCGTCCGCTCGGGGATCGCCCTTCTGGCGGCCGGCCTCCTCGTCGCCGCGGTTCCCGCTCAGGCCGGCGGGGACGGTCACGGCGGCGGCCACGCCGCACCGGCGGCCGACGCGCATGGCGGGGGAGGCGGGCACGGCGACGGCCACGGCGCGCCGGCGAAGCCGGTCGAGCCGCTGCCGGTGGCGCCCCGCGGCCTGCCGGTGGAGCTGGTGCGCACGCTGCAATTGCTGCAGGACCGCATCGCCCGCGGCTCGACCCAGGCCCATCTCGCCCAGCGCCAGCTCCTCGGCCATATCGAGCAGCGCCTGCTCGCCCTTCCACCCGAGGCCTGGACGTCGCCGGAGAACCTGCGGGCCGCGGTCGCCTTCGCGCTCGGTGGCGGCGGTCCGGCGCTGCTGCGGCGGATGCTCGAGACGGCGAAGCTGCCGGAGGCCGACTCGCCCCTGGTGGTCGGCGCGCTCGCCTACCTGGAGGGCCGCGAGCGCGAGGCCCGGACCCTGCTCGGCCGCTTCGATGCCCGCACGCAGCCCCCCGCCCTCGCCGGCCAGCTCGCCCTGACCCAGGCGGCGCTCGCCGTGCGCGAGACGCCCCGGCGGGCGATCGAGCTCCTCGACCTCGCCCGGCTCCTCGCTCCCGGCACCCTGGTGGAGGAGGGGGCGCTGCGCCGCGAGATCTTCATCCACGCGCAGGGCGGGGATGCGAAGCGCTTCGAGATCCTGGCGATCCAGTACCTGCGCCGGTTCCGCCGCTCGGTCTATGCCGGGACGTTCCGCCAGCGCTTCGCCACGGCGCTGACCCGGCTCGACTTCGACAGCGACCGCGCCCGCATCGCCCAGCTCGAGCGGATGCTGGACGAGATCGAGCCCGGCGAGCGGCGCGACCTCTACCTCCTGGTCGCCCGGGCCGGCCTGGAGCAGGGCCGGCGCGAGACCGCGACCTTCGCGGCCGAGCGGGCGCTGAGCCTGGCGGGGCCGGAGACCGAGGCCGCCGCCCGGGCCCGGCTCTACCGCGCCGCCGCCCTGATCGTCGTCGACGGCCGCTACGAGGAGGGGCTCGGGGCCCTGCGCGCGGTCGACAGGGCCGGCCTCGACCCGTCCGACCTCGCCCTGCTCGACGCGGCGCTCTCCACCGCCGGCCAGATCCGCGGCGGCGCGCCGCCGGCTGCGCCGCCCAGAGAGGCCTCCGCCAAGGATTCCGCACCCGCCGGCCGGCGCCAGATTCCCGACGCCGCCTCGATCGCCCGGGCGCGGGAGGCGCTCGCGCGGGCCGACCAGATGATCGACAGGACCGACCCGTGAGCCCCCTCGACGCGATGCTGCCGGGCCCGCGCCCACGTCTCGACGCCGCCCGCGCCGCCGGCGAGGCCGCCCGCCCGGAATCCGGCCCCGGCTTCGACGCCGTGCTCGAACTCCTCGAGAGCCGCGCGCCCGCGGGCTCGCCGGAGGCCGGGACGAACGCCGCCCCGGAAGCCCCCGCGGAGCCCCCGCCGCGCGCCGATGCGCCGCGCGGCGCCCTGGATTCGCTCCTCGCCGATCCGGGGTCGGCGGCGCCGGCCCGTCCGGTCGGGGCGGAGCTCGCCGCCCTGGTGGAGCGGGCGGCCGCCCGGCCGCCCCAACAACCCGCCGCGCCGGATCCGCGCTCCGACGGGATCCCCGATGCCGCCCGGGCGCTCGCGGCCGCGGCTCCGGCCCGGGAGAGGCTGCCCGCCCCGCCGCGGGACGAGGCGACGTCCCGGGCCGGGTCGCCGCCGCACGAGGTGGATCCGGCGGCGTCGCCGCGCACCCTGCCGGGCTCTGGCGATCCGGTGCCCGCCACCGAGGCCGGCTCGCCGGACGCACCGGACCCGGGGCCCGCCCCGGACGGGTCCGCGCCCGTCGCGATCGCTCCGTTCGGCTCCCTGCATTGGCCGGTGCGCGCCGCCCTCCCGATCCCGGCCCCCGCCGTTTCGCCGAACGGCGTCCAGACGCCCGGCGAGGCGCTTCGGCCCGATCCGGTGCCGGCCTCCGCCCCCCCGGGTGCCGGGGCGGCGGGTTCCGGCGGCACGGCGCGGCCCACCGTGACCGTGGTGGCGCAGGAGACGCATTTCGCGCCCGTCGCGGCGCCGACCTCACCCGGCGCGCGCGGGCGCATGGAGGCGGCCTTCGCGCCCCGCCCGGAGCCGGCCGAGACCCTGCCCCTGCCTCCCCCCACGGCGAGCGCCCCTCCGGCGGCGACGGCCGCTCCCGCCGCCGCCATTCCGGTCGCGGGCCCGCCGGTCACGGCGGCGGACGCCGCGATGCCGGCCGCTTCGATCCAGCCTGCGGGCCTTCGGGGCGAGAGTCCGGCGATGCGGGCCGCCGTTCCTGCGCCGGGCGCCGCGGATCTCCCGCAGGTCGCGGAGCCGGTGCCCGGCGGCCCGGCCCGGCCCGTCGTCATGTCCGGGCCCGCGGCCGCGGCGTCCCGGTTGCCGGAGCCCGGGCCTGCGACCTCGGCCGCGCTGGCCGCAGGACGGTCCTCGATCGCCTCGCCGGCGCCCGCTGCCCCGCCGATCCCGGGTCTTGACGCGGCCCGCGGCCAGCCGAACGGCGCGGCCTCCGCGCCTGGGCCGACGGCGCAGGTCACGGGCGTCTCCGCCGCGCCAGCAACGCCCGATCCGGTTCCGGTCATCCCCGAGGCACCTCCGGCGGTCCTAGGACGCGACGCGGGGTCGACCGCCTCCGCGCCCGCGGCCGCTCCGCTGACGGCCGAGCCTGCGGCCGCTCCGCCCTTCGTTCGCCGGGCTGTGACGGCGGCCTCGCGACAGCTTCCTCCCGCCGAGGCATCGGCCGGCGCCGGCCGGTCGCCACCGGCCGCGCCGAGCGATGCGGCGACGGCTTCGCCGCCCGCGGCGGAATCCCGGAGCGCGGACGCCATCGCGCCGGCCGTCCGACGGCCCGAGGCTGCCGGGGCGGCGCAGACCGGCCGGAGCGCCCTCACGAACCAGGCGGCCGTGCCGCCCGCTGCGGAGCAGGCCCCCTCACGGCAGCAGGGCGCCGCGCCCGCATCGATTCCGGCTCCGCCCGAGCTCACGCCGCACGCCGCGACCTTTGCCGTGACGCTTGCCGCGACACCTGACGCCGGAGCGCCGGCGGCCCCCCCGGCCGCGGCTGCGCCGTCCGGCGTGACACCGGCAGCAGCAGATCCGACGCAGCAGGATGCATCGTCCCCGGCTCCGGCAGCGGCCGGCGTCCCGTTCGCCCGCGAGGTCCCGGTCGCAGCCGCGTCCGGGCCGGTGCCGGACGGCCGGTCGGCCGCCGGTCCGGCCGAGGTCGTGCGGCCGGCCGTCGCGCAGGCGGACGGGATGATCCTCGCGCAGCCGCAGGATCGTGCCCCCATCCCGCCTGCCGCACCGCCCCAGCCGGCGGTCGCCCCGCGCCCTGCACCCTCGGGTCCGGCTTCCGAGGAGGTCGTTTCGCCGGGTCGCGACCGCGACCGGATATTTGTCACGCGCCCGCAGCCGGCGGCCGCTGGCCTGGCCGAGGCGTCGGCTCCGCCATCTGGGCGAGGCGCTGCCCCGAACGCCGACGCCGGTCGGATGTCCGCATCCCCGGCGCCGCCTCCGCCGCCGGCCGCTGCCCCGTCGCCCGAGCGGCCGGCCCTGCCTTCCGGGCCGGCCGGTCCGCGGAGCGGCGATCCGGAGCAGGCCGGGACGCCGTCCGTCGCGGCCGTGCGGGAGCCCGCGACCGCCCCGGCATCCCCCTCCGCTCCGAGCCCCGCCGCGGCCCTGCCTTCGACGGGACCGAACGCGGCCGCGACGCCGTCCGTGGCGGCCCGACCGGATCCAGGCCCGGCGAACCGCACCGCAGCGGGCGGGGTGATGCCGCCCGGACATGCTCCTGCTCCGCCGGCCGCCGGGCCGGTCCCGGCCGCGATCGCGGCGGCTCAGGCGCCTGATGCGTCGAGCGGCGACGCGTCGCCCGGCCTCGGCGGGCCGGAGCCTGCCGGGACGCCGGACCGCCCCGGCGCGCATCCGTCCGGCGCCGAGGGCATCGCGCCCGAGGATTCGTCCGGCCGCGCGGCCAAAGCCTCGACCGAGGCGACGGCCGTCGCCCCGCCCACGCCCGGAGAGCGCCGCGCCGAGGCCCCTGCGGAGCCGGCGTTGCGCGCGCCGGAGGCGGGTCGCGCGGCCGAGCCCGTGCCGCTCGCGAGCCCGCCGGCACTGCCCGCCGCCACCCTGCGCCAGATCGCCGACGCGGTGACGAGCGGGGCCCCGTCCCTGCCGGACGGCAGCGCCGTCCGGGCCGGGGCGGTCGCGGCGGCCTGGAGCGCCGCCGCGCAGGCGGAGGGGCCGGTGCGGCTCCTGACGCTGCAGCTGCGCCCGGCCGAGCTCGGCCAGGTCCTGGTCCGGATGCGGCTCCAGGACGGGCGCCTCGAGATGAGCCTGCGGGCCGCGCGCGAGGAGACGGCGGACCTCTTGCGGCGCGACGGCGGCCTCCTGACCGCGCTGGTGCGCGAGGCCGGCTACCAGCCCGATCTCGTCACGATCCAGGCCGGCCCCCTCCCGGGCCAGCCCGCCTCGGGTCAGCCCGAGGCGCCGCAGAGCGGCGGCCAGACCTCCCAGGCCTTCGCCGGAGGGCAGCAGCAGGGCGGCGCGAATCCGGACCAGCCGGCCCGCCGCATCCCCGACGCGCCCGAGGAAGGCGGGCGCCGGACCATGGAGCAGAGAGATGACGCGCATCCTGGCGATCGCGACCGCGGCGGCCTGTACCTTTAGCTCCGGCACCGGCGCGCAGGCCGCCGCCACGGTGTCCGGCGCCGCCAAGGCGGGGCTGCCGCCGACCGGGAACGTCTGCGAGCAGCAGATGGCCCAGGCCGCCTCGCGCCACGGCGTGCCCCTCGGCATGCTGTACGCGGTCGGCCTCACCGAGAGCGGCAACCGCGGCTCGCTCCAGCCCTACGCCATGAACATCGGCGGCAAGGCCTATTTCGGTGCGAGCGCCGCCGACGTGAT
Source organism: Methylobacterium nonmethylotrophicum (assembly GCF_004745635.1). Taxonomy (GTDB): domain Bacteria; phylum Pseudomonadota; class Alphaproteobacteria; order Rhizobiales; family Beijerinckiaceae; genus Methylobacterium; species Methylobacterium nonmethylotrophicum. The sequence goes on along the minus strand of NZ_SRLB01000005.1, from coordinate 208,281 downwards.
CCGGCGCCTAGGCGAGGCGCAGGCCAGCGGCGTGCGCCTCGTCGATCTCGGCTGCATGCAGATCAACCACCACTACCACCGGGCGAAGTTCTCCTCGCTCGAGGCGATGATCGATCCGCGCCAGAACGTCGAATACGCGACGACCTTCCTCAAGGAGCTGAAGGCCCGGGAGGGCAGCTGGACCCTGGCGGTGGCGCGCTACCATGCCGGGCCGAACAACAACCCGGCGCAGAAGCAGTATGTCTGCCGGGTGATCGCCAACATGGTGGCGACCGGCTTCGGCCAGTGGACGACGGGCGCGAAGGCGTTCTGCCGGTAAGGCGAGGCGACGCCCTCCCGTCACCCGGGTTCTCGGCAAGCCCCGCCCGGGACGATGGGGAGGGCCGCAGATCGCGGTGCGGTTCCGACGCCGGTCAGACCGCTGGAGCCATCCTCATCCCACGTAGGTATACCCGATGTAGCGCTTGGCCTCGATCGGGTCGTGGCCGAGGGCTTGCGCCAGCTTCTTGCGCAGCTTGCTGACGTGGCCCTCGACCACGCTCTCCTCGACGCCGTCGCTGTAGACGCCGTAGACCCCGTTGAAGAGCTGCGTCTTCGTCACCCGCCGGCCGCGGTTGCGCACCAGGAATTCCAGGATGTGCCGCTCGCGCCGCGGCAGGGAGAGTGGCACGCCGTCGATCTCGGGGTCGCGCCCGTCGAAGAACACCCGCAGCCGCTCCGGGCCCCGCACCGCTGCTCCGCCCTGCGGGGCATCCGGCGGCGCGGCGGCTGCCTCGGCCGCCTGCTCCCCGTTGACCCGCCGCCAGATCGCCTCGGCCCGGGCCAGGATCTCGCGCACGTGGACCGGCTTGGGCAGCACGTCGTCGATGCCGGCGTCGAACAGAACCAGCGTCTGCTCGAGCGAGCGCGTATCGGCCAGCGCGATGATCGGCGCGCGGGAGTGCCGGCGGATCGCGCTCGCGCAGCGGGCCCGCTCCTCGAAGTCGCCGAGCAGGAAGCCCTGGACCGCGTCGAGGTCGCTGCGCGAGGCCGTTTCGATCCAGCTCGTGAACTCCTCCGGCGACAGCGAGAAGGAAGATACTCCTTCCCGGTCGAAGCCGGCCTTGAAGCCCGCGTTCACCGATTTCCTGGCATCGACCAAGAAATACATCTGCCATGCCCTCGTCGAGCCGGCCGGGTGGCGCAGCGGCACGCCGACCCGGACCTGTGCCCCTTCTTGTGCTCCCGGTACGGCAGCTTCTGCCGCCCGGCGCGCGGGTGACGCGCCGGTCCGGAAACCCCTGCGGTGTCTGGTATGACCAGGACGAATTCATGTCCGGGCGGCCGCTGCGGGTCAATGACCGCAGAGCCGCAGCAGGCCCCGTTCGCAGGACTTTTTGAGGGATCTCCCGGGGAGCGTGTGTCCGCTGACGGTTAAACCGCAGTCAGCTCGGCCGGGGCGGGCGCTGGGCGGCTCGCCTGGGCGTAGAACCGCCGGCCGCGGACGCGCAAGTGCCGAGGTGGTGGGCGATTCGGCGTCGGACCTGTCGGTCACAGCCGCAAGGCCGAGCCGAGATGCACCACGCGGATTCCCCCGCGGCGGCCGTGGTCCGGCGCGGCGGGCCCGGCTTCCGGCTCAGGCGAGGCGGGCCTCCGAGAGGGCGCGGGCGAAGGCGTCGAGGCGCAACGGCGGGCCGTCCTCGGCCAGGATGCGCTGGATCGCGACGCCGACGAAGCAGCCGTCGATGACGAGCTTGAAGAACACCGTCACGGGCTTCGTGGCGAACTCCATGTCGAGCACCACCTGCATCGAGCGGCCCCAGTCGAGGCAGACGTCGGAGGCGTCGGCGTAGGTGAGCGTCGCGTGCTTGAAGAACGGCTCGGCCGAGGAGGCGACGAGGTCGGCGATGTTGCCGTGGCGCTCGCCCCGCACCCAGCCGATCAGCACGCTGCCGTCGAGCAGGCAGAACTCGGTGATGAAGTCGCGGATCGCCGTCGCGAAGACCTGCTCGGCCGCCGCGATCACGTCCCGGGAGTTCGCCCGGGCCTGCGCGAGATCGTGGTCGTGAGGGATCATCGTTGTCTCGCGAACAGGAAGAACAGGATCTGCGCGACTGCGCGATAGAATTCCGCCGGAATCATCTGGTCGACCTGGACAGCATCGTACAGCGATCTTGCGAGAGGCTTGTCCTCGATCACCGCGATGCCGTGCTGCTCGGCGATCTCGCGGATGCGCAGGGCGATGAGGTCCTGGCCCTTGGCGAGCACGATCGGCGCCGGTCCCTCGGAGGGCTCGTAGCGGAGCGCCACCGCGAAGTGGGTCGGGTTGGCGATGACGACGGTGGCGCGGCTGACCTGGCCGAGCATGCGCTTGCGGGTGCGGTCCTGGGCCAGCGAGCGCAGGCGCGCCTTGACGGTGGGATCGCCCTCGATCTGCTTGTGCTCGTCCTTGATCTCCTGGCGCGACATCCGCAGCGAGCGCTGCCAGCGCAGGCGCGCCCAGACGAGGTCGCCCGCCACGATCACGATGGTGGCGATGCTGATCGCCGAGACCAGGCGGATCGCGGTCGTGAGGATCAGTTCCGGGAGCTGGCTCGGGTCGACGAACATGGCACTCACGGCTTTGCCCTGCTCCGAGCGCAGGAGCAGGAGGACGACGAGACTGACCGACGAGACTTTAAGGACGGCTTTCAGGAACTCGATCTGGCCGGACCGGCCGAAGATCCGGCTCCAGCCCGAGGCCGGGGAGATCCGGTTCCACTTCGGGGCGATGCGGTCGGAGACGAGGCTCGGCACGTTCTGGGCGAGCGAGGCCACGAGTCCGAAGCCGGCGAGCACCAGCAGGATCGGGGTGAGGAAGCGCGCCAGGGCGAAGCCGGTCGCGTGCATCAGGGTCAGGGCGTCCTCCCCCGAGGCCAGCGCGAAGCCCCCCGGATGGTCGAGGAACGACGCGAGGTCGCGGGACAGGGCCGCCGCCTGCCCCCGGACCACCAGGCTGAGGCAGACCAGGAGGCCGAGGATCGAGGCGAAGACCGGCGCCTCGCGGGAGAACGGGACGTCGCCCTTCTCGATCGCGTCGCGTACCTTCCGCTCGGTGGCGGCCTCGGTCTTGCTCTCCTGGTCGGTCTCCTCAGACATGGGCCGGGCCGAACGGGGCCGGGCCGAACGGGGCCGGGCCGAACGGGGCCGGGCCGAACGGGGCCGGGCCGAACGGGGCCGGGCCGACGGGAGTCGGGCCGAAGGGGGCGGGACCGACGGGGGTCGCGCCGCAGGCGCCCGCCCGCCTCACGGCCCGGACCGGTTCAGCGGATGAGCGCTTCATCCTCGCCTCCCGGGTTGATCTCGATCTCGCCGCGGCCCGCCATCTCCATGGCGAGGTCGGTGATGCTGCGGCGCGCCTCCATCACGTCGCGCTGGGCGGCCGGCTCGCCGCCGTTGAGCTCGTGCTCGACCATGCGGCGCACGCGCGCCGAGAGGGCGCTGAGCACCACGGTGCGGAACTCCGCCTCGGTGCCCTTCAGCGCCAGCACCAGGCGGTCGTTGGGCACCGCGTCGAACAGGGTGGTGCGTGCGCGCGGCGCCAGCTTGACGATGTCGTCGAAGGTGAACAGCAGGCCCTTGAGGATCTCGACCGATTTCGGCCGCGCCTCGGCGAGGCTCGACAGCGCCTCGTCCATCTGCTGGCGGTCCATCTTGTTGATGATGTCGGCCATCTTGGCGTGGGTATCGGCGCCGGCATTGCGCGACCCGTTGATCATGAAGTCCTCGTGCAGGGTGCGCTCGACCGCCTGCATCACCTCGTCGACCACCGGCTTGAAGCTCAGCATCCGCCGCATCACGGTGTTGCGCAGGGGAAGCGGCAGGTGGCCCATCACCTTGGCGGCGATGGCGGGCTTGACCCGCGACAGGATCAGGGCGGCGGTCTGGGGGTGCTCCTTGACGAGGTAGCTCGCCAGCACGCTCTCCTGCACCGTGGCCATCCGCTCCCAGACCGAGCGGTTGGCGTTGCCCCGCACCTCGGCCAGGATGTCGGCGATCTGGTCGGCCGGCAGCAGGCCGGTGAGCAGCTTCTCGACCTCCTGCACCGTGCCGACGAGGCTCGATCCGCCGGCGAACTCCTCCGCGAAGGTCTCGACCACGGTGTCGAGCTGGTCGGGGGTCACCGCGCCGAGCCGCGAGGCCGAGTGGGTGATCCGCTTGATCTCGTCCGGCTCGAAATACTTCAGCAGGCGCCCCGCCGAGGGCTTGCCCATCGCCAGGAGCAGGGTCGCGACCTGGTCGACGGGCGCGAGCGACCGCGAGGCGCCGCGCAGGGCCGGAGGGGGCGCCGCCATGTTCACGCGGTCAGCCGTTCTGCGACGCGTCGGCCGGGCCGACCACCTCGGTCAGCGAGATGCCGAACCGGGAATTGTCCTCCTCGACGATGACGATCTCGCCCCGGGCGATCACCCGGCCGTTGACCATCACGTCGACGGGCTCGCCGACCCGGTGGTCGAGGGGCACGATGGCGCCGCGGCCGAGCTTCATCAGGTTGGCGACCGGCATGGTGGCCGAGCCCAGCACCACCTGCACCAGCACCGGGATGCGCAGGATCGAGTCGAGGTTGCCCCCGGCCGCCATCGGGGCACCGGTCTGCACGCCTTGGCTCGGGAAGGCCGGGCTCGTGCCGGCATCGGGAAAGGGGCTCGTGCTCATCGCGGGCTCGCGTGGAATCCTCTGAAGTCCCTGACAGGCTTAAGCGCCCAAGCTGATCCGAGGCTTGCGGGGCCCCGGTTCTACCGGCCGGCCTCGGCCTGAGCCGCGGCGCGCCGGCCCGCCTCGAGGGCCTCGAGGGTGGCCCGGGCCTCGTCGATCTTGGCGCCGAGGGCGGCCAGCACCTCGCGGCCCTCGCCGGTGAAGCCGCGCACGGCCTCGCCGGCGCTGGCGAGCGCGTGGCCGGAGGCCGCGAAGGCCCGCCCGTACTCGGCCTGGGCGCGGTCGAGGCGCTTGAGCTTCAGGTAGAGCGGCAGCACGCAGGCATTGGTGCCGACCAGGGCGGCGAGCAGCACTCCGTCAACCAGCGAGACCATGCTCCGCCTCCTCCTTGTCCTGGATCGCCTCGTCGATCCGCAGGACGTAGGCCCCCTGCGACTGCCCGGCATGGCACCAGAACAGCGGCTTGTCGTTGCCTTCGAGCTTGATCCGGGTCGCCGGCGTGGCGTCGAGGGCGATCACCTGGCCGACCTTCAGCCCGGCGATCTCGCCCAAGCTCAGGTGGCGCTCCTCCATCACGGCGCGCAGGTGCACCGTGGTCTTCTGCACCTCGGCGGCGATCTGGCTCGTCCAGCGCGGGTCGCGGCGGGCGGTCGATTCGCCCGTCAGCACCTTGGCGAGGCTCGGCCGCAGCGGGTTGAGCACCGTCTGCGGGATGATGATGAACATCTCGCCGCCGCGGTTGAGCGCCTGGAGCAGGAACTTGGCCTGGATCGCCTTGTTGCTGCGCCGGCCGATCACCGCGAACTCCATCCGGGTCTCGGTGCGCTCGAGGTGGAACGGCGTCTTCGAGACGAGGCCGAACGAGGATTCGAGCGCCCGGCCGACCTGCTCGAGGATCATCTGGGCGATGCGCAGCTCCATCGCCGAGAAGGTGCGCTCGTCGTCGACCGGCTGCTCCGAGCCGTCGCCGCCGAACAGCACCTCGACCATGGTGAAGATGAAGTCGCGGTCGAACCCGACCAGGATGTGGCCGTCCCAGGCCGGGGCCTGGAAGATGCCCACCACCGCGTTCGCATCGTAGGCGTCCAGGAACTCGCCGAAGCGCCCGCTCTCGACGCCGCTCAGGGAATAGAGGATCGACGAGGCGGCGAGGTGCTTGAGGCCGTCGCCGCAGGCGGTGGCCAGGCGGTCGAAGATGAGCTGCAGCATCGGCAGCCGGTCCAGGGACAGGCCGGCGGCCTCCTGGATGCGGGCGCGGATGTCGGCGGGGCTCGTGAGGATCGTCGGGTCCGGAGATCGGGTCATCGGTCGGGTGTCCCGGCGCTCGGGCCGCTTCGCGGATGGTGCATGGTCATGCCGCCTCGCGGTTCTGGGCGCCCGGCACCGTGGCGGCCTCGACCTCGTCGATGGTCGGGCGGTCGGCGGCGGCGATGCCCTTGCGGCCGTGCTCGATCGCGACCTGCGGCAGGGCGCCGTTCATGTAGGCGATGAGGCTCTGCTTCACGATGGTGTAGACCGAGCACTGCTTCTCGCGCACGCCCTTCACCTTGAGGGCCAGCGGCGCCAGCACGCCGTAGGAGGCGAACACCCCGAAGAAGGTGCCGACGAGGGCCGCGCCGATGAGGCCGCCGAGGATCTGCGGCGACTGGTCCAGCGCACCCATCGCCTTCACGATGCCGAGCACCGCCGCCACGATCCCGAGCGCCGGCAGCGCCTCCGCCACCGTGTTGATCGCCCCGTAGGGCTTGAGCGCGTACTTCTTGTGCGTGCCGATCTCCTCCTCCATCAGCGCCTCGATCTCGTGCGAGCGGGCGCCGCCGATCAGGATCAGCCGGCAATAGTCGCAGATGAACAGGACCAGGCCCTGGTCCTTGGTCACGTCCGGATAGTTCTTGAAGATCTCGGAATTCGCCGGGTCGTCGAAGTGCGTCTCGACCTCGTTGCGCGGCTTGGTCTTGATCTCGCGCAGGAGGGCGTGGATCAGGCCGAGCAGGGAGAGGAAGTCCTTGCGCTTGGGGCCCTTGCCGGTGAAGGCCTCCATGGTGGCCTTGCCGGAATCGACCACCGTCTTCATCGGGTTGGCGATCACGAAGGTGCCGGCCGCCATCCCGCCGATGATGACGAACTCCCAGGGCTGCCAGATCACGATCAGGTGGCCGCCCATGGCCACGAAGCCGCCGAGCATGCAGCCGATCGCGATGAGCAGGCCGACGACGATCCCCATGTCCCGCAAAGCTCCGTCTTGACGCGAGATCGCTCTAAGCCCGGTGGCTTGCGCGGGGCTTTTTCGCGCCCGGCGCCGGCAGCCGCCGGGGCATCGGCCGGCGAGGCATCCGGCCCGTCTCACCGGCGGCAGGGGCAGCCGGACAAGATCGCGACGCGTCGCCCTCACCTTCCACCGCTCTGCCCGAGCGTACAGGGTCAATACGAGCGTCGGGTTGGCGACCGGCCGGGAAACATGGTTGACGAAGCATAGATCTGTCGATGCAAACCTTATTCGTGATGCTCGGGCATGGCTGCGGGACATCAGTGCCGCCGGCCCGTTCCGCCGGTAGTGAGGTGGTTCCGGCCCAGTTGTGGATAGCGGGTATTACCGCTGACTTAATCGGTTGCTAACGGGCTCGCTCCAATAGTGAGCCTGTCGGCGGCCCCTCGGAAGGGCCGTTTCGAAGGCGCAACGGATGGGTTCCCCGAATCCAAGACATGATGTCGAGCCGTTGACCCCGGTGAGAATCCGGATGTGTTAAAGCGCAGTCAGTCAGATTTCAGGTCGACGACTTGAATTTGCTGTCCTGCACCGGTGCGAGCCCGGAACCTTGCACATTCTCGCCATACCAGAACACCGGAAGCATCAGCCGTGACCAGCCTTCTCACCAACACCGCCGCGATGACGGCGCTGACGACGCTCAAGAGCATCAGCCAGAGCCTCGACACGACCAGCAACCGCGTCTCCACCGGTCAGCGCGTCTCTGCCGCCTCGGACAACGCCGCCTACTGGTCGATTGCCACCACCGTGCGCACCGACAACGCCTCGCTGGGCGCCGTCAAGGACTCGCTCGGCCTCGGCTCCTCGGCGGTGGACACCGCCTATAACGGCGTCACCAGCGTCATCACCAACCTCCAGAACATGCGCACCAAGCTGCAGACCGCCCTGCAGCCGGGCGTCGACCGCTCCAAGGTCCAGACCGAGATCGCCGCCATCCAGAGCCAGATGAAGGCCGTGGCCGACTCCTCGGTGTCGAGCGGCCAGAACTGGCTGTCGGTCAACTCCTCCGATGCGACCGTCTACAAGGACACGCAGTCGGTCGTCGCCGGGTTCTCGCGCGACAAGACCGGGAGCATCAACTTCTCGACGGTGGACGTCTCGATCCTGGGCACGCGCCTCTACGACGCGAATTCCGGCGGCACCCAGGCGACCACCGCCAAGACGACGGCCAGCACGGCGCTCTCGGGCACGCTTAACTTCAGCACCACCGGCGTCGCGACCTTCACGCTGGCGGCGAACAGCGGCACCGCCGACACCATCACGCTCGACAAGACGAGCCTCGCCTCGGCGGTGGCGAACCTGGCCGCGGTCACGCAGCAGGAACTGGTGAACGCGATCAACAACCAGATCGCGGCCTCGGCGAACACCGCCGGCAAGATCCAGGCGAGCCTGGATGGCTCGAACCGCCTGGTCTTCGAGACGATCGGCGGCGCCGCCACCGGCACCGCCGCCAAGATCGACGTCGCGATGGATGCCGCCGCGACCGTCAACATCGGCTACGGCGCGGCGAGCGCGACCGCGACGGCGAGCGGCACCGCGGCGGCCGCGGGCGCCGGCGGCGGCATCCTCGACACCGGCGGCGCGAACGCCGTGGCGGCGATCAAGATCTACAACGCCGGCACCGGTGCGGTGAGCGACAACGTCCTGAAGGGGTACATCAACGCGGTCGAGGCGGCCATCGCCAAGGTGACCGACGTCGGCACCAGGCTGGGCGCCAGCAAGACGCAGATCGACGGCCAGAAGACCTTCGTCGAGACGCTGATGAAGGTCAACGACCGGACGATCGGCACGCTGGTGGACGCGGATATCGAGGAGGAGTCGACGAAGCTGAAGGCGCTGCAGACGCAGCAGCAGCTCGCCGTGCAGGCGCTCTCGATCGCCAACTCGGCGAGCCAGAACGTCCTCTCGCTCTTCCGCTAAGCCGGGGAAGGGCGGTCCCTTCGGGGACCGCCGACAGTCGAAGGAATGAAGGCCGCGCCCGGCATCGGGTGCGGCCTTCTTCGCTATGAGAGCCGCCTCGCGCGCGGCCGGTGGCCGCCGTGTCGTGCGGGCGTCCGTCAGGGCATAAAGAGCCCGTCTCAGATCCGGGCTCGCGAAGGCACGTAACCTTAATCGCCTGCTAAGTTTATTCCGCCAGTGTGGAGATGTCGGCAAGGGCGCTCCCGCGAGGAGTGCAGCACCGGCTAAAGCGTCCAGCGGCCGGGTCCCGTCCCGGAGACATGATGTCGGTCCGCTGTGCCGGTGAAAGTCCGGATGTCCAACGCGCAGGGCGACCCTTCTTCCCTAGGGTCAATGGTCCGCAACGGCCACCCTGCCCCGGTGCGAGCCCGGAAACGGACCTCCCTTCGACTCTCTCTCCCGGAAAGACAGACTCGTGACCAGCCTTCTGACCAACACCGCCGCGATGACGGCGCTGACGACGCTCAAGAGCATCAGCCAGAGCCTTGACACGACCAGCAACCGCGTCTCCACCGGTCAGCGCGTCTCTGCCGCCTCGGACAACGCCGCCTACTGGTCGATTGCCACCACCGTGCGCACCGACAACGCCTCGCTGGGCGCCGTCAAGGACTCGCTCGGCCTCGGCTCCTCGGCGGTGGACACCGCCTATAACGGCGTCACCAGCGTCATCACCAACCTCCAGAACATGCGCACCAAGCTGCAGACCGCCCTGCAGCCGGGCGTCGACCGCGCGAAGGTCCAGACCGAGATCGCCGCCATCCTGAACCAGATGAAGGCCGTGGCCGACTCCTCGGTGTCGAGCGGCCAGAACTGGCTGTCGGTCAACTCCTCCGATCCGGCCAACTACAAGGACACGCGGTCGGTCGTCGCCGGGTTCTCGCGCGACAAGACCGGGAGCATCAACTTCTCGACGGTGGACATCTCGGTCCTGGGCATCCGCCTCTACGACGCGAATTCCGGCGGCACCCAGGCGACCACCGCCAAGACGGTGGCCGGCACGGCGCTCTCGGGCACGCTTAACTTCAGCACCACCGGCGTCGCGACCTTCACGCTGGCGGCGAACAGCGGCACCGCCGACACCATCACGCTCGACAAGACGAGCCTCGCCTCGGCGGTGGCGAACCTGGCCGCGGTCACGCAGCAGGAACTGGTGAACGCGATCAACAACCAGATCGCGGCCTCGGCGAACACCGCCGGCAAGATCCAGGCGAGCCTGGATGGCTCGAACCGCCTGGTCTTCGAGACGATCGGCGGCGCCGCCACCGGCACCGCCGCCAAGATCGACGTCGCGATGGATGCCGCCGCGACCGTCAACATCGGCTACGGCGCGGCGAGCGCGACCGCGACGGCGAGCGGCACCGCGGCGGCCACGGGCGCCGGCGGCGGCATCCTCGACACCGGCGGCGCGAACGCCGTGACGGCGATCAAGATCTACGACGTCAGCACCGGTGCGGTGAGCGACAACGTCCTGAAGGGGTACATCAACGCGGTCGAGGCGGCCATCGCCAAGGTGACTGATTCCGGCACCAGGCTGGGCGCCAGCAAGACGCAGATCGACGGCCAGAAGAACTTCGTCGACACGCTGATGAAGGTCAACGACCGGACGATCGGCACGCTGGTGGACGCGGATATCGAGGAGGAGTCGACGAAGCTGAAGGCGCTGCAGACGCAGCAGCAGCTCGCCGTGCAGGCGCTCTCGATCGCCAACTCGGCGAGCCAGAACGTCCTCTCGCTCTTCCGCTAAGCCGGGGGAGGGCGGTCCGGACGGGCCGCCCATCACGCACGCGTGACACCGCCATCCGCGACCCGGCCGGTCGCGGGTGGCGCTGCCGTGTCGAACGAGGCGCCGTCGCCGGACGGGTGCATCACTCCCGCCGCAGCAGGCGGTCCACCAGCAGGTCCGACCACAGACCGGCGCGGAACTCGCGCTGGAGCGCCTCGGGGTCGTAGACGTGCTCGACCCAGTCGAGGAAGCTCAGGCCCTTCGGCTCGCCCTCGGCGAGGTAGCGCTCGAAGAACGCGTCGAGGATGCCGGTCTTGGCGAAGCGGAAATGGCCGAAGCGGGCCGAGAGCTGGCGCGACGCCTCGCGCACCGGCCGGCCCTCGTGCAGGATCAGGTAGAGGGCGGCGGCGAGGCCGGCCCGGTCGGCGCCGGACTTGCAGTGCAGCACCGCCGGATAGGCGAGGCCGGCGAAGAAATCCTTGGCGGCGAGCAGCGTCGCCTTGTCGGGCGCCTCGCGCGAGCGGACCACGAACTCGACGAGCGCCAGCCCCTCGCGCTCGCAGGCCTCGCGCTGGAGCTGCCAGGAGCCGTGCTCGCGCCCGCCGCGCAGGGAGATGATCGTGCGCACGCCCTGGCGCCGGAACCAGGCGAGGTCGTGCGGGGCCGGCTGGGCCGAGCGCCAGACCAGCCCGCGCCCGACCCGGTGGCGGTTGAGATAGGCGAGCCGGATCACCCCGTGGTCGACGAGCAGCATGTTGGCCCAGGCGCGCAGGCGCCCGGCCGTGCCGGCGATCGGCCGCTCCCAGCGGGCGATGCGGGCCATGCGGCGGGCGTAGCGGGTCTCGGGCGGAAGGAAGCGGTTGAGCACGCGGGGCAGGCGCCTGAAGGGTCGGGATTCGCGCGGAGGCGCAGCGCGCCGCTCTACCAGCCGCGTGACCCGTCCGCAACGATCCGTCCCGCGATGAGCCCGCAGGCAAGCCTGGCATTGCGCTTGCGACGGCTCCCCCGCATCGTGGGGAAGCGATCCGTCGGCTAACAATCGGGGGGCATGACCGTGAGCACGCAGGTCGTCAGCATTCGCAGGGCCCGGGAGCAGGATGCCGGGATGCTGTCGGAGATCTTCGACGCCGCCTGGCGCGAGGCCTATCAGGGGATCATCCCGGGCGTCGCCCTCGACCGGATGCTCGCCCGGCGGGGCCCGCGCTGGTGGCGTTCCACGGTGGCCCGCAACCGGCCGCTGGTGGTGCTGGAACTGGGGGAGACGGTCATCGGCTACGTCTCCTACGGCCGCTGCCGCGACCGGGCGCTCAAGGCCGAGGGCGAGATCGACGAGATCTATCTCGCGCCGACCTACCAGGGCCTCGGCTACGGCACCCGGCTGTTCCGGGCGGTGCGCAACGACCTCGCCGACCGGGACGTGCGCCGGGTCGCGGTCTGGTCGCTCGCCGAGAACGACCGGGCGCGGGACTTCTACGTGCGGATGGGCGGGCGCGTGGTCGCGGAGGCGCAGGACCGCATCGCCGGGGCGACTCTCGCCAAGGTCGCGTACCTGTTCGGCTGAGGGCGCGGGCCCCGGCGGGACGGCTCGGCGGCCCGGCTGCCGGGACACACCGCCGAGAGGCCTGCCCTGCCTCTCGTTTGATCGCCCGGGACGACAAAGCTGCTTAACCGCTACTCATCCGCAGCAATGGGCCGGGAAAGGGCGGATTTGGTCGCCGCGAGGGCGCAGGGGAACTTGTGCTCGACTGGCTCGGTCGCCGTTGCAGCACGGCGCTTGTGCGGGCGCCCGCGGCCCTCTAAGGACCGCGCCGTTCAGGGGCATTCACGCCCTTGCAGGGAGTGTTGCACATGCGCCTCGATGCCATCTCCATCGGCAAGAATCCGCCCGAGGACGTTAACGTCGTCATCGAGGTTCCTGTCGGCGGCGAGCCGATCAAGTACGAGATGGACAAGGAGGCCGGGACGCTGATCGTCGACCGGTTCCTCTACACGGCGATGCACTATCCGGGGAATTACGGCTTCATCCCCCACACCCTGTCGGGCGACGGCGATCCCTGCGACGTGCTGATCGCCAACACCCGGGCCATCGTCCCCGGCGCCGTGATGAGCGTCCGGCCGGTCGGCGTGCTGGTGATGGAGGACAATGCCGGCGAGGACGAGAAGATCATCGCGGTGCCGTCCCGCAACCTGACCAAGCGTTACGACCGGGTCGAGAACTACACCGACCTGCCCGACATCACGATCCACCAGATCCAGCACTTCTTCGAGCACTACAAGGATCTCGAGCCCGGCAAGTGGGTGAAGATCGTGCGCTGGGGCGACAAGGCCGAGGCGCAGCGCCTGATCGTCGAGGGCATCGAGCGGGCCAAGAAGTCGGCCTGAACGGCGCCGGGGGGCGGGGCGCCTTCGCCCGGACGTCCCTCCAGTGGCTCACGCTCGACCCTCCCCCTCCGCGGGGGAGGGTCGCCCGCGAAGCGGGCCGGGAGAGGGGAACCACGTTCCCGGAGAAGGCGCGACGATCGGTGACGGGCGCCATGCTCGAAACCGTCGCGCTGCCCCTGTCCCGCGCGGCCCATGAGTGCTTCGTACCCGCAGCCGGGCACCCTTCCCCGTCCCAAGTTGGGCTTGCCCGATTTGGGCAAGGAGATGCGGAACTCGGGCTTGCCCGAGATCCATGGGGGGGAGGATCGTCGATCAGGCCGTGCAGGTCAGCGACCCATCGCGCTTCAGACCGCTCGCGCTTCCGCCGCGACGCCCGCGGTGCGCGGCTTCTTCACGGCATCGTTGTAGGGCGCATTGTAGGCGCGGCGCACCGAGGCCCAATAAGCCTCGCGCTCGCGGGCCGAGAGGCGGCTGAGCGCGGCGTTGAGCGCTGCCTCGCCGGCGGCTTCCAGCCCGCGCAGCTGGTCCGGGGTGACATCGTGAACGGTGGTCATGGTGAAAGGGGTCCCGAGCCCGGTTGGGTTCGGGCGGCACCATGCCACAATCGCGGCGGTTTCGCACGTCTGCGCTCGTCGCGACGGGGCCTTGCCCACGGCCGTCCCCACTGCTCCGGCACCGGACCTCCGGGTCCGGCACGGACCTGCGGCGGTCAGCGCGTGCCGTTCACGCCGCCGGCGAGGGCCGGATTGCGGGCGGCGGCCCGGGCGGCGCTCGGCGGAAGGCCGTCGCCGTCCCGCGTCGCCGCTTGAGCGGGGAGGGGAGCGCCGGGCCTCGTGCCGTCGGTCCGGTCCTTTCCCCAGCCATAGCCGGCATTGACGCCGGCGTAGAAGCCGGTGAAGTCCTCGGCCGCCGCCGGGCTGGCGAGAGTGCCTGCCAGGGCGAGCCCGATCAGGGTGGCCCACATACGGAAAGGAGCGGTGGCCATGGGCCACCGCTCCGTCCAGACAGGTCGATCGTCCGTGCGCCGCTGCACCGAGGATCAGTCCACGCTGATGCTCTGCGCCTCGCGGCCCTTCATGCCCTCGACCACGCCCATGGTCACGGACTGGCCCTCGGCGAGGGACTCGAGGCCGGCCCGAGCGAGCGCCGAGCGGTGGATGAAGACGTCCTTGCCGCCATCCTTCACCGAGACGAAGCCGAAGCCCTTGGCGGGATCGTACCACTTCACGGTGCCGGTCATCTCGGTCGACGGGCCGGATGCGAAGCGGCCACCGCCGCCACCGCCGCCCGCACGGTCGCCGTAGCCACCGCCGCCGAAGCCGCCGCTGCGCGGGGGACGGGGATCGCGACGGACCGGAGCCTCGGCCGTGCTGGTGTCCACGCTGGTGATGTTGGTCACCTGCGGGCCCTTCTGGCCCTGCGCGGTCTGCACCGTCAGGCGGGTGCCCGGCATCAGGTCGGCATGGCCGGCCGCCTCGACGGCGCGGATGTGGAGGAAGGCGTCGCCCGAGCCATCGCCGAGTTCGACGAAGCCGAATCCCTTCTCCTTGTTGAACCACTTGACCGTCGCATCGCGCTCCGGCCCCGAGGGGGCAGCGTTGCGCGGCCCGCCGCGGTCGAAGCCACCGCCGCCGCCGCCGAAGCCGCCGCCGCCGTAACCACCACCACCGCCGCCGTAGCCGCCGCCACCGCCACCATAGCCACCGCCGTAGCTGCTGCCCTGCGGTGCCTGGTCAGGCCACCGCGGCTCGCCACCACCCTCGTCGAAGCCGCGACGGCGCGGCTCCCTGAAATCACGACCACGTCCCATTAGAAGCTCGCCAAAACGTAAAAACCGCCGACCACCCTTGTACCCCGGTGCGCTCCGTGCCTGACGGCCGACGCCTCGGGATCGTTCCATTCCCGGTTGCGGTGACCAAGATGACCGCCACACTCCTGACGCAACTCAGACCGTACCGCAAGGCGGATCTGCCCCGTGTGGCGATGACGAGGTTACTTTCTCACGTCACAGCGCGGATTGACAGCCCGATTCAGTATCTTTTCCCCGTGTCCTTCGCGCATCAGTGTGGCGTATGAGCACGGCCGGTTCCCCGGACGGACCTCCCCGGAGCAGCCCCGGACCCGGCCGGCACCGTGACGCGTTGGCCCTCCCGGCGGCGCCGGTCCCGCCCGAGTCCCGCCCGATCCACGCCATCCAACCGCCGAGGTCTCGATGCCGGCCCAGATTCCCCGTCCGTCGCGCCGCCACGCCGATCTCGGCCCCGACTTCTACGACGTCGTCGCACCCGCGCGCTTCCCGGCCTGCATCCTGCGCCACCGCAACCAGGCCTGGGCCGAGCGGGTCGGCCTCGGCGACCTGAGCGACGAGGCGTGGATCGCGCATTTCGGCCGCTTCGAACCGCTGCCCGGGAGCTTTCCGGAGCCGCTGGCCCTGCGCTACCACGGCCACCAGTTCCGCAGCTACAACCCGGATCTCGGCGACGGCCGCGGCTTCCTGTTCGCGCAGCTGCACGATCTCGCCGACGGTCGCCTGCTCGACCTCGGGACCAAGGGCAGCGGCCAGACGCCCTGGTCGCGCACCGCCGACGGCCGCCTGACGCTGAAGGGCGGGGTGCGCGAGGTGCTGGCCACCACGATGCTGGAGGCGCTCGGCGTCGAGACCTCGAAGTCGTTCAGCCTGATCGAGACCGGCGAGGCGCTGATCCGCGGCGACGAGCCGTCGCCCACCCGCTCCTCGGTGCTGGTCCGGCTCAGCCACTCGCATGTCCGCATCGGCACCTTCCAGCGCTTCCGGGCCCACGGCGATACCGCCAACCTGCTGCGTCTCCTCGACCACACCGTGCGGACCTACCGGCCCGAGGCGTGGCGCGACGACCCGGCCGACCGGGCGGCGGCCTTCCTCGCGGATGTCTGCCGGCGCGTCGCCCGCATGGGCGCGCAGTGGATGGCGGCGGGCTTCGTCCACGGGGTGCTCAACACCGACAACATCAACGTGACCGGCGAGAGCTTCGATTACGGGCCCTGGCGCTTCGCCCCGGTGAACGACCCGGCCTTCACCGCCGCCTATTTCGACGAGTACGGCCTCTACGCCTTCGGGCGCCAGCCGGAGGCCCTGGGGTGGAACCTCGCGCGGCTGGCCGAGTGCCTGCTGCCGCTCTCCGACGAGGCGCGGCTCGGCGCCGCGATGGACGTCTACGGCCCGGCCCTGCAGGAGGCGTTCGCGCGAGGAATCCTGCGCCGCCTCGGCCTCGCGGTGCCGCAGGACGAGGCCGCGATGCACGCCCTCGTCGGCGCGTTCTGGGCCTTCCTGCAGACGAGCCGCGCGCCCTTCGAGCAGGTCTTCTTCGACTGGTACGGCGGGCTGGCGAGCGAGGCGCGGGCCGCCCGCAGCCCGGCGGCCGTCCATTACGCCGGGGAGGGCTTCGCGCGGGTGCGCGCGGCGCTCGAGGCCCTCGCGCCCGCCCCGGCGGCGCGCCTCGACCACCCGTATTTCGCCAAGCCCGCGCCCTGCACGATGCTGATCGACGAGGTCGAGGCCCTGTGGGCGCCGATCGCCGCGCAGGACGACTGGTCGGCCTACCACGGCAAGCTAGCGGCGATCGCCGAGATGGCGGACGCCTACGGCACCCGGCCGGCGCCGCCCTGAGCGCGGGCCCCGGCCTCCGGACCTTCCCGCGGCTCGGCCCCGCGCGGCTCGCCCCCACGCAGGTCGACGCCGCGAAAGAGGTGCCGGCCGAGGGGATCCATGCGGTAGCCCGTCACCTCGCGGCGCGCCGCCACGAACACCGCCGAGTGGGCGATCGGCACCCAGGGCAGCTCGCGCCGGAAGATTCCTTGCGCCTGCCGGTAGAGCTCCGCGCGGGCGGCCTGGTCGGGCAGGCGCCGGGCCCGCGTCACCAGGTCGTCGAAGGCCGGGTCGCACCAGCGGGCGATGTTGCTGCCGCCGGCCCGGGCCGGCACGCAGGACAGCAGGACGCCGAGGAAATTGTCCGGGTCGCCGTTGTCGGCGGTCCAACCGAACAGCGCCATCGCCGGCACGCCGGCCAGCATCTTGGCCCGGTAGGCGCCCCATTCGTCGGTCATCAGCCGCAGCCGGATGCCGATGCGGGCGAGGTCCGCCTGGATCATGTCGGCGACGCGCCGGCCGTTGGGATTGTAGGCCCGGCTCACCGGCGGGTACCACAGCTCGGCCTCGAAGCCGGACGGGAAGCCCGCCTCGGCGAGCAGCCTCTGCGCCCCAGGCCGGTCGAGGGGCGGGTCCTGGAGCGTCGGGTCGTGCCCCCACAGGTTCGGCGGCAGGGGAGAGCGGGCCGCCGTCCCGCCCGGCCCGTAGATGCCCGAGACGATCGCCGCCTTGTCGATCGCCATCGCGACGGCGCGGCGCACCCGCAGGTCGTCGAAGGGCGGCTTCGTGACGTTGAGGGCGAGGTAGCCGATGTTCAGCTCCTCCTCCCGCATCAGCGCCAGCGCGGGGTCGGCCCGGATCGCGTCGAGGTCCTGCGGATTGGGGAACGGCATCAGGTGGCACTCGCCCGCCCGGAGCTTGGCGAGCCTGACCGCCGCGTTGGGGGTGATCGAGAAGACCAGGCCGTCGACCGGCTGGCGCCCGCCCCAGTAATCCGGGAAGGCGCGGTAGCGCAGGGCGACGTCGGGCTGGAAGGCGACGAAGCTGAACGGCCCGGTGCCGATCGGCTCCCGATCGAGGCGTTCCGGCTCGCCGGCCGCCGTCAGGATCGCGGCGTACTCCGCCGACTGGATCGCCCCCAGCGCCATCGCGATGTTGGGCAGGAAGGTGGCGTCGGCCTCGCGCAGGCGGATCCGGACCCGGCGGGGATCCAGCGCCTCCACCGCCTCGATCAGATCCGGCAGGCCGAGATCGCGGAAATACGCGTACTGGCCGCCGGAGACGCGGTGATAGGGGTGGTCCGCCCGCCATTGCCGCCCGATCGAGAAGACCACGTCCTCGGCGGCGAGCGGCCGGGTCGGCCGGAACCGGGCGTTGCGGTGGAACGGGACGCCCGCCCGCAGGGTGAAGGTGTAGTCGCGTCCGTCCGGCGAGATCGTCCAGGATTCGGCGAGGCTCGGGCGGATCGTGGTGGTGCCGGGCTCGAAGGCCACCAGGGTGTCGAAGACCGGCCAGGCCGCGTCCATGCCGGTCGTGGTGGTGACGAGCTGCGGGTTGAGCGATTCGGGATTGCCCTCGGAGCAGAACACCAGGGTCCTGCCGACGGCCGGCGCGGCGAGGAGGATCGCGGCGCCGAGAGCCGCCAGCAGCGCGGCCCCGATCCTGCGCGGGTCCGCCGCGCTCCTGCGCGGGTCCGCCGCACCGAGCAGGCTCGCGAGCCGCAGGCCTGTTGTCCGGCGCCCGGATCCGAATCGTGGTTCTGTCGCGGGCATCGCGCGGCCGTCCCTCCCTCACCCCCGACCGTGCAGGCCTGCCGCGGCACAGTCGCCCCGGCAGCCCCGTCACGCTCGCGGCCAGTACATACCGAAAGGACGAAATCCCCAAGCGGCGATGACGATGCGGTGATGGCGCGGCGTCCCTGTGCCTATTGGGCGGCCACGCCGAACGGCGCCGCGGCCGCGCGGGCGGGGGGCGCCGCCGGGGCGAGCCTGGCCGGGAACTCGACCCGGACCGCCGTCCCCCGGCCTTCGCGGCTCTCCACCGTGATCCGCCCCTGGAGCTGGCCGGTGACGAGGTTGTAGACGATGTGCATGCCCAGCCCCGAGCTGCCGCGGTGGCGGGCGGTGGTGAAGAACGGGTCGAAGATCCGTTCCCGGTCCGCCGCCGCGATGCCGCGCCCGTCGTCGCGCACCTCGAGGCGCACGAAGGCCCCCTCGTGCACGCCCTCTTGCGTCGCGCCGCGCGCGACCGCGACCGTGATGTGCCCGGAAGACCCCTCCGGGAAGGCATGCACCACCGCGTTCTTGACCAGGTTGGTGATGACCTGGGCCAGCGCCCCCGGATGGGTGTCGACCTCGAATTCCTCCTCCGCCTCGAGGTCGAGGCGGTGCCCGCCCCGGCGCAGGAGCGGCCCGAGGCTGCGCAGCAGCTCGCCCAGCCACTCGCGCAGCGGGAAGCGGCGGTGCTCGTCGCTGACCCGGTCGACCGCGACCTGCTTGAAGCTGTGGACGAGGTCCGCCGCCCGGGCGAGGTTGGCGGTGAGCAGGTGCGAGCCCTCCTGCATCCGGTCGACGAAGTGGGCCAGGCGCGAGCGCGAGAGCTGGCCGGTCTTCGCCACCTCGCCGAAGTCGCGCGCCTCGTCCCGCACCAGGGTCGCGGTGGTGAGCGCGATGCCGAGCGGCGTGTTGATCTCGTGCGCCACCCCGGCGACGAGCTGGCCGAGCGAGGCGAGCTTCTCGGCCTGGATCAGGTCCGACTGGGTCTGGCGCAGGGCCGCGAGGGTGCGGTCGGCCTCCTCCTTGGCCCGCCGCAGGGCGCGCTCGCGCCGGCCGATCTCCTCCACGAACATCGCGGTGGCCCGGGCCATGTCGCCGAGCTCGTCGCGCCGGCGCCCGACCTCGGCCCCGACATCCCGTCGGCCCGGATCGGCGGCGAGCGCCAGCATGCTGCGCTGGAGCTGGCGCAGGGGCCCGGTGATCGAGCGCGCCACCGCGAGGGCCACGCCTGAGCCGAGCACCAGGCCGGCGCCGGCCCCGACGAGCAGCAGGCGGAGCAGGAAGGTGCCGAAGCGGTCGGCGTCGTCGATGAAGATCTCGTTGAGGCTGCGGGCGGTCTCGCCGATGACCGCGGCGAGGCCGTCCATCGCCGCGATGCCCTCGTTCTGCCGGCGCAGGCCCTCGACGGTGGTGCCGAGGCGCTCGCGCCAGCCGTCGATCGCCTCGATCATCTCGCCCTGGATCAGCGGCGAGATCGGCAGGGCGGCGGCGGTCTCGGACAGGGTGCGGCCGTCCTCCAGCATCGCGGCCGCCGCCGGGACGTCGCGTCGGCGCAGGGCCTCGGCGGTGCGCTGTCCGAGCTTGAGCGTCTCGAGCGCGATGTTCTGGGTCGCCTGCTCGGTCTCGTTGGACTGCACCGCGTAGGAGAGGAGCTGGGTGACCTCGTCGTGCAGCGCCCGCTGGGCCGAGCCGTCGATCTTCAGCACCCGCTCGCACCACTCGTCGAGGACGTTGACCGGCGAGGGGAGGGAGGAGGCGGCGCCCTCGCTGGTGACGAGGCGCGGCTCCTCGGCCCCGCGCCAGGCCTCGTAGGCGGCGGTCAGGATCAGCAGCTCCTCGGCCTCCCGCTCGCGCCGGTCCCCCTTGAGCGCCGCCGCGAGGTCGCGGGCTGCGTTGCGCACCTGGACCATCGCGCTCTGCAGCGTCGCGGAGGCGTGGCCGGCCCCGCGCAGGGCCGCGATCTCGGTCTGCGCCACCAGGGCGCGCAGCTCGTTGACCGCCCCGACCACGTCGCGGACCTGCCGCAGGGTGCCGGCCTTGTCCGTGAGGGAGACGACGAGGTCGGTGTTGGCGGCCCGCTGCCGGTCCCGGGCCTGATCGGCCAGCCGCACCAGGGCATCGGCCCGGGCGGCCATCTCGGCGATCAGCCCGTCATTGTCCCGGGTGATCCGCACCAGGGCCTGCATCTGGTCGATCGAATCCTTCAGGGCGGCGCGGGCCGCCTCGATGCGGGCGGCCTGGTCCGGGGTGCGGGCGAAGCGGCGCAACTCGTCGAGGGAGGCGGCGGATTCCGCCGTCAGGCGGGCGAAGCGCTCGGCGTGGTCGGTGCGCTCGGCGGGCCGGGCCGCCAGGAACTCGTCGCGCACCGTCGTCGACAGGGTGAGGGTGCGGTAGATCGCGCCCGCCAGCACCGCGCCGGCGCGGGCCCGCTCGGCCTGGGCGAGCAGGAGCCATCCCGCGAGCGCGATCAGCGCCGCGATGGCGATCGGCAGACCGCCGACCAGGATGATCTTGTGGCCGACCCGCATCGTGGCCCCGTTCCGCCGCGGGTGAGGACTATGCATTATTTCTCAGGGACCGCCACAGCCGGGCCTCCGGCGCCGTCCCGGCATCGGCCGCCGGCGGGACGCGGGGCGCCGCGGCTGCGCTCGCCGGCGGAGGGCTGGCCGGATCGCGGGGCCGGGCGGCGCCCCGCCTTGCCGTCGCGCGGCGTGCGCGTCCGGGTCGGGCTCGTCGCCGCCGGGAGGATCCCCGTCACGGTCGGGCGCGCCGGGTCCCGGATCGAGGCGTCGCGGGACGGGGCCGGGCGCACGGTGCCCGAGGCCGGGGACGGCGAGGCCAGGAGTGCGCGCAGCGCCTCCCGCTCCTCGGGATCGCCGTCCAGGAACGCGTCCAGGAGATCGGCGCTGAAATGCGGCATGACGGTCTCGTCGCATCGGCCGCGGCGTCAGCCGACCGAGACCCGGCCCGGAACCCGGACCGGCGCGGCCGGGCGCTGCTCCTCGATCACCCGCACCGGCCGGCGCGGCTCGCCGTCCCGCGGCGCGGTCCCGGGCCGCAGGCAGGATTCCGGCAGGTAGGGCCAGGTCGCGCCGGTGCAGGCGGAGCCGGCGGTGGGCGCCGTCACCGGCAGTGCCGCGGGCGTCGCCTCGACGGCGCGCTGGGCCGGGGTCTTCGCCACCTCGATGATGCCGACCGTCAGCATCGCGCTCATCAGGATCACCCGCGCCACAACCATGACTGCCTCCTCGCCGCCCGTGTCCCCGGGCTCCCTTGTGGCGGGCGGTATAGGCACGGTGCATGTCCGGGATTTTGCGTCGCGCGGGTGATTTCGCCGGTCCGGGGCCGCCCCGTATTGCGTCCGGCGGGCCGGACGCAACATTCGCGGTACGGCCGACGACGAAAAATCCCCCTCTCCTGGCGGAAGAGGGGGACGAAACCGTCGAGACACGTCGGCCCCGGGCGGGGCGCGGGCGGTTCACTCCGCCGGATGCTGCGCGGCGGTGAAGTGGCCGCACCAGTCCTGGCCGGCGACGACCGGCCACAGGCCGTGGCCCTGCGGCTCGGGCTGGCTCACCGGTGGGTTGAAGCGGCACAGGCCCTCGTCGCCCTGGGCGGCGGCGCCGTTGAGCGCGCGGTCGTCGAAGTAGCGGCAGCTGCTGCAGGCCGCGCCCGAATTGGTCGCCATCACGTCTCTCCCGTCCGCCGGACCACCGTCCGGCGCTCGCAGTTGCTAATTAGAACAACTAAAAACTATCGGCAAGGTCCCTGCCGGGGGAGGGCATGGGACTCGACGTCTCCCGGGGGGCGACCGGCCCGCGCTCGGGCCGGCCGCGCAGGGCTTCAATCCAGCCCGAAGGTCCGGCCCGGAAAGCCGGCGGCGTCGAAGTAGCGTTGCCCGCCGGCCTCCTGGTAGCGCAGCACGGTCGCGAGCCCGGTGCCGTGCGGCGCGGAGCGCAGGGTGCCGGCGCGGATCTCCGGCACCGCACCGTTCGTCAGGGCCTCCGTCATCGTGCGTCCGAGCAGGCGGCCCTTGGCGCGGATCTCAAGGCGCAGGAGCGCCGCCAGGGTCCGGCCGACATCGGCGTTGCTCACCGGGGCCGGATCGACGAAGCCGGCTTTGAAGTCGGGGCCGATCGCCGCCATGAAGTTGTGGGTGTCGGCGCGGCTGAAGGTGCCGTGCATGCCCTGGCCCTGCTGCAGCACCGTGTCGGCGACCTCGGCCACGCAGGTCACCGGCACGTCGCAGCCGGTGGTGAACGAGCGGAAGTTGACGACGATCGCCGGGGTCGGGGTGCGCGCGTCGCCCTTCAGGTGGATCGACGAGAGCGGCAGCGTGCCGGGGACCGGGCCATAGGCGTCATCGACGAACAGGCCGCTGACATAGTCCTGGGCCATCAGGGCGTCGACGATCCGGCGCAGGAGCGCGGCGTTGCCGGCGAGGTCCTTCTTGGGCAGGTAGACGAGGTCCGAGCCGCCGTTCACCGCCACCGCCACGTCGGGATCGGCAGGGTCGCGGCCGATCAGGGCGCTCGCCGTGCGCGGGCGGGCATTCGCCGGCACCGGGGCGCGCTCGCCGAAGGGCTCGAAGATCGGCAGGTCGAGGGCGCGGGCAAGGTCGAGGGCGAGGAAGCCCGGCGGCAGCAGCCCCGCCGGGACGTCCGGCAGGCTCAGGCGCGCGGCGGGGCTCGTCGCGCTCTCCTTGGTGATGGTGGAGAAGCCGTGGTCGGCCGCCACCACGATGTTGGTGGTCGCCGCCAGCCCGAGGGCGTCGAGCGCCCGGCGCAGGGCCGCGAGGTTGTCGTCGGCGTTGCGCATGCCGGCCCGCGAGGTCGGCCCGTTGATCCCCGGCACCAGGCGGCCGAGGCTGTCGCCCTCGTTGTGCTGCACCCCGTCCGGGTCGCGCGACCAGTAGACCAGGATGAACGGCCGGTCGCGCTCGCGGAACAGTGGCAGGACCACCTTGGTGGCGACGTCGGCGAAGTAGGCCTGCTGATCGACGTTGGCCGCGAGCGTGCCCGGCACGGTCGAGGAGCCGGCCTTGCCGTTCTCGCCGCGCCCGGGGGCGGCCAGCGGCAGCCCGACGGCCTCGAGCCGGCGGCGCATCTCGGGGCTGAGCGGGATGCCGACGTTGGAGCCGGTCTGGTCGTCGACCACGATGGTCGGGTCGCCGGTGCGGTTGGTGTGGTCGAAGTTGAGCACCGGCCCGACCTTGCCGATCGCCGCCGTGGAGTAGCCGGCCCTGGCGGCGGCGCGCAGCACCGTCTCCTCGTTGAGCCAGTCGCCGTCGAAGGCGGCATCCATGTCCCCGAGCACCGCGTCGTGCTCGACGAAGGGCGTCACCGTCCGGTCCTGCGCGGCGATCGGCGTGCCGGTATAGATCGTGTTCGAGAAGTCGCCGTGGTCGCCGTGATGATGGCCCGTCGCCATCGCGGCCCCGTTGGCGGTGGTGAAGGTCGGGAACAGCGAGTGGCTGTTGGCGAAGTCCACCCCGGCCTGGCGCAGGGCCGCCATCGCGGGGGTGAGTTCCGCGGACACCATCCGGGACCGCATCCCGTCGGGGACGAACAGCACCACGTTGTGCGGCCGGCCCGGGGCGGGCGGCCGGGCGTCCTGAGCCGTCGCGGTCTCGAGCGAGGCGGCGAGGCTCGCCGCGAGAAGGCCGGCGGCGAGGCCGCCCGAAATCGTGCGCATGGTCTGACTCCCTCGGTCGACGCCGCCCGGCGATTCGCGGCGCGCCGATGGAAGCGGAAAGCCTGCCGGCTCGCCAGAGCCGGCCAGCGGTGGAGCACCGCGGGGCCGGCGGCCGCCGGCGTGGTCCTATGCTCAGGGTCATCTCAAAGATCAGTATGAGAAAAACATCAATCGATATGTGGGAAATATAATCAATATTATCATTTAAGTGCTTTATCTACTGTATAAACATCGCGCTAACAATGATTTGACTCCAAAATATCTCTGCATTATGTCTGAAATTTTGTTAAGTTAGTGCTTCAATAAAACCGATGTTATTTTTTGTTAGATCAATCAAGAGATGCAAATAAAATGTTAGTTCAAGAGAAATAACAGGCCGATGTCGCAGTTCAAAATGTGGTGATTCTGCCACATTGTCCCGTCAAGGTCGTCAGGGACAGTTGTTAGTTCTTAGAGCACATTGATCAACGCAGCGTCATGAAAGATTGTTCCTTCGCGCCGGACGGGGTCCGGTGCGGTTCAGCCGAACGTCTGCGGGGCTGAATCTTCGGGGGCATAAGAGGGACATGGTCTCGAGGCCGAAAAGGTCTTCGGAACAGAGTCGTTCACCCCTTTTCGGGTCCGAAATCTTGGAGGTCTCAATGAAGCTCGTGAAGAGCCTTCTGCTGGGTTCGGCCGCTGGCCTGACCGTCGTCGCGGGGGCGCAGGCTGCCGATCTGCCGGTCAAGAAGGCGGCGCCTGTTGAGTACGTTCGTGTCTGCTCGGCCTACGGGGCCGGCTTCTTCTTCATTCCCGGTACCGACACCTGCCTGCGCGTCTCCGGCCGCGCCCGCTTCGAGGCCGGCTACACCCAGAACTTCACCCGCTCCGGTTCGGCCGGCGACCTGTCGGGCTATCGCGGCCTCGGCCGCCTCAACCTCGACGCCCGCACGCAGACCGCCTACGGCACTCTCCGCGCCTTCGTGCGCTTCGAGCTCGCCTCCCGCACCGGCGCCTACCTGACCTCGGGCACGCAGAACCGCGCCGGCAACTCCTTCCCGGCGCTCGGCGTCGACACGTTCGGCCGCGCCCAGCAATACGTGAACGTCGACAAGGCCTTCATCCAGTTCGCCGGCCTCACCGCCGGTCGCGCGGCCTCGTTCTACGACTTCTACGCCCACGACTTCGAGATCATCGGCACCTCGCTGGGCTCGGACGTCTCCTCCACCAACCTGCTCGCCTACACCGCCACCTTCGGCCAGGGCTTCTCGGCGACGCTGTCGATGGAAGACCCGATCTTCCGCAAGGTGCCGATCTTCGGCACGGGCACCATCCTGGGGAACGGCCAGTACCAGGTCTTCACCGCCGGAGCCGGCAACTTCACCCCGGTCCTCGCCTTCAACGCGGCGGGCGTCCCGGTCGGCGTCGCCAACTACGACGTGGTCCAGCGCTCGCGCATGCCCGACTTCGTCGGCGCGCTGCGCTACGACGCCGCCTGGGGCTCGGCCCAGCTCTCCGCCGCCGTGCACGAGCTGACCGTCGGCAACGCCAGCACCGTCACCCCCTTCAACGGCTTCCCGGCGATCGCCACCGGCGCGGCTTCGGCGGCGCGGGTGAACAACGCGTATGGCTGGGCCGTGCAGGCCGGCATCAAGGCCAACCTGCCCTTCATCGCCGCCGGCGATGCGCTCTACCTCCAGGGCTCGTACGGCGAAGGTGCCAACTCCTATACCGGCATCAACTCGTATAACGGCGGCTGGACCTCGAACGGCAACATCGCCGCCGGTGCCTTCAACCAGTGGTATTCGGACGCGATCGTCGACCCGGTCAACGGCAAGATGAGCCTCGCCCGCAGCTGGACCGTCGTCGCGTCGTACCTGCATTACTGGACGCCGGAATGGCGCTCGGCCTTCATCGGCAGCTACGGCGAGATCTATCACGGGACGGCCGCCCGCAATAATCTCGCCCTGATCAGCAACCTCGCCAGCACCGGCGTGCAGCCCCTCGGCAACCCGTTCCTGGCCCAGTCCGCGTTCAACGCGGTGCTGCGCGACTCCAACCAGATCGTCGCCGGCGCGAGCCTGATCTGGTCGCCGGTGAAGGATCTCGATATCGGCGTCGAAGGTCTGTACACCCGCCAGGCCATCAACAGCGGTCGCGTGATCGACCCCAACAAGACCGCGGGTGCGCCGAACGGCGTGAACGCCGCCGGCTTGCCGACCTTGAACGGCGCGGTCCTGCCGACCACCAACGCCATCGACGGTTTCAACGTCCGCATGCGCGTGCAGCGCGACTTCTAAGCTCTTCGAAGTTTGGGAATGGGGGCCCCGGCGAAAGCCGGGGCTCTTTTTTGCTGTGTCAGCTATGGGGCAAGAAAAAAGGCGCACTCGAAGAGTGCGCCTCAAAGGTGCCCTGGGTCTCGAAACTCAGGATATGCATTACGTAACAGCATAATCAGGTTGAGACAACTGCTGTCGGCACATCGAGAACAAAAATTGCGATCAACGATGTGGTCGCGACAAGAACTAACAACGCGTGTGTGCGATGCTCGACATTCGCGCGCAACACGCACGACCCTGGCGTCCGGGCAGAGCGTGGCTTCGTCCGCAGGCCGGCGGCGTCAGGCCCGCTGCTCCTTCAGCCGGCGCACGCACTTGCTGTAATATTGCGGCCAGCGCGGTCCCTGGGCGGCCTTCTCGGGCGGGCCGAGGGCGCGCCACTCGGCGCCGCATTTGCGCTGGCGCTCGCGGGCGGCGAGGCTCCGGACGCTGGGCTCCCGGCGGGGCGCGAGTTCGGGCTTCGTGCCGGCCTGGCCGAGGGCGGAGATGGGCGTGGCAACCAGCAGGGCTGCCAGGACGGCGCGGGGGAGCGGGAACGGCATGGGGGCAGGCTCGCGGGGCGGACGGCGCCGAGAGGGTGGCGCGGGCGAGACACTGCCACAACCTGACGCAAGGGCAAGAGGCGCCGCGCCTCCCGTGTCCGGCCGAGAACACCGCCGCAGGAGCGGTGCAGGAGCGGTGATTGAGACAACCTTCACCCTGTACAGGGCGGGCCGGCCTCTGTTTACCTCACCGGGTAGCCCGATGCGCGACGGACGCGCCTGACGTCCCCGCAATGCGAGAAGGACCGCCCGCATGTCGGCCGTGACGCAGCCGCCGATCGACCTCTACTACTGGACGACGCCGAACGGCTGGAAGGCCTCGATCATGCTCGAGGAATGCGGCCTGCCTTACCGGATGATCCCGATCAACATCGGCAAGGGGGCCCAGACCGCCCCCGATTTCCTGGCCGTGGCGCCGCACGGCAAGATCCCGGTCATCGTCGATCCGGACGGGCCGGGGGGGCAGCCGATCACGGTGTTCGAATCGAACGCGATCCTGCAGTACCTCGCCCGCAAGACCGGCCTGTTCTACCCCTCCGACGAGCGCGCCCGCATCGCGGTCGACATCTGGCTCTTCTGGCAGGCGGCGAATTTCGGCCCGACCCTCGGCCAGACCCACCACTTCCGGATTTACGCCTCGGACAAGATCCCGTACGCGATCGAGCGCTTCACCGCCGCGACGACCCGGCTCTACGCCACCCTCGACGCGCAGCTCGGCCGTCACCCCCACGTCGCCGGCGACGATTACACCATCGCCGACATCGCGATCCTGCCCTGGGCCAAGCTCTGGGAGCGCCAGGGCCAGGACATCGCGGCGCTGCCCCACGTCGCCGCCTGGATCGACCGGATGAAGGCCCGCCCGGGGGTCCAGCGCGGCTTCCAGCTGAAGCCGGCCCCGGAGGAGCCGCCGGGCCCGGCCTCGCGGGCCTGATGCCGGCGCCTCAGTTCGCCGCCGGCTTGGCCGGAGCGGGCTTCTTCGCGGCCGGCTGCGCCGCCTGAGCGAACTCGTCCGGGGCCTTGGTCCAGGTCTGCGAGCCGCACAGCACCTTCAGCATGCAGCCCGAGATCGCCAGCTCGCTCGCGCTCTCGCGGGAGATCGAGACGTCGTAGACCTTGCCTTCCTCGGCGTTGTAGATCTGGCCCTTGAAGGCCCCGTCCTCGGGCTTCAGGCCCTCCATCAGCGGGAGGCCGATCACCGGACGGCTGCGCTTCTTCGGATCGGGATTCTTGATGTCGGTGCGCGGCTGGCCCTGGTCGTTGAGGGGCGTCTTCAGCCACACCACCGTGCCGCAGGCCTGGGTGCCGCCCGGGCCGCATTTCTCGATCCTGATCTTGGCCCGGCCGTCCTCGGTGAGCCAGGTCCCGGTCGGGTCCTTGGCGGAGGCCGCCATCGCGGTACCGGCGGAGAGGAGGGAGACCGCGAGGGCCGGGATCAGGATCGAACGCATGCAGGACACTCCTGGCTGTCCGCGGGGCTCAGCGCTCGAAGGCGTGGAGCGGCGGTGCTGGCGAGGGACGCCGCTCCTTCGCGCGGGGCGGCGTGGCTGAAAGGTCACGTTGACGCGCAAAGAGCCTGGTCTTTGGGGCGATTTTTCGGCCGTGTTGCGGCAGGGTCGCAGCGGACGTCCCTTTGGTCCGCGCCGGGCGCCCTGCCTTCCTGGCTTGAGGGCCGGTCGGCCCGCCGCTATAAGCCCGGCGCCGGGCGTCCGCATGGCCCCGGCGGGCGGGCGCTCGCGCCCGGCATCTTCCGGACCCGAGGTCCGGCCGGGCCTTCGGTCCGATCCCGCGCGGCATCCCGCCGCCCACGCCACCGCTTTTCTCCTGACGGACGTCCCATGGCCACCGAGCGCACCTTCTCCATCCTGAAGCCCGACGCCACCGCCCGGAACCTCACCGGCGCGGTCAACGCCGTGATCGAGGAGGCGGGCCTGCGCATCGTCGCCCAGCGCCGCATCCGCATGTCGGACGCCCAGGCCAAGAAGTTCTACGAGATCCACGCCGAGCGCCCGTTCTACGGCGAGCTCGTCGCCTTCATGACCTCGGGCCCGGTCGTGGTCCAGGTGCTCGAGGGCGAGAACGCCGTCGCCAAGTACCGCGAGGTGATGGGCGCCACCAACCCGGCCCAGGCCGCCGAGGGCACCATCCGCCAGAAGTTCGCGAAGTCCGTCGGCGAGAACACCGTCCACGGCTCCGACAGCCTCGAGAACGCGGCGATCGAGATCAAGCAGTTCTTCGACGACAAGGACATCGTCGGCTGACGGTTTCCCGTTCGGGAAATCGCCGATAGGTTGCGAGCCCTCGCCGCACGCGGCGAGGGCTTTCGTGTTCGAGGGAGAGCGCACGGTGACGGCCCAGCCACGGATCGAGCGGACCACCTCCACCTGCCCGCACGACTGCCCGTCGGTCTGCGCCCTCGAGGTCGAGGTGATCGACGGGGCGACGATCGGCCGGGTGCGCGGCAACCCGCGCCACAGCTACACGGCGGGAATCGTCTGCGCCAAGGTCGCCCGCTACGCCGAGCGGATCCACCATCCCGACCGGCTGACGAGGCCCCTGATCCGCACCGGCCCGAAGGGCTCGGGGGATTTCGCGCCGATCGGCTGGGACGAGGCGCTCGACCGCGTCGCCGACGCCTTCAAAGCGGCGGAGGCCGCGCACGGGCCGGAGGCGGTCTGGCCCTACTACTATGCCGGCACGATGGGGCTGGTGATGCGCGACGGCATCAACCGCCTGCGCCACGCCAAGGGCTATTCCGGCCAGTTCTCGACCATCTGCACCACGCTCGCCTGGTCGGGCTACATCGCCGGTACCGGGCGCCTCGGCGGGGTCGACCCGCGCGAGATCGCCGAGAGCGACTGCGTGGTGATCTGGGGCACCAACCCGGTGCACACGCAAGTCAACCTGATGACCCACGTCCAGGCCGCCCGCAAGAATCGCGGCGCCAAGGTCGTGGTCGTCGACATCTACGACAACCCGACGATGAAGCAGGCGGATCTCGCCCTGCTGCTGCGACCGGGCACGGACGGGGCGCTCGCCTGCGCGGTGATGCACGTGCTGTTCCGGGACGGCCTCGCCGATCGCGACTACATGGCCCGCTACACCGACTGCCCGGAGGAGCTGGAGGCCCATCTCCAGAGCCGCGATCCCGAATGGGCCGCGGCGATCACCGGCCTCTCGGTCGCCGAGATCGAGCGCTTCGCTCATCTCGTGGGCAAGACGAAGAACACGTTCTTCCGCCTCGGCTACGGCTTCGCCCGCAGCCGCAACGGCGCCGCCAACATGCACGCGGCGCTCTGCATCCCGGCGGTCACCGGCGCCTGGCAGCATCGCGGCGGCGGGGCGTTCCACTCGAACAGCGGCGTCTTCGGCCTCAACAAGCGCCTGATCGAGGGGCTCGACGCGGTCCGCCCCGGCACCCGCCAGCTCGACCAGTCGCAGATCGGCCGGGTGCTCACCGGCGACCCGGAGGCCCTGCGCCACGGCCCGCCGGTGACCGCGATGCTGATCCAGAACACCAACCCGGTCTCGGTCGCCCCCGAGCAGGAGCTGGTGAAGCGGGGATTTTCCCGCGACGACCTGTTCGTCTGCGTGCACGAGCAGTTCATGACCGAGACGGCCCGCATGGCCGACCTCGTCCTGCCCGCCACGATGTTCCTGGAGCACGACGACCTCTATACCGGCGGCGGCCAGCAGCACATCCAGCTCGGCTTGAAGCGCATCGAGCCGCCCGCCCTCTGCCGCTCGAACCACGAGGTGATCGTGGCGCTCGCCCAGCGCCTCGGCGCCGAGCATCCGGGTTTCGCCATGAGCCCGCGCGACCTGATCGACGCTACGCTCAAGGCCTCGCGCCGCGGCAGCCTGGCGGAGATGGAGGAGGACGGCTTCCTCGACGCGCAGCCGCCCTTCGCGCGCGCCCACTTCCTCGACGGCTTCGCCCATCCCGACCGCCGCTTCCGCTTCAAGCCGGACTGGGCGACGGTGCCGGTGGCGCAGGACGGCCCGCGCGGGCCGGCGATGCCGCCGCTCCCCGACCACTGGGAGGCGCCGCTGATGAACGCGACGCCGGACCATCCCTTCCGTCTCGCCACCAGCCCGGCGCGCAACTTCCTCAATTCGACCTTCACCGAGACCCCGACCTCGCTCGCCCGGGAGCGCCACCCGACGGTGATGATCCACCCGGAGGATGCCGGTCCGCTCGGGATCGGGGAGGGGGCCTGGGTGCGCCTGTCGAACGAGCGCGGCGCCGTCACCCTGCGGGCGACCCTGTTCGCGGGCCTGCGCCGCGGCGTGCTGATCGCCGAGTCGATCTGGCCGAACGACGCCTATCCGGACGGGCGCGGCATCAACACGCTGACCGGCGCCGATGCGCCGGCTCCCTTCGGGGGTGCTGCCTTCCACGACAACCACGTCGCCATCGCGGCGCTGCCGCAATAGCGCGCCAAGGGTTTTAATCACCCGGTGTGGCTCGTCCGCCCTTGTGCGGGCGGGAAGTTTCGGCGTCCAACGGTCACGCTTTCAGGCAAGCAGCCCAACGGATTCCACCTCCCATGCGTCTCCGCACCTTCCTCGCCGCCGGCTTCCTCGCGCTCGGCGCCACCGCGGCGCTCGCCGGCGCGTCCTCGTCGCAGCTCGAGGCCTACCAGCCCGATCCGGCCCTGCGCACCGCGCCGAAGTCGGACCTCGAGGCCCGGGTGCGGCGCGCCTGCACCGTCGTCCAGGCCCGGCTGCAGAACACCGCCGAGACCAGCCTCGAGCGCCCCTGCGGCTGCTACGCCAAGGCCACCCTGCGGGCGCTCGACGCCTCCGAGATCGAGGCCTATCGCGCCACCGGCTACTTCAACGATTCGGCCCGCGCCAAGGCGCTCGGCGCCATCGACAGCTGCAAGCTGCAGCGCCCGGTCTGAGAGGCGGGGTCGCGACCCCGACACTCCTGAACTCACCCATCCTCCCACCCTCGACCTCAGGATGAGATCGAGGGTGGGAGCGCGCTAAGCTCGTCCATCGCTCGGACGTCGCACGTCCTTAAAGCCGCGCCCGGGCACTCCTGGGCGTCGACAGCAGCAGGTGCGTCTCCGAGGTGGTCACGCCCGGGACGAGGCGCACCCGCCGCAGCAGGTCGTCCAGCTCCGGCAGGCTGCCGGCGGACACTTCCACGACGATGTCCCAGGTGCCGACCGTCGTGTGGACCGAGGTGATCTCGGCAAACCCCTTCAGCGCGTCGATGAC
Organism: Methylobacterium nonmethylotrophicum; assembly: GCF_004745635.1. Lineage (GTDB taxonomy): Bacteria > Pseudomonadota > Alphaproteobacteria > Rhizobiales > Beijerinckiaceae > Methylobacterium > Methylobacterium nonmethylotrophicum. The sequence goes on along the minus strand of NZ_SRLB01000005.1, from coordinate 176,097 downwards.
GTCGCCGGCCTTGCGCCCCTCGACCGCGATCAGGGTGATCGCCCGCACGGCGGCGGGCAGGGCGTCGGCCCGCAGCACCACCGTGTAGCCGATGATCTCGCCGCCGCGCTCGAGGCGGTCGAGCCGCGCCCGCACGGTGGCGCGCGACACCTTCAGGATCGCGGCGAGGTCCGAGACCGGGCGCCGGCAATCGTGCCGCAAGAGGGTGATGAGGGCTTGGTCGAGGTCGTCCATGCCGACACACTGGTCGATTCCGCTTGCCGAAGTGAGCATTCGGCGTTGAAAATCGCGCAGCTTAGCCTGTTCAAAGTGCCGCAGGCGCCCGCTACGGTCTGGTGATCCAGACGGGAGCGGGCGACGTGGCGCGAAGCGAAGCGAGAGGGTGCGTCCTTATCGGGGCGCCGGTGCAATCGGGCACCGGCCGGCTCGGCTGCGACATGGGGCCGAGCGCCTACCGGGCGGCGGGCCTGAGCGAGTCGCTGCGCGACCTCGGCCTCACGGTCGCGGATGCCGGCAACGTCGCGCCAGCTCCCTTCTCCTCGCCGCCGCATCCGAACCGGGCGATCCGCAACCTCGCCGAGACGGCGGGCTGGACCCTGGCGCTCACGGACGCCGCCTTCCGGCACAGCGAGGCGGCGCTGCCGATCTTCCTCGGCGGCGACCACAGCCTCTCGGCAGGCACGGTGGCGGGCATGGCGCGGAGGGCGGAACGAGAGGGGCGGCCGCTCTTCCTGCTCTGGCTCGATGCGCATGCCGACCTCCACACCCTCGATTCGACGACGAGCGGCAACCTGCACGGCGTGCCGCTCGCCTACCTCACCGGGCGGCCGGGCTTTTCCGGCTACTTTCCGCCGCTCGAAGCGGCGCTCGATCCGGCCCGGATCTGCATGTTCGGGCTGCGCAGCGTCGACCCGGCGGAGCGCGAGGCGCTCGGGCGGGGCGTGCGGGTGCACGACATGCGCGACATCGACGAGAACGGCGTCGTCGCGCCGCTGCGGGGCTTCCTGCGCGAGGTCGCGGCGGCGGACGGCCTGCTCCATGTCAGCCTCGACGTCGACTTCCTCGATCCCGGCATCGCGCCCGGCGTCGGCACCACGGTGCCGGGCGGGGCCACCTTCCGGGAGGCCCACCTGATCATGGAACTGCTGCACGATTCCGGGCTGGTGCGCAGCCTCGACCTCGTCGAGCTCAACCCCTTCCTGGACGAGCGCGGCCGCACCGCCCTCCTGATGGCCGACCTCGCCGCCAGCCTGCTCGGCCGCCGCATCCTCGACAAGCCGACCCGGAGCTACTGATGCCGGCCCTCAACGTCGTCCCCTTCGTCAGCGTCGACAACATGATGCGTCTCGTCCACGCGGTCGGGATCGAGGCGATGCTGACCCGCCTCGCCGACGCCATCGCGGGGGACTTTTCGCGGTGGGACGCCTTCCACAAGACGCCCCGCATCGCCGCCCATAGCCCGGACGGCGTCATCGAGCTGATGCCGACGAGCGACGGCCACACCTACGGCTTCAAGTACGTCAACGGCCACCCGAAGAACGCCAGCGGCGGGCGCCAGACGGTCACCGCCTTCGGGGTGCTGGCCGATGTCGGCAACGGGTATCCGGTGCTCATCACCGAGATGACCCTGCTCACGGCCCTGCGCACCGCCGCCACCTCGGCGCTCGCCGCGAAGGCTCTCGCCCGTCCGGGCTCGCGCACCATGGCGCTCATCGGCAACGGGGCGCAGGCCGAGTTCCAGGCGCTCGCCTTCCGGGCGCTCCTCGGCGTCGACCGCTTGCGCCTCCACGACATCGACCCGGCGGCGACGAGGAAGTGCCTGCGCAACCTCGCCGGCCTCGGCTTCGACCTGACGGCCTGCGCCAGCGCCGAGGAGGCGGTGCGGGGCGCCGACATCGTCACCACGGTGACGGCGGACAAGCGCAACGCCGTCATCCTCGGCGACAACCTGGTCGGGGAGGGGGTGCACATCAACGCCGTCGGCGGCGACTGCCCGGGCAAGACCGAGCTGGCGCCCGGCGTGCTCCACCGCGCCTCGATCTTCGTCGAGTACGAGCCGCAGACCCGCATCGAGGGCGAGATCCAGCAGCTCGCTCCGGATCACCCGGTGTCCGAGCTGTGGCGCGTCCTCTCCGGTCTCGCGCCCGGGCGCACCGACGCGCGCCAGGTCACGGTGTTCGACTCGGTCGGCTTCGCGATCGAGGACTTTTCCGCCCTGCGCACCGTGCGCGATCTGCTGGCCGCCTGGCCGTACTACGAGGATCTCGACCTCCTCGCCGATCCGGACGACCCGCGCGACCTGTTCGGCATGCTGCTGCGCGCCGCGCCGCCGCGCCTGGTCGCATGAGCGCCGGGGCGGGGTCGCTCGCCGTTCCCGCCCGCACCGCTGGCCAGGGGACGGCCGCCGGGTCTCGGGCCGAGCCTCAGGCGAAGAGCGGGATGGCGGCGTCGCCGAGCGGCGAAGCGGCCCCGATCGCCGGGCGGTAGCGTCGCGTCCCGCCATCCGACGGCCGGCCGCGGCGGCGGACCACCTCGCGCTCGAAGGCGATGAAGGCCTGCGGGGTGCCGTCGCGGCCCAGGATCGGCCGCACGTCGATCTCGCACAGGTACTCCTCCCCGCCCTTGCGGTAGTTCCGCAGGCAGCCGAGGAAGCGGCCTTCCGTCCGCAGCAGGCGCGGCAGGTGCCGCGTCGCCTCCCGGCTGGTGCCGGGGCCCTGCAGCAGGCGCGGCGAGGCGCCCACGACCTCCTCGGCCGCGTAGCCGCTCATGCGCGCGAAGGCGGGGTTGGCGTAGAGCACCGTCGGTCCCGGCCGCGCCAGGTCGACATCGGTCAGGACCACCGCCAGGTCCAGGGAATCGGCGAACAGCCGCACCAGGTCGGCGAGTTCCATGGCATGATTTCTCCCACAAACACGCCCCGTGCTCATAAATCAGGATCTGTTAACGATCTCTCTCCCGCGAATGACGGGTTCGGCCCGCGGCGGCAGGGAATAAATTCAGGCATTCGCAAGGGTCGAAGCCCGATTCCGGCGCATGAGCCGATCCGGCGGCGGCGACCGCACGCCGCGCCGGGACAGAGCCGGGACGCGAGGCCGCCGGCATGACGGCGATCGCCCAGGCCGTGATGCGAGAGGCGGCTGCCCGCGATCCGGTCTCGAGGTGCGAGTCCGAAGCGCCTGCGCGCCCCCGGGTGGCGCGCCCTCACGCCTCGCGGATGCCGGGCTTCGCCCCCGGCTCGAAGGTGAAGGCGACGCCGGCCTTCTCCAGGCTGCGGCGCACGGCCAGGATCGTGTCGGGACGCGGTCTGACCGAGGTGGACTCGTCCTCCAGGCGGTTGAGGGTCGAGACCGACACGTTGGCCAGCTTGGCCAGCTCGTCCTTCGACAGGCCGGTCATGCCGCGCGCTGCACGGATCTGCGCCGGTGTCAGAAGCTCCGTGCCGTCTGCCGTCCGGGTGGTGGCCGGATCGGGGTTGGCCGGCCTCGCCGCCGCGGCCTGGCCTGCGGGTCCGGGCCCCGCGGCATCGGGCGCCGACGGGGACAGGCCGTACCGGCTCCGGCCCGGCACGCTGAGGCAGACGCCCACCCATTCCCGCACGGAGCCGTCCTTGTTGAGCACCGGCGCGCCGCGGGAATTGTACCAGCGGTAGATGCCGTCCGCGCACAGGATGCGGTAATCCGTGTTGTAGGCCGAGGCGTGCTCGATCGCCGTCATCCAGGCGGCATGGGTGCGGGGACGGTCGTCCGGGTGGACGGCATTCATCCAGCCCAGCCCCTGAATCTGCGTGAAGCTCTGCCCGGTCAGCGCCATCCATTGCGCCATCTCGGTGGGCTCGCCGTTGGCCTGGGTTCCCCAGAAGATGGCGCCGGTCGCGGTGATCAGCGCGTTGAGCCGGTCGTGCCGCTGCAGCAGCGCATTCATCGCGTCGTGCCGCTCCGTCACGTCGAACACCACGCCCATGCCCTGGCTCGGGAGCCCGTCGGGGCCGAGGATCACCTCGGCGTGGTGCAGAAGCCAGCGCTGGGTCCGGTCCGGCCGGATGATGCGGAACTCGCGGCTGATCGGCTGCCCGGAGCGCAGCACCGCGATCTGGTCGCCATGCGCGGCCCGGTCCTCGGGATGGATCATGTCGAGGCCGAAGCCGAAGGTGATCCCGGAGGCCGGGTCGAGCCCCAGGATGCGGTAGAGGCCAAGCGAGGCGTCCATGTGCTCCGAGCGCAGGTCCGCCGACCAGAAGCCGACCTTGCCGGTATCCTCGATCAGCTTGAGGAAGTGGCGCGAGGAGAACGCGCGCGGGACCGCGCCCGCCTCCGCCGGCGCCTGAGGACGCATCAGTGCACGTGTCGGCATACCGTTTCCCTCTCTCAGGCGGTATCGCATCGGAATGCGAGGATATATGCCATGCGGGTTATGCCAAAAGTGTAAAACAACCCTCCGCATGTCATGCTGCATCGGCGTCTCGCGCCGGCGGCGCGGCCGGAGAGGCCGCGCCCGGGCACGATGACCCGGGCAGGGACTTCCGGCCAGGCGGCCGGCGCGAGGTTCCCGTCGCGGCTGGCCGGGGCGAGGCACCGTCGCCGGGGCAGAATGGCAGAAAAGCTGCCAGGCGCGAAGGCGACGCGGGCCCGGGTGCCGGAATGACAGGAAAGCCGATGCGGAAAAAGCCGGCATACACCGGTGTTTCACCGTTCGGGTTCAGGTCTTGGCAGCACGCGGCCCATACCCTAGCGGAAAGTGAGGCGACAGACCTCCTTTGAGACTGGGAACGTCAAATGTTGCTCAATACCGAACTCAAGGCCAAGTTGAACGCGATCGATGCCTCGCAGGCATTGATTGAGTTCGATCTCGACGGCAACGTCGTGACGGCCAACGCCAACTTCCTGGCCGTGATGGGCTACCGCCTCGAGGAGATCCGCGGGCGCCATCACTCCCTGTTCGTCGACCCCGCCGAGCGCGAAGGCGAGGCCTACCGGCTGTTCTGGGCGGCCTTGCGCCGCGGCGAGTTCCAGCAGGCCGAGTACCGGCGCATCGCCAAGGGCGGCCGGGAGGTCTGGCTCCAGGCGAGCTACAACCCGCTGCTCGGGCGCAACGGCAGGCCCTACGGCGTCTTCAAGTGCGCCTCGGACGTCACCGCCCAGAAGCTGCGCAATGCCGATTTCGAAGGCAAGCTGAGGGCCCTCGACCGCTCGCAGGGCATCATCGAGTTCGACCTCGACGGCACGATCGTGACCGCGAACGCGAACTTCCTGGCCGTGGTGGGCTACGACCTCGACGAGGTGCGGGGACAGCACCATGCGATGTTCGTGGACCCCGCCGAGCGCGGCACCCCGGCCTACCGGGCGTTCTGGGAGGCGCTCGGGCGCGGCGAGTTCCAGCAGGCCGAGTACAGGCGCGTCGGCAAGGGCGGGCGGGTCGTCTGGATCCAGGCGACCTACAACCCGGTGCAGGACGCCTCCGGCCGGATCGCGAAGGTCGTCAAGGTCGCCACCGACATCACCGCCGCCGTGGAGGAGCGGCTTCGGCGGACGGAGCTGCACCGCGGCATCGACCGCGACCTCGACGGCATCGCCGCGTCGATCACGCAGGCGTCCCGGCAGGCGGTCGGCGCCGCGAGCGCCGCCGAGCAGGCCTCCGGCAACACCCAGAGCGTGGCGGCCGGCGCCGAGGAACTCGCCGCCTCGGTCGGGGAGATCGGCCGGCAGGTGAGCCGCGCGCTGCAGGTCACCGGGCGCGCGGTCGCCGAGGCGAACACCACCTCGGCCGTGGTGGCCGGGCTCGCCTCGGCGGCGCAGCGCATCGGTCAGGTCGTCGAGATGATCGACAGGATCGCCAGCCAGACGAACCTGCTGGCGCTCAACGCCACCATCGAGGCGGCTCGCGCCGGCCAGGCCGGAAGGGGCTTCGCGGTGGTCGCGGCCGAGGTGAAGACCCTCGCGGCCCAGACCGCCAAGGCGACCGAGAGCATCGGTGCCCAGATCGGCGAGACGCAGGCCGCCGCGAACCGGGCCGCCGCCGCGATCTCCGGCATCGGCGAGACGATCGGGCAGGTCAACGAGATCTCCTCGGCCATCTCGACCGCCGTCGAGCAGCAGACCGCCGTCGCCCAGGAGATCTCGGGCAGCATGCAGGCGATGACGCAGGCCGTCACCGAGATCAGCCGGAGCGTCGGCCTGATCGCCGCCTCGACCCAGGAGGTCGATGCCTCGACCCGCCTGGTCCGGGACGCCTCCCGCAGCATGGCGGCCTGACGACCGCCGGTTGGGGTCCAGCGGTCCGCCAGGCGCGTCGGACGGACTGGGTGTCAGCTCTTGACCGCGCCGGCCGTGAGCCCCCCGACCATGTAGCGCTTGAACACGTAATAGACCGCCGCGGGCGGCAGGGCGTAGATCAGCCCCGTCGTCATCAGCAATTCCCACGGCGAGTCGTCGGCGGCCAGGAAGCTGCCGAGCGCCACCGGCAGGGTCACGTCGGTGTCGCGGGACAGGAGAAGGAACGCGAACAGGTACTCGTTCCAGGCGAGCAGCAGCGCGTAGACGCCGATCGCGACGAGCGAGGGCACCATCAGCGGCAGGTAGACGAAGCGGAAGAGCTGCGGCGGCGAGGCGCCGTCCATGATCGCCGCCTCGTCGAGCTCCACCGGCAGCTTGTCGGAGGCCTGCTTCAGGACCCAGATCGCGTAGGGGCTGGCGATCGTCACCATCGCCAGGATCAGCGCCCATTTGGTGTTGAGGAGCCCGTAGGACCCCATCGTCTTGTACATCGGCACCGCCAGGAACGCCGCCGGGATGAAGTAGGTGAACAGCGCCATGTTCATCACGGTCCGGCCGCCCTTCACCTTGAGGCGGCTGATCGCGAAGGCCGCCGAGGTCGCGACGACGAGCGTCAGCACGCCGGTCGCGAAGGCGATCAGCGCCGAGTTCCAGAACTGCTGCCAGAAGTGGGACAGGAAGTAGTGCTTCTCCCCGAACACGATCTTGAAGTTCTGGAGGGTCGGGTGCGCCGGAAACAGCGCGCCCGACATCGCGTCCTGCTTCGGCGAGATCGCGAACAGGACGAGGTGGTAGATCGGGATCAGGGTCCAGAGCAGGACCGGGATGCCGATGAGGAGGAGCTTGGCTTCCGTCCCGGCCGCCTTCAGCCAGTTGGTCCGGGCGGCGGAGCGCTCTTCCGCCGAGGGCGTCGCAGGAAGCACCGAACGGGCGGTGGTCGTGCTCATTTCGAGAGCCTCTTCATCAGCACGTAGACGAGGGGCAGCACGAAGGGCATCGCGCAGACGACCGCCGCCATCGAGTGGTCGACCTGGTCGAGCCGCAGATACCGGATGCCGAGCGTCGCCAGCACGTGGGTCAGGTCGGCGGGACCGCCGCCGGTGAGCAGGTAGACCGAGTTGAAGTCGCCCAGCGTCCAGATCATCGAGAGGATCGTGCAGGTCACGTAGAGCGTCCGCATCGACGGCCAGGTGACGTGCAGGAACTTCTGCCACCTCGTCGCGCCGTCGACCGAGGCCGCCTCGTAGAGGTCGGCCGAGATCGCGAGCCGCCCGGCGAGCAGGATCAGCGTCCAGAACGGCAGCGACTTCCAGATATGGACCGCGATGGCGAGGGACAGCGCGAGGGTGGGATCGTTGAGCCAGTTCGGCCCGTCCTCGGCGGTGAACCGGAAGATGAGCTGGTTCACCACGCCCCATTCGGGGTTCAGCATGAACCGGACCGACAGGATCGTCGGGATCGACGGCACCGCCCAGGGCAGGATGAACAGCACCGACAGCCAGCGGATCCAGCGCCGCTCGTTGGTGAAGAAGCCCGACAGGAGGAGCGCGATCGCCATCTTGATGTTGATGCCGACGATCAGGAAGATCAGCGTGTTGACGACCGCACGGGCGAAGATCGGGTCGGCGGCGAGGTGGGCGTAGCTCGCCGGGCTGCGGGCGAGCCAGAGCCCGTAGCCGATCGGGTAGATGACGAAGAACAGGAACACGAGCAGGTAGGGCGCGATCAGGATGAGCCCCCAGGCCTGCCATGAGCTGAGGCGGAAGGGCTGCGCCGCGGCGGCCGGCGCGGCCTCAGCGACCGTTGCGGACATGATCGGTCTCCCTGGTGACGCCTGGATGAGAGGGACTCGAAAACCGAGAGCGGGCCCCGATCACGTGGTGATCGGACCCCGCTCCGGTTGAAATGGATCGAGGCACTGCGCCTCTCCTCTTGTTCCGCGGGTCGGCCCAGAGACGATCGTCGTATCGATCAAGCGGATCCCCTCTCCCGTATCGGAGAGGGGAGACACGCGCCTTGTCTTTCCCTGGGCAGTCCTGCGCGTTCCTCAGCTTTCCACGGCCGGTTACGGCGCGGCGATCTGCTTGATGCGGGCGAGCATCTCGTCGGCGGCCTTCTCGACCGGGACCTTCTCGCTCACGACCCGGTTCATCGCCTTGGCGAACACGTTCTCGTTGTTGACCAGCGTGAACTTGTAGTTCTTCACGTAGTCGAACGACTCGGTGCCGGACTTGAACTGGTTGTAGACGGCCTTGCGGTGCTTGTCGGCCTGCCAGAACGGGCTCTCGATCGAGTCCTTGGTGACCGGGAACCAGCGGCCGATCGCGCCCTCGACGTAGGGACGGAGGTTGTCCTCCTCCATGATGAACTTCACGAACTCCTTGGCGGCCGCCTTGTTCTTGGCGCCGGAGAACACGACGCCGTGCTTGACGTCGGCGCGGTAGGTCATCGGCTTGCCGTCCGGCCGGCTCGGGAACGGCGCGGTGACGATCGACTCCTCGTAGGCCTTCTTCGAGGCCTCGCGCTGCTCCGGGGTGTTGTTCGGGTTGACGCTGTCCTCGTACCACTTCGCCGCGATCGAGATGGTGAAGTTGTGCGTCATCACCGTGGTGCGGTTGTGGAAGGCGACGTTGTTGTCGGGATCCTTCCAGGTCGTGGCCGAGGGCGGAACGCAGCCTTTGACGTAGGGATCGGTATAGTCCTTGAGCGCCTTGACCAGGCCCTCGCGGGTCTTCGGGTCGTCGACGGTCAGCTTGCCGTCGTTGTCGACGAGTCTGGCGTCGTAGGCGTCCATGAAGGCGTAGAAGGACTGGAAGCTGTCGGTCGATTCGACCCCCATCGGCGCGCCGATCCCGTAGGTGCGGCTGCCGGACGCCTTGCGGTAGGCCGGCTGGACCTTGTCGCACCAGAACGCCCAGTAGTCGGACCACTTCGCCGGGATGTCGGCCTGCTTGAAGCCGGCCTTGTCGAGCATGTCGCCCCAGATCTCGGTGTGGAGCGTCTGGCGCTTCAGCGGGAAGCCGTAATAGGCCTTCTTGCCGGTCTGGCCGTTCATGAGCAGCACGTGCTCGACCGTCTGCGGCGCGAAGCGCGGCATCATCGGCTGCAGGATGTCGCTGAGGTCCTCGAGCTTGCCCTCGAAGGCCCACTTGCCGGCCGCCTGGTTGTTGTAGGTGTCGGAATAGCCGACATCGGGCGGCGAGCCGGAATCGAGCGCCGCGACCGTCTTCGGGATCATGTCCTGGATCGCGTATTGCGACAGCTCGACCTTGATCCCGGTCTTCTGCTCGAACTTCTTGATCGTCGCCCAGAGCGACTCGTCCTCGGACCGATAGAAGCCCTTGCTGAACCAGACGGTGAGCGTCTTGTCCTGCGCGACGGCCGGCATCCCGGCCAGCACCCACGCGCCCAGCGACAACGCTCCCGCGACGACTCGCCTCATCGGTGTTCTCCTCCCATCCGCCTCGTTGGTCGGGCGGCTCGCTCACTGGTATTTCAGCACGGGACGCCGCCCGAAGCAATCGGCGAAAGCCGGTCTCGCCGGCGCCGGACCGTCGGCGACCGTAAATTTTGCCGAGTAACCGGGCCGCTCGCGCGCCGGCGCGGCGGCACGACGAAAGTATTACGCTCCCGCATTGTCGAGATTGTCCCCGGGAACCGTCACCTTGGGTTGATCGTCCGGTGCCGGACGCATCGGCAGCCCGGCATCTCTTGCGCGCGGCATCTCTTGCGCCCGTCGCCTCCCGGCGCGCCTGCGTCGCGCCGGCGGCGTGGCCGACGGAGAGGGGAGGCGGCCGGCTGCGATGCGGGCGACCCATCCCGCCCGTCAAGACGATGCGCGAGCAAGACGAAGCGGCTCGGTCTGCTACAGCGTCGATTGCGCATGACTGTGACGTGCAGCAGAGATTTTCCTCGTAAACATCCTGCCTGTCTTGGGCATTGCTCCGCGATCAGGTCTTGACGTTCTGGATGACTGACATTAGGGGACACCGACAATAAAAAGCTGAACTGCGGAGCGCGGCCGACGCGCCGCACGACATCGGGAGGAATGCCATGCCACGGATCGCGTCGCTGGAGGCCGGCTACTACCGCGTGCCGCTGGAGGTCACCCTCAGCGACAGCATGCACGGCGACATGCCGGCCTTCGAGCTCAACACGGTCCGGTTGCGCGACGCGGACGGCGCCGAGGGCGTCGGCTACACCTATACCTGCGGCCGCAACGGCGCGGCCGTCGACGCGATCCTGCGGCGCGACATCCCCGAGCAGATCGTCGGGCAGGACGGCGACCTCGTCGAGCACGTCTGGCAGCGGCTGTGGTGGGGCCAGCATTACGGCGGCCGTGGCGGCCCTACGGTCCTGGCCCAGTCGGCCGTGGACATGGCGCTGTGGGACCTGAAGGCCCGGCGCCTGGGCCAGCCGCTCTGGACGCTTCTCGGCGGCCACGATCCCCGCGTGCCCTGCTATGCCGGCGGCATCGACCTCGCCCTGCCGCTCGACCAGCTGCTCCGGCAGACCGACGACAATCTCGGAAAGGGGTTTCGCGCCATCAAGATGAAGGTGGGCCGCGCGCGGCTCTCCGAGGACGTCGCGCGCGTCAAGGCGATGCGGGAGCATCTCGGCGAGGGTTTTCCGCTGATGGTGGACGCCAACATGCGCTGGAGCGCCGACGAGGCGATCCGCGCCGCGCGTGCATTCCAGCCCTTCGCGCCGCTGTGGCTGGAGGAGCCCGTCATCCCGGACGACGTCGCCGGCCAGGCCCGCGTCGTGCGCGAGGGCGGCCTGCCGATCGCCGCCGGCGAGAACCTGCGCTCCCTGTGGGACTTCAAGCAGCTGATCGCGGCGGGCGGCGTCACCTTTCCGGAGCCGGACGTGACGAATTGCGGCGGCGTGACCCCCTTCATGAAGATCGCGCACCTCGCCGAGGCCTTCAACCTGCCGGTCACGTCGCACGGCGCGCACGACGTCACGGTGCACCTGCTCGCGGCGGCGCCGAACCGCTCCTACCTGGAGGCGCACGGCTTCGGCCTCGACCGCTACATCGCCGAACCGCTCGTGATCGAGGAGGGCTTCGCGGTCGCGCCGGCCCGGCCCGGCCACGGCATCACCTTCGACTGGAAGGGCCTCGCCGCGATCCGCGCCTGAAGCGCCCCTTCCCCGTGCACGGCGCCGGACGGTCGAGACCGTCCGGCAAGGGCCGGCCGTCCGGAGGCGGCGTCACAGGAGCCGGAACACCAGGAGGTCGCTCATCTGCCCCGACACCTGGCAATCGGAGCGGTCGATCCGCGGCGCCATCCCGCGCATCACCACCTCGCGGTCCTGGATGACGGTGCCGCTCACCCGGTACGGGTAGGTGCCGCAGCGGCCCGCGAAGATGTAGGCGGTACCGTGGTACCGGTTGCCGGACCGGATTCCCTCGAACAGCAGGCTGCCCGGCCGGGCCCCGGCCTCCCCCATGCCGGCCCGGGGCCGATGGTAGTAGAAGCGCCGCTGGTTGCCGGCCGCCTCGAGGCTGACCACCGAGCTGTTGTGCTCCCATAGCGAGCCGCCGGACCGGACCGGCCGGGCCTCCGCCGGGGCGCCGTTCGGGACCAGGTTCATCGCCCCGTTGTTGTAGATGATGGTGTTGTAATTGCCCTGCATGGTGATGCCTGCGCTGCCGAGGTCTTGCGCGACGCCCGGTCCGCAGCCCGCGACGGCCAGTGCCAGGCCAAGGTATCGTCCGATCATTCCGGGTCTCGCTGTGCGACTGGTCTCTTCGTGCGAATCGGGCGACGGAGCCGCCCCGCCGTCGGGCGGAAGGCGGCTCCCGGTTTCCTGGCTCTCAGTCGCAGACGCGCACCCGCCGGTAGTAGACGTTGCCGAAATCGTCGCGCGCCCGCCGGCGCTGGATCCAGCAATCCCGGACATAGGTGACCGGGCGATAGCCGTAGGCCGGGTACGGGTAAGCCGGGTAGGCATAGCGCGGCTGCGACGCGGCGGCCGCCGCCAGCCCGCCGAGCGCCAGGCCGCCGATGATGCCGGCCGCGATCGCTCCTCCGTCACGGGCCTGGGCGGGCGCCTGGAGACCCACCAGCGGAAGCGCGGCCGCCGTCACGAGGGCGAGGCGACGGGCGGCGGAGAAAGCGGAGGAGAGCGTGTCGGACATGGCTGCCTCTTCAGGCCTTTTCTTCAGGTCGACTGGACGACGTCGACACCGTGACGCTTGCGCCTTGAAGCAGACCTGCGCGGCCCGCTAAAATTTTATCGACCTGGGTTCTTTGAGACTATTGTCTTCGAAATCCGACGTGCTCCGTCACAACGCCCTGTCGAGAAGCCGCCGCGGCGGGCGAGGACTGAGCTTGGTAACGAACCGTAAACCACACCGATTAACCTAAACTTATCGCTGTTTCAGCCACATTCACCGCCAAGGAAGCGGCTCGCCGACGTTGACGAACCCCAGGGCCCCAGGTCATGCCGTGCTCAAGCGTCAGTCTGTTTAAGTCCTGGATGTCGGTCTTCGCGCCCTGCTCGCCTCGGATCGGTCGATGCCGGGACGACCGGCCGAGTTCTTGTTCGAACAGCCGGATCCTCGACGACTAGTCGGCGGAGATTGTTCTGCCGCAAGCTGGTCGGTGCCGACCCCGCGCGCCGCAGGCCCTGGCCGTCGGCGGACCAGGGCGCCGATCGTCTGTTTCATCATCACGCAGGACGACATCTGCGGCGTGGCCCGAGCCGGCGCCGCGGCATGATCGAGGGTGCTCGCCATGGAAACCGATCAACTCTCCCGCCGCGCCGTCATGGGCGGCCTCGCCTCCCTCGTCTGTGCGGGCGCCGGTCCCGCCAGGGCCGTCGCGGCCGAGAGCCCCGGCGAGATCCGCATCGCGTTCGTCGGCGATTCGCTGTCCGACGGAATGTGGGGCGGGGTGACCCGTCTCGCGGCCCGGGAGGCATGCCTCGGCGGGCGGGTCAAGCTCGGGCGCTTCGCCGAGAACGGGACCGGCCTGACCCGCCCGGCGAAGTTCGACTGGGTGTCCGAGAGCAAGGCCGTCGTCGCGAAGTTCAAGCCGACCCTGTCGGTGGTGTCGATCGGGCTCAACGACCGGCAGAGCATCGTCGATGCGAGCCGGGCCCGGTTCGATCTCGGCACGCCGGCCTGGCGGACGCGCTACACCGAGCTGTGCCAGGCGATGGCCCGGAACCTGCGCGCCGGCGAGGCGGGCGTGGTGTGGATCGGCCTGCCGGTCCTGCGCGACGCGGCCGCCCAGGACGACGCCGCGGAGAAGAACGCGATCTTCGCCGAGGCGGTGAAGGGTCTGGGCGATCCGAAGGTCCGCTTCGTCGCCCCCTGGCGGCTGGGCAGCGCCGGCCCCGACGCGTTCCAGCCCTACGGGCCGGATCTCCGCGGCGCGCAGGTCCAGCTCCGCGCCGCCGACGGGATCCACTTCACGACTGCCGGCTACGACGTCGTCTCCGCCTACCTGCTGGCTGCGGTCGCCGGCGTCCTGAAGGAGCAGGGGCACGCGATCGGCACTCCCTGCCGGATGCAGCAGGCGCATCGATGAGACTCCCCGGGGGCCGGCGCGGCCGCCTGGCCGCCTTCGGCGCAGCGATCCTGCTGCCGGTGACGGTCGTCGCGCTGGCCCCCGGTGCCGACGGGGAAACCTCCGTGCCCCGCCCGGCGGTGGCGGCCGTCGCGCCTTTGCGTATCGGCGGCGCGGAGGCCCCGCCTGTCCGACATGCCCGCCGGGCGGTCTCCGTCCTGCAGATCGGCGACAGCCACACCGCCGCCGACCAGTTCACCGGCACCGCGCGGCGCATCCTGCAGGAGCGGTTCGGTGCCGGCGGCATCGGCTACCTCGCCGCGGGAACGCCCCATCCGGGCATCCGCAGCACGAGCCTGTCCGCGTCGGCGAGCGCCGGCTGGCGCTACGACAGCCTGAAGCGCGCGACGCGGCCCGACCTGTTCGGGCTCTCCGGCTACGTGGCGGGAACCGACCGCGCCGGCGAGACCCTCTCCTTCGCGAGCGAGGTGCCCGTCGCCTATACGGCGATCGAGATCGACGCGCGGACGGGTCCCGGGATGGGCGCGGTCGCGGTCGAGGTCGACGGCGCGCCGGTCCTTGCCGCCTCCCTCGCCGCCGGGATCGCGGAGCGCAAGACCCTGACGGTCCGTCCCCCCGCCGGCAGCGCCGGTTTCCGGCGGCTGGTGATCCGGACGACCGAGGCGAGGCCGGTGGCTTTCCTCGGCGTCGGCATTGTCCGCGCGGGAGCCGGGGTCACCTACAGCAGCCTCGGCGTGCCGGGCGCGACGATCGACTGGCTCGGCCGCTACCCCGAGGCGACGCTCGCCGACAATGTCCGGCGGCTGGCGCCCGACATCGTCGTGCTCGCCTTCGGCACCAACGAGGGGTTCGACGCCGGGCTCGATCCGGCCGCCTACGAGCGGCGCTACGCCGCCGTGCTGCGCGTGATCCGCCGGGCGGTGCCGGGGGCGCGGCTCGTGATGATCGGGCCGCCGCAGGCCGAGCGCGCGGCGCCAGCCTGCAAGCCCGACCCGGCCCGGCCATGTCCCGCCGACCCGGCCGCGCAGCCTCCTGAGGGGGCCGATGCGTGCCCGTGGCGGCCGCCGCAGCTCGATCAGGTGCGCGCGGTGCAACGCCGCCTCGCCGCGGCGGAGCGGATCCCGTTCTGGGACTGGTGGGGGATCATGCCGGCCGGCTGCGGGGCGTCACGTTGGATGTCGGCCGACCCGCCCCTGATGGCGAAGGACCGGATCCATTTCACCAAGGCGGGCTACCGGATCGGCGGACAGGCCTTCGCCGGCTTCCTGGAGCCGGAATTGCGGGCATTGCTCAGAGGCGACGATGCTGTTTCCCACCATTGAGTTCGCCCTGTTCTTCATGCTCGTGCTGCCGTGCACGTGGCTGCTCAACCGCCGCAACACGCTCAAGAAGGCGATGCTCGTCATCGCGAGCTACGTCTTCTACAGCTTCTGGAGCGTGCCGTTCCTGCTGCTCCTGTTCCTGTCCTCGCTGTTCAACTACGGCGTCGGGCTGCTCGTCGGACGCATCGCCGATCCGGGCCGGCGCCAATGGGTGGTGGGCCTCGCGGTCGCCGGCAATCTCGCGCCTTTGTGCTTCTTCAAGTACTACGATTTCGCCGCGGCCCAGCTCCGGGCGCTCGCCGCGCTCGCCGGGCTGCACCTCGATCCCGGGTCGACCGGGCTCGCCGTGCCGGTGGCGATCTCGTTCCTGACCTTCCACGGCATCTCGTACGTGGTGGATGTCCACCGCGGGAAGGTCCGGGCCTCGCGCTCGCTCCTCGATCTCCTCCTCTACATCAGCTTCTTCCCGCATCTCGTGGCCGGGCCGATCGTGCGCGCGGCCGAGTTCCTCGATCAGCTCGCCCGCCCCTCGGACCCGAAGGCCATCGATCTCGGGGGAAGCGCGCTGCTGATCCTCGGCGGCCTGTTCAAGAAGGTGGTGGTCGCGAGCCACCTCTCGATCCTGTTCGTCGATCCGGTCTTCACCAACCCGCAGGCCTACGGCACCGTCGACCTGATCCTGGCGGCCTACGCCTACGCCATCGTCATCTACTGCGACTTCAGCGCCTATACCGACATCGCGATCGGCGTCGCCAACCTGCTCGGCTACCGGTTCCCGCGGAACTTCGACCAGCCCTACATCGCCCTGTCGCTGCAGGAATTCTGGCACCGCTGGCACATCACGCTCTCGACCTGGCTGCGCGACTACCTCTACATCCCCCTCGGCGGCAGCCGCCTCGGCCGCTGGCTCACCTACCGCAACCTCATCCTGACCATGGTGCTGGGCGGGCTCTGGCACGGGGCCGGGCTGCAATTCATCGTCTGGGGGGCGCTCCACGGGGTCGGCCTCGCGGCGGAGCGCCTGCTGCGCGAGGCGACGGACGAGGCTGGCCGCGTCCGCCAGTTCCTGCGCGGCGAGCTCGGCCAGACCATCCGCTGGCTCCTCGTCTTCCACTTCATCTGCGTCGCCTGGATCTTCTTCCGGTCGGCCGATGCCGGCAGCGCCTGCGACTACCTGGCGACGATCCTGCGCCGCGTCGGCGACGGCGCGCCGCTCACCGCCTCGCCCCTCGTCCTCGTCCTGATGATGGCGGGCTTCCTGACCCAGCTCCTGCCCCCGTCCGCCTACGACGCCGCCGACCGCTCCTTCCGCAAGGTCTCGGTCGCCGCGAAGGTCGCGCTCGGCACGGCCACGATCTGGGCGGTGATCATGCTCGCGCCCTCGGGCGTCGCACCCTTCATCTACTTCCAGTTCTGATCCGATCGGGAAAGCCGGACTTGATCATGACGACCCTCGCCCAACCCGCAGACCGGCTCGCGCCCGTTCGCCCCATCGCCCGCGGCCTTCCGGTGCCGGGGGCAGGGATCCTTCGCCTCGGCCCGGCGGGCCGGACGATCGCCGTCGTCTACGGGACCTGCCTGCTCCTCGCGCTCGCCTATCCCCAGGCGCTCGTCGCCTGGCTCGACGATTTCGAGCCGAATCCGGCGGTCGACGCGGCCCAGGCTTGCGCCTCCCGCCTCGTCGCTCTCTCCGAGAGCCTGGGCCTCGCCCCGATCTCCGGCGCCCTGCGCGAGCGCGGCAAGGACCTCACCCGCAAGCCGGACTGACCGGTGAGCCCCTCTGACGCGCGTGACAGGAGAAGGGACGATGAGGAACGGTGGCCGGCTCGGCATCGCGGCCATGGTGGCGAGCCTGTGGATCAGCCCAGGCGCGCAGGCGGCCTGCATGGTGGTGGGGGACAGCGTCGGCGTCGGGATCGGCATGGCGCTCAAGGGCGTGTGCTCGACCTCCGCCAAGGTCGGCATCAGCTCGACCGCGGTGGCCGAGCGGGTGCGGGCGGGCGGCCACTGGACGATCGCGTCGCTCGGCAGCAACGACTTCCCGCGCGGCATCCAGCCGGCCCAGCGGGTGCAGTCGGAGGCGCGGGTCCGCGGGGCGCTCGCCACGGTCTCGGCCAAGGCCGGCGACCACCTGCTCCTCGTCCTGCCGGCGAACGGCGCCCGCGGACTCGTCCAGAGCTGGGCGGCGTCGAACGGCGTGAAGACGGTCTCGTTCGCCCCCGGGGGCGACAACATCCACCCGCGCAACTACGCGGCGCTGGCGCAGGAGATCAGGAGCCGGATCGGCGAGTGATGTCCGGCTGATGATTTCGCATAAAGATGGAGCGCATCTCCCCTCTCCCGTGTGGGAGAGGGGCCGGGGTTGAGGGTGGCGACGGTGCCGCAGAAAGACTGCACCGTTCCGCTGCCAGCACGACGTTCTGAGCTTTACACGGAAGCGCGCCACCCTCACCCCTACCCCTCTCCCACACGGGAGAGGGGATCCCGCGCTTTATTCGTATGGGAATAGACTGAACGCGACTTGACTTACTCGGCGTCGGGCTGGCGCGACGGGTGGGCAGCCTGGAAGGCGGGGTGCGCCTCGGCGAGCGCGGCCGCGCGCCGGATCTTCGGGAACGGCTCGAGCGGCACGGCGAAGCGCCGTGCGGCATAGACCTGGGGCACGAGGTACACGTCCGCGAGTCCGGGCCCGGACCCGAAGCAGTAGCCCTCGCCGTCGATCAGCGCCTCGACCGCCGCGAAGCCCTCGGCGATCCAGCGTTCGATCCAGGCGCCGACCTCCTCTTCCGGGCGGCCGAGATCGCGCCGCAGGTGGTCGAGCGGGCCGACATTATGCAGCGGATGGATGTCGCAGCCGATGATCGCCGCCACGCCCCGGACCCGGGCGCGTGCGACCGGATCCGCCGGCAGGAGCGGCGGATCCGGATACACCTCCTCCAGGTACTCGATGATCGCCGGGGACTGGATCAGCACGCGGCCGTCGTCGAGGGCGAGGCTCGGCACCCGGCCCTGCGGGTTGATCCGCCGGTAGGCCTCGCCGCGCTGCTCGCCGCCGTTGCGCACGAGGTGGACCGGGACCTGCTCCGGCACCACGCCCTTCAGCGCAAGCGCGATGCGCAGGCGGTAGGACGAGGTCGAGCGCCAGTAGCCGTAGAGCTTCACGCGACGGCTCCCAGAATTTCCGCCCTGCACTCGCCGAGGCCGACCGTCGCGAAGCCCTCGCGCACGCCCCGGGCCCGGAGGATCACCTCGTCGCCGTCCTCCAGGAACCGGCGCTCCTCGCCCGAGGCGAGCCGGAGCGGCTCCCGGCCGCCCAGGGTCGCCTCGACCAGGCTGCCGCAGGCGTCGCGATCCGGGCCCGAGAGCGTGCCGGTGCCGAGGAGGTCGCCGGGCTGCAGGTTGCAGCCGCCGCTGGTGTGGTGGGCGACGAGCTGCGCCATCGTCCAGTACATGTGCCGGGCATTCGACACCGAGACCCGGTGGGGCGCGAGGCCGGCCTCCCGCAGGCCGGGCGTCACCAGCAGCACCTCGAGCCGGAGGTCGAAGGCGCCGCTCGCCTGGTCGGACTCGTCGAGGAGGTAGGGCAGGGGCGCGGGATCGCCCGCGGGGCGCGCGGCCTGGGGGATGCGGAACGGGGCCAGCGCCTCCGGCGTGACGATCCAGGGCGAGATCGTCGAGGCGAAGTTCTTGGCGAGGAACGGGCCGAGCGGCTGGTACTCCCAGGCCTGGATGTCCCGGGCCGACCAGTCGTTGAGCAGGCAGTAGCCGGCGACGTGGTCCTGCGCCGCGCCGATCGGGATCGGCGTGCCGAGGTCGTTGCCGGGGCCGATCCACACGCCGAGTTCCAGCTCGAGGTCGAGCCGGGCCGAGGGGCCGAAGCGCGGCGCGGCCGCATCCGGCGCCTTGGACTGGCCGCGCGGCCGGCGCACCGGGATGCCGGAAGGCCGGATCGACGAGGCGCGGCCGTGATAGCCGATCGGCACGTGCTTGTAGTTCGGCAGCAGCGGGTTGTCCGGCCGGAACTGCTTGCCGATGTTCTCGGCGTGATGGATGCCGACGTAGAAGTCGGTGTAGTCGCCGATCCGCGCCGGCAGGTGCAGCGTGCAGGAGGCCGCCTCGTGCAGGAACGGGGCGACCCGGTCGCGATCGGCCGAGCCCGCGCGCAGCAGCTCCGACAGGCGCGCCCGCAGGGCCCGGCGCGGCCCCGCCCCGAGGGCGAGGAGCGAATTGAGGGCAGTCTCCCCAGCGGCCTCGGCGGCTGCCGCCGCGTCGCCCGCGAGCAGGCCGGTGGCGAGCAGCGCCTTAAGGTCGAGGATGCGGTCGCCGATGGCGGCGCCCGGCCGCATCACGCCGTCACCCGGTGAGAACACGCCGAGCGGCAGGTTCTGGATGGGGAAGTCGGGATGCCCGTCCGCGCCCGGCACCCAGGACCGGAGGGCCGCGTCGTGCGTGTGGTCGATCCCCGTCATCAGCGCGCCTCCGGCCGGCTCGGGTCGAAGTGCTTGGCGAGCTTGCGTCCGTAGGTGCCGTAATCCGTCTGCAGCGCCGGCGTCTCGGCGGCGAAGCGGCTGACCTTCTGGGGAAAGCGCGTCTCGAACATGAAGGCGAGCGTGCCCTCGAGCTTGTGGGGTTTCAGCTCCGCGTTCGAGGCCTTCTCGAAGGCGTCGACGTCCGGCCCGTGCGGCAGCAGGGTGTTGTGGAGCGAGGCGCCGCCCGGCTGGAAGCCGCCGCCGGTCTTGGCGTCGTAGACGCCGTAGACCAGCCCCATGAACTCGCTCATCACGTTGAGGTGGTACCACGGCGGCCGGAAGGTGTTCTCGGCCACCAGCCAGCGGTCGGAGAAGATCACGAAGTCGATGTTGGCGGTGCCGGGCGTCTCCGAGGGCGAGGTCAGCACCGTGAAGATCGACGGGTCGGCATGGTCGAACAGGATCGGGCCGACCGGCGAGTACTTGCGCAGGTCGTACTTGTAGGGCGCGTAGTTGCCGTGCCAGGCGACCACGTCGAGGGGCGAGTGGGCGATCTCGGCCGCCCACAGGCTCCCGCCCCACTTCACCAGCATCGTGCCGGGCGCCTCGCGGTCCTCGTAAGACGCCACCGGGGTGAGGAAGTCGCGCTGGTTGGCCAGGCAGTTGGCGCCGATGGGCCCACGCTCCGGCAGCGTCAGCGCGCCGCCGTAATTCTCGCAGAGATAGCCCCGGGCCGGGCCGTCGAGAAGCGCGACCGCGATCTTCACGCCGCGCGGGATGACCACGATCTCGCCGGGCTCGACGTCGATGATCCCGAACTCGGTGCGGAAGCGCAAGCTGCCCTGCTGCGGCACCACCAGCATCTCGCCGTCGGCATTGTAGAAGTACTCGTCCTGCATCGAGCGGGTGGCCAAGTAGAGATGCGCGCCCATGCCGGCATGCGAGCCGGCGTCGCCGGCCGTCGTCATGGTGCGGATCCCCTCGACGAAGGAGAGCGGTTCGGCCGGGATCGGGACGGGGTCCCAGCGCAGGGGCGCCGGCGCCATCTCGACCTCGGGCGCCGGGGCGGTGCGCCACAGCCCGGCATCGACCTTCCGGAAGGCGCCCCAGTGCATGACGGTCGGGCGGATGCGGTAGAGCCAGGACCGCTCGTTGGTGGTGCGCGGCGCGGTGAAGGGCGAGCCGGAGATCTGTTCGGCATAGAGCCCGTAGGGGCATTTCTGCGGCGAGTTGCGGCCGACCGGCAGCGCGCCGGGCAGCGCCTCGGTCTCGAAGCCGTTGCCGAAGCCCGACATGTAGCCCGGATGGATCTGGGTCGCCGCTTGCGTCCCGGCGGGGGCGGGGTGGACCAGCTGGTTCATGGGGTGGATCTCCCGTGCCAATGGACAACGCGATGGGTGGGCATGGCGCCCCCGGACCGCCTCGGCGCCCGGGAGGTAGCCGAGGGCGTGTCGTTCGGGGCGGTCGCCTTCGAGGCTCCCGTCAGGAACGGGGCCCGTCGGCCCGGCGAAGCGTGCGCTGCGCGAGCGCGATCGCCTCCGCCAGCACCGCCGGATCGCCGACCTCGTGGGCGAGGATCAGCACGAGGCGCGCGTTGAGCGCCGCGCTCTCCTCGTCGCTCAGGCCCTGATGGGCGCGGATCAGGCTCTCGTAGACGTCGTCGGCCCGGCCGGAGAAGCCGTCGTCCCGTCGCAGCAGACCCGTCATCACGCCGCCTCCCGAGCCGCCGTGCCGGATCGGCCGGTCGCCCGTGCCAGCGCCTCGGCCACGCGCGCCGGGTCGACCTCCGCGAAGCGGGCGGCGACGTGCGCGTCGGGGCGGATGAGATAGGCGGTCCCGGGCTTGCCTCCGTAGCGGAGCCCCGCGAGGCCCTCGGCGTCGCGCAACATCTCGGCTGCCGGCACCGCCAGCAGGCGCTCGGCGACGACGACGCAGCGCAGCCCCGGCGCGAGGTCCGGCAGGGGGCCCAGATCGGGCGCCTCGGCCCCGGCGAAGACCAGGAGCGTGAACGGCCCGCCGAGCCGGTCGAGCAGCCAGCCGGCGCGACCCGCCGCGTCGACCACCGGCGCGTCGACGCACGGATCGCCGGGCCGCAAGCCATCGGCCTGCGGGATCGGGTCGGGGGTCTGGAGCGAGAACCCGGCGAGGCGGCACGGCCGCGACAGGCGCCCGGCATTGAGCAGGGCGCGGGCGAAGGGCGCCTCGGCGGCGAGCGCCAGCACCCCGTCGCGAAACAGCCGCTCGGCCTTCGTCTTGGGCGTCATGAAGTTGGTGGTGCGGCTCGAATGGAGGATGTTCTCGTCGGCCGCATGCCCGCGCTCCTCGTCGTAGGTCGCGATCAGGCTCTCGGGCGCCTCGCCCCGCAGAACGAGCGCCAGCTTCCAGCACAGGTTGTCGGCGTCCTGGATGCCGCCATTGCCGCCGCGGGCCCCGAACGGGCTGACCACGTGGGCGCTGTCGCCGACGAACACCACGCGGCCATGCACGAACCGTTCGAGCCGGGCGCAGCGGAACGAGTAGACCGAGCACCATTCGAGGGTGACGGGCGTGTCCTCGCCCACCACGGCGCGCACCCGCGGCATCACCCGCTCGGGCTGGCGTTCCAGCTCCGGATCGGCCTCGGGCCCGAGCTGGAAGTCGATGCGGAAGACGTCGTCGGGCTGGCGGTGCAGGAGCGCGCTCTGGCCGGCATGGAAGGTCGGCTCGAACCAGAACAGGCGCTCGGTCGGGAAATCCGCCTTCATCGTCACGTCGGCGATGAGGAAGCGCTCCTCGAAGCGCGGGCCCGGGAAGGGAAGGCCCAACCGGGTCCGGGTCGGAGAGCGCGCCCCGTCCGCCGCCAGCACCCATTCGGCCTCGAGGGCATAGGCGCCGTCCGGCGTCGCGACGTCGAGGCGCGCGCCCTCGGCGCCCTGCCTCAGCCCGGTGACCTCGTGGCGCCAGCGCAGGTCGATCAGGTCGGGAAACTCCGCCGCCCGCGCGATCAGGTACTCCTCGACGTAGTATTGCTGCAGGTTGATGAAGGCCGGGCGGCGGTGCCCGCTCTCGGGCAGGAGGTCGAAGCGGTAGAGCTCCTCCTCGCCGCGGAAGACGCGGCCCGCCTGCCAGGTCACGCCCTTGTCGACCATCCGCTGGCCGACGCCGAGCCGGTCCCAGATCTCGAGGGTGCGCTTGGCCCAGCAGATCGCCCGGCTGCCGGTCGCGACGGTGTCGTCGTCGTCGAGCACCACCACCGGCACGCCGCGGATGGCGAGGTCGATGGCACAGGTGAGGCCGACCGGCCCGGCGCCGATCACCACGACCGGCCGGCGGCCGCCCGGCTCGGGCGCCGGCGTGGGGGCAAAGCGAGGTTGAGCGGTCATCGGCGCTCCCTGTGGCGTTCCTTAGGTCAGGGGAGTGCGCCCGGTGGAATCCGGGCGTCGTTCGTCGTTGACGGCGCGGAGTCAGCCCTCCAAGGCCCGCCACATCTCGATGTCGCGCTCGGCGGTCCAGATCCGCGGCGTGTCGATCCCCTTCGCCTCGTCGTAGGCGCGGCTGACGTCGAACGGCATGCAATGCTCGAAGATGACCCAGTGCCCGTATTTGGGCCGCATCTCGCTCATCGCCCGATCGTAGACCGCCTTGAGGTCGTGGCCCGCGGCGACGCCGGCCTTGGCGATGCCGAACAGGTCGCGCAGGAAGGCCCGGGTGCCCTCCAGCCCCTCGCGGATCTGCTCGGGACTGGTCAGCGCCTCGCCGCGGCCCGGCACAAGGGCCTTGGGCTTCAGGGCCTCCAGGCGGTCGAGGGTGGCGGGCCAGTCGCCGTAATGGGCGTCGCCGCAATAGGGCGTGGCGCCGTATTCCACGAGGTCGCCGGAGAAGAGCACCCGCTCCTTCGGCAGCCACGCGATCGTGTCGCCGGCGGTGTGGCCGCGCCCGGCATGGATGATCCGCACCTCCCGCGCGCCGAGCCACAGGGTCATCTCGCCGTGGAAGGTCAGCGTCGGCCAGGTCAGGCCCGGGATCTCCTCACGCCCGCGAAAGAGCCGCGGAAAGCGCTGGATCTCGGACTCCATGTCCTGCTGCCCGCGCTCGACGATCATCGCGCGGGCGACGTCGCTGGCGATCACGTTGACCCGGTCCGGGTAGCCGGCGACGCCGAGCACCCGCACGGCGTGGTAGTGGGTGAGGAGCACGTGGCGGATCGGCTTGTCGGTCACCTCGCGCACCTTCCTGACGAGGTCGCCGGCCATGCGGGGCGTCGCCCGGGCGTCGATCACCAGCACCGAATCGTCGCCGACGACGATCCCGGAATTCGGGTCGCCCTCGGCGGTCAGCGCGTAGACCCCGGGGGCCAGCTCGGAGAACGTCTCCTTCTTCTCGGCGAGGTCGGCTTGGCTGGCGAAACCCTTGCTCATCGTGGTTCTCCTCCCTTGCGCGCCTTGCCTCGTGCGCCTTGCCTCGCGCGTTCCCTCCCGTAGCGGACGGCGCGGGATGGGCGCTCCGGCATTGCAAAGTCGCGACGCCTGTGCTTGTTGCGAGTGCAACCACTCCTAACCAGTTGCGAGTGCAACCGTCAAGGGGACTATTGCGCAGCCGCTTCCCGGTGACCGGGGGACGCGTTCCGAGAGCGTGCATGGATCGTCTGAATCTGCTCAGCTTCACGCCGTTCCGGCTGAACCGCCTCGCGGCCGAGTTCAGCACCGCCCTGACGGCGGATTACGCGCGGTTCGGCATCGACATCCCGGAATGGCGGGTCCTGGCGACGTTGGGGATGCATGACGGGCCGCGCAGCGCCAACTACGTCGTGCGCTGCACCCGCACCCACAAATCCCGCATCAGCCGCGCCGTCGGGCAGCTCACCGAACTCGGCCTCGTCGAGCGGCAGGAGAGCGACGACGACCGTCGCGAGATCATGCTTCAGCTCACGCCGCGGGGGAGGGAGGTCTACCGGGAGCTCGTGCCCCTGCTGCTGGCGCGCGAGGAACAGCTCCTGTCCGGCCTGAGCGCGGCGCAGAGGCGGGCGCTCGACGACGCCCTGCTCACGCTGGAACAGTCGCTGGGGCTCATGAACTGCCAGCCGTGAGGCACGCCGGATTCGGGCGCCCATCCGGGTCATAGCGCGGCCGACAGGATGCCGGTGAGCGTCGCGACGGAGAGGACCGTCGCCACCACGACCGTCGCCGCCGAGACCTCCATCATCGCCCCCGAGCGGTGCGCGAGCAGGAACGCGTTCGCGCCGGTCGGCAGGGCGGCGGTCACGATCATGATGAGCGAGGCCGGGGCCGGGATCCCCGCGAGGGTCACGGCCAGCCCCATGCCGAGCGGCATGACGGCGAGCTTGATCCCCACCGCCAGCAGGACGGACGGGCCGACCGTCTCCCGGCGCAGGACGGGCAGCGAGGCGCCCAGGCTGATCAGCGCCAGCGCCGGCGCGGCCTGGGCCAGGAGATCGAGCATCCGCCTGAGCCCCTCCGGCAGCGGGAGGCCGGTCGCGTTCCAGAGCGTGGCCGCCACGATCGAGGAGATGATCGGGTTCTTGAGGCTGCCGGTGATCGTGTCGCGCAGGGTGTGGACGAGGCGGTCGCGAGGCACGCCCCGGTCCAGCTCGACCAGAACCGTCGCCGCGGGCAGCAGCAGGAGCGAGTGCGCGGCGATGATCGACAGGAGGACGGCGAGGCCCGCGCCGCCCCAGATCGCGCCGACGATCGGGATGCCGAGCAGGACGGTGTTGCCGAAGACCGCGTTCAGCCCGAACACCGCCGCCTGCGCGATGGTCAAGCGCAAGAGCGCGATCCCGCCGAGGACCGACAGGGCGAAGAGCGGCAGCGCCACCGCGAAGTAGGTGCCGATCACGTCGAGCCGCGGCGGCGTCCTGCTGCCGATGATCGACAGGAACAGCAACGACGGCAGCAGGACCCAGAAGATCAGGCCCGTCAGCCCCTTGGTCTCGCCCCGATCGACGATGCCGAACCGGATGATCAGGCGGCCGATCACGATCAGGCCGAACACCGGAAGGATGACCGAGACCAGCGTCGACGCGATCGCCGCGAGATGTGACATGCCGTGGGACCCTGTCCTGCCGGCCTCCCCTATAGCGAAAATCCCGGCCTGCGCGGGTGCCGCGTGCCCCTCCCCGTGGTGTTCACAGGTCGTGACGGCAGGAGGGGTGACGCGCGCGACGCGCCGGCGATCCATCTCCCGGCCAGTCCTCCGAGGGTGGCGGTGCCGTGCAGGCTTTCCCCCCACACTGAGGGTGTAGGCGTACGCGACCTCGCCGAGGAGAAGGGCCGGATCGTTGACCCGGAACCTGGGGCCGGAGCGGTTGCGGGCCTGCGGGTCGCTGTCGCTGCCCCGGCGCGTGCCGGCGGGATCGCCGTTGAAGACGGCGCCCTGGAACGACAGGCGCTCGCCGGGTCCGTATTTCACCCGCACCGCCGGGGTCGCCAGCGGGTAGATCGGCCCGCCGCTCGGCAGGACCACGGCGCCGATATTCGGCAAGCCGAGGCCGGCATTGAAGAACACCACCGCCGATTGGGCGTGGCGAACTCGGTGTCGGCCGAGACAGCGCCGCCGCGCGCGAGCCCACGCCCATCCGCCGGTCAGTACCGGGACGGGACGTACATCTCCGCCGGGATCGGCCCGCGGACGTAATCGGGGTTGCGCACCCGCGCCGGCAGGTGGACGGGCGCGCGCTCGACGGTGCCGTAGGGCACCTGCTCGAGCAGGTGGCTGATGCAGTTGAGGCGGGCGCGCCTCTTGTCGACCGCGTCGACCACCCACCACGGCGCCTCCGGGATATGGGTGCGGGCCAGCATGTCCTCCTTCGCCCGGGTGTAGCTCTCCCAGCGCCGGCGCGACTCGACGTCCATCGGGCTGAGCTTCCACTGCTTGAGCGGATCGCGGATGCGCATCTCGAAGCGGTGGGCCTGCTCGGCATCGGTGATCGAGAACCAGTACTTCACCAGGATGATGCCGGAGCGCACCAGCATGCGCTCGAACTCGGGCACCGAGCGGAAGAATTCCTCCACGTCCGCCTCTGAGCAGAAGCCCATCACCCGCTCGACGCCGGCCCGGTTGTACCAGGAGCGGTCGAACAGCACGATCTCGCCGCCGGTCGGCAGGTGGCTGACGTAGCGCTGGAAATACCACTGGCCGCGCTCGCGCTCGCTCGGGGCGGGCAGGGCGGCGACGCGGCAGACGCGGGGGTTCAGGCGCTGGGTGATGCGCTTGATGACGCCGCCCTTGCCGGCGGAATCGCGGCCCTCGAACAGCACCACGACCTTGAGCTTGCTGGTCTGGACCCAGTCCTGGAGGCGGACCAGCTCGTGCTGCAGGCGCAGGAGCTCGCGGAAGTAGAGGCGGCGGTCGACCCCCTCGCCCATGCCCTCGGGCGGCGGGACGAGGCCGGCGAGGCGCTCCTCCTCGATCTCGAGCTCCAGCTCCTCCTCGTAGGCCTCCGCGATCTCGCGCCGCAGCGCCTCCAAGGCGCCGGCGTCGGACGCGCCCCGCAACTCGCTCATGGTCGATCCCGCTCCCGTTCGTCCCGGGGCGCGAGCTTAAGGGCGGTCCCGTGACACTATCGAGAAGCCGGCGGGAGGGCGAGGCGGGGCACCCGGGCGGGTCTCGCGGCGCGCGCGCGGGATCCGGCGATTTCACCCCGGACTAACATTCGCGACAGGTAGCTGACAGGTTGGCCCGTTACCGTGCGCTCAAACGAAGCACGGAGGAGACGATGCAAGTCACGGGCATGCTGCACGGCGCGAAGCTTTTGCACTTCGCCGGGTTTCCCACTTCCGAGGTGCTCGGGCCCGACGCCAGCGAGGAAGAGATCAAGGGATTGATCGACCGCCACGGTTCGGTCTTCGTCAAGCCGGTGTTCAAAGGCGGGGTCGGCAAGAAGGGCAAGGCCGGTCTTCTCGGTCGCGCCTTCGACCTGCGCACGGCCCTGCGCGAGAAGGAGCGGCTCTACTTCGTCGAGCACCGCCACGGCAACGCCGTCGCCAAGGCCAACGGCGTCACGTTCGAGGGCGCGGTGCCGGCCGAGCACGAGGTCTACTTCTCGATCTCCGACAGCACGCGCTTCCGGGCGCCCACCATGACGCTGACCCACCGGGGCGGCATCGACATCGAGGAGCTCGACAAGAGCGAGGTCGCGCAGGTTCCCTTCGATCCGCTGACCGGCCTCAAGGCCTTCGTGGTGGCCAACGCCCTCTCCGAGCTGAACGCCCCCAAGGCCCTGATCTCGCCCCTGGTGCAGCAGCTGCCGAAGCTCTGGGAACTCTATCACGGCTTCGGCATGACGACGGTCGAGCTGAACCCGATCCGGATGCGGCCGGACCGGAACGGTCGCCTCACCCCGGTGGCCTGCGACTTCAAGTGCGGCTTCGACCGCGACGACCCGCGCTGGCAGCGCCTCGGCCTGCCCGGCCACCTGTTCTCGGTCGACTACTCGGATTTCGAGGCCGAGATCAACCAGCTGCGGACCTACCAGGGCCAGAGCGACGTCTGCATCATCAACGCCTCGGGCACGATCCTGGCCCCGACCTTCGGCGGCGGCGCCAACTCCCTCGTCACCGAGATGCTTGGCGACGACGCCATCATCTCCTCCGATTTCGGCGGCAACCCGCCCTACGAGAAGATGAAGGAGGTGGCGCGCATCTGCTTCAAGCACTGGCTGAAGCAGGCCAACGTCTTGTTCATCATCGGCGGCAAGTCCAACAACACCGACATCTTCGAGACCTTCCGGGCGATGGCGGACGCGCTGCGCGAGCATGTCGGCCGGCACGGGCCGACGCCGCTCTACATCGTGGCCGGCCGCGGCGGGCCGAACCTCATCCGCGGCATGGGGGCGCTGCGCGACACCGCCGAGGCCCTCGGGCTGCCCTACCGGCTGTTCGGGTTCGATTCCGACATGAGCGAGGTCGTCGCCTACGCCCGCAAGGCCGACCAGTGGATGAAGCAGGGCGGCCGCGAGGCGGTGGCGCGCGCCCTCACCATCGGCGAGCCGCCGCGCACCGACCTCAAGCAGGCGGCCGAGTAAGGGAGGGCATCATGCACAGGCACAGCGTCGGCAGCTTCAAGTATCACGTCGGCATCGGCTCGCTCGACCGGATCGCCACGCGCGAGGACCGGGTCTGCGTGCTCAACATCCTGGGCGGCGAGTCGAGCGACGTCACGCCGGTGGGCCACGCCTATTCGGGCGGCAACGTGGTGTTCGGCACCTCGCCGGGCCGCAGCGGGCAGGTGCTGGAGACGCCGCTCGGCGGGATCCCGGTCTACAACAACGTCCGCGAGGGGCTGGAGGCCGGGCACCGCTTCAATTGCGGCGTCGTCTACCTGCCGCCGTCGGGCGCCCGCGACGGCGTCGCCGAGCTGATCCGGGTCAACCCGGACCTGCGCAAGATCTTCATCGTCACCGAGAAGCTGTCGGTCCACGACAGCCGCGAGATCCGGGCGCTCGGCCAGCAGAACGGCGTCGACATCTTCGGCGGCAACAGCTTGGGCGTCGCCGATTCCTACCACCAGGTGCGGATCGGCGGGGCGCTCGGCGGCGACGACCCGGGCGAGGCGCTGCGGCCGGGCTCGATCGCGATCTTCTCCAATTCCGGCAACTTCACCACGACCATCGCCACCTACCTGCGGATGAGCGGCTGGGGCACCACCACGCTGATCTCCAGCGGCAAGGACGTCTACATCCAGTACGCGGCGCCGGAATTCGCCTTCGCCCTCGCCAACGACGCGCGCAGCAAGGCGGCGGTGCTCTACGTCGAGCCGGGCGGCTACTACGAGCAGGACGCGCACTTCACCAAGCCCGTCGTCGCCTGCGTGGTCGGGCGCTGGAAGAGCCGGCTCACCCGGGCGGTGGGCCATGCCGGCGCCATGGCGGGGGGCGACGACGATGCCGCCGCCAAGGAGCGGTGGTTCATGGAGAAGCTCGGGGTCGCGGGGCTGTTCACGCCCGACAACCCGGTCGTCTCGGCGAAGGGCGCCGTGGTGACGAACATCGCCCATATCCCGGCGGCGCTCACCGCGGTGATGCGCGAGAACGGGGCGCGGCCCGACTTCGCGCCCGAGAGCAGCCTCGCCCTCAAGCCGTGGTTCGGCTCCAGCGCGGGCCTGACCCTGCCGGCCGAGCTCGACCTGCCGGTCGTCGAGGCGGTGGCGCCCTATGGCGAGCAGATCGCGCGGCTCGACCGCCAGATCGGCGTCGTCCTGCCGCGCCAAGCGATGAAGGACGCCTCCGGCGCCTCGCAGATGGACCCCAAGACCCAGGTCACGAGCCTGCACGGCGTGTCGATGCTGGAGGCCGCGCGCCTGCCGATGGAGGCCAACCTCGTGCTGGCCCTCCTGCGCGAGCCCGCCAGCGAGAACGACCGGGCGCTGGTCAACGCCGCAATCGCCGCCGAGGTGAACCTGCACGGGCGGCCGGAGCTCGCGGCGGCGCAAGCCGCCCGCGAGGCCGGCAACGCGCCCAACATGGTGCTGGCCGCCGCCGCGAGCCTGGTGGGCCCGCGCCGCGCCGAGACCGCCCGGCGCCTCTGCCGGCTCCTGACCGACCGCTTCGCGGAGGCAAGGCTCGGCAGCGCCCTCGACGAGGGCTTCGACCTCGGCCGGATCGCACCCGACGCCGAGCTGTCCGGGCTCCTCGTCGGCCCCGAGCCGGATCCCCGGGCCGAGGCGCTCCTCGCCGCGCTCGAGGCCCGCGGCGCCCGCTCGGTCTTTCTGCGCTACCTGCTGAGCCTCGACGGCCACCCGACCCGGGACGCGGTCCTGGCCGCGATCGCCACGACGCTCGCCTGGGGCCCGCTGATGCGCAAGCGCATCTCGCGCCTCACCGCCGAGAGCCTGCCCTGGTGGCTCCAGCTCTTCGGCACGCTGCTGGGCGCGGCCTTGCCGGCGGCGGCACACGGGCCGGACAGCCTCTGCGGCGTGCCGAATGCCGACCTCCTCGCCCGCCGCACCCTCGGCGAGATCGGCTGCCTCGCCCTCCTCGGGCGCGAGGGCCAGCCTGACGACGTCTTCGTGTTCGAGACCCTGATCGGGCTCCTGTTGTCGAACGGCCCGGGCACGATCTCGGCGCAGGGGTGCAAGGGGGCGGTCTCGGCCGACGGGCCGGAGAGCCCGGAGCGGGTGCACCTCAACAAGGCGATGATCGGGTTCCTGACCCATGCCGGCTACACCCACGGGGGCAACGGCTACGAGGGCATCGCCTTCCTGATCGAGCAGTTCCGCGACGCGAACCTCGCCGACCCGGCCGACCCGGACCACGGGATCGACCTCAAGGCCCTCGCCGACCGGACGGTGGCGGACTACGCCCGCTACAAGTCGGACCGCAAGACGCTGGGCAGCCTCGACATCCAGAAGATCCCGGGCGTCAACCACCCGGTCTTCAAGGACAAGGCGGTGAACCACGACCCGCGCGAACTCTGGATCCACGACCTCCTGGCGGCGCGGGGGGACTACAACGCCTTCCACGCCTACTACCGCACCCTGGTCCAGTCCCTGTTCGAGGCGGGCGTGTCGCGCACCGTCTACTGCGTGAACATCGACGCGGTGATCGCGGCCCTGCTCCTGAAGATGCTGTGGCGGCCCTATCGCGACGGCAGCCTGTCGGGCGGCGCGCTCGAGACGGCGGCCTTCACGATCTTCCTCTTCGCCCGCATGCTCGGCTGCGCGGCGGATGCGGACGACCACATCAACCGCGGCCGCAACATGGACACGCGCACGCCGGCCTCGCAATGCCGGTTCGTCGCCTGATCCCGCGCCGACGGTCGGGGTCTCTTTCGGCGGGGCGGGTGCAGACCGCACCCGCCCTCCGGCGCGATCACGGCCAGACAGGGGCGCCCTCCAGCCCCGCGGTCTCCGGCAATCCGCAGATCAGGTTCGCGTTCTGCACCGCCTGGCCCGCCGCGCCCTTGCCGAGATTGTCGACGACGCCCATCGCGATCACCAGGTTGCGCTCCGGATCGGCCGCGTAGCTGACGAAGGCGAGGTTCGAGCCGGTGGCCCATTTGGTCTGGGGCGGCGTCTCGGTCACGCGGACGAAGGCGCGCCCGGCATAGAAGCGCCGGGCCGCCTCCAGGCACTGGGCCGTCGTGGCGCGGCCGCGGCCATAGATCGTGGCGAGGAGGCCGCGGGTCATCGGCACGAGGTGCGGCGTGAACACCAGCCCGGCCGCGCTGCCGCCGCTCAAGCGCTCGATCGTCGCGGCCATCTCGGGCATGTGGACGTGCCTGAGCAGGCCGTAGGGCACCAGGTTCTCGTTGCTCTCGGCGTAGCCGAACCGGCTGTCGCCGCCGCCCCGGCCGGCGCCGGAGATGCCGGTCTTGGCGTCGATCACGATGTTGCCGGGCTCGATCAGCCCCTCGGCGAGCAGCGGCGCCAGCGCGGTCAGCGTCGCTGCGGGAAAGCAGCCGGGATTGGCGACCCGGGTCCGGCCCGCGATCCGGGCCGGCCAGACATCGGCCAGGCCGTAGGCCCAGCCCTCGACGTAGCGATGGTCGCCGCCGATATCGACGATCTTCACGTCCTTCGGCACGCGCGCCAGCCCCTCGGCCGAGGCCCCCGTGGGCAGCGACGCGAACAGCACGTCGAGCCCCGGCAGAGTCGCGGGGTCCCACTTCTCGATGACCAGGTCGGCCAGCCTCGCCGGAACACCGGGGAAGCGGTCGACCAGGCGGCTGCCGGCGCTGCCCTCGCCCGCGGCGTAAACGAGTTCGAAGGACGGGTGGCCCGCGATCAGGCGCAGCGCCTCGCCGCCGCCAAACCCGCTGATTCCGACGATGCCGACGCGGAGGCTCATGGTGGTGTCCTTCTGGGAGGGGAGCAAAAGAAAACCCCCGAAGCCGGGGGCTGCGGAGGTTCTTTCGGGAACGCGGGCCGGGGCCGCTCCGGCGGTGGGTGGGGCCTACGATGAGGCCGCCACTGCGCGGATGGACGCCGATCGACGCGCAGCCGGAAAAGCCGCCGCTTGGAAGCAGCGGCGTCGGCGGCGGTCATACAGGGTCCGGTTCCTGATCATGGCCCGCGACACTGTCGTCACCCACCTTCGCCGTCAAGCGGATTGGCTGCCGGCGGACGATGCCGCCGCGCTCCGCCTCGATAACGGCTCAGCTCGGCCTATGATGTCCCTGATGAGGCGAGGCACGCGGCCGCCCTCGTGACGGCAGGGCGGGACGATGGCGATGATCAGGACGGCGGCCCGGCCTCAAGATGCCTCGACCCTGGCCGCCATCGGCCTGACGATCCTGGCCGGGCTGCTCTACGTCCTGGGCTATGCGCTCTCGAAGCGCCTGGTCACGCAGGACGGCCTCGGTCCGTTGCAGGTCACCTTCCTGCGCTGCGCCGTCATCCTCGCCGGCGGCCTCTGCGCCGCGTCGTGGCCGGGAGGCCCCGTGACGGGACGCCGCCTCCTGCGGCCCGAGAGGGCCTGGGAGCAGCGCGCCGCCGCGGCCGCGCTCGTCGTGTCGAACGCCCTCGCGGTGATGGCCTACGCGCTGATGCCGGTCACCGCCGCCTCGGCCCTCGGCTTCACCGCACCGTTGCTGCTGACGCTGCTCGGCGGGCTGCTCCTGCGCGAGCGCGTCCCGCCCGGCCGCTGGCTCGGCACCCTTCTGGGTTTTGCCGGCATGCTGCTGATCGTACGGCCGGGCGGCGAGGCGAGCCTGCCCGGCATCGCGGCCGCCTTCGGGGGCGCGCTCACCTACGCGGTCTACCAGGTGCTGATCCGCCGCCTGCGCGATGCGGCCACGACCCTCGACACGGTGCTGCAGGTCGCGCTCGTCGGCGTCCTCCTGCTGGCCGGGCCCGTGGCGGCGGAGTGGCGGCCCGTCGATGCCAGGGTCGCGGGGCTCGTCCTGCTGGTGACGCTCGTCCAGACGGCCGCCCTGGCGAGCATCGCGGCGGCGTTGCGCCGGGGGGAGGCGTCGCGGCTGGCACCCTGGCAGTTCTCCGGCCTCATCTGGGCCATGGCCCTCGACGCGCTCCTCGTCCAGGTCCTCCCGACGCCCGTGGGCCTCGTCGGCGCGGGTCTCGTCATCGGGGGTGGCGTGCTGTCCCAGATGGCCGGCCGGGGGCGGTCCGCCGATTCCTCATGATCCGGACGATGCCAGCTGGTATCTTCCCACTTTTATCGATCTATCATACAGCGTTCAGGATGATAAGCTACAAAAGCAATCATCCGAGAGACAAAAATGGGCAATGTTGTATTCAATCTCTGGTTTGAGCGCGAATACGAAGATCGTGAAGATACGGAACTTCACATCGGTATTTATTCTTCAGAGGCCGCTGCGCGCGCAGCGATCGACCGTCTCTCCAACAAGCTTGGATTTCGGGATTACCCGGCGGGCTTCCAAATCTATCCATACACGCTCGATCAAGACGGCTGGACCGACGGCTTCATCTCCATCACAGAGACGGACGCGCGAGCGGAAGGGTATTCTTTGTATATGAAGCCGGAAAATCGGCACTATCCGCCCATCAAACCCTTGCCATAGGAGCGACTGCCCGATCGTCCCGGCTGACCGGTGCCAGCAGCCCCTGCCTCGTCCGACGCCGCCCCTCGTACCCGAGCGGCAACCCGACACGGCATCGTGTCCGCGCGGTTACCGCCCGCGATTGACCGCCCGGTTCGCGCTTGCCACAAGCTCGACCTTACGTGCTCGTCGGGAGCAGCCTGCGACTGCGCGCTGCCCTCGTGTGTCCGATCGCGCCGCATCGTCCGCGACGAAGAGGTGTCCCGTCGTCGGTCCATGCCCTGGAGATGGAGCCTTCCCGTGTCGCAGCTGAAGCCCGGACTCGCCCTCGCGGCCCTCCTCGCCCTCGGCGCCTGCCAGTCGAGGTCGAGCGCCCCGCCCGCAGCACTGCCCGGCCCGGTCGCGGCCCTGCCGGCCCCCGCGCTTCCCGGCGGGACGGGTTGCGGCCCGGCCATCGCCCGCACCCAGGCCATCGTCGACAGCGACGTCGCCACCGGCAACCTCAACGCCCCGGTCGGCAAGCGCTTCTCGGCCGACCTCGCCAACGCCTCCGCCGCCTGCGCGGCCGGCCGGGACGGCGAGGCGCTGCAGCTCCTCGCCGCCGCGAAGGCCCGCTACGGCTACCCGTAGGCCGCATGCGGTGAAGGCCGGTTCGCTCCCGTCGGGCGGCGAACCAGCCTCACGCCATCCCGCTCAGCCGCCCAGCACGGCCCGCAGGTAGCCCCGGACGAAGCCCGGGACCCGCACCGCGTCGAGATCCGCGGCCCCGCGCACGCCGACGATGCCGGAGAGCTCCGGCTCGGCCTCGGCGGCGAGGTGGGCGACGATGCCCGCCCGCACCGTCGCTTCGTCCTCGCGAAGCTGCACCGGGCGCAGCAGGGCCATCAGGCCGCCGTCGCGCACGATGACCCAGCCGGGATCCGGCCCCGCCGGCGCGACGAGGCCGGTCTCCTCTTTCAACTCGCGCAGCGCGCTCGCGGCGAGGTCGACGGTGCCGTCGGGGGCGATGTCGGTGGGGTCCGGCGTGCCGCAAGGGAAGTAGACCCGCCCGGCGGAGGCGGTGTGCGGACCCATCTCGCCGAGGATGTAGGCGCCGTCGGCGGTGCGCGGCACCACCGCCGCGAAGACGTTGACGACGCTCGCGTCCGGGAAGCCCCAGTCCTTGAGGGCCGTCAGCGCCGCGTACTCGGCCTCGAACAGCTCGGCAGCCAGCACGCCGTCCTCGAGGCTCCAGCGGCGCAGCATCAGCACCGTGCCGTTGAACATCGCCGGGCGCACGGCCCGGCGTGCCTGCCAGTGGGCCGAGATGGCCTCCCGGTTCTCGCGGGCCCAGGCCCAGTCGTGCGCGACCATCCTGGCGTCGACGCGCCGGGCCGGCGTGATGGTGACGCTCATCCGAGGTGCAGCTCGCCCCGGGACACCACCACGGCGCTGCCGCCGATCTCGGCCGCGCGCAGGGCCCCGTCCTCGATCACGAGCTGGAGCGCGATCTCGCTCGGCCGGCCCATCTCGAACCCCTGCGCGATGACGAGGTCGTGGGTGCCGCCGCCGAGCGGCTCGTACTGCATCAGGGCGCCCGCGAAGGCCGCGACCGCGCCGCCGGTCGCCGGGTCCTCGGCGATGCCGGCGCCGGGGGCGAACATCCGGGCCCGGAAGCTGTGGCCGGCATCCCCGGTCTCGCCGGTGTAGAGAAAGACCTTGGCGCCCGGCCCGAAGGCCGGGCCGAGCGAATCCGCGCTGCCCCGCGCCCGCCCGAGGGCGTCGAGGGTCTGGACCGGCACGAGGTGGAACGGCGTGCCGGCGCTGTAGCGGCTCGGCCGGTGGCGGGCGAAGCCGATCTCGGAGGGCTGGAGGGCGAGGGCGGCTGCGATCCCGGTCGCGTCCGGCTCCTCGGCCCCGCCCCAGCCCTCCGGCAGCCGGGGGAGGCGGAAACGGGCGCGCCCGCGCCCCTCGCCGGTCTCGACCAGGCAGGGCACCACCCCGACCTGTTCCTCGAGCCCGAACGCCACCGCGTCGGCGACCTCCGCCCGCCGGTCGCCGAGGGCGAGCAGCACGGCGGTGCCGACGGTCGGGTGGCCCGCGAAGGCCAGCTCCTGGGTCGGCGTGAAGATCCGCAGCCGCGCCCGGTGGCGGCTCTCCTGCGGCGGCAGCACGAACACCGTCTCCGAGAGGTTGAACTCCCGGGCGATGGCCTGCATCGCGGCCTCGTCCAGCCCCTCGGCGTCGAGGACCACCGCCAGCGGGTTGCCGGCGAGCGGCCGCTCGGTGAACACGTCCAGGGTCGCGTAGCGGCGTGCGGGCATCGCGTGGTCCTTCTCGGTGGCTCGCGGCGAGGCAGCACGGATCGGGTGGGCGGCGCAAGACCTGGGGGGCGGATGCCAGCCCTCGGTCGGCCGTTATGGCATTTTCGCGAAAATGCCATAACGAGGCGCGTCTCTCCCTCAGAGGAGGCTCGGCCAGTTCGCGTCATGCCTCGGTCCGGCTCAGGCGAATGCCGGCTGCGGCCCGGACGGTGCTCCGCGAGGAGCGAACGAAGCCGAATGCGTTTCGACGGAAAGCTCCGATGCCCCAAACCCTGACGCCCGAGACCGCCGCCCGCTTCGCCGCCCTGACCCTCGGCCACGTCACCCGGGAATACCCGAACAAGCCCGACCACACCCTGGCGGGTCCCGAGGATGCCCGCACCCCGTCGGCGCTCCACCCGGTGTTCTACGGCAGCTTCGACTGGCATTCCTGCGTCCACGGCTACTGGCTGCTCGCCCGCGTGCTGCGGCGCTTCCCCGACGGGCCGCAGGCCGGCGCGATCCGGGCGCTGTTCGACCGGCAGCTGACACCCGGGAAGGTTGCGGGCGAGTGCGCCTACCTGGCGGCGCCGACGGCGCGGGGCTTCAAGCGGCCCTATGGCTGGGCCTGGGCGCTCAAGCTCGCCGACGAGCTGTCGCGCCTGCCCGATCCCCGCTGGTCGCGGGCGCTCGCCCCGATGGCCGAGATCATCGCCGAGCGCTTCCGCGCGTTCCTGCCGCTCTCGCCCTATCCGGTCCGGGTGGGCACGCATTTCAACACCGCCTTCGGCCTGCGCATGGCGGCGGATTACGCCGAGGGCACCCGGGATGCCGCCCTGATGGACCTGCTGCGGGCGACCGCGGAGCGCTGGTACGGCGCGGATGCCGATTGCCCCGCCTGGGGCGAGCCGAGCGGCGACGACTTCCTGTCCTCGGCCCTCATCGAGGCCGAGTGCCTGCGCCGCCTGATGCCGGCGGAGGCCTTCCGGCCGTGGTTCGACCGCTTCCTGCCGCGCCTCGCCGCGGGCGAGCCGGCGACGCTGTTTCGCCCGGCCCTCGTCACCGACCGCAGCGACGGCAAGATCGCGCATCTCGACGGGCTCAACCTCAGCCGCGCCTGGTGCTGGCGGGCGCTCGCCGGCGCGCTGCCTGCGGACGACGCCCGCGTGCCGGTGCTGCGGGAGGCGGCCGAGGCGCATCTCGCGGCGGCCCTGCCGCACCTCGCCGACGACTACATGGGCGAGCACTGGCTCGCGAGCTTCGCGCTGCTGGCGCTGGAGGCCTGAAGGCCGCGTCGGGGACCCGGCCCGGCGTCACACCGCCTCGACCGGGAAGGTGCGGCTCGGCGCCACGAACTCGTCCTGCGCCGCGACCGTCAGGATCTCGCGGGAGCCGGCTTCCGCGGTGCGGCGCAGAAGGCCGAAGATCGAGGCGCCGGCGGCCCCAAGGGCCTCGCCGGCCGAGCGGCTGCGCGCGTAATGCACCAGGAACAGGGCCGCGGTGGCGTCGCCCGCGCCGTTGACGCCGAGGGACAGCCTCGGGGTGCGCAGGCGCCAGAACCGCCCGCCCTCGCCGGCCAGCATGTCGATGCTGTCGCCAGGCGTCTCCTCGGTGTGGAGCGAGGTCACCAGCACGACCTTGGGCCCGCTCGCCTGCACGGCGGCCACGGCGGCCTTGGCGTCGGCCAGCGTCCGGCTCTCGATCCCGCTCAGGTAGTCGAGCTCGAACTGGTTCGGGGTGATGAGGTCGGCCGCCGGCACCGCGTGCTCGCGCAGGAATTCCGGGATGCCGGGGCGCACGAACACCCCCCGGCCGACATCGCCGATGACGGGGTCGCAGCAATAGAGCGCCGCCGGGTTGGCGGCGCGCACCCGCTCCACCGCCCGCAGGATCGCGGTGCCGATATCGGCCGAGCCCATGTAGCCGGACAGCACCCCGTCGCAGGTGAGCAGCACGCCGCGCTCGGCGATGCCCTCGACCAGGTCCTCGATCGCCGGCCCGTCGAACACCCGCCCGCGCCAGGCGCCGTAGCCGGTGTGGTTGGAGAACTGCACCGTGTGCACCGCCCAGACCTCGACCCCGAGGCGCTGCATCGGGAAGACCGCCGAGGCGTTGCCGACATGGCCGTAGGCGACGTGGGACTGGATCGACAGGACGTTCATCGCGGCACTCAGACCTCGCGCGGGGCTTCGCGGCCCGCACGATCCCTGCCCCGGCGGCTCCTGGCAACCACCCCGGCGCGCGACGTGAGGCCGACGGGCACGAAACCTGCTCTAACCCTGACAGGACCGCCACGATCGGGGAGGGGAGAATGGACACGACGCCGGGACCTGGCGCGGACCTCGTCGCCCGAAGCGCGCCCACCGCCCTCGACCTGGCGCGGGGCTTCGCCGAGGGCCGCCTCTCGCCGGTCGCGGTGCTCGACGAGGCGCTGGAGCGGCTCGCCGCCGTGAACCCGGCGCTCAACGCCGCGATCCTGGTCGATGCCGCGACCGGGCGGCGGATGGCCGAGGCCTCGGCCCGGCGCTGGCGCGAGGGCCGGCCCTTGAGCCCCCTCGACGGCGTGCCGGTGGCGGTGAAGGACACCAACCACGTCGCCGGCTGGCCCACCCGCTACGGCGCCGTCCCGACCCCGGACGTGCCGGCCGCCGAGGATTCGCCGGGCGTGGCGCGCCTGCGCGAGGCCGGGGCGGTGTTCTTCTGCAAGACCGCGACGCCGGAATACGGCTGGAAGGGCATCACCCACGGGCCGCTCACCGGCATCACCCGCAACCCCCACGACCCGTCGCGCACGCCCGGCGGGTCGAGCGGCGGCGCGGCGGCGCTCGTCGCCGCGGGCGTGGTGCCGCTCGCCACCGGCGGCGACGGCGGGGGCTCGATCCGCATCCCGGCGTCCTTCACGGGCGTGTTCGGGCTGAAACCCACCTTCGGCCTCGTGCCCTACGCCCCGACCTCGCTCGGCTGGCTCACCGTGTTCGGTGGCCTGTCGCGGGACGTGCGCGACGGCGCCCTGATGCTGCGCCTGCTGGCCCAGGGCGACTGGCGCGACGCCTTCGCGGTGCCCCACCCCGATACCGACTACCTCGCCGGGATCGAGGGGGGCGTCGCGGATCTCCGCATCGCCGTGTCGCGGGACCTCGGCTTCCCGATCGTCGAGTCCGCGGTGGCGGCGGCCTTCGCGCGCGGCGTCGCCGTCCTGGCGCAGGCCGGCGCCCGGATCGAGGAGGTCGCCCTCGACCTCTCCCCCTTGCGCGAGGCGATGGACGTGATCTGGCGGGCGGGCTTCGCCGGCAGCCTGCGGCACCTGTCGGGGGCGGAGCTGCAGCGCCTCGAGCCCGACCTCCTCGACCTCGTCGTCTCGGCCCGCGACCTCACCGCCGCGCACCTGCAGGCCGCCCAGGACGCCGCCCGGGCCCATTGCCAGGCGATGCAGCGCTTCCATCAGGCGCACGACCTCCTGGTGACGCCGACCCTGCCGATGCCGGCCTTCGCGGCCGGCCTCAACACCCCGGATCCCGGCCGCTTCCCGCGCTGGTACGACTGGACCCCGCTGACCTGGCCGTTCAACCTCAGCCGCCAGCCCGCGGCGTCGGTGCCGTGCGGGACGGCGGCCGGCCTGCCGGTCGGGCTGCAGATCGTCGGGCCGCCCTTCGGCGAGATGACCGTGCTGCGGGCGAGCCGCATCGTCGAGAGGGGCCTGGCCTAGGCGTGAGTTCACGCGCCGCTCACATGTGCCGGGTAAGACGGAAGGAACGCGGAACGCCCGCCCGGCTCCCCGACTTGTCCCGCCACTCCGCTCACCCACGGTCAAGGCTCCATGGACTTCGAGACTCTGCGCACCACGGTCCTCGACGTCGTGCGCGACCATCAGGCCTGGGCGCCGGTGATCACCGGGATCATCGCCTTCTGCGAATCCCTCGCCGTGCTCTCGCTCCTGGTGCCGGCGACCGTGATCCTGATCGGGATCGGGGCGCTGATCGGGTCGGGGGTGATCCCGTTCCTTCCGGTGATGGTCGGGGCGGCGATCGGGGCGATCCTGGGCGACTGGGTCTCCTACGAGATCGGCCGCTACTACAAGGACGGCGCCAAGCGGATGTGGCCGCTCAACCGCTACCCCGACATGGTCGCCAAGGGCGAGACCTTCTGCCAGCGCTGGGGCGCGTGGGCGATCTTCGCCGGCCGCTTCATCGGCCCGGCCCGGGCGGTGGTGCCGCTGGTCGCCGGCGTGGCGCTGCTGCCGCGGCTGCCCTTCCAGCTCGCCAACCTGTCCTCGGCCTTCGTCTGGGCCTTCGTCTGGCTCGCGCCGGGCGCCGGGCTGATCGACTGGCTGCGGCGCACGTGACCCTGCGGCAAGACACGCACTCGAAAGCGTGCCGCTCCGGCCGTATCATCCCGTGCAGTGCCGTCGTCGGCACGACCGACCCGTCGATACAACCAGATGTTTAGCCGCATCGGCAGATTCACCTCGTAGTGCCTCGAGGGGCGCTCGCGGACGCCCTCATGACCGAACCGACACCGAGTTACCGGCTGCCGCGCGCGGCGCCCCTGCGCTGGCTGGCGGATCCGGGGCTCGACCTGCCGGCCGAGCTGCGGGTCCGCCTGCTCGCGACGCTCCTGTCCTCCGTCGCCTCGCTGGTGCTGGGCGCGGTCGCGATGCTGATCATCGAGCTCGTGGCGGTGATCCGGCATCCGGAGCCGGCCTTCCTGTGCCTGCTCGCGACGGATCTTTGCCTGCTCGCCTTCCGCCTCGTCCTTCTCCGGCGGAGCGGCCGCGCGGTCGCGGAAGGACGGCCGGCGGCGACGGACGTGCTGCTCGCCAGCAGCCTCGCCTGGGCCGGTCTGATCGGCGCCGCGACGGTGCTGTGCTTCGCCAGCGGCGATCCCGTGCTGCAGGTCCTGGCACCGCTCACGATGATGGGAATCCTGAGCGGGATCGTCACCCGCAACTACGCGGCACCGCGTCTCGCCGTCGCGATGATCGTGCTGTGCGACCTCCCGCTGAAGCTGATGCTGCCGTTCCATTACGGCGATGCCTGGTTCCTGATCGGGACCGTGCAGGGCCTGCTGTTCGGGGTGGCGATGAGCGCCACGACCGTGCGTCTCAACCGCACCTACGTCGAGGTCCTGCTCGCCAGGCAGGAGGACCAGCGGCGCGCCACCCACGACCCCTTGACCGGCCTGCGCAATCGCACCGGGCTGATGGAGGACCTCGCCGCGAGGCTGCAGCGCGGGGGCGATCTCGCCCTCCTCTATCTCGACCTCGACGGCTTCAAGGCCGTCAACGATTGCCTCGGCCACGCCGCCGGCGACGCCCTGCTGGTGCAGGTCGCCGGCCAGATCGCCGCCACGATCCCCGCGGAGTGGCAGGCGGCCCGCCTCGGCGGCGACGAGTTCGTGATCCTGGCCGCCGGCGCCCGGAGGCGGGAGGCCGGCCTGGTGGCGGCGCGCCTGATCGAGGCCGTGAAGGCGCCCTACGATGTCGGGCCGGCGGGGCAGGACGGCAACGGGATCGGCGTCGGGCTCAGCATCGGCCTCGCCTGGGCGCTCCCGGGGATGAGCCCGGACGCGCTCCTGGCCGAGGCCGACGCGGCGCTCTACCGCGCCAAGGCCGCCGGCAAGGGCCGCTGCGCGCTGGCGGCCGAGCCGCCGGTGCTCGCGGCCCGGGTCGCGTGAGGCTGGGTCCTCAGCCCATCGCCTTCCTGACGAAGCGGTCCTCGACGGTCGTCGCGAGGTCGATCTTGGCGCCCTGCAGCTCCGGATCGAGGGTGCGGACCAGCTCCAGCACGCTCGCCATGCCCTCCTGCGTCGGGATGCCGGTGCGGGAATAGCTCTCGAGCGAGTTCTTCACCGCCTGCAGGTAGAGCGGCTTGTCGCCGAAA
Source organism: Methylobacterium nonmethylotrophicum (assembly GCF_004745635.1). Lineage (GTDB taxonomy): Bacteria > Pseudomonadota > Alphaproteobacteria > Rhizobiales > Beijerinckiaceae > Methylobacterium > Methylobacterium nonmethylotrophicum. The sequence continues at coordinate 133,879 of NZ_SRLB01000005.1, read as the reverse complement.
TGGTAGGCCGGCGGCACCGTGTCGGCGATCTCCTCGGGCGTCGCCGCGACGATCCACTTCAGCGACTTGGCGAAGGCGTTGACGACCTTCTGGGTCGCTGCGGCGTGGCGCTCGATCCAGTCCTGCTTGGTGTAGACCACCCCCGCCGGGTTCGGGCCGCCGAACAGGGCCCGCGTGCCGGCCTCCGTGCGGGTATCGACCAGAACCGCGATGTCGCCGTCCGCCTCGAGCTTGGCGATCACCGGGTCGAGATGGGCGATGACGTCGATCTCGCCCTTCTTCATCGCGGCGATCGCGCCAGCGCCGCCGCCGATGCCGATCAGGGGCGCGTCCGTGGCCTTCAGCCCGGCCTTGATCATCGCGTATTGCGCGGTCAGCGCCGTCGAGGAGCCCGGCGCGGTCACGCCGATCTTGCGGCCCTTGAAGTCGGCGGCCGTCCTCACCGTGCCGGCGAGATCCTTGCGCACCCCGATCACGATGGCGGGGAAGCGGCCGAGTTCGCAGACCGCCCGCACGTCCTGGCCCTTGGCCTGCATTCGGATCGTGTGCTCGTAGGCGCCCGTCACCACGTCGACCGAGCCGCCGATCAGCGCCTGGAGCGAGCGCGCGCCGCCGCCGAAATCGTTGATGTCGGCCTCGATGCCCTCCTCCTTGAAGAAGCCCTTCCGCTCGGCGATCGTCAGCGGCAGGTAGTAGAGCAGGGGCTTGCCGCCGACGCCGATGCGGACCTTGACGGTCTCGGCTCGGGCCGGCACGGCCGGCGCGAGGGCCAGGGCGGCGGCGCCGGCGAGGAAGCTGCGGCGTTGCATGGAAATGGTCCTCCCGTTGTTTCCGTGGGCCGGTCAGGCCGAGCTGTCGAACCTATCCCATCCCCGACTTCATCCTGAGGTCCGGGTGGGAGGAAGCCTGTCGCGAGTCGGCCCGCGCGAGCAGACGAACGAAGTCTCAGCCCTGGCCGCCGGCTTGCGGGCGCCACACCAGGAGGCGGTTCTCGATCAGGGTGACGACCGTGTCGATCACGATCACGAACACGGTCAGGATCAGCATCCCGGCGAAGACGCCGGTGACGTCGAACACGCTCTCGGCCTCGTGGATCTTGTAGCCGAGGCCGGCCGAGGAGCCGAGATACTCGCCCACCACGGCGCCGACCAGGGCGAATCCGACCGCCGTGTGGAGCGAGGAGAACATCCAGGTCAGCGCCGAGGGCCAGTAGACATGGCGGAGAAGCCCGCGCTCGCTCATCCCGAGCATCCGGGCGTTGTTCAGCACCACCGGGCTCACCTCGCGCACGCCCTGGTAGACGTTGAAGAACACGATGAAGAACACCAGCGTGAAGCCGAGCGCCACCTTCGACCAGATGCCGAGCCCGAACCACAGCGCGAAGATCGGCGCCAGGACCACCCGGGGCAGGGCGTTCGCCGCCTTGATGTAGGGGTCGAACACCGCCGCGAGCAGCGCGTTGCGGGCGAACAGGAACCCGAAGGCGATGCCCCCGGCGGCGCCGAAGACGAAGGCCAGCACCGTCTCCTGCAGGGTGATCCAGAGATGGCCCCAGATCTCGGGGTTCGCCATCTCGGCCCAGGTCCGCTTGAGCACCTCGACCGGGGTCGAGAAGAAGAACTGGATCTGCTTGGGCGCCCCGAGAACGGGATAGACGGTCAGCACGTGCCAGATCGCGAAGCCGGCGAGGCCGACGAGGATCTGCAGGGCGAGGAGGCCGAGGCGGTTCACGGGGTCATGTCTCCGAGGGGCATCAGGCCGGGCCGCCCGCATAGGCGCGCGAGACCTCGACCCGCAGGCACGACCAGATCTCCTTGTAGAGGGCGTGGAATTGCGGCTCGAGGCGGATCTCGCTGATGTCGCGCGGGCGGGCCAGCGGAACCGGAAAATCGCCGACGATCCGGGCGGCGGGGCCGGCGGAGAGCACCACCACCCGGTCGGCGAGCGCGATCGCCTCCTCGAGATCGTGGGTGACGAACATCACCGCCTTGCGGTTGGCCGCCCACAATTCGAGGAGGAGGTTGCCCATGATCTGCCGGGTCTGCGCGTCGAGCGGCCCGAACGGCTCGTCCATCAGGAGGATCTCGGGGTCGCGGATCAGCATCTGGGCCAGCGCCACGCGCTTGCGCTGGCCGCCCGAGAGCATGTGCGGATAGCGCTCGACGAAGGCCGAGAGGCCGACCCGGCCGAGCCAGTCGCGCGCCCGCGCGAGCGCCTCCGATCGCGGCACGCCCTGGGGCTCGAGCGCGACCGCGACGTTGTCGAGGGCGGTCTTCCACGGCATCAGGGCGTCGGCCTGGAAGAGGTAGCCGGCCCGGGCGTTGAGGCCCGACAGCGCGGAGGAGAAGACCGTGACGCTGCCCGAGACGGGCTTGAGCAGGCCGGCGGCGGCGTTGAGCAGGGTCGACTTGCCCGAGCCCGTCGGTCCGACCACCGCCACGAACTCGCCCGGCATCACCCCGAGATCGATGCCTTCGACGGCGACATAGCGTTTCCCGCCCTTGAGGGTGAAGGCGATGCCGATGCCCTGCAGCCGCACCGCCGCGGCGTCGTGGGCGAGCGCCGTTCCGCCGACCACCCGCATCCCGGCCCGACCCCCCTTGCGCCCCTCGGCGGCGCGCTGCCCGACCATGCTGCCTGCTCCCTCCCGCCGCCCGGCCGTCTCGCGCGGCCGGGTGCGGGGCCGACCATCGGCGAGCGGACGCGCGAGATCAACCGCTACCTCGGTCGCGTGGCACGGTTTCGCGGCGCATAGGCCCGCACGACGTGCCAGACGGTGAGGGCGAGCGGCAGGCCCAGGCCGAACCAGGCCGCGACCCAGCCGGCGCCCTCGTGCAGGAGCGCCGCCAGGAGCCCGGCGAGGGTCGCCGCGCCCACGATCAGCGGCACGCCGAACACGGCGCGCCACCCCGCCGCGGCGCGGCGGGGAGCAGCCTGCCGCCTCATGCCGCCCGCGCCCGCAGGGCCGGCGCCGGGCGGCGCTGGCGCGCCCACCAGAGGGAGAGGCCGCTGCCCAGCACCCCGATCGGCTGGCTCGGCCCTGGGGCGGCCGCGCAAGGGGGGCGCCGCCTGCGACACGGCCTGCAGGTGACAACGCCGAGCGAAGCTGGTCCGATGGCGTTCCCGATTCGGTCCGCCTGCAACCTCTCGCGCAAGCCCCATCCACAGCCTTGTCCGCCGCCCTCGCCCTCTCGCTCCCCGTCGACCGCCGCCAATCGCCGACCGCGCTCTGTGTGCAGCGCGGGGTGCGGCGGCTCTTCGCCGAGCTCGGGCACGTCACAATCCCCGAATTCACCCTCGCCAACGGCCGGCGTGCCGACCTGATCGCCCTCGGCGCCTGCGGCAAGCTGACGATCATCGAGATCAAGTCGAGCGTCGCGGATTTCCGCGCCGACCGGAAATGGCCCGATTACCGCGACTTCTGCGACCGGTTCTACTTCGCGGTGCCGGAGGACCTGCCGGTGGAGATCCTGCCCGAGGATACGGGCCTCATCGTCGCCGACGCCTTCGGGGCCGCGATCCTGCGTGCGCCGCCCGAGCATCCCCTGGCGGGGGCCCGCCGCAAGGCCGTGACCCTGCGCTTCGCCCACGCGGCGGCGGGCCTGCTCCACGCGCTGGCCGATCCGGGCTCGATCCGCGAGGGCAGCCGGTAGGGGCGGGCCGTTCGGGGCGGGCCGGCCAGTCGTCGCTGGCGCCGAGGAATGACAGCAAGACGCCGCAAGGCCGCATGAACGGCAAATTAACCTCGATCCTATGTCCTGCGCGCGAGCGCTTTTTGCCGGGAAGCAGGACACATGCGCGGGCTCTCTATTCGATTCCTGATTATGTCCCTGGTTTCGCTGATCGGCCTCTCGGCCATCGTCCTGGCCGGGCGGGACCTCATCAGGAATAAAGTCCGCAGCGACGTCGCCGACCAGGTGACGGCCTACATGCTCGCCGACCGCAACCTGTTCGCGAGCCTGGCCCAGATGCGCGTCGAGCGGGGCTATGCCCTCACGGCTCTCCTGAAGGAGCCCGGTGCCAACCGCGATCACCGCCGGCTGTCGCTGGATGCCCGCGCGGCCTTCAACCAGGCGATCGGCATCGCGCTCGACAGCCTGAGCCGTGCCGCCGACCCGGCCTTGCGGGCCAAGCGCGACGAGATCGCGGCCCTCGTCGCCGAATGGCAGGACCTGCGCCCGGCGGTGGACAAGGCGTTCGACCAGGATGCCGCCGCACGGGACGGCACGCTGCGCAAGCGCCTGGACGAGTTCGGCGCCCGCCTCCTCGCGGCGCTCGAGGCGCTCTCGGACGCGACCGAGACGGTGATCCTGCGGCTCGATCCCAGCTTCGGCAGCCTCATCGACGCCCGGGCGACGACCTGGATCGTGCGGACCTCGGACGGGCGCGCCATGCTGGGCATCAACCAGCTCCTGGCCGCCGACCGGGCGGCCACGGCATCGGACTGGGCGCAGCTCAACGCCGCTCTCGCGCAGAGCAAGACGGCCTGGGATCTCGTCGGCCGCATGATCGCGGTCGGCGGCTTCGACGCCTCGGTCAAGGAGGCCTACGCCCGGGCCAACGGCCTCTATTTCGGAGGGACGTTCGGAGCGATGCGGCAGGTGGCGACCACCGCCGTCGCCGAAGGACGCAAGGTGCCGGTGGCGGTGGCGGAGTGGGATGCGGGCGTCGTGGCCGGTCAGAGATCCATCGTCGACGTCGCCCTCGCCGCCGTCGACGCCGCGGTCGCCAAGGCCAGGACCGACGCGGCCGCCGCCCAGGCCGACTATCTCTCGGCGATCGCCGTCATCCTCGTGGCGGTCCTCCTCACGGCGGCCGCCATCGCGACCGTCCAGTTCCGCGTGGTGCGGGGCATCCTCGGCCTGGCGAACGCCATGCACCGCCTCGCCGAAGGCCGGCTCGACACCGCCATTCCCGGGTCGCGGCGCAGGGACGAGCTCGGCGCGATGGCCGGGGCCGTGGAGGTCTTCAAGGCGAGCCTGCTCCGCGCGAAGGCGCTCGAGGAGGAGACGGCGCTCGCCCGCGCCTCGGCCGAGGAGCAGCGCCGGGCGACCATGCACCAGATGGCCGAGGCGTTCGAGCGGGCCGTCGGCGGCATCGTCGGCATGGTCTCGTCCTCCGCCGCGGAGCTGCAGGCGACGGCGCGGACGATGACGTCCACCGCAGCCGCGACCGCCCTGCAATCCACCTCCGTCGCCTCCGCCGCCGAGGAGGCGGCCTCCAACGTCGGCACGGTCGCGGTCGCGGCGGAGGAGCTGGGCGCCTCGGTGCAGGAGATCGGCCGGCAGGTCGCCAGCTCCTCCGACCTCGCCCGGGCCGCGGTCGGCGAGGCGGACCGGACCGCCGCGCTCGTGCATCAGCTGACCTCCACCGTCGCCGAGATCGGCGACGTGGCGGGGATGATCTCGGGCATCGCCGCCCAGACGAACCTGCTCGCGCTCAACGCGACGATCGAGGCGGCGCGGGCCGGGCAGGCCGGGCGGGGCTTCGCGGTGGTGGCGTCCGAGGTCAAGGCGCTGGCCGACCAGACCGCGAAGGCCACCGAGGCGATCGGCCGGCAGATCGGGCAGGTCCAGGGGGCGACGAGCCAGGCGGTCGAGGCGATCGGCGGCATCTCGGGGCGGATCCGGGAGATCAGCTCCGTGACGGCCTCGATCGCGGCGGCGGTGGAGCAGCAGGGCGCGGCGACGCAGGAGATCGTCCGCAACGTCGCCCAGGCCGCCGCGGGTGCGGGCGAGGTGACGACCAACGTCGCGCGCGTGGCGGGTGCGGCGGAGGAGACCGGCGCCGCAGCGACGCAGGTCCTGGCCTCGTCCTCCGCGCTGTCGCGCCAGTCCGAGTCGCTCTCGACCGAGGTGCGGCAATTCCTCGACACGGTGCGCGCCGCCTGAGCGCGGGCCCTGCCCCGGGCGGGCCCAGCGCGCCGCACGGGGCGGGATTGCCCTATGCATCCTTCGCCGAAGCGGTCACCGGTTCGGCGGCGAAAATGCTGCAGAACCGATGAACTCGGCAGAGTTGCGCCGTGCAACTCTGCCGAGCGATCGTTTCGGGCGATCCGCGCCGGGTTCGCCGTCGCGACGCACGCGTCCGCAAGGGCGCGTCCCCCCTTCCCGGCCGGCATCGGCCGCCGGCTCCCGCCGTGGCGGATGGCGGCCCCGCGCGAGTGTCGCGGCGGCGCCAAGTGATCGGGACGGGCGGACCTTCGCGCGGCGCGCGGCTCCTCGCGCGGCGGCGGCGTTACAGCACGAGGTTCTCGTCGAACCGGTCCGGCGACAGGGGCAGCCGGAACTCGACCGCGAAGCCGCCCTTGAACTGGCGCACCACCCGGCCGGGCGTGCGGCCGAGGGTCAGGCTCGCATCGAGCGGCAGCTCGACCGCGCAGGCGATGGCCGCGCCCGACAGCGAGATGTCGACGATGCGCGCGGCGATCTCGCGCCCGGTCTCGAGGCGCAAGGTGGTGACGGTCTGGCGCGGCACCAGGCGCTCGTGGCGGCGGTCCTCCGGCAGGCCGAGCACCGCACGGTTGGCGAGCCAGGTGAGCTGCGAGGCGATCTTGTCGCGCTTGTGCGCCGTCGCGCTGATCGCCACCGCGAACCCGTCCGGCAGGAGGCGCGCGATCGTGCCCTCGATCCGCCCGACGTGCTCGAGATAGATCACCGTGCGCTCGCCGACCTCGCCGCCGACCGCGCAGGTCAGCCGCACCCCGCCGGGGGACATGTCGACGGTCTGGCAGGGATATTCCTTCCGGTCGGAGAGCATGTAGCGCCCGAGCAGGGCGACCGCCACGCGGCGATGCCGACGCTGGTCAGTCGCCGCCCGCAGCGCGAGGGGACGCAAGCTCGACCGCGGTGCCTGGCCCATGGCGCTCGTCTCTCCCGCGCGGAACCGACCGCCCGCGCAGCGTGCCGCCGAAGGGTTAAGGAACCGCCGACACGCCGTCAGATCCGCCCGCCGCGATGCACCACGAAGCGCTTGCGGCGCTCCAGCCCCGGCTCGTCGTTGGCGGCCGGGGGCGCGGCGAGCGGGGGAGGGGCGGCGGCGTTCGCCTCGGCGGCGGTGAGGATCCGCAGCGACACGGTGCGCAGGGCCACGATCGGGCGCAAGCCGAGCCAGGTCGGGATCACCGCGGGCGAGAGCGCGCCGATCACCCGGGCCTGGGTCTTGCCGCGGTGGCGCAGGGGCAGCAGCAGCAATTCGAGGTCGAGGGTCTCGCCGGCCTCGGTCACCCCGACGAGCCCGACCACGACGCCCGCCGTCTCCTGGATCACCACCTCGATCAGCCGCCACGGATCGGCGGCCGGGGCCTCGCCCCACAGGCCCGCGAAGGAGCGTCCCCGCAGCTCGGCCCCGAACAGCGCGCAGAGCCGGGTGCCGGCGAGCCGGACGCTGGCGAGGCCGCGCGGGGCGTCGATCTCCAGGATCAGGCTGTCGGCAAGGACGTGCCGGATCTCCCCGGGCTCGATCTCGCCCCGCTCCGGCGCGGCGCGGGCGCCGCGCAGGCCGTTCCAGTAGGCGTGGAGCATGCGGCTGGTCGGGTGCTTCATGGCGTCTCGGTCTGGGGCGGGCGGTCCGGGGAGCGGCCTGTCATCGTCCCGCAACGGGACGGCGACCGGCTGTGCTGATTCGGTGCAGCAGACCGTATGCCGAACGGCCGAGCCGTGAGAGCGTAAGGTTCGATTAAGGTTACCGGTTGATAAATGTTGCGTTCGTCCCACACCTGCGCGATTGTGACGGGCAACAGCGAATTCGGGCTGGCCGGGGCGGGGAGCGCGCCCCATGCTGGCCGACGTGCAAAGGGGTGAGGGCCCAGGTGGCCCGCGCCGTCACGGTCCTGACGGCGTTCCGCGCGCGGCCTCCCGGCCGGGCGCGATCGCCCTCTTTCGGGGAGAGCGGCAACGCTCTCCCTTCTTTTTTCCGGGCGTTGCACTCTTTCTTCGGTGCGCGGACCGTCCGCGACGCCGCCCGGCCTTGCGGCCGGCGCCCGCGGCCCGCAATGGTGCCCGCATGGACGCCACCCCCGACCTTCCGCGGCCGCCGCGCGTGCCGGTCTTCAACATGCCCGCCGTGGTCACCGCTTCGGTCGGGATCCTGGTGCTGATCCACGCCGTGCGGCAGATCCTCCCCGACCTCTGGGACGTCACCCTTTTCCTCGACCTCGCCCTGGTGCCGGCGCGCTGGACCCTCGCCCTCGATCCCGGCCGGGCCGCCGACGTGCTGCGGGCCGCCGCCGGCGCGGATGGGTCCGCGCTCGAGGTCGGGACCCGCAAGGCCTTCGCGGCCTACCTGGTGGCGGATCCGGGCGCGATGCCCTGGACCTTCGTGTCTTACGCGCTCCTGCACGGCTCCTGGGCCCATGTCCTCCTCAACAGCGTCTGGCTCGCCGCCTTCGGCACGCCGGTGGCGCGCCGCTGCGGCGCCTGGCGCTACGGTGTCATCGCGCTCGCCTCCACCGCCGCCGGCGGCCTGCTCCACGTCCTCATCGATCCGTTGAGCACCGTACCCCTGGTCGGTGCCTCCGCCGGGGTGTCGGGCCTGATGGCGGCGGCGGTGCGCTTCGCGTTCCACCCGGTCGAGGCCGCGGGGCCCGCCACCCTGCCCTGGCAGCGCCCGGTGCCGACGCGGCTCCAGACGATCCCCGAGCTGCTGCGCAACCGCTCGGCGGCGGTATTCCTCGCCATCTGGTTCGTCACCAACCTGCTGTTCGGCCTCGCCGCCCTGCCGCTGGGGCTCAGCGATTCCGCCGTGGCCTGGGACGCGCATCTCGGCGGGTTCGTCGTCGGGTTCCTGCTGCTTCCCCTGGTCGATCGGCTCGGACGACGCTGACGCCCGGTGGACGATTCTTCGCTTCGACTTCCAGGGTGCTTGCGTCGCCCGGCGCACGGTCACACACTCGCCCTCCGAACGAGAGTCCCGCCCGGACCGCTTCGAGGCCGGCGGGGCCCCTACAGGGAGACGCTGATGACCGTTGCGCGCATCCTGTCGCAGAAGGGCCGCACCGTCGTGACCGTGCAGCCCCATCGCACCCTGGCGGAGGCGGCCGCGCTCCTGACCGAGAAGGGCATCGGCGCCCTGGTGGTGAGCGATGCCGGCCAGACCGTCCTCGGCATGCTCTCGGAGCGCGACATCATCCGAGCGGTGGTCCGCGGCGGCGGCGCGGCGCTGGAAGCGCCGGTGTCCCGGCACATGACCGCGAAGGTGGTGTGCTGCACCCGCTCCACCGCCATCGACGAGGTGATGGAGCTGATGACCGACGGCCGCTTCCGCCACGTCCCGGTGGTCGAGGACGACCGCCTCGTCGGCCTCGTGTCGATCGGCGACGTGGTCAAGCACCGCATCGAGTCGGTCGAGGCCGAGCACCAGGCCCTGCGCGAGTACATCGCCACGGCCTGAGCGGCATTCCTCACATCGGCGCGACGGCGGCGGCGATCATCTCGTGGATCTCCGGCAGCATCCGCCGGGTGGCCTGGCGACCCAGCTCGATGCATTCCTCGGCGCGGTGGAACTCGAACAGGCCCATCTGGGCGAGCTTCGGGTTGATCATCACGTCCGGCGGGTCGCCGGCCAGGCGCGAGCGCGAGATCCGGTCCTGCGTGATGTTGAACGCGTCGACCATCACGCTGGCGATGCCGCTCGGCGCGCCGGATTCCGGCCGGGGCTTCGGCCGCGCCTTGCGCGCCCCGATGAGCGGCCAGCGCCGCGGCTCCTCCGGCAGGCCGGCCGCCGCCTCGGCGGCGACCTCCATCACGGCATCCGCGCCTTCCGCCCCGTGCGACTGGATAACGGTGCCGCGCACCCGCATGTCGCCGTTGAGGTTGACGCAGAGCACCACGTCGGCGCCGAGCGCCCGGGCCGCCGTGACCGGCACCGGGTTGACCAGCGCTCCGTCCATCAGCCAGCGCCCGGCGATCTTGACCGGGTCGAAGATGCCCGGCAGCGCGTAGGAGGCCCGCACCGCCTCGACGAGGCCGCCGCGGGTGAGCCAGATCTCGTGGCCGGTGCCCAGCTCGGTCGCCACCGCCGCGAAGGTGAGCGGCAGGTCCTCGATGCGGGAGCGGCCGAGGTCGCGCTCGAGCAGCCGTCGCAGGCGCTCGCCCGCGATGAGCCCCGAGCCGCTGATGTGGAAATCGAGCAGGCCCATCACCCGGCGCTTGGTCAGCGACAGGGCGAATTCGCGCAGCTCGCCGAGCTTGCCGGCGGCGTGGCAGGCGCCGACCGCCGCCCCGATCGAGCAGCCCGCCACCACGTCGATGGCGATGCCGGCCTCCTGCAGCACCTCGATCGCCCCGATATGGGACCAGCCCCGGGCGGCGCCGCCCCCGAGCGCCAGGCCGACCTTGGCCCGCCGGGGCGGCTCGGGCACCGGCGGCACGCCCGCGGCACCCAGCACGCCGTCCGCTGAGCGCCGCACCGGCGCGCCGGAGAAGAGTGCGATGCCGTCCCACATCATGGCGCCTGACCTCTGCCGGGCCTGTCCCGGACCGTAGTGTGGCCTGGATCCATCAAGCGTTCGTCAACGGCGGAGGTTTCATCACCGTTTAGCGAAAACCGCCCTTGCGGCAGGCTTGCGGGGGTCCGCGGGCCCGTGCCACACGGCCGATGGTCGGGGGATGGGCATCGAGACGGGCATGACGAGACCGGGCCGAACCCTGCGCGGCGCCCTGCTCCTCGCCGCGCTGGCCCAGCCGGCCGCCGCCGGGGAGGAGAGCGACGTCGACACCGAGAACCTGTTCGGCTTCACCGAGGGGTCGAGCACGGGCCGCAAGGGCGAGCAGGAGATCCTCCTCGACACGGTCGGGCGCGCCGGCAAGAACCGGGGCGCGACCGGTCCCCGCCGCTACGGCGTCGCCAGCACCAAGCTCAGCTACCAGTTCGACCCGACCGAGGCGCTCAGCATCGAGTTCGGCCTGTTCGGCGATGCCCGCCGGGTGCGGGGCGCCGCCGACCTGCCCGACAAGGACAACGGCAGCTTCGACGGGGCCGGCATCGAGCTGAAGTACCAGTTCCTGAAGGGCTCGGATGACCAGCCCCTCGGCCTCGCGGTCGAGCTGCGCCCGCGCTTCGCCCGGGTGCTCCCGGTCGAGGGCCGGGGCGCCAATATCTTCGACATGGAGAGCGTGCTCCAGCTCGACCTCCGGCTGGTGCCCGACAAGGTCTGGTACGGCATGAATGTGAGCTACGAGCCGACGGTCGGCACCCTGCGCGGCTCCCGCGACACCGACCGCTCCTCGACCTTCCTGTGGTCGAACGCGGTGGCGGTCCGGATCGACGCCGATACGTTCGTGGGCCCGGAACTGCGCTACCTGCGGTCCCATGACGGCGCCTTCCTCAACCGCTACGAGGGCCGGGCCCTGACGCTGGGACCGCTCCTCTACCGGCGCCTGTCGGACAAGGCCTTCGTGACGCTCGCCTATGCGGGCCAGATCGCCGGCCGCGACCGCACGGAGGGACAGACCCGCCGCCCCCTCGACCTCACCCATTTCGAGCGCCACGCGGTGCGGGTGAAGCTGGGGGTGGAGTTCTGACGCGGCCTCAGCCGGAGGCGGGCAGGAGGGGCAGCGGCAGGGGGGCCGCCTCCTTCAGCGTGTCGAGCACCACCGAGGAATGGACGTGGGCCACGCTCTCGTGCGGGAGCAGCACGTCGTTGACGAGGCCCGAGAGCGCCTTCAGGTCGGGCACGATCACCTTCAGCAGGTAATCGCTGTCGCCGGTCATGACGTGGGCCTCGAGCACGCAGTCGAGGCCCCGCACCAGCTCGGCGAAGCGGCGGGCATTGTCGCGGTTGTGGGTGGCGAGCGCCACCTTGGTGAACACGGTGACGCGGAGCCCCAGGGGGCCGGGCGCCAGATCGGCCCGGTAGCCCCGCACCACGCCGCGCTCCTCGAGCCGCAGGCGCCTTCGCGAGCACTGGCTCGGCGAGAGATGCACCCGGTCCGCGAGCTCCTGGTTGCCGAGCCGCCCGTCCTCCTGCAGAGCCGCGAGGATCTTCAGGTCGAACCCGTCGAGGGTGAGCGAGTCGGTCATCGCGGGGCGGTTCCATGCACGATCCGTGCGCGCGAGCGCGGCCGGCGCCCGCATTTCGCACGCCCCGCGCGGGCCGTCCATGCTGGACTCGAGGCCACGCACACGAGGAGACGCATCGATGGGCCCCTATCCGCACGACGCCCCGGCCGCGCAGGTCACCGCCGCCAACCCGATGGGCACGGACGGGTTCGAGTTCGTGGAATATGCCCATCCCGAGCCGCAGGCCCTGCACGACCTCTTCCGCGCCATGGGCTTTTCCGCGGTGGCGCGCCACCGCACCAAGGCGATCACCGTCTACCGCCAGGGCGACGTGAACTACCTCGTCAACGAGGAGCCCGGCAGCCACGGCCACCGCTTCGTGTCCGCCCACGGTCCCTGCGCCCCCGCGATGGCGTTCCGGGTGGTCGACGCCGAGGCCGCCTACGCGCGGGCGATCGCGCTCGGCGCCGAGCCGGCGGATCCTGCGGACGGAGATAAAACCCTCGACGTGCCGGCGATCAAGGGCATCGGCGGCTCGCTCCTCTACTTCGTCGACACCTACGGGACGAAGGGCTCGCCCTACGAGGCCGCGTTCGACTGGCTCGGCGCGCGCGACCCGAAGCCGGAGGGCCTCGGCCTCTACTATCTCGACCACCTGACCCACAACGTGCATCGCGGCCGGATGGGCGTCTGGGCCGGGTTCTACGAAAAGATCTTCAACTTCCGGCAGATCCGCTACTTCGACATCGAGGGCAAGCATACCGGCCTGTTCTCGAAGGCCCTGACCTCGCCGGACGGCAAGATCCGCATCCCGATCAACGAATCGGCCGACGAGAAGAGCCAGATCGAGGAATACCTGCACGCCTATAACGGCGAGGGCATCCAGCACATCGCCTGCGGCTGCCGCGACATCTACGCGACGATCGAGGCTCTGCGGGACGGCGGCGTCGCCTTCATGCCTTCGCCGCCTTCCGTCTATTACCGCCGCGTTGACCGGCGGCTGCCCGGCCATGGCGAGCCGCTGGAGCGGATGGAGCGCAACGGCATCCTGATCGACGGCGAGGGCGTGGTCGAGGGCGGGATGACCAAGATCCTGCTGCAGCTCTTCTCCGCCAACGCCATCGGGCCGATCTTCTTCGAGTTCATCCAGCGCAAAGGCGACGACGGCTTCGGCGAGGGCAACTTCAAGGCCCTGTTCGAGTCGATCGAGGAGGACCAGATCCGCCGCGGCGTGCTGGCGGCCGAGTAGGGCCGTGCCGTCGTGATGCGCTGGCGACCGCCCGGCTCGACATGTCCGTGAGCCGGGTCGCCGCGAAGGGCCCGGTGCCGGGCACGACGGAGGAGGAGCGGGGCGCGCAGTCGACGACCTGAGCCCGGGCGTGGACGCGAGCGGCGGAGCAGCCTACTCCCTAGCGGCAGGCCGGGGTGCGGCCGCCAGGATGGTGTCAGCCGTGCAGCTGCGGGCCCTGATCTACTTCAACGAGCTCGCCCGTCACGGCTCGATGCGGCGGGCGGCGGAAAAGCTCGGCATCGCGCCGACCGCGATCAGCCGGCAGATCGAGAACCTCGAATACCATTTCGGCGCCCCGCTGGTGGAGCGCGACCCGACCGGGATCCGGCTCACCGCCGCCGGCGAACTCCTGGCCGCCCGCTCGGCCCGCACCCTGCGCGAGCTCGACCACGTCCGCACCCTGATCGACGACCTCAAGGGCCTGCGGGCGGGCCGCGTCACGGTCTATGCCAGCGGGGCGGCGGCCTCCGGGCTGCTGGTGCCGGCGCTCGCGGACTTTTCCGCGAGCTACCCGGAGGTGCGGTTCGAGGTCGTGGTGGCGAGCGTCGGGCGCACCATGCAGGCGCTGGTCGAGGGGGAGGCGGACCTCGCCGTCACCCTGTTCACGCCGCCGGAGGCCGAGACCTTCGTGCGCTGCCGCGTGGCGATCGACCATGCCGCCGTGATGGCGCCGTCGCACCCGCTGGCCCGCCTCGACGCGATCGGCCCGCGCGACCTTCTCGCCCATCCGGTGGCGATGCCGGACGCGGCCTTCGGGGTGCGCCAGGCCCTCGACGGGCAGATGCGGGAGGCGGGCCTGCCGCCCCTCGATCCGGTCTTCACCACCGGCGCCCTCGAGATCCAGCTCGAGCTCGCCCGCCGCGGCCGGGCCGTGCTGGTGCTGCCGCCCTTCAGCGTGCGGCGCGACGGCGCGGCGGGGACGCTGGTGGCGCGGCCGTTCCGGGACCTGCGCATCCGCACCCATCTCGACCTGTCGCACCGGGAGGACCGGCCGCTCTCCTTCGCGGCCGCCAAGCTGGTCGGCGTGCTCGAACAGCACATGCCGGGCTTCCGCGCCCCTCCCGGGGTGTAGCGGTTTCGGCTACGGGGTGCGCACCAGATCGCTGTTGCGGCCACACCAAAAATCCTGATCTCCTGGCGGCATCGCCGGGACGTACGGGAAAGGCGGCCGGGCGACACGCCAACCGAGGGGTTCCATGGTCTCACGCACCCGCCGCCACCTCCTGACGGGCGCCCTCCTGGCCGCGCTCCTGGTCCCGGGCCTCGCCGTCGCGGCGCCCCGCACCGACCTCGTCCTCGGCATGCCGGTGGAGCCGCCGGGCCTCGACCCGACCAGCGCCGCCCCGACCGTGATCGGCCAGGTGGTGTGGCAGAACGTGTTCGAGGGCCTGACCCGGGTCGACCGCGACGGCAAGGTGCAGCCGCAGCTGGCGAAGAGCTGGGCCGTCTCGCCCGACGGCCTGACCTACACCTTCGCGCTCCAGGCCGGCGTCAAGTTCCACAACGGCGAGGCCTTCGACGCGGCCACCGCCAAGTTCGCCCTCGACGCGATCCGCGCACCCGGCTCGGTCAATCCGCAGAAGGCCCTCTACGCCGTCATCGCCGACGTGAAGGCGCCGGATCCGGCGACCCTGGTGCTCACGCTGTCGAAGCCCTCCGGCAACCTCCTGTTCTGGCTCGGCCTGCCGGCCGCCGTGATGGTCGAGCCGAAGTCGCGCGACGGCCTGAAGGCCATTCCGGTCGGCACCGGCCCGTTCCGCTTCGCGTCCTGGCGCAAGGGCGACCGGGTCGAGCTGACCCGCAGCCCCGACCACTGGGATTCCGCCCGCAAGGTCCATCTCGACAAGGTCACGTTCCGCTTCATCGGCGATCCGCAGGCGGCGGCCGCGGCGCTCCGGGCCGGCGACGTCGACGCCTTCCCGCTGCTGCCGGCGCCCGAGCTCTACGCCGCCTTCCAGAAGGACAAGGCGTTCACGGCGGAGCCGGGCCTGACCGAGATGAAGGTCGTGGCCGGCATGAACAACGCCGCCAAGCCCTTCGGCGACAAGCGCGTGCGCCAGGCGCTGATGATGGCGGTCGACCGCAAGCTCCTGGTCGAGGGCGCCTATTCCGGCTACGGCGCAGCCATCGGCAGCCACTACACGCCGAACGACCCGGGCTACCGGGATCTCACGGGCGTCTATCCCTACGACCCCAAGAAAGCGAAGGCGCTGCTGGCGGAAGCCGGCTACGCCAAGGGCCTGACCTTCACCTTCAAGTCGCCGCAGATGGCCTACGCCTCGCGCACCGCCGAGATCCTGCAGGCGATGTTCGCCGAGGTCGGCGTCACCATGACCATCGTGCCGACCGAGTTCCCGGCCAAGTGGGTGCAGGAGGTGATGCGCGACCGCAGCTTCGACATGACGGTCATCGCGCATGCCGAGCCGATGGACATCGCGATCTACTCCAACGACCCGTATTATTTCGGCTACAAGAACCCGGCCTTCAACGCGGTGGTGACGGAGGCCGCGCAGGCGACCGACGAGGCGGCGCGGCTGAAAGCCTACGGCGAGGCGCAGCAGATCCTCGCCGACGACGTGCCGGCCCTGTTCCTGTTCGTGCTGCCGAAGCTCAGCGTGTGGAAGGCCAAGCTCACCGGGTTCTGGAAGAACGAGCCGGTGCCGTCGAACGACCTGACCGAGGTGCGGTGGACGGAGTAGAGGGCCGCTCCCCTCTCCAGGCGATCCCGCGGCCAGTATAAGAGCCTGCTTGCATTGCTTTCGATGTTCCATCCCACCCGTGACCTCATCCTGAGGTGCTGGGCGATCGCAGATCGCCCAGCCTCGAAGGAGAGCTCCAGAAGCCTCTGCGATCCCTGGAGCCCTCCTTCGAGGCCCAGCGATCTTCGATCGCCGGCACCTCAGGATGAGGGCGCGGGTGGGATGAACCTGAACAGTCCCATCGAGCGGACTTCGAGACCGATCCCATGCTGAGGCACCTCGCCCGCCGCGCCGCCGGCTTCGCCGTCACCTTCCTGCTGATCTCGGTGCTGGTCTTCTGCATGATGGAGATCGTGCCGGGAGACCCGGCCTCGGCGATGCTCGGCACCTCGGCGACCCCTGAGACCCTGGCGGCCCTGCGCGCCCAGATGGGCCTCGATGCGCCGGCGGTCGTCCGCTACCTGCGCTGGCTCGGCGGGCTCGCGAGCGGCAACCTCGGCATCTCCTACACCTACGGCGTGCCGGTGGGATCGCTGATCCTGGAGCGGCTGGCGGTGACCCTGCCGCTCACCGGCCTCGCGGTCCTGCTCGCCATCGGCATCGCCCTGCCGCTCGGCGTCACCGCGGCGTCGCGGCCGGGCGGCGTGGCGGACGGGGCCGCCACCCTCTACGCGCAGGCCGGGATCGCGGTGCCGAATTTCTGGATCGGGCTCCTGCTGATCATGACGGTGGCGCTCGGCCTCGGGCTCCTGCCGGCCGGCGGCTTCCCGGGCTGGGGCGACCCGGTCGCGGCCTTGCGCGCCCTGCTCCTGCCGGCGCTGGCGCTGGCGATCCCGCAATCGGCGGTGCTGACCCGGGTGACGCGGGCCTCCGTCGTCGAGGTGATGAACGAGGATTTCGTGCGCACCGCCCGGGCCAAGGGCGCCTCGGTCTCCCGCGCGCTCTGGCGCCACGCGGTGCCGAACGCGCTGGTGCCGGTCATCACCATGCTGGGCCTGCAGATCTCGTTCCTGATCGGCGGCGCGGTGCTGGTCGAGAACGTGTTCACCCTGCCGGGCATGGGCCGGCTCGCCTGGCAGGCGCTGGCCCAGCGCGACCTGATCGTGATCCAGAACGTCGTGATGGTCTTCGCCACGGTGGTGATCGTGGTCAATCTCGGGGTCGACCTGCTCTACACCGTGGTCGATCCCCGCCTGAGGAGGCGCGCGTGACGGTCCTCGCCCTGCGGGCCCGGCGGGCCTGGCGCCCCGGCAGCGTCACGCTCCTCGTCGGCGGCGTCCTGACGGCGTTCCTCGTCGCGGTGGCGCTCACCTCCCTGGTCTGGACCCCCGAGGATCCGGCCCGGATGCGCATCCTCCAGAAGCTCAAAGGGCCCCTGGTCTCCGGGCTCCTCGGCACCGACCATCTCGGGCGCGACGTCGCCTCGATGCTGATGCGCGGCGCCTTCAACTCGCTCACCGTCGCCTTCGCGGCGGTGGCCGTGGGTGCCGTGCTCGGCACGCTCGCGGGCGTCGCGGCGGCGGCGAGGGCGGGCTTCGATGCGGTGCTGATGCGGATCTGCGACGCGCTGTTCGCCCTGCCGCCGATCCTGTCGGCGATCATGCTCGGCGCGCTGCTGGGGCCGGGCGCGCTCACCGCGATCATCGCCATCGGGGTGTTCATGATCCCGGTCTTCGCCCGGGTCACCCGCGGCGCGGCGCTGCAGATCTGGGCGCGGGACTACATCATGGCCGCCCGCATGGCCGGCAAGGGCACGGCGCGGATCACGCTCGAACATGTCCTGCCCAACATCGCCGGGCAGATCATCGTGCAGGTGACGATCCAGCTCGCCATGGCGATCCTGACCGAGGCGGGCCTGAGCTTCCTCGGCCTCGGCCTGCCGCCGCCGGCCCCGACCTGGGGGCGGATGCTCGCCGAAGCGCAGACCTACCTGCTCCAGGCGCCCCACTTGGCGCTGGCCCCAGGCCTCGCCATCGCGGCGGCGGTGCTCGGCCTCAACCTCCTGGGCGACGGGCTCGCCGCCCGCCTCGACCCGCGCCGCCGGCAGGCCTCCTGATGCTCGCGATCCGCAACCTCTCCATCGCCTTCCCGGGCCCCGACGGCCCGGTGCGGGTCGTCGACGACGTCTCGGTCGCGGTCCAGCGCGGCGAGAGCCTCGGCATCGTCGGCGAATCGGGCTCCGGCAAGTCGATGCTGTCGCTCGCGACCATCGGGCTCCTGCCGAAGAGTGCCCGCGCCGCCGGCGAGATCCTGCTCGAGGGCCGCGACATCTTGGCGGCGAGCGAGCGCGAGCTGCGGGGCATCCGCGGCCGGCGCATCGGCATGATCTTCCAGGAGCCGATGACGGCCTTGAACCCCGCCATGACCGCGGGCCAGCAGATCGCCGAAGGCATCCGCCTCCACCGCGCCGTCGGCCGCGCCGAGGCGCGGGCGGAAGCCTTGCGCCTTCTCGACCGGGTGCGGATCCCCGATCCGGCCCGGCGCATCGACAGCTACCCGCACGAGATGTCCGGCGGCCAGCGCCAGCGCGTCGGCATCGCCATCGCGCTCGCCTTGAAGCCCGACCTCCTGATCGCCGACGAGCCGACCACGGCCCTCGACGTGACGGTGCAGAAGGAGATCCTGGACATCCTCGACGAGCTGGTGGCGGATCTCGGCCTGTCCCTGATCCTGATCAGCCACGACCTCGGGGTGATCGCCCGCAGCACCGACCGGACCCTGGTCATGTGCCGCGGCCGGGCGGTGGAGGAGGGGCCGACCGAGGCGGTCCTGCGCCGGCCCACGGCGCAATACACCCGCGACCTGATCGCGGCGCTGCCCCGCCGGGCCCGGGCTGGCCTGGGCGGGGAGACCGCGGGCGGGGAACCGCGCCGCGTTGCGGGAGGCGGCCGGTGAGCGCGCCGCTCCTCGCGATCGAGAACCTGACCCGCGACTACGCCCTGCGGGGAACCGGGGGCGCCACCCGGCATCTGCGCGCCGTCGACGGCGTCAGCCTCGACGTCGAGGCCGGCAGCATCTACGCGGTGGTCGGCGAATCGGGCTGCGGCAAGTCCACCTTGGCGCGCATCGTCATGGCCCTCGACCGGCCGACCGGCGGCACCGTGCGGCTCGGCGGTGACGACCTGTTCGCGCTGCCGCCAAGGGCGCTGGCGCGCAAGCGCCGCGACTTCCAGATGGTCTTCCAGGACCCCTACGGCTCGCTCAACCCGCGCCACTCCGTCGGCCGCATCGTCGCCGAGCCGCTCCACCTCCTCGACGACGCGCCCCGGGGCCGTGAGCGCGAGGCGCTGGTCGCCCGGGCGCTCGCGGATGTCGGCCTGCCGGCGAGCGCCGCGGTGCGCTATCCGCATGAATTCTCCGGCGGCCAGCGCCAGCGCATCGCCATCGCCCGGGCGTTGATCACCAACCCGAAGCTCGTCGTCGCCGACGAGGCGGTCTCGGCCCTCGACCTGTCGATCCAGGCCCAGATCCTGCGCCTGATCCTGTCCTTGCGCGACCGCCACGGCCTCACCGTGCTGTTCATCACCCACAATATCGGCGTCGTCGACGAGATCGCCGACCGGGTCGGGGTGATGCAGGCCGGGCGGCTCGTCGAGACCGGCCCGGTGCGGGAGGTGCTGGACCATCCGCGCGAGGCGTATACGCGCCGGCTCCTCGACGCCGAGCCGACGCTCGCGGTCCTGGGGCAGCGTCGGCGGGCGCAGGGGGAGAGCGCCCGCGCCCTGTGACCGACGCGCCCTGCGACCGACGCATGGCGGCCCCGCCCTGTCGTCGCTTGCTGTGTGCGCCGCAAAATGTGAAATCGTTTTCACGCACCGCGGCGATGGCGTCGCGGCGGTGCTGCCCTTCTTGGGCGTTTCCTCCCTAGACTTCGGGCCGCCCGCAAGGGCGGCCTTTTTTCTGGGCTGCAGGTCATTGGCCGTCGCCGGGCGACGGCCCGCGCACCCTCCGCTCAGGCGACCCGCCGCAGCGCCTCGCCCAGCATCGAGGCCATGGTGTCGATGTGCTCGGGCTCCGCGATCAGCGGCGGCGAGAGGGCGATGATGTCCCCGGTGACGCGGATCAGCAGGCCTTTCTCGAAGCAGTCGGTGAAGACGTCGTAGGCCCGCGCCCCCGGCGCCCCGGCGCGGGGCTCGAGCTCGATGCCGGCGATGAGGCCGATGGTGCGGATGTCGATCACGTGCGGGAGCCCGCGCAACGCGTGCATCGCCGTGTGCCAGTGCGCCTGGATCTGCGTCGTGCGGGTGAGGAGGTCCTCCTCGGCGTAGATCTCCAGGGTGGCGAGGCCGGCCGCGCAGGCGACCGGGTGGCCCGAATAGGTGTAGCCGTGGAAGAGCTCGATCGCGCCCTCCGGCCCGTGCATCAGCGCGTCGTGGACGGCGCGCGACGCGAAGACGGCGCCCATCGGGATCGTGCCGTTGGTCAGCCCCTTCGCGGTGGTGATCAGGTCCGGCGTGACCCCGAAATAGTCGGTGGCGAAGGGCGCGCCGAGGCGGCCGAAGCCGGTGATGACCTCGTCGAAGATCAGCAGGATGCCGTGTTTCGTCGCGATCTCGCGCAGGCGCTCGAGATAGCCCTTCGGCGGCACCAGCACGCCGGTCGAGCCCGCCACCGGCTCGACGATCACCGCCGCGATCGTCTCGGCGCCGTGAAGCGCCACCAGCCGCTCGAGGTCGTCCGCGAGGTCCGCCCCGTGCTCGGGCTGGCCCTGCACGAAGGCGTTGCGGGCCAGATCGTGGGTGTGGCGCAGGTGGTCGACGCCCGGCAGCAGCGGGAACATCCGGCGGTTGTTGACGAGCCCGCCGACCGAGATGCCGCCGAAGCCGACGCCGTGATAGCCGCGCTCGCGCCCGATCACCCGGGTCCGCGTGCCCTGGCCGATGGCGCGCTGGTAGGCGAGCGCGATCTTGAGGGCGGTGTCGACCGATTCCGACCCGGAGCCGGTGAAGAACACCCGGTCGAGGCTGCCCCCCGGCGCGATCGCCGCCAGGCGCTCGGCGAACGCGAAGGCGATCGGGTGGCCCATCTGGAACGAGGGCGCGTAGTCGAGGGTCGAGAGCTGGCGCTCCACGGCCTCGGCGATCCGCCTCCGGCCGTGGCCGGCATTGACGCACCACAGCCCGGCGGTGCCGTCGAGGACCTCGCGGCCGTCATCGGCGGTGTAGTGCATGCCCTCCGCCGAGACGAGGAGGCGGGGTGCCGCCTTGAACTGGCGGTTGGCCGTGAACGGCATCCAGTAGGCGTCGAGGCTCGGGCGGTTCAGGCGCGGCGGATGGGCGTTCATGGCGGGGTTCCTCCTGGCAGGGTCCCTGGGGCGCGATGGCGCCCAGACAAGACCGTTCCGGCAAGGGCAACAAGTCCTTTTCTGGCTTCCGCCAAGCCTTTGATGCCCAGAGTGGCCAAGGTAGAGTGTTGCCCGATCCGCAACAGCCTCAACAGGGGAGCCGGCGTGACCAACGACGAGGTGGGGGCGCGCCTGCGCCACGTGCGCCTGCTGCACGGCCTGTCGCAGCGGGCCCTGGCCAAGCGCGCGGGCGTGGTCAACTCCACCATCTCGCTGATCGAATCGGGCCAGACCAACCCGTCGGTCGGCGCCCTCAAGCGCATCCTCGACGCGGTGCCGATCGGGCTCGCCGAGTTCTTCTCGCTGACCCCGGAGCGGACCGAGAAGGCCTTCTATGCCAGCGAGGAGCTGGTCGAGATCGGCAAGGGCCGGATCTCCTACCGCCAGGTCGGCGACAGCCTCTTCGGCCGCGCGCTGCAGCTCCTCAAGGAGCGCTACGAGCCGGGCGCCGATACCGGCCGCGTGCCCCTCGTCCATGACGGCGAGGAGGGCGGCATCGTGCTGTCGGGCCGGCTCGAGGTGACGGTCGACGACGAGCGCCGGGTGCTCGGCCCGGGCGATGCCTACTACTTCTCGAGCCGCCGGCCGCACCGCTTCCGCTGCGTCGGCCCGCACCCCTGCGAGGTCGTCAGCGCCTGCACGCCGCCGACCTTCTGACCGGCTTGCAACCGCCAATCGTATACAATATTCACGTGATGTGAGCGAGTGGAGTCGAGAGCATGGCGGTGACGGCGCAGGAGCGAGGGACGCGATCCGTCGCCGGAGGCCTCGGACACCGGACCGTCTCGGCCGCCGTGGCCGAGGCCCTGCGCCAGCGCATCCTCTCCGGCGCCCTGGCGCCGGGCGTCCAGCTGCGCCAGGACGCGCTGGCGGAGGAGTTCGGCATCAGCCGGATCCCCATCCGCGAGGCGCTGCTGCAGCTCGAAGCCGGGGGGCTCGTCAAGATCGTGCCGCATCGCGGCGCCGTCGTGACGGGACTCTCGGTCGAGGAGATCGAGGACGTCTTCCAGCTCCGCGTCTCCCTCGAGCCGCAACTCCTGATCCTCTCGGCCCGCCACCTCACCCCCGAGGACTTCGCCGAGTTGCGCTCCCTGCGCGACGAGTACAGCACCGCGCTCAAGGCCGGCACGGTCGAGACCTGGGGCGAGCTGAACCGGCGCTTCCATCTCGGCCTGCTGCGCCATGCCGGCCGGCCGCGCTCGCTGGCGATCATCGCTGGCCTGCTCCAGGATTGCGACCGCCCGACCCGGCTCCAGCTCTCCGTCACCGGCGACGTCGCCCGGGCCGACATGGAGCACACCGCGATCCTCGATCTGTGCGAGGCGGGGGAGGTCGTGGCGGCGGCCAACCTGCTGCGGATCCATGTCGAGCATGCGGGGCGCTCGCTGGTGGAGATCTACAGGAAGTCGGCGGCGGCGGTGTGAAGGTTATCCACGGGCGGTTCCGATCGCCAGCATCGATCGATGCTTCGGTCTTCCCACCCTCCGCGTCGTCCCGGGGCTCGCCGAAAGGCGAGGACCCGGGATCCATAACCGCTGACGGTTCCGAGTCAGGCGGACCATGTTCCGAAATCTTCTGAGAGCCTGTTTGACTGCTGAGAACGGTATCGCATGGGCCCGATCTATCCCGTTCACGACCTCATCCTGAGGTGCGACTGAAAGGAGCCTCGAAGGAGGGCTCCAGAAGGCTCAGTGATCCCTGGAGCCCTCCTTCGAGGTCAGTCGATCTTCAATCGACTGACTCCTCAGGATGAGGTCGAGGGTGGGATAAATTTGCCAGGCACGTCAAACAGGCTCTGAGTCATCGGCGGTTATGGATCCCGGGTTCCGCTGCGCGGCCCCGGGATGACGCCGAGGGTGTGGAATCCGGATTCGAGCGACGGGAACGCCGAACCACCGCTTGACGTGATCGCATATTTTATACAATCTACGAATCACGCCGACGCGAGGACCACGCCGTGCCCGAGACCGCACTCGAGACCAGGGGGCTGACCAAGGCGTTCGGCGGCTTCCGGGCGGTGCGGGGGCTCGACCTGAAGGTCCGGCGGCACACGATCCACGCGCTGATCGGCCCGAACGGCGCCGGCAAGACCACGGTCTTCAACCTGCTCACCAAGGTCCACGTGCCGACCGAGGGGCAGATCCTCTACGAGGGCCAGGACATCACCCGGGACACCTCCGCCGCCATCGCCCGGCGCGGGCTGGTGCGCTCGTTCCAGATCTCGGCGATCTTCCCGAACCTCAGCGTCCACGACAACGTCCGGGTGGCCTTGCAGCGGCGCCTCGGCACGCAGTACCGATTCTGGCTCTCCGGCCGCACGCTGGCGGTGCTCGACGACGAGGCGCGGCGGCTCCTCTCCGAGGTCGGCCTGGCGGAGGCCGCGGAGGCGCGCGCCGCCGACCTGTCCTACGGCCGCAAGCGCACCCTCGAGATCGCCACGACGCTCGCCCTCGATCCGCCCTTCCTGCTCCTCGACGAGCCGACGCAGGGCATGGCGATCGAGGACGTCGACCGCATCAAGCGGCTGATCCGGCGCATCGCCGAAGGCCGCACGATCCTGATGGTCGAGCACAACATGTCGGTGGTGGCCGACCTCTGCGACACGATCACGGTGCTGCAGCGCGGCGAGATCCTGGCCGAGGGGCCCTACGCCGCCGTCTCGACCGACCCGGCGGTGCGCGCCGCCTATCTCGGGGGCGGCCATGCCTGAGACCGTCCTCGAGACGCGCGGCCTCCAGGCCTGGTACGGCGAGAGCCACGTGCTGCACGGCATCGACCTCACGGTGCGCGAGGGCGAGTGCGTGACCCTGATCGGCCGCAACGGCGCCGGGCGCACCACCACGCTCCGGGCGATCCTCGGCCTCACCGACCGGCGCGCCGGCTCGGTGCGGGTCCGGGGCGAGGAGGCGATCCGGCTCCCCACCCACCGCATCGCCCGCCTCGGCCTCGGCTACTGCCCGGAGGAGCGCGGCGTCTACCGCACGCTCACCACCCGCGAGAACCTGACCCTGCTGCCGCGCCTGGGGGAGGGGGGATTGCCCCTCGACGAGGTGCTGGCGCTGTTCCCGAACCTCGCCGAGCGCGCCGACAGCTATGGCGGCCGGCTCTCGGGCGGCGAGCAGCAGATGCTGGCGCTCGGGCGCGTCCTGACCACGGGCGCGCGCATCCTGCTCCTCGACGAGATCACCGAGGGGCTGGCGCCGGTCATCGTCGAGGCGCTCGGGCGCGCCGTGGCGCTCCTGAAGAGCCGCGGCTTCACCATCGTGCTGGTCGAGCAGAACTTCCACTTCGCCCGCCACCTCGCCGACCGCCACTACGTGGTCGAGCACGGCCGCATCGCCGCGATGATCGCGGCGCACGAGGTCGCGGCGCGGGAGGAGGAGGTCGGGCGGCTGCTCGGGATCTGACGGGTCTTTCGCGAAACCAGCTTCATCCAGCAGGGTCACAGGAGGCTCAGAATCATGCGGTCGCGTGTCATCGGGTGCGCCCTCGGGCTGTCTCTCGCCGCTCTGGCGTCAGGGGCCGTCGCCGCCGACAAGGTCAGCGACGGGGTGGTGAAGGTCGGCATCCTCAACGACCTGTCGGGGATCTATTCCGACTTCACCGGCCGCGGCTCGGCGGTGGCGGCGCAGATCGCCATCGACGAGATGGGGGGCATGGTGCTGGGCGCCCCCGTCGAGCTCGTCGCCGCCGACCACCAGAACAAGCCCGACATCGCCGCCAACCTCGCCCGCGAGTGGTTCGACCAGGGCAGGGTCGACATGATCGCCGACTTCCCGACCTCCTCGACGGCGCTCGCCGTGATGGAGATCGCGCGGCAGAAGAACCGGGTGACCATGCTCTCGGCGGGCGTCGCCATGGCGGCGATCACCGACAAGTGCTCGCCGTTGAGCGCGCAATGGATGGTCAACACCTACGCGCTCGCCGCCGGCACCGCCAAGGCGCTGCTGAAGGCCGGGCGTAAGAGCTGGTACTTCGTCACCGCCGACTACACCTTCGGCCATTCGCTGGAGAAGGACGCCGCCGCAATGGTCGAGGCCGAGGGCGGCAAGGTGCTGGGCGTCTCGCGCCATCCCTTCCCGGGCGGCGACTTCTCGTCCTACATGCTGAAGGCGCAGGGCACCGGCGCCCAGGTGATCGCGCTGGCCAACGCCGGCAACGACACCATCAACGCCGTCAAGCAGGCGGCCGAGTACGGCATCGGCCGCAGCGACAAGCAGGTGATCGCGCCGCTCCTCACCTACATCACCGACGTGAAGAGCCTCGGCCTCGCCAAGGCCCAGGACATGTACCTTACGGAAGCGTTCTACTGGGACTACGACGACCGCTCGCGCGCCTTCGCGGAGAAATACTTCGCCAGGATGAAGCGGATGCCGAGCGCCTCGCAGGCGGCGGTGTATTCCGCTGTCCTGAGCTACCTGAAGGCGATCCAGGCGGTCGGCACCGACGAGGCCGGGGCGGTAATGACGCAGCTGCGCTCGATGACGATCGACGACGCGGTGATCCGCAACGGGCGCTTGCGGGCCGACGGTGCGCTCGTCCACGACCTGCTGCTGCTCCAGGTGAAGAAGCCGGCGGAATCGAAGCGCGACTGGGACTTCTATCACGTCAAGGCGGTGCTCAAGGGTGACGAGGTCTATCCGAAGCCGAGCGACGCCTGCCCGCTGAATGCGAAGGGGTGACGCGGCGCTGCTTGAACCCTCCCCCCCTCTGCGGGGGAGGGTGCCCCGCGGATGCGGGGCGGGAGAGGGGCAGCGCGACGCCGATCCAGGGAGTGCCCGTCATGACGGTCGCGACCTCTCCGGAAGCGGCGTCCCCTCTCCCGCCCGGCGCACGAGTGCTTCGCACTCGCAGCCGGGCACCCTCCCCCGCAGAGGGGGGAGGGGACAATCCGAACCGTCCCGTCAGTCTTCCCCGGTCCTCCCATGTCGGACATCACCCTCCAGGCCTTCCTGGCCCAGCTCACCATCGGGCTCATCGGCGGCTGCTTCTACGCCATGCTGAGCATGGGGCTGGCGATCATCTTCGGCCTGCTCAACATCATCAATTTCACCCACGGGGCGCAGTTCATGATGGCGGCGTTCCTGGCCTGGATCGGGCTGACGCAGATCGGGCCCTGGCTCGGCCAGCCGGACCTGCAGGTGAATTTCTGGCTCGCCCTGGTGCTGGCCCCGGCCCTCGTCGCGGTCTTCGGCATGGCGGTCGAGCGGACCCTGCTGCGCCGGCTCTACCACCTCGACCACCTCTACGGCCTGCTCCTCACCTTCGGGGTGGCGCTGGTGATGGAGGGCGGCTTTCGCTACGCCTTCGGCGTGTCGGGCCAGGGCTACGAGCCGCCGGAGATCCTGCAGGGCCCGGTCGACGTCGGCTTCATGCTGCTGCCGAAATACCGCGTGTTCGTCGTGGTCGCCTCGCTGCTGATCTGCCTTTCCACCTGGTACCTGTTCGAGCGCACCAAGCTCGGCGCCTACCTGCGGGCCGGCACCGAGAACCCGCGCCTGCTCCAGGCCTTCGGCATCAACGTGCCGGTGATGATCACCCTGACCTACGGCTTCGGGGTGGCGCTCGCCGGCATCGCCGGGGTGCTGGCCGCCCCCATCATGCAGGTCACGCCGCTGATGGGCGGCAGCCTCCTCAACATCGTGTTCGCGGTGGTGGTGATCGGCGGCCTCGGCTCGATCCTGGGCGCCATGCTCACCGGCCTCGGCCTCGGGCTGATCGAGGGCCTGACCAAGATGGTCTATCCGGAGGCCTCGACCGTGGTGGTCTTCGTGATCATGGCCCTGGCGCTGCTCCTGCGCCCGGCCGGCCTGTTCGGGCGCGAGGCGTGAGATGACCACCAGGACCCTGTTTGCCGCCCTCGTCGCGCTGCTCGTCCTGGTGCCGCTGGTGCCCGGGCTGATCTACCCGATCTTCGTCATGAAGGTGATGGCCTACGGGCTGTTCGCCTGCGCGTTCAACCTGCTGCTCGGTTTCACCGGCCTCGTCTCCTTCGCCCACGCGGCCTTCCTGGGCAGCGCCGGCTACGTGACCGGGGCGCTGATGATCCGATTCGGCGCCCACCCGCTCGGCGTGCCGGTCGCCTTCGTGGCGGGCGTCGCGGTCTCCGCGCTCGTCGGCTTCGCCATCGGGGGCCTCGCGATCCGCCGGCGCGGCATCTACTTCGCGATGATCACGCTCGCTTTGTCGCAGATCGTCTACTTCCTGGCGGTGCAGGTCCGCTGGACCGGCGGCGAGGACGGGCTCCAGGGCATCCCGCGCGGCACGCTCCTCGGCCTTCTCGACCTCCAGAACGACACCGCGATGTACTATCTGGCGCTCGTCCTGTTCGCCGCCGGCTTCCTGTTCGTCGACCGGGTGGTGCACTCGCCCTTCGGCCAGATCCTGCAGGCGGTGCGCGACAACGAGGCGCGGGCGGTGTCGCTCGGCTACGATGCCGCCCGGTTCCAGCTCCTCGCCTTCGTGCTCTCGGCGGCGCTCGCCGGCTATGCCGGCGCCCTCAAGGCCCTGGTCTTCGGCCTCGTCTCGCTCAACGACGTCTCGCTGCACACCTCGACCGAGGTGGTGCTGATGACGCTGCTCGGCGGCGTCGGCACCCTGTTCGGGCCCCTCGTCGGCGCCGCCCTGGTGGTGGGCCTGCAGAACTACCTCGCGACGATCGGCGACCTCGTCACGGTGGTGATCGGCCTGATCTTCATCCTCTGCGTCTCGTTCTTCCGCCGCGGCGTCGTCGGCGAGTGGCTGCACCTGCGCCACCGCCGCGCCGCCCGGGCGGCGCGGCCGCAGCCCGAGCCTCCCCCGGTCGCCGAGGCGGCCTGACCTTCCAACCCGACGACACCTCAGGAGACACGACCCATGTGGACAGGCGTCCTTCCCGCCGTCACCACCAAGTTCACCGCCGACGGTGCCCTCGACCACGCCGAGATGGAGCGCTGCTTCGCGCTGCAGATGAAGGCCGGCTGCGACGGCCTCATCGTCTGCGGCTCGCTCGGCGAGGGCCCGATGCTGTCGCCCGACGAGCGCCTCGCGGTGCTGAAGACCGCCCAGTCGGTCGCCGAGGGCAAGCCGGTGCTGCTCACCGTCTCCGAGGCCGGCACCCGCGAGGCCTGCGCGCTCGCCGCCCGAGCCGCCAAGGCGGGCGCGGCCGGCCTGATGGTGGTGCCGAGCCCGATCTACCACACCGACGCGGACGAGACGGTCGCGACCCTGGGCGCCGTGGCCGCCGCCGGCGACCTGCCGGTGATGGTCTACTCGAACCGCGTCGCCTACCGGGTCGACGTGACGGTGCCGATCATGGAGCGGCTGGCCTCCGATTCCCGCTTCGTGGCCATCAAGGAATCCTCCGACGACATCCGCCGCACCACCGAGATCATCAACCATTTCGGCGACCGCTTCGCGGTGCTCACCGGCGTCGACAACCTCGCCTTCGAGGCGCTCAGCGTCGGCGCGGTCGGCTGGGTCGCGGGCCTGGTCGTCGCCTTCCCCGAAGAGACCGTGGCGATCTACCGGCTGATGAAGGCCGGCCGATACGCGGAAGCCCTCGAGATCTACCGCTGGTTCCGCCCGCTCCTCGACCTCGACGTCTCGACCTTCCTGGTCCAGAACATCAAGCTCGCCGAGGCGCTGGCGATCGGCTCGACCGAGCACGTCCGCATGCCGCGAAAGCCCCTCTCGGGGGAGCGCCGGGCCGCCGTCGAGGCGATCGTCCGGACCGCGCTCGAGCGCCGCCCGAGCCTGAAGCTCGCGGCGTAAGAGGCCGCCTTGGCCCGCGAGGTCATCGTCGTCGGGGCCGGCATCGTCGGCCTCGCCTGCGCTCATCACCTGCTCGCCGAGGGCTGGCGGGTGCGGCTCGTCGAGCGCGGCGGCGTCGCCGAGGGGGCGAGCTTCGGCAATGCCGGGGCCCTCGCCTTCACGGACGTGCTGCCGCTCGCCTCGCCGGGCATCCTCCGCAAGGCGCCGGCCTGGCTCCTCGATCCCCTCGGGCCGCTGGCGCTGCCGCCCGCCTACCTGCCGCGGATCGCGCCCTGGCTCCTGCGCTTCTGGCGCGCCAGCCTGCCCGACCGTCACCGCCACGCGACGACCGTGCAGGCCGGCCTGATGCGGCTCGCCGCGCAGGCGATGGCAGCGATGGTGGAGGCGGCGGGCCTCGCCGGGCGGCTGCGGCGCGACGGCAACCTCGAACTCTACGAGAGCGAGGCGGAGCTCGCCGCCGCCGAGCCCGGCTGGGCCGCCCGGGCGCGGGAGGGCATCGCCTTCGAGCATGTCCGCGGCGCCCGCCTCGCGGAGCTGCAGCCCGGCCTGTCGCCGCGGCTCGTTGCCGGCACCTTCACGCCGCACTGGATTACGGTCGACGATCCGCACCGGTTCGCCCTGGCGCTGCACGCCGACGTCATGGCGAAGGGCGCGGCGCTCGCCGGGGGAGAGGTGAGGGAGATCGGGCCCGCCGGTGAGGGCGTGCGCCTGACGCTCGCCGACGGCGCCACGCTGACCGCCGACGCCTGCGTCCTCGCTGCCGGGGCCTGGTCGCGGGACCTCGCCCGCCGCCTCGGCGACCGGGTGCCGCTCGACACCGAGCGCGGCTACAACACCACGCTGCCGCCAGGCGCCTTCCCGTTGCGCCGCCAGCTCACCTTCGGCGGCCACGGCTTCGTGGTGACGCCGCTCGCGACCGGTATCCGGGTCGGCGGCGCCGTCGAGTTCGGCGGCCTCCACCGCCCGCCCAACTTCGCCCGCGCGGACGCGATGCTGCGCAAGGCCGCCGCCTTCCTGCCCGGGCTGCGGACGGAGGGCGGCCGGTCATGGATGGGATTTCGGCCGTCGCTCCCCGACAGCCTGCCGGTGATCGGTCCGTCGCGGGCGAGCCCGCGGGTGATCTACGCCTTCGGCCACGGCCATCTCGGGCTGACGCAGAGCGCCGGGACCGGGCGGATCGTGGCGGACCTGCTGGCGGGGCGCAGGCCGGCGGTGGAGGTGGAGGCGCTGCGGGCGGGGCGGTTCGGGTGACGACTGCTTCAGAGCCTGCTTGACTGCCGAGAACGGTATCGCATGGGCCAGATCTATCCCGTTCACGACCTCATCCTGAGGTGCGACTGAAAGGAGCCTCGAAGGAGGGCTCCAGATATCACAGTGGTTGCTGGAAGCCTCCTTCGAGGTCAGTCGATCTTCAATCGTGCGCGATCTCCGATCGCCGACACCTCAGGATGAGGTTGAGGGTGGGATAAATTTGCCAGACACGTCAAACAGGCTCTCAGAGGCGCGCGCCTGAACCCTCCCCCTCCGCACAGGGCTGTCCGGGGAAAGAGAAGGCGCGAGTCTTCCCCTCTCCCCGCAGGCGGGGAGAGGGCCGCGACGACCTTGTCGTCGGCGCGGCGAGGCGGCGTATCGATCCCGCAGGGATCGACCCGAGGGTGAGGGGGGAGGTGCCGGAGGAGTCTCATCCGGAACTACCCCCTCACCCTCGCTCCGGCTGCGCCTCCGCTTGCCGTGTCTCCTGAACGTCGACACGGCCCTCTCCCCGCCCGCGGGGAGAGGGGGGGAACCTCGCGCCACTCTCTCTTCCCCGGACAGCCCTGCACTTTGCGGGGGGGGTTAAGACCGGAGCGTCCCGTCACACCCCCCGCATCGCATTCATCGTCAGCAGCTCATACGTCGCCGCGATCTCCCCCGCCGCCGTCTGGATCTCGACGTCCCACCGCACCTCGCCGTACTGCGCGTTGCGGGGCGACTTCTCCTTGGCGGTGAGGCGCACCCGGATCGCCTCGCCGGGCTGGATCGGCTTGAGGAAGCGGAGGGAATCGAGCCCGTAATTGGCGAGAACCGGGCCCGGATCGGGATCGACGAACAGGCCGGCCGCGAAGGAGAGCAGCAGGTAGCCGTGCGCCACCCGGCCCGGGAAGAACGGATGCCCCTTCGTCGCCTCCTCGCTCATGTGGGCGTAGAAGGTGTCGCCGGTGAAGTGGGCGAAGTGCTCGATGTCCTCCAGCGTGATCACCCGCTCGGCCGAGTGGAAGCTGCGGCCGATCTCCAGGTCCTCGAAGTGGCAGCGGAACGGATGCTCGGGGAGGATCGTCTCCGGCGCGCCCTTGATCCAGCTCTGCGTGATCCGGCTCAGCATCGCCGGCGAACCCTGGAGCGCCGTGCGCTGCATGTAGTGGTGGAGGGCGCGTACGCCGCCCAGTTCCTCGCCGCCGCCGGCCCGGCCGGGGCCGCCATGCATCATGTGCGGCATCGGCGAGCCGTGGCCGGTCTGCTCCTTGGCGCAGTCGCGGTCGATGACGACGAGGCGGCCGTGATAGGCCCCGACCCCGAAGACCAGCTCCGCCGCCGCCGCCGGATCGTGCGTGTAGAGCGAGGCGACGAGGCTGCCCTCGCCGCGATTGGCGAGCGACGCCGCCTCCTCGAGCCCGTCATAGCCCATCACGGTGCAGACCGGGCCGAAGGCCTCGAGCGTATGCACCTGCCGGGCCCGGAGCGGGTCGGGGCAATGCAGAAGCAGCGGCGGCAGGAAGGCGCCTTTCTCCGGATCCGCCCCCTCGACCGCGACCCGCGCCGGATCGCCGAAGACCAGCTCGGCTTCCGCCCGCAGCGCCTCGACCCGGGCGAGCACGTCGCGGCGCTGCGACAGGCCCACCACCGGCCCCATCCGCACGTCCTCGCGGGCGGGATCGCCGATCCGGACGGACGCAAGGCGCCGGCTCAGGGCCTCGATCACGGCCGGGACGTGGGCGCGCGGCGCCAGCGCCCGGCGGATCGCCGTGCATTTCTGCCCGGCCTTGACGGTCATCTCCTTGGCGACCTCGCGGATGTAGAGGTCGAATTCCGGCGTGCCCGGCCCGGCATCGGGGCTCAGGATCGCGGCGTTGAGCGAGTCGCGCTCGGCCACGAAATGCACCGCCTCGCGGGCGATGACCGGATGGCGCTGGAGCATCTGCGCCGTCTCGGCCGAACCGGTGAACGACACCACGTCCTGGCCGGTGAGATGGTCGAACAGGTCGCCGGTCGGCCCGACCACGCATTGCAGGGCGCCCTCGGGCAGGATTCCCGATTCGGCGATCAGCCGCACCAGGGCGTGCGCGACGTAGGCCGTGATCGTGGCGGGCTTCGTCACCACCGGCACGCCGGCGAGGATCGCGGGCGCGAGCTTCTCCAGCAGGCCCCAGCAGGGAAAGTTGAAGGCGTTGATGTGGACGGCACAGCCCGTGCGCGCGGTGAGCACGTGGCGCCCGACGAAGCTGCCGCCCCGCGACAAGGGCTCCACGGCCCCATCGATCAGGAAGGTGGCGTTCGGCAATTCGCGCCGGCCCTTCGAGGCGTAGACGAACAGCGTACTGACGCCGCCGTCGATGTCGATCAGGTTGTCGGTGCGGGTCGCGCCGGTCTGGTGCGACAGGGCGTAGAGCCCGTCCCGGCGCTCGTTGAGATAGGCCGCCAGCCGCTTCAGCATCTCGGCGCGCTGGTGGAAGGTGAGGCGCCGCAGAGCCGGGCCGCCGACCCGGCGGGCATGGTCCAGCACATCGGCCATCGACAGGCCGCTGCTGCCCACCTCCGCCACCACGGCGCCGGTGACGGCGCTGCGGATGCCGGTCCAGTCTCCCCCCGGCGCGATCCAGCGTCCCTGGACGTAGCTCTCCAGCCGCATGGCGTCCTCCCCTTCTTCTGCGACCATTATTAACCGACCGGCCGGTTGGTCAAGCCACGACGCCTCGACAGGACCGGCCTGGCCCAGCTATCGGGACGGCACCACCCCGAAGGACCCGGATGGCCGACCTCCTCGCGCCGCTCATCGACCACTTCCACGCCCGCACGCCGATCCGCGCCGGTTCCCTGGTTGTCACGGTCTTCGGCGACGCGGTGGTGCCCCGTGGCGGGGTGCTGTCGCTGGAATCGCTGCTGGCGATCACCCGGGCCTTCCGCATCGGCGACGGCGTGGTGCGCACCGCCCTGTCGCGCCTCGTCGCGGACGGCTGGTTCGAGCGCTGGAAGCTCGGCCGCAACAGCTTCTACCGCCTCACCGGCACGGGCGCCGCCGCCTTCGCGCGGGCGACCGCGCGGATCTACGGCCCGGCGGCGCCGGCCTGGTCCGGCGCATTCGACCTGCTGCTCCTCGACGGCGCCGACAAGCGGGCCGAGCTCGCGGCGTCGGGCTACGGCAGCCTCGGGCCCGACCTGATGATCGGCGCGGCGCCGTCGGCAGACGGCACGGCCGGGGAGGGGATCGCGGGGGAGGGACTCCTGCGCCTCGCCGCGCGGCCGGACAATCCGGTCACCGCCCGCCGCCTCGCCGCCCGGGCCTGGCCGGTGGCGGAGGTGGGCGAGCGCTATGCCCGCTTCACCGCCATCTTCGCGCAGGCCGGAGAGGCCGTGACGACGCGGCGCCCGGACGGGCTCGACGCCCTGGTGCTGCGCATCCTCCTCATCCACGAGTACCGCCGCGCCGTCCTCAAGGACCCGCTGCTGCCGGCCGACCTGCTGCCGGAGGGCTGGCCGGGGGCGGCGGCGCGCTCCCTCTGCGCCACGATCTACCGGGCCATCGCGCCGGCGGCGGAAGCCTGGCTCGACGCGAACGCCACCAGCGACACCGGCCCGCTGCCGCCGCCCGGCCCGGCCTTCGCGGCGCGCTTCGCCGGGTGAGCGCGGCGCTCCCCGAACGCCTCGCCGCCCGGAAACGTGTTACGAAAAATCTTGCAATCCAAAAATTACGTGACATATTGAGGGCCGGACAGCCTTAGGGAGGCGCGGCCATGTACACGCAGGCCCTCAACGCCAAAGAGAATCCGTCTCCGCTCGGCGGCCCCGAGGACGCGCAGGCCGCGGCCCGGTTCCAGGCGCGGATCGACGCCGAGGAGCGGATCGAGCCGAACGACTGGATGCCGGAGGCCTACCGCCGCACCCTGACCCGGCAGATCTCGCAGCACGCCCATTCCGAGATCGTCGGCATGCTGCCGGAGGGCAACTGGATCACCCGCGCGCCGACGCTCAAGCGCAAGGCCGCGCTGCTGGCCAAGGTGCAGGACGAGGCCGGCCACGGGCTCTACCTCTACTCGGCGGCCGAGACCCTCGGCACCAGCCGCGAGGAGCTGGTCGA
Source organism: Methylobacterium nonmethylotrophicum (assembly GCF_004745635.1). GTDB lineage: Bacteria > Pseudomonadota > Alphaproteobacteria > Rhizobiales > Beijerinckiaceae > Methylobacterium > Methylobacterium nonmethylotrophicum. The sequence goes on along the minus strand of NZ_SRLB01000005.1, from coordinate 99,461 downwards.
CCAATTGCTCGCCGGCCGGGCGAAGTATTCCTCGATCTTCAACTACCCGACCCTGACCTGGGCCGATATCGGCGCCATCGGCTGGCTGGTCGACGGCGCGGCGATCATGAACCAGATCCCGCTCTGCCGCTGCTCCTATGGGCCTTACGCGCGCGCGATGATCCGCGTCTGCAAGGAGGAGAGCTTCCACCAGCGCCAGGGCTACGAGATCATGCTGACCCTCTGCCGCGGCACGCCCGAGCAGAAGGCGATGGCGCAGGACGCCCTGAACCGCTGGTGGTGGCCCTGCCTGATGATGTTCGGGCCGCCGGACGCCGAGAGCCAGCATTCCGATCAATCGGCGAAGTGGAAGATCAAGCGCTTCTCGAACGACGAGCTGCGTCAGAAGTTCGTCGACGCGACGGTACCGCAGGGCCAGTATCTCGGCCTGACCTTCCCGGATCCCGACCTCGCCTACGACGAGGCGGCCGGCCACTGGCGCTACGGGGCGATCGACTGGGAGGAGTTCAAGCAGGTGCTCGCCGGCAACGGCCCCTGCAACCGCCAGCGGATGAAGCAGCGCCGCGACGCCCACGCTGCCGGCGCCTGGGTGCGCGAGGCGGCGCTGGCGCATGCCGAGAAGCGCGCCCGCCGGGCGGCCGCCGCCGATGCGCTGCCGCAGGCGGCGTGAGGGAGGAAAGAATGCCTGAGCAGAAGATCCCGCTCTGGGAGGTGTTCATCCGCTCCCGCAACGGCCTGGCGCACAAGCATGTCGGCTCGCTCCACGCGGTCGACGCCACGATGGCGCTCCAGGCCGCCCGCGACGTCTACACGCGCCGCGGCGAGGGCCTGTCGCTGTGGGTCGTGCCGTCCTCGGCGATCGTGGCCTCGGACCCGGCCGACAAGGACGTCCTGTTCGAGCCGACCGCCTCGAAGATCTACCGCCACCCGACCTTCTACGAGGTGCCGGACGAGGTCGGGCATATGTGAGATTTCACGAGCCCGCGCCAAGTATGGCGCGGGATACCTCTTCCGTATGGGAGAGGGGTAGGGGCGATCGAAGATCGCGCGAGGGTGGGGACGGCTCAGAATTGAGCGCTGAAGGTCGAGCCGCCAGCACGACGATCTGAGCTTTAGTCAGAAACGTAGCACCCTCACGCGGGCCGCAGGCCCGTGCGGGATCTTCGATCCCCCGGCCCCTCTCCCACACGGGAGAGGGGAGATGTGCCTCATCCGTCATCGGCGTGATTGCTTGCCCGAGGCCCCCACGTTCCCGAGGCCCCCATGCCCACCACCTCCCTCAGCCTCACCGAGACCCCGCTGCTGGCCGGCATCCTCCGGCGCGCCGACGACGCGCTGATCCTCGGGCACCGGCTGTCCGAGTGGTGCGGCCACGCGCCGATGCTGGAAGAGGACATCGCGCTCGCCAACATCGCCCTCGACTGCGTCGGCCAGGCCCGCTCCTTCTACGCCTACGCGGCGGAGGTCGCCGGCGGGGGGCTTACCGAGGACGATTTCGCCTATCGCCGGGAGGCCGGGCAGTACCGCAACTGCCTGCTGGTCGAGCAGCCGAACGGCGACTTCGCCGGCACGATCGTGCGCCAGGTGCTGTTCTCGGCCTTCAACGACCCGTATTACCGGGCGCTCACGGGCTCGCGCGACGCGACGCTCGCGGCCATCGCCGCGAAGGCCGAGAAGGAGACCGCCTACCACCTGCGCCATTCCGGCGAGTGGCTGATCCGGCTGGGCGACGGCACCGACGAGAGCCATGCCCGGGCCCGCACCGCCCTCGACGAGCTGTGGCCCTATACGGGCGAGCTGTTCGAGGTCGACGCCGCGGAGGCCGCCCTGATCGAGGCCGGTACGCTCCCCGACCCGCGGAGCTTGCGCGCCGGTTTCGACGCCACCCTCGACCACATCCTCTCCGAGGCGACGCTGACCCGCCCGGCGGGCGGATGGATGCAGAGCGGCGGCCGGGCCGGGCGCCACAGCGAGCATCTCGGCTTCATCCTCGCCGACCTGCAATACCTGCAGCGCGCCCATCCGGGAGCGACCTGGTGACCCCCGCCGATGCCGACCTCGCCCGGCGGGCGCATGCGGCGGCCGCGACGGTGTGCGATCCCGAGATCCCGGTCCTCACCATCGCGGATCTCGGCGTGCTGCGCGATGTCACCGTCGCGGACGGCCGGGTCGAGGTCGCGATCACGCCGACCTATTCCGGCTGCCCGGCGATGGACGTGATCGGGATCGAGGTCCAGACCGCCCTGGCGCAGGCCGGCATCCCGGACGCGCGGGTGCGCCTCGTGCTGTCGCCGGCCTGGACCACCGACTGGATGACGGATGCCGGCAAGGCCAAGCTCACCGCCTACGGCATCGCCCCGCCGGCCGGAAAGGCCTCGCGCCGGGCGCTGTTCGGCGAGGAGCAGGTCGCCTGCCCGCATTGCGGCTCGGCCGCGACGGAGAAGGTCTCGGAATTCGGCTCGACCGCCTGCAAGGCGCTGTGGCGCTGCCGGGCTTGCCGCGAGCCGTTCGACTACTTCAAGTGCATCTGAGGCGCCGATGACCCCCCGCTTCCATCGCCTGCGCGTCGCCGACATCCGCCGCGAGACTCCGGACGCCGTCTCGATCGCCTTCGCGGTGCCGGAGGAGGCGCGTGCGGCCTTCGGCTTCTCCTGTGGCCAGTACCTCACCCTGAGGACGACCATCGACGGCGAGGAGGTGCGCCGCTCCTACTCGATCTGCTCGGGCGTCGGCGAGCCGGAGCTGCGGGTCGCGATCAAGCGCGTCGAGGGCGGCCTCTTCTCGGGCTTCGCCAACGAGGCGATCGCGCCCGGCGACGAGATCGAGGTGATGCCGCCGATGGGCCGCTTCGGCGTCGAGATCCTGCCGGACGAGGCCCGCACCTTCGTGGGCTTCGCGGCGGGGTCGGGCATCACCCCGATCCTGTCGATCATCCGCACCGTGCTCGAAGCCGAGCCGAAGAGCCGCTTCTTCCTGTTCTACGGCAACCGCGCCACCGGCTCGATCCTGTTTCGCGAGGCGCTGGAGACCCTGAAGGACCGGTTCCTCGACCGGCTGTCGGTCTTCCACGTCCTGTCGCGCGAGACGCAGGACCTCTCTGTCCTCAACGGCCGCCTCGACGGCGAGAAGGCGGCGCTCTTCCTGCGCACCATCGTGCCGGCCTCGCTCGTCGACCACGCCTTCGTGTGCGGCCCGAGCGAGATGATCGACACGGTGGAGGGCGCGCTCCTCGGTCTCGGCCTGCCGCGCGAGCGCGTCCATGTCGAGCGCTTCACGCCGGCCGAGCCGGGGCGCGCCCGTGCCGCCCGCCCGGTCTCGACCGCGGCCGCGCCGGCGGCGCTCGCCACCGTCATCACCGACGGCATCGCCACCGAGGTGCCGGTGGCCGAGGGCGAGGCGGTGCTCGACGCCGCGATCCGCGCCGGCCTCGACCTGCCCTATTCCTGCCGAGGCGGCATGTGCTGCACCTGCCGCGCCAAGGTGGTCGACGGCAGCGTCGCCATGGAGGTGAACTACTCGCTCGAGCCCTGGGAGGTGGAGGCCGGCTTCGTCCTCACCTGCCAGGCCCGGCCGACCTCCGGGCGGGTGACGGTGGATTTCGATCAGGTGTGAGCGGGGCCAGCTTACACGCCATGGACGTGGTCGCTGGAAGGCTGACGAATCGTCATGGCCCACAACAAAAACGGCCGCCGGGCAGGCGCCCCACGGCCGTCGAGAGGGGCGGGCTCACAGAGCCCGCCGGTCCGGCTCGGCTGATCGCGCGATCAGAGGCCGTTGAACTTGTAGCTGAACCCGGCGCGGACCAGGTTGCCCTCGGTGCGGAAGCGCGAGGTGTAGGAGCCGGTCGCGGCCGCGACGATGCCGGTGTTGTTGACCAGCACGTTGCGGGTGCCGAGGTCGTAGTGCAGGTACTCGGCCTTGATCGTCACCGCCTCGGACTTCACGCCGAGCAGGCCGAGCAGGCTGAAGCGCGAGAGGAACGAATCGGTCGGCAGGGCGTACTCGATGCCGCCGCCATAGGCGTAGCCGGTCTCGATGTCGTTGTAGCGGCCCGCATAGGCCAGGACGCCGCCCGGGGTGTAGAAGTTGGCGCGGTAATCGACACCGCCATAGGCGAAGCCGCCCATGCCGAAGACGAAGAACCGGTCGAAGGCGTAGCCGACGCGACCCACGACGGTGCCGAGCCAGGACAGCTCCTGCCGGAACGCGGCCGGATCCGGCACGAAGCCGTTCGCGGCGAGCGGCGGGCCGAGATAGAAGGTGTTCTTGTGGATGTCGTTCCAGGCCCAGTCGGCCTGGACGCCGACCACGAAGCCGGAGCCCGGCGTGAACTGGTAGTTGTAACCGAAGCCGCCGCCGATATTGGCGAGCCCGTCCTGCTCGTTGCGCACCGTCGGCGGGCGACGGAGGGTCGCCACGTTGGTGATCGTCAGCGGGGTGTTGCCGAAGGTGTTGATCGGCTGGCGGTCGGTGAAGGTGTAGTCGGTGTGCAGGCCGGCATAGAAGCCGGTCCAGGTGAAGACCGGCACCGGCGTGAAGACCGGCGGGGGCGCAGCGCGGCGCGGCAGGTCGGCCGCAGAGGCCGCTCCGGCGAGGAGCGACGTCGCGGCGCCGGCGAGCATGAGCTTCTTGATCACTGGAATACGCCCCGTTGAACGGACAGTTGAGCTGAGGCTAGCTTGAGCGTGGCCGGGCGCCTATGACCGCCGCGCCACACCCAGCAGTGGACCGACCGGTTTTCTGAACTTTTTCCGTTCAGTTCCCGCTGGTCCGGACGTCGCGGCCGGACCCGGTCGCCAGAACCCGAGGATCCATGGGCGCAGAGCAGGACGAGAGGCCCCCGGCGGGCGCCCGGGCCCTGATGATCCAGGGCACCGGCTCGGATGTCGGCAAGTCGCTGATCGTCGCCGGGCTCGCGCGGGTCTACACCCGGCGCGGCCTGCGGGTGCGGCCGTTCAAGCCGCAGAACATGTCGAACAACGCCGCCGTCACGGCCGATGGCGGCGAGATCGGCCGTGCCCAGGCGCTCCAGGCCCGGGCCGCCGGCGTGCCGCCCTCGGTGCACATGAACCCGGTGCTCCTGAAGCCCCAGAGCGAGACCGGCGCGCAGGTGGTGGTGCAGGGCCGGATGGCCGGCACGGCCCGGGCCCGGGAGTACCAGGCCTGGAAGCCGCGGCTCCTCTCCGCCGTGGTCGAGAGCTTCGGCCGGCTGCGGGCGGAATCCGATCTCGTTCTGGTCGAGGGCGCGGGCTCGGCCTCGGAGGTCAACCTGCGGCCGGGCGACATCGCCAATATGGGGTTTGCCCGCGCCACCGGGACGCCGGTGGTGCTCCTCGGCGACATCGACCGGGGCGGGGTGATCGCGAGCCTCGTCGGCACGAAGGCGGTGATCGACCCGGAGGATGCCGCCCTGGTGCGGGGCTTCCTCGTCAACCGGTTCCGCGGAGACCCGTCGCTCTTCTCCGACGGCCTGACGCTGATCGCCGCCCGCACCGGCTGGGAGCCCCTGGGGCTGATCCCGCACTTCCCCGACGCCGCGCGGCTGCCGGCGGAGGACGTGCTGGGCCTCAAGGGCGCCGAACGGCCCGGCGGGAAGGTGGTGGCCGTGCCGGTCCTGCCCCGCATCGCCAATTTCGACGACCTCGATCCGCTCCGGGCCGAGCCCGGAATCAGCGTGGTGCTGGTCGAGCCCGGAAGGCCGATCCCGGCGGAGGCCGACCTCGTGCTGCTGCCGGGCTCGAAGACCACGATCCCCGATCTCGCCTTCCTGCGCGCGCAGGGGTGGGACATCGACATCCTGGCCCATCGCCGCCGCGGCGGGCGGGTGCTCGGCCTGTGCGGCGGCTACCAGATGCTCGGCACCACCGTGAGCGACCCGCAGGGCATCGAGGGGCCGCCCGGCACGGTGGCGGGCTTGGGCCTCCTCGACGTCGCGACGGTGCTCACCGCCGAGAAGCGCCTCGCCGCGGCGCGCGGCGTGAGCCTGCCGGACGAGACCCCGTTCACCGGCTACGAGATGCATGTCGGCGAGACCGAGGGCCCCGACGCCGCCCGGCCGCTCCTGCGCCTCGCCGACGGGCGCGCCGACGGCGCGGTCTCGGTCGACGGCCTCGTCTGCGGCACCTACGTGCACGGGCTCTTCTCCGACGAGGGCCAGCGCGCCCTGTGGCTCTCCCGCCTCGGCGCCGCGCCGGGGCCGGAGGCCTACGAGGCGGTGATCGAGGGCGTGCTCGACCGCCTTGCCGACCACCTCGAGGCCCATGTCGATTGCGACCGGCTGCTCGCGCTGGCGTCCTAGGACGAAGCGCCCGCCCTCAGGCGGTCCGCCTCACCGGCGGGCCTCCGTCGCCATCCGGACCGCGAGCCCGGCCAGCACCGTGCCCATCATCCAGCGCTGCACCGCCGCGACGGAGGGCCGCCGGGTCAGGAACAGGGCGATCGACCCCGCCGAGATCGCGATGAGCGCGTTGACGAGGACGCTGATGAGGGTCTGCGTGGCGCCGAGCACGAGCGCCTGACCCAGCACGCTGCCGGCGGCCGGATCGATGAATTGCGGCAGCAGCGACAGGTACATCACCGCGATCTTCGGATTCAGCAAATTGGTCAGGAAACCCATGAGAAACAGCTTCCTCGCTCCGTCCTTCGGCAGGTCCCGGACCTGGAACGGCGAGCGGCCGCCGGGCCGGACGGCCTGCCAGGCGAGCCAGAGCAGGTAGAGAGCGCCCGCGATGCGGATCGCGTCGTAGGCATAGGGCACCGCGAGGACGAGGGCGGTGATGCCGAAGGCCGCGCACAGCATGTAGACGACGAAGCCCAGGGCCACGCCGCCGAGCGAGATCAGGCCCGCCTTCCGGCCCTGGCAGAGGGAGCGCGAGACCAGATAGACCATGTTGGGTCCGGGCGTCAGGACCATGCCGAGGGCGATGGCGGCGAAGGCGAGGAGCGTCTGCGGGTCGGGCATCGGTCTTCCGTTGCAGGAGGAGGCCCAGACGCGCGGCGATGGCCGCTCGCGCTCCCCGATGGTAACCCATCTCAAGCGTCAGTCACGCGAGGTCGCCGGACCTTAGCGCCGCGGTTGCCGCGTGAAAAGCCGAGGTGTCAGTCGAGCTTGCGGATCCCCGGATTCTTGAGGATCACGGCAGGCCTCCGTCCCCGCATCGCAACCTTACGAAACCGTCATGGGGCGCTCAGCATCGGTTAAGCCGGCGCGGCGCGTCATGATGGCTGACGGAAGGGGAGGGACCACGCATGGCGCTCGATCCACGGCGGACGGCGCTCGCCCTCGGGCGGTTCGGCCTCGGCGCCCGCCCGGGCGACCTCGCGCGGGAGGAGCCGGTCGAGGATGCCTTGCACCGCGAGATCCTGTCGGCCGCCGTCCCGCTGCCGAGCGGACCCGACCTCGCCGCGACCCCGACGCTGCTCTCCGCCCTCCAGGCCGAGGAGCAGGCCCGCAAGCTCGCCCGGGAGGGAGCGCAGGACGCCGCGATGCCGGCCGGCCCGCCGGCGCCGCCGATCGCGGAACGGATCTACCGGGCCGAGGTCGCGGCCCGCCTCGCCCTGGCGCAAGGAGCGCCCCTCGGCTTCGTCGAGCGCCTGGTCTGGTTCTGGGCCAACCACTTCACCGTCTCGGTGGCACGGGGGCCGCGCCTGCGGGTCAGCGCCGGCGCCTTCGAGCGCGAGGCCATCCGCCCGCACGTGCTCGGGCGCTTCCGCGACATGCTGCTCGCGGCCGCGACCCACCCGGCGATGCTGATCTATCTCGACAACGTCGCCTCGGTCGGCCCGAACTCGCCGGCCGGCCAGCGCCGGGGCGTGGGCCTCAACGAGAATCTCGGCCGCGAGCTCCTCGAGCTGCACACCCTCGGGGCCGATGGCGGCTACGGCCAGGACGACGTGACGGCGCTCGCCCGCATCCTCACCGGCTGGTCGCTGCAGCGCGACGGCAATGCCGAGGGGTGGCCGGGCTCGACGACCTTCCGGCGCGGCGCCCACGAGCCCGGCGCGGTGACGCTTCTCGGCCGCACCTACCTCGATGTCGGGCCCGAGCAGCTGCGGATGGCGCTGTCCGACCTCGCCGCCCATCCGGCGACCGCCCGCCACGTCGCGTTGCGCCTCGCCCGCCACTTCGTCGCCGACGATCCGCCCCCTTCCCTGGTGGCGCGCCTGGCGCAGACGTTCCTCGACCAGGATGGCGACCTCTCCCGCCTGGCGCTGGCCCTGATCGAGGCGCCGGAGGCCTGGGATCCCGCGCAGCGCAAGGTGCGCTCGCCGCAGGAATTCGTGGTCGCGGCCTCGCGCGGGCTGGCGCTGACGCCGGATCCGAGGGTGGTGACGGCCGCTCTCGCGAGCCTCGGCCAGCCGTTCTGGTCCGCCCCGGCCCCGAACGGCTACCCCGACGATGCGGGGGCCTGGGCCTCGCCCGAGGGCCTGCGCACCCGCCTCGACGTCGCCGCCCGGGCCGGCCAGCTCGCCGCCGATGCCGACCCGATGGCGCTCGCCGACGCGGTGCTGGGCCCGCTCGTCACGGACGAGACCCGCACCGCCCTGCGCCGGGCCGAGAGCCGGGCGCAAGGGATCGCCCTCGTCCTGATGGCGCCCGAATTCCAGCGACGGTGACACCCATGGCCGATCTCTGCGCTGTCCATCCGAGCCGCCGGGCGATCCTCGGCACCGCCGGCGCGCTCTTCGCCTGGGGGGCGATCCCACGCATCGCCACCGCGGCCCCGGGCGCCCGGGACCCGCGCCTCGTCGTCGTCATCCTGCGCGGCGCCCTCGACGGGCTCTCGGCGGTGGCGCCGCTCGGCGACCCGGCCTACGCGGATCTTCGCCCGGTGATCGCGCTGACCCGCGACGGCAATGGCGACGGGACGGGGGCGGCTTTGCCCCTCGACGGCTTCTTCGCCCTGCATCCGGCCCTGCCGACCTTCGGCCGGCTCTACGCCGCCCGCCAGGCCCTCGTCGTCCACGCGGCCGCCACCGGCTACCGCGAGCGCTCCCATTTCGACGGGCAGGACGTGCTCGAGAGCGGCCAGCCCGGCCCCGGCCACACGGCGAGCGGCTGGCTCAACCGCCTCGTGGCCGCGCTGCCGGCAGGCGAAGGCATCCCACCCCGCGCGGCCCTCGGGGTGGGCGTGGTGCCGCCGCTGATCCTGCGCGGGCCCGCCCCGGTCCTCGGCTGGGCGCCGCCGCGCCTGCCGCGGGCGAGCGACGAGCTCGGGCGGCGGGTGCTCGGCCTCTACGAGGCCCGCGACCCGGCCCTCGCCGCGAGCCTCGCGCACGGCCTCGAGGTCGACGCCCTGGCGAAAGGCGGGCCGAAGGGGGCCGGGGGCTTGCGCGGCCTTGCCGAGGGAGCGGCCCGGCTGATCGCCGCCGATGACGGCCCGCGGATCGCCGCGCTGGCGCTCGACGGCTGGGACACCCACGCCAACGAGGGCGGCGCCACCGGCCGCCTCGCCGGCCTGCTCGGCGGGCTCGACGGCGTGTTCGACGCCTTCGCGGAGATCCTGGCGCCGCTTTGGGCCGACACCGCGATCCTGGTCGTCACCGAGTTTGGCCGCACCGCCCGGGTCAACGGCACCACCGGCACCGACCACGGCACCGGCACGGTGGCGTTCCTCCTCGGCGGCGCGGTGCGCGGCGGCCGGGTGCTGGCGGACTGGCCGGGCCTTGCGCACGGGCAGCTCCACGAGGGCCGGGACCTCGCCGCCACGACCGACGTGCGGGCGGTCGCCAAGGGGCTCGCCGCCGACCTGTTCGGCCTCTCCCCGGCGGTGCTCGCCCGCAGCGTGTTCCCGGGCAGCGAGGCGGTCCGGCCGCTGGGCGGGCTGGTGGCCTGAGGCGCCGGCTCAGCTGCTCGCCGTCGGGGCGATCAGCGTCTAGGTCGCGCCCGCCGGATCCATGCCGATGCGGCCCCAGCCCGGCAGCTTGAGGGCCGGGCGGCGCAGGTCGAGCCCCGCCACCGCCCCGAGCAGGTTGATCTCGATCCCCTCGACCCAGCCGAGGGTGAGGCCGGCATAGCCGCGGGCGGTGAGCTGCACCCCGGTGCGGCTCGGCGTCCAGGCGATCGGGCTCTCCGAAAAATCCTTGCCGAGCGCCGTGGGCGGCAGGGCGACGGCGAGCTCCGGCACCGCCCGCAGCACGTGGGCCACGAAGGTGTTGGAGTTCGGCCCCGGCCAGGCGCTGTAGCTGCCCGCCTTCCGGTACGGATAGGTCGCGGTCGCCGCGCGCAGGCGCGGCACGGCCCGGGCCGCCGCCTCGCCGTCGAGGGCCAGCACCACCTGCGGCGGGTTGCCGAACCAGCGCGCATCGGCCGCGTAGGCGTCGGTGCGCACCGGCATCCCCCAGCCGACCACGTCGTAGCGGGTGTAGCGCGCCGCCCCCGCTTCCTTGACGATGATCCAGGTGTGGTGGGCGAAGATGCCCCGCCAGCGCCCGACCCGGGCGGCGTAGATCCGCACCATGGCCTCCGGCGCCGCGGCCGCGGCGGGCAGGAGCCGGGCGCTCGACCAGTCGGCGGTGGCCCAGTCGGGGGCGACGTCGTCGCGGCTCCACCACCACAGGGCGTGGGTCACGAGCGGCAGCAGGAACAGGAGAACGAGCGCGAGCACCAGGGTGCGCGCGAGCCAGGCCAGGGCGAGAAGCATGGCCATGAAGATGGGCCCGACGGCGTCCGGGCGCAACCGGCGGCCTGATCCGCCTGTCATGTCCACCTGACATGCGCGAACTGCCATGCGCGAACCGGAGCCGGGCGAGACCGTTGTCGGCAAGGATGCGGCGTACGGACCGGGAGGGCGCGATGGCCGAGGTGAAGCGGGTGGTGGATGCCCTGGTGCGCAGCCGCGGCGGGCTCGCGGCCTCCGCCGCCCTCGGCGGGCTGGCGCTGATCGCCGGGCTGGCCCTGCGGGCGACGCAGAGCGGCGCGCCGGCCGAGCGGGCCGGCGAGGGACCGGCCGAGCCATCGGCCAAGACGCAGACCGCGACGCCGTTCGATGCCGCCGCGATCAGCGACGACGAGGCGACGCTGTGCCTGCGGATCATGGTGGCGGCGTCCGCCGCCGACGGGGTGATCGATGCCCGCGAGCGCGAGCGCCTCGACGCGGCGGTCGCCGAATCCGGCCTCGACCTCGCCGGCCGGCAATGGCTCGCCCGCGAGCTCGAGGACCCGGCGACGATCGACGAGATCGCCGACCGGGTGCAGGATCCCGCCGCGGCCGCGCGGGTCTACGCCGCGGCGCGGCTCGCCGTCGATCCGGACACGATGCAGGAGCGCACCTTCCTGCGCCTGCTGGCCGAGGCCCTCGACCTCGACGAGGCGGCGGTCGCCCGGGTCGAAGCCGGCCTTTCGGCCTGAGAGGAGCCCGAGCACCCATGCGCCCCGATGGCCGGCAAGCCCTCGAACTGCTCGCCCGCCTCGGCTACGGCGCTCGCGGCATCACCTACTGCCTCGTCGGCGGCCTCGCGGTGCTGGCGGCGGTCGGCGTCGGCGGCCAGACCGGCGGCAGCCGCAGCGCCCTGCTGATCCTGCTCGGCAAGCCCTTCGGCTGGATCCTCCTCGGCCTGATCGCGTTCGGCCTCGCCGCCTTCGCGCTCTGGCGCGTGGTCGAGGCGGTGACCGATGCCGACGGCTACGGCCGCTCGGCCAAGGGGCTGGCGACCCGGGCCGGCCACCTCGTCAGCGGGGTGATCTATGGCGGCCTCGCCCTCTCGATGGCGAAGGCGGCGCTGGGCCGCGGCACGGCCGGCTCCGACGACCAGGGCGCCCGCGACTGGACCGCCTGGCTGCTCCAGCAGCCCTTCGGCCAGTGGCTCGTCGGCGCGGTCGGGCTGGTGGTGATCGGCGCCGGCTTCGCCTTCGCGCGGAAGGCCTGGCGGGGCGACGTGACCCGGCGCCTCTCCGTCCCGCACGATGCCCGCGACTGGGCCCGGCATCTCGGCCGTTTCGGCTACGCCGCCCGGGCGCTGACCTTCGGGCTGATCGGCGGCTTCCTGATCGCTGCGGCGATCGAGAGCCGGTCGAGCGACGTCAAGGGCCTCGGCGGCGCCCTGCAGGCCCTGCGGGCCGAGCCCTACGGCTGGGTGCTGCTGGCCGTCACCGCCGCGGGGCTCGCGGCCTTCGGGGTGTTCGGCCTCGTCCAGGCCCGCTACCGCCGCATCGACCCGCCGGACCTCGACGCGGCGCGCCGGGCGGTGAAGGATATCACGCGCTAACACACCGCCCGAGGACCGCCCGATGGACGCGCCGCTGCCGCTCAGCACCGAGTTCCTGTTCCGCCTCACCCTCGCGGTCGCCGCGCCGCAGGGGATCGGCCCCTCCCGCGGCGCCGACCTGCGGGTCGTGCCGGTCACCGGCGGAACCTTCGAGGGGCCGCGCCTCTCCGGCGAGGTCCTGCCCGGCCCGGCGGGCGACTGGCTGCGGGTGGAGCCCGACGGCACCACCCATCTCGACGTGCGCCTGACCCTGCGGGCCGCCGGCGGCGGCCTCGTCTACTGCCAGTATACCGGCCTGCGTGCCGGCCCGCCGGAGGTGCTGGCCCGCCTCGGCCGCGGCGAGGCGGTGGCCCCGGATTCCTACTACTTCCGCACCGCCGTCCGCTTCGAGACCGGCGCCCCGGACCTCGCCTGGCTCAACCGGCTGATCGCCGTGGGGGTCGGGCAGCGGCTGCCGGAGGGACCGGTCTACGACGTGTACGGGGTGCTGTGAGGCGGGCGACCGCCTGATCCGTTCTCTTAAAGGTAGAGCCCGCCCCCCCCTCTCCCGTTTGGGAGAGGGGCCGGGGGATCGAAGATCCCGCGTGAGGGTGGCTCGGGTCCCGCAATGACCCTGAACTGTCGAGCTGGGCAGCTCCACGGCTCAGGATTATTGCGGGACCCGAGCCACCCTCGCGCGATCTCCGATCGCCCCTACCCCTCTCCCAAACGGGAGAGGGGATCCCGGGCCTCGTTCGTCTCGCAGTAATCCCGGCGGAACGCGTATCAGATCGCGCAGGCGGATCTGAACACGGCCCGCCCGCCCGGACTCATCGGCGGACCGGCCCGGCGCCGCGAGCGCTCAGGCGAAGCCTTCCAGCACGATCTTGCCCTTCGCCCGCCCGCTCTCGAGGAGCGCGTGGGCGCGGCGCAGGTTGGCGGCGGTGATCGGGCCGAAATGCTCGGCGAGCGTGGTGCGCAGCCGGCCGGCATCGACGAGCCGCGCCACCTCGTCGAGCAGATCGCCCTGCGCCCCGATATCGACCGTGCCGAACAGCGAGCGGGTGAACATCAGCTCCCAGTGCAGCGACAGGCTCTTGCGCTTCAGGAGCGAGACGTCGAGCGTCGCCGGGTCGTCGATCAGCGCCAGCCGCCCCTGCGGCGCGATCAGGTCCACGATCGCCGCGAGATGCGCGTCGGTATGGGTGGTCGCGAAGACGAGGCCCGGGGCGCCGAGCCCGAGTTCCGCGACCTCGCGGGCGAGCGACGGGCCATGCACGACGACGTGGTGGGCGCCGAGCTCCCGGCTCCAGGCCTGCGTCTCCGGCCGCGAGGCGGTGGTGATGACGGTGAGGTCGGTGAGCTGGCGCGCGAGCTGCGTGGCGATCGAGCCGACGCCGCCGGCCCCGCCGATGATCAGGAGCGCGTTCGCGGCGCCCGGCACGGCCTTGCGCACGTCGAGGCGGTCGAACAGCGTCTCCCAGGCGGTGATCGCGGTGAGCGGCAGGGCCGCGGCCTCGGCGAAGGAGAGCGAGGCCGGCTTGTGGCCGACGATGCGCTCGTCGACGAGGTGGAACTCGGCATTGGTGCCCGGCCGGCCGATATCGCCGGCGTAGTACACCGCGTCGCCGGGCCGGAACCGCGTCGCGTCGGGACCGGCCGCCACGACGATGCCGGCGGCGTCCCAGCCCAAGACCTTCCAGCCCCCGGCCTCGGGGGCGGCGCGGCGGCGCACCTTGGTGTCGACGGGGTTCACCGACACCGCCCGGACCTCGACCAGGAGGTCGCGGCCGGTGGGCTCGGGGCGGGGCAGGGTGATGTCCTGGAGGGCGGCCTCGTCCTCGATCGGCAGGGAGGTCTGGTAACCGACGGCGCGCATGGGCGGGCTCCTTGATGACGAAGCCCGAGATGACCGCTACTGTCGCACGGCACAAGAACGCACATTTCGCGCCCATAGTGTCGAAAAGGATACCGTCATGGCCCGCACCCGGCACCGCAGCCTGGATTGCAGCCCGGGCTGCGCCGTCGAGGCGACGCTCCAGCTGATCGACGGCAAGTGGAAGGGCGTGATCCTCTACCACCTGCTCGACGAGGCGCCGGAGCCTGAGGGCGCCCTGCGCTTCAACGCCCTGCGCCGCCGGATGCCGAACGTGACCCAGCGCATGCTGACCAACCAGCTGCGCGAGCTGGAGGCGGACGGGCTCGTTCACCGCACGGTCTATGCCGAGGTGCCGCCCCGGGTGGAGTACCGCCTGACCGCGCGCGGCCGCACCCTCGAGCCGGTGATCCGGGCGCTCAAGGCCTGGGGCGACGCCTATGCGGCGCCGGTCGCTGCGGCGAAGGCCGCCTGACCTTTCAGCGCGACAGGCTGCGGTAGACGCACGTTCTCCCGCGGTCCTCGTAGCCGGCGGGGCAGGAGGCGACGCAGGCGCCGGCGGCGAATTTCAGCGGAGGCCGGCAATAGGCCTCCTCCTCCTGGGCCTGCGTCGCCGGCGGCCGGAGGAGGGCGGCCAGGACCAGCGCGGCGGCGGTCACGATGATGCCGAGGGCGAAGAGGCGCAGCACCGGCCTGCACTCCTGTTTCCACTGCACCGCACCATATGGCGCCTCTGCGGCGAATCGACAGGGCCTTGATCTCACAACTGGCGCGCGGAATCGCGGCGTGCGGCATGCTGGCTCGACCGTCTCGCGCGCTTGACCCGACCCGGCAGACGTGACCCCACTCCACCCCGCCGTGCCGGCCACGCTGCCGGCCTCGACTCAGCACAGCCCCCGCATCGCCGCAGGGAAAGGACAGGATTGCACACGATGGCGGAGCTCAGCCGTTCGGACCTCGATTACCGCCTGAAGCAGCAGAAGATCCTGTCCGAGTTCGGCGTCGAGGCCCTGCGCGCCGACGACCTCGGCCGGCTCCTGCAGCGGGCGACCGAGCTGTGCGCGGCGGGGATGGCGGCCCAGTTCTGCAAGGCGCTGGAATACAAGCCCGGCCACGACACGCTGCTCGTCATCGCGGGCGTCGGCTGGGGTCCGAACGTCGTCGGCCACGCCACCGTCGGGGCCGACCTCGCCTCGCCGGCGGGCTACGCCCTCAAGACCGGGCAGCCGGTGATCTCGAACCATCTCGAGAACGAGCGCCGCTTCCGCACCCCGCAGCTGATGGCCGAGCACGGCGTGCGCCGGGCACTGAACGTGCTGATCCGCAACCGCGAGGGCGATTTCGGCGTGCTGGAGGTCGACGACACCCGCGAGGGCCAGTTCGACGAGGCCGACATCGCCTTCATGCAGGGCTTCGCCAACCTCCTCGGCGGCGCCATCGAGCGCCAGCGCGCCGAGGCCCGCCTCCAGGCCGCCCTCGACCGGCAGGAGCTGCTCACCCGCGAGATGAGCCACCGGGTCAAGAACAGCCTCGCCACCGTGGCGGGCCTGCTCTCGCTCCAGGCCCGCACCACCGAGAACCTGCAGGCGCGCGAGGCGCTGACGGATGCCCGCTCGCGGGTCGAGGCGGTGGCGCAGGTCCACGACCAGCTCTGGCGCCAGCCCGACCTCGCGGCGGTGGACCTCGCGGGCTTCCTCGAGACCCTGTGCGAGAAGCTGCGCGAGAGCGCACCGGGCCACGCCATCACCTGCCAGGCGCCCGCCATGGCGATCCCGGCCGACCTCGCGATTCCCCTCGGGCTGTTCGTCAACGAGCTCGTCACCAACGCGGTCAAGCACGCCTATCCGGACGGCCACGGCCCGGTACGGGTCGCGGCGGTGCCGGAGGGCGCGGACAAGGTCCGCCTGAGCGTCCAGGATGACGGCGTCGGCCTGCCGGCCGATTTCGACACCGCGGCGGCCCGGCGCAGCCTCGGCATGCGGGTGATCCACGGCCTGTCGCGCCAGCTCGGCGGCGAGCTCGCGGTCTCGGGCGAGGCCGGGGCCTGCTTCGCCCTGACGATCGATCTGTCTCGGGCGTGACGCTCCCCGCGGGCGTGACGCCTGCCCTGGGCGTCGCTCGCCGGCGGATTTTATCGGGGTCGTCACGGTGAGCCGCTTCCCAGGGCGTCACGACTTGCACTACGCTTGAGCGGCAGCGCTGCCGCTCGGCGGTCCGGCGCGACGGGGACCGGGAACCGGCTCCGGATCCAAAGACAGCCTGGACGACAGATCCGGGCGATCTTCAGGGGTGGAAACGATGGGCGAGTTCTCCCGCGGCGGCCCGACCCGCCGCCGCATCCTGGCCTCCGGCGCCGCCGCGGCCGGCCTCGGGCTCACCGGCGGGGGGCTTCTGGGCGCGCGCCCGGCCCTCTCGGCGGTCGAGTGGAAGAAGCACGCCGGCACCTCCCTCGAGGTCAACCTGATCAAGGGGCCGCGGGGCGACCTGCTCCACCGCAGCGCCGCCGAGTTCACGGCGCTCACCGGGATCAAGGTCTCCTCCGAGGTGATCCCCGAGCAGCAGCAGCGCCAGAAGATCGTCATCGAGCTGACCTCCGGCCGGCCGAGCTTCGACGTGGTGCACCTGAGCTACCACGTGCAGAAGCGCCAGTTCGACAAGGCCGGCTGGCTCGCCGACCTGTCGGGCTACGTCAAGGACCCGAACCTGACCGAGCCCTCCCTGCGCGAGGCCGATTTCAGCGCCGCCGGGCTGCAATACGCCAAGACGCCGAACGGCGAGCTGCGCTCGCTGCCGATGTCGGTCGACTACTTCATCCTGTACTGGAACAAGGAACTCTTCCAGAAGAAGAACGTCGCCTATCCCGAGACCTTCGACGACATGATGCGGGCGGCCGAGACGCTGACCGACCCCAAGGCCGGCACCTACGGCTTCGTCGGGCGCGGCCTGCGCAACGCCAACATGGCGCTCTGGGGCGCGTTCTTCCTCGCCTATGGCGGCCGCTTCCTCGACGACAAGGGCAACCTGCTGATCGACGGCCCGGAGGCGGTCGAGGCGACGAAGCTCTACCAGCGCCTGCTGACCAAGACCGCGCCTCCCGGCGTCGTCGGCTTCAACTGGATGGAGTCGATGGCCGCGTTCACGCAAGGACGCGCCGCGATGTGGCTCGACGGCGTCGGCTGGGCGCCGCCGCTCGAGGACCCGAACGCCTCCCGCGTCGTCGGCAAGGTCGGCTACGCGGTGGTGCCGAAGGGGCCGAAGGACCACGCGGCCGCCACCTACGGCGACGGCATCGGCGTCGCGGCGGCGAGCAGCAAGAAGGAGGCGGGCTACCTCTACTGCCAGTGGGCGGTCTCGAAGCTGATGGGCGGGCGCCTGCTCCAGGCCGGCGGCGGCGTGCCGTTCCGCGACTCGATCCTCAACGACGCGGAGGTGCAGCAGGGCGTGAAGATGCCGCGCGAGTGGCTCGATTCGGCGATCGGCTCGGCCAAGATCAGCAAGCTCGGCCTGCCGGTCGTGGTGCCGGTGGCGGAGTTCCGCGACATCGTCGGCTCCGCCGTCACCGCCACCCTGTCGGGGGCCGATCCGGCGACCGAGCTGAAGAAGGCGGCCGAGCAGTACCGGCCGATCCTCGAGCGCAGCGAGAAGGCGTGATGGCCCGGGCCGGCCTCGCGCCGCCGACCGTGTCGACCGGGGAGCTGGCGACCGACGCGGCGCCGGCCACCCGCTGGCGCCCGCCGGGCTACTGGCCCTTCGTGGTGCCGGCCCTCATCGTCGTCGTCGGGGTGATCGTCTTCCCCTGGGCCTTCACCCTGTGGATGAGCCTGCACGAGTGGAAGGTCGGCTCGGCGCCGGCCTTCGTGGGCCTGTCGAACTACGCGCGGCTGCCGACCGACCCGCGCTTCCTCGACGCGGTCTGGCAGACGCTCCTCTACACCGCCCTCTCGGTGGTGCTGCCCCTGATCCTCGGCACGCTGGCGGCCTGCGTGTTCCACGCGCGGTTCCCGCTGCGGGGCTTCCTGCGCGGCGTGTTCATCCTGCCGATGATGGCGACCCCCGTCGCCATCGCGCTCGTCTGGACCATGATGTTCCACCCCCAGCTCGGGGTGCTGAACTACCTCCTGTCCCTCGTCGGCATCCCGGCCCAGCTCTGGGTGTTCCACCCCGCGACGGTGATCCCGTCGCTGGTGCTGGTCGAGACCTGGCAATGGACGCCGCTCGTGATGCTGATCGTGCTCGGCGGCCTCGCGGCGCTCCCCACCGAGCCCTACGAGAGCGCGCAGATCGACGGCGCCTCGCTCTGGCAGGTGTTTCGCCACATCACCCTGCCGCTCGTCGCGCCGTTCCTGTTCGTCGCCGCGATGATCCGGATGATCGACGCGGTGAAGAGCTTCGACATCATCTTCGCGATCACGCAGGGCGGACCCGGCACGGCGTCGGAGACGATCAACATCTACCTCTACAGCGTCGCCTTCGCGTATTACGACGTCGGCTACGGCTCGGCGATCGCGGTGGTGTTCTTCCTGCTGATCATCGCGCTCGCCGCCGCCCTGCTGGTGGTCCGCAAGCGCACGCAAGGGGCTGTGGGATGAACCTCCGCTGGCTCCTCCGGCAGGCCGCCCTGCTCTTCGCCGTCCTGGTGATCGTCTCGCCGGTGATCCTGTTCTTCGTCTGGATGCTGTCGCTCTCGGTCAAGTACGAGATCGACAACGCCGCCTATCCGCCGATCCTGATCCCCGAGCGCTTCGCCTGGAAGAACTACATCGACGTGCTCGAGTCGAACCGGTTCTCGACCTACTTCGTCAACAGCCTGCTGGTCACCGGCACGGCGACGGGCCTCGCGCTGCTGGTGGGCGTGCCGGCGGGCTACGGCATCGCCCGGATGAAGGCCGCCAAGGCCGCGGTGGTGATCCTGGTTGCCCGCATCACGCCCGGCCTGTCCTACCTCATCCCGCTCTTCCTGCTGTTCCAGTGGCTCGGGCTCCTCGGCACGCTGTGGCCGCAGATCATCATCCACCTCGTCGTCACGGTGCCGATCGTGATCTGGATCATGATCGGCTACTTCGAGACCACGCCGCTCGAGCTGGAGGAGGCCGCCGTCATCGACGGCGCCAGCCGCTGGCAGGTGTTTCGCCACGTCGCCCTGCCGATCGCCAAGCCCGGCATCGCGGTGGCGATGATCCTGGCGGTGATCTTCTCCTGGAACAACTTCGTGTTCGGCATCGTGCTTGCCGGGCGCGAGACCCGCACCCTGCCGGTGGCGGTCTACAACATGATCTCGTTCGACCAGCTGAGCTGGGGCCCGCTCGCCGCCGCGGCGCTCATCGTCACCCTGCCGGTCCTGGTGCTGACCGTCTTCGCCCAGCGCCAGATCGTCGCCGGGCTGACGGCGGGGGCGGTGAAGGGGGGGTGACTCCGGTTCGGGTACCGTTTTTTCGTACCATGCGCGACCTCGTCCTGAGGTGCTGGCGATCGGAGATCGCCTCGATCTTTGATCGACGTCCTCGAAGGAGGGCTCCAGAAGCCAGAGGGTGCCCGCAGTATCGTGTGCTCGGGACGCTCGCCCAATCCCAAGCCTGGACCACGCATGGCCGCCCCCGCCGCACCTGTGTTGACACCCAAAAACGAATGAACAATCGTTTCAATCGAAGGACCGCCCGACGGTCCACGTAAGACTCACGGGTGGGACGACGCCGATGCTGCAGCGCGCGGACACCTATGCCGACCTCGTCGCGCAATTCCGCTGGCGGATCCCGGGCCGCTACAACATCGGCACCGACGTCTGCGACCGGCACGCACCCGGCAACCCGCTCGCGCTGATCCATCTCGATCACGACGGCGCCGTGCAGCGTTACGGCTTCGACGACCTGCGCCGCCTCTCGAACCGCTTCGCCAACGTGCTGGCGGCGCACGGGCTCACGCGCGGCGACCGGATCGGCGTGCTGCTGCCGCAGGCGCCGGAGACGGCGATCGCCCACATCACCGGCTTCCGGGCCGGGCTCATCACCATCCCGCTCTTCGTGCTGTTCGGGCCCGACGCGCTCGCCTACCGCCTCGGCAACAGCGGCGCGAAGGCGGTGGTGACCGACCGGGCCGGCGCCCTGCTCCTCGCCGGGATCCGCGAGTCGCTGCCGGCACTGGAGCGGATCTACTGCATCGACGGGCCGGAGGCGGGCGCCGAGGATTTCCACGCGCTCTGCGCCCGCGCCTCGGACGCCTTCACGCCGGTCGACACCGCCGCCGACGACCCCGCCGTCATCATCTACACCTCGGGCACCACCGGCGACCCCAAGGGCGCCCTGCACGCCCACCGGGTGCTGCTCGGCCACCTGCCGGGGGTCGAGATGCCCCAGCGGTTCCTGCCGCAACCGGGCGACCGGTTCTGGACCCCGGCGGACTGGGCCTGGATCGGCGGGCTGTTCGACGTGCTGCTGCCGGCCCTGCACCACGGTGTCCCGGTGGTCTCGCATCGCGCGAAGAAGTTCGATCCGGAGGCAGCGTTCCGGCTGATGGCCGAGCAGGCGGTGCGCAACGTCTTCCTGCCGCCGACCGCCATGAAGCTGATGCGCCAGACCCGCAGCACGCCCTATCCGGGCCTGGCCATGCGCTCCGTCGGCACCGGCGGCGAGAGCCTGGGGGCGGAGATGCTGGCCTGGGGCGAGGCGGTCCTCGGCGTGCCGATCAACGAGTTCTACGGCCAGACCGAGTGCAACCTCGTCGTCTCCTCCTGCGCCGACCTGTTTCCCGCTCGTCCTGGTGCCATGGGCCGCCCGGTGCCCGGCCACGACGTGCGCATCGTCGACGGCGAGGGCCGGGAGGTGCCGGACGGCACCACCGGCCATATCGCGGTGCGCCGGCCCGACCCGGTGATGTTCCTCGGCTACTGGCAGAACCCCGAGGCGACCGTGCGCAAGTTCATCGGCGACTGGCTGATCACCGGCGACCTCGGCCGGCGCGACCCGGACGGCTTCCTGTGGTTCGTCGGCCGCGACGACGACGTCATCACCTCGGCCGGCTACCGGATCGGTCCCGGCGAGATCGAGGATTGCCTGCTGCGCCACCCCGCGGTGGCGCTCTGCGGCGTCGTCGGCGTGCCGGACCCGGTGCGGACCGAGGCGGTGAAGGCCTTCATCGTGCTCAAGGACGGCGTCGAGGGCACGCCGGATCTCGCCCGCGAGATCCAGGACTTCGTGCGCACGCGGCTCGCCGCCCACGAATACCCGCGCCACGTCGCCTTCGTGGAGGAACTGCCGATGACCGCGACGGGGAAGATCATCCGGCGGGCGCTGAGGGAGCGGGGCGGGGATTGAGTATTGCTCGGCAACAGGTCGAGTGACAGCACCGTCCCCGACACACCGTGTCATCCCCGGGGCTCGACGAAGGCGAGAACCCGGGATCCATAACCGCCGACGATGCTGAACCCGGCGATAGACGGTCCGCTTCATCGTTCAGCGTCTGCGGTTATGGATCCAGGGTTCCGCTGCGCGGCCCCGGGATGACGATGGAGAATAAATTACATCCGGCGACCAACGACCGGATGCCGCAACACCAACGGGAGGACACGATGCCGACACGCCACCACCGCCGACCATTCCGCCTGCTGGCGCTCGCCGCCGCATCCCTGCTCACCCTCGCCCAGGCCCACGCCGCCTCAACCCCCATCCGCGTCACCCTCGGGGTCCTGAACGACCGCGCCGGGCCCTATTCCGACCTCGCCGGCGAGGGATCGGTGGTGGCGGCCGAGATGGCGGCGGCCGACTTCAAGGCGCAGAACCCCGATGTCGACATCCGGGTGCTCTCCGCCGACCACCAGAACAAGCCGGATGTCGGCGCCGGCATCGTGCGCCAGTGGATCGACCGCGACGACGTCGACGTGGTGCTCGACGTGCCGTTCTCCTCGGTGGCGCTCGCCGTGCACCAGATCGTGCGCGAGAAGAACCGGCTGATGATCAATTCGGGGGCCGGCGCCTCGGAGATCACCGGGGCTTTGTGCTCGCCCAACACCATCCACTGGACCTACGACACCTGGGCGCTCGCCAACGGCACCGGCGGCGCGATGGTGCGCTCGGGCGGCGACAGCTGGTTCTTCATCACCGCCGACTACGCCTTCGGCAAGGCGCTGGAGCGCGACGTGTCGGAGGTGGTCGAGCGCAACGGCGGCAAGGTGCTGGGCTCGGTCCGCCACCCGGTCGCGGCGACCGACTACTCGTCGTTCCTGATCCAGGCACAATCCTCGAAGGCCAAGGTGATCGGGCTGGCCAATGCCGGCAGCGACACCATCAACACCATCAAGCAGGGGGCCGAGTTCGGCGTCGCCGAGGGCGGCCAGCGCCTCGCCGGCCTGCTGGTTTTCTTAAGCGACGTGCATTCCCTCGGCCTGAAGGTCGCGCAGGGCCTGGTGCTGACGGAGGCCTTCTACTGGGACCTCAACGACGGCACCCGGGCCTGGTCGCGCCGCTTCGCCGAGCGCCACAAGGGCCGGATGCCGACCATGGTCCAGGCCGGCGTCTATGCGGGCATGATGCACTACCTCAAGGCCGTGAAGGCGACCGGCAGCAAGGACCCGGCGACCGTGACCGCCGAGATGCGGAGGACGCCCGCCGATGACCCGCTATTCGGCCGCTCCGAGGTGCGGGCGGACGGCCGGGTGACCCACCCGATGTACCTCTTCGAGGTCAAGAAGCCGTCCGAGTCGAAGGGCCCATGGGACTATTACCGCCTCGTCTCGACCATCCCGGCCGACCAGGCCTTCCGGCCCCTGAAGGCCGGCAATTGCCCGCTGGTGACACCATGAAGCTCCATCACTGCGTCGGCGCCCGCTCGTTCCGCCCGCTCTGGGCCCTCGAGGCGCTGGGCCTGCCCTACGAGCTGGCGATGCTGCCGTTCCCGCCCCGGGTCCACGCCAAGCCGTATTTCGCCCTCAACCCGCTGGGCACGATCCCGCTCTTCGAGGACGGCGAGACCCGGATGACCGAATCGGCGGCGATCTGCGAGTACCTGGCGGCGCGCCACGGCGCCGGGAGCCTCGGGGTGCGGCCCGACGAGCCGGAATACGGCCGCTACCTCAACGCGCTCCATTTCGGCGAGGCGACCCTGACCTTCCCGCAGACCCTGGTGCTGCGCTACGGCCGCTTCGAGCCGCCGGAGCGGCGCAATCCCGGCCTCGTCGAGGATTATTCGCGGTGGTTCCTGTCGCGGCTCAAGGGCTTCGGCGCGGTGCTGGGGGATCGTCCCTTCGTCTGCGCCGGGCGCTTCACGGCGGCCGACATCAGCGTCGGCTACGCCCTGATGCTGGCCGAGTTCGCGGGTCTCGGCGAGCAGCTGCCGGATTTCGCCACGGCGTACTGGACGGGCCTGAAGGCCGAGCCGTCCTACGGGCGGGCACTCGCGGCCGAGCGGCGGGCGGCGGAGGCGCAGGGGATCTCGACGGTGCCGTCACCGCTCGGAGGGTGAGGGCCTCGCGTCACACCCCGATCCCCGCCTTGACCAGTTCCGGCCGCATCGGCAGCTCGCGCAGCCGCACCCCGGCGGCCTGCCGGATCGCGTTGGCGAGCGCCGCGGCGGTCGGGCCCTGCGCGACCTCGCCGGCGCCGAGGAAGGGCGCGCCGGGCCGGTCGATCAGGTGGACGTCGAGGCGCTCAGGGATGTCGGGGAAGCGGGCGATCGGGTAGGTGCTCCAGTCCCGGCTCGTCGGGCCCTCGGCATCGTGCGCCACGGCCTCGAACAGGCTCCAGCTCATCGCCTGGATGATCCCGCCCTCGATCTGGTCGCGGATCCCGTGCGGGTTGACGATCTGGCCGGCATCGACCGCTCCTTGCGCCCGCACCAGCCGGACCCGGCCGCTCTCGCGCGCGACCGCCACCTCGACCGCGAGGGCGCAATAGGCCGCGAGGTTCTTGTAGCGGGCAAACGCGAAGCCGGCGCCGTGGCCCCTCTGGAGCGTCCGGCCCCAGCCGAAGCGCTCCGCCGCGGCCTCGATGACGGCCCGCGCCCGGGGATCGTCGAGATGGGCGAGCCGGAAGGCGACCGGGTCGGCGCCGGCCGCCTCGGCCAGCTCGTCGAGAAAGCTCTCGATCGAGAAGACGTTCATGTAGGCGCCGAGGCTGCGCAGGGCCGAGACGCGGAGCGGCATGTCGGTGACGAAGTCGTGCGCCACCCGCGCCCGGGGCAGGCGGTAGAGCGGGATGGCGTTGCGGTCGCCGCCGCCCTCGGGCTGCGGCAGCGCCTTCGGGGGCGGGGCCCGGAAGGGTTTTTCGAGCATCCGGGCCGAGAGCAGCTGGCCGGCGCCGGGCGGGCGGGTGAGGTGGGTCGGGCTTCGCACCGAATAATCCCAGTCGGCGATGCGCCCGTCGGGCCCGAGCACCGCCGAGGCCTCGGTCAGCATGGCGCCGCCATAGGGCTCCCACAGGTGCTCCTGCTCGCGGGTGTACTGCACCCGCACCGGGCGGCCGGGCAGGGCGCGGGCGAGCAGGGCCGCGTCGCCGGCCGCGTCGTCGGCGCCGTTATGGCCGTAGCAGCCCGAGCCCTCGACATGGATGCAGCGGACCTGATCCTCGGGCAGCGCCAGCATCTCGGCGAGCGCCTTGCGCAGGGGGAACATCCCTTGCGCGTGCGACCAGACGGTGAGGCGGCTGCCGTCGAACTCGGCGACCGCGCAGGACGGGCCGATCGAGCCGTGCATCTGGTAACGCCGCCGGTACTGCGCCGTGAGCCGCCGCCCGGCCGGCACCGGCGTGCCGGCCCCGGCCTCGTGGATCACCGTGCGCTCGGCCTTGCGGCCGGCGAGGTCCGAGAACAGGGCGTCGGGCTCCGGCACGACGGTACCGCCCTGCCAGACCGCGACGCGGGCGAGCGCCCGCAAAGCCGTGACGGCGGCGTATTCCCGCTCCGCCAGCACCGCCACGAAGTCGCCGTCGCGGTGCACCCGGATCACGCCGGAGCGGGCGGCCACGCTCTCGGCCTCCAGGGCGACGAGGCGCGCGCCCGGGCGGGGCGGGCGCAGGATCCGGGCATGCACCATCCCGGGGGCGCGGATGTCCTGGACGTAGGAGGCTGCGCCCGCGACCTTGCCGGGGATGTCGACCCGGGGCAGCGGCCGGCCCACCATCGTGTACGTGGCCGGATCCCGCAACGGTGTGGTGGCGGGCACCTCCGCCTCGAGGTCGACCTCCTGCACGAGTTCGCCGAACGGGAGCCGCATTCCGTCCGGTGCCGCCACGGCCCCGTCCGCCACCGTCAGCGACTCCGGCGGCAGGCCGAGCCGGCGCCCGGCCGCCTCGGCGAGCAGCGCCCGGGCCGCCGCGGCGGCGAGCCGGATCGCCGTGGCGGAATCCTGCATCGAGTGGCTGCCGGCGGTGTAGCCCTCGTTCGGGGTCAGCTCGGTATCGGCCGTGACGAGGTGCACGGAGGCCGGGTCGAGCCCGAGCTCCTCCGCCGCGACCTGGATCAGCGCCGTCTTGATCCCTTGGCCGAGCTCGGCCTTGCCGGTGAGCACCGTCGCGGCGCCGTCCTCGCCGAGGCGGATCCAGGCGTCGATCCGCGGCGCCGCGGGCAGGCTGCCGGTCGGCGCGGCGGCCCGGGCCGGCCGCGGCAGCCCGATCCCGACGAGGAGCGCGCCCCCGACGAGCAGGGTGCGGCGGGTCAGCGCCATCACGGCGTCGCCCCCGTCGCGGCGGGCTCGCGCCCGGCGGCGCGGCGCACGGCGGCGAGGATCCGCATGTGGGTGCCGCAGCGGCACAGGTTGAGCCGCAGCGCGTCGCGGATCTCGGCCTCGCCCGGATGCGGGTTGTTCCGCAACAGGGCGTAGGCGCGCATTACCATGCCGGCGATGCAGTAGCCGCACTGCGCCGCGTTCTCGGCGATGAAGGCGGCCTGGAGCGGACCTGGATTCTCCGGCGTCCCCAACCCCTCGACGGTGGTGACGGGCCGGCCCTCCAGCAGCCCGATCGGAGTGAGGCAGGACAGGACGGCGCGGCCCTCCACCTCCACCGTGCAGGCGCCGCACTGGCCGAGCCCACAGCCGAACTTGGCGCCGTTGAGCCCGAATTCGTCGCGCAGCACGTAGAGGAGCGGGGTCTCGGGCTCGGCCGCGACCGCCTGGGCCCGGCCGTTCACCGTCAGGGTCGGCATCGGCGTCTCCTCCTCACGGGCTCGCCTCCGCCCGGGCACCGGAGCGGGGGGGCTCTCGCATCAGCTCCCGCACCGTCCCGTCGAGCCCGGGCCAGGGCCCGTCGGGGCTGAACCGGGCCCGCAGATAGGCGGCGAGGTCGGTCATCTGGGCCTGCGTCAGCACCGCCCCGAAGGCCGGCATGATCGGCCCCGGCGCGTGCTCCCGCGGCGCGACGCCGTCGCGCAGGACCAGGATCAGGTTGCGGGGATCCGGCGCCCGCAAGGTGGTGCGGTGGCCGAGCGACGGCGTCGTGTAGGGCACGCCGCCGGCTGCGCCCCCGCCGCTCTCGTGGCAGACCGCGCAGGCGCCCGCATAGGTCGCGGCCCCCCGGGCGAGGCCCGGGTCCTCGCCGAGTCTTGAGCCCTCGCCGAGTCTTGAGCCCTCGCCGAGTCTTGAGCCCTCGCCGAGTCTTGAGCCCTCGCCGAGTCTTGGGTCCTCACCGAGTCTTGGGTCGTCACCGGGCGCCCGGTCGACCGGGCCGGTGCGGCTGCCGGCGGGGCCCGGCCCGTAGAGCGTCGCGACGTAGCGGGCGAGCGCCCGGATCTCGCCCTTCGGCACCGCCGCGTGGGCGTCGACCACCGGGCGCATCGGGCCGCCGGCCCCGCCATGCTGCGGGTCCCACTCGGCGAGGTAGCGGGCGAGGTCGTCCTCGCTCCAGGGCAGCGGCGCCGGCGAGGAGCGGTCGAGGGGCGGCGTCCACCAGCCGTCGGCCTCGCCCCCGGCATAGGCCCGCGACTTGATCTCGGCACCCAGGACATTGCGCGGCGTGTGGCAGGCGCCGCAATGGCTGAGCGCCTCGGCGAGGTAGGCGCCGCGGTGCCAGGCCGGATCGCGGCTTTCGTCCTTCGGCAGGGTGGGCGTGCGGAAGAACAGGAGCTTCCAGCCGGCGATCAGCGGCCGCCAGGAGAGCGGGAAGGGCAGGGCGTTGGCCTTTGCCTCGGCCCGCACCGGCTCGCGCGTCATCACGAAGGCGTAGAGGGCGGCGATGTCGGCGTCGGTGAGCCCGGCATAGTGGGTGTACGGGAAGGCCGGGTACAGGTGGCGGCCGTCCCGGTCCACACCCGCACGCATCGCCCGGGTGAAGGCTGCGAGCGTGTAGCGGCCGAGCCCGGTCTCGGGATCCGGCGTGATGTTGGTGGCGTAGATCGTGCCGAACGGCGTTGCGACCCCGCGGCCGCCCGCATAGGGCCGGCCGGCCTCGGCGGTGTGGCAGGAGGCGCAGTAGCCGAGGGCGGCGAGGACCGCTCCCTGCTGCACCCGCTCGGGCACGGTCTCGCCCGGCTCGGGACCGCCCGGCGGGAGGGCGGACCGCCAGGCCGCGAGGCCCGATCCCGCGACCGCGAGGAGAGCCACCCCTCCGAGCCAGACGGCGATCCGGCGACGCCTCACTGGGACCTCCCGACGGAAGGCCCGTCCCTCCGGCGGCGGGTCAACCGGCACCCGCGGCCACGGTTCCCGCCGCCGGCGGCGATGCCGCGCCCCCGCACAGTCTTGCCGCAATCCCTCGAAAGAGTGGTATCGTCCGAACCGAAAGGCGGGGCCGGATCGGCTTGGCCTTGCAGGGCATGTGCCGGCACTGCCGCTCGGTCCCGTTCTTGCTCCTCCCGCGGGGCCGGCGGGCGCTCCTCCCGGGGATCGTTTCGGATGCGGCCCACCGCGCGAGACAGCCGCCGCGACGGAGTCATCGAGACGGAGCCACCGAGGCGGAGTCATGGTGCAGCAGACATACCACGCCCGCCTCGGGCCGCCGCCGATGAGTGCCGACGACGCGGCCTGCCGCGCCTGTCGCGGGCAGATGCGCGCGCACTGGCAGGAGCGGCCCCATGCGCGCCTGATGGTGGTGGCCTCGACCCCGGTGGTCGAGGCGTTCGGCGGTGGCATCGAGACCCGCTACCTCTGCCTCGAATGCGGACACACCCTGATGCACTCGACCGGTCGCTTCGGCCAGGGCTGGCATTGAACGTCCGGCATCGGGCCTCCGGCATCGACGGCTTGATGGCGGGGCGGGGACAGGCGATGGACGGTGGCGCTCCGGGATGCGGCCCGCCATGCCCCACGCGATCGTGACCACGGCCGAACGGCCCGACCTCGCACCCGTGACCGCCCGCTGGCGCTGGGAGGCCTTCGCGCGGGGGCAGGGCCGCACCCTCGCCGAGGTGGCGGCGGCCGAAGCCGCGACCGCCGCCGGGACCGACCCGATGCCGCGCACCTGGGTCCTCCTGGCCGACGGCCAGCCGGTCGGCATGGCGAGCCTCGCCGCCCACGACCTCGACCCGCGCCCGGACCTGACGCCCTGGCTCGCCGGCGTGTTCGTGGCGCCCCACGCCCGCGGCCGGGGCCACGCCGCCCGCCTCGTCGCCGCGGTCGAGGCCGGGGCCTCGGACCTCGCGATCCCGACCCTCTGGCTCTACACCCGCAGCGCGGAGGGGCTC
This sequence comes from Methylobacterium nonmethylotrophicum, assembly GCF_004745635.1. Taxonomy (GTDB): domain Bacteria; phylum Pseudomonadota; class Alphaproteobacteria; order Rhizobiales; family Beijerinckiaceae; genus Methylobacterium; species Methylobacterium nonmethylotrophicum. The sequence continues at coordinate 70,801 of NZ_SRLB01000005.1, read as the reverse complement.
TACGCCCGGATCGGCTGGCGGACCGTCGAGACGTTTCCGTACCGGGACCGGACCTACGCGCTGATGCGGCGGGACCTCACTCCGGCGGCACGCTGACCATGCGTTCGACCAGCGCCGCGACCGGCCGCACAACACGCCGCACTTTCACCACCATCCGCCGCCCCTAACTGGTCGAGGACACGGAGGACAGCGCGGAGGCGCCGATGTTCGTCGAGGGAGGGTGGAGATCGCCCTGGGAGCCGCCGCCGCGCCAGCCCCGGCTCACCCAGCGCCAGGAGCGGATGCTCGTCTGGATCATCGTCGTCAACGTGCTGCTCTGGTTCATGGCCCCGATCGGCGGGGCGACCCTGATCCAGGCCGCCCTCGCGATGATGCGGTAGCAAACGCCCTTAGCGGCAGGTCACGGAGACGCTCATCGCCTTGGCGTGGTCGGCGAGGTCGGCCGGGGCCATCGGGGCCGCGGCGCTGCCAGCCGTGAAGGCGACGCCGTTGCTCTCCAGGAAGGTCGCCGCCACCGCACCCTTGAGGGCGAAGTTGACGTTCTGCGGGATGTCGCCGTTCGTCGCCACCATCACCTTGAGGGCATTGAGCTTCGCCGTCACCACGCCGACGAAGTTGCCGTTGCCGTCGAGGAGCGGGCCGCCGGAATTGCCCGGCTGTACGGGCGCGGAGACCTGCAGGTAGCTGGTATTGTCGCCGAGCCCGGTCAGCGCCGTCACGTTGCCGAGGGTGAAGTTGCCCGAGGTGGAGAGCACGCCGGCGAGGGGATAGCCGAACGCCGCCACCGGCTCGCCGAGGCGGATGCCCATCCTCAGGGCCGCGACCTTCGGGGGCGTCAGGCCGGTGCGCAGGATCGCGAGGTCGTTGGCGGCGTCCCGGGCGACGACCTGCGCCGGCACCGCCCCGAGGGGGCCGCGGACCTCGACGCGTCCGCAATCCTCGACCACGTGCGCGTTGGTCAGCACCTCGCCGGACCCGCCGACGAAGAAGCCGGTGCCGGAGCTGTCCCGGGGCTTGGCGGCGGGCGGGGTGGCGGGCGGCAGGGCCGCGACCGCCGGCGGCGGCGACGGAACGGCGGGCGGCGCGGTCTGCACCGGCGGAAGGGCGACCGCGCGGGCGTCCGGCGCGCCGATCTCGGGCAGCGGGATGAAGGGCGCGTCCGGCGTCATCGCCGACCACAGCGAGGCGGAGACCAGCACCGCGATGCGCTCGGCGGACAGGTCGGTCGCGCGGGTGTCCCAGCGCAGGACGAAGCCCAGCGCCCCCGGCCCGTCCTGGTGGTAGCGCATGTAGATGTCGATGCCGTCCTGGGAGGCCGAGATCGCGAAGAAGTCCGGCCGCAGCACCTTGTAATGCAGGGTCGCGCCCTCGCGCTGGAACTTCTCGACCGTATAGGCGAAGGCGTCGGCCACCGCGACGTTCTGCAGATAATTGTAGGCGAGCGACAGGCGCCGCGTCGGGTCCTTGAGCTCGAGGCCGCGGGCCGTGCGCTCGGCGGTGAGCCCGAGCCCCATCGGGGCCCAAATCGAGACCGGCCGGAACGGATGCGCGATCGTGCGCAGGCCCCACTGTGCCAGCTTCGGCGTCGCCAGGACGCGCAGCCGGGCGATCTGCGCCCCGTCGAGCCAGCCGGTGGGCCGGAAGCCGTTCTCGCCCTGGAACTGCGCCACCGCGTCGAACAGGCGCCGGCCGAAGGTGACGTTCGGCATCCCGGTCCAGTAGCCGGCGGCGGTCAGCAGGGTCTGCAGCCGCACCCGCCGCTCGGTCTCCAGGAAGGCGAAGCGCGATTCCGCCTCGGCGTAGCCCGCGGGTGCCTGGGCGGCGGCGGGCGGCCCCGCGAGGGCGAGGCCGACCAGGAGCGCGGTCAGGGGGGCAGCATACCGGGCCATGGACGTCGAGCCTCCGTGTCGCCGGGCATTCTGCACGCCCTGGTTTTGACACGAAATTGACGCACAGGCGGCAATTGTTCAATCGGGCTCCACCTCCCGTCAGCCGTGCCGCGCCTCCGCCCGCAGCCCAGCCGCGCGCGGGCCCGCGTTGCCGCTCGGCCGTCCCGCGTGCTAGCGCGGCGTCTCAAGAAACGGACGAAGCGAGCATCATGGCGCGGCGCCCCCTCCTCTCCGGCGACATGCTGCCATTGCTGACGCGGCTCTGGCGCGACTGGCTGCGGCCGCATGCCGGCACCCTGGCCCTGGTTCTGGTGCTGATCGCGGTGGTGGGCGCCGCCACCGGATTCTATCCGACCCTGATCAAGGCCGCGTTCGACGCCTTCGACGCCAAGGACGCCAACGCGCTCGCCTACGGCCCCGTGCTGGTGATCGCCGTCACGGCGGTGCGGGGCTTCGCGCTGCTCGCCCAGACGGTTCTGACCAACCGGGTCGTCACCCGGGTCGAAGCCGACATGCAGGCGGCCCTCTACGGCCACCTGATCGAGCAGGACCTCGCCCAGCTCGGCCGCGAGAGCCCGGCGAGCCTGACCCAGCGCTTCACCACCGACTTCGCCTTCATCAAGGAGGCGCTGACGCGCATCTCCACCGTGCTCCTGCGCGACGTGGCGATGCTGGTGGCCCTCGTCTGCGCGATGATCTGGATGGACCCGTGGCTGACGGTGGTCGCCGGCGTCACGGTGCCGTTCATCGCCGGGCCGATCGCCCGCATCGGCAAGAAGCTGCGCCGGGTCTCGACCTCGACGCAGGAGCAGGTCGGCGCCACCGCGAGCCTGATCAGCGAGAGCCTGGCGGGCGCCCGGGTCGCCAAGACCTACGGGCTCGAAGGCTACCTCAAGGGCCGCACCCGCGACGCCCTCGACGAGGTGCGCCGCCTCAAGATGAAGGCCGCCAATGCCCGCGGCCGGCTCGACCCGCTCCTCGAGGTCGGCGGCGGGCTCGCGGTCGCGGGCGTGCTGGCCTTCATCGGCCACCGCATCCTCTCGGGCGAGAAGACGGTGGGCGACTTCACCGGCTACGTCGCGGCCCTGCTGCTCGCCGCCCAGCCGGCCCGGGCGCTCGGCAACCTCAACGCGATCCTGCAGGAATCGCTCGCCGCCCTCTCGCGCACCTTCGCGCTGATGGACGAGGCGCCGCGGATCCGGGAGAAGCCGGGGGCGCCCGCTCTGCAGGTGTCTGGCGGCGAGGTCCGGTTCGAGGGCGTGCGCTTCCGCTACAGCGACGACGCCCCGGCGCTCGAAGGCATCGACCTCACGGTGCCGGCCGGGCGCACCACGGCGCTGGTCGGCCGCTCCGGCTCGGGCAAGTCGACGCTCCTGTCCCTGGTGCCGCGGCTCTACGACGTGACCGAGGGCCGGGTCACCATCGACGGCCAGGACGTGCGCGACGTGACGCTGGCCTCGCTCCGCCGCGCCGTCGCGGTGGTGTCGCAGGAGGTGGTGCTGTTCGACGACACCATCGCGCAGAACATCGCCTTCGGCCGCGAGGGCGCGAGCCGGGCCGAGATCGAGGCGGCCGCCAGGGCCGCCGCCGCGCACGACTTCATCACGGCGCGCCCGGAGGGCTACGATTTCCGCGTCGGCCCCGCCGGCAACCGGCTGTCGGGCGGCGAGCGCCAGCGCATCGCGCTCGCCCGCGCCTTCCTGCGCGACGCGCCGATCCTGCTCCTCGACGAGGCGACCTCGGCGCTCGACGCCGAATCCGAGCAGCTCGTCCAGGCCGCGCTGACCCGGCTGATGCGCGGCCGCACCACCCTGGTCATCGCCCACCGCCTCTCGACGGTGCGGGACGCCGACGTGATCGTCGCGATGGAGGCCGGCCGGGTCGCCGAGACCGGCAGCCACGCGGCGCTGATCGCCCGGGGCGGCACCTATGCCCGGCTGCACCGGCTCCAGCTCGCGGATGACCGCGAGCCCGCCGCCCCGGCGGCCCAGGCCTCGTGAGGCAGGATTCGTGAGGCAAGGTTCGTGAAGGCGCAGGGAAGCGGGGCGCCGTCCGGACGCCGCCTCGCCGAGGGCGTCGCCTTCGCGCTCCTCGCCGTCAGCATCTGGGGCGGATGGTTCGTGGTCACCCGCCGGACGGTGGGGGCGGGGGGCGTGCTCGGGCCGGCCGACCTCGTGGCGCTGCGCTTCGGCATCGGCGGCCTGGTCCTGCTGCCGGTGCTCGCGATGCGCCTGCGCGGCCTCGACCGCAGGACGATCGTCGACGGGATCTTCCTCTACGTCGCGCAAGGCGCGCCCTTCGCGATGCTGATCTCGGTCGGCCTGCGCTACGCACCCGCGGGCCACGGCGCGGCGCTGACGCCCGGCACCATGCCGCTCTTCGCCGCGCTCCTCGGCGTGCTCGCCCTGCGCGACCGGCCGGGCCGGTGGGCGCTCGCCGGCCTCGGCCTCATCGCCGCCGGGGCGCTCACCCTGGCGGGGGGTTTTCGCGACGCCGACGAGTTGTTCGGCTACGCCCTCTTCCTCACCGCCGCCTTCCTGTGGGCCGTCGGGACGGTGCGGATGCGCCGCTCGCGCCTGGGGGCGCTGGAGGCGACGGCGCTGATCTGCGTCGCCTCCCTCGTCACCTACATCCCGCTCTACCTCGCCTCCGGCCTGTCGCGCCTGGCGCAGGCGCCCGCGGCGGAACTCGCCGTCCAGGCCGTCTACCAGGGCGTGCTGGCCAGCGCGGTGGCGCTCGCGGCCTTCACCCGATCCCTCGGGCTGATCGGCCGGCGCACCCCGGCCTTCACGGCCCTGGTGCCGGTGATCGCGACGCTGCTGGCAATCCCGGTCCTCGGCGAGGTGCCGGACCCGCTCCATGTCGGCGCCATCCTGGCGATCGGCGCCGGGGTCGTGCTGACGACGCGGGGCTGAGGCTCACGCCGGCCAGGCGAAGGTCGCGAAAGCCGGCTTCTCCACCGCGACCGGCCGCCCGCCGGCCAGCACCGTCTCGCCGGCCGCGACCGCCTCGGCCACCCGGTCGAGACGCAGGGTCGCGAGGCCGCGCCCGCCCGCCCCGCCGCCGGTCTGGCCGAGGCTGCGCTCGCCGGCGGTCACCGGCGCGCCGGCCGGCGCAGGCTCGCCGTCGCGGTAGACGAGCGGCACGATGCGGGTGCGGGCGGTGCCGCGGTGCTGCATCCGCGACACGACCTCCTGGCCGACATAGCAGCCCTTCCTGAAGTCGACGCCGCCGAGCTGGTCCATCAGCGCCTCGTGCGGGAAGGCGTCGCCGTAGGCAAAGTCGGTGCCGCCCTCCGGCACGCCGAGCGCGATGCGGTGGGCCGTGTAGGCTGCCGCGTCGGCATCGGCCGGCGGCATCGCGTCCTCGGTGGCGTAGAGGCGCCAGCCGAGCGCCGGCAGCCGGCCGTCCCGGATCGCCGGGGAGGGGGCCGGGGTGTCCCAGCCGGCAGCGACGGCGAGGCGTGAAGCCTCGACCGTCACCTTGGCGCGCAGGCGGTAGAGGGTCAGGCGCTTGACGAGGTCGGGCACCCGGTCGCGGGCGACGTCGAGGCGGTAGCCGTCGGGCGCGCGGCTGACGAGGAAGTCGAACAGGATCTTGCCCTGGGGGCTGAGCAGGGCGCCGAGCCGCGTCTCGTCCTCGGGCAGCGTCTCGACGTTGCAGGTCAGGAGATCCTGCAGGAAGCGCGATGCGTCGGCGCCGGCGACCGCCACGATGGCGCGGTCCGGCAGGAGGGCGAGCGGCATCTTGGGTCCTTTGCTTGAACCGCGGGCAGGGCTGACATAAGCCGCCTGCGCCCGGCCCTCAATCGCGGCGCAAGGAGCGAACGAGGCAGGGGCGAACGCGGACTACGGACGGAGATCCCGACGATGAGCCAGAGCTTCGACCTCCTCCTGCGCGGCGGCACCGTGGTCAACCACGACGGCGAGGGGCTGGCCGATATCGGGGTGCGGGCGGGCCGCGTCGCCGCAATCGGCGACCTGTCGCAGGCCGATGCCGGCCGCACGCTCGATTGCCGCGGCCTCCACCTCCTGCCGGGCGTCATCGACAGCCAGGTGCATTTCCGCGAGCCGGGGCTCGACCACAAGGAGGATCTCGAGACCGGCTCGCGCGCCGCCGTGATGGGCGGGGTGACCACCGTGTTCGAGATGCCCAACACCGTGCCGCAGACGACGGACCCGGAGGCGCTCGACGACAAGCTCCGGCGCGCCCACCACCGCATGCATTGCGACTTCGCCTTCTGGGTCGGCGGCACGCACGAGAACGCGAAGGACGTGGCCGAGCTGGAGCGCTTGCCGGGGGCGGCCGGGATCAAGGTGTTCATCGGCTCCTCGACCGGCTCGCTCCTCGTCGAGGACGATGCCGGCATCCGTGAGATCCTGAAGCGCACCCGCCGCCGCTCGGCCTTCCACGCCGAGGACGAGGCGATGCTGCGCGACCGCAAGGGCCTGCGGGTGCCGGGCGATCCGTCCTCCCACCCGGTCTGGCGCTCGCCGGAGGCGGCGCTCAAGGCCACCGAGCGCCTGGTGCGCATCGCCCGCGAGACCGGCGCCCGCATCCACATCCTGCACATCTCGACCAAGGAGGAGATGCGCTTCCTCGCCGAGCACAAGGACGTCGCCACCTGCGAGCTGACGCCCCACCACCTGACGCTGGACGGAGACGAGGCCTATGCCCGCCTCGGCACGCTGGTGCAGATGAACCCGCCGGTGCGCGACGCCGTGCATCGCGACGGGCTGTGGTGGGGCCTGTCGCAGGGCGTCGCCGACGTGCTGGGCTCCGACCACGCCCCGCACACCCTGGAGGAGAAGCGGAAGGCCTATCCTGAGTCGCCCTCCGGCATGACCGGCGTGCAGACCCTGGTGCCGGTGATGCTCGACCACGTCGCGGCCGGCCGCCTCTCGCTGCAGCGCTTCGTGGACCTCACCAGCGCCGGCCCGAAGCGCATCTTCGGCATCGCCCGGAAGGGCCGCCTGGCGGTGGGCTACGACGCCGACGTGACGGTGGTGGACCTGAAGCGCCGCGAGACCATCACCAACGCCTGGATCGCCTCCAAGTGCGGCTGGACGCCCCATGACGGCCGCGCGGTGACCGGCTGGCCGGTCGGCACCGTGGTGCGGGGGCAGGCGGTGATGTGGGAGGGTACGCTCACGGAGCCGTCGCGCGGCGAGGCGGTGCGGTTCGAGGAGGGGTTTCCGGCGCGGGGGTGAGGCACCGCCCCTGAAACCTCCCCCTACGCGGCAGGGCTGTCCGGGGAAAAGGAAAAGCGCGAGTCTCCCCTCTCCCGTGTGGGCTTGCAGATTCACACATCGCGTTTGAGGTCCAACCCTTTGTAAAAGCGCGCACTTCCCCTCCCCCTTGTGGGGAGGGGATAGGGGTGGGGGTGGTGCAGAAGGCACCGCACAGCTCAACGCGGCACCACCCCCACCCCCTTACCCCTCCCCACAAGGGGGAGGGGAGGCGCGCTCCCTTCAATGGGGAGAGCAATCAGACCGGGTTGTGTGAATGCGATAGCCCGTGTGGGAGAGGGGCGGGGGTGAGGGTGGCTCGGCTTCAGGATAAGCCGCCGACAGTCGAGCTTCGCAGCTCGGCGGTTCAGGATCATTGCGGCACCGTCTCCACCCTCACCCCTACCCCTCTCCCACACGGGAGAGGGGATCTCGCGCTTGATTCTAAAAGGGATTTTCCCCGGACAGCCCTGCCTCTGCGGGGGAGAGTGGCGAGCGGAGGGAGCGCAGCGGGACGCAGTCCCGTCGAGAGGGGCAGCGCAACGCTGATCCAGGGGGCGCCCTTCAAGACGCGTGCGATTTCTCCGGAAGCGGCGGCCCCTCTCCCGCCCCACTTCGTGGGGCACCCTCCCCCGCAGAGGGGAGAGGGTTCGGGCGCCCGCTCCGATCTCGACTTCTTCCCCGCCACCCTTGGCGCCGGCGCGCTTCTCGTATAGGAGCGCCCGGAATTGGAGGTCCGGACGCGTCCCGCGTGCCGGCCGTTGCCACGTTGGCGGTCCCGCGAGGGCCGGCCCGGAAGCCCGATGCAGACCGTCCTGATCGTCGTCCACCTGATCATCGTCCTCGCCCTCATCGGCGTGGTGCTGCTGCAGCGCTCCGAGGGCGGCCTCGGCCTCGGCGGCGGGGGCGGCACGCAGGGCTTCATGACCGGCCGCGGCCAGGCCAACGCGCTCACCCGCGCCACCGCGATCCTGGCGGCCCTGTTCTTCGCCACCAGCATGATCCTGGCCATCATGTCGCACCGGGGCACCGGCCCGCGCTCGATCTTCGACGGCGCCGGTACCCGGGCCCCGGCGGGCCAGACCGGCGCCCCGCCGGCCGGCAACGTCCTCGACCAGCTGCGCCAGCAGCAGGGCGACGCGCCCGCGACGCCGGCGCCCGCGGCCCCGGCGGCGCCCACCGCACCGGCGGTTCCGGCCGCGCCGCAGTCGCGGTGATCGCGCGCTGATCCCGGCGGCGCATCGGCGCCGCCCCGTACCGAAAAAGATCCTGTGAATCCGGCCGGCCCCGCCGTCCGGACATGACCCCGTTGAGCTGACGGCGTTTGGCAACAAGGCCACGCCTGTGTATGGAGCGAGTCCCATGACGCGGTATGTCTTCATCACCGGCGGCGTGGTCTCCTCGCTCGGCAAGGGTCTCGCTTCCGCCGCCCTCGCGGCCCTGCTCCAGGCCCGCGGCTACAAGGTCCGCCTGCGCAAGCTGGACCCCTATCTCAACGTCGATCCGGGCACGATGAGCCCGACGCAGCACGGCGAGGTCTTCGTCACCGACGACGGCGCCGAGACCGACCTCGATCTCGGCCATTACGAGCGCTTCACCGGCGTGCCGGCGACCCGCGCCGACAATATCACGACGGGGCGGATCTACCTCGACATCATCACCAAGGAGCGCCGGGGCGACTATCTCGGCGCCACGATCCAGGTGATCCCGCACGTCACCAACGCCATCAAGGAATTCGTCCTCGACGGCAACGAGGCCTACGACTTCGTGCTGGTCGAGATCGGCGGCACCGTCGGCGACATCGAGGGACTGCCGTTCTTCGAGGCGATCCGCCAGCTCGGCCAGGAGCTGCCGCGGGGCGCCTGCGCCTACGTCCACCTGACGCTCCTGCCCTACATCCCGTCGGCGGGCGAATTGAAGACCAAGCCGACCCAGCACTCGGTGGCGGAGCTGCGCTCGATCGGCATCCAGCCCGACATCCTGCTCTGCCGCTGCGACCGGCCGATCCCCCGCGAGGAGCGGCGCAAGCTCGCCCAGTTCTGCAACGTGCGCGAATCGGCGGTGATCGAGGCCCGGGACGTCGGGACGATCTACGAGGTCCCGCTCTCCTACAAGGAGGAGGGCCTCGACCGCGAGGTGCTGGCGCATTTCGGCCTCGAGACCGGCCCCGAGCCGAAGCTCGACCGCTGGCGCAACATCGTCAGCCGGATCAAGAGCCCGGAGGGCGAGGTCTCGATCGCCATCGTGGGCAAGTACACGGGCCTCAAGGACGCCTACAAGTCGCTGATCGAGGCCCTGCACCACGGCGGCATCGCCAACCGGGTCAAGGTCAACCTGGAGTGGATCGAGTCCGAGGTGTTCGAGCGCGAGGATCCGGGCCCGTTCCTGGAGGGCCTCAACGGCATCCTGGTGCCGGGCGGCTTCGGCCAGCGCGGGGCCGAGGGGAAGATCCGCGCCGCCCGCTACGCCCGCGAGCGCAAGATCCCGTATTTCGGCATCTGCTTCGGCATGCAGATGGCGGTGGTCGAGGCGGCCCGGTCCCTCGCCGGCATCCCGGACGCCAACTCGACCGAGTTCGGCCCGACCCCTGAGCCGGTGGTCGGCCTCCTTACCGAGTGGATGCGCGGCAACGAGCTCGAGCGCCGGGTGGCGGAGGGCGACCTCGGCGGCACGATGCGGCTCGGCTCCTACACGGCGGCGCTGGCGCCCGATTCGCAGATCGCGAAGATCTACGGCGGCACCCGCATCGCCGAGCGCCACCGCCACCGCTACGAGGTCAACATGGCCTATCGCGAGCGGCTGGAGGCCAAGGGCATGCGCTTCGCCGGCCTGTCGCCGGACGGGCTCCTGCCGGAAACCGTCGAGGTGGTGGGGCATCCCTGGTTCATCGGCGTGCAGTTCCACCCGGAGCTGAAGTCGCGGCCGTTCGAGCCGCACCCGCTGTTCCAGAGCTTCGTGGCGGCGGCGATCGAGCAGAGCCGGCTGGTGTGAGGCCGGATCCGGGCCGGTTGTTCGGGCGTCGGGCCGGCCTGTCCGGACGGCGCGCAAGCCGCACGGCCATCCGTGTCGGTGTCCGCGCCCGTCGTTCCGGGATCCTTGATCGCTGACGCGCAAGGGGGGCTCGCAGCCCGCCCGTCCCGCACCGTCAGCGGTTGTGGATCCCGGGCTCCGCCTGGCGGGCCCGGGACGACGCGGGGCGGCAGCCCTGGCTCTCCGAGAGTATCGCATCGGCCGGACCCCGCCCTGCCGCGGCATCGAGCGCGTCGAGGAGCGCCCGTGAGGCGGCGGGATCGACCTTGCGGATGAATGGCGCGCCGGAGGCCAGGATGGCGTCGTGGTCGCGCTCGGTCAGGATCTCCGGCGAGATGCCCCCGCCCCAGCGGATGAAGTGCGATCCGAGCCGCCGTCCCTCGTCGGGCTCCGAGAGAACGCCGCGGTCGACCGGATCGCGCCAGACGCGGTCGCGCCGGGACGTCGCCATGACGAAGGACGGGAAGACGAGCTCGTCGGGCACCACGGCTTTGCGGAACCACGCGAGCTCCCCCGGCTGACGGGCGATGAGGGCGAGGATCTCGTCGATCGCCGTCCGCGTCAGCGCCCACCAGCACGACCCCCGGTACAGGTCCGTCGCCGGCTGGCGCAGGCGCGGCAGCATCCCGCCCAGCATCGCCCCCCACGTCACGAGGTGGCCGCTCGGGGAGGTGCGGGGATTGAACAGCCGGAAGTTCCCGAGGTGGTGGTGCTGGATGGTGGTGTCGCAGAACCGCGACCCCTTCGGGTCGAGCTTCTGCTCGACGTCGATGTACTCGACGTCGCCCGCCATCTCCCGGGCGATCGCGTGGATCGGCCGCGCCGGGTAATCCGCACCGGACAGGAGGCAGAACCGCTCGGCCGCAGGCGAGCCCCGGCGGGCGGTCCGCACCAGGTTGAGGATGGCCTGGACGACCGAGAAGCCGCCCCACAGGACCCCGACCCGGTCGCGGTCCGGCAAGACCGTGCAGCCCGGGCGCCCGCCGAGCGCGGACAGGAACGGCCCGCTCTCCGTCCGCCGGTCGATGTGGAGGTAGATGTCGACGAAGGGCGCGCTCAGTCGCTCGACCAGTCGCCCGACCTGCTCGGGATGCGCGTGCGCCATGATCAACACGGCCATCCGCACCGGCGAGCCGGGTTCGTCACCGTTCCCTGCGGTCATGAGCATCCTGCCGCTCCCTGATCGTGCGCGAAGGGCGCATCGTTGCCGTCCGCGATCGTGGCCCGGCCGCGGACGGGGCTGCGTGGCTGCGCGAGGCGATCCTCGCCGTTCAGCCGGTCGGGCTCCCGGCCCGCGCGAGCAGGGGGGTGCCGGGCTCGCGCGCGGCCCGGGCCCGGGCCGTCTCCAGCACCGCCGCCATCGCGGGGGCGACCGCCCGGAAGGTGGCGCTCTCCTCGACGGTGCGGCGGGCCCCGGCGCCGAGGCGCGCCCGGGCGGCGGGATCGTCCCAGAGGGACGCGATGGCGGCGGCGAGCGCCGCGGGATCCTCCGGCGGCACCAGGAGGCCGTTCACCCCCTCGACCACGTAGTCCTCGGTGCCGGCGGCCCGGGTCGCCACCACGGGCTTGCCCAGCATCATCGCCTCGAGCACCGTGACCTGGCCCGACGTGAAGGTGACATCGCGCAGCGGCACGACGGTGACCCGGGCCCGGCCGCACAGGTCGTGGCACTCCGCGGTGGTGAGGTCGTGCCGCACCGTGACGGTCGGCGGCAGCGCCAGCCCGGCGGTGACGTGGTGTCCCGCCACGATGACGGTCGGCAGGCCGAGGAGGGCCGCCGCCGCGGCCAGCGTGCGGTAGTCCCGGTTGGCCGAGCCCATCGCGAGGACGAAGGGCGCCGCCGCGTCCTCCCGCGTCTCCCGCCTCTCGTCGCGGATCGACAGGGGCACGAACACGAAGCGCTCCGCCGGCAGGTCGAGCCACGTGGCGTAGAGCGCGATCTCCCGGCGGGAATGCACCACGAACACGTCGACCTGCCGCAGCGCCAGGCGGGCGAGGCGCCCCTTCCAGCCCCCGGGCGTCCGGCCGAGGTTGAAGCACCAGGCGACGAGCGGCACGTCCCGCCGCCCGGACAGCAGCTTGAGGATCGCCGCCGTCGCGGCGAGCTGCGGGAAATTGGTGAGGAGGCCGGCCTCGCCCCGGGGCGCCGCCCGCACCAGGCGCCAGGCCTGCCAGGCGTGGCGCAGGTAGTCGAACCATTGCCGCAGGCCCGTCGCGGCCCGCGACCGGTCGTGGTCGTAGGGCGCCGGCGCCGTCACGAAGCGGGCGCGCCCGCCGACGTGGCGGGTGATCCAGTCCCCCTCGTCGTTTCGGGCGAAGGGGGCCGCGAGGATCCACTGCATCAAGCCGGCTCCCGTCCTGAACGACCGTGTCCCCGGTCACGGGCAGGAGCCTATGGCGCCCCCGGGCTGACCGGAGCGGCGCAATCCGGCGGCCGCGGGTCCGAGAAAGGCGGCGCCGGCTCGCCCGAAAGGGGTGCGACCTCGCGCCCTCCGGGGGAGGCGCCCGCGCCGGAAGGCGGTGCTCCGCACCCGCCGCCGGCCCGCTACCCTGCCGCCGACCTGTTCCCCCGGGGAGAACCGCGCCGATGCACCGCTTTGCCGCCCTCGCGCTCGCCCTGTTCGGCCTCATGGGACTGCCGGCGCGGTCCGAGGCCCCCGGCCCGTTCCGGGATCCGGTCGCGCAGCCCTTCGCCTCGACGAGCATCTGGAACACGCCGCTCGGGCGGGGGGCGGTCTTCCAGCCCGGGGACGCGCCCGAGACGGCGCTCCTGCGCGACCAGAATGCCGGTGGGCCGGCCGGCGCCTTCGCGTGGATCGGCGGCCACGCCTTCGGGATCTACCGCCAGGCTCCGGACGATCCGGTGAGGACCTGGATCTATCGCGGCCGCCCGCCCACCGTGCCCTGGCCGCATGGCGGCTCGCCCGGTGGCGGCCGCTTCTCGTTGCGCACCCCGCCCGGCATCGCCTTCCTGGGCGGCGGCGACGGGCACGCGATCCTGATCGACCAGGAGGGGCGCTACGCCTACGAGGTCTGGCGCGGCGCCTTCGACGCGGCCCGCAACCTCTACACGGCGCATTACATCATCCGCACCGACCTGCGCGGCAGCGGCATCGCCAGCGTCGCCTGGGGCTCGGAGGGGGTGCGCGCCTTCGGCGGCTCGCTCGCCGGCGGCCTGGTGCGCCGGGCCGAGCTCGAGCGCGGCGAGATCCGCCACGCCATCGCGATGGCGGCCAGCACCACCCAGGCGAGCCGGACACGGACGGTCTGGCCGGCCTCCTCCACCGATGGCGGCGGCAACAACGAGCATACCGGCCTGATCCCGATGGGGTCGCTGTTCGCGATCCCGCCGCAGGTCGACCTCGCCCGCCTCGGCCTCAAGACCCCGGAGGGCCGGGCCCTCGCCCGGGCGTTCCAGGATTTCGGCGGCTACATCACCGACACCGCCGGCCGCACCGTGGTGGTCGCCTACCTGGAGGAGGGCTGCACCGATGCGCAGATCGACGCCCTGCAATCGGACAAGGACCTCATCCTGTCGATGCTCGCGATGGTGACGAACAACGCCGCCGCCCATCCGGGCGGCCCCGGCCCCCGCGTGGCGGCCCCGCCGCCGCCGCTGCAGGGCGAGGCCTCCCCGGGCGAGTGATCCCGCGCCCGATCAGGCCTCGTCGTCGAGGCGGCGCAGGATGCCCCGGAACGGCGCGAGCAGGCGCTCGGGATCGAGGGCTCGCGTGTCGTTCCAGGTCGCCACGACGCCGTGCCGGATTCCGCTCCGGGCGGTGACCAGGGCCGTCAGGTTGAGGACGCCGGTCTCCGACCCGCCCTTGTAGGCGACGCGGCGCCATCGTCCCGCCGGGACGGCGCCCGGGCTGATGGCGAGGGCCGGCAGGTGGTGGGTCTCCCGCATCAGGGCCTCGAGCTCCCGCGCGGTGAACAGCCACTCGACCTCCAGGGTCGCCTCCGGCGCGAGGTCGTCCGCCCGCGGCAGCGGCCTGTCGGCGAGCCCGGCCAGGAGGGCGCGCCGGCCGGCGGCGTCGCCCGAGGCCCAGACCTGCCGGAGGTCCGCCGCGTCCGCCCGCTTGAGGAGGAACGCCTCCCGCGTCGTCGGGAACGGCGCGTTGCGGGGTGCCAGCGTCTCGACCGCCTCCCGGCCGACGAGCCGGATCAGCGCGTCGGTGGCGGTGTTGTCGCTCTGCGCGATCATCAGGTTGGCGAGCGTCGCGACCGTGAGCGGCGCGCCCGCGGGCCAGTCCTGCAGGAGGCCGGTGGGCAGCGAGCGCCAGCCCGGATCGAGCCGCACGACACGGTCCCAGGCGAGGCGCCCGTCCGCGCAGGCGCCTGCCACGGCGCGCAGCACCGCGAGCTTGAAGGCGGAGCCGACCGCGAGCGGCCGGTCGGCGGCGTGCTCCGCCCGCACCTGACCCTCGCTGGCGACGAGCACGGCCGCGCATCCCGGCAGCGCCGCGATGGCCCGGACGTGGTCCTCGATCCCGCCGGAGACCGGCACGGCCGGGTGGAAGAACAGGCCCTGGATCCGCCCCTCTCCGTCGAGGCCGATCCGGGCCGGGACCTCGGCGTCGCGCAGGCGCACGGTGAAGCCCTCCTGTGCCCCGGTCAGCGCCTCGAAGGGGCCGTTCCGGTCGGTCAGGGCGCGCAGGATCTCGGTGACCCGGCTCACCGGGACCTGCGCCAGAAAGGCCGGGGCGAACCACCCCGCGCGGGCGGGCGTCTCGCGGAACAGCCGAGCGAGCGCGGCCGCGCGGGGATCTTCGGGCTCGGAGATCGCGGTGCCGCCGGGTGAATGAGAGGCCAGGGTATCGCGGCGCGCGGGCGCCGCAAGCCGTCCTCAGCGGGCCGGCCGCAGCCGGGCACGCAGGACGAGCAGCACCGGGCGGAGCGTCTCGCGGACGTGGCCGGCGACCGGGTGGTCGAGGGACAGCATGGCGGCGAGCCAGGCGGCGCTCCCGCCGATCCCGGCGACGATGCCCTGCGGCACGCTGAGGGCGAAGCCCTGGCCGGCGAGCGCGATCACGGCGAGCGGCGGCAGCGCCGTCGCCACCGTGACGAGGGCGCTGATCCGGACGGCCGCCGCGAGGTCGCCGAGGCTGAACGGCACCCGGCGGCGGATGAAGGCGAGCGCCACCGCGACCTGGAGCGGGACGGTGACGAACTGGGTCGCCGCCACCGCCAGCGGCCCGCCCGACGCCGCGAGGGCGATCGCGACCGCGCTCGGCGGCAGGCTGATCAGGCTCGCCGTCAGGGTGTCGCGCAGGCCCCCGCTCGCCAGCAGCACCGGGTAGGTCAGCATCGCCGGGAAGCTCAGCATCGAGGCGAGCGACAGCACCTGGACGACCGGCACGCCGGCGAGCCATTGCGGCCCGAGCAGGACCAGGACCACCGGCTGCGCGATGAGCGCCATCAGGAGGGCGACGGGCCAGAGCACCACCGTGATGTTGCCGATCGAGGCGAGGTAGGACGGCGCCAGGCAGCGCCCGTCGCGCCGGTCGGCGGCGAACATCGGCAGGATCACCGAGGCGAGGCTGCCGAGGATCAGCTTGTCGGGGAGCTGGCTCACCACCTGCGCCCGGCCGTAGAGCCCGACGAGGTCCGCCCCGCCGGCCCGGCCGAGGAGGAAGATCGGCAGCAGGTCGTAGGCGCGGTTGAGCAGCGTCGTCGCGCTCGAGCAGCCCCCGATCGCGAGCGCCGTTCGCCAGCCCGTGAGGCATGGGCGGTAGATGCCGGGCTGCGGCCGGCCGGCGAGGCTCAGGGCCACCGAGGCGGTGGCCGCCGCCACCGCCGCCCAGGCGAAGCTCATCGCCCCGAAGCCGAGGAGCGCCAGGGCGACCAGCACGAGAGCGTAGGTCAGGCAGGTCCCGACATTCACCGCCACCAGGGCGGCGAACTGGAAATCCCGGCGCATCAGTGCCATCAGGGGTCCGGAAAACGGCACCAGCAGGAAGCTCAGGCTCAGCACCCGCAGGTAGGGCGCGAGGAGCGGCTGGCCGTAGGCCTGCGCCCAGATTCCCGCCGAGGCGACGAGCCCGACCGCGAGCAGCAGCGACAGCCCGAACAGCACCGTGAAGGCGGTCCGGGCGCTCCGATCCGAGGCCGTCGGGTCGTGGATGATGTAGTTGGTGGTGCCGAAATCCCGCATCCCGTCGATGACCTGCACCAGCGCCACGCCGATGAGCGACAGGCCGACCTCCTCCGGGGTGAGCAGGCGCGAGACCAGGGCGGTCTGGCACAGGGTGATCGACAGGACGAGGTAGCGCTCGCCCGAGACCAGCAGCACGGCGCGCTTGACGAGGCTCATCGGATCATCCCTCGGGCAAAATTTTCGTTCGGGGCCGTGCGGTCCGGGGAAGGACGTGGCGCGGGTCCCCCCTCTCCAGGCGATACCGGGCTTGCCCGGCATCGCTGAAAGGTGTGGGAGAGGGGCCGTGGCGATCGAAGATCGCACGTGAGGGTGGAGACGGTGCTGAACTTGGCTCCGACCGTTCCGCCGCCAGCGTGACGCTCAGTGCTCGACTCAGAACCGTAGCACCCTCGCGCGATCTTCGATCGCCCCAACCCCTCTCCCACACCTTGCAGCGATACCAGGCAAGCCTGGTATCGCCTGGAGAGGGGATCCCGCGCCTTCTTGAGCCGACGCTTGTTCGGACGGCCCGATATCCGGTATCCGCCGCCCCGCGGCCCGACAGCTCACGGTGATCCGGCGAGGGCGCCCGGCGCCGGCCCGGTCCACCCGGCCCGCCAGGTGCGGGCCAGCGCCGCGAGGTGGCGCAGCGGATCGAGGCCGGGCGTGCAGGCCCGGGCCAGCACCGCCCGCGCCTCGGCCGGGCAGCCGGCCGCGGCGAGGCGCCGGGCGTGGTCGAGCATCAGCCGGTTGCGGTAGCGCCGGGCGGACGGCATCAGGTCGGCCGGCACCGCGCCCTCGTCGAGGAGCTGCGCCAGGGTGGCGGCGAGGAGAGGCGGTGCCGATGGGCGCCGGGCCGGTGCGACGGGTGCGAGGATGGCGGTCGGCCGGGCGACGTAGCGGAAGAGTCCCTGGAGGGCGAGGCGGCCCCACAGGTCGAGGTCCGCCCCGCCGCCGGCCTGGGCCGGGAACAGACCGGCGTCGATCGCCGCGGCCCGCTCGATCAGCGCGGCGCTCGCCCGCACCGGCGCACACCCGACCCGGAGCGAGAAGGCGAACAGGTCCGGGACGCGGCCCGAGGGCACGCTCATCGCCAGGAGCGTCCGGCCGCTGGCTGCACGGACCGGGTTGCCAAACACCGCGACGGCGTCGCCGAAGCGGGTCGCCGCCAAGAGCTCGGCGAGGTGGTCCTCGCGCCAGACATCGCCGGGATCCAGGAATGCGATCCACTCCGCCCGGGCCGCCGTCACGCCGCGGTTGCGGGCGGCCGCCCGCCCGCTCCCCTCGGCCCGCAGCGCCCGCACCCGCGGGTCGGCCGCTTCCGCGGCGGCCTCGCGCGCGCCGTCGCCGACCAGCACGGCCTCGTAATCGCCGAAGCTCTGGCCCCGCAGGGAGGCGAGGGCCGGCCCGACCGGGACATCCGCCCGGAGCGGAAGCACCACCGTGACGGGAGGAGCGGTGCCGCGCATGGCGCTCACGCCCCCATCCGCAGGAGGCGGGCGGGATTGCCCACCACCGTCGCGCCCGCCGGCACGTCGCGCAGCACCACGGCGCCGAGGCCGACGAGGGCCCGCTCGCCGATTTCGACGCGCTGGCGAAGACGGCTGCCCGCCCCGACGTAGCAGGACCGCCCGAGGCGCACGAAGCCGCTGACCACGCAAGCAGGCGCCAGCACGGCCCCGTCGCCGATCACGGTGTCGTGCCCGACGCGGACGCCGGGCCCGATGCCGACATGCAGCCCCGCCACGACGTTGCCGGCGACCGTGGCGCCGTGATGCACGCAGGTGCCGGGGCCGAGGACCGCCCGGGACGAGACCGCGGCGCCGGCATGGACCAGCGTCGCGAAGCGCTCGGGCGGAAGGCCCGTCCCGGCGACGATGCGCAGCCGCTCGCGGTGGCTGGCGTCGCTCCCGATGGCGTTGACGAAGGCGGCGTCCGGATCCTCCGCGAAGCGCCGCGCCTCGGCGAGACGCCCGAGCACCGGCAGCCCGGCGACGCGCTCGCCCTCCGGCCGGGCATCGTCGAGGTAGCCGGCCACCCGCCAGGATCCGGGCCGGCTCTCGACGAGGTCGAGGATGTCGAGGGCGTTGCCGCCGGTGCCGAGGATGATCAGGGGGCGCTGCATGTTCGTTCGGGGCTGGCCGGCTCGTGCCGCGGTGCCGCGACCTGGCTTCCAGGCTAGCCGTCCGGTCCCGGGGGGTAAGCGTCGCAATCGGGGAACGCGGGCCCGCCGAAAGGCGTAGGCGCGCCCGCATTTCTGGGCAGGGACGCCGCCGAATTCCGCCGCTCCGGCGCCGGGGGCGGGCCCCTAGGCTGCGCGCGAGACTGCAGAGCACCTATCGGGAGCGCACAGGGCCATGAAGACCGCGCCAATGAAGATCGCGTACCTGGTCAACACCGCCCCGGTGACGAGCTCCACCTTCATCCGGCGCGAGATGGCAGCGCTGGAGGCCCAGGGCGTCACGGTGCGGCGCTTCGCGCTCCGGCGCTGGCACCAGACCCTCGTCGACCCCCTCGACATCGCCGACCAGGCGCGCACCCGCTACATCCTCAGCGGCAACCTGCGCGGCCTTGCCTTCGCGTCCTTTCGCCAGGCGATCACCGGCCCGGCCGCCTTCGCCCGCGGCGCCTGGCGCGCCGTGCGCCTCGCCCGCTCCGGCGGCGGCGCGGTGCGGCACGCCGCCTATTTCCTGGAGGCGGTGTATCTCCTGCGCTGCCTGCGCCGGGAAGGCATCGCCCACATCCACGTGCACTTCTCGTCGAACGCGGCCGCGGTGGCGCTGATCGCCCGGACCATGGGCGGGCCCTCCTACAGCTTCACCGCCCACGGGCCGGACGAGTTCCTGACCGCGACGGAGGACGGCCTGCCGCAGAAGCTCGCCGGCGCCGCCTTCGCGGTGGCGATCTCGGACTTCTGCCGCGGGCAGCTCCTGCGCTTCGGCGGCGCCCTGTACCGCGACCGGATCGTGGTGGCGCGCTGCGGCCTCGACCTGTCCGAGTTCGTGCCGTCGCCCCGGCCGGCGGGCGCGAGCCGCACCCTCGTCTGCGTCGGCCGGCTCTGCCCGCAGAAGGGGCAGGCCTACCTGCCGGCGGCCGTGGCGCGCCTGCGCGCGACCGAGGCGCCGTTCCGCCTGGTGCTGATCGGCGACGGCGAGAGCCGCCCGGCGATCGAGGCCGAGATCGCCCGCCACGGCGTCGGCGACCTGATCGAGCTGCGCGGCTGGCGCAGCAACGCCGAGGTGCGCGCCACGATCGCGGAGGCCCGGGCCCTGGTGCTGCCGAGCTTCGCCGAGGGTTTGCCGATCGTGCTGCTCGAGGCCCTCGCCCTCGAGCGGCCGGTGGTGACCACCACGGTGGCGGGCATCCCGGAACTCGTCGACGAGACCTGCGGCCGCATCGTGCCCCCCGGCGACGGCGCGGCGCTGGAGCAGGCCCTGCGTGACATCCTGCGGGCCGACGCCGCGACGCTTGCTGCCATGGGCCGCGCGGGCCGTGCCCGCGTCGCCCGCCACCACGACCTCGCCGCGCTGGCCACCACCCTGCGCGGGCTTTTCGCGACGGCGATCGCCCGGGAGGGCGGGGCGGTCGGGGAGGCAGGGCGGCCGGCTCTGGGGCAGGAGGCGGCTTGAGAGCCGGCCGGCTGCCCGGCGCGGCGCGATGGCACGCTTCGGCGCTCATCGCGCGCGTGAGAGATCCCGGAGATATCGCTCGAAACCGCCGCTTTTCGCATCGGTCCCGCTCCATGGCCGGTCCTCGTCGCGCTGTTCCTCCGCACCCGTCCCGTCCTGCCAGGCCGCGCGGGGCGCGGGCCCGACGACCCAGTGCCGGCCGCGGAGGTAGAGAACGAGGTCCGCACCGTCGGCGCCGATGAAGCGCCATCCGGTGGCCTGCTCGCCCCAGAGATCGATGACGTAATCGTCGATGGAGAATGTGTTTTTCGCCGAGACGATCGCCGGCGGCGCCTCCTCCCCCGGCGGCGGGATGATGACCGTCATGCAGACATCGCCCGGGCAGTTGGCCTCCACGCGCAGCAGCAGCCAGCCGGATGTGTCGTACAACGCTCTCCAGTAGATCGCGTCCGCGAGCGGGTCACCGCGGTCGCCGGGGCGCAAGCTCGGCACCGCGGCGCCGATGCGGTCCCTGAGCGCGACCGGGACCGGGTCCACGATGCGGAAGCTCGCCGAAGTCCCCAAGGCGCCGTCCGCGGTCATCGCGAGGAGGAGGGCCGCGAGGATGCTCCGATGCCGGCGCCGTCCGATCATGCCCGATCCCCACCTCGCGACGCGCTACCCGGCGCCGGCATGACCCAAGGGTAGGATGCTGGCACCCGTCGCGGAAGAGCCCGCCTCGCGAGAGCGGAACCGGGGGATCGCGGTCCTCCTCGTGGGGGCAACTCTGACCCGGCCCGAGACTGAGCTCAGGCGCCCACCCCCGCCTCCTGCCGGAACTGCAGCTGCAGGCCTCCGACCTTCACGGCGCCCGAGCGGGCGAGGCGGGTCAGCGGGCCCAGCATCGAGAGCAGGAACCCGGCATCCCGGGCGTAGCGGCCGGCGAGGCGGCGGGGATTGCCGGCGAGCCGCCAGGCCCATTCGAGGCCGATGCGGCGAAGCGCGACGGGCGAGCGGGACTGCTTGCCGAGGACGAACTCGAAGGCGGCGCCGCAGGCCAGGATCGAGGGCGCGGCGAGTCCCGCCCGGCGCAGGCGCAGGGCCAGAATCTCGCTCTGGGGCGCGCCGACCGCGATGAAGATCACGTCCGGCGCGATGGCCTGAACCTGCGCGACCACCGCCTCGACCGCCTCCGGGTCGTGGATGAAACCGAAGGGCGGGCGCAGGACGTCGAGCTGCCGGCTCGCCATCACGGCGCCGGCCTCCTCCCGCGTCACGTTGCCGATCACCAGGACCGAGCGGTCGCGCAGGGAGCGCCGGGCCGAGAGGTGCCGCACCAGGTCGCTGCCGGTCGCGACGGTCATGCGCCGGCGCAGGAAGCAGATGTTGAGCAGGTTGCTGTCCAGCGTGACGATCGAGGCCTGGCGGTAGCTCTCGCGGAACTCCGGGTTCCGCGCCAGGAGCCGCATGTGCATCATGTTGAGGGTGAAGACCGTGGCGCGGCCCCGGACCAGGGCCGCCGTCACGGCGTCGAAGCTCAGGCCCCGCACGACGCAGGTCGGGGCGGTGTCCGCTAAGGTCGGCATGAGGGTGCTCCTTCGCGGACGAGTGTCGGAATCCGGCCTGTCTCCTGCCCAGATCGGAAAACGGCGAGGCATCGAGCCCGCCTGAATTGGTCGTGATCGATCGCACTACATCCGAAGCGGTAGGGAGACCGGACCGTTCTGGCCGATAATGGCGTGATTAGGGTGTAACGATCACCCCCGCATTGGCACGATTACTTGGCCGGCCCACCCGCCTAGCGTCCCGGTAGCGTGATGGCACGGGGGACGGGATGCCGGTCGTGAATGCGAGGATCGAGGCCGGCGCCGACCTGCCCGATCCCGCCCTCGTCAACCTCTATGGCTGCGCGATCGGCGCGGCCACGCGGATCGGACCCTTCGTGGAGATCCAGCGCGGCGCCGCGGTCGGGGCGCGCTGCCGGATCGGGCCGCTCGCCTTCCTGTGCGAGGGCGTGAGCCTCGCCGACGACGTCACGGTCGGGGCGGGCGTGATGTTCACCAACGACCGCCACCCCCGCGCCGTCACCGCGGCCGGCACCCTGATGGGGCCGGACGACTGGACCCTCGAGACGACCCGGGTCGGGGCCGGCGCGGTGATCGGCGCCAACGCCACGATCCTGTGCGGGCTGACGATCGGGGCCGGCGCGCAGGTGGCCCCCGGCTCGGTCGTCACCCGCGACGTGCCGCCCGGCGCAGCCGTCGCCGGCGTGCCGGCCGTCCCCTTTCACCCTTCCTCACTGCCCAACCGCGCGGAGGCGTCATGATCGGCATCGGAGTCATCGGCTACGGCTACTGGGGGCCGAACCTCGCCCGCTGCATCGCGGAGGCGAGCGGCTGCACCCTGAAGGCGATCGCCGATCCCTCGCCGGCGGCGCAAGGACGCGCCGCCGCCCGCCACCCGGGGGTGGCCATCGACGACGGGTGGCAGCGGATGATGGCCGACCCCACGGTCGACGCGGTCGCGATCGCGACGCCGACGAAGGCGCATTACGAGATCGCGCTCGCCGCCCTCATGGCCGGCAAGCACGTGCTGGTCGAGAAGCCGCTGGCGCCGACCACCCGCGAGGCCGCCCGCCTCGTCGCCGAGGCAGCCAAGCGCCGCCTGACCCTGATGGTCGATCACACCTTCGTGTATACCGGGGCGGTCCAGAAGATCCGCGACCTGATCGATACCGGCGTCACCGGCGACCTGTTCTACTACGACTCGACGCGGATCAATTTTGGCCTGTTTCAGGACGACTGCAACGTGATCTGGGACCTTGCGGTCCACGACCTCGCGATCCTGGACTTCCTTCTGCCGGCCGAGACCCTGGCGATCTCGGCCACCGGCGCCGGCCACATCAAGGGCAGCCCGGAGAACCTCGCCCACATCACCCTCTACCTCGAGGGCGGGGTCACCGCGCATCTCAACGTGAACTGGCTCGCCCCGGTGAAGATCCGCCGCACGCTGATCGGCGGCAGCCGCCGGATGATCGTCTACGACGACATGGAGCCGAGCGAGAAGGTCAAGGTCTACGACCGCGGCGTCGAGTTCCGGGAGAAGCCTTCGCCGGAGGAGATCCGCCGCATCCTGCCGGCCTACCGCATGGGCGACGTCTGGACGCCGCACATCGCGGTCAAGGAGGCGCTGGTCACCGAGATCGAGCACTTCGCCCATTGCGCGGCGCACGGCCAGATCCCGCTCACCTCGGGCGAGAGCGGCCTGCGGGTGGTGCGCCTGCTCGAGGCCGCCTCCCAGTCCCTGGCCCAGCGCGGGCACCCGATCGACCTGTCTCCCCTGAGGGCCGCCTGATGATCCCGCTTCTCGACCTCGAGGCCCAGTACCGGGCCGTGCAGGCGCCCCTGGAGGAGGCGGTGCTGGCGGTCCTGCGCAGCGGCGCCTACGTGCTCGGGCCCCCGGTCGCCGCCTTCGAGCGCGACTTCGCGGCCCATTGCGGCACGGAGGACGCCGTAGCGGTCTCGACCGGCACCGCCGCCCTCCATCTCGGGCTGATCGCCGCCGGGGTGCGCCCCGGCGACGAGGTGATCACCGTCGGCATGACCTTCGTGGCCACGGTCGCGGCGATCCTCTATGCCGGCGCCAGACCCGTCCTCGTCGACGTCGATCCGCAGACCTACACGATGGACCCGGCGGCGTTCGAGGCCGCGATCACGCCGCGGACCCGCGCGGTGGTCCCGGTGCACCTGCACGGGCGGCTCGCCGACATGGCGACGCTCTGTTCCATCGCCGCGCGCCACGGCATCACCGTGGTGGAGGATGCCGCCCAGGCCCACGGGGCCGAGCGGGGCGGCGTCAAGGCTGGCGCCTTCGGGACGGTCGGCTGCTTCAGCTTCTACCCGGGCAAGAACCTCGGCGCCTGCGGCGAGGGCGGGGCGGTCACGACCGACGACCCTGACATCGCCAGGACCCTGCGCTCGTTGCGCGACTGGGGCCAGGAGGGGCGCTACAACCATGTCCGCCCGGGCTTCAATTACCGCCTCGACACCGTGCAGGCGGCGGCGCTCGGCGTGAAGCTGCGCTACCTCGACGGCTGGACCGAGGGACGGCGCCGGGCGGCGGCGCGATACGACGCGCTGCTGGCGCAGGCCGGCCTCAAGGCCCCGAAGCCCGGCGGGCGCGACCACGTCTACCACGTCTACGCCGTGCGGGTGCCGGACCGGGACGCCGTGCGGGCCCGGATGCAGGCGGCGGGCGTCGCCACCGGCATCCACTACCCGAAGGCGGTGCACCACCAGCCGGCCTATGCCGACCGGGTGCGCCTCGGCACGCCCTGCCCGGTCTCCGAGGCGCTGGCCGGCGCGTGGCTGTCGTTGCCGCTCTTCCCCGAGATCACCGAGCGGCAGATCGCCAAGGTCGTCTCGGCCCTGAGCGACAGCCTGGGAAACGGCTATGCCGAAGCCGTGTGAGCCGGCCGTCCGGATTCCTGGCCGGCCGGCCCGACTTCCGGCCGGTCCCGCGCGGGCCCTCGCCGGCGCGCCCCGCTCTCCCGCTCAGGACGCCGCCCCATGATCCCGATCGTCAAGCCCGTGATGGACGAGGCGGAGGCGGAGGCCGCCGCCGCCGTGATCCGCTCCGGCTGGCTCACCCAGGGGCCGCAGGTCGCGGCCTTCGAGGAGGAATTCGCCCGGGCCGTCGGTGCGCCGCATGCTTGCGCCGTGTCGAACGGAACGACGGCGCTCCACCTCGCGCTCCTCGCGGCCGGCGTCGGTGCCGGCGACGAGGTGATCACGGTGAGCCACACCTTCATCGCCTGCGCCAACGTCGTGCGGCAATGCGGCGCCGTGCCGGTGCTGGTCGACGTCGACCCCGCCACCTTCACGATGGATCCGGACCGGGTCGCGGCGGCGGTGACGCCGCGCACCCGCGCAATCCTGTGCGTGCACCAGATCGGCATGCCCTGCGACATGGCCCGCCTCCTGCCGGTCGCCCGGCGGCACGGGCTCACGGTGGTGGAGGACGCCGCCTGCGCCATCGGCTCGGAGATCCGGATGGACGGCGCCTGGCAGCGGATCGGCCGACCGCTGGGCGACGTCGCCTGCTTCTCGTTCCATCCCCGCAAGGTGCTGACGACCGGGGAGGGCGGCATGCTGACGACGTCCCACGCGGCCTGGGACCGGCGCTTCCGCCTCTGGCGCCAGCACGGGATGGCCGTCTCCGACGTCTCGCGCCATGGCAGCGCCGCCGTGGTGTTCGAGGATTACCCGGTCACCGGCTTCAACTACCGGATGACCGACGTCCAGGCGGCGATCGGCCGGGTGCAGCTGCGCCGGCTCGACGCGATGGTGGCCGAGCGGCGGCGCCTCGCCGACGCCTACCGGGACGCTCTCGCGGCCGTGCCGGGCGTGGTGGCGCCGGCCGAGCCGGACTGGGCGCGGACGAACTGGCAGAGCTACTGCGTGCGGCTGCCGGCGGGCTGCGACCAGCGCCGGGTGATGCAGGGGCTGCTCGATCGCGGCGTCGCCAGCCGCCGCGGCGTGATGTGCCTCCATCTGGAGCCGGCCTATGCCGACCTCGCGCTGCGGTTCGGGTTGCCGCATTCCGAGGCGGTTCGCGACCGCTGCATCCTGCTCCCGCTCTTCCCCGGCATGACCGAGGCCGTGGCGCGGCAGGTCGTCGGCGCGCTCGCGGGCGTCCTCGACCGGCGCCCGGTTCTCGCGGGCGGCGCCTGAATCGGGTGTGATCGCCCTGTCCCATCGGCGGATCGAGGAACGCGATCACCACACGAAACGAGACAGCGACGATGGCCGTGGTCCGCGTTCGACGGCAATCGAAGGATCGATCGAGACTCGTGCGGGCGGTTTTTCGGGAACCTCATACGACGTCCGAATGATTGCTTCAGGCGATCCCTGCGGGATCGCTGTCGCAAGGCGGAAGTCGTGCGGAGATCGTGTCCATCCCCCTGCGCCGCAACCGGCCCGCTCGCACGGAGCGGGCGGGCCGGTGCGCGCCCTCCACCGTGCCGCCGATCGAAGGGGGTGATCGTCGGCGGGCCGGGACGGCGAAATCCCGGGTGGAAGCTCGGAGGACGGACCTCGCGAGACGGCCGGTTTCGGCCACGCCGCGGGCCAGGACCCGACCTGACCTCGGGACGATCACACCCGCTCCCTGGCGAGGGCGGACAGCGCCGGATCGAGACCGCGGAACGACACCGGGATCGCCACCTCGCGCCCGGCTGCGTCCTTGAACAGCAGGCGGCCCGCCTCACTCGATGTGCGCCACCGCTTGAGCGCCTCCTCCCTGACGACGTCATCCGCCACGCACCCCGCCGGGATGCACCGGCGCCAGCCCAGATCCATTCCGGCGCTCTCGCGGCCCTCCTTCTCCTCCAGCCCCACCCGCACGCTCGACGGGAAGCTCACCGAGACCGGCACCACCACCGTCAGGTGCAGGCCCGCCTCGCCGCCAACCCGGCCCAGCGCCAGTTGCGCCAGCGGACCGGCCTGTCCCTGCACCTGGATCGCCTGCGACACCTCGCACACCCGCGTCGCCTTCTCTCCCTCCCCGAGGCGCTGGCAGCGCAGCACCCAGTCCCCGAAGCTCGCCGTCGTCACCGCAGGTTCCGGCGACACCGCAGGCGGGCCCGGCGGCGGGCTCGGCGCGGCCTTGGGCGCCGTCTGCGCGCCCGCCATGCCGGCCGCCAGCACGAGGATTGCGGCCACCAGCGATCCCGCCACGGCGCGGGGCACCGTCGATCCTGATCTCATGCGGCCTCTCCCACGGACTGGTCTCGACGCGCAGCGGCCGGCGCCGCGAAGCCAAGGGTGAAGTCGCCCACCGCCTGCAGGCTGACCAGGTGCGCGTGGATCGGCCCGAGCCAGCCCTCGCGCCGCAAGGACAGGAACGCCTCGTCCGGAAGACCCGCCAGCGCGCCCTCGTCCACCGCCAGCGCCCCGTGCAGGCTGTGGCTCTCGCCCGTCACCGGATCCTGCCCTTGCAGCGTCACCCCGCGCAGCAGCCCCAGATCCTGCAGCGCACGGCCCAGAGCCGCCGTCCGCCGCGCCGCCTGGGCGTAGTCCGCGACCAGCCGCATCCGCTCCTGCAGCAGCGCCGTCTCCGCGCCGTCGGCCCCGAACAGGCGCAGCCCCTCGGTCTCGTGGACCTCCGCCGGCAGCACGGCCTCCGCCGTCTCGTCCAGGCACACCAGCGGGGGCTGGCCCTCGCTCTCGCCCAGGATGAACGGGTAGCGCCGCAGATAGGCCGGCAGGTAGCGGCCGCTCCAGGCCCCGTCCTCGGTCACGAGCGCGCTGCGCCCCGGCACCAGCCCGGCCAGGAAGACCGGCGTCGGACCCAGGCTCTCGGGCAGGAACAGGATCGGCAGGTGGCGGCAGGCGGCGGCGAACTCGTCGACCACCGCCGGGATCAGGTGGCTGGCGCGCGCAAAGCCGAAACGCTGCGGGTTGCGCAGGCCGAGGCCGGCATGGGCGTCGCGGTGCAGGGGCACCACGCTGCGGTAGAACAGGGGCAGGGAACTCATCGAGGCCTCATCGATGCCGGGATCACGGCGTGGGCGGGGAGGGGAGCGCGGCCTGCGGGCCGGGCGGGACGACGATGCAACTCCCCGCGGACGTGGAGCACACCACGATATTGCTGAAGCGGGGATCGCTGAGCAGGCTGCCGCCGATCAGGGCGGAGGCGGGCAGCGGCAGCGGGCCGCCGGGCGACGGGGTGTTGAACTGGAAGGCCTGGGCAATGGTGCTGGCCGAGGCTGCGGGAGGGCTGGAGGCGGGCAGCACGGTGAGGTCGGCCCCCAGGACGGTGAGGCTGTAATTGGGTGGGGCGGCGAGGCTGCCCTGGGTGATGGCGAAGCGGCCCGGCAGGCTGATTGGCGTGGCGGCGGTCGAGAGCGCGCCGGCCAGGGTGTCGCCGTTGACGAGGCCATCCGAGCCGATTGTGTAGGTGAGGATCGGATTGGGCTGGCCTTGCAGGCGGGTCTGCGGATCGGCGATGACGCTGAGCGGGCGCGCGGCGACCGACAGGGTCGCACCGGCGTAGATCACCGCGTAGTTCGGGGACGCCGCCAGGCTGCCCTGCGTGATCGCGTACGGGCCGACGCTGCTGCTGGTCGTGGCGGGGGTGGCCAGCCCACCCGTGAGCATGTCGCCGTTCACCAAGCCAAGGCCTCCGACCGTGTAGGTCAGCGCCGGGTTGGCGTTGCCGTACACCCGGCGCTGCGGGTCGGCCGTCACCGTCAGCGGACGCGCGGTGATCGACAGGGTCGCACCCTGATAGCTCACCGCATAGTTGGACGAGGCCGCCAGAGTGCCCTGCGTGATCGCGTACGGGCCGACGCTGCTGCCTGACATGGCCGAGGTCGCGAGACCGCCCGTGAGCGTGTCGCCGTTCGCCAGACCGAGCCCGCCGACCGCGTAGGTGAGCGCCGGGTTGGCCTCCCCGTACGCCCGGCTCTGCGCATCCGCCGTCACCGTCAGCGGACGCGGCGTCACCGACAGGGCCGCGCCCTGGTAGCTCACCGCGTAGTTGCCGGAGGCGGCCAGCGAACCCTGCGTGATGCTGTACGGACCGACCCCGCTCGTTGCCACGGCGGCGGTGGCCAGACCGCCCGTGAGCGTGTCGCCGTTCACCAGCCCCAGCCCGCCGACCGCGTAGGTCAGGCTCGGGTTGGCATTGCCGTAGATCCGGCTCTGGGCGTCCGCCGTCACCGTCAGAGGGCGCGGCGTCACGCTCAAGCCGGTCGGCGCGTCGCGGTAGCTGATCGTGTAGTTGCCCAGGCCCGTGCCCAGAGCCGCCGAGGGCGTCAGCGCGTAGCTCCCCACACCCGCACTGGCCGCACCCCCCAGGCTCGACAGCGTCACGCCCGTGACCGTGTCGCCGTTGGCGGTGACCAGGCCTGCGGTGCTGAACCCGCTCGTGCCCAGGGCCAGGCTGGTCCCGTACACCTTGCTCTGGTCGGTGGCGGCGATGGTCAGGGTTGCCGGCGTGACCGCAAGGGTCGCGCCCTGGTAGGTCACCGCGTAGTTGCCGGACGCCGCCAGGGAGCCCTGCGCGATCACGTACTGGCCAACCCCGCTGCCCGGTGTGGCGCCCGTTGCCAACGAGCCCGAGAGCGTATCCCCGCCGACGAGGCCGAGCCCACCCAACGTGTAGGTCAGCGCCGGGTTGCTGTGGCCATAGATCCGGCTCTGCGCGTCCGCCGTCACCGTCAGAGGCCGCGCCGTCACCGACAAGGTCGCTCCGACATAGTTCACCGCGTAGTTCGAGGACGTGGCCAGCGTACCTTGGGTGATTCCATAACCGCCAACGTTGCTGTTGGTCGTTGCCGCCGTCGCGAGACCGCCCGTGAGGCTGTCCCCGTTCACCAGGCCAAGGCCGCCCACCGTGTAGGTCAGTGCCGGGTTGGCGTTGCCGTAGATCCGGCTCTGCGCATCCGCCGTCACCGTCAGCGCGCGCGGCGTGACCGCCAGGGCCGCACCCTGGTAGCTCACCGCATAGTTGGCCGAGGCGGCCAGGGAGCCTTGCGTGATGCTGTACTGACCCACCCCGCTGGCGGTCGTGACCGCCGTCGCGAGACCGCCGCTCAGGCCGTCGCCGTTCACCAGCCCCAGCCCGCCGAGCGTGTAGGTCAGGCTCGGGTTGGCATTGCCGTAGACGCGGCTCTGGGCGTCCGCCGTCACCGTCAGCGGGCGCGCGGTGATCGACAGGGTCGCGCCCTGATAGCTTACCGCATAGTTGGACGAGGCCGCCAGAGTGCCCTGCGTGATGCTGTACGGACCGACCCCGCTGGCGGTCGTGGCCGCCGTTGCGAGACCGCCCGTGAGCGTGTCGCCGTTCGCCAGACCGAGCCCGCCGACCGCGTAGGTCAGGCTCGGGTTGGCATTGCCGTAGATCCGGCTCTGTGCGTCCGCCGTCACCGTCAGCGGACGCGGCCTCACCGCCAGGGTCGCGCCCTGATAGCTCACCGCATAGTTGGACGAGGCCGCCAGGGAGCCTTGCGTGATCGCATACGGGCCCACATTGCTGCCGGTCGACGCTGCCGTCGTGAGGCTACCCACGAGCATGTCGCCGTTCACCAAGCCAAGGCCCCCGACCGTGTAGGTGAGCGCCGGGTTGGCGTTGCCGTACATCCGGCTCTGCGCATCCGCCGTCACCGTCAGCGGACGCGGCGTGACCGACAGGGCCGCGCCCTGGTAGCTCACCGCGTAGTTGCCGGAGGCTGCCAGCGAACCCTGCGTGATGCTGTACTGACCCACCCCGCTCGTTGCCACGGCGGCGGTGGCCAGACCGCCCGTGAGCGTGTCGCCGTTCGCCAGACCGAGCCCCCCGAGCGTGTAGGTCAGGCTCGGATTGGCGTTGCCATACACCCGGCTCTGGGCATCCGCCGTCACCGTCAGCGGGCGCGGCGTCACCGACAGGGTCGCGCCCTGGTAGGTCAGGGCGTAGTTGGCCGAGGCGGCCAGCGTCCCCTGGGTGATCGCATAGGTGCCCACGTTGCTGCTGGTCGACGCCGCCGCGAGGCTGCCGGACAGGGCATCTCCGTTTACAAGCCCCAGCCCGCCGATGCTGTAGCTGAGCGCCGGGTTGGCCTCCCCGTACGCCCGGCTCTGCGGGTCGGCCGTCACCGTCAGCGGGCGCGGCGTCACCGACAGGGTCGCGCCCTGGTAGCTCACCGCGTAGTTGCCGGAGGCCGCCAGAGTGCCCTGCGTGATGCTGTACGGACCGACCCCGCTGGCGATCGTGGCCGCCGTCGCGAGACCGCCCGTGAGCGTGTCGCCGTTCACCAGCCCCAGGCCGCCGACCGCGTAGGTGAGCGCCGGATTGGCGTTGCCGTAGATCCGGCTCTGGGCGTCCGCCGCCACCGTCAGCGGACGCGGCGTCACCGACAGGGTCGCGCCCTGATAGCTCACCGCATAGTTGGACGAGGCCGCCAGGGAGCCTTGCGTGATCGCATACGGGCCCACATTGCTGCCGGTCGACGCTGCCGTCGTGAGGCTACCCACGAGCATGTCGCCGTTCACCAAGCCAAGGCCCCCGACCGTGTAGGTGAGCGCCGGGTTGGCGTTGCCGTACATCCGGCTCTGCGCATCCGCCGTCACCGTCAGCGGACGCGGCGTGACCGACAGGGCCGCGCCCTGGTAGCTCACCGCGTAGTTGCCGGAGGCTGCCAGCGAACCCTGCGTGATGCTGTACTGACCCACCCCGCTCGTTGCCACGGCGGCGGTGGCCAGACCGCCCGTGAGCGTGTCGCCGTTCGCCAGACCGAGCCCCCCGAGCGTGTAGGTCAGGCTCGGATTGGCGTTGCCATACACCCGGCTCTGGGCATCCGCCGTCACCGTCAGCGGGCGCGGCGTCACCGACAGGGTCGCGCCCTGGTAGGTCAGGGCGTAGTTGGCCGAGGCGGCCAGCGTCCCCTGGGTGATCGCATAGGTGCCCACGTTGCTGCTGGTCGACGCCGCCGCGAGGCTGCCGGACAGGGCATCTCCGTTTACAAGCCCCAGCCCGCCGATGCTGTAGCTGAGCGCCGGGTTGGCCTCCCCGTACGCCCGGCTCTGCGGGTCGGCCGTCACCGTCAGCGGGCGCGGCGTCACCGACAGGGTCGCGCCCTGGTAGCTCACCGCGTAGTTGCCGGAGGCGGCCAGGGAGCCTTGCGTGATGCTGTACGGACCGACCCCGCTGGCGGTCGTGGCCGCCGTCGCGAGACCGCCCGTGAGCGTGTCGCCGTTCACCAGCCCCAGCCCGCCGACCGCGTAGGTGAGCGCCGGATTGGCGTTGCCGTACACCCGGCTCTGCGCGTCCGCCGTCACCGTCAGAGGGCGCGGCGTCACGCTCAAGCCAGTCGGCGCGTCGCGGTAGCTGATCGTGTAGTTGCCCAGGCCCGTGCCCAGAGCCGCCGAGGGCGTCAGCGCGTAGCTCCCCACACCCGCACTGGCCGCACCCCCCAGGCTCGACAGCGTCACGCCCGTGACCGTGTCGCCGTTGGCGGTGACCAGGCCTGTGGTGCTGAACCCGCTCGTGCCCAGGGCCAGGCTGGTCCCGTACACCTTGCTCTGGTCGGTGGCCGTGATCGTCAACGGCGCGGCTGTGACGCTCAGCGAGCCTGTCGCCGCAAAGCCGAACCTGTAGCCCGAGGGCGACGCCAAGGTCCCGGGATCTGCCGTGATCGCGTAGTCCGGGCTCCTCACGCCCGCCGACATCGCGCTGCCCAGGGAGGTCACGACCGGCGCGCCCGTCACGGCGGTGCTCAGGTCGTCGCCCCGGTAGGCGCCGGCCCGGCCTGGATCGAAGCCCGTGATCGCGTAGGCACCGGCCACACGCGCCGTGGCATCCTCGCCGTAGACCTTGCCGAGGCTCGTCGTCGCAACCGTCAGGGTCGGCTGCAGCGCGAACACGTAGCGGTTGCCTGTCGCCGCCACCGCCGTGCCTGCGGTCGTGTTCCAGACCGCCGTGTTGCCGCTGTCCAGTCCCCCGAACGTGGCGCGGCCCGGATCGGCCGAGGAGACGAGCCACCGCCCGCCGGCATCGGTCGCCGTGACCGCGGTCGCGCCCGCGGCGTTGACGAATGCCCCCGTCGCCGCCAGGACGGGGCTCGCCCCCGACACGGCCGCCCCGAGCGTCAGGTCCCCGCCCGTGGTCAGGCTCACGGTACCCGTCGCGCCGATGCCGGAGACCGCCGTGCCGACAGCATCCGAGACCGACCCGACCGTCAGCGAGGCCGCGCTCGACACGGCGAGGCGACCCGTATCGGCGGCGACGGTGCCGATGCGGTTCGCGCCGTCCGTCAGCGTGATGTCGCCGCCCCCTTCGAGGAGCAGCGCGCCCACCGCCAGGGCCGCGCTCTGGGTCACCTGACCGGCCGTGCGCAGGGCGAGCGTGCCGGTGAGGCTCGTGGCCGCGTCGAGCACGAAGGTCGCGGCCCCCGGCACGATCATGCGGTTGGCCAGCCCAGTGGGCGCAAGCGCGCCGGCCGCCGCGGCATCGGCGGTGTTGAGGCTCGACAGGGTCGTGGTCGCGGAGCCTGGCCGATCGAGCTGCCAGCCTCCGTACACGCTGGCATGGGTCACGCCCGTGCTCGCGGTGACTGCGACATAGGTGGCGGCATTCTGCGCGCCCGAGCCGCCCAGGCCGTTGACGACGGTGCCGGCGAGCGTGTAGGCCACCAGGGTGCCGCCGGCCGGAACCGTGCCGGCGGGAGCGAGAACGTAGTAGGTGCCGTTGGCGCCCGTCGTGGAGCTGCCCAGCAGGACGCCGTTGGCCGCCACCGAGACCAGGCCCGGTCGCGCCGCGGTCTGGCCGCTGCCGGCGGGGGAGGCCAGCAGGGTCGTTCCCCCATCCCTGTAGGCGGTGCCTGAGATCGCCTGCACGCCGTTCGGGTAGACGCTCGCGAGATACGGATACAGCCCGTTCGTGCCGCCCGCGAAAGCGGAGCCCAGGTTCCCCGCATCCGTCAACGCACCCATGACCGAGGCCGGCAGCCGGTCGAGCCCTTGGAACTGGCGGGTCGTCAGGCCGACGACATGGCTCGTCGTGCTGTTGTCCGATCCGATGCCGGGGAGCGTCGCGCCGCTTGTCTGCGTGTCCCAGAAGGAGCGGACGACGGTGCCGCTTCCGAGATTGTAGCCGACCAGCCCGCCCACGAAATTACCGCCGTGAACGCTGCCTGACGAGAAGGATCCGCTGATCAGATCGTCGTTGAAGCCGACGAGGCCGCCGACGCCGTCGCCGCCGCGGACGCTTCCCGTTGCGGACGATTGGCTGACGATGCCGACATTGTGCCCCACGAGCCCGCCTACCGAAGACCCGCCGCCAACGATGGAATGCGCGCTGCTCTGAACGACCGTGCCGCCGACGTTGAACCCGACGAGACCACCGATATTGGAGCCGGTGCCGGTGATGCTCGCGGTCGAGGAGGACTGGCTGATCACCCCCCCGTTGTTGAGGCCGACCAACCCGCCGACCTCCGAGCCGCCGCTGACGGCGCCGCCGAGGCCGATATTCCGCACGGTTCCGCCGGCGTTCAGCGTTCCGATCAGGCCGACGGTGTCGCTTCCCCCCGTGACGGTCAGGCCCGTGATGGTGTGGCCGAGACCCTCGAGCGTCCCTGAGAGGCTCCCGACGACCGCACTCGTGTAGGGCGTCGTCGAGGCGTCGAGGTTCGTCGCGAGCGCCGAGGCGGCGACGGGATTGAGGTTCTGGACGTCCGTCATCGAGCGCAGGAGCGCGTAGCCCTGCCCGTTGATCGCGAGGGCCTGGCCTGAGACGGGGCCGGTCGCGGGTGCGCCGGTCGCGTCGTTGAAGGTCAGCGACGCGGTTCGGGCGAAGCTGAGATCCGCCACGGTGGCGGCCGTGTTCCCGTTCGCGTCCAGGATGGCGCGGGAGCCCGAGGCGAGGGCGACGGAGCCTGCGCCGTTCACCGTCACGGGCGCGTTGATGGCGAGCGTGCCGCCCGACAGGAGCCCGAGCGAGCCGCCGGCATTCAGCACCTGCGCGGCCGTCACCGTGATCGGCACGCCCGCCCCGGTCTGAACCACCGTCGTCGCGGAAGACGGTGCGGCCGTGTCCACCGCGAAGCTCGAAGCCGTCGTCACGAACCCCCGGCCGGTGAGCCCGGATGTGAGCGTGACGGTCGAGGTGCTCGCGATCCCGGTCAGGTTGGGCGGAGTGCTCGCACGAGCGTCCGTGAGCGTGGCAGCGCTGCTGGGCGCGGTCAGCGCCCCGCCGTAGAGGTTCACCCCCGTCTGGACGGGCGTGTTCGCCGGGTAGGTCGCGAGCGTCGCGGCCGCAGCGGCCGTGTCCTGCACGGTCGGCACCGAGGTCACGAAGGGCGTCCCGTTCGTGATCGTGCCAGCGGGCAGCGCGAGGTAGTAGTAACCGTTGGCGCCCGTCGTGGTCTGCCCGACGAGAGCACCGCCTGCATCGACCGACACCGTGACGGCTCTCGCTCCGGAGGCCGCATGGATCGCGCCCGCGTCCCGGTAGGCGAGCCCTGAGATCGCCTGCACCCCGCTCGGGTAGAAGCTCGCCAGGTACGGATAGTTTCCGCCCGCCCCGCCGCTGAAGGCGGCGCCTGTCGCTCGCGTGTTCAGGTTCGTCAGAGGGAAGGCGGTCTGAAGCTGTGCGGTGGTCTGCGCCGACCCGCCGGCGCTCGTCGCCTGGCCGCTGGTCTGGGTGTCCCAGTAGCCGTTGGTGACCCCGCCGCTGTCGGAGGCACCGACCAACCCGCCGACCGCCAGGGTCCCCGCGCCGTTGTTCGCCCCCACCGAGACCGCGCCGGTGCTGAAGGTCGACGCGACCTGACCCGTCGCAGCGTTGTAGCCGACGAGGCCGCCGACGGCGACGAGCGCACCATCGGCGCTCGCGCCCGCCGACGCCGCACCCGTGCTCAGCGCCGCGATGATCTGACCACCGTTGTTCAGTCCCGCGAGGCCGCCGACATAGGCGATGCCGCCACTCACGGCGCCGACGGTCACGGCGCCGGTGCTCCACGAATTGACGAGCACCCCGCCCGTGCCACCAGGGCTGTTCAAGGCGTCGTTGCTGCCGACGAGGCCGCCCGCGAGAACGGTCTGACCGACGACTGCGCCGGCGGTGACGGCGGCTGAGCTTCGCGAGGAGCTGATCTGGCCCAGGTTCAGCCCCACCAGCCCGCCCAGGGCCGCGCTCTCCTGCCTCAGCCCGCCGGCAGTGATTGCGCCCGTCGAGAAGGCGGAAGCGATGGTGCCGGCATTGCTGCCGACCAGTGCACCGATAGCGGAGGCGGTGCTGCCGCCCGATGCCGCGTCGGCCAGGGTGAGCGCCGCGTTCGTCACGCCGATGTCCCGCACCGTGCCGCCCACGCCCACCGTGCCGAACAGGCCGTAGGTGCCGACGCCGGTCGCGGCGATCGCGAGGTTGCCGATCGTGTTGCCGAGGCCGGTGAACGTGCCCGTGAAGCTCGCGCCCCCTTGGCTCGCCCCCACGACCGCGTCCGTGTAGGGGGTGCCGGGCGCAGTCAGCGGCCCTGCCAGCGCCGACGCGCCCGTGCCGCTCATGCCCGCCACGTCGCCCATGCTGTAGAGCAGCGCGTAACGCTGGCCGTTGACGGCGAGCAACTGATTGCCAGGGTTCGCGGCCAGCGCCGCGCCGGTCGCGTCGAGGAAGCGCAGCGCCCCCGTGCCGGCGACGGTCGAGGTCGCCGAGAAGGCGAGGTTGCTGGCATTCGACGCGTCGTAGGCGAGCACGACGGATCCGCTGCCCCGCAGGGCCACCGGCGCGGCAACCGAGAGCGTGCCGCCCGACAGGAGGCCGAGCGCGCCGCCGGTCGACACGGTGACCGGCGCCGACACCGTCAGCGGCTGGCTCGCCGGCGTCGTGACCAGGAAGGTGCTGCCGGCATCCACCCCGACGGGCCGGTCGATCGTGAACGCCCCTGCGGCGACGAGCCCGAGTCCCTGCGCGCCAGAGATCGCCGTGCGGGCCGCCGGGACGGAAGTCGCCGCCGTGGCGAGGGCTTGCGCCGACGCCGGCGTCGGCGCGGCAGAGAGCGAGGTCACGCCGACCCCGGCCGGCACGGTCAGCGTGTTCCCGTAGAGGTTCACGCCCGCGGTCAACGCCGCCGGTGCGGCGCCGGTCGTCGTCAGGGTGGCGCTGTTGGTGTCCGTCCAGGCGACGAAGCCCGCGG
Source organism: Methylobacterium nonmethylotrophicum (assembly GCF_004745635.1). Taxonomy (GTDB): domain Bacteria; phylum Pseudomonadota; class Alphaproteobacteria; order Rhizobiales; family Beijerinckiaceae; genus Methylobacterium; species Methylobacterium nonmethylotrophicum. The sequence goes on along the minus strand of NZ_SRLB01000005.1, from coordinate 34,235 downwards.
CGGCCGGCAGGATCCCGGGCGCCCCGAAGGCGTAGTACGCGCCGTTCGCGCCGGTCGAGGCCGTCGCGACGACGCTGCCGCCCGAGGCGATGCCGACCGTTCCCCCGATGATCGGCACGGCGCCGGCGCCGCCGTAGGCCGTGCCGGTCACGACCTGCGGCCCGGCGGGAAAGAAGCTCCTGAGGTACGGATAGAGCCCGGCGCCCGCGCCCCACGCGCTCGCGTCGAAGCCCGGGGGCAGCGTCCCGGCCTGGAACTGCGCCGTGGTGAGGCCCGTCCCGCCCCCGGCGCTGCCGCTGCGGCCGGTCGTCTGGGTGTCCCAGGCGGACTGGTTTACCGCGCCGCCGAAGGCAAAGCCGACCAGCCCGCCCAGGTTCGCGCCGTTGCCCGCGACGCTCCCGATCGCGAAGGACTGCGTGATGGTCCCGCCGGGATTGTAGCCGACGAGCCCTCCGACACGGTCGGGCCCGCTGACGCTGCCGGTGGCAAAGGATTGGGTGATGGTGCCGCGGTCGTTGGAACCGACCAGCCCGCCGACGGTGTCGCTGACGTTGACGCTGCCGCTGACGCCGACATCCCCGGTCGCGTAAGCCTGGGTGATGCTGCCGGTGTTGTACCCGACCAAGCCACCCGCAAAGCCCGTGGCGCGAACTGTGCCCGTTGCGAAGGACCGGACGACGGCTCCGTCGTTCTGACCGACCAGCGCGCCCACGCTAAATCCGCCGCCGACACTGCCGCCGACGAGACCGAGGTCCCGCACCGTTCCGCCGCTTTGGAGATCTCCGATCAGGCCGACGCGGAAGCCCGACCCCGTGATGGTCAGGCCGGTGATGGTGTGGCCGAGCCCCTCCAGCGTGCCCCCGAAGCTCCCGATCACCGCGCCCGTGTAGGCCGTGCTCGGCGCCGTCAGGTCCGTCGCCAGGGCGTAGAGGCCGGTCTGATTGTTCAGGCCCGGCAGGTCCGCCATGTCGCGGAGCAGCGTGTAGCCCTGCGCGTTCACGGCGAGCGACCCGCCCGTGCCCGTGAAGGTCAGGCTCTTGCCCTGCGCGAAGCTCAGGTTCGTCGGGTCGCTCGCGTCGTAGGACAACGCCACCGAGGCCGCGCCGTTCGCCGTCACGCTCTCGTTGATCCGCAGCGCCCCTGCCGCGCTCAGGCCGAGCGTCCCCCCGGCCGTCACGCTCACCGGCGCCGCCACCGTCAGCGGCGCGCCCGCCGCCGTGGTCTGCACCCCGAAGGTCCCGCCCGTCGTCACCGCCCGGTCGATCGTGAACCCTTGCGCGTTCGTCGCCGCCAGCACCGGCACCGCGCCCGCCAGGAAGCCCGGCAGCGTCGCGCCCACCGGCAGCGGTCGGCTCAGGGTCGCGTCGTAGCCCGAGGCCGACAGCGTCGCCGCGCCGGTGCTCGCCGCCAGCAGGGTCACCCCGCCCCAGATGTCCACGCCGCCTTGAGCGGGGGTGCCGGCCGCGTAGGTCGAGAGCGCATAGCCGCCAGCGTTCTTCGCGCCGTTGGCGTCCTGGGTGGTGTAGGCGACGAGGGGCTGGCCCTGCGGGATGGTGCCGGGCTGGCCGAAGACGTAGTAGGCGCCGTTGGCGCCCGTGGAGGCGGTGCCCAGCGTGGTTCCGGCGCCCACCACCATGACGGTGCTGCCGACGACCGGGGTGGTGCCGGCGTCCTTGTAGGCGGTGCCGGAGACCGCCTGGACGCCGTTGGGGAAGAAGCTCGTCAGATAAGGGTAGAGGCCGTTCGCCCCGCCCGCGAAGGTGGGGCCGAGGTTGTTCGCGTCGGTCAGGGCTCCGGTCAGCGGGCTCGGCAAGGGGTCGAGGCCCTGGAACTGGCGCGTGGTCAGGCCGGTGCCGCCGTCGCTCGCTGCTTGGCCGGTGGTCTGCGTGTCCCAGTAGCCCTGCGTGACCGTGCCGCCGTTGTCCCCGACGAGCCCGCCCACGAAGGTGCGGCCCGAGACGGCACCGGTGGCGTAGGCCTGCGCGATCGTGCCGCCGTTGCCGTTGCCCCCGACGAGCCCGCCCAGGGCGAAGGAGCCCGATCCGCCCGAGACGGCACCGGTGGCGGAGGCCTGCACGATCCTGCCGCTGTCGTTGAACCCGACGAGCCCGCCCACGTAGGTGGAGCCCGAAACGGCTCCGGTGGCGGAGGCCTGCACGATCCTGCCGCTGTCGTTGAACCCGACGAGCCCGCCCACGTAGGTGGAGCCCGAGACCGCGCCGGTGGCGGAGGCCTGCACGATCGTGCCGCTGTTGAACCCGACGAGCCCGCCCACCCAATTGCGGCCGCTCACGCTGCCGCCGACGAGACCGAGATCCCGCACCGTTCCGCCAGCTTCGAGCCGCCCGATCAAGCCGACATAGTAGCTCGACGCCGTGATGGTCAGGTTGCTGATCCTGTGGCCCAACCCCTCCAGCGTGCCCGGGAAGCTGCCGATCACCGCGTCCGTATAGGCGGTGGTCGGCGCCGTGAGGTCGGTGGCGAGCGCATAGCGGCCGGACTGGCCGTTCAGGCCCGGCAGGTCCGTCATGTCGCGGATCAGCGTGTAGCCCTGCCCGTTGATGCCGAGCGCCCCGCCTGCACCCGTGAAGGTCAGGCTCCTGCCCTGCGCGAAGCTCAGGTTCGTCGGGTCCGACGCGTCGTAGCCCAGCGCCACCGAGGCCGCGCCGGTCGCGGTCAGGTTCTCGTTGATCCGCAGGCTGCCGCCCGACAGCAGCCCGAGCGACCCGCCCGCCGCGAGCGTCTGCGCCGCCGTCACGGTGACCGGCGCGCCTGCCTGCGTCTGCACCACCGTGGTCAGGCCGGAGGGCGCGGCGGTGTCGACCGTGAAGGCCGGGGCCGTGGTCAGGAAGCCGCGGCCGGTGAGGCCCGACGCGAGGGTGGCGGTGGACGCGCTCGCGATCCCCGTCAGGTCGGGCCGCGCGCTCGCCAGCGCGTCGGTCAGCGTGGCGGCATTGCTCGGGGCCGTCAGCGCCCCGCCGTACAGGGGCACGCCGCCCTGAGCCGGCGTGCCGGTCGAAGTGGCCCGCGTCGCGGCGGCGTTGGCGTAGGTGACGACCGGGCTCGCGGTCGTGTCCTGCACGGTCGGGACCGAGACGACGAAGTTCGTCCCGGTCGCGATCGAGCCGGCCGGCAGCGCGATATAGTAAGCGCCGTTCGCACCCGTCGTGGCCTGCCCGAGCAGGCGGCCGCCCGCGTCGAGCGAGACGGTGACGGCCCGCGATCCGGAGGCGGCGGGAAGCGCGCCCGCATCCTGGTAGGCGGTGCCGGAGACCGCCTGGACGCCGGTGGGGAAGAAGCCTTTCAGGTACGGGTAGAGGCCGCCCGTCCCGCCCGCGAAGGCCGGGCCGAGCTTGTTCGGATCCGTCAGGGCGCCGGTCAGCGGGTTCGGCAAGGGGTCGAGCCCCTGGAACTGGCGCGTGGTCAGGCCGGTCCCGCCGGCACTCGTCGCTTGGCCCGTGGTCTTTGTGTCCCAGTAGGCCTGCGTGATCGGGCCGCTGTTGTCCGCGACGAGACCACCCAAGGCGAAGGAGCCCGAGACGGCACCGGTGGCGTAGGCCTGCGTGATCGTGCCGCCGTTGGACCCGACGAGACCGCCCACGAGAGAGGAGCCCGAGACCGCGCCGGTGGCGGAGGCCTGCGTGATCGTTCCGCTGTCGTTGAACCCGACGAGACCACCCACGTAGGTGGTGCCCGAGACGGCGCCCGTGGCGGAGGCCTGCGTGATACTGCCGCCCTGGTTGCCCCCGACGAGCCCGCCCACGCGGGTGGTGCCCGAGACCGCGCCGGTGGCGGAGGCCTGCACGATCGTGCCGCTATTGAACCCGACGAGCCCGCCCACGTAATTGCGGCCGCTCACGCTGCCGCCGACGAGACCGAGATCCCGCACCGTGCCGCCGTTGCTGAGCGTCCCGATCACGCCGACATTGGAGCTCGACGCCGTGATGGTCAGGTTGCCGATCGTGTGGCCCAACCCCTCCAGCGTGCCCGGGAAGGTCCCGATCACCGCGCCCGTATAGGCGGTGGTCGGCGCCGTGAGGTCGGTGGCGAGCGCATAGCGGCCCGCCTGGTTGTTCAGGCCCGGCAGGTCCGCCATGTCGCGGATCAGGGTGTAGCCCTGCGCGTTGATGCCCAGCGACCCGCCTGTGCCTGTGAAGGTCAGGCTCTTGCCCTGCGCGAAGCTCAGGTTCGTCGGGTCCGACGCGTCGTAGGCCAGGCCCACTGAGGCCGCGCCGGTCGCCGTCACGCTCTCGTTGATCCGCAGACTGCCGCCCGACAGCAGCCCGAGCGACCCGCCCGCCGCGAGCGCCTGCGCCGCCGTCACGGTGATCGGCGCGCCGGCGCCCGTCCGCACCACCGTCGTCAGGCCGGAAGGCGCGGCCGTGTCGACCGTGAAGCCCGGGGCCGTGGTCAGGAAGCCCCGGCCGGTGAGGCCCGACGCGAGGGTGACGGTGGACGCGCTCGCGATTCCGGTCAGGTCGGGACGGGCACTCGCCAGGGCGTCGGTCAGCGTCGCGGCATTGCCTGGCGCGGTCAGCGCCCCGCCGTAGAGGGTCACGCCCGTCTGGGCCGGCGTTCCGGTCGCGTAGGTCGAAGTGGCGAGCGTCGCGGCGGCGGTGGAGGCTCCGGCCACGGTCGGCACCGAGGCGACGAAGGCGGTGCCGGAGGCCAGCGTCCCGGCCGGGAGCGCGATGTAGTAGGCGCCGTTCGCGCCGGTGCCCGCCTGCCCGACGAGGCGCCCGCCCGCGTCGAGCGAGACCGTGACCGCCCCCGCGCCGCCGGAGGCCGCCGGTGTGGCTCCCGCGTCGCGGTAGGCGGTGCCGGTGATGGCCTGGACGCCGTTGGGGAAGACGCTCCTCAGGTACGGGTAGAGGCCCGGCCCGGCGCCCCAGACGGCCGGGTCGAACCCGGTGGGCAGGCGGCCCTGGAGCGCGGCCGTGGTGAGGCCCGTGCCGCCCGTGCTCGCGCCTGCGCCGCTCGTCTGCGTGTCCCAGACGGAGGAGGTGACGGAGCCGAAATTCGTCCCGACCAGCCCACCCGCCGCGGCCGCGCTGGAGGCCGTGACCGTGCTGCCGAACGCGTAGGACTGGCTGATGCTGCCGCCGTTGTAGCCGACCAGACCACCGACGCTGAGGCCGTTGCCGCCGCCGCTGACGCTGCCTGACGCGAAGGACTGCGCGACGGCACCGCCGCTGCTGAAGCCGATGAGTCCGCCGACGTTGTCGCCGCCGCTCACGCTGCCCGTCGCGGCGGACTGCGTGACCGCCCCCCCCTGGAAGCCGGAGAAGAAGCCGACGAGCCCGCCCACGGAGATGGAACCGCTGACGGTGGCATTGGCGTGGACTTGCGCGACGACCCCGTCGTTCTCGCCGACCAGCGCGCCGACGTTGTTGCCGCCGCTGATGGTCGCGCCGAGGAGACCGAGGTCCCGCACGGTCCCGCCGCCGCCGAGCCGTCCGATCAGTCCCGCATAGTCGGTCGAGCCGGTGACGGTGAGGCCCGTGATCGTGTGGCCGAGCCCCTCCAGCGTGCCCGAGAAGGTGCCGATCGGGGCCGCGTTGTAGCGGCTCGACGAGGCATCGAGGTCCGTGGCGAGGGCGTAGCGGCCCGACTGGCCGTCCAGGCCCGGCAGGTCCGTCATGGCGCGGATCAGCGTGTAGCCCGCCCCGTTCACGGACAGCGACCCGCCCGTGCCCGTGAAGGTCAGGCTCCTGCCCTGCGCGAAGCTGAGATTCGTCGGGTCGGACGCGTCGTAGCCCAGCGACACCGCGGCCGTGCCGGCTGCCGTCACGCTCTCGTTGATCCGCAGCGCCCCCGCCGAACCCAGGCCGAGCGTCCCGCCGGCCGTCACGCTCACCGGCGCCGCCACCGTCAGCGCCGCGCCCGCCGCCGTGGTCTGCACCCCGAAGCTGCCGCCCGTCGTCACCGCCCGGTCGATCGTGAACCCTTGCGCGTTCGTCGCCGCCAGCGACGGCACCGCGCCCGCAAGGAAAGCCGGCAGCGTCGCCCCGACCGGAAGCGGCCGGCTCACGGTCGGATAGTAGCCCGAGGCCGAGAGCGTCGCCGCCCCCGTGCTCGCCGCCATCAGGGTCACGCCGCCCCAGATGTCGACGCCGCCCTGCTTCGGCGTGCCCGCCGCGTAGGTCGAGAGCGCGTAGCCGGCCGCGTTCTTCGCGCCGTTCGCGTCCTGGGTGGTGTAGGCGACGAGGGGCTGGCCCTGCGGGATCGTGCCGGGCTGGCCGAAGACGTAGTAGGCGCCGTTGGCGCCCGTGGAGGCGGAGCCGAGCGTGGTGCCGGCGCCCACCACCGTGACGGTGCTGCCGACGACCGGGGTGGTGCCGGCATCCCGGTAGGCGGTGCCGGAGACCGCCTGGACGCCGTTCGGGAACAGGCTCGTCAGGTAGGGGTAGAGGCCGCCCGCCCCTCCGGAGAAGGCGGAGATGGTGCCGTTCCCGAGCTGGGCGGCGGGGGAGAAGAACACGGCATTGCCGCCGGCGACCGAACCGGAGATCGGATCGAGCCCCTGCAACTGGCGGGTGGTCAGGCCGGTCGCGCCGGCATCGGCCCCGACGCCGATCCCGGTCGTCAGGCCGCTCGTCTGCGTGTCCCAATAGCCCTGCGTGATCGCGCCGGCGTTGTACCCGACGAACCCGCCCACGCTGGAGGAGCTTGATCCGCCCGAGACGGCGCCGGAGGCGGTGGCCTGCGTGATCGTGCCGGCGTTGCTCCCGACGAGCCCGCCCACGGAGAAGGAGCCCGAGACGGCGCCGGTGGCGGTGGCCTGCACGATCGCCCCGGCATTGGACCCGACGAGGCCGCCCACGTAGAAGCCGCCCGTGGTGACGGAGCCGCCGACGAGACCGAGGTCCCGCACCGTTCCGCCGCCGTTGAGCGTTCCGATCAGGCCGACGTTGTCGTTCGATGTCGCGATGGTCAGGCCGGTGATCGTGTGGCCGAGCCCCTCCAGCGTGCCCGAGAAGCTGCCGATCACCGCGCCCGCATAGGCCGTGGTCGGCGCCGTCAGGTCCGTCGCCAGGGCGTAGCGGCCCGACTGGCCGTCGAGGGCCGGCAGGTCGCTCATCCGGCGCGCCAGCGCGTAGCCGGCGCCGTTGATCGCCAGCGACCCGCCGCCATCGAGGGTCAGGCTGCGGCCCTGCGCGAAGCTCAGGTTCGTCGGGTCCGTGGTGTCGTAGGCGAGGGACACCGGGACCCCGCTCGCCGTCACGTCTGCGTTGACGCGCAGGGACCCGGCGGAATGGAGCGACAGCCCCGCTCCGCTCACCGCCTGGCCCTGCGCGACCGTGATCGGCCCCTGCGTGGTCCGCAGGTAGAGCCCGCCCGCGGCCCCCGACGCCACCGCCGCATCGAGGGTGAACCCGGCCGGGTCCGTCGCCACGTAGCCCACCCCGGACAGGCCCGACGTGCCGGCGAAGCCGAGGCTGCCCCTGGCGCCCGAGAGCAGGCCAAGGTTGGGGGCGAGCAGCGCGCTCACGCTCGTCGGGGCGCCCGACAGCGCCGTCGCGCTCGTCGGCGCGATCAGGGTGCCGCCCCAGACGTCGAGGTGGCGCGTGGTGCCGGTGGCGGAGATCAGGCTCGCCCCGGTCACCGGCTTGGGCTGGAGGGCGTCCTCGCCGCCGTCCGCGGTCGTGTAGGCGAGGACCGGCGTCCCGGCGGAGGAGAGTGTCCCGGCCGGCAGGGCGAGGTAGTAGTAGCCGTTGGCGCCGGTCTCGACCTGCGCCCGCGTCCCGGCGACGTCGAGGAATACCCGGCGCGCGACGGTGTCCGACGTGTCGCCCGGCCGGGCGAGGGGCGTCACCCCGCGATCCGCGAAGGCGGTGCCGGAGATCGCCTGGACGCCGTTCGGGTAGAGGCTCTTCAGGTAGGGGTAGAGGCCGGGGCCCGTGCCCCAGGCCGCCGCGTCGAAGCCGCCCGGCAGCGTGCCCTGGAGGTCGGCCGTGACCCGGCCGCTGCCCCCGGCACTGGCTGACCGGCCGGTGGTCGACAGGTCCCAGTAGGCATTCGTCACCGTGCCGGGATTGATGCCGATGAGGCCGCCCGTCCCGCGGTCGTTGGTGACGAGCTGCCCGGTCGCGTAGGCCTGCGTCACGGTGCCGGAGGCGTTGTTGCCGATGAGCGCGCCGGACGAGAAGCCGGGCCCGCTGACGGAGCCGGTCGCGGAGGCCTGGAGGATGCTTCCGGCATTGGTGCCGACGAGCCCGCCGACGTCGAACGCGTTCCCGGAGACGGCTCCGGTCGCGACGGCGCGGGTGATGGTGCCCGTATTCGTGCCGACGAGGCCGCCGACGCTTCCGGAGCCCTGCACGTCGCCCGTGGCGGAGGCGTCCCGGATGGTGCCCCCGGCGTTGGACCCGACCAGGCCGCCGAGGAAGGAGCCCCCCGAGCTGTAGACGGAGCCCCCCGCCGAGGCCCGGATGATGGTGCCGCCGCTGTTCAGGCCGACGAGTCCGCCCACGACGTCGGAGCCAGTGGTCACGGTCCCGCCCGATGCCGAGACCTGGGCGAGGGTACCGCCGTCGATGCGGCCGACCAGAGCGCCGACGTTGGTGACGCCACTCACGAAGACCTGCACGAGGCCGAGGTCGCGGATCGTCCCGCCCGTGCCGAGGCTGCCGAACAGGCCGGAAGCCCCCTGTGAGCCGGCGCCGACCGACAGCCTGCCGATCGCGTGGCCGAGCCCTTCGAAGGTGCCGGCGAAGGGGGCCGCCGTGTCGTTGATCGTCGCCGTCGTGCCGACCGGCGGCGAACGGTAGGCGACCGGGACACCGGACGCGGTGCCGTCGGTCGTCGCGAACAGGTCTCCCACCAGGGCGTAGCGGCCCGACAGGCCGGCCCCGAAGGTCGCGACGCTCGCCCGGTCCGTCGCGCGCCGCCCGTCGATGGCGTCGAGGTCGGCCATGGACCGCACCAGCGCGTAGGCGGCCCCGTTGATCGTCAGGGACTGGCCCGCCACCGGGCTTGCCGTCGCGGCGCCGTTGGCGGCGTTGAGGGTCAGGCTCGTACCCGGCGCGAAACTCAGGTTGGTGACGTCCGCCGCGTCGTAGCCCAGCACCACCGGCGCCGCGCCGTTGACCGTGACCGCCGCGTTGACCGCGAGCGCCCCCGCGGCGACGAGCCCGAGCCCGCCGCCGTCGCCGATCGTGACCGGCTGCGCCACCGTGAGCGGCGCGCCCGCCGCGACCGTCTGCACGCCGAAGGGCCGGCTCGTCGTCACCGCCCGGTCGATGGTGAAGCCCTGCGCGCCCGTCGCCGCCAGCACCGGCACCGCGCCGGCGAGGAAGCCCGGCAGGCTCGCGCCGGCCGGCACGGCGGGCAGGCTCGCCGGGTCGAAGCCGGAGGCCGACAGCGTCGCCTGGCCGGTGCGCGCCGCGAGCAGCGTCACGCCGCCCCAGATGTCCACGCCCGTCTGGGCGGCATTCGGGGTGCCGGCGGCGGTGACGAGCGCGGCGGCGTTCCGCGCCCCCGTCCCGTCCTGGGTGGTGTAGGCGACGAGGCCCTGGCCGGCCGCGATCGTGCCGGGCTGGCCGAAGACGTAGTAGGCGCCGTTGGCGCCGGTGCTCGCCGAGCCGAGCGTGGTGCCGGCGCCCGCCACGGTGACCCGGGTGGCGGCGACCGGGGTCGCGCCCGCATCCGCGTAGGCGGTGCCCGAGACCGCCTGGATCCCGTTCGGGAACACGCCCTTCAGGTAGGGGTAGAGGCCCGGCCCGGTGGCCCAGACGGCCGGGTCGAAGCCGGCGGGCAGGCTGCCCTGGAGCTGCGCCGTGGTGAGGCTCGCGACGTTGCCGGACTGATTGGCGAAGTCGGTCCCGAAGGCGCTCCGCCCGCTGGTCTGCGCATCGACGGCGCTGCGCGCGACCGTGGCGCCGCCGAACGAGGCGTTCTGGCCGACCAGGGCACCCACGTTCCTGGAGCCCGAGACGGCGCCCGTCGCGTAGGATTCGACGATGCTGCTCCCGGACGACGTGAAGCCGACGAGGCCGCCGATACCGTCGTTCCCCGACACGTTCCCGGTGGCGAAGGATTGGCGGATCACGCCGCCGTTCTGGGTCCCCGCGAGACCGCCGGCCTTCCCGCTTCCGCCGGAAACGCTTCCGGTCGCGTAGCTCTGCGCGATGGTGCCACTGGAATTGCCGACGAGCCCGCCGACCTGAGCGCCCCCCTGCACGCGTCCGGTGCTCGCGCTCAGGAGGATCGTTCCGCCGTTGCCGCCGACGAGGCCGCCGACGACGGGGAAATCGCCGACGACGGTCAGGTCCGACGACACGGAGACGATCGTCCCGTCATTCTGGCCGGCGAGCGCCCCCATGATGCCGCTCGCCGACACGCTCCCGCCGCGCAGGGCGATGTCGCGCACCGTCGCGCCGCCGCCGAGGCTCCGGAACAGGCCCGCAAACAGCGCGGGATTCGCCTGGGTCGCGGGCTTGGCGATGGTGAGCCCGGTGACCGCGTGGCCCAGGCCCTCGAACGTGCCGCCGAACCCGCCGCCGGAGGCGGTCCCCACGAGCGCATCGACGTAGGTCGTGCCGGAGGCCGCCACGTCCCCGGCCAGGGCGTAGCGGCCCGACAGGCCGGCGCCGAAGGCCGTGACGGTGCTGCCGTCGACCGCCGACACCCCGTCGATGGCGTCGAGCTCGGCCATCGTGCGGATCAGGGTGTAGCCGGCGCCGTTGATACCGAGCGCCCCGCCCGTGCCCGCGAAGGTCACGCTCTTGCCGGGCGCGACGCTCAGCTTCGTCGGGTCCGACGCGTCGTAGGCCAGAGCCACCGCGGCCGTGCCGGTCGCCGTGATGCTCTCGTTGATCCGCAGGCTGCCGCCCGAGAGGAGCCCCAGCGACCCGCCCGCTGTAAAGGACTGCGCCGCCGCCACGGTGATCGACGTCCCGGCTCCCGTCTGCACCACCGTCGTCGCGCCGGACGGCGCGGCCGTGTCCAGCGTGAAGCCCGCCGCACTCGTCACGAAGCCGCGGCCGGTCAGGTTGGACGCGAGGGTGACGGTGGACGCGCTCGCGATCCCGGAGAGGCTCGGCGGCGCGCTCGCCAGCGCGGCGGAGAGCGTGGCTGCGGTGCTGGGCGCCGTCAGCGCCCCGCCGTAGAGATCGACGCCGGTCTGGACGGGCGTGCCTGTGGCGTAGGTCGAGGCGGCGAGCGTGGCGGCGGCGTTCGACGCTCCCGCCACGGTCGGCACGGAGGTGACGAAGCCCGCTCCGTTCGCCACCGTGCCGGCCGGAAGCGCGATGTAGTAGGTGCCGTTCGCCCCGATGCTGGCCTGCCCGAGGCGGGTGCCGCCCGCATCGAGGGACACCGTGCCCGCGCCCGCGCTGCCGAAGGTGGCGAGGGCGGTGCCCGCGTCGCGGTAGGCAGTGCCGGAGACTGCCTGGACGCCGTTCGGGAAGAAGCTGGTCAGGTAGGGATAGAGGCCGTTCGCCCCTCCGGAGAAGACCGAGGTGGTGCCGTCCCCGAGCTGGGCGGAGGTGGAGAAGAAGACGGCATTGCCGCCGGCGACCGAGCCGGAGATCGGATCGAGCCCTTGCAACTGGCGCGTGGTGTAGCCGGTGTGGGTGCCGGCGCTCGTCGCTCGGCCCGTGGTCTGCGTGTCCCAGTAGGCCTGCGTGATATGGGCGCCGGCGGTGTCGAGCCCGACGAGCCCGCCCACCGAGGAGGAGCCCGAGACGGCGCCGGTGGCGTAGACCTGCACGATCGTGCCGCCGCCGCCGTTGATCCCGACGAGCCCGCCCACGTAGTTGAAGCCCGAGACGGCGCCGGTGGCGTAGGCCTGCACGATCGTGCCGCCGTTGGACCCGACGAGCCCGCCCACCGAGGAGGAGCCCGAGACGGCACCGGTGGCGTAGGCCCGCGTGATCGTGCCGCCGTCGACCCCGACGAGCCCGCCCACCGAGGAGGAGCCCGAGACGGCGCCGGTGGCGTAGGCCTGCGTGATCGTGCCGTCGTTGGACCCGACGAGCCCGCCCACCTCGGAGGAGCCCGAGACCGCGCCGGTGGCGTAGGCCTGCACGATCGTGCCGCCGTTGGACCCGACGAGCCCGCCGACGGAACTGCCGCCGCTCACGCTGCCCCCGATGAGACCGAGATCCCGCACCGTTCCGCCAGCGGTGAGCTCCCCGATCACGCCGACATTGGAGCTCGACCCCGTGATGGTCAGGCCGGTGATCGTGTGGCCCAAGCCCTCCAGCGTGCCCGAGAAGCTCCCGATCACCGCGCCCGTATAGGCCGTCGCCGGCGCCGTGAGATCGGTGGCGAGCGCGTAGCGGCCGGACTGGGTGTCCAGGCCCGGCAGGTCCGTCATCGCGCGGATCAGGGTGTAGCCCTGCCCGTTGACCGCGAGCGACCCGCCCGTGCCCGCGAAGGTCAGGCTCTTGCCCTGCGCGAAGCTCAGGTTCGTCGGGTCGGACGCGTCGTAGCCCAGCGCCACCGGTACCACGCCCGTCGCCGTGACGCTCTCGTTGATCCGCAGCGCCCCCGCCGCGCTCAGGCCGAGCGTCCCGCCGTCACTCACGCTGATCGGCGCCGCCACCGTCAGCGGCGCGCCCGCCGCACTGGTCCGGACCGCGAAGGTGCCGCCCGTCGTCACCGCCCGGTCGATCGTGAAGCTCGCGCCCGTCGCCGTCAGGTTGCGCCCGCTCAAGCCCGCGATCAGCGTCTGGGTCGTGGCGCCCGCGCTCGCCGCGGCGCGCGCCGTCAGGTCGGTCTCGGCGGCCGTCAGCGTGGTGGCGCTCGTGCTGCCGGTGAGCGTCCCGGCATAGAGGTTGACGCCGGCCTGGGCGGGCGTGCCCGCCGTGTAGGTCGAGGGGACGAAGGTCGCGGCGGCGGTGGACAGGCTTCCGTTCGTCGGGACAGAGGTGACGAGGCCCGCCCCGTTCGCCACCGTGCCGGCCGGCAGCGCGATGTAGTAGGTGCCGTTCGCGCCCGTCGTGGCCTGCCCGAGCAGGCGCCCGCCCGTATCGAGCGACACCGTGACCGCGCCCGCGCTGCCGGAGGCGGCGAGCGTCGCACCCGCGTCGCGGTAGGCGGTGCCGGAGATCGCCTGGACGCCGGTGGGGAAGAGGCTCGTCAGGTAGGGGTAGAGCCCGTTCGCCCCGCCCGCGAAGGCGGAGCCGAGCTTGTTCGCATCCGTGAGGGCGCCGGTCAGCGGGCTCGGCAAGGGGTCGAGCCCCTGGAACTGGCGCGTCGTCAGGCCGGTGCCGCCGTCGCTCGTCGCCTGGCCGGTGGTCTGCGTGTCCCAGTAGGCCTGCGTGATCGTGCCGTCATTGGCCCCGACGAGTCCGCCCACGTTGTTGGTGCCTGAGACGGCGCCGGCGGCGTAGGCCTGCGTGATCAAGTTGCCACTGTACCCGACGAGACCGCCCACTTCGTCAGAGCCCGAGACGGCGCCGGTGGCGGAGGCCTGCGTGATCGTACCGTCATTGTACCCGGCGAGCCCACCCACGGAGATGGTGCCCGAGACGGCGCCGGTGGTGGAGGCCTGCACGATCGTGCCGCTGTTGGCCCCGACGAGCCCACCCACTTGATCAGCGCCCGAGACGGCGCCGGTGGCGGAGGCCTGCACGATCGTGCCGAAGTTGATCCCGACGAGTCCGCCCACGATGCTGGAGCCCGAGACGGCGCCGGTGGTGGAGGCCTGCACGATCGTGCCGCTGTTGGACCCGACGAGCCCGCCCACGTTGCCGCCACCGCTCACGCTGCCGCCGACGAGACCGAGGTCACGCACCGTTCCGCCGGAGGCAAGCGTCCCGATCAGGCCGGCCTTGTCGCTCGTCCCCGTGATGGTCAGGTTGCTGATCGTGTGGCCCAGGCCCTCCAGAGTGCCCGAGAACGTCCCGATCACCGCGCCGGTATAGGCCGTGCCCGGCGCCGTGAGATCGGTGGCGAGCGCGTAGCGCCCCGACTGGTTGTTCAGCCCCGGCAGGTCCGCCATGGTGCGGATCAGCGTGTACCCCGCCCCGTTCACGGACAGCGACCCGCCCGTGCCCGCGAAGCTCACGCTCTTGCCCAGCGCGAAGCTCAGGTTGGTCGCGTTCGATGAATCGTAGTTCAGCGACACCGACGAGGCGCCGTTCGCCGTCACGCTCTCGTTGATCCGCAGGCTCCCGCCCGAGAGTAGCCCCAGCGACCCGCCCGCGTTCAGGGTCTGGGCCGCCGTCACGGAGAGCGGCACGCCCGTCCCGGTCTGGATCACGGTCGCGTTCGTCGGATCGACGGCCGTGTCGACCGTGAAGCTCGACGCGGTCGTGACGACGCGGCGGCTGCCGAGGCCGGCGATCAGGCTCGCGGTGCCGGAACTCGCCGCGGCGCCGACACCGGACGACACGGCCGCGAGCGCGTCCGAGAGCCGCGTCGCGCCGGTGACGCTGGAGAGCGTCCCGCCGTAGAGGTTGACGCCGGCCTGGACTGGGCTGCCGGTGCTGTAGGTCGAGGTGGCGAGCGTCGCGGCGGCGGTGGAGGCGCCGGAGACCGTCGGCACGGAGGCGACGAAGGAGGTTCCGTTGGCCACCGTCCCGGCGGGCAGGGCGATGTAGTAGGTCCCGTTCACCCCCGTGGTGGCTTGGCCGACGAGGCGGCCGCCCGCGTCGAGGGAGACGGTGGCGGGACCGTTGATGGTTGGGGCGGCCTGGGTGGTGCCGGTGATCACCTGCGGGCCGGTGGGGAAGAGAGTCGTCAGGTACGGGTAGAGGCCCGCGCCACCCGCGAAGCTGCCGCCCGGAACCGCGAAGTTCGACTGGAATGCGCTCGTCGTCAGGCCGGTGGTGCCGGTCGAGGAGCCGGTGCCCACCCCCTGCGACCGACCGCTGGTCTGCGTATCCCAGTAGGTCTGGCTGACAGTCCCGCCGCTGACGCGGCCGATCAGCCCGCCCGCTATGCCCACGGCGTTCACGACGGCGCCGGTGGCGTAGCTCTGGCTGATCGTCCCGTTGTTTATGACGCCGACGAGACCGCCGCTCACCCCCGAACTCACGACGGCGCCGGTCGCGTAGCTCTGGCCGATGCTCCCGGTGCTGCTTCCGACGAGACCTCCCAGCGTGCTGCCGCTGCGGCCGGTGACAGGTCCGCTGGCGTAGCTTTGGCTGATCGTCCCACCGGAGTTCAAGCCGACGAGGCCGCCCCCGATGCTGCCCGAGTCGACCGCGATGCCGGCGTAGCTTCGGCTGATCGTCCCTAGGTTGAGCCCGACCAGGGCACCGGTGCCGAGCGTCGACGTGCTGCCGCTGACCGTGCCGTCGCTTCCGACGAGGCCGATGTTCTGCACCGTCCCGGTGGCGTCCAGCATCCCGATCAGGCCGACGCTGCCGCTCGATGCGCTGGCCTTGAGATTGGCGATCGTGTGGCCGAGCCCTTCCAGCGTGCCCGAGAAGCTGCCGATCACCGCGCCCGAATAGGCTGTGCCCGGCGCCGTCAGGTCGGTGGCCAGCGCGTAGCGCCCCGACTGGCCGTTCAGGCCCGGCAGGGCCGCCATGTCGCGGACCAGCGTGTAGGACTGCCCGTTGATGAACAGCGCCTGGAAGGCCTGGCTGGCGTTCGGCCGGAACGTCACGCTCGCGCCCTGCGCGAAGGTGAGGGCGCCGGGGCCGGAGCCCGCGCCGTTGTTCGTCTGGATGGTCAACCCGCCGCCGCCGGCGACGGTCACGGTCGCATTGACGGCGATCGAGCGGGCCGCGAACAGGGTGAGCAGGTTGTTCGACGACCACGTCACCGGCGCCGCGACCGTGATGTCGCCCGCCTGGCTGCCGCCGCCGAGGCCCGTCAGCACCGTGACGTTGGCGCCGGCGAGCGCCGCGTTCAGCGTCCCGACGTTGATGACCGAGTCGTTGCCCGTCGCGACGAAGCTGGACTGGTTCGCGTCCGTGCCCGACGAGATCGTGACGTTGTAGGGGTCGAGCAGCAGCGTCCCGGCCGAGCCCTTCGGGGCCGTCAGGTCGGCAAAGCCCGTGTAGGACAGGACCCCCTTCGACGAGACCTCGGCCTGCCCGCCCTCGCCCCCCTGCGCGCCGCCCCGCGCGCTGATCCGCCCCGCGAATTCTGTGGCGGCGTCCGACCACAGCACCACGTCGCCGCCGGAGCCCGACGCGGTCGCGTCCGCCCGGATTATGCTGTCCGCGTCCATCCGCAGGTTCTGCGCGTGGGCGAGGGGACCCTGCCCCTGCCGCCCGCCGCCCAAGCGCACCGTCCCGCCGCCCGCCGCGCCCGAGGCGTCGACGCCGGCGCCCGTGAGCGCGATCTCCCGCCCGGTCGCGGTCACGCGCCCGCCCGCCCCGGTCCCGCCGGTCGCCGCGAGCGTGCCGGTGAGCGCGAACTTCTCCTCCGCCTTGACCCGGATCCGCCCGCCCGTCGCGCCCGACGCCTCGACCCGGCCCGCCACCGACACGGCGCGGCCGCTGATCCGCACCCGCCCCCCGGCCTGGCCGCCAGTGCCGTTGGCGGTGAGCCGCGCCGCCGCGCCGACCGCCACCGCCCCGTCCCCGCCCGACAGCACGATGGCGCCCGACCGCCCCGAGACGCTCGTCGCCTCGACCACCCCCGAGAGGTTCACGGCCTGGCGGGCCATGTCCCGCGCCGCTGCCGCCTTGATCTCGACGCTGCCCCCCTCCGCCGAGATCACCCCCGAATGGCGAATCAGCGCGCCCTTGCCCGCCGCCGCACTCGGCACCTGTACCTGCAGGAACCCGTCCCCCGACAGGTCCAGCGTCGCCCGCTCCCCCGCCCCGATCCCGACCTTGCCCATCGGCACGCTGATCGTGCCGGAGTTGCGCACCTCGCCGCCGAGCAGAGCCGCGTAGCCGCCCCGCCCGATCGTGATCGTGCCGCGGTTCGTCACCCGCGCCGAGGCGCCGGAGCCCCGGAACTGCCGCCGCCCGGCCTTGAAGTCCTCGTCGGCGATGTCGAGGGAGGAGGCCACGAAGGCGGCGGCGTTGACCTTGCCGGTCTTCGTGATGGTGATGCCGTTGGGGTTGACGAGGTAGACCTGCCCGTTGGCGTCGAGCTGCCCGGCGATGGTCGAGCGGGTCTGGCCCGTCACACGGTTGAGGATGGCGGCCTGGGCGTTCGGCTGCTGGATGTCGACCCGGTTGGCCTGGCCGATCGAGAAGCCCTGCCAGTTGACGATGGCGGTCTGGCTCGACTGCCGGATTGCGAGGGCGCCGTTCTGGGGCGTGCCGATGGTCACCCCGCCCGACACCACCCGCCCGCCCGTCGGCAGGGCCTGCTGCGCGAGGACCGGCGCGGGCGACATCGTCGCGAGGACCGTCGTCGCGAGAGCCGTGGTGGCGAGGAGGGCGGCCGGCAGGGAATGGGTCATCACGGGGTCGCGGTCGAGAGGAGGTCGAAGAAGAGTGCAGGGCCGCACACGGCCCAGGCCGGCGCGCTCAGGTCCGACCCCGGACGCCGCCGCGCCGCAACGACCGGCCGCAGGGCGGACGGCGCGACGATCCGTCCTGCGGGCGCGTGCGCTCCCGCGCGGACGGACCCGTTCCCCAGGCCGCCGGGGCCGGATCCCGATCGCTCAACCCGCGTGGCATCGCCTGCATCCCGTCACCGTCCTCCGCAAACGCCCGGGCCTTCTCCCCGGGGCGCGATCTGCCGTTAGGGTAGCACGGGAGAAAGGCACTGCGCCACAGTCGCGGTCAGGATTGATACGCTGGGCACATTGTGATGCGGATCGATTCCGAATCGTCGTTGCTGAGGACTACCGATGCGTCCCTGCGCCCCGTCCAACCATGAAAGCCCTGGGGAGTATCGGCCCGAATATCAGGGCACGGGAGTCTCGCGGATATCGTGTATGAACGCTACCGTCATTCGATGAACAATCGATGCGGCACAACTTCCAATCTATTTTCTTGGCAGGACTCGCATCATCTGCGGCACCATGCCGCCTTGGAAACATCGGGCGGGATTTGCCTTGGGCCTCAGCCTGGTTCTTGAATGCGGCCGAGCGTCCGTTGCCGGCCGGGCGCCCCTCCGCAGCAGCCGGCTCCGGAAATCCAGGGTCGCCTCGCCGCGCGTTGCATCGACGGGCGCGGCAGGCCTCGCACTCCCACTCTCGCCATGCCTGATGCAACCCGACACCCGGCCGAGGTCGCGGCGGTTCCCCGGCTCCGGTCGACGATCGCCCGCGGCGCACCGGACGCCTACGAGGCCATGCGGTGCGCCCTCAGCCCCGTCGTGCGCTGGGAACTCCCGCATCCGGAGGACCACGCCGACTTCTCGGCCGTGTTCGAGGCCGATCATTTCGGCGGCATGCATCTGGGCGGCGCCCTGGCGCCGCGCAGCGACTGCCTGCGCACCCCCGGGGTCATCGCGGCCGCCGGCCTCGACGACATCATGCTGATGACCTACCTGCGCAACGGCTACGCCTGCGAGGTCGAGGGCAAGACCCTCGCGATCCAGCCGGGCGACGTGGTGGTGCTGGACCTCACCCGTCCCTTCGCGGTCCGCGCCCCCGCGGTCAGCAACCTGTCCCTCACCATCCGCCGCGACCTCGTCACGCCGCTGGTCGCCCGGAGCGACGCCCTGCACGGCCTGATGCTGCGACGCGGCACCGGCATGGCCGACCTCCTGTGGTCGCATCTCACGATGCTCAGGGCCGATGCGCCTGCCATGAGCCGGGCCGAGGCCGACGCCGCCACGGCCGCCTCCGCCGCGCTGATCGCCGGCGCGGCCGGCCCCTCGCGGGAGGGGCGCGCCCTCGCGCGGGCGGCCCTGCGGGCCGGGCAGTTGCGCATGATCCAGGCCGCCATCGCGCGGGACGTGGCCGACCCGCAGCTCGGGCCCGCTCTCCTGGCACGGCGGTTCCGGCTCTCGCGGGCGTCGCTGTACCGCCTGTTCGAGCCCGTTGGGGGCGTGGCGGAGGCCATCACGCGGGCACGCCTGGCGCGGGCGCGGGCGCTGCTCGAGGATCCCGGGCAGGATCGCCTCCTGATCCGGGACATCGCCCGCGCCTGCGGCTTCGTGAACGATTCGGCGTTCAGCCGGCTGTTCCGGGCGGTCTACGGCGTGGGACCGCGCGACCTGCGCCGGCTTGCGGCGCAGGCCCGCTCGCGCACGAACGGCGATCCGGCGGCACCGGACACCGACGTGCGGGTGGTGAGGGAGTGGCTCCTCAGCCTCTGAGGCCGCCCGTCCTGGCGGGCGCCCCGCCCCACGCCGGCCGCAGCGGAATGTGCGCCGCGTCTCAAAGCAGGTGCGGCGCACGTCCTGCCTGTCCGCGGTTTGCCGGCCTTCACCTTGCATTCACCACGTGAATCCCTCAATCGAGGCTGGCACCCCCGGGCGGCATCACCTCGCGAGACGCGCAAGGGCGCCGAGATCGTCCAGGACAAACTTCGGGAGCGACCCGCATGACGCTGCGACTCACCGACGGACGATCGCAGGACATCGTCGCGCCCGTGCCCGCCAGGTCGCGCGCCCGTGGACGGTTCGGCCTCCTCGCCGGCGCCCTTCTCGTCACCGGCCCGGCCCTGGCCCAGACCGCCTCCCAGATCACCCCCCAGAGCTTCCGCCCAGCCCTGCAGAGCCAGGGCGGCGGCCTCGTCATCCCGGAGGGGCCGGGCCTCGAGGCGCCGGCCGGGGCCGAGCGCCTCACGGTCCGGCTGCGCACCGTCGCGATCGAGGGCACCCTGCCGGATCTTGCCGACCCGACCCAGGACATCGTCGCAGGCCTGTCGGGTCGCACGGTCACCGCCGCCGAGCTGTTCGCGGCCGCCCGGGCGCTGGAGCAGGCCTACGTCGCGGCAGGCTATCCCCTGGTGCGGGTCGTCCTGCCCGCCCAGCGGCTCGCCGACGGCGCCGACCTGCGCCTCGTCGTCCTCGACGGCTTCGTCGAGCGGGTCGACACCGACGCGCTGCCGCCCGAGATCCGCGCGCGGGTGGCCGCCGTGCTGGCGCCGCTCGCCGGGGCACGGGCCCTGCGCCTCTCCGAACTCGAACGCCGGCTGCTTCTGGCCGGCGACGCCCCCGGCACGGTCCTGCGCTCGACGCTGGCGCCGGGCAGCGTGCCGGGGGGCGTCGTGCTGGTGGTCGAGGCCCGCACCAAGCCCGTGACGGGCTCGGCCGGCATCGACAACACCCTCTCGGATGCGCTGGGGCGTACCACGAGCAGCTTCGGCCTCGACCTGAATTCGCCGACCGGAACCGGCGAGCTGCTCTACCTGCGCGCCGGCGGGGCGCCCTATCCGGGCGGGCGGGCGAGCTTCTTCGACCCCGAGCCGCGCAACCGCTCGCTCGCCGCCGGCCTCGTGCTGCCGCTCGGCGCCGACGGGCTCACCCTCAACCTGGAGGTCACCGACGCGCGCACCACGCCCAAGGCTCAGGCGGGAACGCTCGGCTTCACCTCGGACTTCTCGCGCTACTCGGCCCGGCTGCGCTATCCGCTGATCCGCTCGCGGGCCTTCACGCTCAACGCCGAGGCGGCCTTCGACGCACAGGAGGAGCGCCAGACGGTGATCGTGCCGGTCGAGGCGCCGTTCTCCCTCGACCGCCTGCGCATCGCGCGCACGACCACGGACTTCCTGTGGTTCCTGCCCAGCGACGGGATCGTGTCGGGCCGGCTCTCGGGCGCCTTCGGCCTCGACGGGCTGGGCGCGCGCCGGCCACCGGGGGCGGGCGCCGAGGTCGAGCCGTTGTCGCGGCTGGGGGCGCGGCCGGAATTCCAGAAGCTCGAAGCGACCTTGAGCGTCACCCAGCCGGTGGCCGAGCACCTGACCCTCGACCTGCGGGCGCGGGGCCAGACCTCGTTCAACCAGGCGCTGCCGCGCTCCGAGCAGATCGGCTTGGCGAACTTGACTGGGCTGTCGTCGTTCGACGCGGGCCTGTTCCAGGGGGACGAGGGCTACGTGGTGCGGGGCGAGGTGCAGCTGCCCTTCGTCCTGCCCGTGAGCCTGCCGTTCCGGCTGTTCGAGTGGCCGGGCCAGCTCGGGACGGGGCTCGCATCGGGCGAGGAGACGCTGGGCGCCGTGATGGCGAGCCCCTACGGGTTCGGGGCATTCGGGATGGTGCGGCTGCAGCGGCCGACGGCGTTGGAACGCGCGATGGTGCGGGGCGCCTCCTACGGGGTGGGGATCCGCTTCGGGGCCTCGCCGCAGGCGAGCTTCACCAACGTGAGTGCGAGCGTGGAGTACGGCCGCTCGGAGCGCTCGGACCGGCTGCCGGCGGACGATCGGATCACCTTCTCGGTCGCCCTGCAGTTCTGACCGGGCGAGGGAGGTGGGCGCGGGCGCCCGGGACACCCGCGCCGCGTTCGTCGCGGCCGCGAGCGAGACGATACGGGTGCCGGTCTTTCCGGGGGAGCCGGCGGACGAGGTCACGATCTGGAGCTGACGGCGGAGCGGTTCGGCGATCCCGGGCAGCCGGCGAACGTGACGCGGGAGCGGGCGCTTCTGGAGGTGGCACCGGCGGGGCGCGGGCTGGTGTCGGGGGAGGCGGAGAGCCGGATCCGGGCCTGCGCGCCGGAGGCGCGCGACGCGACGTCGGCTGACCTGGGAGATGAGCGGCCGGCGGGCCGCGCTGAAGCGGCGGATCACCCTGCCGGGCGGATCGGTGCGGATCGAGGAGAAGAAGGACGGGTGAGGGCCGGATCGTCCGCCGGCGTCGGGGCGAGAGGGGGGGACGGCGCGACGATCCACCTTGGTGCGCACGCAGGCTGCATGCAGAGTGGCCGGCGGCCGGAGGGCTCCGGCCAGGACGGGACACCCGACGACACGCCCCACGCGACCGGAGGAGGCCGGCCCGACCCGCACGGAGGAGATCCGGCGGCGGCTGGCGGAGGAGATCGTGCAGGGCAGGCGCGCGCCGGGCACGCCGATCGACGAGGCGGAGCTCGCCAGCGCGTTCGGCACGTCGCGCACGCCGATTCGGGCGGCGCTGCGTCAGCTGGAGGTGGAGGGGTTCGCGACCTCGCGGCCGCGGCGGGGCACGCGGGTGAGCACGATCGCGCCGCAGGGGCTGGCGGAGATGTTCTTCGTGATGGCGGAGCTGGAGGCTTTGTGCTGCCGCCTGGCGGCGGGGGCGATGAGCGCGGCCGCGGGGGCGGAACTGGACCAGGTGCGGCGGCGATGCGAGGCGGCGGCGGCGGGGCGGGACGACCTGATCTACCGGGCGAGCCGGAACGGGTGCCTGGAGGAGCAGGCGCGTGCGGTACGACGGCGGGTCGCGCCGTTCCGGCATGCGCAGTGCGGGTTCCCTGGCCGCTTGGCCCGGTCCCTGGCGGAGCACGAGCGTATCGCGGCCGCGCTTCGGGCGCGGGACGGGGAGGCAGCGGCGCGGGAGATGCGGGCGCACGTGTTCACGGTGGAGCACGCCTTTTACCTGCATCAGGCGGGGGGCGAACCACCTGCCGCGTCGTGACGGGGCGCGATGCCGGACGAGGGCCGCTGTGCTGCGGGGCACCGCGACGGCTCCTCCCGCTGCCCCTTTCCCGTCAGTGGGGCGGTGGCCGGCGCCGGGTCGCGGGCGTCGCGGCCGAAGCGCCCGGCCTGCCCCGGGCGGAGGCTGGCTGGTCTGGTATCGCGGGCTGTCTGCGCTTCCGTGCGGAGAGCGCAGGCATGCGGGCGTTCGCGCCCGACGTGGCACGATGATTGAGTGTCTCTCACAACACTCCCGATCGCTGGCATGGCCCGGTGTGGCGGCCTCGGCGCAGCGGGAGTTGTGTGAGGTGCACGTATAGCCCGGATCGCTACGACGCCTTGTCGAAGCAGTCGATCAGCATTTGCGTGAGAATTCGCACCGCCCTGGCCGGATAATGACCAGGCGGACGCAGAACGAATAAACCTGCCGGAGGGATCGGAAAGCGCGTCATGACCGGTACCAACGCTCCGGATGCAAGTTGCTCCTGGATGAGCCTCTCCGGAAGGTAGGCAATCCCCAGCCCCGCCATGGCAGCGGACACCAGTGCGGTACCGTTGTCGGCTTTGAATCGTCCCTGAGGGCGGACGGTGATGGCTTTGTGTCCATCCATGAATTGCCACGTTTCAGTGCCCTGCATGAGGGCCTGGTGGTCGAGCAGGTCATCCGGCGTCTCGGGAGCGCCATGGGCACCGATGTAGTCCGGACTGGCGACAAGCTTGCCGTAGATGGGGCCGACGCGCCTGGCAATCAGGGTCGAGTCCTGAAGGTAGCCAAGCCTGATTGCGCAGTCGAATCCCTCCGATATGAGATCCACGAAGCGATCGGTGTAGCAGGTTTGAAGGTGGAGATGGGGATGGCGCCGCGCCATATCGGCGAAGACGGCGGCCAGGTGGGTCGGGCCGAAGGAAAGCGGCGCAGCAATCCGTAGCCGGCCACGAACGTCGCCAGCGGGCAGGATCGTTTCCTTGGCGATATCGATTTCCGCGCAGACCCGGGCTGCGTGATCCCGGAACGTCGCTCCCGCCTCCGTGAGGGCTGCGCCACGCGTGGTCCGCGCGACCAGCTGCACGCCGAGGTCGGCCTCAAGGCGCGCGAGCCGACGGCTGACGATCGACTTGGAGACGCCCAGTCGCCGCGCAGCGGGTGTCACGCCTCCGGCGTCGGCAAGTTCCACAAACGTTCTGAGATCGTCGATGTCCACCTTGGCGTTCCTGTTTTCGCGACACACCGTGCCGCCGACCGACGCTATCGTAACACAAACCGCAATGGCAATGTCGATCCGACATCGCCGAAACCGGCGTATGTTGTTCCGATAGCGATCTGACTCGCTGGCAGCAAAGGATCGTCATGACTCTACGCAATGGTCTTGCGTCGCTCATTCGCCCGGAGGATTCGATTCTTGTTCTCATCGACCACCAGCCCTACCAGCTGGCGAGTTTGAACAGCCACGATCAGCATCTGGTCGTCAACAACACGACGGCCTTGGCCAAGGCTGCCAAGGTGTTTGGCGTTCCCACCATCCTGACGAGCGTCATCGCCGATCGGGGCGGGGTCATTTTCCCTCAGGTTACCGACGTCTTTCCGGAACAGGACGTGATCGACAGGACGTTCATCAACACCTGGGAGGACGCCAAGGTCGTGGATGCAGTCAAGCGGACTGGCCGAACGCAACTGGTCATCGCCGGCCTCTGGACTGAGGTCTGCGTCGCGATGCCGGCGATCCAGGCGGCGGGCGAAGGATGGGACGTGACCGTGGTCACTGACGCCTGCGGCGGCATCTCGATCGAGGCCCACGAGGTCGCCGTCCAACGCATGATCCGGGCCGGAGTGAACATCATGACCTGGCTGGCGGTGATGGCGGAATGGCAGCGCGACTGGGCTCGGCTGGAGACGGTCGCCGGGGTCACCGACGTCCTCAGGCAGCACGCCGCCGGGTGTGGAATCGCGTATCTCTGGGAGCAGCAACTGCTCAACACGCCGGTCCCGGGCGGTGCCGGCTGATCCGCAACCCTGCAGCGCGTCGCGGCGAAACTGCCCGTTCCGGGAGGCAGGGCCGGCGTTCCATGCCGACGAGGCCGGAAGCCGCAGCGCGCCAGCCCGGTCGTCGTCGCGCCGCGCTCCGGCACCAGCCATGCAGCGTCACAGACGCCCGTACGACGGGGAAGAACGCCGCATCGCAAAATCCAATCACGAACATGCAAATCCCGCAGGAGATGCAAGAGCATGAAAAAAATCGCAAAATCGACCGGGACAAGCTCGGATGCAGCTTCGGTCCAATCCGGCATCGAAGATGCATTGCAGGCTTACGAGACGGCGCTGAATGCGTCAAACACGGACGCGGTACTGTCCGTCTTCGCAACAGATGCCGTCTTCATGGCCCCGAACAGCCCCTCGACGGTCGGTGCCGAGGCGATCCGGGCTGCCTATGACGGGATATTCCAGACGATCACCTTCGACACCGAGCTGACGGTCGAGGAAGTCGTGCAGGTCGCTCCAAACTGGGCGTTCGCCCGGACGAGCTCGAACGGACATGTGATCGTGAATGCGATCAAACAGCGCGTCCCCGACGCCAACCACGAATTGTTCATACTCAGTAAAGAAGGTCGCGATGGGTGGAAGATCGCACGCTACTCCTTCGCGACCACAAACCCGCCACCGCGATAATCGGTTCACGCGCACCGCCTGAAGTCGACTGGAGCGCGTGCGATGGACTGGATCGCGATCGTGAAGATCGGCAGTCTCGTTCAGTCCATCGTGGTCGCCGCCAGCCGTCGATCGGTGATCTCTGGTAACACCCAGGCAACGGCGCCTTGATGGTTGATCCCAGGGTTTGCTGGTGCGCGCGTCACGCTCGCGTGGCGCGATGCGCCCTGGGCCAGGTTCACCACGGCAGCGCCGCGCCGACGGCGGCAATCCCGCGACCGTCGCCAAGTGGACGCAAAGTGGAAGACGCGAAGCTCCACCGCAGACTGCAGGACAGGGCCGAGCGAGCCGAAATCCACGATGTCGTCGAGCGAGGAAGGCGGTGGCGATGACGGCCGAATCGTGCGGCGCGGCTCTAGGACGCTCGGGACGTCGCTGCCTTCCTCAGCCGGGGGATCCGGCTACCGCATCGCGATCAAGGAATACGTCCCGGGTCGATCCCCGCGTAGGCGGGGGCGCCTCTACCTGCTAAGTAGCTGGTGGCATTCACGATGTCAAAGAACGCCGTCAGCGGCGGACGAGAAGCGCGCCGTCGAGGTCCGCAAGGGTTCGGGGCGGAAGGCCGAGCGTGCGCAGGCCAAGTCGCCCGGGGGCGGCGTCATCCTTCCACAGGAGCACGATCGAGCCACCCGGCATTTCGGCCCACCAACTCGCAAGCACGGTCCAGATCCGTTCGCGCACGCCTCGGGAGAGTTCGGCAGCGACGAAGACGCCCGGGGCTGCCTCGGGCATCACCGATGACAGGAAGCCCCGGAAGCGGTCGGCAACGTCCCGCGTCAATGGACCGACCGGCGGCGGGCGCTCCTCGGACCGGAAGTCGACAGGCCGGTCGGCGCCACCGAGGCGTGTGGCGATGATCGCGTCGGCCTCGATCCGGAAGTCGGAGAACGGCCGGTCGAACCGCAGCAGCGCGGTCTCCGCCGCCTTGAGATCAGCGAAGAACCGGCCGGTGAGCCGGTCGACATGCGGCCGCGAGGCCGGGTCGGCGGCCGTCAGCTCCGCCTCGATCGCCGCCAGGGCGTCGGGATGGGTCGCGGCCTCGACGAGACGGCGGTTCATCGCCGGGATCGTCCAGACCGGCTCGGCCTCGACGAGCCGCCGGGTCAGCTCGAGGGTGCGCAGGTCCTCGTAGACGCCGCCGGTCTCGCCGGATCCGAGCCCGTAGGCGCGCAGGTCGGCCCGAAACAGCTCCCGCGCCGCGGGGACGAGCACGATCGCGCGCGGCGCGGCGCAACCATGCGGGCGGGATCGGCCGGCGTGGCGGTGGAGGCGGCCGATCCGCTGCAGCAGCACGTCGACCGGGCAGAGGTCCGTGACGAGCAGGTCGGCGTCGAGGTCGAGGGATTGTTCCAGCGTCTGCGTGCCGATCACGATCCGGCCACCGTCCGGGCGCTCGCGCCCGATGGCGGCCGCGACGGCCGCGTCGAGGATGCGCCGGTCGGGCTCGGCGAAGCGGGAGTGATGCAGCGTCGCGATCCCCCGTCCGTCGGCGTGCCGCACCCGGAACGGCAGAGCTCCGTCCGGGGCCGTCGACTGTGCGTCCAGCACCGCCTCCAGGGCCTCCTGCGTCCGCAACGCCTGCCCGACCGTGTTGCGGATGATCAAGACCTTGGCGCCGGCGCGGGCCGCCGCGACGGCCTCGGGCTCGGCCAGAATCGGGCGTGCCTCCAGGCGGACAACCTTGTCGCCACCGACCGAGCCGACGGGTTTGCGGTATTCGACGCCGTCCTCGCACCAGCTCAGGGCCGGGTAGCGCACGGTCTCGGCCTCCGCCCGATCCGGGACCGTCGCGGCCCCGAGCAGGCGCGAGCGCGCCCCCGCGCCGAGCGTCGCCGACAGGAGAAGCGCGTGGCCGCTCGCCCCGGCGTGGAAGCGCAGGAGGTTCGTGAGCAGGCGCTCCATGTAGGCGTCGGAGGCGTGGACCTCGTCGACCACCAGGAGCTTGTTGAGGAGCGAGACGGCGCGCAGATGGGCGTGCTTCACCCGAACCGCGTTCAGAAGCGCCTGGTCGATCGTTCCGACGGCGATCGGCGCTGCGAGGTACCGTTTCGGATGTTCGGCGGCCCAGCGGGCGGCACGGTCGCCGTCGTCGCTCCACTGGACGTCGAAATCGGGCAGGCGCGCCCCCTCCGCCTCGTCGACGCGCATCTGCCCCGGGACGGCGAGGATGACGGCCGGTCGCTCGTGCACCGGAAAGACGTTGTCGCGAAAGCGCTTGACCCGCTCGAAGATCTGGGTCGCCGCGACGCGGGTCGGCAGCGCGACGTAGAGGCCGTCGGCCACGCCCGCGCGGAAGAGTTCGGCGAAGCGCCACAGGGCGGCCTCGGTCTTGCCGGATCCGGTCTCGGCCTCCAGCACGAGAAGCGGCGCGGGATGCCGCGCCGTCTCGGCCTGGATCGGCCTCGCGGCGAAGAGCAGCCGGTCGCCTTGCGCAAAGGCTTCGGCGAAGCCCGCCCCGACCCGGAGCGCGGCCTCGCGGGTGGCGCGCGCATCGATCCCGGTCGCCGGCATGACGAGGGCCGTCCGGTTCTGCGCGAAAGCCATCCTGTCCGCGTGATGACCGTGGTCGAAGGGAATGAATCTGGGCGCGGGATTCGAACCGAGCCAGTCGGCCAGCATCAGGAGCCCCGCGAAGGCATGTTCGAAACCCGGGTGGCGGGGCAATGGGCCTCCATCGGCGAGGGCCTCCCGGAACCAGGCGTCGAAGGCCGCTCGCATCGGCGCGAGCCTCTCGACGGGATCGCCCGGTCCGTCTCGCCAATGCGCGGAGGCATCCTTGATGTCGGCGGTCTGCCCCTCGCCCCCCAGGGCCCAGGGGCGGCCATGATGGGCGAACACCGCGTCGAACAGGCCCGGCGCGTCCGCGAGCCAGGCCTCGACCCGGTCGAGCCCGAGACGGCCGTGCAGGCAGTCGCACACGATGTCCGCGCCGCGACGGCCGGAGAACACCCAGGCGAGTTCGTCGATGTGACCGACGCGTGGCGCGTCGGCTCGCGACCGGGCCTGGAAGCCACGATTGGCCTTGCCGATGTCATGGAGGAAGGCGAGCGCCGAAAGCTTGGCCGAGGCGGCGATGGCGGCTGTCTCGTCGATCTGCCCGAGACGTTGCAGGCGCGCGCTCATCAGCGGCAGGTCGAGCAGCGCCTTGAGGGACGCGCTCACATCCGCGGAATGTCCCACCAGGGAATGCCAACCGCCTGCTGCATCACGCTTTGCCCATAGGGTCTCGTGACACCGAACCGCCATGAGCGCCTCCAAACGCATCGCGCGCAAGTTCCGCGATCGTTGATTCGATCGACGGCGACGCGGATTCTCGACCTCAAGGATTTTCGCCGTCGATGCCGAGCCGATGATGGAATCAAAACTTTCCCCAACGATTCAGTTCGAGAAAGGCCCGTCGGCAGTATCGTAGCTTGATTCCCGGTCACGCGCACAGACCGGTCTCAGAAAATCCGGCTGAGCGGTCAGCGGAAACGCAGGGATCATCGGACGCGAGACCGTAGAATGGAGTGAGCAGAAAATCCGCAATGACGCTCGGAAGAGCAAAATCGAAGAATGCTGGCCGCCATCTCCTTGCCATACCTTACAGGTTCCTGATTTGCACTGCCTTTGTTTTATGGGGAAATGATCGGTGGAGCACGAAGGCCCGGTCGAACCCGTCTCGGCCGAGCGAATGGCATTTTCGACGGAAAAGCCGCAAAGGTGGCTTTGCGGTGAGGTGGGCTCTCTCGAGAACCTTCGATGTGAGAGGTGCTTGGATCAGTCCTTGCTGCTTTGCGCGCTGCGTGGGAGCAGCGGCCACGCGGCCAGCCTTCGCCCGTAAACCGCGCGTTCTTCGAGGACAGCGCAATCGTGACGACATGGCATGCCTCGCGGATCGGCTTGAGACGTGAACGGACGAACCCTGAGCGAGATCATTCGTCGCCGTGCAGAGAGAGGGCAGGGGGTGCCGAACCGGTCGGCGGGCGGCCATGACGCCGGCATGTCGTGGCCCACGCTCATATCGGTCCCGGTCTCGGGCGACGGCCTTCGTCTCACGGGTCCAGGAGCCCAGGCTCGTCCGCGGCATCGATCCTGGCGACGTCGCCCGTCATCCGCCCTCGCCATCGCGCCACGAAGGCCGCCGGGTCCGCGGCGGCCAAGTCCGGTGCTGCACCGGCCGTTCCGCATCGAGGGCCGGGTGGTGGAGGTGACGCGCCCCCGTCCGGCCTGGCGGTCGACGTCAGCGAGGCGCTGGCTGCCGTGCTCGCCGCGGGCGGAGGCATCGGGATGGCGGCGACCTTCACGAGACCTCCCGCGAGCGGATGGAGGCGGCGGTGCCCGGCTGAGCCCCGCCACCCCGGCAGCCACCCCGGTTTGGGAATGTTCCCCCGTCAGGCGCCGAAGGCGCCGTCGATGGTGTGCATCGCACCCGTCACGAAGCTCGCCTCCGGCCCGGCGAGCCATGCCACCATTCCGGCGACCTCCTCGGGCCGCCCGTGGCGCTTGATCGCCATGAAGCCGTGCATCAGCTCCCGCATCGGCCCGTTCTCGGGGTTGGCATCCGTGTCGACCGGACCGGGCTGCACGACGTTGACCGTGATGCCGCGGGGTCCGAAGTCCCGCGCCAGGCCCCGCGCCAGGCCCTGGAGGGCGGACTTGCTCAGCGCATAGGACGCCATTCCGGCGACCGGCATCCGGTCGCCGTTCACCGAGCCGATCACGATGATCCGCCCGCCCTCCGGCATCCGCCGGGCCGCCTCGACCGAGGCATGGTACGGGGCGTGGACGTTGACCCGGAAGAGGCGGTCGACCTCGTCCGGATCCTGCTCCAGGGCGTCGCCGAAGAGCGCGAAGCCGGAATTCACCACGAGGACGTCCAGGGGCCCGCTCTCGCGCACCGTCGCGATGACCGCGTCCCGGTCGGCGCTGTCGGTTCGAAGCGCTTTGCCGCCGGTCTCGTCGGCCAGGCGTTCGGCCGCTTCGCGCGATCCGGCATAAGTGAAGGTAACCGCCGCGCCGTCCGCCGCGAAACGGCGCACGATGGCCGCCCCGATCCCGCGGCTCCCGCCCAGGACCAGCACCGATTTCCCCGTGAACGTCCCCATGACAGCCTCCTTGAGGATTAATTTACTATCCGCTACATAAATCGGGGAGCGACGGCGGTCAACGATTTTCATAGTGATCAGTACAAAAATTGCTGCCCCGCGAAGGCGATCGCCGCCACGGGTTTCGAGGCGCGGGCCTGTTTCCGCGCCCGCTTCCGCGGCACGGCCGGCGTCAGCCCTGCCTGCTATCGCCAAGCGCTCGCGGGAGGCCGGGCCGCCGTACCGCATCCGGGCCGGCGTTCGGTTGCGGCGCTGCGACCGTCGTCGGGTTCCCGGCGAGATGAACGTCGCGAAGGTGGAAGTTCGATGAAAAGTCCCGGCAGGCGTAGGACCACCCTGCTCCAGCGACTTGCCGGCCGGAAGCCTAGCCTCATTCCGCGACGTGTGCGTCGAATACTTCAGCGCCGATATCATAGAAATCAATGATGTCACCTGCTGCGATCGGAGCCCATATTCGAGCCGCGGCGCGAAGGCGGGCTCACGCCTGCAACCGCTTCCGCTCCCACCGCCCCACCGTGCGGAACGCCGGGCGCCACCCGGGAGCGGAAGGCCGATCGCGGCCACGCGCCCGTCCCACGGTGCGCCGAATTACAATCCGACCCATACCCGGAGACGGAGAGCTGCCGGATGAAAGTCGATTTCAAGGACGATCATTTCGCATTCGAACTCGTTCGAAATCTCGGCTTCATGTATTATGGGGGCTCGGATCTGGGTGAGATGGTCGCCACCGCAGAGAAGATCGTCGAAGGAGATTTCGAGGACTGGTTCGCGAAATGGGATGCGCGTGCCCGCCGAACCCTGGCGCGTGCGGATGAGAGCCTGACCGGCGAACACGTGGTGAGTGCCCGGCAAGCCTACCTGCGGGCCTCCACGTATTTCCGCATGTCGGAGTTCTACCTTCATGGCAATCCTGACGACCCGCGGATCCTGGCGTCGATGCGGGCCTCGCAGAAGGCCTACACCAAGGCCGCCGAACTCACGGGTCCGACCTGGGAGCGCGTCGAGATTCCCTACGAGGGAACGACTCTTCCCGGTTACTTCTACAAGCCGGATGATTCCGGCAAGCGCCGGCCGACGGTCATCTTCCACGGGGGTTACGACTCGAGCCTTGAGGAACTCTTCTACTACGGAGGAGCACCCTCGATTCTCCGCGGATACAATTGCCTGACCTTCGACGGACCCGGGCAAGGTGCGCCGATGCGCGAGCAGAAGCTGCCGTTCCGCTACGATTGAGAAAAGGTCGTGACGCCGGCGGTGGACTACGCCCTGACGCGACCGGACGTCGACGGCGACAATCTGGTCCTGATCGGCATGAGCCTCGGCGGCTATCTCGCCGCGCGCGCGGTCGCCTTCGAGCATCGTTTCAAGGCCGCCGTCTTCTTCGACGGCGTCTACGATCTCTACGAGAGCATGCGCAAGCTGTTCCCCGCGGAGGCAATCGCGGCCTACGACGCTGGCGACAGGGACGTGTGCCAACGGATCGTTGAAGAGAAGATGCAGACGAATACGCCATTGAAGTGGAACATGAACCAGGGCACGTGGTCGTTCGCCGTGCCGGATGCGGCGGGTATCTTGGATACATCAAGGCAGTACACGCTCCGCGATATCGTGAAGCAGATCAAATGTGCGTGCTTGGTGATGGAAGCAGAATCCGACATCTTCTTCACGGGTCAGCCGGAACGCGTCTATGACGAGCTCGAGGCGCCGAAGACCTTGGTGCGCTTCACCGCTGAGGATGGGGCCGAGAATCACTGCCAGTCCGGCGCACTGTCCTACAAGGACGAGGTGGTCTTCAACTGGATCGACGCCACGCTCAAGTTATAAATATCACATTCTCTTCGAGAATAGATTTGTTGCACCTGACAAAACTCCCGCTGCGCCGAGGCCGCCCTACTGAGAGCCTGTTTGACGTGCACGGCAAATTCATCCCCTGCTCACCCTCATCCTGAGGTGATGGCGATCTTCGATCGCCATCACCTCAGGATGAGGCCGTGGATGGGATGGATCAGTCCCATGAGACTCTGTTCTCTTCAATCAAACGGGCTCTCAGTCATCGATTGCAAAGGAGCCGCTGGTGGCCGAACGAGTTTCGATCGAAACCGCGACCTTCGGCCTTCTCGGGCCCCTGGCGCATACGCCGACGCGCACCATGTCGGTCCATTGCGTGATCTTCCGGATCGGCGAGAGGGTTATCCTCCTCGACACAGGCTTCGGGACCCGCGAGATGCTGGAGCCGAACCGCTATCTGGGGTCGGACGCGCTCCTGAGCCTCGGCATCGTGGTCGACGTCCGCCTGACGGCGCTCCATCGCCTTGCCGCACGCGGCATCCGCGCCGAGCAGGTCACGGATATCGTGCTCACGCATCTCGACGCCGACCATGCCGGCGGTCTCCATGATTTCCCGGGAGCGACGGTTCACATCTCGGCAGAAGAACTGGCGGCCTACGACGAACCGCGCTCCAGGAAGTCTTATCATCCGTATCAAGTCTCCCGCCAGACGACCTTGGAAACCTATGGTCCGAGCGACGAGCAGTGGTTCGGTCTGCCGGCCCGGAGCTTGCCCCTGCCGCGCGATCTCGACGCGAAGTTGATACCGCTTCCCGGGCATTCCAGAGGGCACCGCGGCGTCGCCTACCGGGAGAACGGGCAATGGACGCTGCATGCCGGGGACGCCTACTTCGATGCCCGCATCAATTTTCTGGATCCTCCTCCGGGCCTGCCGCTCGAGATCGCCATGCAGGCCGATTCCTGCGACCGCGTCGCAAGCTTGAGCAAGCTCAGGGAACTGCGAGACAGACATGGGCTCGAAGTGGCCATGTTCTGCGCTCACGACTACCAGGAATATATAAGCTGGACGGTTGGTCGTGGCAGGGCGGATCCGGTTGATGTTTTCAGGACGACCCTGCCATAGCCGTCGTTATCAAGCACTCGCCCAGGCCGCGCCCGGTCGCGGTGCGTCTTGCTGCCGGGCGGGCTCGCTTGCTTGATCCGCAGTTGCGCAGGAGGCAGTTCACTCGCCGCCGCTGTCGATAGCGCCGGTTCAGGCCGTGTCGCCGCTGCGCGTACGAAACACGTCCGCCAGCCAGTCGATGAACACCCTCACGCGCACCGACAGGTGCCGACTGCGCGGATAGAGCACCGATACCGGCATCGGAGCCGGCGGGAAGACCTGCAGGACCGGCACCAGCAGCCCCGCCGCGATCTGATGCTCCACGCGGTAGCGGGGGACCTGGATCAGGCCGAGCCCCGCGAGACCGCTCGCCGTGTAGATTTCCGCTCCGCGCACGACGATGTCGTAGGGCAGCGAGATCTCCCGCACCTCGCCGTCCATCCTGAAGTCGAGCGGATAGGGCTGTCCCGTCGTCGAGGCGGCGTACGCAACCATCCGATGGCCGTCGAGATCGTCCGGCGTCGCCGGCGTGCCGTGGCGCTCGAGATAGGCCGGGCTCGCCAGGGTGACCTGATCGAACACGGCGATGCGGCGCCCGATCAGGGATGAATCGGACATGTCGCCCGACCGCACGACGCAATCGACGCCCTCGGTGATCAGGTCGATCATCCGATCGCCTTCGCTCAGGCTGAGGGATATCTCGGGGAAGCGCGCCAGGAACCCGGGCAAAGCGGGCAGAACGTAGTGCCGCGCCACGGTGCCCTGCATGTCGACGCGAAGCGGTCCCTTGGGCTTCGCGCTCCTGAAGACGCTCTCGACCTCGTCCAGGTCCGCGATCAGCCGGACGCAGCGCTCGTGGTACAGCGACCCGTCGAGCGTCGGCCTGACCTTCCGCGTCGTCCGTTCGAGCAGCCTGACGCCGAGATGCGTCTCCAGGCGCTGGATCGCCTGAGTGGCGGTGGGACGCGGCACTTGCAGGTCCCGGGCGGCCTCGGCGAAGCTCCCGCGTTCGACGATCCGCACGAACAGCCGCATGGTGTCGAAGCGATCCATGGCTACCAGCCGTCGATTGTTATGTGATGTGAAACAGTGATGTTGAGCACGGCATACTAGGGCCTGTTGTCACTTGAACCACAGTAGTGTGGAGGCAAGGCAAAGGACGCCCATGAAGCTGACGGCGGTCTTTT
>NZ_SRLB01000049.1 GCF_004745635.1 Methylobacterium nonmethylotrophicum | reverse complement strand
TCTCCAGTCTCACCGATCGTGCGCCGGAAAACGCCCTCGATTGCGCCTCCGCCACAGTTCGATTGCGCGCCGCTACAGTTAGCAGAGCGCGGAACGCCTCTCGCTCAACCCGACGTGCAGCCGCGTCGGCTGCCTCGGCTGCAGCGTATTCGGGCGTGCCGCCATGCGTATTGCTCCAGGCGCACATGAGCGGGTGCCAAGCGGCGTGGGCGGCCCGGTGCGCCTCAATCGCTGCAAGGATCGGGTCTGCGCCGGCCTCGGGCTTGCGACCGATGTGGCGCGTCTCCTCCGGCTCCCGGGCGTGCTCGCCGAACCGGAGATTGCGGTAGGCGACGGACAGCGGGTCGTTGCGGGTGCCGGCATGGCACCGGACGAGGAGGCCGTTCTCGCGCTCGATGACGGCGGCAGCGTAGCAGCCCCGATCGGTATCGGAGGTCAGCGGGGCGTGCAGCAGGGCGCGGAATGCCTCCTCCTCCGCCTGCCGCAGGGCGGCCATGTCGGCGCCGTCCTCGCCCATGCCGTGCAGGCACCGGGCGTAGGCGAGTTGATGCGCCTCGATGAGGGTGGACATGGCCTTGGACGGCTCACCGCCCCCGGCGAGGCGGGGCCAGCGATGGCGGGACTGCTCCTTGCCCATCACCTTCGCGGCCGAGCCCTTGAGGGCGGCATAGCGCTCGCGCAAGGACGGGCGGGGAGCTTCTGGGTTGCGGCGGGGGAGCTTCAGGGACAGCGGCATTGCGGCAAGCCTTCTTGACGTGATGCAGGTTTGCAGGGATCGCGGCTTAAAGAGGCAGCGGCGTCAGAGGTGCGTGGCGAGACCGATCAGCCCCATGCCGCCGCCGATCAGGACGAAGGCGGCCAGGAGGTCGCCGGCCGTACTCAGGAAGCGCAGGGCGCGGACGTGAGGCGTGTCCGGCCGGACGGCGGTGACGGCCTCCCACGGGTCGATTTCGCCCGGCACGGGCTCGTCGGGCGGCAGCGTGGGGGCGTGGCGCCCGTAGATGGGCGCGGGGAAGTAGGCGCGGGCCCTGGGCGCTCGCGGGGTCACGGGCGTGGCGGCGCGGCGGTGAGCGAATGTCATCGGTCCGCCCCTCACGCCTGCGCCCGAGCGGCGGCGATCATCACGGCGAAGCGCTGGAACAGCCACGCCCCGAACGCGCCCTTGTCGAAGTCGGTCGACACCTCGGCGAGGTAGGCCGCGAGGGTGCTCACCTCCTCGGAGTTGGCCGGGGTGAGGGCGAGGAGCGCGTTCAAGGCTGCCACCTCGACGTCGCTCGCCCGATCGGCGATGGCGAGAAGGTGCGGCTCGTCGGGGGCGCTGTTGTCCTGCGCCTCGACGTAATCGCGCACGGCTTGGCTGACGGCGAGGTTGGCGGAGCGGTGGTCTTCGATCGCTGCGAGCAACGGGCTCGGGCGACACGCCGGGAGGGCGATCACGGCCGGGGGCGAAGCCTCCGGGACGAGTAGGACGAGTTCGGCGAGGCGGGCGCGCACGAGGTCACCCAGGTCGCAGCCGCCGAGCCCGCACGTCAGCAGGTTGTCGCGCTCCTCGGCCATGTACCAGCGAAGGTGAGCGATCAGGGCGTGCGCACCGGGACGAGTGCTGCACGCGGTGCCGAGGAGGCGCATGGCGGCCTCGTATTCGGCGTGCTCGGCGCCCTCGGCTTCCTCGTCGGGCGCAACCTGGAAGACGGCCCAAGCGCGGCGGTGCGCACGGATAGCTGACAGGATCGGGTCGGCGACGGCAACGGGCGCCGGTAGGGCGAGGACAGGCGCAGCCGCGGCGGCCGGGGCCTTCGCGACCGGAGCGGCGAGGAGGGCCGCGGCGCTAGTCACGATGGCGCGGCGGGACGGCAGGACGGTGAGAAGGGCAAGGGCAAGCGACATCGTTTCCGGTCCTACGGATTTGCTGGTTTCAGGGATTGAGGGTCTAGGTGTTTCCGGGGTGCCGCCCCGGGCGGATCAGTGCGCCTTTGCGGCTCGGGCGGCCTTGGCGAGGCTCCAGGTGGCCTTGAGGGTGACGGACAGGGCCTCGCCCCAGGTGCCGCCGTAGCGGGCCTGATGGTTGCGGGCGGCGGCGCAGGCGGCGGCCATGATGGCAGCGCGGTCGTATGTGTCGCCGACGACGAGGGGGCGGCGCTTGGCAGAGGTGGCAGCGATCAGGCCGCGGGCGGCGAGGAGACCCGCCGGGCGGTGGGTACGGGTCGCAGCGATCTCCTTCATCGCGAGCGACCAGTGGAGGGAGCGGGTGGAAGCCATTGCTGTATCCCGTTTGCAGGGCTACAATACGCCTTGCCTGGGTCCTGTCAACAGCCCTGCAAATAAAATACAGCTTCGGAGCGACGATGGCGGTTCGGATCACCCCGCGAATGTGCAAGGCGGCGAGGGCCTTCCTCGGCTGGCAGCAAGCAGACCTAGGCACAGCCTCCGGTGTCTCTAAGTCAACGATTGGAGCCTTCGAGGCCAAGGAGGAGACAGCTTACCTCACGTCCATGAACAACAAGGCCTTGGTGGAGGCATTCGAGCATGCTGGGCTTGAGTTCATCCCCGAGAACGGCGGCGGTGCCGGGATCCGCTTCCGCAACCGAGCGGATGGGACGCGGGATGAGCACTGACGCTGCGGCGGCTAAGCTCATTGCAAACGAACGAGTGAAGCTCCTGGCGAACAACCTCGACCGGGCCTCCACGGCGTGCTTCACCGTGGGGGTTGCCACGCCCCTCGCCGGGGCACTCTATCGGGTGAGCGGGATCAACTCGCTACCTTGGTGGTGGCTGGCTGCCGGCTTCGCGGGTTGGCTCTCGGCCGCGACGATCCTACATTTCCTAGCGAGACGCACCCTGACGGGGCTCCTGCCATGAACGAGACCGCATTCCTTGCCTTCGTCGCCACGCCGGCTCTCGTGGTTGTGCTCGGCTACGTCGCCGTTCGCTTGCAGGAGCGGGAAACGGCTCGCGTGCGTCGGCTGATCGCCGGGCAGTTGGGCCAGCCGGCCGAGTAGCCGGCACCGGGCACCACTGGAAGCCGTTTCCGGTGGCCTATCCTCCTCGACGACAGGTCGCGGTGGCGCGCCGCGCCTATTCCTCGTCGCGCCCTTCGGTGCCGCGCTCGCCGGTGCGGCGCTCCACGATCGGCGGCTGTCCGTGCTTCAAGAGCACGTCGTTCAGCGCCTCGACCATCAGAGCCTCAAGGGGCATGTCCCGGTCGGACGCGAGATTGCGAAGCGTAGACCACCCACGCTTGTTGATCCGCACCTGCACCGTCTTCATGTCGGGCGGGGATCGGCGAGGCACGGGCGCGCGAACCGCGGCCGGAGCCGCGGGAGAGGCGACGGGCTCGGCCGGCGCGGCAGCCGCAGCCGCGGCAGGCGCGAGCTTCTGCACGGCGAGGTTCGTAAGGGAGGGCCGCTTCGGTGCCGCCATCGGTTCAGACTTTCAGGGTTTGCGGGGATCAGTGATTAAGCGTCTCAGGGCTTCCGGGGGAAGCTCTCGGCTAGCTTCGTGACAGCGGACCACATCGCCAGGATCTCGCCGGCAGCTCGCCCGTCCGGATCGTACTCCGTGACGGACTGGCCGGTGATGAGGGCGTGCGAGAAGCTGGCACGCTGGGACACCTGACCGGGCAGCACCGGGGCGCCCATGCTCGTGAGAACCATTCGGGCTTCCGCCACAACGGTCGGCTCGCTCTCCCGGGTCGGCGGTGGCGCGGCGTTGATGACGCAGACGATAGGCGCCTTGAGTGCGCGGGCCATGTCGAGGGTCTTGCCGGCGGCCTTGAGGTCGAATGGCCCCGGCCGGACCGGAATGACGGTGACGTTCGCCCGAGACATGAGGGAGGCCATCAGTGGCGCGTTGTGCGGGGCGCTGTCGATGATGACCCACTTCACGCCCTCGTCGGCCGCGGCGTCGAGCACCTGGGCGATGCTGTTCGCGTCAGCCTGGGCGAGCAGCGGCGTCTCGGCCTCGCGGCTCGTGTACCAGTCCGTGAGCGAGCCCTGCGGATCGGCGTCAACCAGAAGCGTCTTCCCATCGGCCTCGGCGAGGGCGCCGAAGTGCGCGCAGATGGTTGACTTGCCGGCGCCGCCCTTCTGGTTCGCGACGAGGATGACGTACATCACGGCCATCGGGCGGGATCCTGCGACGCTTCGGGGCTTCGTGCATTCAGGGGCTTCGGGCTTAACGAAAGCCTGACAGTCGGAAAGCACGAACCGCGGGGATCGGGCAAGCCGGATCTCACGGGGGCGTGAAGCGCCGTTTTCGGTGTATCAGGGTTTCAGGGATTGAGGGTTTCGGTTGCTCAGGCGTGTGAATTAGTGTAACTTTCGATAAACGTCATTCTCGAAAGTTTCAGACAGGGGCGGTTGCAAGACTGGTGATGAAACAAAGCCCAGGCTATCATTCATCGGCGGGCGCCCCCGTGATAGGATCCGCTTCACTTGGCGGGCCGGTCCCGGCGCGGCCCCTCGACCTTGAGGCTAGCCGCGCCGGAGCTGCGCCGCCGAGCCCCGCCAGCCTGTTCCGCGAGATGCCGGACGACGCTTGGCACCGCGTCGAGGCGATCACCGCCAAGGCACCTCCCAAGCCCGAGTTCGGCTCCTCCTGCAATGGATGCGGCTTCTGCTGCGCGGCCGAGCCCTGTGGCGTCGCTCGCCAGTTCGTCCCGGGTGCCATCGACGGCGCCCCGTGCCCCGCGATGGAGTTCGAGCACGGCCGGTTCTGGTGCGGCATGGTGCGCCGGCCGGGGCACTATCTCGGCCTTCCCGCCTGGGGTGACGAGGAGATGGGCGCCATGATCGGGGAAGCGCTCGGGACCGGGAAGGGGTGCTGCGCCGATGTCGGGTAGGTTCAATCAGGCAGGAAAGGGACAGATCATGCGCTCGAACATCGCCGCGGCAATCAACGCCGCTCACGCCGGGGTCGAGGCGGCAAAGCGCGAGGGCGCGCGGTACGCCGTCGAGTGCGGCCGGCTGCTGGTCGAGGCGAAGGACACCGTTCCACACGGCGGCTGGGATGCTTGGCTGCGCCTCAACACGACCGTCTCGCCGCGCACCGCGCAGCTCTACATGCGGATCGCCCGGCACGTCGAAGGCGACCCGGCAAAAGCGCAACGCGTTGCGGGTTTGACCGTCCGAGAGGCGGCGACGGAGGCGGCGGGCGCCCCTCGATCGAAGGCGGCTCGAAAGCCCCTGTCGCCGGACGACGAAGCCTCGCTGGCCGAACTCAATCAGATCTGGGCGAGGATCGGGTCACACCCGGAGGTGAAAGAGATGTTCGCCCGCGAAATCTACCGGCGGGGCGACATCACCCGTGAGCAGCGGGACAACATCATCAAAGCGGCATACCGCGATCCGACCATTGATGCGGCAGGGCGCCGGGCTGCTGGTCAACGGCTCTTGGAGATGATGAAGCGTGAACTGCCGCCTGGGGCGATGGCGGATCTCAAGTCGGTAGGCCCGGCGCTCGCCCATGTCACAGGCGAAGATCTGGGTATCGCGATCGGTGACGCTCTTGAGAAACGGCGCGCGGCCGGTGCCTGACGATCTCGCCTTGCCGGCGCTGAAATCGGTCACGATGGCCGATATGCCGGACGCAGGCGCAGATTTTGCGCTTGCGTTGCCGGGTGAGTCCCCCGGCCTGCCCGCCGAGGCCGCCTCCCTCGTCGAGGCGTACCAGCGCGCATCAAAGGCCGATGCGACCGTGCGAGCTTATCGGGGCGACGCCGCGGCGTTCGAGGCTTGGTGCAGCCGCTACGGCTTCCGGTCGCTCCCGGCGACCCCTGAGGCCGTGGCCGCGTTCCTGGTAGCCGAGGCAGAGGTCGGCCGAGCGGCCTCGACCATCGGCAGGCGCCTTGCGGCGATCCGGTACGCGCACAAGCTCGCCCGGCTGCCTGACCCGACAGAGGACGAGGCGGTGCGCGCCACACTGAAGGGCATCCGGCGGAAGGTCGGCACTGCTCCCGAGCAGAAGGCTGCGGCAACGGCTGACATCGTGATGGCGATGCTGATGCGCACGCCTGACACGCTCACCGGCAAGAGGGATCGGGCGCTGCTCGCCCTCGGGTTCGCTGGTGCCTTCCGCCGCTCCGAGCTGGTTGCTCTCGACGTCGCGGACCTGCGCGAGGATCCCGAGGGCCTGCGGGTGCTAGTGCGCCGATCGAAGGTCGACCAAGAGGGCGCCGGGTTCGAGAAGGCGATCCCGCACGGGCGCTTCATCCGGCCGGTTGCACTGGTGCGCGACTGGCTCGATGCGGCGGGGATCACCGAAGGGCCGGTGTTCCGGCCGGTGTCGCGGTCTGGGCGGGTGCGCAAGGGTGGGGAATTTCCCCACCTCTCGGGCGAGGAGGTTTCGTCGCAAGTTGCGACAAAACCCGCACCCCGCCTTACCACTCAGGCCGTCGTCGACATCGTGAAGAAGTACGCCACCGCAGCCGGGCTCGATGCCTCGACGTTCGGGGCTCACTCGCTGCGGGCCGGCTACATCACGACAGCGGCCGAGCGTGGGGCAGACTTGGCCCGGATCATGGATCAGAGCGGGCATCGGGATACTAGAACAGTCGTTGGTTATATTAGACGAGCAAATGCTTTCAAGGGGCATTCGGGGAGTGTATTTCTATGAAGAGCGCGGGCCGTTTCTTCGCAACAAGCAAAAAAGGCATCTGTAGCGTCCATAAATTTGCATACCGGGCTGGTGGCTTTGTCACCGTTGTTCGCGCAAATACCCCTCCTTCTGATACATACTTTGTAACAGTTTGGTCGCCGGGGCCGTGGGATGAAAACCGCGGGGATGCGACCTCTCTAAAACAGCTTGGTCTTTTGCCGCCTACGCCAGGGGCAAGGTATTGGGATGCCGGAGAGGACTGACGATGAACCGCAGGAAATCAGGGGACGATCTTCTCGGCGTGGCCCGCATCAGGGCCGAGGAGAGAGGCGGTCCGTCCGGGATCGCGGATCGGTACGAGGAAGCCGCCCGTGCGCCCCTGCCGGTCGACACGCGCCGCACTGCCGGTGGCGAGCTGATGCCGACCGAGGACTTCGCAGAGAACACCCTGCCGGCGATCCTCGACACCCTGGCGAACCCCAATGCCGTGGCGGCCGATGCCAGCCGAGACAGGCTCGACCTCGCCAAGAATGCCGGCTCCCTGGAGATGGCCCTCGACACGGCCGACAGTATCAAGGCTGCCGACGGGCTCGAGCGGATGCTCGCCCACCAACTCGCGACCGCCCACGTCGCGGCGATGACGGCGGCGGCGCTGATGCAGCAGCAGATGACCGAGGCCAGCCGCTCCCTCGGGGCTGCCAGGCAGGCGGCCTGCGTCGAGGCCGAGCGCATGTCCCGGGCCTTCGTGCGCCTGACAGGCTCGTACCAGGCCGGGATGCAGACCTTGCAGCGAATGCGGTCTGGCGGGCGGCAGGTTGTCGTGGTCCAGCACAACCACATCGGCGAGGGCGCTCAGGCCGTGGTGGCAGGTAGCTTGGCCGGGGGGTCTCGGTCCCGCAAGCGGGTCGGGGGGTAGGCGTGAAATCAGCCGATGCACCCCAAGAGGCGTGTTCCTGCGATCGGCTGCGGGGAGCGTTCGCGGCTCCTCGCTGTGGGGCTCGGCGTCGGGATGGTGGGTCCTGTCTCGGTCCAGCGATGCCGAACGGCCGGTGCAGGATACACGGCGGCACCAGCACGGGCGCCAGGACGCCTGAGGGCCGGGAGCGGGCTGCTCGGGCGAACTGGAAGCACGGGCGGTACACGGCCCGGGCGATCGCGCTCCGGCGGATGATCGCAAAGGCGGGGCGCGACCTGGAGGAGATGATCCGGGCTGCCGAGGCGTCGATGGATAATCGGCAGAATTAGACGCAGGCGGACTCCTGCCGACGGCAGTAGGATGCCGCACGGTAACTGGGCTGAACGCGGCTAATCCTTTGTGTCTGCAGACCTTATGAGAAAGCCCAGCAAGCCGTTCTCGGCCGCTGGGCTTCGGGCATTTCTCAATCAGTGCGACTACGGGCAGGGATGCCTCTGCCCATCGTTGCCGAGATAGGTGCCGCTGGCCCTGTCATAGGACCGGAAGCGTTGAATGCAGTAGTTCACCTGATCGGGATCGGATGCGACCTCGGCCGCAGCAGGTGCGTAACCTTCGTCAAACCCGCCGTATCCGGCCGGAGCATAGCCGCCACCATAGTACCCATCATCGTAGCCCCCGTACCCGTAGCCAAGCCC
This sequence comes from Methylobacterium nonmethylotrophicum, assembly GCF_004745635.1. Classification (GTDB taxonomy): domain Bacteria; phylum Pseudomonadota; class Alphaproteobacteria; order Rhizobiales; family Beijerinckiaceae; genus Methylobacterium; species Methylobacterium nonmethylotrophicum. The sequence continues at coordinate 25,323 of NZ_SRLB01000049.1, read as the reverse complement.
CCCAGCGGCCAAGCCAAGCCCGAGACCCACACCTAGCCCGGCAGCTCCGTACCCATAGCCCCGTCCGCGGTAGTAGCCGCCTCGATTGCCGGCGTACCCGCGCCCGCTAAAGCCGCCAACGGCAGGACGGAGGCCACCAACTGCAATGGCACCGCCACCACGTTGACCACCCACAGCGAGCCCAGGACCGCCCGCAGCGCCGCGGAAGCCGCCCAGCCCTCCGCCACTGCGGTATCCCCCCGCCGCGAGCCCTGAACCACCGCGGAAGCCACCACCCACACCTCCGATGCGTGCGCCGCCAAATCCTCCGCCTCCGCCGCCGAAGCCGCCACCCCGGAACCCGCCTCCACCGGGACGCGCATCGGCTGTCGCCGGGAGGAGAGCAAATGCAGCAGCCACGGTCGCTGCAGTGAGGAGAGCGTGTTTCATGGGATTTGTCCGTGGTGAGAGAAGCCTCTCATACTCAGTGAACTTCCCCCGAGTGTTTTCGGTCCATGCTCGCGACAATTCTGCCTATCAGGACAGGCGGCGCCGAGCGTCGTAGCCGAGGAGCATATGCCGGCGCTTGCCGGCTCTGGACCCATTCTCATGCGTTGTCCCGTAACAGAGGACCGCCGCATGACCAATTTCCAGAGCGAAAGAGCCGAACTCGCACACGCTGATCGGCACATCGCGGATGCAAACCGGCGTGTCGGTCGGCTGATTGAACGCATCACGGAGAACAAAAATAAAGGGTGGGACACCACGGAAGCCGAGAGATTGCTCTCTCTGATGCATGAGGTCTTGGACCAGTGGCACGCGCACCGGCGAGTCGTCCTAGTTGCGATCGCACGGGGTGGCCGCCTGGGTTGGAACTCAACCGGCTGAGCATGCGAGAGTCCGTTCGCCACCCACATCAGACGTGTCCGTTCTCGGCCCGGGAACCTAAGTCGAAGGTGTCGCGCCTGCGTGCCATTCGGCACCGCAGCCCGAACCGAAGTCGATCTATCCAAGACCCAGCACAGGTGCCGATCTGAAGCCTGTCGTTGCTCTGACCGTCTTTGGAGAAGATCAATGTCGGACGTCGTTTTCGAAGCTGATCGCAGCAACACGACTGAGTTCGGGATCATGCCGCAGACTGAAGAGCAGCGCGCGGACACCGGCGAGCTGAGCCTGGAAGAACTCGACGAGGCTAATGGCGGCCTGATGATCCCGATCCTTTTCTTCGCAGGTGTCGGGATGGCTGCTACCTACTTCGCTTTGCGCGGACGATAAGGGACGCGGCCTGACTCCGAGATCCTGGCGATCCTTCAGAGGCGGGTAGCGGGACCGGCCGGCGCAGGCGGGCCACCGGATCTCGCCTCGTCGCCCGGTTCGACGGAAATTGCCCTCAGAGCGTCCCTGACGGCGTTTCGGGCTTCGGGCAGTCTAGGACCGGAAAGCCTCAGAAAACGCCTCCAGGGACTCCACTGCGGATTTCTGGCGTATGCCGCCTGCGTCGGGTGGGCGGTGATGGTGGTGAGGACGCGCGATAGGACCGGCAGCTCACGTCACCTCACTGGCGGAGTCCGTGCGGTGAGCTTGTTTCCATCCGGGTCGCGAAGATAGGCCACGAAGGCACCGTTCGGGCGCTCTGTGGGTGGGCTCTCGATGGCGGTACCCCCATGCGCGGTGCCGGCCTCGTGCCACGCGAGGACATGATCGCGGCTTGCAGCGACGATGCCGATGGTCCCGCCGTTGGCCGCGGTCGCTGGATTGCCGTCGATCGGCTTCGTGATCATCAGCCGGCTGCCCTCGTGGGCATAGATCAGCCTGCCTCGCTCATCCATCTTGCCGGGTTTGCCGCCCAACGCGGCAAACGTCGCATCGTAGAAGGCCCTGGCCCGCTCCAGGTCGTTGCTGCCGATCATGACGTGCGTGAACATGCGGTCGCTCCAGAAACGGGCGTCATGGGATAGCCGCAGTCGGACCTGAGGACGAGTAGGCGGCTGCCCGCCGCGGTAGCTCGCATCACCCATCCTTCGGGCCTCCCCGCGATGCCGGCTCCTGCCCGAAGCCTCACGGCAGCGCCCGCTGGATATTGCCCACGGTCTCCGCTGAGACACTGGCCCGCCGACGTGTTGCCGCCTGTGAAATATTAGCTTGCCGCTGGCCGATACCTCCAAAGCAAAGCTTAAAAATATCCACGATATTTGTTCGAGCGTGCTAATATGTTATTTCTGCGTCGGAGGTTGCCATGGCCAGTCGCGAACAGTTCAATACGTCCATCTCTCAAAAGAGAACTGGAATAATATTCGCTGCTGCGGCGATAGCTTTGATATTTTGCGGTTTCCTTCTCTATATCAGACCGGGAGCCACAGGGCCAAACAGCATGGTAGAGGGAGGGGTCGGAGAATTTTCCATATATTTTGCGTTGTTTGTTTTTGCTATTTACATAGCTTTTCTCTCTAAGGACTTAATGAATGCAAGTTACGTTGTTTCGGTTGGCGACCAAGGCATTTTCGATCGCCGCATATCGACAGACTGGATACCCTGGAGCGCTATACATACGGTAAGTATTGTAAATCACTCGTCACAAAAAAGCCTGTTGTTCGAAATATCTGAGTCTGAGGATATTGCCAAAAATACTATGCGCCTGATTATCAATCATAATACTATTAGTAAGAATGGAACACCACACGAATTCTTGGTTGAAGCTGGTACCCTGAAGGGTGGATTTACCGCTCTGCACAACGCGGTGACCAGTTTTCACCAAATTCCGCAGGATGGTCGCGCTCACTGACGCAGGCGCTGGAAGGCCCGCGAAGCTGTCGATCACGAGCGCCGGCCAAGGAGTCGGCGGGGAGGCCGTCCAGGGCCTTGAGGAGGGACAAGAGCCCAACTGTGATGACGGCGGGGTCTTACGGCTTGCGGCCGGCAGGGGCGCGGCTCACGCGGCGTCCCCGTCAGAGACCGCGGCATCCATCCCGGCGAGGTTAATCGCACGCAGGGCGGCAGGCGCCACGAAGTCGAGGATGGCGACGCCTTCCGGGGTGTCCGGGACCTCTGCCAGCACGTCGGTGTCCGAGGCCGCCGAGCACATGCCGAGGAGGTAGAGCCAGCCGGGGCGGCCCTCCTTGGTGCAGCGGGCAACCTCGACCCCGCCCATCAGGCCGTAGACGTGGAGCACGGTCCATCGGTCCTTTGGGGTGTCGCGCTTGGTGGTCCAAAGCTCGATGATGTCGGCCATGATGGGGCTCCTCAGGCTGCGGGGCGGTGAACGGCGCCGTAGGTCCCAACGATCTGCCGGCGATCGACGCTCGGCAGGCGGTCTAGGGCGGCAAGGGCGAGGGGCAGGGCGGAGGCGTCATACTCGGCCGCGGCGAGGTGGCGGCAGAACTCGGCGGCGCGCGGGCCGGAGAGGACACGGGCAAGACCACGAAGGCAACGGAGCCGCGCCCGGCGCTCAGCATCGTCCAGATCCGGAGCGAACGGCCCCCAGGAATTGGCGGCGGCGGTCATCGCATCATCCCCTGACGGATGACGGACAACACGGATGACACGGACGACTTTTCTACGTGATCCCTATACGCGCGTGCGCGCGCAGGGAGAGCAATATATAAGGAAAGTCGTCCGGGTCGTCCGGTCATCCGTCGCCTCATTCCCGGCCCGGTCCCGGTATCCAGGGGATGTTTCCGCGACGATCTTTCCGCCCACGGGTCCATCCAACCCTCTCAAAAATCGCGGTAATTCGGTTTTGATCGGCCCGCCCGATGCGTGCCGTCTCGATGTGCAGCGCCTCGCGCGCAGCCTCCTGGACGAGGACGGATGACCGGCCCTCCAGGTACTCGCGGATGCTGGCTTCCCAGGCGTCGCCCTCAAATCGGGCTTCCTGCTCCGGCCTGATGTGCTGGCGCTCGAATTCCACCGAGGGCCACCACCGGAACCCGCTGCGGTACTGCTCGACAGCTTCCGCAAAGAGTTGGTCGCGATCGTCGGCCAGGGCAGCAAGGTCGATCCTCCCAACCTTCACCGGCCAGAAGCGGCGCCCGCCGGTCTCATCCCGGAGGTACGCGCTCTTGTTCGTGGTGCCGATGAAGATGCACTGGCGCGGCTGGATGACCTCCTTGCGCCCGTAGGTCGGGCGGTAGCGTTCAACCGGGCGGGTGATGAACGCCTTGAGCGCAGCGTTCTCGGCTCGGCTCATAGCCGCCATCTCGCCGATCTCAATCAGCCACTTGCCCGGCAAATGCTGGCTGACATCCTTGCCGACCGTCACATCAGGAAGGCTATCAGAGAACCATTGCCCTCCGAGGATCGCGCAGGCTGAGGACTTCCTGGCGCCCTGCTCGCCTTCCAGCACCACCATGTAATCCGCCTTGCAGCCCGGTTCGAAGATGCGGGCCACCATGGCGACGAGGAACATGGTCCCGACCTCGGCCGTGTAGGCGTTGGCCTCTGCGCCGAGGTAGCGCGAGAGCAGCGTCTTGAGCCGGGGGCGCCCATCCCAACGCAGGCTGTTCAGGTAGTCGCGAACGGGATGCACCGACCGTTCATGCCCGCGCAGGTCGGCCGCTTGGTGGGTGGTATCCTTGCCCAGCCGCCGGAGGCCGGCACCCTGCAGGAATTCCTGCACGCGGCCGACATCAGCGTCTGTCGCTGGTCGCGGCTTGCACTCAACACCGGGTCGACCGTCACGGCTCGGCGGCTCCCGCGTGATGATAGTCGCGCTCTGCATGAGGTCATGCCCGAACACGTCACTCAGCTCCGGAGCCGCACGGAACGCGAGCATCGCGTTGGCGAGGTTGGGGATCAGCTCCCCACGGTGATCGCGCATCGCCTCGGCGAGCCAAGACGCGACGGGCGGCGGAGGAGGCTTCGGCTTCTTGGGTCGGCTCTTGGAGCCCTGTGCGGGGTCAGAGGCTGGCGTGAATGGCCGCCGGGTGAACGGCTCGACGTTGCCCTCAGACCGTAAACTCATCGGCCGGGCTCCTCTGTGAGAACATCGTTCATGTCGCCCGCCCCGCGGGGTTGCACGACATCGACAGCCCGGCCGGCCTCGACCCACCGGGTTCCGCACTCTTGGATGGCGGCGGCGTTGGCGCCGCTGCGGTCGGTCTCAGCGCAGATCGTCAAGACATCGAGACCGCCGAGCACCGGAAAGCTTGCGATGCCTCCCGCGCTGCCGGTCGCCCACATCGGCCGGAGGTCCAGCATCATGCCGGCCAAGGCGCTCTCCACGCCCTCGGCAATGTGGAGCCCCATCGTAACATCGGCGGGCGGGGTCAGCATGATCGCGGCGCCGGTCACGCGGCCGAGCATCCTGCGCCCGATCTTCGCGCCGGTCTCGGGATCCAGGCGGGTGCGGTGCAGCCCGACCACCTCGTTGGTGTGGAGGTCCCGGAAGGCGCACACCATCGCTGGCACCCGATCGCCCTCCCAGGGGCAAGCGCGGTGGAAGCGGACGGTGTAGCCGCAGGCTTCATCGGGAAGCTCTACGCGGCGGATCTCGCGCAGGTATCGCAGGCGCACGAGGCCGCCCGGGTCCTCGTCGGCCGCGTGCCAGATCCGTAGCAGGCGCTCAGCCCTGATCTTGTCCTCGGCCGCGCGAACCAGGCGCAGGCGCTCGCGCTCCTCTTCCCGGCGGGCCTGTTCTGCGGGGCTAGGCTCGGGTGCGCGGTAGTCCGCCCGGTGCTCGAACCGAGGAAGGCCGCACATCTGATCGATGTAATCGCGCAGTCGAAGCGGATCGTCGGCCGGCGAGAACGTCTTGGCGCGGTAGCCATTGCGGAACGTGGGATCGGGGATGAGGCGTCCCGACAGATCTCGGGGGTCGGAGTGCCACGATGGCGCGAAGCTGACGCCACCGGAGACGATCTTTCCTCCGAGCGCCTGGGCAAAGGCGGGCAAGCTCATCATCGGCGGCGCTCCCCGGATCGGGGGCGCTCGACAGGGCGCAGCTCCTGCAACAGGTCAGCGGCTGCCAGGACGCAGTTCGCTGCCTGCCGGACGGCATGCGCCAGCCCGGCCACGTCGTTGGCCGCCGCGAGGCTGGCGGCGGCATTCGCATAGTTCTGGGCCGTGGCCATCGTCGCGGCCACGTCCTCCAGCACGGCCAGGTCCGTGCCGTGGAACTGGGGCTGTGTGAGAGCGGGCCGGCTCATGATCGCCCGCTCCAGGTCTCGGGCACGGCGTAGACCAGCCCAGCCACCTCGGCGGCCAGCGCCGGCGAGAAAGCAAAGCGCTGACTGATGCGCGACGCTTGAAGGAAGGCGGTCGGTGCTGTATTTCCCGGGGTGTCAGCTGCCGAGCAGACATTTCCCGAGAGCCGAGAGCGCCCGCCAGCGCCTCGGCTTTCGACGTTCTTGACCATTACGCTGCAAGATCCTCCTGCTTGATACCCAGGAGGCGGCAGCTTTCATGAGCCGGGATCAGGCGCGTCCGGCCGATCTTCACGGCTTCGATCTCGCCGCGCTCAATGGCCTTGTAGAAAGCCGCTGGGCTCAGATCGACCCATCGGGCGAGCGTCGCAGCCTTCACGCTCCGCTTCGCCGCGATCCGCTTCAGCACCTCTTCGTAGCTCGGCACCGCCGCCTCCTTATGCGCTCCCGAGCGTGTGCAGCAGGGGATACAGGGGAACTCTAGCGCGATGCGGGCTAGTGCGCAACCGGAGTGCGTGATATGTCCACGCGACGAGACGCAGCACAGCTTACAAGGGAACAAGCTCCGATGGCGCTAGATCCGTCCGAACGCGAGAAGAAGCGCGCGCCGCTGAGCTTGCGCACCACGACGATGCTCCGCTCGAAGCTTGAGGCTGCCGCGGAGATGAATGGCAGGTCGCTGACGCAAGAAGTGGAGTTCAGGCTTGAGAGGAGCCTGGAGCAAGACGAGCTGCTGGTCGCCCTGGTTGGTCAAGCATCGCACGCCCAGAACCTCGTGCGGGCCGTATCCACTGTCATCCGGCGAGTAGAGGGGGTGACCGGCCGCAGGTTCACGGACCATTGGGAGACCCTTTTCTACTGCCGGCGTGCCGTCTCCAAGGTCTGCAACTTCGTGTTCGGGTCTGACTACAACGACCAGGAGTTCTTCGCGATGTCGGCGGCGGATGAGGATGAGCGGCGCCGGTATGCGGAGGAGGCGGACCGATACGCCTACGATGCCCTCAGGGATCTGGGCCTCGGCCTCCCGCCGGCGCCGGGCGGTCGGGAGGCCGACATGTCGAGGCGGCTGCCGTTGGACCCATTCGGTGAGGAGATATCCGCCACCCTCGACAACTTGCCGCAGTCATGAAGTAGACGGCAACCGCTGAATATATCCCTACAAGAGACGCCGCCATAATTTAACGTCTTACATTCTCTCGACGCTCCTTTATCTTTGTCATCAGGCAACGGAGATTTCGGATGCGCCCGCTCGTCTTCGAGAAAAGCCTGACGGTTCGGACCGGCCTCGACCTGCGCGCCGCGATCGAGGAGCGGGCTGCGAAGGAAGGGGCCTCCGCGTCCGCGTGGGTTCGTGACGCTCTCAAGGCCGCGGTGGCCGAGGGCCGTGCCGCTCGTACTCCGGCGGCCCGCGATCGGGTCGCCGCGTGACCGTCGCGTCCGACATCGCCCTCTCGACCGAGACGGTGATCGCTCCCGCTCGCGACGTTCTAGCCGCAGAACGCGAAGCCTACCGGCTTGCCGCCATCGACCTGCTGCGCGGGCTCCAGGCGACCTGTGACCTGTTCATCGCGGCCCTGCCTCCTCCGACCGCTGAGCGAGGCGGGCAGGCGCCGGAAGCACAGACAGCAATGCTGGTTGCGATGGAAGAGTTCAACCGGGCTGATACCGCCGCCCGCACTATTTTGGCGAGCTATGGCGCCCTTCTCGACGTGCAGGGGGTGGCCTGATGACCGTCCTCCACGCCCCGCACTCCATTCTCACCTTCAGGAGCCTCACCGATGGCCTTCGGTCTTAGCGGCCTCGGCGGCCTGCTCGGCGTCGATGATTACGGCCGGACCTCGCCCTTCGGGCAGCAGCCTGGGGCGGGCCAGATGCCAGCCGTGTCGCCCTTCTCGTTCATGGGCGGCGCACCGGCCCTCGGCGATCAGGCGACTAACCCACTGCCTCCTGGGCTAGGTGGCCTGCGGGCGTTCGGCGCCCTTCCGATGTCGCAGCCGGAGCCAGGAGCGCCTGGCGGCTCACCCTTGAGCTTCGGTCCTGGCTCGGCCGCGGCCGACATGCCGTTGCCATCGCAGGCGGCCCCGGGGCCGGCAGCCTCGGCCGCGCGCATTCGCCCCTTCGGCGCCCTGCCGCAGCCTGTAGTGGATGCCTCCTCGCTCCCGCCGGACGGCAAGTACCCCGGGGGCCCGCCGCTGCCGCCGCGTCGGCCCGCCGAATTCGGCGCGAATGATGATGACGCCTTGCAGCCTGTCGCGCCTGCTGCCCAAGCCGGAGCGCCCGGCGCCGAGCCGTCCTTCACGGACCGTCTCATGTCAGGCATCAGGGACAACAGCGACCTACTCCTCGGCGCCGGCATCGGCCTGATGTCGACCCGCGGCATCGGGCAGGGCCTCGCTGCCGGATTGAAGTACGGGAACGATCTCCAGAACTCCCGCGCCGCCCAGGACCTCGCCAAGGCCAAGACGGTGGCCGAGCTGCAGAAGTACGGCCAGCAGCAGGGCAACCAGCTTCTCACCGCCCAGGCGATTGCCAAGACGCTCGGGATCCCGGTCCCGGAGGCAATGCCCTTTGCCGCCAACCAGACGATCGCAACCGAATTCCTGAAACGGCAGCTCCCGCCGGATGAGCAGTACCGGCAGGAGAAGGACGATCAGGGGAACGTGTGGTCGGTGAACAACCGCACGGGTCAGCGCACCCTGTCCCTCCAAGCCAAGGATGGCTCCTTCACGCTCGGGCCCAATCAGGTTCGTTACGGCGAGGACGGCAACGTGGTGGCGCGCGGCGGCCCCGGCGCACCCAACGTCCAGAGCTTTTCCCTGCCGGATGGCTCGAAGGTCGATCGGCAGCTGAACCCGGCAACCGGCCAGTGGGAGCCGCCGAACTTCGGCGTCAACCCGCCCGAGGCGAACGCGGCCACCAACCCCTTCGCGACCGGCAAGTTCAACAACGACCAAGGTAAGGCGGCCGGCTTCACCGATCGCATGATGGGCTCGGAGCAAGTGCTTCGCGGCCTCGAGGGCATCAACAGTGGCTTCGGCGGCGGGGTCGCGGGCGCGGTGAGCGGGTACACGCCGAACTCCCTCAAGTCCTCGGACCGGCAGCGCTTCGAGCAGGCGCAGCGCGACTTCGTGAATTCGCAGCTGCGGCGGGAGTCGGGTGCCGCGATCTCCGAGAAGGAGTTCGACAACGCCCGGCAGCAGTACTTCCCGCAGCCGGGCGACGGTGCAGACGTGATTGCCCAGAAGCGCGTGAACCGTCAGCGGGCGATCGAGGCGATGGGGCGCGAAGGTGGTCCGAGCTACCAGCCCCGCAGCGTGTTCGGCGCGGATGGCGAGATCGTCCCGTATCAGCCCCGTGGTGCGTCGCAGGCGCCTGCATCGCGGTCGGCTCTCGAAGCTGAGGCGCGCCGCCGAGGGCTGATGAAATGAGCGCGGGTCTCTCCCACCTCTCGGACGCCGAGCTGATGCGGATGCTCGGGCAGGCTGCGCCGGAGCCCGTGCGAGCCCCCGCGGCTGGTCCGGCCGGTGATCTGTCGCATCTGTCCGACGCTGACCTCATGCGGATGCTCGGGCAGCAGCCGGCGGAGGTCAGCCAGCCGGCAACCTTCGATCAGCGGTTCGCCGGCACCAAGCCAAGCCCGACCGCCCGGACAGCAGACACCTCGTCCTCAGCTCTGGGGCGGGCGCTCCAGGCTCAGGCGGATGAGATGCTGGTGGGACCACCCTCGGCTGGGAATGCCGCCTCCGCCGCGCTGCGTCAGTTCGGGAACACGGTCGGGCTCAACGCCCCGCGCAATGTGGCGGCCGGCATCGCGACGTTGATGGGGAACGGCGCCACCTTCGGCCAGAATTACGCACTGGCAGCGGATCAGGACGCAGCGCTCGCCCGCCAGAACCCGAAGTCGGCGCTCGCGGGCGACGTGGCAGGCATCGTCGGCGGGGCGATCACGCTGCCGGGGTTGTCGGGTGCCTCGACCCTGGCGGGCCGGGTCGGGCAGGCGGCAGTGACCGGCGCCGGCTACGGGGCTGCGGGCGAGTTCTTAGACACCAAGGATGCGGGCCGGGCCGCGGTGGCGGGCGGTATCGGAGGTCTTGCGGGCGGCGGCCTCGGGTTCGCGATCGAGAAGGCTGGCCCGCCGCTCCTGCGCCTGATCCAAGGCGGCAAGCCGGTGCGAGATGCCTCGGGGCGGTTCACGGGCGAGGCGGTGAATGCGCTGCAGGGCGCCGGCCTGGATCCGGTGAACTTCACGCCTGAGTTCGCGCAGCACATCGAGCGCGTGTTCACGGCCAAGGGAGTGAGTCCTGCGGCCATCCGCGAGGCTCAGGCATCCGAGTTCGGGATCCCGCTCTCGCGTGGGCAGGCGACGCAGGATCCGGCGGCACTGGCGCTCGAGCGGCAGTCGGCAGCCGGCTCGCGCGGTGGCCGTGCCCTCGACGTGGCCGCCGACTTCGCGCAGCGCCAGGGCGCAGCCGTTGATGCGGCTCGCACGGGGCTGCTGGGCCGACTAGCTGGCAACGCCCCGCTGATCGACAACCCGGCGGTCGCGGGCGAGATGGTCGCCGATCGAGCCCGTGGTCTCGCCGGTGATGCCGCTTTCCGGGCAGCCGCGGCACAGAGGGCGGCCGACGCGGCGGTTGAGCGGGTGCGCGGGCCGATGCCGCCTGATCCGCTCGATGCCGCCTCTATGGCGATGCAGAGCGTCCGGGACGCGGCCGGGCGGGGCAAGGCGGCCTATCGGGCTGCCTATGACGACGTGGCGCGCATTGAGGGTGAGTTTGCCCCCGGCGCCCTCGACCGCATGGGCGCCCGGGTGCAGCGTGGGCTTGGAGCCGACGTTCCGATCGATCCGATGCTGACGCCGGCCGCGCACCGTGCCCTCGCGGACCTCGACAACCTGCCAGGCCTGTTCGGTGCCGAGCCCGGGACCGGGCCGAACCTCCAGCAGCTCGACCAAGTGCGCAAGCGGCTGGTGGCCTACCGCTCCGGCACGGGCGCGAACGCCACCGACCGGCGCGCGATGGGCAAGATCCTGGAGGAGTTCGACAACCACACCCAGGCTGCGCTTGAGGCGGGGCTGTTCGGCCCGCGGCAGGCCGCTCCTCGGGCTGGGGGAGTGGCAGACGACTTCCCGGGCCTGCCCGCCACCGACGCTACCGTGATCCCGTTCCCGGGTTCTGCGACGCGCGATCGTGGTCCCGAGAGCCTGATCCAGTACCTCGCCAAGCAGGGCGGGATCCGGCTGACCGGCGACACCAGGGCGGCGGATCTGCACCGGGTGATGACCCAGACGGGACCGCTCGCCCGTATGAACGGTCGGCCCCTCGACGAGCTGCGGGTGCCCTTGATCGAGGAGGGATTTCTTCCTCCGGATGCCGATGGCGGCTACGCCCGCAACATCACGAACGAGCTGATGGATGCGATCCGGCGCGAGCGGGCCGGGGAGCCAGTCTATCGGGCCTCAGATGCGCAGCGGGCGGCCAACCTGGATCGCGGCAGCCGGGCAGCCGATGCCGATGCGGCCTATGCGGAGCGCGTCGGGGAGTACGCGCAGCGGGCGCAGATGGAGCTTGAGGCGTCGGGCCTGCGCGCCCGGGATCTCGATCCGGCTGCCCTGCGGGACGCGGCCGAGAGCATGATGCTCGGCCAAGTCGACGACGCAGCCACCGCGTACGAGCAGGCAGTGATGAGCCGCCCGGCTGGTGGCGCGACTGCTCGTCCTACGGCCCCGGAGGCGGCGCCGTTCCCGGTCGAGGGTGCTGCTGCCCCGGCTACCAGCGCTGCCCTTCCTGGCGGCTCCTCCGAGCCCTTCCAGGCGATGCAGAAGGCGCGGGGGCTGTTCTCGGACTATCAGCGGACGTTCAAGCCGAACGGGCCCGGCGATGACGTAGGCCGGGCGGTGCAGCGGATCGTGGAGCGCGACGCGCAGCCGGGCGAGGTCGCCTCGATGTTGTTCGGCGGCTCGCGAGCGGGCAACACCGGCCTGTCCGTGCGCATGGCGGAGCGGATGCGGAACGTCCTGGGCGAGGACAGCCCGGGGTGGCGGGCGGTGCAGCAGGGCTTGATTTCGAAAGCCATCGAGGGCCGCGGCGGCGACATCGGCGCCCGCCTCGACCATCTGCTCACCGGCGAGGGTCGCACGCTCGCCAACCGGGTGCTGACACCGGAGCAGCGGGCCGGGCTCGATGTTTATCGGCGCGGCCTCGCGCAGGCCGAGGCGGAGCGCACCTCTCTCCCGGGATGGGTGGAGGATCTGGCTCGCTCGGGGTTCGATCCGAACGCCGTCGCGAGTGGCCTGTTCGGCTCGGGGGTGCCGGGATCGAGGATCGGGTCTGCGGAGTATGCCAAGACGCTCAAGCGGGCGTTCGGCCCTGACAGCGCCGAGTGGACCAACCTGCGGCAGGCAGCATGGCTACGCCTAGTCGGGCATGGCGAGGCGACCCGAATGCCGGCGTCGAAGGAGGCGGAGCGCATCCGGGCCTTCATCAACGGCGAGGGCTCGGGGCTGGCCCGCCAGATGTTCACGGGCGAGGAGCTGTCCTTGATGTCTCGATATGCCGACGCCGTGCGGGCGACGCACGTTCCGTCCGGCTCGCGGCTACCAGACGGCGGGCGATCGTCGGTGCTGGCCTCGGCCGTGATGAACCTGATCTCGGGCGCGATCGGCCTCAAGGTCGGCGGGCCGGGTGGCGGCGTAGCGGCCTATGGGGCGCGGGTTGGGCAGCGGATCCTTGAGGGTGGACTGAACGGCGTCCGGGCCTCCCGGTCGTTCGAGGGCGGGGCGCCGCGGGTTCGCCCGCCGCTGCCGGAGGTGCCGGCTGGGATCGTGCCGCGGGCTGCGGTCGGGGCGGGGATCCTGCCCTTTGGCGCCCTTCAGATACCCTGAGGCTCGGACAGCATAGCCCGAAAACAAAAGGCCGCCCTTGCGAGCGGCCGAAGTCTAGGGAGGAAACGCCCGTGATGGGCATGTCCTATGTAGGCTTCGGCCACCTGCAATGGTGTGTGCAAGCGCACCTGCGATACGAACGGCGTGCTTTGCTCATGGTTTGTAGCCGCCCTGGGCGAGCGCCAGTTCGAGGATCTCGTCGACAGCCACCGGTGGAGATGAGCCTACCTCAATCAGGCTTGCCGATCTGGCACGGCACGTCCCGTCCTATGACGCGTGGGTCACCGGCGCGCCCTCATTGCGAGCTGCCGAGACTTCAATCGTCGAGACGATCGCCGTAGCAGCAGGATCGCGACGGGTACGCAAGTAAGGACGAGGGCTGCTGTGTCCGCGACGGAGGTAATGGCGCTCATTGCGCCGCGCCATAGCGCGCGACACGATCAAGAGCTTCCTGGAAGTCCTCGTGCATGCCTTCCAAGGGGACGTACAAGCCACTCTTCCATCGCTCAACCGTGAACCATTCGCCTGTCAGATCGCCCGGATCTTCCGTTCGCCAGCAACGCACGCGGCCGAGCATTTTACCGTCGCTGTAGACCCGCTTTACGCTTGAGTGAGGGTCGGGTCCCGAGATCCAGGCATCGTCATGGGTGATTGACATCACTTTTCCAGCTGAAGCCGGCAGCATGTCCGTGCGGGCACCTGCCCCTCTCCTCTACCCTATATGAAGGCTTCCCGGTGGTAATTCGGTACCAACCCTGGCCGCATGGGTCATTATGGCCGAGATCCAGCGCTCAGAAGTACCAGAATGTCGCGCTTCTATTTCGACCTCCACAGTGGGAGCGGGCGATCTCTCGGCCCTGCTCATCGTGGGCCCGGCGCTGGTTGCGGCGTCTCATGCCCTGAGAGGTAGACCAGGGCGGTTGCGTGGCGATTGCAGCACCGCAAGCATCCCTCGGACAGACAGGGTCCCTGAAGGATGCCGGGATCGAAATGCCCGTGCTCGTCACGTTGATCGGCGACCTGATGCACGAGGTCTCGATCCCTCACGCACGCAAGGCCGAGCCCAAGCCGAGGGGGTGAGGCCAGCGACGAAGTCCGGGCCACCCTCGGGCCGGGTGTGGCACCAGGTGATTGGGCTGTCGGTCATGCCTCGTTCCCGCTGCCGAAGTTCCAGCTTCTAAGCCCGCCCTTCGAGTTGGTACAACTTGGCTGTTTCGCTGATTCGCGGAGCCCGCTTCCATGTTCGAGCCCAACCTCGATCGCTTGGTCGAGGGCGCAATGCCGTTGCCAGCCGCCGCTCCTCCAGCGCTGGCCGCGATAGTCGACGACGGAGCGCAACGCCTCCTGGTACGCTTTGCCAGCTTGAGCGCTCGCGCGCAGCGGCAGGGTGATCCCGAGATAGCACGTCGCCTCGACCGCAGCGGCCTGACAGCCGCTGCGACATGGCTGCGGGCGCAGCACGGGCCCGTTCCGCCGCCCTTACTTCCGGTCCGTCCAGACCTGCTCGAAGCGCTTGAGGACTAACTCAGGGCGTTGTCGACCCTGCCGCATCACCCCCATCTAACGCTTGCATGGCCGGACGTGATATTTAGTGTGCTACTGATTAGCGTGAGAGATTTTTGACCAAGGATTACCTCCGTGCGCATCGCCATGCTTGAGATGATGCGCACAATCTGTAGTGGTATTATCGCCGATGAATCATTAGCAGAAAATATTGCAGAACTATCTCTGAAGTTTCGGCTTCATGGAAACGTTGATGATGCTGGCATGCTATACACGTTATCAGAGTTTCATCGATACAATGCAGCTAAAATGAGAGAAGAACTCGATGGAGTGACCGATCAATATTTGCTGCTGTGTGATGACATCTCGGGCCTACCGGACGCCTAGGGGTGGTAGCCACCCTGCGCAAGTGCCATCTCTAGGATCTCGTCCACCGCGACAGGGACGTGCCGGGCGCTTTGCATCAGCATGGTCCATGCTCTGTCGAGCATTTCATAACGCGGGTCTGGCTCGCCGAGGCGATCGGGTGCGTGCTCGGCCGACACCTCGTAGGCTAGCTCCACGGCGAGCTGCGCGATCAGGTCGAGATGGTCGCCTGTCTGATTCGTGCTCATGCGCTGCCCTTTCTCGTGATCCACTGCGGACTCGCGACCCTGCCCCTCGGCAGAGCTTGCGGCGGTTCCGTAGCCCTGCCGTTCACAGGCCGATCCCCCGACGCAGTCTCTCTATCGCATCCTCAAGAGCCGAGGCTCCACGGTCCTCACCCATAACCACCCCCCTACCCGGGGAGTTTTGCTTTTGGGCGAGTTGAGACGCTGAGACGGTTCTGGGACGCTCAGGCAAGATGGCGGGACGCAGAGGCGCCGCGAGATTGGCCGCTGGCGCCCGTTGGGGCTCAGGACGCGGGATCGGCCGTCTTGCTAACGCAGGGGCTCCACGGGCCGCCTGAGCCCGCGCGTTGGCCTTGCCGAACTCGACCCCGTATTCCTCACCGAAGCGGTGCAGGATCGCCCTGCGCTGAAGGCCGCCTTCAGTGCGCTGATACCGCTTGCCGGGATCGGGTTCGTAGCGGGCGAGGAAGCCGACCTCGACGAGGACCGCGAGGGCGCCCCGCACACGGGCTTCTGTGAGGCCAAGGCCTTCGTGCTCGGCCAGCGCGCGCCGGTCTATCGGGAACGCGCACAGGAGCCGCCTGGGGCTGCTCCAGAAGCGCGCGAGGAAGTGCGCTAGGGCGAGGCAGGCCGGCGCGTTCTTTCGGCCGCTCAGGGCCGTCTCAAGCCTGTCCGCGACGGCGCGCGGTAGGCGGTATCCGGTCGACATGGTGATCCCTTCCGAATCACCCGCCGTCTGGGGCCGTCCTAGCCACAAGGCATGGCTTCGCCGTCGCCAGAAGTCCCCACTTCTGGCTTGACGGGACCCGGCTCATTGGGAGAGGATCGGAGTTGCAGACACCGATGGTTCTCCCAGAGCCGTGCATGTGACCCGCTCTCTCACCAGAGGGCGGGTTTCGTGTTTCTGGCCTACCTCCTCACCCCCCATGGGGTGCGAACTTAACCATTCGAGGCTCTGCCGCCCGGCGTGTCAACCGGAGCTTGCGAGGGCGCGCATAGGCGCCCTCGAGCCGCGACGGCATCGAATGGGCTTCCGGAAGGCATCGTCGAGATGGCTCCGCCGCATCCAATCGACATGCGGCGGATATCCTCTTGATCTCTAGTGCCCATCGCGCTCCAGCTTCTCGGCGATCGCCTGAAGGATCCACGTGTTCCGCGGCAGCCGGACGACGGTGGCACGTCGAGCGCGCTCGACGCGCTCGAACAGGTCGCTGTCGTGCGGGAACTTGAGTGGGTGCTGAGGGGCCTTGGCAGGCTTCCCCGCATCCGAATCAGCCGCGGGCTCGGCGGCCGGCACCGAACCACCCTTGTTGATGAAGGCCTCGACCGGATCCGCGGGCTTGGGCGCCGGCCGCGTCGGCTTGGAGGACAGGGCCACGATCAGACTCCCGCAGGATTGGTGGAAGAGGTCTTGGCGGTATCGAAGAGATATCCGTAGAGGGCCTGGATCTCCTCGGTCGCCTTGGGGTCCTGCGGTCGCAGCTCGACCACGCCGAGGCCGGTCGCGGCGGCTGCGCCGAAGGCCTTGCGGGTGCCGAGGGTCGTCGGGATGAACGTGAAGGCCGGCTTGCTCTTCAGCATCTCGGCCGCCTCGGCGTTCTCGCTCCCGCGCGGATCGGCGCGGTTGATGAAGGCGAAGGCCTTCAGGTCCGGGTTGATGGTCCGGGCCTCCTCGACCAGCTCGGCCACCTTGTCGAGGGTCCAGACGTCGAACGATCGCGGCGCGAACGGCACGAGGTAGATGTCGCAGATCGACAGCGCCGCCCGCTGGCTGATGGTGTCGCGCCCGCCGGTGTCGATCACGACGTGCTCGTGCTTCGGGGCGAGGCGCTGGACGCCGGTCCGCACCGCCGCCCCCGTCAGCGCCACGCACGTGTAGCCGGCGCCGCCGGGCCGGTTGGCCTCCCGGAGGTTGGTGAAGTCGGTCGACGTCTCCTGGTCGTCGGCGTCGACCAATAGGACGTCCCGGCCGGCGCCCGCGAGCATGATGGCGAGATTGGTGGCGACGGTGCTCTTGCCCGACCCGCCCTTCGTCCCGCCCACAACCGTGATCATCGAATCACCCCCGGTATGCGATGCAGATCCGGAGGATATCTTCCGGATGGCTCCCTGCCATGCGGTTAAGATCCGGCAGGGATCGGATGGGAGCCTGCCGGATGGCCACCGGATTGATGGCTGGCGCCGACGGTGTCCTCTCCACGCGCCCGCGCGAGGGCGCGGCGGTTCGCACAAGTGGCTTTATGGAACCGAAATCGGCCCCTCCCGGAAGTCCTCGGAAGTGCTCGCGCGCGGCTCGGTGGCGGCCGCAGTTGAGAGGCAGTCTAACTGCCTCCCACGAGGCCTTGCGGCGGCTTGCCTGATCTGCGCTAGACTGCGTGCGCCTGCTGGTGGCTTCCCTCTCCCGGCGGGCGGCGGGCCGGGCTCGCGATCCCCCGATCCCGGGTCCGGCCCGCTTCCAATCAGGCGCTTGCGTGGGAGGCCGGGTTACCGAGCATGGTACCGGTGTGGGAGTTCGTGCGATGATCGGTGGTGACGCGTACAAGCCGAAGCTCATCCCGGCCGAGGAGATCGATGCTGCCGTCTCGGCCTACCTGACCAATCGTGCTGCGCCGACCACGGTCACGGTCGACGGCAGGCGCATCGACGTGATCGCCGCGGTACTGGCTCAGCCCTACACGATCGAGGTCCTAGCCCGAGCGGACGCGACGCCGATGCAGAAGCGGCAGGCGGTGCGAACGGCGATCCTGCTGGCCGCAATCGGGTGAGGGTCCCGGCCTACCTCGCCCTCACAGCTCTCCTCGCGCTGACATGCGCGGCGCGGCCACTCTAACGCTGTGGCCCGCTGCTGGGTGTTTGCGGTTGTAGCAGCGGCTTTCGCGGATCGACCCAGGCGCAGTTGGCTTCCTCGATCCGGCTACGCTCAATAGGTACGCATCACCGCGTGGCTGGCGTTAACCCATATTATAAACTAATTTCGCGGTCATGAGCGCTACATCGACCGATCCCCAGCCCGACCCGCTGTTTGAACGTGTCCAGGCCGCGATTGACGATGCGCAGCTTCGTCAATCGGAAGCCAAATTTGTCCGGAGCGTCAGCGAGTTCCTGTCCCTTCGAGGTCGCGACTTGAGGGAGGACCTGAGGCGACTACAAGAGGACCGAACTGTACCCTCACGCCAGGACGACGGCACGGCGCGCTCCTGATCCATCCTCTGCCGCGGCGAGGAGCCCGCCGATGCCGTCGAGATCGAGGCGCTCGCCAAGCGCCGGCTCGCCGACGAGTACGACGCGGCGCAGGAGCGGGGCGAGGTCGCTGGTCCCGAGGGCGGCCGTCCGAAAAGCGTTCCGGACGGGAACGCTTTGCCGGCAACCGTCGCAGACCTTGGCCTGACCCGCAAGCAGGTCCACGAAGCCCGTCAGATCCGCGGTGCCTTGTATTCAGTCGTCTGCCATCTGATGGGCGCACTGGGGACACTCGCCATCTGCGGCCATGTCGAAGACGCTCTTTACCGCATCAACAACGTCTTCGCGATCGAGCACTTTACCCTGAGCCTTCCAGGAATTCGTCGCTAACGCGTAGGCATGTCGATCCGCGTCCGGATCCCCTTTGTAGATCATCACGTCCAAATGCCGGGGGCATGCCTCGACGGCTCCAGATTTAAATGCAGCTTCCCGGGGCGACTGCCTCTAAGTTGTCTACGAGATCATTGATCGACATCATCACCTCCGTCCTGCTTCCGTCATGACAAGTCGACCCCTAATTCACGGGCTCGCCTGATGAGCGGCAGCATCTCATGCGTGCGGACCACCATGGTCGCATGATCCCGGAACCGAGGATCCGTGACGTTCTCCATCTGCATCCTGCGGATCGTGGCACGCAGGCCGATCCGCTCGTTGCCCCAGCGACGACGACCGTCTTGGTAGGTACGGCCGAGGTCATATGCTTTGCCGACCCGCTTCAGCTTCGCGAGCGCCCGACGAGTGGCGGCCAACTCGGCGTCGGACAGCAGGATCCGGCCATCCTCGTCAGGCTGCTTCACGAAGGCGACAGCGGCAATTGTGAAGGTGTCCTGCCCGAGTTTCTGCGCCTCTAGGAACTCGAGAATGGCTCGCTCCACACGACCCAAGCCTCTGGACATAAGCGTTACGTTCCGGCGTTCGTTTTCGGAACGTAACGCTTATGAGCCCGCCTGCCTATGAGGCGGGCCTCTGCTTCTCCTCCGACCGCGCCTTTGAAGTCCAGGGTATCGGTCTCCTCCATCGCGTCCAGCACCAGCCTCTCGGTCTGCCGCACCACCTCGCCGGCGGCGATGCGCAGCTCCTCGGGAAGGTCGCGGTCCGGACCGTCGAGGAGGTTGCGCAGCACGATCAGGAGCAGCGAGGCGGAGTTGAGCGTGCAGGAGACGTTTGCGTGGGTTGGCACCACACCGGCACCCCACTCCACGGTACATTCACGGGACGGAAATGCGATGCGCATCCCTCACGCCCGGTGTCCTCACCCGGGCTGCAGGCGCGCACCCGGAGAATGAGCGCGGTCGGGGGCGGTCCGGTGAAGGCCGACGTCGGGGTCTCGATGCCCCGGGCGCGGGGCGGCGACGATGACTGGATCTGAGGGAGCGCGAGCAAATGACCAAGCCGACGAATCGTTGGTTCAGCCCCTTCTCCGCCCGCCTGTCGACCAAGCGCCCGGCTGCTCCTGGACGGGTTCCCGAGCAAATCCGGCCGAAGGTCAAGCGGGCCCCGCACAAGCGCGTCCTGGTCCCCCGGGATCCGAACTGGCGGGTGGGCGACAGCGAGGCGCCCCAGGCGGCTGCGGTGGAGGGATGATCCCCTCCACGCGAGCGAGCGCGACCGGCCGGGCTGATGAACTGGCGGAGTGTTGCTGCGCACGACCGGGCGCTGCCTGGAGTGCTACCTGAGGGGTCAATCAATAGGAGGCGGCGATGACCAGCA
Source organism: Methylobacterium nonmethylotrophicum (assembly GCF_004745635.1). Lineage (GTDB taxonomy): Bacteria > Pseudomonadota > Alphaproteobacteria > Rhizobiales > Beijerinckiaceae > Methylobacterium > Methylobacterium nonmethylotrophicum. The sequence goes on along the minus strand of NZ_SRLB01000049.1, from coordinate 5,257 downwards.
ACACCGATCCTCATTCGTCTGACGCACTGGACGACCGCGAGCTTGATCAGGTGACCGGCGGCGCAGACAACCAAATTCATATGCTTCAATTGCAGCAGGCGCTCTCACAGCGACAAATGTTGGTCCAGATGACTTCGAATATTATGTCGTCTATGAACAAGACCACGCAAACGATAATCGGAAACATCAGATAGTAGTTAGATCCGCGCTTCCGACGCCCTGATTTCAGCGCAGCACCCTACCTGAGCCAGGCGAGCACCAGATCCGCTGAGGCGAAGAGGATGCCGGCGAGCGCGATCGCTGCGCCCACCAGGACCAGGAGCGCACCCCGAAGAGACAGGGCGCGCCGGGCGCCCTGTCGCCGCCAGAGCCGCACGGGGCCCACGTCACTCCGCCGTGACGGCTTCGGCCTTCGTCGGGCGGCCGCGGCGGGCAGGTATGGTTGCCTTCGCCTCAGCCTCAGCCTTCCTTGCAGCCAAAGCCTCGCGCCGCCGTTGCCCAAAGCCGAGGCTCTTGGCCAGTTCCGAGCGCTGCGCTGAATAACTCGCCGAAGTCATCGGATAGTCAAGGCCGAGCCCGAACTTCTCACGATACTCATCGGGGGTCATTCCATGGGTGGTGAGGTGCCGCTTCAACGTCTTGTACGGCTTGCCATCAAGGAAGCTGATGATGGCATCCGGCACGATCGACTTCCGGATTTGGGCTGCGGTGACCTTGTGGTCCGCGACCGGTTCGGCAGGCCGTATTCCGGCGCTGCTCAGCGTCGCGTGCACGGAAGCAATCAGGCCAGGCAGCTCTGCCATCTGAACGCTGTTATTTGAGACGTAGGCGCCAACGATATCGCTGGTCACCACGATCAGATGAGATATGGTAGAGGTCGATTCATACATTTTAGCTCCAATCACTCAGCAAATCTTGATGCGCCCATTTTGAAATTACGGCAATCGGAACAATCCAACAACATGCAAATAAATTCGCGTTGTCTCCACACACTTCGAGATTTCGGTAGTGGGCGCAGAGAAATTCGTTCAGGAGCGCGGTAAGGCGTCGGCTCCCGCCCACGATGGCGGGGCCACGACGTCTTTCAGGTCAGCGACGAGCTTGCGGGTCGCCTCGACCGTAAGGCCCTCGGTCACCAGGCGCTCGACGAGGGCGGGCCAGAGCCAGCGAGGGGCGGCGTGGATCTTGCGCAGTTGAACGAACATCCCGGTGAGGTCGTGACCAACGTTGGTCACGACATCTGCCACCCGAGCGGCCAGAACCTCGTTGCTGACGCTCGTCCGCGCCCGCCCGACGCTCTCGGCATACGCCTTCACGTCCATGCCTGACCGGAGCGCGTGCATCCCACGCTCGAGCGCAGTGAGCTCGCCCTACGCGTTCGCCCGTACCAGCTCCATGTAGGCCACAGCGTCGAGCTGCCGTGCGAAGGGCTGGTGAGAAGGCGGGCATGACGCGCGCTGCTCATACCTGCCCGCAGCAATTTGAAAGCATCTTGTTGTACTTTCAGGCCATGAGCAAAATATTTTATCATCATAAATCTTTGTTATTTGAGTCTAGATAGATGTATTTATTGCTAATTTGATCTAAAATTGCAGATCTAACGATGCTAAAATCGAGCCGGAAAAGCAAAATACCTGTTTCGTTCATCACGTCCATATGCCAATCATCGCCAACAGAGATTTCAGCGGCATTATTCTGCAAGATTGTGCCCATGTGTAAAATTGCAACGACTTGAGCAGCTTGCCAGTTTGGAAGCTCCTTCCCTTCGTGGTCATGGCAAGCATCACTATCAAAGACGTGAAAGAAATATCTCGGCATTACGGCCCCTATCGAGAGACGGCGGGAGCGCATGCTCTCACTCGCGCGCATGCCGGTTGATCGAAGCTCGCGATCGTACAACTTCTGCCGGACCTCAGTCCGAAAAACTATCATATTTGATAAGTGATTTGATCTTTGTAGCCTATGGGTGGTGGCCACGGTCTGCAAAGGGCCGCGAGAACCTCCTCGTACGGTCAATCTGATCTGGGTGATCTTGACCTAATGGACCGGCACCACGCTGCTCACCGTCTGGATCGGAGGAGTGGGCAGCTGGTGACCCGTTATCTGACGCCCCCGCTCCACCGACGAGGAATGCCGCCCTTGCCCGATCCTGACCAGCCTACGCATGCGGCCGAGTGGGCCGTTGCGATGCAGGGTACTGCCAGAGACTGAGGAATGCGTCGAGCTCTACGCTCTGCTGCTGAGGGACACGCCGGTCGACCGAAGCGCGGTGGTGGGTAGGCCGCGGGCTCTTGAATCCGCGTTGGGCAATGCCGCCGCCCCGCTCGGGCTGCACGCGTGGTGAGATGTGGCCGAGCCTGTCCAGGAGCATTTCCCCGGCCTGCTGGATGGATGAGGCGGCCCATGCTTACGCACGATGACCCCGCCGCCGCGCCGGCCCGTGCGGATTTCGGCGCCCCACGGCCACTCCTGCGACCCTGCCCCTCGGCAGCTTCGCAACGGCCCCTCTGGCCTCTGTCCTCACAGGCCTAGCCCCCGCCCGAGCCGTGCCAGAGCTGCTTCAAGAGGCGAGCTCGATTCTGCCCTCCGCTCCTCACCCATAATCACCCGGCTTCCGCCTATGGCTTGTTTTTGGGCGAGTTGGGATGCCGGGACGATCGTGGGACGCCCAGGCAAGATGGCGGGACGCACAGGAGCCACGACGTTGGCCGCTGGCGCCCGTTGGGGCTCGGGACGCGGGATTGGCCGTCTGGCCGGTGCAGGCGCTCCACGGGCCGCCTGGGCCCGCGCATTCGCTGCCGTGAAGGCGACGGCGTACTCCTCGCCGAACCGGAACAGCAGGGGGCGCCGGTGCAGCCCCTTGGCCGTGCGCTGGTATCGCTTCCCTGGATCGGGCTCGTACCGGGCCAGGAACCCGATCTCCTCGAGAGCAGCGAGGGCGCCGCGCACCCGGGCTTCGGTCAGTCCCAGATCCTCGCGGCCGGCGATGGCGCGGCGGTCGACCGGGAAGGCGTACAGGAGCTTCCTGGGGGCGCTCCAGAACCGCGCGAGCCACGTCGCCAGGGCGAAGGCCGCATCCCGGTTCCTGAACCCCGCCAGCGCGGCCGTGAGCTGATCGCGGATCCCGCCCGGCAGCCGGTACGGGCCGGCGCTATCGGGGCACCAGGGCGACGTACTGCGTCGCGCTACCCCATTTGGGTGAGCGGCCTTCGCGACCGCCCCAGATCCCTGGCGCAGTTCGTCAACTCCCCTCGGGACGGGCATTTCGCCCCCACCCCGCACACGGGCACACGTCATCGTTCGGCCCTCTCGGGCCGCGGCAGATCGATCGGAGGCGCCGGCAAGCGCTCCGTTCACTAGGCAAGCCACCACCGTTGCCTGAACCGAGGTTCAAGCTTGACTCCCGAAGGAGGCTCTGGCGATATCGGGGGCGTAATGGACCCGATATGCCCGCTTCGGCGGCGCCACGGCCCCCTCCCGGCAAGGAGTGGGGCCGTTTGGCGTTCTAGGGTCTCACTGCTGCGGCGGTGGTCTCCTCAGCGACTCGCGGGATGCGAGGCGCCCAAGCTGCCATTCGGCATGAACCGCAACGGTTCGTCAAACTCTGGCAGGGTTTGCGGCGACACGGCGCGCGGGATACGTCGCCCTATGAACCCCCTCCCGCCCGCCGTCCTCGAATGGTCCCGCGGACTCGCCAGCCTGTCGCCCGGCGTGCTGCCCTGTCCCGGCCTCCGCCTCGATGAATGGGCCGAGACGCACTGGCGCTGCGGCGAGTTCGTGGAGCGGTGGGGCATGCAGGCCCATGCGGCGGGGTGGGACACGCTGCGCCTCTTCGGCGTGGGCCCGAAGCTCGGCACCCTCCGCGGCGACTTCTGCGGGATCCTGATCCCGCTCACCCTCGACGTGCACGAGGTGACGGCCGAGTTCATCAAGCTCGGCAAAGGCACGGCTTACCGGCGCGAGCCGGTGAAGATGCCGGGCATGGTGCCGGTGTGGGAGTTCAAGCGATGACCGGCGGCGATGCCTATAAGCAGAAGCTTCTCACCGACGATGCCCTCGATGCGGCGATCGCGGCCTACCTCGCCGACCCATCGAAGCCGGCCGTGCTAGAGGTCGGGAAGGGGCGCCTCGACGTCGCCGCGGCTGTCCTGGCGAACGCCTACAGCACGGAGGTGCTGGCGCGGGAGGATGGCTCGCCTGGGCAGCGGCGCACCGCAGTAAGGACTGCAATCCTGCTGGCGCCGGTCGGATGAGCGTCCTGACCTACCTCATCCTCACCTCCGGCCTCGTACTCGCCTGCAGCCTCATCGCGGTCATGAGGCTGCGACGGGCGGCTCGACGGATACGAGCCCAGCAACTCGCTGTGAGGGCGCGTCGGTGACCAACTGGCCAAAACTCGACGCGAAGGGCCCGCCGCGGCGAACCGGGCAGGCCCAAGCTAATGCGATGTGCTAGGATGCTCAGAACCTGAAGAGGCTTGGAAGAGTGAAGACGGGCTGCACCTTCAGGGCTGACAGACTAGAAAGTTTGAACATCTCCTTGGGCGGCAGCGGCTGCGGGTTCAAACCGCCGTTCACGGCGTCGAGATCGGCGTCGGACAGGGCAGCCTGCGTGGTCAGGGTCGACTGGGTCGGCTTGATCTGGGTCTTGATCATCGTCATCTCCTGTCATACGATGTGATCTGTTGATCTGCACTTTGCCAGGGGAAGCGAGGTGCCTCCGTGCTGTGTCGCACGCCGAGCGCTCGCCTGTTCTCGGCCCGCAATGCGCTCAGCGCACGGAGCCGCCAGGTCCTCCGGCTCCGCCCGTCCCGCCTACCCCAGCTCCGCCCGCGCCCCCGGCGCCGGCTCCCGGACCGCCGCTCCCGGCGCGCCCGCCTTTGCCGCCGACGCCACCAGCGATGCTCGGCCCATCAGGCGCCCGGTCTCCCGACCCGGTCGCCGCACGACGCAGCGTGCCGGGATCGAGGGTCGACACGTAGCTGCTGCAAGCGTCGGGATCGGCCGCCCGGGGCGTCGCGTCGCGCCTGCGCAGCAGTGCCGCGCAGGCGCGAGCGAGAGCAGGACCTGTAGCCACCTCGTCTTCGTCATCGGTCTGGTCCGGCCGCGCCGCGGCGGCGAACAGGCCGGCGCAGTCGGCTGGATGGAAGGCCGGAGCCTCCTGGCGCGCGCCGTCGAGCAGGACCCTGGGTAGCAGCGGAGCAGAGAGTCAGTTTCAGCCGTCGTCGTGAAGGGCGGGATCGCGCAGCGGCCGGAGT